>JBGAQC010000003.1:0-313055 GCA_044220945.1 Chitinophagaceae bacterium | reverse complement strand
GAGCAAACGAAGCCTGGAGCGGGTGTTTATTGAACGGGCCGGGGTAACGCCCAAAATGTATGAACGGATCATCCGGTTCGATAAGGCCTTCCGGCTGCGGAATTCAAAGCCGGAATACAGCTGGCTGCGCATCGCAATAGCATGTGGTTTCCACGACCACCAGCATCTTGCTAAAGTATATAAGGACTTTACTGGAATGTCTCCCGGCGCCTTTCATCAGGTGGAAGAACAGGCCCCGGAGCGCGAATTCGGTCTGGTGGAAGGTTACTACGACTAAATGCAATTCTTATCCTGGATAATAGACCCTGACTGCCAGGCGGAGCACTTCTTCGCGGCTGAGCGTCATTTTTTTCAATTGTTGCGCCTGGAATAGGGGTCGCTGATCCGCAAAATGCGGGCTTTTCGGATCAGCGCTGGCACCAAATGTATTGACCGTTTCTATCAAGGGGTACCCTTTGACCGGAAACCGAACGAATCCGATATAGGCATCACCACTATTCATTCTTCTTAATCCATTTTTATACGGTTCACTCATCACGGCAGCCAGCACATCGGAGATGCCGGCTTGCGGCCATTCCTGTTTGCCGCGTACCAGCTTTTGCAGATTCCCCAGTGAAACATCGGTTGTGCCAAAGTACCGGATCAGGTAACTTTTCATATAGGAGTATACCTGAACGGCTTCGGCCAGGGTAAGGGTTTCAGCAGAGCGGTGCTGCTTCAGTTCGGGGATATAACTATACGCCAGCAGATAGAGAGCCGCTCCCCGGCTGCCCGTATCGGCACGATGGTCCCATTGCGCTAAGGTTTGAATCAGTGAACGAAGACTATCATGCTGGTTGGCATCCACCAGAAAGAGGGAATCGGATGCATATCCATACGGATACAGGATCTTATCCGGCAATTGCCGGTCAAATTTGATTTGTTTGATCGCTGCATAACTGATCTTGTCCAGCGGACTGATCAGCTCCCTTGCCCGTTGACTGCGATTATTGTTGTATAATTCATAACCGTCTTTCCGGTCAAAGTTTGCAGGATTCAGGTTGTCTTGCGGCGCAGCTGCCAGAAAAGGGGAGTGATTGGTATTGAACAGGTAGCCACCCGAGGGATTCAGGTATTGGGGTAAAGCGGTGAAAGGTTTGTAACGGGTCCACAAAGTGGCGCGCGTATTTCCGGGCACAGTACTGTTCCAATGATAAGCCGGATCGGGATTGCGTTCGGGCATTTTCCCATTCGATACATAGAAGATCGTATCATACCGGTCGGCATAAATGATATTAAACATGCTCAGGTGCTGCTGTTCCAGGGCTGCACGGAATTCAGTATAGTTCCGTGCTTTGTTCATGGCATACCATTGCTGCAGGGCAGCGGCATCCAGTAAGGCAGGCAGCCGCAGTGAAAAATATGCGCCGGACGGGCTTTTTACAGTAGGGCCATAAATGGAATACCAGGCCTTCTTTTTCACTGTAAAGGGAATGCCTTTGATCCGGAGCGGTATCCTGCGCTCTTCCAGTTTCAGCCATTCCCCGTCCACCTTGTATTGTCCGGGATGTGCTTTATCGGTTTCCAGCTGGTATACATCAATTTTATCCTGTAAGTTGACCGTATGGGCCCAGCCCAGGTTTTCATTGACACCATGAAAGATCATTGGCGCTCCGGGAAAGAGTCCGCCAAGGATATTCCAGCCTTCTTCACTGCATAAATGCGCTTCATAAAAGGCGGTGGCACCTTCAATGGGTTGATGGGCATTAATCACCAGCATCGGCATTCCTTCTGCCGATTTCTGTGAGCGGATCGCAAATGCATTACTGCCCTCACCCATAAAACCCGGAAGCATGGGTTGCTGATTATTCAGTATCGCCGGCAGAACACGGTCCACCCCGCTGAAAATGGCAATGGAGAACGTTGCAGCAGCGAGATATTCTTCAACCGAAACCGGAAAAACATATTTATTCAATACCGACTCCGGATGTTTGCGTGCATAGGCTTCGAGCCCAAGTAAATACCCTTTCACTAATTGCAGGAAACGGGGATCCAGGGAGGAGAGTTGTGCCTTTACCGTCCTTCCGGGATCCAGCAGGCCGAAAACATAATCAATGGGTGCGCCTTTCTTCCCCATATAGGTTGCCAGCTTTCCTTTTCCGGTAAGGATCAGCGTTTGTATGGTGGTGAAGTCGTCTTCCGCATGCGCCCATGCCAGACCGTAAGCAACTTCCGGGTCTGTGGGAGCGAAAATATGCGGTACGCCGAAACTGTCGCGGGCGATCTGTATCCGTTGGGTATTGATCTGGGGATCTGTTACTTGTGCGACAGCAATGCAAAAACAAGCCAGAAAAGCGGTGAGCAGGCAAAAACGCATGATCATAATCATACAAATGTCGGGCATTTATCTGTCAGCGAACAGCAGCCTATCCGGTCTTGCGGCTGTCCTATTGGTATTCACTATGTTTGATATAAATCAAATTGATAATATAGCCCACAAGTTTTGTGTACTGATGTATTCAAACTAAAACAGAATTTGGTGGGACTGAAATTTTGAATTAATTTATTGAATATTAACCCGTTAAGTAAGTGAAAGCCCTTAGCGCTGTTAATGACCCCATCCTTTATGAAAAGAGCTGCTTCTGGCGAAAAAGGCCTGGACCTCCGTTCCGATCCTGCACCGTTTTTATTGGCTTTTGGTGTTAGTGCTGAAAGCCTGGAGGCCTTACGCACTATTTTGCATCAGCTCCCCACAGATATTCCACTGCTTCTTCCCCCGGATAATCATCATGCAGTTCAATACTTCAAAGAACAGATCGCAGCAGCACAAAATTCCAGTAACGGAAACTGGAAAGTGGTGCGCAGGCAGCAACAACCCAGGAAAAAAGAGGCTGTAAAAGCTGCGATACCCAAGGCCCAGCAAAAGCTGGCTGATATGTTGCAATTGGCCCGTATTGGCTGCTGGGAATATGATTTTGAGACATCCGTCTTCCGGTTCGATACGGATATTAATGTGGTATTGCCGGAATTGTCGGGCAAAATCCTTTCCAGAAATGAATTCTATACCCTTTTCCGCGATCATATTAATATCCGGGCCATTGACAAAGCCATTCTGGCCTGTACCGGTAAGGGCGAATCCTTTGACCTGGAATTGCAGTTATCCGATCAATTTGGGAAAGACCGCTGGCTCCGTGTTGTAGGGCGTTGTGTTACCGGCGAAGGAAAAAAACGCTTCCTGAGTGGATACCTTCAGGATATCTCCAACAGCAAGACAGCCCAATCCGACCTCAAGCTGTTTACCAAAATGTTTGAACAGAGTCCCTCACCGATAATTGTTACCGATACTCAGGGAATCATTGAATATGTAAATCCGGTGTTCTGCCGTCTTTCCGGCTATAAGCCGGAAGAAGCGGTAGGCCGTACACCCGCATTCTTGCGTTGGCCGGAAGCCAACAAACAGATCTATTCTGCCATCTGGAAAACGATCCTCGGGGGAAAGATCTGGAACGGTACGCTGAAAAACATGAAGAAGAACGGTGATCCCTTCTGGGTGTCGGCATCCATTGCACCCTTGAAGAATGATCTGGGTGAGATCATCAATTTTATCAGCATCCAGGAAAATATCACCGACCGGATCATGCTGGAACAGGAAATCAAACTCGAGCGGATCAATAACCAGAAGAAGATCACTGACTCCATCATAGTAGCCCAGGAAAAGGAACGGATTGAGATCGGGCAGGAACTGCATGATAATATCAACCAGATGCTGGCCAGCGCAAAGATCTTCCTGAGTACGATCCATAAAGACGACCCGATCATAGTTAAAGTAGAAGATATCCTTTCAGAGGCGATCAATGAGGTCAGGCGTATGTCGCATTCCCTTGTGGTGCCTTCTGATTTCAATATCAGCCTGAAAGACCTGATCAATACGATCATTGTCGAGTTCAATGACCTGGGGCAATTGAATATCCATACCAATTTTGATCATTTCAACGAGTTTGAGATCCCCCAGAACATGAAACTGAATATCTACCGGATCTTCCAGATCCAATTCTCCAATATTTACCGCCATGCGGAAGCCACCAATGTGTGGATCAACCTGGAACGGAAAGACCGCAAGATCCGGCTGGAGATCCGCGACGACGGAGTGGGTTTCGATACACATATCCGAACAACAGGGATCGGTTTGATGAACCTCCGTACACGGGCAGCACTGTTTGACGGTAAAGTGCTGATTGATTCTGCACCGGGCAAAGGCTGTCGCGTAGTTGCAGAGATGGATCTCTGATAGCTATCTGATAAAAAGTTATCTTAGTGCGGAATCATAACATGTTATATGACGTTCCGCAGGCTTTCATTCCTACTTTCCCTTTTTATTTCCACTTCCGTTCCGGCGCAGCAGTTCCCTTCTTCTCAGGAAACCGTGCAGCCCATCCGGAAAACGAATTTCACCAATGATAACAGTTGTCCGGAACGGCGCCAGGGGGGCAATCCGCGCACTGTAAACGGCTATCTGGTGTTTAACGGCTCCATGGATGGGAACCGTCAGGTGGACCCACAGCTTGCCGTGGGCGGCGATTATGTAATGGAGGCCTCCAATATGGGCCTGATCATTTATTCGCGGAAAGGGGAATACATCCGCGGCCTGTCGCAGAAATGCTTCAATAATGGCATTGACCCCAAACTGTTTTTTGATATCCATAACCGCAGTTTTGTATTTGACCTCTGGTGGTATTACGATAAGGAAAAGAAAAAACCGGTCAACATCAGTATTTCTGAAACGGCAGACCCCAATGGTGCCTGGAATATCTATCCGGTATCGCGCACCGAGGAAGTAGATGGCGGTGGAATTGGTTACAGCCGTCAATGGATCGGCTATTCCTATCCCGGCGGAACCGAGAATACGTTTGTATTACGCACCGCAGATGCAAAAGCCGGGAAGCCGGTTACCGTATATCATTTCAAGGGCAGTCTCGGGCATCCGGTTTTTGGCCAGGATGCCGTTGATGCACTCTACTTTTTTGATATCGATGATTCGGTGTATACCATCCGGAAGCTGGAAACCGGAAAAGACGGGATTCCTTATGCAGTAACCTTGGTTACCCAAAAGCATGGGCTGGACTATATAGATTACCCGCCGCCTTCTCCGCAATATGGTACAGCACAAGTGGTATCGAGTGGCGACCGCAACCCGAAGAATCTGGTACTGCAGAATGGATCGATCTGGTTTTCACAAGCGGTGAATTGCAAGGGACGCTCGGCTGTTCAATGGCTGCAGATCGATGTCAAAAATGGAACCATTCAGCAGCAAGGACTGATGAGCAGTGATACCACGAATTATATCCAGACCACCATTGCTGTCAATAAGAAAAGTGATGTACTCATCGGATTCCAGGAAGTGAACGGCAACGGATTTATCAGTCCGCGCTTTACCTACCGTTTGGCAAAAGATCCACTGAATACCACAAGAGGTATTGTCCATATCGGCGAGGGTGCCGGTGCTACAGACGGGCAATCCTGGGGCGATTACAGCGGCAGCATTATAGACGGAGATAACCTCACCGATCTCTGGACCATCCAGAGTCGAGCCAATGAAAAGGGCAAGAATGAATCCATGATCCTGCACTTGCCCCTCAAAAAGAAATAAGGTAAAAGATCAGAAAGGGAGGTCTTCGCCGCCCGAGCTGTCGGCTACAAAACCGGGCTCGCTGTCGGTGAATCCGCCACCGGCGCCATCGGCCTCAATTTTCCAGGCCTTGCAGTCTGTATACCAGCGGCCATTGTATTCGCGGCTTTCCACATCAAACTGGATCTTCAGTTTGTTGCCGATCTGCAGTACGCGCTCATCGATCTTGTCGCCCCACACGGAGATACACACTTTCTTGGGATAAGTGCCTTCGGTTTCAACGATACAATCCTGTTTTTTCCATTGGCCGTTCTTGCCCTGGCCGGTTTGCAAGGGGAGCAGCTGTATGAGTTTTGCGACGAGTTCCATGACGGGAGGCTGATTTTGGCTGCAATTTAGGGGAAAAGCCCGTTTTTCTGCTGTGAAACCGGAGAAGAGGTTGTATGGAAGGTTGACAACCTTATAGGGTTGACAACCTTTTTTACTACACGATTTCTTTCAGGGCTTTACAAAATACTTCCATTTCTTCCACAGTGCCCATGCTCACCCTGCACCAGTTACCGCCGAAATGCTGGCGGTACTGTACCTGGATATTCCGGGCTGCCATTTCTTTAATCAGGTCTTTTTTCAGCGGTGTGATGTTAAAGAGCATGAAGTTGGCAACGGCAGGAATATACTCTAATGATAAACGTGTGAAATGGTCTGCACAGAGAATGCGGGCTTCCGCAGCATATTTCCGGCATTGCTGCACAAAATCCTGATCGTCGAGTGCAGTTGCTGCTGCTGTTGCGGAAACCAGGCTGAGGCTGGCATCAGCCCAGGGCTGCATTACGGCCAGTGCTTCCGTAGTGGAAGCTGCCGCAATGGAATAACCGATGCGCGCACCTGCTAATCCATAAATTTTTGAATAGGTCTTCGCTACAATGATATTCGGTTCATTGATGGCAATGCCTGCCAGGGAAGGGATGGAAGCATATTCGGTATAAGCTTCGTCCACAAAAACCAGGGTTTTCTTTGCAGCAGCCAGGGCAAATGCTTTAAGTGCTTCAAAGTCGACAGCGGTGCCTGTGGGGTTATTGGGATTGCATATATAAATCATCCCGGTATTCTCGTCAATGGCATTCAGAAGCGCCGGAAGGTTGAAGGTTCGGGCTGCGGTCAGTTCCGTGCGGCGGATCTGTAATCCGAAGCTTTCTGCCTGGCGGTTCCAGACTTTATAGGCAGGTTCTGCAGTCAGGATATGTTTCCCCTTTCGTGCTGCCAGCTGGCAAGCCAGTCCGATCAGTTCAGAAGAGCCGGCACCCAGCAGGATATTCCTGGCAGTAACATTCCAGAATGCTGCCAGTTTCTCTTTTAACGGATTGATGGTGTCATCGGGATAGCGGTTGCTGGCTGCACAAACCCGTTGCATGGCTTCCCTCACCAGGGGTGAAGGGCCGTATGCGTTTTCATTCGAATTGAGGGCTATCGGAGCTCCGGGAACAAAACGGGGAAAAAAGGACTCTGCCTTCAGGTCGGGGAGCAGTCCCAGTCCGGCCAGCGCCAGAGAGCCCTGACGGAGAAATTGGCGGCGTGCATTCATAGCGGTTGTTTTATCTAAGTTATGATTTTAAGAACATCAGCTATTTACAGCTCAGGTTTCAATAGTTTGCCTGGATACACCCCGGTCCCCTTTTGCTGCCGGTACACCAGCTTTCCATTGACCCAAACAGATAATATACCCGCGGATAAGGCCTGCGGATCTGCAATCGTTGCCCGGTCACTTACTGTTGCGGGATCAAACAATACCAGGTCTGCATAATAACCCGGTGCAATCAGGCCGCGATCGGTAATTCCCAGGTGTTCAGCAGAAAGTCCGGTCATTTTAAATACAGCGGTTTCCAGCGGCAATACTTTCTGCTCCCTTACATAACGAGCCAATATTCTTGTGAAAGCACCCATACCCCGGGGATGACCACCCCGGTATCCATCCGAGCAGATATTGGC
The DNA here is from genome assembly GCA_044220945.1 of Chitinophagaceae bacterium. GTDB lineage: Bacteria > Bacteroidota > Bacteroidia > Chitinophagales > Chitinophagaceae > Endoryza. The sequence continues at coordinate 305,464 of JBGAQC010000003.1, read as the reverse complement.
ATAGGGCCAGCGGATGAAATTCGATACATCTGTTTCATCCATGGATTTAGCCACAATGGCCTCAATACGGCCTTTATGATCAGGATGTTGTTCTTCAAATTCAGCAGCGATCCGCACCAGGCTGATCAGGGTCTGTGCCGTTGTTTCTTTGCGGAGCTGCGCAATGGCGGTAATGGTTTTTCCCTTGTAGGCAGGAACCGGCGCATATTCAGCCAATACGGATTGCGCCGGATCGAATAACTGGGTAACTGCAAATTCCGCACTGGCCAGGTTATCATAATCCCTCTTTGGAAACAGGACACGTAAAGTAGAATTCCAGAAAGTATAGGGATAAACATCTGCAGTGATGTTGATCCCTTCAGCTCTGGCTGCCTGAAGTTTGAGTAATAAGGCAGGGGCCCCTCCCCAACGGTCTTTCTTCGCGATTTTGATATGGGATAACTGGACCGGCATACCGGTGATACGTCCTATGGCAATGATCTCATCCACGGCATCATCCATTGTTATATCCTCACTGCGGATATGGCTGATATAACGTCCTTTGTCAGCAGCTGCCTGTGCGGCCAGTGCAATCACTTCGGCCCGGCTCGACCAGAAGCCTTCTTCATATTCCAGTCCGGTTGATAAACCAAAGGAACCTTTCTGCATTTCCTGATGCAGTATTTCTTTCATGCTGCTGATTTCAACTTCAGTTGCAGTGCGGAACAGGTCTTTTTCTCCCATGACCGTTTCCCGCAAAGTGGCGTGTCCGGTATAGCTTGCCACATTCACTGCAACAGGCTGACGGGAAAAGAATGCTGCCATGCTGTCCATAGGTGTGCTTCCGCCATCCTGCCCCACAACTATAGTCGTGATACCCTGATTCAGGGGAGGTAATGCGTCCGGATGGGCTTTCAGGTCGCCATAATGATGGCTGTGCGAGTCGATAAACCCAGGCGCAAGGGTTTTTCCCTTACCGTCAATTACGGTTTCGCCGGGTAATGGATTCAGGTTGCCGCTAGCAAGAATTTTTTCACCGGAGATCCGAACAGCTCCTTTAACAGCAGGTGCCCCGCTGCCATCCAATATCCATACATTCCGGATCAATGTCGTCTTCTCCTGCGCCAGAACGACTGTACAGCTCAATAGTAGCCAGTATACTGTAATCCATTTTTTCAGCATTCCCTAAAATAAGAAAAGGTTACCGTTTACCGATAACCTTTCTCTATTCACTTTTCACTATTGACTATTCACCATTCACCTCCCACTACTGTTGCATCCCCTGCATCGCACCCTGCGAGCCTTCCATCTCACCTTTCATGTTTTTACGCTTGAAAAGCGAGAGGTCCATCTGTCCGAAACGGAAACTGAGGTTCAGGCGGAACATGGGCGCATCCATACGCCGGTGACTGAAAGAGGTGAAGAAATCACTGTACGAATACTGGTCCATCACACGGGTCCGGAAGATGTCGTTCACACTGAATGAAGTAGTGAGCACATCATTTTTCAGGAAACTCCGGGACACAGCGGCATCAGCACCCCAGTTGGCCTTGATATAACCTTGTGCGGAGCTCTGCGACATGCCCATGGGGGGTCCCATCATACCGCCGCCCTGGTTAACCGGAAGATTGGTCTTCGACTGGTAGGTGGCCGACAGCTGCATCTTGAATTTGGCGGGCAGCTTGAAGTTGTTGTTGATCTTGGCGAACCAGCTCCAGAGGGCATCCTGAGATGTGCCGGAGATATTATCCGTATTGATCTTAGAATTATAGATGTTCAGGTTGGCGTTCATGTCCCACCATTTGGCCAGGGTGTTCTGCGAGGTCAGTTCGAAACCAACAGAACGGCTGGAATTGGCATTGATATAGGTAGAGATCGGGCGTTTGGCGCCACCATTAATGGAGATCGTATCCATATAACGCGTGATCAGATTGGTACTGTACTTATAGTAGGCAGAAGCCAGGAATGTATTATTACCCTTGAATTTTTTTGAATAGGAAAACTCCAGCGAATTGGTGAATTCCGGTTTCAGTCCGGCGTTGCCTACCGACCAGTTCAGCTGATCGGTGGAATCAATGAAGGGAATCACCTGCATGAAGAAGGGACGGTTGACCCTGCGGGTATAGTTCAGCTGCAGTTGCTGGTCTTTTTTCAGTTTCTGGCTGAGGAATACGGAGGGGAAGAGGCTGATCGGATAATTATTGGTAAAGGTCTTTTTGGTATCGGTCAGTTCACCCTTGTAATCCGAACTTTCTGCACGAAGTCCGAGCTGGTAGCCGAAATTCTTCACGGAGCTGGTCATCGATACATAAGCCGCGTATACATTGTCTTTGTTCTTGTAATTGGAGGAAGAGGAGGAGATCGCCTCGAATTTTCCGGTTCCTGTATTATAGAAATAGTTGCCCTGGCTATTGGTCATATCCCGCAACTGCGCGCGGAGACCTGCTTCCACCTTGCCTTCATTTTTGAGAGGGCGTACATAATCAGTCTGGATGGTCAGGAACTGGTTGGAGCCACTGCTGATGATCTGCTGCTGCCGGTTGCCCAGGATGGTACCGTTCTTTCCTGTATACGTACTGGTATTATAAAGCGCGGAGCCGCCATTCTTGCCGGAAAAGAAGTTGACATCACCGGTGAGTTCTTCCCCTTTTCTGGGAAACAGGTATTTGAAACTGCCCTGCAGGCCATTGGCATTGAATTCACGCTGGTTCTTCGTGCTGCGTTCACTATAGCTGACATAACTGCTGTTTTCAAAAGCACTGTCGGTTACCAGCATGTCTTTCGGATTGAACTCGCCATGTACTTTGATACCTGCCAGGGAGATCGTCGTCCGGTTGGTAATGAAATAATCCACTCCGATACGTCCGAAAAGGAATCCGCCGTTCATCCGTGAATTATTGGTCTGGTTCACCAGCAGGTTGGGTGAACTGAGCAGGTTGCGAATTTCCGAAGAGCCGGTATTGCGGTTTTTCATCTGGTTGCCAAAGGCGCTCATGGAGATATTGAACTTTTCTTCCCTCAGGTTGAAATTGGCGCCACCATTCACACCGCCGCGCTTATCCACGCCGGCCTGAATACCGCCATTGTATCCTTTCTTCTTGTTCTTCTTCAGTACGATGTTAAGGATACCGGCATTACCGCCACTGGCATCATATTTTGCCGAGGGGTTGGTGATCACTTCCACGCTTTCAATGGCATCGGCCGGGATCTGGTCGAGCGATAGCGTTGTGGGACGGCCATCGATATAGATCTGGGGTGTGGCATTGCGAAGGGTCACTTTACCATCAATATCGACATTTAAGGAAGGTACATTTTTCATGATATCCACTGCGGTACCGCCCACACTCACGATATTCTTTTCTACGTTGAAGACTTTCTTGTCGATATCCATTTTCAGGCCGGCTTTGGAGCCGGTAACTGTTACTGCCTGCAATTCTGTTGCAGCGATCTTCAGTTTAATGGATCCCAGGTCGCGTTCCACATCCGGCATTTTCATGGCCAGCTGGCCATTAGATGCAGGAGCAGGTGCACCACCGCCCATACCGCCTTTGGGCATATCCATCACCATGAACTTCTTTTCGAAATTCTCATAACCGGTATTGGAGACCTTCAGGGTTAACTGGCCTACTAAAGGGAGTGATTCAAAACGGAACTCACCATTGGCTTTGGTTGTTTTGGCGCTGAGGAGTACTTCCTTGTATTTTTTTGTGGCAGTATCGAATTTGGTGGAGAGCAACAGCACAGAAGCGCCGTTGAGGGGCTTGCCTGCACTGTCGACCACTTTGCCGAAAGCGGCACCGATAGCAGGTACCTGGGGCATCTGGCCTTTGGCCGGAGCCGCAGGGGCCTGGGCAAAGCCATCAATGGTGAGCAGGAGCAGGAGCAGGTTGGCGATAACAATTTTCATCTTTTTTCTTGATTTGTAGGACAAAGCTAGATAACGTTACACCGCAGGAAGGGCGAATGAGACCAAGTGCCCGGATTCTGCGACGAAAACCCGCTTGCTGTTTGTTGTAGCAGTTGCTTTGCTTCATAACTCCTTAAGAATTAGCTATTGTGGAGTTCCCATCTGTTTAGATTAGGTGCTCTCCATAATTAATGGTACCTTTGCCCCACTTCATGTTACTGCCTCTTTAACTTGTGTAGATCTTCTTCCCATTTTACAGATCGTTTTAACGTAAGGCGGATAAAGTACCGGCAACTGCCAGTAGCCTTATCAATTTTTTTCATTTAATATTTTTTTGTGTTATTCAATCAATTAGCGCTCATTGAGCCTATCCTGAAGGCATTGAGCAAAGAGGGTTACAGTACCCCCACCCCTATTCAGGAAAAATCCATCCCTGTCGTATTGTCGGGCAAAGACTTATTAGCCTGCGCCCAGACCGGAACCGGTAAAACCGCAGCCTTTACCTTACCCGTATTGCAATTGCTGCACGAACAGAAAGCGGTTCAGCCAAAAGGCATCCGTACCTTGATCCTGACACCCACAAGGGAACTGGCCATACAGATCGGTGAAAGCATTAAAGCCTATAGCGCCTTTTTGCCGATCCGTCACCAGGTGATCTTTGGTGGTGTATCACAAGTGCCCCAGGTGGAGGGGTTGCGCCGCGGAGTCGATATTCTGGTTGCTACACCCGGACGTTTAATGGACCTGATGGAGCAGCGGATCATTTCGCTGGATCATATCCGGTATTTTATACTGGACGAGGCCGACCGTATGCTGGATATGGGCTTTGTACATGATGTGAAACGCATCATTAAAAAACTGCCGCAGCACCGGCAGACCCTGTTCTTCTCGGCCACCATGCCGGAAGAGATCCGTCAGCTGGCAGGTATGCTGCTTAAGGATCCTGTTAAAGTTGAAGTGACTCCGGTTTCTTCTACAGCCGAAATGATCAGCCAGACGGTATACCATGTAGACCGGCAGCAGAAGCCGCAGTTGCTGGTGCACCTGCTGCAAGACAGGAGCATTGAAACCTTACTGGTATTTACGCAGATGAAACATGCGGCGGATAAGCTGGCCAAGCGTTTGGCCGCACACGGTATCAGTGCGGAAGCCATTCATGGAAACAAATCGCAGAATGCACGTCAGCGGGCATTGGAGAATTTCAAAACCCGCAGAACAAGGGTACTGGTAGCTACTGATATTGCGGCCCGTGGCATTGATATCGATGAGCTGACGCATGTACTCAATTATGAACTGCCGAATGTTCCTGAAACCTATGTACACCGCATTGGCCGTACAGGACGTGCGGGCGCCAGCGGTATAGCCATTTCTTTCTGTGATGCAGAGGAACGGGCTTACCTGAGCAGCATTGAAAAGCTGATCCGGAAAAAGATCCCGGTAACACAGGCTGATCTGCCTGCAGTGGAAGCAATGCCGAAGGCGGTTGCTGTGCCCAAAGTGAACCAGCTGCCCCGCAGGCAACATCCACAGCAACGGAACCGGAACCCGCACCAGCAGCGCCGGAACCATCATTCACGTTCAACCCATTCATAAATTAAATATACCTGATGTCAGAATCCTGGAATAAAAAAGAGCGGGAACGCAAGAAGCAGCAAAGTAAAAAAGAGAAAGAAGAGAAAAAGCAGCAGCGCAAGGAAAAGCTCAAAGAAAGCGGCATAGACGATATGATCGCTTTTGTGGATGAGAATGGCAATATTGTCTCCACGCCACCTGATCCATCCAAACGGGTAGAGATCAAGGCTGAAGATATTGACCTGAGCGTATCTGCCGGCAGAAATGAACCGGATGAACCCAGAACCGGCCAGTTGATGCAGTTCAATGAATCAAAAGGTTATGGTTTCATCCGCGACCTGCAGAGCGGGCAAAGCATCTTCGTCCATATTACCAATATGGAAGAACAGCTGAAAGAGCGCGACCGGGTTGTTTTTGAAATCGGGCGCGGGCCCAAAGGCCCGATCGCCATGCAGGTGAAACTACTCCGTTAAGCTGTTTTTGCTTTCAGGCGCTGGTGGTGTAGATAATACGATACGCCACCAACCGCCAGTGGCAATAGCAGGAACAGTGGGGAGCCGAGCTTATTGCCGGTTGCCCAGAACGAATAGCCAGCGGCTATCAGGTCGAAGAAGAGCCCGGAATAGGCCCATTCCTTGATGCGGTTGAAACCGGGTATAACAAGCACCAATGCTCCCAGCATTTTGGCTACGCCTATAAATGGTATAAAATATTCAGGATACCCCAGCCCTTTACTGATAAAATCGATGGATTCCTGGTTTTTGATAATGTTGGGAAAGGCGCTGAAGGCCATAAATCCGGCAAAGAGGATCGTGGTGATCCAGAAAAAAAGGTTGATTCTTTTCATGATAGCAGTGGTTGTAGACAAGAAAGGTAGTAAAAATAAAGATGCGGTTGTATGGAAGGTTGACAACCTTATAAGGCTGTCAACCTTTTACAACCGTTTCTGCTTTTAATTCCTGCAACCCGCTCAGTCCCAACAGATCATTCCGCAGAAAAAATGTATTGAACCCGGCTGCATTGGCTGCCACAAGGGTATAGCCCTTTGCTTTTCCCAGTTGTACCATACTGGTTATGGATGCGCCCCATTGATCGGCGGGTATTTCCGGTCCAGGTAGAACTACAATTTCTTCCAGCCCGTATTCGATCCTGTTTTCGATCACCAGCAGCTTGGGTTGTACGGATTGAATAGCCTTCCAGATGGCATAATCGTTCCCGTCTATATCCAGACTCATGAAATCGACTTCACGACCCTTCACCATTCCTTTTACAAAAGCATCCACTGTTTCGGGATCCAGAAAGGCCGGAGCAAATTCCAGTCCATCAGCTTTGCCAAAGAACCGGTAGTTCCGTTTTCCGATGCGCAAGAGTTTTTCATCGGCATCCACAAAGATGCCGGTCCAGTTAAAATGGAACACTAGACTGGCGCAATTGCTGTTGATGCAGTCGTTCGAGCCCAGATCAAGAAAGAAACCTTCGCGGATATTAAGTTTGGCGAGCAGGCCCAGGATGATCCCGTCTTCTTCCTGGTTACTGAACAGGCGGATGGGCATGAAACGTTCAGCCGGTTCACCAGTATGGATCGCATCAAATGCCTGCTGCAGCTGCTGGCGCTTCCTGTGGCTGATCCGCGGCCAGATGTAGAGCGGATAGATGAGGCGTTTGATGGTGGTGGTCAGGGCCATATATTTAAAAAGCCATTGGTTAATTAGAGTCTTTCTAGTATGGTGTGCCTTCGGATATAAACCAATAATTCTACTAAACTTAATAAAGCTTTTAATAAATAGCTATGCTGATGTTGGTAAAAGAAAGGAATTATCATTTCAAACAGAGTCAGGAATGTTATTTCTCCTAAATGTTTTGTGCGCCTTTTATTTTATGATCACAATAAGGTCATATCCTTGACGAATCTTGTAACATTATCACCAAGTTGTTCTTTAGGCACAATATTGATCCCGCTAAGTACAGAAAAATTACTACCTTGATCGGGTACAGATATCATATATAGTATATAGTCATTTTCATTGATATGCTCTACTAAATCAAAAGTGCCTATTATTTGATCCTTGTCTAAGGAAATTTGTACTTGACCAATCATGCGACCAGCATAATAAACTGGTAATATATCGCCATCTCGAACTGTAATATTACTCAATGACCAATTTAACAACCATTTGAATTTATTCATAATAATTAATAAATTAATTCGTTTTCATAATCATAATTAATATATCCATATAATGACATAATATTAAAACAATCCATTAAAATTCCAATATCATTTTCGGTATTATGGAGCTTAATATTAGGAGACTCATCAAAGAAATGTTCATAAATCTCAGTCAATTTCGGAAATTTACCTCCATATATAGAGGTAAATTTTTTCATAATACAAAATGGGTAAATCTCTTTTCGGAAATCGTAGTTAATAAATACTCCAGGCTTTTTGGAAACTCTCAAATATTCTGAATCTAATATAGACAAATCAAAATCAATATTGTGTCCGACAATTATACTTCGATGAGGAATATCTAAACTTTTAAAAGCTTTAATAATCGAAATGCCATTTTTTTGAAGAAATTCGTTCGATAAACCGGTTAGCGTCTCAATTTCAGCCGGAACTACAAATCCTTCAGGCTTGATATAAAAGGTTTGAATTATTTTGTTAGCATTTGCAACTGAAATTTGAATTAACCTTGGGTAATTAGTATAATCTAATGGGTTTTTAATTAAGCCTGTAGTTTCAGTATCAAGAAATAATATTTCAGGATAACTTTTCAAATGGAGTGAGTTCCCAGAACCAAAACCAAATTCTACATAACCTACTTTATGTGATTTTGGCACATCTTCATATGAATAGAATCCTGTCGAAAGCTTAGCATTTTTTAATGCTTCATTTTTATTATCTCCTAGAATAGCTTCCATGTAAGGGTATCCTTCGGATGGAGCAGCTGTTTGAAATATCATATTTTGAGCCTCAAAGAAGCCAAAATTGCTTCCGCTAGTGCCACAAAAAATAGATAATGCACTAAAAACTCTAAATATTTCAACGTATTGAGGACTGTTATCTGGAAATTCAGTGTTGATAAATTTATATTTTTTATTAAAATAATTTGTGGGGGGTAAAACAATATGATTTGCCCAGCGTAATTCAATTTTATTTAATTTTGAAGCAAATTTCGAGTTAGGTAATACAGGAAGTACACCATTAATAAGTTCTTTTGCCGTTGCAAAATAAATTGGATCACAGATAACATGAATATGATACCCATTTGGGCTTTTTACAACCCACTCATAATTCTCGGGCAATCTTAAAATTCGCAAAAATATTTTGATGACTTCAATATCGTCACAATAGTCAATATCAATACATCGACTTGAATGACCTAGCACTGCTCCTATACCGCTACTTAAATCCCAATTAATTTTCTCTATTTCTTCAAGAGCTGGTCGTCTTATTTGCCATCTTTTCCATGAATGTGCAGGAGATTTTTCTGGGTTATTTTCCTTTTGATTGTATATTGTTTTAATATATGAAATACTTGTAGGTGCAAGCCCTAGATTGTAATATTTTATCGCGATATCTTTCATATAGCTATTTAATAATGAAATTTGAAATCCTTAACTAGCTTTTTTGATAATCAAAACTGAACCAGTTTATATCACATATTCAACCTCACTTTAAGATTTTCTAGGTGCTCTTGGTGTTTACCAGGATTGTTTGTTTTTAATTTTTGAAGGTTTTGAAGTTTCCAATTTATTGAAGGGAACCTTTGAAAATCATAGATGCTCCAATCAGGATTTACATCTTTGACGCTTAATAGGAATTCTTTGTCTTTTTGTGTCAGGCTTTGGTTGAGGACCTGAACCAGTTTCTCTCTCGTGACTTCAAAATCCTCATAAGAAAACACGTCATCCGTCATACCCGCAAACTGATTTTCATGAGCGGATCGCTGGTCTTGAAAGTTTGGTCTTATGACTTCATTAATTGGCCTATCACTGCATAACAAACAGAGCAAAAAGCCTTCTTTTATCTCATCGGTAAACCCTTCGGCTTCCAGTAGATATTTCACATCAAACAAATCACGTGGGTGCTGCCGATCTAATGCAGCCACTATTTTTCCTCCAAAAAGTTGACCTATTGGTACTATTGGCATGACACAAAAAGCCTCGAACGAGGTTTGTGTCTTTTCGCTAAGAGGAAGTTCTTTTGGCTCTTTCAGACAACCCCTGTTCACCAGGTTCACTTCAATTTTTATATCTACACCGTTTCCTGAAATCTGCAATTTACCCGCCTCTAATCTTGGCGTAATGCGCATCCCTGGAATAACTCTTTCAATATTTGTTTTTATACGTTGTAACGCTTCTGCAATGTTCTTAAGCGAAGTTTCTCTGTCTTCGATTGGCAAATATGTTAGATCAATATCAACTGAGAGACGTGGCATGTTTCGTATGAATAGATTAATTGCTGTACCTCCGTGAAGGGCAAAGCACTTTTCTTTTGCCACCACTGGCAAAACGGTCAGTAATAGTGATACTTGTTTCCTATATATTTTTTCCATGCGCTTCCAGCTCTTTTGGAACAGTTATTCCATATTTGTCAACAAAAGCACCGTTCTTTACAATGCTCCTTTTGCCTTTACCCAAATCGATTTTGTTTATATCTAAATATTCAAACCAACTGTGTTTTGCTTTTTCTGCCATATAAAGAAATAGGCGCTTTACCTTGATAGACTGACAATTTTCTAAAAGTATTTGCACTTTCATTGGGGGCAAATTATTTAAGCCCTCCATCAATTCATAGCATTCAACTAAATCTTGATCTTTAGGCGCCAAATAGAGGCATTCCATGATTGCTCTTGCTGCACCTGAAACTTTGATAGAAAAAGTTTTCAATTCTACGTCTATAAGACCTAAATCTTTTGGAAGGAAACTAGATTCATAGTATTGAAGCTTTGCCTCCCAATTATATTTCTTAAACCAAACAGGAAGCCTTTCTTTCGCACCCCCAAATAAGACAACTTTATTTGTCCCTAGTTCTAAGTAGTGTGCCTTACCCAAAAAGGAGAGGGCGGTTCTACCACCTGGATGTATTGAAAGATTAGCTTGCTGTTGAAGTGCATATATAGCACCTCCATACTCTATTTTGTCATTCGTTCTTATAAGGGCGCCGGTGCCTATCGAATGTAACCAGTTGCTTTTTTTATAGCGTTGCTGCAAATCATAGCTATACCCTTGTTCCGCTAACCAAGACGATAGCAGGACTATTCCCTGTGGCTGGGAATTAAGTAGTTGGTTTATTTTGCTGCCCACATCGGTACTCATAGTACTAATATAATGCTTTAAATAAACTAAAACAAGATTTAAGTTCAATTTAGTCGAGATATACTTACTATAAGTACGACAAAAACATAAAAAATAAACTATTCCTTAAAAAATATGTGAAATCAAAGTGGAGATAGCTTGGATGCTTTATAACGGAAAGCATTGGCAGGGACCAAAAAGAGAAAATCAAAATTGTTGTACCAATGTTGTACCAATTAAAAAGGCGACTATGAATTTTCTTCATAATCGCCTCATTTTCTTTGTGGTGTGGGGCGGGATCGAACCGCCGACACAAGGATTTTCAGTCCTTTGCTCTACCAACTGAGCTACCGCACCGTTACGTTATACGTTTTAAGTTATAGGCTATAAGATCGTGAAAATCAAATACTTATTACCTAATCCGTAATACTTATAACTTTTTAGGGATAGCAAAAGTAAGGGAAAACCGCTGAAACGGGAAATTTATTAACCGAATTTCTTGCTATGGGAAGTCCGAAAGTCAGGAAGTCCGGAAGACCGAAAGTGAATTACACCGGCTTATCGGCTCATCGCTCTTACATTCCGTACTGCCCCAGAAACTTGATCCGCATGATCTTCAGCTGTTCCCAATTGTAGTTGCCATCTGCTAATTCTTCCTGTGCCACCTGGAGGGAGGAGGTTTCACAGCCTTTGAAATAGTCGAGGATCTCGTCCTGCTCATGCTCGTCGAGCATTTCATCAATGGCATAGTCGAGGTTCAGACGGGTGCCGCTGGCGGCAATGGTTTCCATTTCTTCCAGCATTTCATCCATGCGCCAGCCCTTGTTGCGGGCAATGGTTTCCAGTGGTATCTTCTTATCGGTCTGCTGGATGATGTACACTTTATTGCCACTCTTGTTCACCACACTCTTCATCACAAAATCATCCGGCTTCACGATATCATTCTCTTCCACATAGCGGGTGATCAGCTCCACAAAAGGTTTCCCGTAACGGATGGCCTTGCCCTTGCTCACACCCTGGCATTTTTCCAGATCGGAAAGGGATGTGGGGTATAAAGTCGCCATATCCTGCAGGGAGGTTTCCAGGAAGATCACGAAGGGCGGCAATCCTTTCTTCTTCGATTCCTTCTGGCGCAGCTCCTTGAGCAGTTCAAAGAGTTTTTCATCAGTGGCATTCCCTGTATTGCCGCTTTCGCTGCCTTCTTCATCGTCGGCATTGGCTTCTTCAAAGCGGTTGTTCAGTATGATCGGGAAGGCTTTCGGTTTTTTGGCAAAAGCTGTTCCGGCCTTGGTGATCTTGAGTACGCCGTATTCTTCAATGTCTTTACTCAGCAGATTCTCCAGCAGCATCTGGCGGATCAGTGAATTCCAGTAATGATCAGGTTCCTCGTTGCCGATACCAAATTCGGCGATACCGTCGTGACGGAACATGGTGATGTTCGGCGTATTTCGGCCGATCAGGATATTCACTACATATTCGGTGGCAAAACGCTCATCCAGAGCCTTGATCACTTTGAGGGCCTTGACCACATTGTCTTTAGCTTCCACCTTTTCTTTCGGATGCAGGCAGTTGTCGCAGGCACCGCAGTTCTCCTCTTCATATTTCTCCCCGAAATAACTCATCAGTACTTTACGGCGGCAGACCCCGCTTTCGGCGAAAGCCACGGTTTCATGAATGAGCTGTGCGCCCACTTCCCGTTCACTAAGGGGCTTGTCGCGCATCAGGTGCTCGAGCTTGGCCACGTCTTTATGGGAATAGTGAAGAATACATTTGCCTTCCAGGCCATCCCTGCCCGCACGGCCGGTTTCCTGATAGTAGTTCTCGATACTTTTCGGGATATTATAGTGGATCACGAAGCGGATATCGGGTTTGTCGATACCCATGCCGAAAGCGATGGTGGCACAGATCACCTGTACATCTTCATTGAGGAAGAGGTCCTGCCGCTCAGCCCGCAGCTTGCTGTCGAGACCTGCATGGTAGGCAACGGCTTTGATGCCATTGGCCATGAGGATATCAGCCAGCTCTTCAGTGGTTTTGCGGTTGAGGGTATAGATGAGGCCGGTTGAAGGAGGAAATAAAGATCTCCGGCTTGCGTAGTCCCAGGTTCTCGATGATATCGATCTGCACTTTCGGAGTAGCCGTAGCCGTCAGGGCGATCACCGGGATGTCGGGGTTGATCTGGGTCATCATCTCCTTAAGGCGGCGGTATTCCGGACGGAAATCATGCCCCCATTCGGAAATACAGTGAGCTTCGTCTACCGCAAAAAAGGAGAGTTTGAGGTCCGAAAAGAACTCGAGGTTTTCCTGTTTGGTCAAGGTTTCCGGAGCCACATAGAGCATTTTGGTCTTGCCAGCCAGCAGGTCGTCGTGTACTTCCTTGATCTCTTTTTTATTGAGGGTGGAATTGAGAAAATGGGCGATATCGTCCTTGCTGCTGTAGCTCCGTACCAGATCTACCTGGTTTTTCATCAGGGCGATCAGGGGACTTACAATAATGGCCACCCCTTCGCTGAGGATGGCAGGTAACTGATAGCAGAGGCTTTTTCCTCCGCCGGTGGGCTTGATCACGAAAGTGTCTTTGCCTGCAAGGAGGTTTTGTATGATCGCTTCCTGGTTGCCTTTGAATGCGTCAAAGCCAAAATGCTCTTGCAGTGCGCTGTGAAGGGAGGCACCGCTGAAGCGCTGGCCTTTTTTGGAGGCAGCAGGTTCTTTTTTAGCGGACTTGGTGGGTTTTTTTGCTGATGTTGCCATAACCGTTGATCACCTGCAAACGCAGGCAGCTTCTTAAGTTACCAAAAAAGCGGGAAAACGGGCGGAACTATTTCTGTTCAGGATCTGCCGGGCAAGCGGGTGCCCGATTTTTTGGGGCAGCGAAGTTACAAAAAAACAGGCTGTTTTCCCGGATTCTAAGTGTTAAAAAAGAAGGCCTAAAAAGGGCATCCCGGACTAAAAAAACTATTTTTGCATCCGACCATGAACCAGAACCACTACGTTGCCATAATGGCCGGAGGAATCGGCAGCCGTTTTTGGCCCATCAGCCGAAGCAATTACCCCAAACAATTCCTGGATATCCTCAATACGGGCAGGACCCTGATCCAGTCGACCTACGACCGGTTCGCCTCCTTTATTCCTCCGGAAAATATTTTTGTGGTTACTTCCAACGAGTACGTGAATATTGTGAAAAAGCAGCTCCCCCAGCTGCCCCTCCAGAATATTCTCGGCGAGCCTTCCCGGAAGAATACGGCACCCTGTATTGCCTATATATCATTCAAGTTGCTGGAAAAAGACCCCCAGGCATCGCTGATCGTGGCACCCAGCGACCACCTCATACTGGACAATATCGCTTTCAAGAAAGTATGTCTGGAAGCGCTGGCCTTCGTGAACAAGCATAATGCCTTCATCACGCTTGGTATCAAACCCACGCACCCCAATACCGGTTATGGCTATATCCAGTATGAGCAATATGCGGTTTCGGATAATGTGTACAAGGTGAAGACCTTCACGGAAAAGCCCAACCTGGAACTGGCTAAAACCTTTGTATCCAGTGGCGAATTCCTCTGGAATGCGGGCATCTTTGTGTGGCAGGTGAAGAATGTGATCAGCGCCTTCGAGAAATTCCTTCCGGAAATGTATGATGTGTTTGCAGCCGAGAAATCGAAGTTCAATACCCCGGAGGAAGACAAGGCTATAAACGAGATCTATCCGCAGTGTACCAATATCTCGATCGATTTCGGCATCATGGAAAAAGCCGATAATGTATACCTCATACCGTCCTCCTTCGGCTGGAGCGACCTCGGTACCTGGAACAGCGCCTACGATAACCTCGAGAAAGATTATCTCGGCAATGCCGTTGCCGGCGATAACGTGATCGTATTTGATGCCCACCGCAATATGGTGCACAACCAGACCGACAAGCTGGTGGTGATCCAGGGTATGGAAGACTACATTGTTGTAGACACCGACGATGTGTTGCTGATCTGCCGCAAAGACCGCGAACAGGAGATCAAGGAGTATGTTGCAGAGGTGAAACGGAATAAAGGCGATAAGTATCTGTAAGTTATAAGTAATATGTTATAAGTTATAAGTAAATGAAGAAACTTAATACTTACAACTTAGAACTTATTACTTCCTCGCCAGTTCATACGAATGATCGATCCACTCCCGGAGTAATTTATTGCTGGCCGATCCATCCACTACAATGGTATTCCAGTGCTTCTTGTTCATGTGGTAGCCGGGTAATACACAGCTGTATTCCTCCCGTAATTCCAGGGCCCTTTCCGGATCGCATTTTACATTGAAACGGAGTTCGGCTTCATCCAGTGAACAAAGCAGAAATATCTTTCCCTTTACCTTGAATACAAGCGTATCCGGCCCGAAGGGAAGGGATTCCTCCACATCCGGCTTGGCGAGGCAATAGTCGCGTAAGGTTTCAATATTCATGGATAATGTGTAAATGTGAAAATGTGGAGATGTGAAGATGTGAAAATGTGGAGATGTGAAAATGTGAAGATATGAAAATGTGAAGATGTGAAAATCAAGATTACAGTGCATTTAATTTCCACATCTCCATATTTCCACATTTTCACATCAAAATTGCGGTAGCTTCTATTTCGATCAGATACCCCGGGTCGATCAGTCCTTTCACTTCGATCATACTGCAACAGGGCCGGATCTCACTGAAAAATTCACCATGCGCCCTACCGTATTCTTCCCAGCGTGAGATATCGGTAACAAAGAGGCGGGTCCGCACCACATCTTTCATGGAAGCACCGGCCCGTTGCAGCACAGTTTCAATTTTTTGCAGGATGAATTTTGTCTGGGCATAAGCATCGCCCGCACCCACCAGCTCACTGTTGTCGTCTACCGCCACTGTACCGGTTACTTCAATGGTATTGCCTACTTTCACAGCTCTGGAATATCCTACGATAGATTCCCATTTGGCGCCGCTTGAATAATTTGTACGCATAGTTAATGTGTAAATGTGAAGATGTGGAAATGTGAAAATAAGAAAACAGTTGATCATAGCCTGTATTCCCATTTCCACATCTGCATATCTTCACATCTTCACATTATTTGATCTCTATCATTTCCGGCAACACCAGCGCTTCCCCCATGATCCGCAGGTAGACTTGTGTTACCGTCACCACATCTTTCTGGCAATAGGTGGCAATGCGTTCCAGGTTTTTTTCCTTCCAGTACACATCGCCCACCATACTTCCATCGATATCATCTTTCGGTGTGGGTATGCCCAGGGCATGTGCCAACAGGTTCAGCGAGGTATAACTTTTGAAATCGCCGAATTTCCAGAGTTCCATCGTATCGATATGGCTGACTTCCCAGGGTTTTTTGCCTGCTGTATTCAGGATGGGAGGAATACTGATCTGGTTGATGATCATCCGCCGGCAGAGATAGGGGAAATCAAACTCCTTGCCATTGTGCGCACAGAGAAATTTATTGGGGTCGGCAGCCCATTTGCGCAGCATATCCGCAAATTCTTTCAGGAGCAGTTTTTCATCGTCACCGTAAAAAGACTTCAGCAGCAGCCGCTTTTGCGCGCCACTGCCTTGCAGCACTCCGCAACTGATGCAGATGATCTTTCCGAATTCGGCATAAATGCCGGCCCGGCCATAAATACTCTCTACTGTTTCGTCTTCCCGGTTGCGCAGCAGGGCCTCGGCCTTTTTTTCCCAAAGCTCTTTCCATTCCCGGGGCACCAGGTCAAAAGCCGGATGCTGTGGCACGGTTTCAATATCCAGGAATAGTATATTATGCGGAGTCATTTTAATGTGGAGATGTGGAAATGGAATACAGTTAAAATTAATCAAATTCTTCATATCTCCCTTTCATTCATAGTACTTTACAACCCCCATTTTGCTCCATTCCATTTCCACATCTTCACATCTCCACATTTGTATTCCCACATCTTCACATTTTCACATTAAATTGCATTATGTCCTCACTCACCCTCTCTCTCATCCAGACCTCCCTCCATTGGGAAGACAAAGCCGCCAACCTGGCCCAGCTGGAAGCTTTGATAAAGGGTATCCCTGAAAAAACGGAAGTGGTGATTTTGCCGGAAATGTTCAGTACCGGTTTCAGCATGCAACCGGAAAAACTGGCAGAAACCATGGAAGGGCCATCGGTGCAATGGATGAAACGGGTGGCTGCTGAAAAGCGGATCATTCTTACCGGAAGCCTCATCATTGAAGAGAACGGGGATTATTTCAACCGGCTGATCTGGATGCTGCCCAACGGGCAGTATGGGGTGTATGACAAACGCCATCTTTTTGGATATGCTGATGAAGATCAGCATTATGCACCCGGCAACAAACGCTTTATTGCTTCGGTAAAAGGCTGGAAAATATTGCTGCTGGTATGTTACGATCTCCGCTTTCCGGTTTGGAGCCGCCAGAACGGAGCCCTGCAGGAAGACGGATCCAAAGCGCCAGAATATGACCTCATCATCTATGTGGCTAACTGGCCCGAACGCCGTAACCATGCCTGGAAAACCCTGCTGCAGGCACGTGCTATCGAGAACCAGTGTTTTGTGGCGGGCGTGAACCGCACAGGGAATGATGGTAATGAAATTTACCATAGTGGCGACAGCATGATCGTAAACCCGATGGGCGAGATCCTGGCTACTAAAGCACATGAGCCCTGGGTGCACACCCTGACCTTGCAACGTGATGAATTGGACAATGTGCGCAATAAACTGCCCTTCCTGAAAGATGCCGATGATTTCCTGATACAACCCTGATCGATTATGTCAACTGCTTATTGTAACGGTCCACTCTTCACTGGTGATACACTGGTTAATGGACAGGCCCTGCTCACGGATAATGGAACCATTACCGGTATCGTACCTGTTGATGCCATTCCTTCACACTACCAGCAATACGATCTTAAAGGCACTATTCTCTCACCAGCATTTATTGACCTGCAGATCTACGGAGGTAACGGACGCATGTTTCATGAGGATATTTCTGTCGGAACCCTGGATGCCACTAATGCGTATTGCCGGGCTGGCGGAGCCGGTTATTTCATGATCACACTTGCTACGAATACCCTGGACGTATTTTACCAGTCGCTGGCCGTTGCCAGAACCTATCTGGAAGCTGGCGGAAAAGGGCTGCTGGGGGTGCATCTGGAAGGACCTTATCTGAACCCTGTTAAACGGGGCGCACATAAAGAAGCCTGGATCAAACAACCGGTGCGCGAAGAAATTGAAAAACTGCTGCGGGATGGAGCAGGGGTTTTCCGCATGATGACTCTGGCTCCGGAATGCTGTGACCCCGCACTGATCCGCTTATTGCAAGACCAGGGCATTCTGGTTTCTGCAGGGCACTCCAATGCCACCTATGCACAGGCGAAAGCCGCTTTTGATAATGGCATACCGGTAGCCACCCATTTTTATAATGCCATGTCGGCCCTCCAGCACCGCGCTCCGGGTATGGTGGGTGCTATACTCGATCACCCCAGTGTGATGAGTAGTGTGGTATGCGACGGCATCCATGCCGATTTTGCGGCAGTACGTATCGCAAAAAAACTAATGGGCGAACGCCTCTTCTATATCACGGATGCCGTGGCAGAAGTGAAGACCGGCGCCTATCAGCACCTCTTCAAGGGTGATCATTATGCGTTACCCGACGGAACCTTATCGGGTTCTGCCCTTACGATGATGAAATGTGTGGAGAACGGGGTGAAACAGCTCGGACTCAGTCTGGAAGCTTCATTACGCATGGCTACCAGTATACCCGGCTCACTTGTTAACTTCAAAAAGATCGGACGTTTAGATGCAGGCTATGAAGCCTGTTTTGTTTTATTAGATCATTCGTATCAGGTGATACATGTTATATCTGATGAGCCGATGAGCCGATAAGCCAATTAGCCGATTCTTACAAAAAAGCACAAAAACTACTAAATACAGTAATGTGCAATTAAGATTTGAAATGTATTTATTGGCTAATCGGCTTATTGGCTAATCGGCTGATCGTTCTCCTCACCCACTCCACTTTCGGATCAATCCCCCTGCGTATCGTTTCAGCAGTGGTGGGTACGATCACATCGGGAACAATGCCCCGGCCTTCTTTTACGGCATCTTTATCCATCACGAGACGGAATAGCGGGAGGCGGAAATACAGTCCGGTATTGGGCAGTTTTACATCCGGGATCATCCAGGCGGAATTGCCATAACTGCCGCCACCGGTTTCTTCACCTACCAAGGTAACATTCGCCTGGCCCTGCAACTGTTTGGCAAAAAGGGTGGTGGCCGAAAATGAATTACCCCCGATCAGCAGGTATACATCTCCGTCATAGTGATTCTTTTTCCGGGGTTTGTAGTAGTGCCTTTCGAAATAGCCAAAATGATACAAGCCATCCTGTTTTTTCCGGCTGATGAAGAACATACTGATCTGGTAAAAGAAGAATTTCTTTATATAATGTTGATCCGGACCGCTGCGGTGGACAGCATACAGGGAATCGGCGAATTTAAATGGTTTGCGGCTCAGGTAGCGGGTGAGCTGTGCGGCCAGTACTGCATCTCCGCCTCCATTCGATCGTACATCAATCACCAGATGGCGGATCTTCCGGTTGTCCAGTTCCCGGAAACTGCGGCGGAAAAAACGACGCAGGTGGTTGCCCTGGGCAAAACTGTTGAGTGTGATGAAAGCTGATGACAGGGTAGTGTCGATCTGGATATTCCGGACCGGGTTCAATAATGGCGGACCAGGTTGCGGATTTCGGGCCAGTGTGGAATCCCTTCTACGGGGAAGGGGCTTGCTGGTATCCCTTACGGGGATGAACACGGGAACGGTAGTGGTTTGCCAGTTGCCGGTACGGTCTTTATATTCGATTGTGTAGGATTTGCTGGTTCCAAAGAGGTTCCGGTATTGTGTACCAAAACCACCCCTGCTGGCCAGCGCCTGGTATTTTCCATTGATGGCACGTCCATCAGTAACCATATGTTCAAATAAAGTATCTGTAAGCTGGTCCGTACGCATTCCATTCACTGACCGGATCACGCGGCCACGCGTGAGGATACTGTCGCCCCGGTTCAGGTTCTGCACTACAGCCATGGAATCGGGCCATACTTTCAGGCTCAGGGGAAAAGTGGGGAGTCGTGCCGTATCTATATAGCGTTGGTAGGCTTTCGAGCCGCGTACGGATGTATGTCCGCAGCGGATTTTACTGATCACATAGGAAATGACGTTGCGGAATTCCAGCTCGGTCATTGAATCGTTCAACAGGGATGCGCCTTTTTCAAAGTAAGCATCCATGCTGTCTTTCGGCGTAAACCAGTACAGCGAAGGATGATGGCGTTCGAGCACAGAGCGGAAAATGCGGTAGTCTTCCTGTAATTGGGCGGGCCCGAATTTATGTGCGGGGTTATAAGCCTTGCGGGATGCACTGCATGCAAAGAGAAAGCAGCACAGGCCTGCCACTATTAACTGATGTATATATTTTGCCGATGATGACCCTTTCAACCGCTTATTTTTTAAAGGCATTCCAGCCCTGGGCTGTGATGGCGTGGCGGCTGCCTCCCTTGGTAAGGATATGGGCACCTTCCCCGGCCTCTGTCATATACCCGATCACGCTGATCTGCTCGTTTAAAACGATCTTATCGTAATCCGATTGTGAGAGGGTGAAGAGTAATTCATAATCTTCCCCGCCACTGAGGGCACAGGCCGTCGGGTCGATCTCGAACTTGAAGGCGGCCCGTTTCATATCTTCTGAAATGGGGATCTTTTCTTCATAGATCACCGCACCCAGTCCGCTCTGTTCGCAGAGGTGCAGCAGTTCGGAGCTGAGCCCGTCGCTGATATCCATCATCGAAGTAGGGGTGATCTGGTTGGCTGCAAAGAATTCCACGATATCTTTCCGGGCTTCCGGCTTCAGGAGCCGACCGATCACATAAGACTCTCCTTCCAGATCAGGCTGCACGCCCGGATTTTCAAGGAAAATGCGCTTTTCGCGTTCCAGAAAAAGCAGACCTACATAGGCAGCGCCAAGGTCGCCGCTGCAGCAGATCAGGTCGCCCTTTTTAGCGCCGCTGCGTTTCACATATGCGCCGGGCGCCACTTCGCCGATCGCAGTAATGCTGATGATGAATCCTTTTTGTGAAGAAGAGGTATCACCACCGATCAGGTCGACGCCATATTGCTGGCAGGCGGTATATACGCCGTCATAGAATTCGTCGAGGGCTTCCAGACTGAACCGGTTGCTGATGCCGATAGAAAGGGTGATTTGTGTAGGGTTGGCATTCATGGCGTAGATATCGCTGAGGTTCACCACCACTGCTTTATACCCCAGGTGTTTCAGTGGTGTATAGGCCAGGTCAAAATGAATGCCTTCGATCAGCAGGTCGGTCGTGATCACGGTCTGTTTGCCGAAATGGTCGATCACGGCTGCATCATCGCCTACACCCACCAGGGATGAGGCATTCTGCAATTCGATGTTTTTGGTAAGATGGGTGATCAGGCCGAATTCGCCCAAACTGCTGATATCCGTATGCTGGTCCATGTTGCGAAGATAATTAAATAGTTACGGGTTGCGGGTGAGGGTTTAAGTACCCCGACGCGCAACCCGTAACGGTATAAAGGAATATTATTCAGCTTCAGCCACTACTTCCTTCACTTCCGGTATCATCCGCTTCATCATGCCTTCAATACCGGCTTTGAGGGTGATCATGGAAGAGGGACAACCGGAACAGCTGCCCTGAAGCATCAGGTTTACGATGCCTTCGTTATAACTCTTGAACTGGATGGCACCACCGTCCATTTCAACGGCAGGCTTTACATAATTCTCGAGCAGTTCCTTGATGCGCTTCACCACATCGTCATCATCTGCTGTTACCTGGTTGCTGCTTTCCGCTTTCATGGTGGCTACTTC
Source organism: Chitinophagaceae bacterium (assembly GCA_044220945.1). Lineage (GTDB taxonomy): Bacteria > Bacteroidota > Bacteroidia > Chitinophagales > Chitinophagaceae > Endoryza. Next base: position 283,815 of record JBGAQC010000003.1, on the reverse strand, counting down.
TTCTTCATTCACCACAGGCTTGTTCTCTTCCAGGTATTCTTTCAGGAACTGGCGGATCGTGGGGATCACATCGGTCCACTCCGTATCACTGGTTTTAGTGAGGGTCACAAAATTGCTGGCAATGAAAACGGCTTTGATAAAGGGGAAGCCGAACAGTTCGGTGGCCAGGGGACTGGGTTTTGCAGCCGCTACTTCCTGGAAATCGATGCTCTTGCCGGGATAGAGGAGTTTGTTCGCCACAAACTTCATGGTTTCCGGATTGGGCGTCATTTCGGTATAGATACTGATCACGGGATTGCCTGTCTTGATCATAGAAAGCCGTTTTAATTGGAATGTAAAAATAACAAATGCGGGAGATGGATGTTTTTGAATTCGGGAAAGATATTGATGTGGAGATGTGGAGATGTGAAGATGTGGAGATGTGGGAATTTGAGTATTGGCTGGAGATGCGGGTTGGTGTGTATTTATATGTAAATCAATATTTTGTATTCAATTTTCACATCTCCACATTATCACATCTCCACATCACCTAATGGTTGCAGTCGTCGGCATGCGCATGATTGTGCACCCGGCAGGAGCGGTAGTTGCGGACATGGGCGGTGACGATGAAAATCATCGCCAGGATCACCATCCACCAGTGCTGGCTGGGCCATAACTGTTTGGATAACAAGAAGATAAATCCGATCAGGAAGAGCAGGATCGGCTGGAAGCTGTGGTGGTGTTTCCGGTATCCGTGCCAGAAGGAATAGGCGCCGATGGCAAAAGAGAGGGCGATCATGAAATATTCGAACAAGTGGTTATTGACCAGTTCGAATCCGAATACCGGCAGGCTCTGCAGCAGCAGGGGCAGGAGAGCGCAATGGATGGCACAGGCCAAAGAGGCCGAAATGCCCAGTGCGTCCCAATTGATCCGGAAATTCATGTGACAAAGATAGGAAATTGTTGCAACTTTGTTGCAGAAACGAAATCCAAATTGTAGATGTGGAGATGTGATGATGTGGAGATATGAAGAATGCAATTGATTCAGTAAGATTTCATTGTACTTTTGTCTTTTATTTTCACATCTCCACATTTTCACATTTACACATTACCCAGTGAATCGGAAATTTGTCTTTTACGCGTTGTTTTTCATAGTGTTAGCGGTTGGTTTTTACCTGACCCTCACCCGGATTATTCCAGGTTTCGGGGATGTGAAACTGCCGGTACTCAGTTATGTACAGCCTTTCCGCTTTACCAACCAGGATGGCAGGCCGGTTACGGAACAGGACCTGTCTGGAAAGGTATATGTGACGGAGTATTTCTTTACCACCTGTCCGAATATCTGTCCCATGCTCAATAACAATATGAAGAAAGTGTATGAGCAGTTCAAGGGTACGGAAGGATTTGTGATCGTATCACATACCTGCAATCCCGAGACCGACAGCGCCGCGGTGCTGAAGCATTATGCCGATTCACTGGGCGTGGATACCCAAAAATGGTGGTTTCTGACGGGCCGCAAAGATTCCCTGTATAATACGGCAAGGCTCAGCTACCTGCTGGACGATCCAAAGAATAATCTCACTAAAATTGAGGATCAGTTCATGCATACCCAGTTCTGGGCCCTGGTAGACCGGAATGGCAAAGTGCGCAAGATCTACGATGGATTGAAAGAAACCGACGTGAACCTGATCCTGAAAGATATTCCAGTTTTGCTGCAGGAGCCGGCCACCGACCAGCACTTTTCGAATAACCTTTTCGGAAAATGAAATGAATTGTAACTTACAGATGACATACCCCTTATGGTACAGGAGATCGATATATTGTTAAAACGGAACCAGCTCAGCGTAACAGAGAGCCGGAAAAAGATCCTCGAGCTTTTCCTGCAAAGCAAGGGTGCCCTGGCGCATGCGGATATCGAAAAGAAAACCGGAGAGAAATTTGACCGGGTCACCGTATATCGAACCCTGCAGGTTTTTCTTGAAAAAGGAATTATACATACGATCCCTTCCTCCGACAATGCGGTCCGCTATGCATTGTGCAAGGATGAATGTTCGGAAGGGCATCACCACGATGACCATGTGCATTTTATCTGTGCCCGCTGTGGTACGGTCACCTGTCTGGACGACGTGCATATACCTGCGTTGAAATTACCTGCCGGATTTCAGGTGCATGATTGCCAGATGGTGGTCAATGGGATCTGCAGGGATTGCGTAAAAAAATAAGCCCCGATGTGGAAACACCGGGACTTTTGGTTAAGGCTCTGATTAGTAGCTATTTTAAGACGTTACCGTCGTTTACTTCATTCTTGCATAGCAAAGATAGTCCTCCTCTTCAAATTGCCTATACCACTTTAAGGGTATTTTTTACAGTTAACGTTGAATTAACCCATCACTGCATCCATCTCTCTCTTAACGAATTGCATCAATGTTTTAATATGTTGGGGTGCGAAATTAAATTCCAACCCCGCAGTCTGGTACAATTCGGGCAGGGTCAATGTTCCACCCTTGCTTAAGGACGCCATATAACGCGCTAACGCTGCATCCTTGTCCGATTTAAATTGCTTCCACATGCCGATAGCACCCAGTTGTGCAATACCATATTCAATATAATAGAACGGCACTTCAAACAGGTGCAGCTGCCTTTGCCAGCCGTATGCACGGAATGCGTCCAGTCCGCTGTAATCTATTTCCGGGGAACTGAATTCCGCAAGAATGTTTAACCATTGTTGCTTTCTTTCTTCCACGGTATGGTTGGGATTTTCATAGAGCCAGTGCTGGTATTTGTCAATGGTGGCGATCCAGGGGAAGATGGTGATCACACGCTCCAGCTGATGCTCTTTGGCGCGGCGGAGTGCTTCAGTGTCATTGAAGAAAACGGTCCAGTATTCCATGCTGAACAGTTCCATGGCCATGCTCGCCACTTCAGCCATTTCCATCGGATATTCCTTGAAAGCAGTCAGTTCCAAAGGATGGGCCAGGAAGGAATGAATGGCATGGCCACCCTCATGAACCATTGTTGTAACATCATTCATTTGTCCGGCGGCATTCATGAAAATAAATGGTGCGCCGGTTTCTGCCAGCGGACAGTTATAACCACCAGGAGCCTTTCCTTTCCGTGAATCCAGGTCAAAACGGTTCATGGTATTCATGGTGCGCAGGCAATCCGCAAAAAAGGGATTCAGTTTTTCGAAACAGCGGATGGTTTTGTCGAGCAGCTCTGCACCTGTGTTGAAAGGACGCAAAGGCTCCTGGCCTTCGGGTTGTGCTTCTGTGTCCCAGGGACGCAATGTGTCCAGTTTCAGTTTTTTCTTTTTGTGGGCGTATATCTCGTTCACCAGGGGCATCACTTCTGTCTTCACCGCTTCATGAAAACGGAAGCAATCTTCTTTGGTATAATCAAACCGGCCCAGTTCCCTGAATTTATAATCGCGGTAATTGCTGAAACCGGCGTTGATGGCTACCTGATGCCGTTTCTGGATGAGCTGGCTGAAGAGTTCATCCAGTGCGTCTTTGTCCTGCAGCCTTCTTTCGTTCACTTTATAGTACACCTGTTCCCGGAGCTTGCGGTCTTTGCTTTCCAGGAATTTGGCAGCCTGTTGCAGGGTATATTCTTTTCCATCCACTTCCACGGTCATTTTGCCGGATATCACCCCGAATTGCTGTCCGAGTACACTCAGTTCCGATTGCAGGGGAATATTGGCTTCACGAAACAGTTCTATGCTTTTCCGGATGCTCCGCAGGTAGGTGAAATATTTCTTTTCATCCAATTGATTGGTAAGGGGGCATTCAATCAGTTTGCGGTTCAGCAGATCGGCATAAGGCTGCATTTTCGGCTGGATCTCGGTTACAAAAAACACAAATGCTTCTTCGAGTTTTTTGTCGGTGGTATCGCAGGTCATGCGGATCTGCCGCCAGCAGGCGTCTTCACTGATCACGGCTTCCAGTTCACTGCTGTCTTTCAGCCATTGTTCCAGGTCGGCCGTGGAACTGATGGTGCGGTCGAGCAGGTTCTTGAAATAAGGCTCCAGGTTTTCCCAGGTGGTGATGGTAAAATCTCCGGGAAGGAAATGCCGGGGAACATTCTGGATGGCTGCTGAAACTTCCATGTAAAGCGATTAATTGATTCAGGAAATATTGGGATACTGTAAAGAAAAAGCTGTCCTGCCTGTACAGCGGGACAGCTTTCCGGGACTAGCCGTTTATTTCTTCTTGGCAGCTGCTTTTTTGGCAGGTGCTTCTTCCTCTGTTTTTTCTTTTTTGGCTTTGGGCGCTGCTTTCTTTTTGGGAGCTTCTTCAGCAGGAGCTTCTTCAGCGGCTTTGGGTTCTTTCTTCTTTGTTGCAGCTTTTTTGGGCTTTTCTTCCGCTTCGGGTGCTGCAACGGCTACCGGTTCTTCAGCGATCTCTTCTTCGGCCAGTTCAGACAATTTGATCTCGATATTGCTTTTCTTGAGAACAGTGAACCATTTCACCATTTTCTTCATGTCGCTGTTGTATACGCGTTCGAAATCGAGTTCGGGGTATACTTTTTCAAAATAGGCTTTGATGGCTTTGGCATCTTTTTCATCGGGAAGGGCCACGCCGCTTTGCTCCATTGCCTGAAAAACCTCCACGAGGTTTACATTATCGCGCTGGGTGTAAATTTCAATGCTTTCGAGGTGTGAAAAGTTATGAACGCGTGAAGATACGAAGCGGGTGCTGTTATCGTCGAGTGAACGGACGATGGCGCCATCGCTTTTGCTGCTGATCAATTCCTGTAATCCGGGTAAGCCAGTAACGGCAATGATTTTACTGTATTCCATAATAATCTGGGTTCACATTTGAGGCTGCAAGATAAGCCAGTTCGGCAAAATGCATTTTAGAACTTCAAATTTGGTTCCGGAATGCTGTTTTGGATCAAAATTCCGGGTAGGGGTGCAGGTTTCCGATTCATAGCTCGTCAAAAGCTGAATTAGTGCTAATTTCCCCCCAAACTTTGCTGTTTTGAGCGAAACGGAACTCATTGCCCGATTAAAGGATGGAGAAGAAGCGGCTTTCCGTGAGGTCGTGGAAACCTGGAAGGATATGGTGTACAACACCGTACTGGGTGTGGTGCAGCATGCCGAGGAGGCGGAGGACGTGACCCAGGAGGTGTTTATCCAGGTCTATGAGTCGATCGGCCAGTTCAAGGGAGATTCCAAGCTTTCCACCTGGTTGTACCGTATTGCTGTCACCAAATCGCTCGATCATCTCCGGAAAAAGAAACGGAAAAAGCGCTTTGCTTTCCTGCAAAGCCTGTTCGGGGTAAATGAGGAAGAAGTGCGGCACGATCCGGAGTTCAACCATCCCGGGGTAGCCCTGGAAAACAAGGAAAATGCGAAGATCCTTTTCCGTGCAATCAATAAACTCCCTGATAATCAAAAGACTGCATTCACCCTGCACAAGCTGGAAGGCCTGAGCTATCAGGAAGTGGCCGAAGTGATGCAATGTTCGGTTTCTTCCGTGGAGTCGTTGATGCACAGGGCAAAAGGAAACCTCCGGAAATTACTGGAGGAATATTATCAAAAAAGGGGGTCCTGAGAGCAAGTTTGCCCTCCTGTTAACGTCAAAAAAAATGTAATATGAACAACAAGGCACAGATCCAAACCCGGGTTGAACAAACCCTGACCAGCCTGGACGGGGCACAGCGGGCTACCGCAAATCCCTTCCTGTATACCCGGATCAAGGCCCGGCTGGAGGCTGATGAGCGCAGTATATGGCAGGTTGCCGCAAGCTGGCTGACCCGTCCTGCCGTGTCCATCAGTGCATTCCTGATCGTGGTGTTCATGAATGCCTGGGTATTCCTGCCCTCCGGTACCGCACCTGAAACGGCTACCGTGCAGGATGCCGACCAGCAACTGGCCCGTGAGTATACGCTGGCATCTACCAGTGATGAAAACCTGTATTCCATCACAAATGAAGAACAGCCATGAGCACTCCGGTTAAAAGTAACAAGCCCCTGATCATTCTGCTGATCATTCTCCTGCTTACCAATATAAGCATGTTGCTTTATTTTACTGTTTTCAAAAAACAGGAGGGTTCCAAGGGCATGCGCGGCAGGTTTTCTGTAGTGGAACATGTTAGCAAAGAAGTCGGGTTTACTGAAACACAAAGTGCTGAATTCCGTAAACTGCTGGAAGCGAACCGTGATTCCATGAACCGGCTGAGCGAGAATGTAAAAAATGCCAAGAAAGGATTGTATGCCCTGCTTCGTACCGATGCTCCCGACTCGGCCATTAATTCAGCAGCAGCCGAATTATCGCGGCAGCAGGAAGCGGTGGAGCTGCAGATGTTCCGCCATTTCCGCAATGTCCGTCGCCTCTGTGCTGATGAACAGCAGAAGACCAAATATGATACACTGATCAACCGCATGATCAATCAGCCTCCCTGGTTCCGCAGAACCCCGCCCAATACCAAACCCGGAGAAGAAAAGAAATAACAGGATTAACAAACTGTACCGCTGGTTTTTTACGGACAGCACGTCCTAATCCTAACACTTAAATATTTACCTGCATGAAAAAAATCCTTTTTGCCACATTATTTATTGTTGGCGCATCACTGGCTGTTTCAGCCCAGGGTGGTGGCGGTGGCGGTTTCCAGCGCCGTACTGTGGAAGAACGCGTGAAAATGGTTCACGACAAACTGGACAGTGCATTCAAGCCCGCGGCCGACAAACTGAAAGAGATCGATGAGATCTTTACTACTTATTACAAGGCGCAGGACAAGCTCCGGGAAGAAATGATGAGTGGCGGAGAACGCCCTGATCCCCAGGTGATGCGCGAAAAAATGCAGCCTATTGTGGATGAGCGCGACGGGAAACTTAAAAAAGCGCTTACAGAAGACCAGTATAAAAAATGGAAAGAGGAGATCGAGCCTTCGATGCGTCCGCAGCGTGGCGGTCCCCCCAGACAATAAACTGTTTTTTTCCAACTTCGATTAATGGTGAACAGCCATCCTGGAGCTTCCGGGGTGGCTTTTTTGCAATGGCCAATTTCCAATGAAATACAGTATATTTAAGGGTAATGTTAAACCTCCGCCGGCTTATACTGCTTATAGTTTTCAGTGTTGCTGCACTGCAAGGTGTAGCGCAGGGGGGGAGAAGGTATTTTACAGGTGACAATACCAGCCAGACCGAATTTGATCAGATTCCCAAGGCTGCACAGCAGGTTACACGCGACCTGGATGGGATGCCGAAACGGGTCTCCCTGAAAGCTTATGCACCGGAGCCGGGAGACCAGGGTAAAACGGGCACTTGTGTGGCCTGGAGTGCGTCGTATGCAGCCCGCACCATCAGCTATTGTATCCAGAATGGTATCACCGATCCAAAAGCCATCCAGAAAGTGGCATTCTCACCGGATTTCCTTTATTATTATATCAAGCAGGAGGATGATGCGGATTGCCAGAAGGGTGCCAAAGTGGAGCCGGCATTGAAAGTACTTACCGGTCAGGGTGATGTATTGGTTTCCGACAATGTTGGTAGTTGCATCAGCCAGTTGAAACCAGAGCACAATGAGAAAGCCAGGCGATATACCATCAAATCTTATACAGCCATTACCAATATGTTCGGAAGACTGGAGAAAGAGGACAGGCGGCGTATCAAGAAATGCCTGGCTGAAAAGAATCCGGTCATCTTCAGTATTAAATGTTATACCAGCCTGTTTAATGTGGGGCCTGATGGTATCTGGAAAAAGCCAGAGGTGGACACAATAGTAGGTAATCATGCCCTTTGCATTGTGGGGTATGATGATGAAATGAACGGAGGTTCTTATGAAGTCATGAACAGCTGGGGTACTGGCTGGGGCAACAGGGGTTTTTTCTGGATCACCTACGACCAGTTGCAGGCCTATGGCAGTTATGCACTTGAATTGATGGACCGCGAATCATACGACCACAAGCTGACCTCACGTGGTCTTGGAGATCCTCACATCAAGGGAAAACTGGAATTTGAGGAATGTGACCCGAAAGGGGATACGATCGGTGCGATGGCTGTATTACGGAGTGTGATCGATGAAGACGGCAAGCCCTCGGCTGATCCGGCGCAGGCAGTGTTTTCCAATTACCGGTTTTCCAAAGCCTACCCCGGGGGCCAGACAAGGTTCAAGATCTATTTTACGACGAATGCACCTGCATTTGTCTATATATTTTCGGTTGATGACAAGGGAGAATTTTCCCCGATGTTCCCTTATGCGGAAAATATCAGTCCGGCGATCAATTCGACATCAGCAACCGTAATCCTGCCGCAGCGTGGCAAAGGATACCGGCTGAATGCCGGGGCCGGAGTTGACCGGATTTGTGTACTATACAGTAAATCACAAATAAACCTGGAGGCGCTGAAAGCCCGTATCCTCACCGAGCCGGGAACTCCATTTTATCAGGTGATCCGCAAGGAACTGGGCTCCCGGATCATTCCGCTGCAGAAGATCCGGTTTGATGGGAACAGCATTGCGTTTGATGCGCCGGCAGCGGAAGAGGAGCTGATCTGTTTTTTTGCCGACCTTAACCATTCCTGAACGCTATATAATTGACTGAAAATGGCTTCGTTTATGAGAAATTCCCTGAATCGTTATTTCATCCTTATACTGCTGCTGGTAGCAGTTACATCTGCAGATGCACAGCAAAAGAACAGTAACCTGGATAGGGCCGATGCAGCATACAATAAAGGCGATTTCCAGACTGCTGTATTGTATTATACAAAGGCATTACCTGCTTTGAAGGGGGAAGAAAGGTATTTTGTACTGATTTCCAGGGCCGACAGTTATTTTCAACTGAATGGCTTCGAAAACTCATTGAAAGATTATGATGAAGCCATACAAATGTTACCCGACTCCATATTTGCTTATTTGTCCAGGGCCATGAATGTGTACGACCTGGATCTGGATATGTCCATTTCAGATTTCTCGTTTGTTTTGAGCAAGGAGCCGAATAATACCCATGCGCTGTATGGCAGGAGCAGTTGTTACCGCCTGAAAAAAGAGTACCGGAAAGCACTGGCTGATATTGACCGGGCGATCGTGGTCAGTAAATCCTATGTTGATGTATATAATGTGCGGTCCATGATCTATACGGAAACCGGACGTTATGAGAATGCGGTTTCGGATATCAAGACCCTTTTGAAGCTGGATGAGAAGGAAAAGCGGTACACCCGGTATTTTGTGAATATCCTGGAACCTCTGGCACGCCTGCACCGTTTTGATGAAGCGCTGAGTTATTACAGTTATTTTCAGCGGCAGGAGATCAAAGGGGTAAAGGACGAAACAATGGATTTTTACAAGATCGACTTTCAGCTGGTTTTAAATTATTTTTCAGGTAAACAGTATGATATGGCAGCAGAAGTACTTGATAAACTCCTGAAAGATTATAATTCAGATACCACTGAAAGCTTTTCTTACCAGAGTAAAAGCTATTCACTCTTATTATCCCTCAAAGGTTATGCATTGGAAAACCTGAATGCGCTTCAGGAATCTGAACAGGCCTACAAGATGGCATTACTGATCCGGGAACCCCAGCCGGAAGTCAAAGAAGGTTTGGAGCGTGTGTCTTCCAAGGCCAGAGCCGTAGCCATACAGGAAGACAAGGAGGACCCGCAGATCAAAATTCTGGAACCGGAAGCCAGCCGCTCCATTTCCATTGATGACGACAAGCCGGCCAGCCTGCAGCAGAAAATCAGGGGACAAGCCATCGATAAGAGCGGTATCAAGAGTGTTAAGGTGAATAACCAGCCGGTAAAAGTGGAAGAGAACGGCTATTTCGAAACCCTGGTAACACTTGCCCCCGGCAAGAATACCATATCGGTTCTGGCTGTTGATAATGCGGCGAATTCCTCGGCACTGAATCTCAACGTTGAGGCCAGCAAAACCACCGCTAATCAGCCACCGCTCACAAGTACAGCTCCCCCGGTGCTGGGCGGTGAGCCGGTTTATCATGCCATCCTGATTGCCGAGAGCGAGTACAAAGACAAAGATATTGCAACACTTCCCGGCCCGCTAAATGATATGGAGAAGATCAGTGAATTACTGGTCAGTAATTACAATTTTGATCCGGCAAGGGTCACCAAACTGGTTAATGCGGGCAGAACAACTATTCTTGAAACGCTCTTGAAAATTACAAATGAATTGAAAGAGAACGATAACCTCTTTCTGTTTTATGCGGGTCATGGGCAAATGATAAAGCGACCCGACGGCAAGGAAGAGGGATATATTGTACCCAGCGATGCCATTAAGGGATCGACCAGTACATATATTAAGGGTGATGAGCTGTTTAATTCTTTTCAATTCTCGAAGGCCAAACATATCCTCGTTGTTGCGGATGCCTGTTTTGCAGGGTCTTTGTTCCGGGATATGGGAGCGGAAGCGGAGGCTTCGGTAACAGAAGCGTATAAAGACCAGAGCAGGAAGGTGCTCGCCAGCGGCAACCGTACCGTTGTTCCGGATGAAAGCAAATTCATAGCCTATCTGAGGACGGCTTTGCTGAACAATAAGAAAAAATATATAACGGCTGAACAGTTGTTGAACACCTTCAAGGATGCGTATACCAATGAAACAAGGCTGAGCCTGCAGTATTATCCGATTGCCGGTGTGGATCTGGGCGGACAATTTGTGTTTACCCGCAAGTAAACAGTATTATTTTTTCTTCGATCCGATCAGGTTCATGTTCATCCGGGCCGGATCTCCATACATGACGGGATCCTGGTTCTTTTTGAAAGAAGCCATATCGGCTTTTATCTTTTCGAACAACACTTCTACAGGTGTATCGGCCGGATTCGCCTCCAGTACGCGCATAATGGCAGCGGTAAACATACCGTGCACCAGTTTATCTGTTGGGGAAAGGAACTCCAGGGCTTTCTGGCGGTCGGTGGCTGCTGCAATGAACAGGAAGTGGGAATCTTTCCGGTCGGCAGGCCGGATTACGGTATCTTTTTCATTTATCGATATGGATTGCCTGCCGTTGAAGGAGCCCCTGGTATTGATCTCTTTTTCGGAAATTTCACTTTTGTCAAAACGGTTCAGGGTTGCCTGGAAGCCTACTTCAAATTCGCAAAGCCCGATTCCATCCGTACTAACCGGAAGGCATCCAGCAGGTGTTTGCGGTTGACGGTCCATACAATCGGGGACACCATCTTTGTCAGTATCTGTTTTATCAGTAGTATTTCCCTGTGCGTCCATTTTACAGCCCGGGGGAGTTATAAGCGTCTGCCCCATGATACTGTCCAGTAACTGCCGGGTATCCGGAGCTGATGCGGTGAGCCGGCCCATCAGTTCATTAAAATCCAGCGCTTTTTCCCTGGAATAATTTTCGGGTCTTTCATTGGGATTGACACGGGCCAGGTTTCCACTGAAGCAGCAGTCCATCAATGCGGTTACAGCTACTTTTTTATCAATAAAGAGATTGAAATACTCTTTGAGTGTTACATCCCGGATAAAGCATTTGAAATTACTGGAAAAATTGTACAGATCGCAGGTAAGCATGGCCTGATTCATTCCCTGTTTAACCGGGTCATTTTTCAGGTCTTCATCACTGTTCTGCATCCAGACTCCATGGCCGGAATAGTAAAAGATCAGCTGATCGCCCGGACGGCAATCATTCAGTTTTTTCTTCAGCCGGTTGATGATATTATCCCTTGTAGCGGCTCCATTGATCAGGAGGTCTATATTCTGCTTCGGAACGCCGAATTTCTTTACGAGGAGATCGGTCATTGCATGCACATCGTTTACAGGCCCTTTCAGGCTTTCCGCGCTTCTTACACCGAAGACCTCATAATATTCTTCAATACCGATCAGTAATGCATGTTTTTGCTGGGCGATCCCGGAATACTGCAGCAGACAGCAAAGCAGACTGAAAATAATTGGACGCATTGAAGGAGGATTTGGGGTTTAACCGTAATTTCCACTCAAAATCAGGTCTCCAGATTAAAGATACCGAAATGAGGAGAATATTAGTATTGCTGTTTACGGCTTGTTCCCTGTCTTCAGTTGCACAAATCAAAGAAGCAGACAGCCTTTTCCAGAAACTTCGAAAAGAACGGGTTGACACGGTAAAAGTGGACATCCTGTTCAGCATCAGTCATCTTTACCAGAATTACAAACCTGATTCCGCTTTATTTTTTGCACAGGAAGCTTATTTTCTTTCTGTTAAGCACGACTACCTGAAGGGGGAATCCTGGTCGCTGAACCAGATGGCTGTGGCTTTTAATAATCTCGGGAACTTCCCCAAGGCACTGGAGTATTACCTGGAACAACTTAAAATTGAAGAGAAGATCGGAAAGCCGGCCAATATTGCCATCGTATATATGGATATTGCGCTCCTTTATACAAATACGAAAGACTTTAAGAGTTCGGTATGGTATTCAATGAAAGCCGACTCCATCACAAGGGTCAACAAACTCCAGGTTTATATCCCTTATGTTTTGCTGAATCTCGGTGACGCGTATGAAAAAGCAGACCAGCTGGATTCAGCATTATACTATACCAATCAATGCTACGAGGTTTCTGTTCAGCTGCAGAATAAACTGTTGATCGGGACTGCCCTGAATAATCTCGGGAATATTTATACAAAAATGGGCAACCTGAAGGAAGCCATGAATAATTACCGGACAGGTATACCTTTTCTTGAAGAAGGGAATGATAACAGGAGCTATACGGAAACATTACTGGGTCTGGCCCGGGTTTTTGAAAAGCAGGGACAGGCGGATTCTGCAGTGACCTATGCCCGTAAGTCATTTGAACTGGCAATGAAAAACCAGTTCCCGGATAAAATGATGATGGCCAGTATTTTCCTGAAAGACCTGTTCAAATTGAAAGGAAAGACCGACAGCGCCTTTTTGTACCAGGAGACCGTGATGATGCTGAAAGATTCGCTTGAAAGCCAGAAAAAAATTCAGGAGGTGCAGGGGATGACCTTGAAAGAACAATTAAGACAGCAGGAAATAGTCAGGCAAAGACTTCAGGATGCAAAGGACCGTGAAACACAGCTTCAGCTATTGCTGATCGGAATAATGATTCCGGCCTTTTTCCTTCTTACAATTGTATTGAGCCGCAGAAAAGTGCACAAGCGGGTGATTGAACTTGCCGGTATCATTTCTGTACTGTTGTTCTTTGAGTACATTACCTTGCTGCTGCATCCTTTTGTGAAGGAGATGACCCATCATAACGCTTTTTATGAGATCATCATCTTTGTATGCATAGCAGCCATCATCACACCGGCACACCACCGGTTCCAGCAATGGCTGATTACCCGGCTTACCCGGATGAATTATGTAGTACATCACCGGAAACCGGAAATACCCCAAAACGAAAATGAAGGGCAAACCGAAATATTATAACGGTGTACCCTTCATTAAGTCTATAAACACATTACTTACTTGGCCGGAGGAGGAGGCGTCTGACCGGTTTTACCTCCGGTATCGGTAGCTGCTTTAGCAGCAGTGTCTACTGCAGCAGCTGCAGGAGGTGTAGTGTCTTTCGCAGGAGCAGCTTCTTCTGTCTTGTTTTCAGCTGGGGCTGCATCATTGTTACAGCTGTATACGCCGAAGAGTAAACAGGCAGCTAATGTCAGGCCTGCAAGTGTGAAAATGCGGGATTTGGGAGTTTGAATCATAGCAGAGTTTTTTGTAATCTAAGTGTTTTCACGGAATTGGCCAATTTTCATTGCCGGTACAGGCGCTCCACATCTTCTTTTTTAAAGAGCTGGGTGCCTTCATTCATGGTGGCGGCACTGCCACAGGCTACCCCGAAGCGGATGGCTTCCCTGAGGGAGCTGTTTTTCTGCAGCATATAGGTGATGCCGGCCACCATGCTGTCTCCCGCCCCTACGGTACTCTTTTTTTCTACTTTGGGGGCTTCGCAGAAGTGTTTTTCAGTGGCACTGACCAGCCAGGCACCTTCGGGTCCCATGGATACTGCAATGATCTCTGCATAGCCATCGTGGATGGCCTGTTGGGCGGCGTCATCCACTTCTTCTTTTTCCAGATGGTCTACGTTCAGCATTTTACAGAGCTCGCCGATATTCGGTTTGATCAGGAAGGCATTTTTACCTTTCAGGGCCTGCAGGGCGGGTCCACTGGTATCCACTATACAGCGGGCACCAACAGCTGCTGCATTCTTGACGATGAGGCCATAGAAATAATCAGGGAGGCCGGGAGGCAGGCTGCCACTGGCCACTACGTAACCCGGAGAAAATGCCCGGATCTGGTCTACCAGTACTTTCATGGTCTGCTCCTGTACTTCCCTGCCGGGGAAAGTGAACCGGTATTGGTTATTGGTACCTGTTTCAGTAACCACCCAGTTTTCGCGCGTTTCCACTTTGGTATCCACCGCATGAAAAGGGATCTGTTGTTGCTGGAGCAGGGAACAGAGCATATTGCCGTTATGTCCACCAGAAGGGAAAAGGGCAATAGACGGACAACCCAGTTTCTGCAGGGCTTTGCTCACGTTGATACCACCACCACCTGCTTCATGAATAACCTCTGAACAACGGAGTTTGCTTTCCGGTTTAAGGGTGGCTACTGTGGAGCTTTTATCGATACAGGGATTCAGTGTAATAGTCAGTATCATGCTTGCTGGGTTTGGGTAGTGAGGTCTTGCAGCACCTGGTTGATGCGCCCGGAAAGTGTAGTGTAATCTGTAAAGCCCCGGCCTACGAGATAGAATTTAAGGTCAGCTGTCTGGATCAGTACAGTCGGGAATCCGGTTACCTGCAATTGTTTGCAGAGATTGAATTCATAAGCTGCTTTTTCCTTGTAGGTTTCGCTGCCGAGTTTCTCATAAAACTCCACAGGATCCAGGTTGTATTTATCCAGCAGGTGCCGGTAGGCTTCGTTATCGGTGAGGTCGCGTCCTTCATAATTGAGGGCATACTGCAGGTCGGCGGCATATTCCACCTGCCGTTCCGGATACAGCTCTTTAACGATACAGAGGGCGATAGCCGGTTTTTCGGAGTGGGGATACCAGTCGCTTTTATCCGGATTGAAGATATGCCAGAGAAAATCTTCGCCAAAGCGGATGCCGGTCAGTTCTTCTACATTTTTATAGGCTTTGCTGATATAGCCGGCCATGGCATCGATATGGCGGGGCGTTTCCGGGAGGATCATGCCTCCGCTCAGCACTTCAATACTGAGGCGGTTGCGGTATTCTTTATCAATGCGTTTAATAACGGTGCTGAAGCCATAACACCAGCCGCACCAGGCGTCGTAACAATAGATGAGAACGGGTTGCATATGCAAATGTACAATACCCGGAGGTTGTAAAAGGTTGCAAACAGTATACTGTTTGCAACCCTCTACTGAATTTTATTTTATCAGCCTCGTCCCGGACGTCGGTTTTCATGTGCGCCACCACCGTTATTACTGCGTTCCGGAGGCCGCTGGCCACCGCCCTGATTGGAGGGCGGAGCTGATTCCCGGGCAGCGGGAGGAGGTCCGGGACGATATTCGCGGCTGGGTTCGGGAGCATTATTGTTCCGTCCGTTATTGTTGTTTTGCGGAGCAGGCCTGTTTTCGGGGCGGTTTACCGGTGGAGGCGGAGCCTGCCAGTCGGGCCGCTCCAGGTTCCTGTTGGGCGTATTGTTTGCCGGCGGATCGTAACGCCGTTCCGCCTGGCGGTTGTTATTGTTTTCACGGCCGGGAGTCTGCCAGTCGGGCCGGCCGTTATTGTTGCGATTGGCCCCATTGTTATTATTATCATTCCGGTTATTGGAGGGAGGTGGTGTTTGCCAATCTGGGCGCTCCAGGTTCCGGTTGGACGGGTTATTTCCCGGTTGATCATAGCGGTTATTATTGCGTTCATTTTCCCGGGAAGGATTCTGCCAGTCGGGGCGGCCATTATCCCTTTGGTTATTTCCATATCCATTGCCGTTGCCATTCCCGTTATTCCTTCCATTGTTATTGCCGTAACCGCTTCCGTTTCCACCCCGGTTATTATTCCGGTTATCCTGCGGATCATAACCCCGGTTAGGCCGGTTATTTCCATAACCGCCGGTATTTCCGTTCCGGTTATTGTAATTGTCATTCCGGTAGCGGTCGTTTCCATTCCGGTTGCCATAGCCCCAGTCGTTCCGCCGGTTTTCAGAATAACGGGGGTTGTCGCGGGTCACAACATCCCTGCGGCGATTATAGATATTGTTGTTATAATTGATATAGTTATAGTTCACATTATACCGGTTATTATAATAGTTATAATTGTTCCGGTACCCCCAGCCATAATTGTTATAGCAGTAATTGGGGCGGTAATAGGAAGGCCCCCACCAGCCACTGCGGCTGCAACCCCAGTAGGAGTTATTGTACCCATAGCTGAACCAGCCCCAGTTGTACGAAATCCCGAAACTCCAGCCATACCAGGGGGAGTAGCGGATATTATATCCCCAGGTACAGGGCCGCGGATAGTAATACCTTCTGTGCCAGGGACGGTAATAATAGCCGGTACCATATACGATAGTGGGTCCATATACATAGGTATTCAGGTAACCGGGTGTATAACCCATATATACATAGTTGGGGTACACATCATATATGTATACATATTTGACATAATAAACCGGATAGCGAGAGGGGATGAGGGCAACATCGTATGGGCGGATTGTGGCTACACGCCAGGGCCCGCGTACTGCATAGGCTTCAAACCAGACTCCATTATCCACGGCATAATAGCGGTTGCGGTAACGAAGAACAGGATAGGGGCTGTTCACCACATAAGCCAGTGAAGTACCATCAATATCTTCAAATACCGGGTCGCCATCATAGGTCACATCCAGGCTGGCGGAGTTGCGGTCGACTTTAGCTGTTTGAGGTAATTCCGCATCCTGGCGCGCATCAGCAGCGGCGTCGGTACCGGCCACACTGGCCAGTACGTCTCCTTTTTCAGAGTTGGCCGGGATCCGTGCAAAATCGGCCGGCAAGCGGTCGGCGCCCACATATTGCCACTTGCCGCTCAGTGTACCCGATTTGTACCAGCGCCCGGAAAGGAGTACATAGTATTGCTGGGAGGAAACATCCAGAAAGAGGTCGTTATCTGTATTCTTTACATAAAGAAGGCCTGTTCCCTGGACAGCAGCAAACTCGGCTTCCCCATTTGTCTGGATGAGTTCGGCGGGTTCGGTGCTGACAATAACTTTGGAAATGGTATAGTCATTCTTTTCTTCAGCGCCATTATTCTTTTTATAGGATTCCTGTATACTGCTTTCGATCTGTTTCAGGTTATCCGGAGTAGTTGCAGCCAGCTCATAAGGTCCGGTTACTGCTGCAGCCGAATACCAGTGCTGGCCACCATAGAGGTAGAACCGGTTGTCCCTGTTCCGGATGATCGTAAACGGAGAGTTGACAACGGCATTCAGTCCCCAGTCGGCATTCAGTTCCAGCCGGGGCTCTCCGTCAATATATACCAGGATAGCCGGCTGGCGGGAGTAGATGATCCGGGGCGGAGTGGTATTGAGCTGGTTCGAGAGTTCCTGTTGTTTTTCATTCAATTGAACAGCTTGTTCAAGCTGATCGCGGGTAAACCGGATGCCGGCACCGGGAAGTGTTGATTCAATGGCTGTTGTGAGTGACCCGTTTTTATCTGCAGTATTTTCATCGGGCAATTTCAGCGATGTTACTTGCGCATCCCGCAGGGCATAGTATTGTCCCTGTTTATCGAAAGCAGCTGTGAGCCAGAGTACGCCAAATACCGGGGCTTCATTTTTCTGTGAACTGATGGAAAATGCAGCGCGGGCTTTCAGGATATTATTTTCAAAAGATTCCGGTTGCCATTCATAGAGTTTAATGATTTCGCCCTGCCGGGTATTGAGGGTAACCGGCCAGGTGGTTTGTGCGGATACGGCATAGCCGAGCACAAGCAGGGGTAAAGTAAAGATCCATCGCATATGGACAAGTTTTGGGGTGAGAAAATGGTTGAAGGTCATTTTCATCCAATGAAAACACTATGCCTTAGACGGTTAGAAACTGTTAAGTTTTGTCAAGGAAACGTGAATGTTTGCGGGACTTCAGGCTTTATGTCTTGCTTTCACTTCGTCAAACTGGCTGTCGTAATCGTCCCTGAGCGTACCCATGACACGGTCCCAGAACAGGAAATACAGGCCGTAGTTGCCTTTGAAGAACTGGTGATGCTGGTTGTGGTTTACGGAAGTATTGATCCATTTACCCAGCCAGTGAGTACTGAAGCCTTTCGGATAGAGCTCCCAACCGCAGTGACCGTATACATTGTAAATGATCATGAACAGGAAGAAGAAGGGCAGATGAAACTGGTGAATGGGGATGGTAAACAGGAAGATGACAACAACACCTACTTCCACGAGGGCTTCCAGGGGGTGAAAGGCATAGGCAGCCCAGGGGGAGGGGTTAACGGATTTATGGTGTAACAGATGGAAAATGCGGAAGAGTGCGGGATGATGCATCAGGCGGTGTGCCCAGTAAAAATAAGTATCATGGATCACCAGCATGAGCGGGAATGCCATCCAGAAATAGAACATACCATGCTGATGGATATCGGTATAGTAAGTGGTATAGGGCCGGACACTGTCGTTTTTGATCAGCAGGAGTGGAACAAAACTGAATAAGGCAATGGTCAGCAGGGAATAGCCGATCTCCCGGATATAATCTTTTGTTGCCGGAAACCTGGCCTGTATTTTCAGATGCCGGATCCGGGGCTTGAAAAGAACATAAGCGATCAGGAAAACCAACCCTGCGAATAAGAGGTAACGACCTCCGATCAGCTGAAATATCCTGAAATAGAATGCCCAGTTCATGGAATTGATTTATTGACCTTCCAGTATCAGATGGTTGCCCTTCATGGAAAGTTTAACCGGTTTCTGGAGATATCCTGAAAAACCCATTCGCGTGAGTGTGTCAATATCCTGCTGTGAAAGGCCTGCGCTCATGGCGTATGCGGGGCCTTGTTTGAGGGTGCCGTTATTCTGTATCCGTGAAATCAGCTCCTTTCCATTGATCAATGGGATATTCAGATCGATCAATAACAGGTCAAAACTTTCCGATTGGCAGGCTTCAAAGCCTGCCTTGCCATCTGAGGCTTTGGTGACATGAAAGCCGAGTTTCTGAAACTGGGTTTCTAATAACAACAGTGTCAGGCTGTTATCTTCTACGAGTAATACTTTTTTCCAAGCAGGGTCAAGTCTGAATGTCATATGACTTTGGTCATCTTGTGGAGCCTTAAATTATCAGTAAATTTACTTAAACAAAATACGAAAACAAAGGCCTGACCGTAAAGTTCAGTAAGTTTTAGTAATTAGCAGCAGGTACGTATTTAAATTTTTGACTCACAATTTGTCGCATATGCAGAACCCTAACGAAAAAATCAGCGTGATCATCATTGAAGATCACAAGCTCATTGCCGAAGCCTGGAAATCGATGTTGCAGTTGCAGGACCGCTTTAATGTAATGGGCGTATATAATAATCCGGTGGAAGGTGCCGAAGCGGTAAAGCAGAAGCGACCCAACGTATTATTGTGTGATATTAACATGCATCCGATTTCCGGCGTTGAAGTGACCCGGCTGGTAAGGAAGTTCGCACCGGGCACAAAAATCATTGCAGTATCATTGCTTACACAGCCAGCCATAGTGAAAAAGATCATCAAAGCCGGTGCAACTGGTTACCTGACGAAAAGTTCGGATAAAAAAGAACTTAACGAAGCTATTGATCAGGTACTGGCTGGTCATACTTATATCTGTGAAGAGGTCAAAAACATTCTGGCACAGATCAATCTGGCCAACGATGAGGAAGAGCAAAAGCCCGATCTCAACAAGCTTTCAGAGCGTGAACTGGATATCGTACGCCTGCTCAAGAAAGGGTCTTCATCCAAGGAAATAGCAGCAGAACTGTCTCTTTCCGTGCGTACTGTTGATGCCCATCGCTACAATATCCTCAAAAAGCTGAACCTGAAAAATGCCACAGCACTGGTAAATCTGGTGAATGAAGAAGGTATAATGTTCTGATAACGGCTTACTCCAGGGAAGGGGCTTTTGTATTCACAAAGGGTATAGTGAAATGGATTTGCGTACCCTTGCCCGGTGCAGCATGAATTGAGAGTTTGCCATTATATGACTCTACCCGCGTATGAATACTCTCAAAACCTACGCCCTTCCTGATCTTCTTGGGGTTAAATCCTTTCCCGTTATCAGCATATTCGATAATGCAGTTCCGCTGAGTGGCGTTGACTGAAAGTTTAATCAGGCTGGCTTCTGCATATTTTATCGTGTTATTAGTTAGTTCCTGCAGGATCCGGAAAATGATATGTTTCTGGTCTACATTGAGTTTCTCGTCAATGGCACTATTGTAGTTGTCTATTTCAAAACGCAGCCCGCGCATATTGGCAAAAAGCACCAGGGATTCATGAATGATATCATTCAGGCTCCGGGTATTATCGAGGGCAACCGGTATCAGGGTCCGGGATAACTGCCGCACTTCGGTTATGGCATTATTGATCAGCTCTTTCGTCTGCTTCACGATTTCATCTGTTGTGCAGTTCCGGTCGAGCATGAGCTGCATGTTGATGGAGATATAAGCAAGCAGCTGGCCGAGCCCGTCGTGCAATTCCCTTCCGAGTGTCTGTTTTTGTTTTTCTTCTGTCCGGATACTGGCCTGGAGGATGCTGCGCTGCCTCTGCACTTCTTTTTCATGAAGGCGGATTTCCATTTCCAGCAAGGGGGTAATATCCCAATGGATACCGGCAGAACCGACGATTGCCCCTTCTTCATTCACCAGCGGTGCTCCGCTGATCAGCAGTGTACGGATCACCCCGTCTTTCCGGCGGATCTGCATCTGGTATACTTCTGCAATTCCTTCTTCCCGGTGCCTTGTATGCTGGCGCATTTCTTCCTGCTGTTCGGCTAATGGCAGCAGCAGGTCTTCCGGATTCTGACCCAGCAATTCCCCAGCACTGAATCGTGTCATTCTGCAGAACGAATCATTGACAAAATTGATCACACCTTCATGGGAGACCTCCACATAACCCAGGTCCATGTTATCGATCAGCCTGCGGTATTTCAACTCATTGATCTTGAGACGGATCTCCTGGAATTTCTGGTGGCTGATATCCCGGGCACTGGACTGGACCCCTGCAATCTCTTCGCCTTCCATCACCGGAAAGAGCTGCAATTCAATCCAGGTATAGAGGCCGGTATTCTTGAGCATCCGGATCTCAATCGTAACCATTTCGGAGTTTCCGTTAACGATCTTATCGAAGTTTTTTTCCAGAATGGGAAGGTCTTCCGGATGACAGTATTCCGAAAGTGATTTTCCTGAGAGGTATTCAGGATCAAAACCCAGCAGTTTCCGTGAAGAGGGTGACACATATAGAAATTGATCCAGTGTGTTATGCAGACAGATCATGTCTTTCGAGTTCTCTGCCAGGTAGCGATATTGCCGTTCACTGTTTTTCAGCCGCAGGGCTGTATGAGCCTGCTCAGTGATATCATTCGCATAAATATTCAGGATACCGGCACCTTCAACCGGCAGGCAACGGATCTCGTAGTATTTCCTGTTGATCTCAACAGGACTCAGTAATCCAGCGGGTTCTGTATTGCAGGCAATCCACTCGCAGAATTCTTCCAGCGTATAGAAGTTACCTTTATAAAAGATCTCCCGGAGCTGGGCTGCTGCAGGGTTCCGGTATAGGATTGTGCCTGTTTTGTTGATCCGGATTACCGGGTTGGGATTCAATTCTGGAAAAGTTGCCGCGATTTTCAGCTGTTCTTCCTGTTGCTTCCGCTCGGTTATATCCTCCTCAATGGCAAAATATTTTACAATTTCACCCAGATTATTTCGAACGGGTTCACATCGGAAGAAGATCCAGTAGGGTTTCCGGTCTTTTGTATAATTGACCAACTCACATTCAAAGATCTCACCGGCATCCAGTTTATTACGCATGAAGGCAACCGTGGCAGGATCCGTAAGCGGACCATGAAGAAAGGATGCCCCTTTTTGCCCTATGATTTCATGGCGTTGAAAGCCAGTGCAACGGCAGAAAGATTCATTTACCCATTCAATACGACGGTCTTTATTAGTGATCACGATCATGGAACGGGTGTTTTCCATGAATCGGATCATGAGATCCATCCATTGCTCATCGTATGCTGCAACGGAAGATGTTTGAGTCGGTATGGTCAGTTCCCGGGACATAATAATACAACTGCAAATGCCACAGGCATTTTGCCAAAAATAATGTTCTGTTTGCGGGATAGGTTGAACGGTAGACTACACTTCTCAGGGATAGGTGGTTTTCAATGGCGGCTGGCCGTAAAATTGCCTAAATACAGCTCTATGCTGTAACAGGTGCCGCTGCTGAAACGGGAATTTAATAAATATTTACTGTTGTACATAATGCGGGGCAGAAATTCGCATTAATCTACATTAAGTATTATTACTTAGCATGGCTAAGTATTTAATTTTTATCTGCTATATATTCTCCGCCCTTGTAATGGTTTACGCTATTATTAGAGTTGATTTGTAGCAGTATGAATATCCCTTCCGCTCATCTGGATACCTGGTCGGCCGATTTGTTTTCAGCAGACCTTACACTGGACAGCAAATTCAGGCTTTTACAGGAACTGGAGCGGTTTGTATCCCTTCACTACGGCGACCGTTTTGCTGTGCTCATCCAGCAAAGGGTGGCTGAATGCCTGACCAGCGGGAACTGGCAGGTATTGCAGTTGCCCGACCTTCAGGAAAGGGAGACCATTCTCGAAATCAGTATCTGTTCCCGGCAGCAGCATCAGGAGATCTGCCTGTCAGTTTACAAAAAGCCTTTCTGGACTGAGATTGCAGCTGATCCATCCTGCTATATCAATATATTTTATTCCATCCTGCAGCAGAAACCGGCCCATCTGCTTTTATTTGACCGTCGCGAACTATTATTGACCCATGGAGAGCTGAATCCACAAACGGATCTGTTCCGCATGTCTGGATCGGATTTCACCGAAGTTGGCCCTGAAGCTGTACGCGATATGTTCGGGGAAGACTGTTTTGCCACACTGGAACGCGCTGTACAGGAGAAGCGGTTTATGATGCTCCAGGTGAAGAACCCGGAAAAGCCGGATAATGCAATTCTCAAAGTATTTGAACCAGTAACGGGGGCAGACAACGAAGTGCATTTTGTTTTCCTTGCCGTATTCCGGCTTGATGAGATCAAGCCGATCGCCCATTTTGTCTTAAACCAGTTCCTGGCCATTGAAAATGCCATGGATGGTATAGCACTGCTTGATGAGAAAGGGGAGTATTATTACCTGAACGATACCCATGTAAAGATGTTCGGCTATGATACGGAACAGGAATTACTGGGCAGGAAATGGCAGATCATTTATCCGGAAAATGAGATCCAGCGTATCAACGATGAATTATTCCCGTTACTGATGGCCAATGGCAAATGGAGTGGTGAAACAAAAGGGATTTCAAAACAAGGAAGGCCTGTGTATCAGGATATATCCCTTACCGCTTTGCCTGGGGGCGGGCTGATCTGTGTATGCCGGGATATCGGTGAACGTAAAGTGCAACAGGATAAGCTTGAGATAAATGACCAGACCCTGCGCAAAAGCCAGATGTTGCTGGAAATGGCATTAGGCGCTTCCGGAAATGCTGTATGGGAATGGGATATCCAGACGAACGGACTGCAGTTGGTGAACTTTTACCGTATGCTGGGTTATGATGAATCGACCATACAACCCAGCCTGGAGAACTACTTTTCGCTGATCCATCTGGACGACCTGGCGAATACCCTCGAAGAATTAAAAAATATAAGGCATTCAGCTGAAGATACTTTTGAGTACCAGGAGCGCCTCAAAACCAATAATGGAACCTATATCTGGGTGTTACACCGCAGTAAGGTGATGGAACGTGATGCAGAGGGCCACCCGTTGAAACTGGTAGGAAACACCATTAATATCAATCCCCTTAAAGTTATTGAGGAGCAACTGGTCAAAAGTGAGAACCGCTGGAAAAAGGCACTGGAAGGATCAGGGGCAGGTATCGGTGAAATTGATTTTGACCGGAAATCAATCTGGTTATCCCATAAAGCCGCACAGCTTCTTGGGTATGAATCTAACGAAGAGGTCAGTGAATTGCTCGACGATTATATGTCCCGGATACATCCGGATGATGTTGCTGGGACTTTAAGTAAACTGAATGAGCATCTGGAAGGGCGGATTTCCACTTACGAGTATGAGTACCGGCTTCTTTGCCAGGACGGCCAGTACCGCTGGTTTGATTTTCACGGCATTATTTCCCGTCGCGATCCCGAAGGCCGGCCACTCGCTTTTATCGGATCCGCCTACGACATTACCGACCGGAAGGAATTTGAGGAAAAACTCAAGCTCAGTGAGGAGCGCTGGAAATTTGCAATTGATGGCGCAAAGGCCGGTATTTACGACTGGAATATATTGAGCAACGAAGTCTATTATTCTGACAGGGCGAAAGAGCTGCATGGCATTTATCAATCCGGAAATACGTTCAATGGAGACCTCTTTTTTGACCAGCTCATTTATAAGGATGATATCCCGTTGCTGGAGTCGGAAGTGAAGCGGATCATTGAAGGGCGGATCGACCGGACGGAAATTGAATACCGTATTGTACATCCCATTCAGGGTATAAGATGGCTGAACGACAGGGCTATGGTGGTGCAGCGGAACGACCATGGCGTGGCCACGCGGGTGATCGGTATTTACTTTGACATAACAGAACGGAAAAACCTGGAAGATAAGATCCGGGAAAGTGAACAACGCTGGATCTTTGCGTTGGAGGGATCCTCAAGCGGCGTTTGGGACTATAACCTGAATACAGGAGAGGTGTTTTATTCCAACAAACTCAAAGAGCTGATGGGATATACTCCGGAAGATCCCTTTGAAAACAGTATCAGCCAGTTTAACCGGCTCGTACACCCGGAAGACCGCGAGCTGGCACTCGACTTGTTACGGCAATACCTTGATGGCAGCATACCGGTGTATGAAAATGAACAAAGAGCAATGCATAAGGATGGTACCTACCACTGGTACCTGAATAAAGGCATCATTGCCAACCGGGATGAAAAAGGGGTGGCAAATCGTGTGATCGGCACCGTGGCTGATATCACCAGCAGGAAAAAGAATGAACTGGAACTGATCAAGGCCAAGGAACTGGCTGAAGCTTCTGCAAAGGCTAAGCGGGCTTTTCTTGCGAATATGAGTCATGAGATCCGCACACCCATGAATGCCATAATCGGGCTTTCCGAACAGATGCGGCATACTGAATTGACGCAAGACCAGCAGTTCCTGATGACTATTATTAATGACGCTGCCCGTAGCCTGCAGGTCCTGATCGATGATATCCTGGATTTTACCAAGATCGAAGAAGGACAGCTGAAGATGGAGCATATCGAGTTTGACCTGAGCGAATTATTAAAGCGCCTGATCAGCCTTTTGCTGCACAAGGCCCAGGAGAAACAGATCTCGTTGAAACTGGATTACGACTGGCGGGTATCCGCTGTTGTGAAAGGAGACCCTAACCGGTTGAATCAGGTACTGATCAATATTGTGGGCAACGCCATAAAATTCACATCGGAAGGGTATGTGAAACTGAGCTGTACCCTAAAAGAAAAGAAAGGGAATCATCAATGGCTGGAATTTGTTATTGCTGACACCGGAATTGGTATGGCTGAGGAAGCCCTGAACAACCTGTTCAAGGAATTTTATCAGGAGGACCAGTCTATTGCCCGCAAATTCGGGGGCACCGGGCTTGGCCTTTCCATTACCCGGAATCTGGTGCAGCTCATGAACGGGTCAATCCGTGTAGAAAGCAAGAAACATAAGGGAACCCAGGTTTTCATCAACCTTCCATTTGAGATCAGTCACCGGAAATACATCCGTCAGGTGCGGCCGGAAACGCCAGCCGAAAGGGGATTTTTCAGCGGGAAACGCATCCTGCTCGTGGAAGACAACAAAGTGAACCGTATTGTTGCCAGCATCATTCTCAGGAAAATGGATATACTTCTTGATGAAGCAGAAAACGGCAAGGCTGCGTTATATATGCTGGAAGAAAATGATTACGACCTGATCCTGATGGACCTTCAGATGCCCGAACTCGATGGTATCAGCGCAACGGAAATTATACGGAAAAACGAAATCAATACGCCAATCATCGCTTTGACAGCAAATGCCATCCAGGAGGAGCTGGAAGAACTTGCAGGGAAAGGATTTAATGGGTATGTTGTTAAACCATTCGAAGAGGTCCGGCTTCTGCAGAAAATGCAGGAAGCTATTCTGTCAGTCCATCAGGTAAACCAGGGAGTAAAGCAGGCGCCAGTGTATATGCGGACACCGAAAAAAGATATCGGGGAGCTGATACTTGAAAATTCCGGAGGAAGTCCCGAAACTGAGTCGGCACTGGTTTTTGCATTCAAGTTTGAAATCCAGTCAGCCATAGAAGAACTGGACCAGGCAATCCGCGATACAGACCTGGAAATCATTAAACGGGTGGCTCATAAGCAGAAATCCATGTTACTGAGTCTTGGCCTGAAAGACGAATCAAAGACGATCATGTTCCTTTCACGGATGGAAATCAAGACTGTTGATCAGGCTGCTGCCCTCAGGAAATGCAGGTCTTTGCTCCGGTTTTTCCGTAAAATTTATGCCCGCGTCCTGGAGCTCTACCCGGAAAACGGAATATCAACGACCTAAGGAATTATTTCTGGTATTTCCAGTTACGGCCTTTTCCTTCAGCAACCCATTCCAGCATCTGTGCCAGCCGCCGTTCCCTGGTGGGTGCGGTTTTGGCTTCCGTGATCCATTGGAGGTATTCTTTTCGGTGGCTGGGTGGGAATTTTTCAAAATGGGCCAGGGCTTTCCTGTTTTTGTTTAATGCCGTCTGTACATCTTCCGGTACGGGGATTTCTTTTGCGGGAGCAGGTTTGGGCCGGGCCAGTTTCTGTCCGGTTTCATTCAGTTTCATGGCTTCCCTGATCCAGCTCTTCAGTTTTCTGTCTGCTGGCAGGTCTTTTAGCGAACTGATCTTTCCCAGATGGCCCATAGCGGTTTCCTGGCGGGCATTATCCATCAGTGACACTTCTTTCATTAAAGCCGCTTTCCAGAATCCAAATGCACAATGTTGTTTGAAGGCCGCCATGCTGCAGAGCATTTCGCCGTGATAATCAAAATGCGGAAAGCCCCATTTGATTTTTTCTTCTGTAGCCGGACAGGCTTCATGCACCAGGCTGCGCAGGTGTTTGAGAATGGGTTGTGCAAAGGGAGCGCTCTTGGCTATATACGCATCCACAGCTTTATTTTTTTCAGCCATAGAACAGGTTTATGGTTAATGGGCTTCCAGCCAGTTCTCCCCTTCTCCGCATTCGGCTACAACAGGTACATTATTCGGGAGTAGCAGGGCTGATTGCATATTTTCCAGTATAAGAGGTTTCAGTTCCTTTACCTCAGTTTTCAGGGCGTCAAACACCAATTCGTCATGCACCTGCAGGATCATACGGCTCTTCATCTTTTCTTTCTGCATGGCGGCCTGCACTTTCTGCATGGCCAGCTTGATCATATCTGCTGCAGTACCCTGGATGGGAGAGTTAATGGCGTTCCGTTCAGCAAATCCCCTCACGGTGAAGTTTGAAGAATTGATATCGCGTAACCAGCGTTTCCTGCCCATCAGGGTCTGGACATAACCATGTTCACGGGCATAATTGATGATATTGTCCATATATGACTGGATACCGGCAAATTGTTTCTTGTAATTATCAATGATCTCCTTGGCTTCTGTGCGGCTGATGCCGAGGTTATCGGCAAGCCCGAAAGCACCTTGACCATAAATAATTCCGAAGTTCACACTCTTGGCCTTATACCGCATTTCCTTGGTGACCTGGCTTTCCTCTACATTGTAGACTTTAGCTGCTGTGGCCGTGTGAATGTCTTTGTGCTGGCGGAAGGCTTCACACATATTCGGATCTCCGCTGATGGCCGCCACAATGCGTAATTCGATCTGTGAATAGTCGGCACTGAGCAGGATATGCTTGCTGTCGCGGGGAATAAAGGCTTTGCGGATCTCCTTGCCCCTTTCGGTGCGTACGGGAATATTCTGCAGGTTGGGGTTGTTGCTGGATAAACGACCGGTTACCGCAATGGCCTGTCCGTAATTCGTATGTACCCTGCCGGTTTTGGGATTGATCAGCTCGGGAAGGGCATCCACATAGGTGGACTTCAGTTTGGTGAGCTCCCGGAAGGCGAGTATATCGGCCACGATCGGGTTGGCTGCAGCCAGTTTGGCCAATACATCTTCACCGGTGGCGTATTGTCCGGTCTTGGTCTTTTTGGCTTTGGGGTCGAGCTGCAGTTTTTCAAACAGCACTTCACCCAGTTGTTTAGGAGAGGCGAGGTTGAAGCGGACACCTGCCTGTTTGTAAACGCTTTCTTCTGCCGTTTTCGCATCGCTCTCCAATTGACGGGAATAGTCCTTGAGGAATGCCTCATCAATTTTCACTCCTTCAAACTCCATGGCTGTAAGCACTTTCACCAGCGGATTCTCCACTTCATAAAACACTTTCTCAACATCCTTTTCCTTCAGCTGGGGCAGGAATACCTGTTTCAGCTGTAAAGTGATATCGGCATCCTCAGCGGCATAATCCTTGATTTTTTCCAGTTCCACATCGCGCATATTTCCCTGGTTCTTCCCTTTCTTACCGATCAACTCATCGATGTGGACCGGTTCATAACCGAGGTATTGGGCACTGAGCAGGTCCATACTGCGTTTGCCATCCGGCTCAATCACATAATGCGCCAGCATGGTATCAAAGGTCTCCCCTTTCAGCTCCACATCATACCATTTCAGTACGAGCATATCGTATTTCAGGTTCTGACCGATCCAGGTATGTGAAGCATCTTCAAAAACAGGGGCGAATTCGGCCAGCAGTTTGCGGGCTTCCTGCTGATCTGCAGGGCAGGGAACGTACCAGGCTTCACCGGCTTTCCAGCAGAAACTCATGCCTACCAGTTCGGCATTATTGGCGTCCAGTCCTGTTGTTTCTGTGTCAAAGCAGATCTCTTTCTGTTGCTGCAGGGCTTTGATCAGGGTGCTGCGTTCAGCTGCAGATACCGCAGCATGATAGGTATGCGGTGTATTGTGTATGTTCCTGCCAGCTTGCTGAGCGTTGTTTTCCGGTTCCGGTGCAGCAGCAGGTGCAGGTGTTTCAATAATATTTCCGAAGAGGTCGGTCTGAACGCCTTGCGGTATTTCTTTTTCGATATTGGTCTTTCTGGCGGCTACCGGTAATGCCTCGCCGAGTATTCGCTGTGCGAGGGTACGGAATTCCAGTTCCGCAAATACATCGCGTAAGGCGTCTTTATTGAGTTCCTTTACTTTGAAATCTTCTTCGTGAAATGCTACGGGAACATTGGTGATGATGGTGGCGAGCTTCTTGGAGAGTATTGCGGACTCTTTTCCATTACGCACTTTTTCTCCCATGGCTCCCTTGATCTTGTCGGCATTGGCCAGCACATTTTCGAGAGTCTCATATTCAGCCAGGAGTTTAGCAGCGGTTTTTTCGCCAACACCGGGGATGCCCGGGATATTATCAACGGCATCACCCATGAGGCCCAGGATATCGATCACCTGGTTGACATTCCTGATATTCCATTTGGCGCAGACTTCTTCCGGACCCATGATCTCCACATCACCACCCTGGTAGCCGGGTTTATAGATCTTGATTTTTTCAGTAACCAGCTGGCCATAATCCTTATCGGGGGTCACCATATATACATCATAGCCTGCTGCTGCAGCCTGTTGGGCAAGGGTGCCGATCAGGTCATCTGCTTCAAAGCCGTCGAGTTCCATGACGGGCACATTGAAGGCTTTGATGATATTCTTAATGTCGGGGATAGCCGCCAGCAGGTCTTCGGGAGCATCCTGTCGGTTGGCCTTATAATCAGCGAAATCGGTATGCCGTTCGGTAGGGGCGTGGGTATCAAAGCAGACAGCCATATGGGATGGCTTCTGGTTATTGATCAGGTCGATCAGGGTGTTGGTAAACCCGAATTGGGCATTGGTATTCCGGCCTTTAGAGGTGATCCGGGGATTACGGATCAAGGCGTAATAGGCACGAAAAACCAATGCCAGGGCATCCAGCAGAAAAAGTTTCTTGCTCATGCCCCTAAGGTAAGTAATTCAGGTGTTCAGTAAGTCAGGGATGTACAGACGGCATAGCTTAGTGGACCTGGGCAGTCTGATTCTTAAGTTCTTGAGAACCACGGGGTTCTTTGCTCTCCTTGTAGAAGAAATTAAGGTAAAGTGCAAAGGCGAGAAGGGCGCCTGTGAGTACGTTCAGCAGTCTTCTTTGTTTACGGTTCATAACTGAATATTAGGATTTAGGAATAACAGCAATATAACGGCTGAAAATATACCGTTAGTATGCTTAGGCTAAAATAAGGGTAAATATTTATGAAGTCAAGCCCCCCTGGTATTCAATGTGGTATCTTACCCCGATTTTTCGAATTACTGGTTTACCAGTAAGGAACTACCCTTAGCAGCAATTTCCCGGCAAAACGACCGGAGATCCTTGGCAGAACCCTTGAGTTCAAAGCGTTGGCGGATCTCCCGGCCCTGTTTCAGGGCAACCCGGATGGTGATCGCATCGCCTGAAACATCATACCGCCCTGAAAGGCTATACGCATCCGATGATGCGGTTGCCGGCAAAAAGAGGAAATTGTTTTTTTCTCCCCGCGAGGCGATATCGTTCAATTCCGCATTGACGAGCTTACTGATTTCCAGATCGTCTCCATCGGCTGCTTCATCGCTGTTCTGGAAATTCGATGCACTGAAAACCGGTTTGGCATCGGGGAGGTGAATGGCTTTGCGGACTTCATCATCCACCACACCTATGTTAAAGCTGGTTGTACTCACCAATTGGGGTTCCTGTTGATGTCCGCTCTGCGCGGCAATCGTGCTGACTGTACGTTCTGCCGCATTGAACCAGCTATTGATATTGAGATAGCGGTTGTTTTCCAGGATTTCCGGTTCCTCACGTATTGCCTTTAACAGCGCATAGGTAAGCAGCCCCTGTGAGTACCGCCCCAGTTCATAGGCACTTTGGTTACTGGCTGATGCAGAAAGAATAAACAGTCCTGAGCGGTTATTGAGTTTTTCGATTGCTTTTACCTGCTGCGCCTTCTCATCATTCCGGGCCGCTGCATATTGCTGGTCGGCACCTCCGATCTTCACCAGGTCCTTAATGGCTTGACCACTGTTACAGGCGTCGAAAACAAGGATACGCTTTTGTGCTTTCATTTTGGCTGGCTGTATCCATTCACTGAGTTCATTCATGCTGATGCCGGCGGAAGCAGGCCCTTCCGTTGCTGCAAAAGAGGAAGCCTCTGCCGTCAGGAAGAAAAACTGGTTTTTCTGCTGGTCCCATTTGCCGTGCCCGGCAAAGAATACCAGTAATACATCATTGGGCCTCGATTGCTTTCCGATATCCTGGATGAGCTGCCGGATGGAATTTTTTTCAGGAAACAGGTCGCGGGTTGCTCCTGTATGCACTTTATAAACAAATACCTGGTTGGCGGTATCTGTATTGAAGAGCCGGGTTGCGGAATTTCGTAATGCGTCAGCAAAATCGTCGGCATCCTTGGCTGCATATTTCAGGTCCAGTTCAGTTCCCTTATAGTCGCTGACACCAACAATTACAGCGAACAGCCTGGGTCGGGAGGACTCCTGTTTCAAAGCGGATGACCGTTGTTGCACTATGGCTCCTCTTGAGCTGATATCATTCGCCGCAGTCAGTGCTTTGACTTCTATGGTATTTTCTTCTCCCGGCAGGAAGAGTGCCTGGATTTCTTTTGGGTTGAGCAGCAGTTCAAATCCTGACCCTGCGGGTTTGAGTTGGGTTTTGGGAAGCCGTTTGATTTCAATCCGGTTCAGCAAGACAAGCGTTTCACCTAATCCACCCTTTCTGGGTTTGATGATATAACGATAAGGTTGCGTTGCAGTAGGTTGCAGCTGCACGAGTGGACTAATTTCACAGATGGAAAGGGCATCCAGTCCGGGCACCTGGATTTTTTCCTGCTTCAGCAGGCGTTCTGCCAGGTCCGGCACCCAGAGTTTATCTTTTACCTGTTCCAGTTCAATGATCTCTGTACCGCAGGCAAAATACAGCAGCTTTCGTGCTTTTTCGGTGCCGTCATAATGCCCAGCACTATCGATGACCAGGTAATCTTCGTTTGATGTGGGTACCAGTTTAAGAAAAGGGGATGCAGCGCCGATGGAATAAAAATCTGTAGAGAATTTATTATCAATTATAAATTGCGGCAGTTTCGGGTGTATAATATAGTTCAGGGAACCGTTGTACTTGTCTTCCACCTTAGCGAGAATTTTTCCGGTTTCCGGTTCCCGGATCTGGATAAAACTTTCAAAGGTCCGGCAGATGAAATACAGCTTATTATCGCGTTCCAGTGTAAAAGCGATATATTCATTGTCGGGCATTTTAAAGCCGTACAGATAACGGAAGCCATCAGTGGTAAAGGTTTGTATACTGTCGTAATTGGAAACAACGAGTAGCCGGTTGTCGGTTGTGAATCCGGCGAAATGCGGTGCAATTTTCCCTGTAGGTATTTCAGCAACAAGGGTTCCATTACCAGTATCTAAGATGCGTAGTTTTTTGTCAGCCGAGCTGGTCGCAAGCCATTTTCCATCAGGAGAAACTTCGAGCAGCCCGATTTTTTTGCTGAAGGGGTAAGTAAATTTCACAAAACCTTCTTTCAGGCTGATGGCCTTCAGCAGATTTTTTTCTGTGTAATAGAGGGTGGATTCATCCGGACTGAAGCAGAAGTTCGCGGTCGAATCTTTTCCAGGCTGGTATTTCCGGATAAGTGCTCCAGTGGCGACGGACCGGAGTTCCACCCGGTAATCATCATAATAAACGATCTTCAGGTAATTGCCTTTCGGGGATTTTGAAATGGTCCAGATGCCATAATGGTCATCTTTCAGTGAATCGTGCTGTATTGTGGTAATAAGACTGCCATCAGCGAGCTTCCAGATCCGGGCTTTGCCGGTAAAGGTCTGTGTGATCAGGTAATTGCCGTCCTGGCTGAAACTTGCTTTGTAAACCCCCTTTTCATGCTGGAAGCGGAACAATTCTTTTTCGTCGGCAATATTCCAGACTCTTGCCGTGCTGTCTTCGGCCGCAGTGACCACCCATTTCCCGTCCGGATGAAAGGCTACTTCGTTTATCAGTGCTGAATGGCCTTTCAGCAAGTGCATAAGTTTTCCGGTTTTGGCATCCCAGATCTTGGCAACGGACCGGAGATCTGTGGGTGAGTTTACACCAACTGAAGCAATCAGGTTCCCGTCCGGGCTATAGCGGGGCTCCAGGTTAAGGCTCATGATACCACGGAATAGTGTGATGGTTTTACCGGTATTCCGGTCCTGCAGTTCCGGTTGATTGGTCAGCAGGCTGGTGAGCAGTTGTTTGCCGTCGGGACTGAAGGCTGCGTGCAGGAAGCCAAAATTGTTTTCATCAACGGTTTGTTTCCCCTGATTTAAAGCAGGGTCTACTTTTGCCACAGTCCGGATCAGTTTTCCGCTGTTGGTTTCCCATAGGTTAGCGGTGCCATCCAGTGATACCGTAAGTATATTTTTTTCGTCGGGACTGAACCGGGCATGGATAACCATTCCGGTGTGTCCGGTGAATTCCTGCATGCGTTTTCCGGAATTCAGGTCCCATAACAAGGCTTTTCCTTCTGTTGAAGCACCAAGGACCTGCTGGTCGTTTTTGCTGAATGCGGCTTCGATGCAAATGCCTGGTAAAGCCGAAAGGGTTTGCAGCAGTTTTCCGGTGGCTGTTTCCCAAATGCGGACCTTGCCGTCCTGTCCGAGAGCGAGGAAGCGGCTGCCGTTGCTGTTGAAACTACATCCAGTAAATGCGGTTGCACCATACCGTATTTTTTTTATGATCTGGTTTGTAGCCAGATTCCAGATACGTATCGTGCTGTCTGCGTGTGAAGAAATTGCTGTTTTGCCTCCGGGGTGCAAGTCAAATGAAGTTATATTGAGCCCTCCGGAATAAGCATCCGTCACTTTTAGCAGCAATGAGTCGAATACGAAACTGATCCTTTTTCGGCCAACGAGATCGTGATACTCCATAGCGGCATCGGCCTGGAGCAGAACATATCTGTTTTCCTGGCTGATCATACCACCCTGAACCCAGTTAGTAATTTCGAATGGGATATTGTATACCAGAGTCCCTGTTTCGGTATCCCAGACCCGGGCTGCCTGATCTTTTCCGGTCGTCAGGATGTATTTTCCGTCTTTGCTGAAGCTGGCTGATGTAATGCCTTCAGTATGGGCGTTCAGTGTCCGGAGTAGTTTTCCGCTGGAAGCTTCCCAGAGTTTGAGGGCGATCTCTTCGCCTCCTGAATTGGTGAGTATATATTTTCCATTGGGACTGAAGGATACTGAAGAAAGCGGCCCGAAGTGGCCTGTGGGTACAACCAATTGAGGTTGTGCCATACAAAAAGAACTGTACAACAGGAACAGGGAGAAAAGGATAAAGTAATGCTTGCGGCGCGGCATTTTTAATGAATATACTGAAATGGGAAGTTTTTATAGATACCCTGAGGAGGGTATTCTTGCTGTTTCAAGATGTCATCTTCCGTTGAGATGACATCTCGTGGCAACATGTTTACCGTATCACCTATTTTTTCAACAACTCCAGCTTCTCCTGCATCGCAAACAATTCATCCCGCAGCCTTGCCGCTTCCATAAAATCAAGATCCCTTGCCGCACGCTCCATTTCCTTTCTTGTCCGGCTCAGGGCTTTCTCCAGTTGTGGTATAGTCTGATAGGTTTCCTGCTCCTCTGCCGCAACTGTTACCAGATCCTGTGAAGGCGCAACCGCATAAGGATTCGCAGGATCATAGCCTTTGATATCCAGCACTGAGGTCTGTGCAAAGACCTGTTCTTTTGATTTGATGATGGTTTTGGGCGTAATACCATGCTCCAGGTTGAAGGCCATTTGCTTTTCCCGGCGCCGCGTGGTTTCGTCGATGGTCTTCTGCATGCTGTCGGTCATCTTATCTGCATAGAAGATCACCAGGCCATCCACATTCCGGGCTGCACGGCCTGCCGTCTGCGTAAGCGATTTCTCATTCCGCAGAAAGCCTTCCTTGTCTGCATCCAGGATCGCCACCAGCGACACTTCCGGAAGGTCTAGTCCCTCCCGCAACAGGTTCACGCCCACCAATACATCGATCTCACCCAGGCGCAACTGCCGCAGGATCTCTACCCGTTCCAGTGTATCCACTTCGCTGTGGATGTACTTGCTCTTGATATTGATCCGGTGCAGGTATTTATCCATTTCTTCTGCCATCCGTTTGGTCAGCGTAGTGACCAGCACCCGGTCGCCCTTGGTGACCCGCTTGTCGATCTCATCCAGCAGGTCGTCGATCTGGTTCACACTGGGACGGATTTCAATGGGCGGATCCAGCAGTCCGGTAGGGCGTACTACCTGCTCCACCACCACACCACCACATTTCTCCAGTTCAAAATGATCCGGTGTGGCAGAAACAAATATGGTCTGGTTGAGCAGGCTTTCAAATTCATGGAAATTCAGCGGACGGTTATCCAATGCCGAAGGCAGACGGAATCCATAATCCACCAGCACCAGTTTGCGGCTGCGGTCGCCCCCATACATGCCACTCACCTGGGGAATGGTCTGGTGGCTTTCATCGATCACACAGAGGTAATCTTTCGGAAAATAGTCCAGCAGACAGAAAGGCCTGGTGCCCGGATTGCGCCGGTCGAAGAAGCGGGAATAGTTCTCCACACCATTGCAATAGCCCAGCTCGCGGATCATTTCGATATCAAAATTCACCCGCTCGCTCAATCGCTGTGCTTCTATATATTTTCCACTGTTCTTGAAATATTCAACTTGTGCATTGCATTCATCCTGGATCTCAAAGAGCACCTGCTGGATCATATCCTTGGGTGCGAGGTATAGGTTGGCAGGAAAGATCGCGGCATTATCCAGTTTACCGATCCGCTTGCCGGTATTCACATCGAAACTCTCGATATCTTCAATATCATCTCCAAAAAATGTGATCCGGTAGCCATTGTCGAGATAGGGGAGGTTGATGTCAATGGTATCACCTTTTACGCGGAAGGTACCGCGCCCGAATTCACCCTGGCTGCGGGAGTAAAGGGAGTTCACCAGCGCATGCAGGAATCCCTGACGGGAGAGGGTCTGCCCTTTATGGATACGGATGATCCCGTTCTCATATTCAGTAGGATTCCCCATACCATAAATACAACTCACTGAAGCAACAACAATAATATCCCTTCTGCCACTCAGCAGTTCTGAGGTAGCATGCAGCCGCAGTTTATCGAGTTCCTCATTGATGGAAAGGTCCTTTTCAATATACGTATCACTTACCGGCATATAGGCTTCCGGCTGGTAATAGTCATAGTAACTCACGAAATAGCCCACTGCATTTTCCGGGAAGAACTGCTTGAACTCCCCATAGAGTTGGGCCACCAGGGTTTTGTTATGGGTCAGTACCAGCGTGGGACGCTGTACATTCTGGATCAGGTTGGCAATGGTAAAGGTCTTGCCACTGCCGGTAACACCAAGCAAGGTCTGGTATTTCTCGCCTTCGAGGATCCCTTCGGTCAGTTGCCGGATGGCTTCCGGCTGGTCGCCAGCCGGCGCATAAGGTGCGTGCAGCTTAAAAGGCATAATTCATTATTTGATTCCGGCAGCAGTCTGGTCGAGGTATTGACTGAAGCTATTGATGGCAGCTGCTATCCGTCCGATCTGTACCTGTGCATCTTTCCAGTCGCGCTGCTCTACTGCTTCCCGTACACCAGGAAGGGTCTTCACGCCATACCCGGTATAGAACCCAGGAGCATAAATACTGTGCTTGTACCAGGACCGGCGCGGCAGCCCATCGCTCATCAGTAATTGCTGTTCGGCCTGATAGAGTCGTTTGTTTATGTTGGCTTTGTCAGCAGCACTGAGATTCGCTGTGGCCAGTTTATCCGACAACTGCTGTGCCGATTTTTCCAATGCAGCAGCGGCGTTCTGTAATGCAGCAAAGTCCAGATACGGCACTTCGGCCTTGGGTTGCGGGGGGAAATAGGTTTCTGTAGGATCAGCAGCCTGCACATACCGGTTTTCCCGGATCACCTGGTTTTCCACTGCAGTGCTTTCGCGCAACTGGTCGGTCAGCGCGATCACTTCCCCTACATAACCACTGATGGTTTTCTGCAGGGCTTTGAAATCGAAAGGCAGCAGTTCAGCCTGACTGAAGCGGAGGGTGATCCTTCCGGCAGCTTTCGCCAGTGCAACGCCATATTCAAATTTGGGATCTTTGAACCGCTTATAGTTATCATACGAATCATAGATCGAATGGTATTCCCCGCCTTCATTTTCCCCTCCAAATCCCACATTCAGGGAAGGTATACCCAGGTGCTGGAAGAAGGGAGAATAATCGGAACCTGAACCCAGGGCACCCAAGGGTACTGTTTTCCGGTTCAGCAGGGTTTTCTTTGCTGAGGCAGAACCGGCAGTAGCAATGCTTCTGGCGCGGCTGCGTTCCAGGATACTGATATTGGTTTGCGGATCGGTGATATCACGGGCTACTTCATTGATGAAGGGTTCGAGTGCATGTGAACCGGAGGCTCCAAAGAAACCGCGGCCATTGCCATCACTGTTGATATATACTACGGCTTTCTGTTGCAGCTCTTTCTCGTTGTATTCCACCCACTCTGTACTTCCCAGGAGTCCGGGTTCTTCGCCATCCCATCCACAATAAATAATGGTACGCTTGGGTTTCCAGCCTTTTTTCACGAGTTCGGAAACCGCGCGGGCTTCCTCCATCAGGGCAGCCATGCCGCTGAGCGGATCGCTGGCGCCATTCACCCAGCCATCGTGGTGGTTGCCCCGGATGATCCATTCATCTGGAAATTCCGTGCCTTTAAGGCGGGCAACTACGTTAAGGATGGGTTTGATCTCCCAGTTAAAAGCGAGTTTGAGGTGTACGTTGGCTCCGGGTCCCACATGATACGTAAAGGGCAAAGCACCTTTCCAGCCATCGGGAGCCACGGGGCCGCCCAGTGCCTGTAATAAAGGTGCTGCATCGTGGTAGCTGATCGGCAGAACAGGTATTTTCAGGAGATTGGTGACTTCGCTCCGGTCGAGCAGTTTTGCATTCTCCGTATGTGCATAGCCGGGAGTCAGCGGATCACCGGGATAAACCGGCATATCCATCACAGAACCGCGCTGGGCACCGTATTCATTCTTAAAAGCACCTTTGGGATACACATCTCCCTGGTAATAGCCGTCGTCCATGGGGTCGGAATAGATCAGGCAACCGATGGCACCATGTTCCTGGGCCACTTTGGGTTTGATACCTCTCCAGGAGCGGCCGTATTTGGCGATCACGATCTTTCCCTTTACATCAATACCCAGTTGGCGGAGTGTTTCATAATCTTCCGGAAGGCCATAGTTGACAAATACGAGTTCTCCGGTGACATCTCCGTCGGCACTCCAGCAGTTATATATGGGTAATTGTTCCTTGGTCTGACCCGATGTGCCGTCTTCTTTCAAAGGTGGCTCAGCCAGTGTGGCTTTGAATTTCACCGGACCATTCATTTCCAGCAGACGTTCTTTTGGCGTGCTGAATAAGGTATAGAGGGTTTCGATCTTGGAATCATAACCCAGGGAGGCAAAATACTGCTGCATGTATTCGGCAACGGCTTTGCCGCCGGGTGAGCCGATATGATGCGGGCGGGCCGACATGTCTTTCAGCAGTTTGTCGATATTCGCCGGGTTGAGGACCTTATCGAACTGTTCTTCCCAGCTGAGTTGCTGGGGTACCTGTGCCGGACTGAATCCGGAGATCGATTTGGATTGTGCGAAAAGCGACAGGGGGAGCGCCAGGGCGATCAGTAACCGGAGTGTTCTCATATGCTATTAATTGGGAAAGAAAATGAACACTCAATTTACTAATAACCCGTCAAAAGGGCTTCATTTTACCTTTCGTTTCAGGTAATCCTTATAATCCGGAAGGGCTGCCGCATAATCTTCATGCATCAGTGGCGAGGTGAGCAGGAAGTCGGCGGTGGAACGGTTGCTGGCTGTCGGGATATTCCAGGCTACTGCTAGGCGGAGCAGGGCTTTCACATCGCTGTCGTGGGGCTGTGCTTCCATGGGGTCCCAGAAAAAGATCAGGGCATCAATTTCACCCTGCGCGATCATGGCGCCGATCTGCTGGTCGCCCCCGAGCGGTCCGCTGAGCAGTTTTTTCACCGGGCGGTCCAGTTCGTCTTCCAGCAATTTGCCGGTGGTGCCGGTAGCAAAGAGTTCGTGGTGGGCCAGGGAAACCTTGTTATATATAGCCCAGTCGATCAGGTCCTTCTTTTTATGGTCGTGTGCCACCAGGGCGATCCTTTTGCGGGCACTGAGTATGCGGGTGTGGGACATATTCTTTATTAGTTAATGCGGTTTAGCCGAAAAGGTAATCCCCTTTTTGAGGATACTTTAACGGCAAGATCAAAATTTTCAAGGGAATACAGCGTTTTCCACATTTGGGCATGAAAATTGTGGATAACTCCCGCTTTTACCCATTTAATTCTATGTTCAAAACCCTGCTTACCTCCTTTTGCTGCGCATGCGTATGCCTGTGCCAGGCTCAGGTGGCTGGTTTTGGTGAACTGATGGACGTGCAGGGCACCATTGCCAATGCCGGCTCCACGCAGCTCAGCCAGTTTACCGCCACCATCAAACCCGGCTCCAGGGTATTGCTCAATTGGTCTTCCACCGACAGCCTGAATGACTTCTTTACTATTGAACGCAGTTGCAATCAAAAGCCATTTGAAACCGTTGCGGTGCTGAAAGTGCCGGCCGGACAGGCGTTGATGGACTGGCAGGATGAGTTGCCACAGGCGGGAAGGAATGTTTACCGCATCAAAGCTACCTTGAAAAACGGCGAGACGATTTTCGGAGGAATGACCTCCGTGGTTATGGCCGGATCCATCAATTTCCGCTTTTATCCCAATCCGGCCGACAACATCCTCATTTTACGTTCGGAGTATGCATCTGATATTACCGTAATTGATGCCAACGGGAAAACACGCGTATCCCTTTCGGGAGTAAGTGGTTTACAGCTCCTTAATGTCGCAACATTGGAAAAAGGGGTCTACCTGCTGCGGGTATATAACCGGGTGTTGAACACGCTAACGCAAGACCGGTTTGTCAAAAACTAACCACTCACCATTGTGCGAAAAAAAATATGGGCAACTTATTGCATTATTGAAAAATCGGGATTAGTTTTACCTCGGTTTTTCATAGGATATTGGATTTTAAAACGGGGCTGAATTTCTATTCGGGTCCCTTTTTTGTTTTTAGGGGTTTCTCGCAGCGACGCTACGGCGCAAACTCATACTTCAGGTCAAATTATTCCACACATTCATCCTTGTTTCATTTAGTAATATCAATTGAGCATAGCTTAATGAATAAGTTCGTTGCGCCGTAGCGTCGCTGCGAGAACCCAAAAAAAACAGCCCCGGAGAACCGGGACTGTCGTACTTACTAACCCATCGTAAAACAACACTCTTTATCAGGAAGCCTGCATTTCCTTGATCTTCTCGCGGATCTTGGCTTCAATTTCGTTGGAGAGTTCAGGGTTGTCGCGCAGGAGCTGTTTCACGCCCTCGCGGCCCTGTCCGAGTTTGTCGGTATTATAGCTGAACCAGCTGCCGCTCTTGCCGATGATACCGAGTTCCACACCCATATCAATGATCTCACCGGTCTTGGAAATCCCTTCTCCGAATACGATGTCGAATTCGGCTGCGCGGAAAGGAGGAGCCACTTTGTTTTTTACCACTTTTACTTTCACCCGGTTGCCAATGGCTTCGTCGCCATCCTTGATCTGGGCCATACGGCGGATATCCAGGCGAACCGAAGCATAGAATTTAAGGGCATTACCGCCAGTGGTGGTTTCGGGGTTGCCGAACATCACACCGATCTTTTCACGGAGCTGGTTGATGAAAATACAGATGGTATTGGTTTTGGCAATTGTAGCGGTAAGCTTACGCAGGGCCTGGCTCATCAGGCGGGCCTGCAGTCCCATTTTGCTGTCGCCCATTTCACCTTCCAGCTCACCTTTGGGAACAAGTGCGGCTACAGAGTCGATCACAACAACATCCAGGGCACCGGAAAGGATCAGCCGGTCTGCAATTTCCAGGGCCTGCTCACCATAATCAGGCTGGGAGATCAGCAGATTATCTACATCAACACCCAGACGCTGGGCATAAGCACTGTCAAATGCATGTTCTGCATCTATAATGGCACACATACCGCCTTTTTTCTGGGCTTCGGCGATCACATGGATGGCGATCGTGGTCTTACCGGAGGATTCCGGTCCGTAGATCTCTACAATACGGCCCTTGGGGAAGCCGCCGATACCGAGTGCAGCGTCGAGGCCGATACTGCCGGTAGATACGATCTCCTGCTGGTGCTCGCCCTTTTCATTCATCATCATGACACTGCCCTTGCCGAAGTCTTTTTCAATTTTATCGATCGTTAATTTGAGTGCTTTGAGTTTTTCGTTGTTTGACATGGTAGTAAGTTTTTATCAAAATTATTGTCCAACAAATGTAGGGGAAATAATCTTACCAACACTAATAATTTTAGTAAAATACAACTAAAATATTTTGCAGGGGGGCGGAAGTCAGGAGACAGGAGACAGGAGACAGGAGACAGTAGACAGGAGACAGGAGGCAGGAGGCAGTAGGCAGGAGGCAGTAGGCAGGAGACAGGAGGGGTACTTTAAATAATATTGTAATATGTGTGTGGGGTCGGAAGGGCAAAAAAAACCCTGATGACGCGACTCATCAGGGCCCACAGCATTTGTGGTCAAAAGGAAAATTCGATGGCAGAGCCATCCGGAACAAAAATCACCCAAAATGACTATACCCTCCAATACCACTAAGTGGTAGTTTTTATTAAAAACTACCCACTTAGGTGATATAGGAATGGCCGATCTTTGCTAAAATTATCGACTATGAAAAAAGGAATCTTATTCATTGCTGTGCTGTCGCTGAGCCTGGCCCTTTCTGCTCAGGAGATCAAACCCGCCGATAAAGGAGTAACCTATGGAGCCGGAACCACGGCAGGGGGCACTATTGCAGCCGGCGAACTCGAAAAGAACATGAAGAATGACAAGTTCGAAGGAAAGATACAGGGTAAGGTGACTGAAGTATGTCAGGAGAAAGGCTGCTGGATGAAAGTGGACCAGGGCAATGGGCAGACCCTTATGGTGAAATTCAAGGATTATGGATTTTTCATGCCTAAGAATATTGTAGGAAAAGAAGTAGTGCTGGAGGGTGAGGCCGTTGTGAAAGAAGTATCAGTCAAACAACAACAGCATTATGCCAAGGATGCAGGCAAAAAAGACGAAGAAGTAAAGAAGATCAAGAAGGCGAAGAAAGAAGTACAGTTTGTAGCGGCCGGAGTTCTGGTAATGTAAGTATCAGGTAATAAGAGGTAAGTAATAAGTTACAGGCAAGATGAGCACTTTAAACCTATAACTTATTACTTACCCTTTTTTTTATCTTTCCGGCGCCAGGTTCCAGTTTGCCGGAGAACGCCAGAGTGAGGACAGCAACAGTTCACGCATAAACAGGAACTCTTTGGGAAGCTGGTCATATAACTTGGAGAACAGCTCTTCATGCGATAACAACTCCTGCTTCCAGGGTTCACGGTCCACCATCATGATCTGGTTGAAAGAATCCTTCGGAAAATCTTCCAGTCCGGTCCAGTCAATATCCCGGTGACGGGGCCGCCAGCCGATGGGGCATTCCACAGCACTGGCTTTTCCTTTTACACGTCCCACGATCCATTTCAGCACGCGCAGGTTCTCACCGAAACCGGGCCAGATAAACTCCCCTTTATCATTTTTACGGAACCAGTTTACGCCAAAGATGCGGGGTGCATTGGGCAGGTCGCGGCCAAACTGCAGCCAGTGGTTAAAGTATTCACCCATATGATAGCCCAGGAAGGGCAACATAGCATAGGGGTCGCGGCGCACTTTGCCGATCTCGCCGAAAGCGGCAGCTGTCATTTCACTGCCCATAGTGGCTGCCAGGTATACACCAAAATTCCAGTTGAACGATTGATAAACGAGCGGTACCGCAGTGCTTCTTCTTCCACCGAAAATGAATGCGGCGATCGGCACACCTTCGGGGTTCTCCCAGTCCGAATCAATGGCCGGATTCTGGTAGGCCGGTGCGGTAAAACGGGCATTGGGATGTGCAGCTGGTTTGCCGCTGTTTTTGTCATAGGGTTTTCCGTGCCAGTCGGTCAGTCCATCCGGAACCTCCTTGCTCATCCCTTCCCACCAGATATCGCCATCGGCCGTTATAGCCACATTCGTAAATATGGTATTGGCCCGGATGCTTTCCATAGCATTCGGGTTGGTTTTGGTGTTGGTACCGGGGGCCACTCCAAAATAACCGGCTTCCGGATTGATGGCATAGAGTTTACCGTTCTCACCTTTATGGATCCAGGCGATATCATCACCTACCGTTGTTACTTTCCAGCCATCCATTCCTTTGGGCGGGATCATCATGGCGAAATTGGTCTTGCCACAGGCGCTCGGGAAAGCTGCGCCCACATAGGTCTTGTCGCCCTGGGGTGATTCCACACCCAGGATCAGCATATGCTCAGCCAGCCAACCTTCTTCCAGTCCCATGACAGATGCAATCCGCAGCGCAAAACATTTCTTGCCCAGCAAGGCGTTACCGCCATAACCACTGCCATAAGAAATGATCAGCCGTTCTTCGGGGAAATGGGAGATGTATTTTACAGTGGGGTTGCAGGGCCAGCTCACATCCTGCTGCCCTTTTTCCAGCGGGGCACCCACGGTATGTACACATTTTACATAACCTTTCTTGTAGATATGCGGCAGTATCGATTCACCCATACGGGTCATGATGTACATATTCACCACCACATATTCGGAGTCGGTGATCTGAACGCCATAACGGGAAAGCGGTGATCCCACGGGCCCCATACAGAATGGAATTACATACAAAGTGCGGCCTTTCATGGCACCCTTGGTCAGCCCTTCGAGAATGGTTTTCATTTCTTTGGGCTCCATCCAGTTATTGGTAGGTCCGGCATCTTCCTTACGCCGGCTGCAGATGAAGGTGCGGTCTTCCACCCGGGCCACATCGCTGGGGTCGCTGAAGCAGGCAAAGCTGCCGGGTCTTTTTTCAGGATTGAGTTTAACAAAAGTGCCTTTCGCTACCAGTTCATTGCAAAGGGAATCATATTCTTCTTTGGTTCCCTTGCACCAATGGATGGCATCAGGCTGAAAATGGTCCGCCATATTACTGATCCAGTTCTCTAATTCCGACTGGATATTGGCGTGTTCCTTGTGGGGAAATACAGGTGAATGATACATGACAAGCAAGATTTAGGTTGCAAGATAAAAGGTATTACTGCAACGGGCAAGGCAAACTTTATTCCTATCCGGAAGGCTCAACCGGCAATAACAATTTTATAATAGTAGTCGTCCGGATCCGGTGCTGGTTTGCTGCTGCTCTGTAAACGGATGGGCTTATCAGAAAGCGATATAGTTTTCTTACCGGTACTGGTTTCCACTTCCACAGGAATTTCCATGGGAAGGTTCAGCAGCTTCAATTCCCAGTTGCCGGCACCCGATTCTTTAATGCTGATCTGCAGGCGGTCGGTTGT
Source organism: Chitinophagaceae bacterium (assembly GCA_044220945.1). Classification (GTDB taxonomy): domain Bacteria; phylum Bacteroidota; class Bacteroidia; order Chitinophagales; family Chitinophagaceae; genus Endoryza. The sequence continues at coordinate 239,113 of JBGAQC010000003.1, read as the reverse complement.
ATATAACATGAGGTGAAAGAAAGACTGCAGGTTTTTCCCTGAGGCGCTGCTGAAGAGCTGTTCCACATCTTTGGTGGTCACCATATTGTCGTACGTATATTTCGGATCGGTGGCCAGTTTTTTCAGTGTGGGGAAGAATACCGAATCGCCGATCACATGGCGGAGGCTGTGCATGAAATAGGCGCCTTTATTATAGATCGGTCCTTTATAAGCGGAATCGGAATCGACCTGTTCGCCCCTGACCACCGGGTATTTGCTGTCGAGCGTTTTATAAACAGCCTTCATATAGTTGATATGTGCTGCTTCGCCTTCCAGTTCGCGCTTGTAGAGCTGGTCGCCATAACTGCAGATGCCTTCCTGGATCCACATATGGGCCCAGTCGGCATTACTCACTTTATTGGCCCACCACTCATGGCCGAATTCATGATTCAGCAGCCAGTCGAAATCCTGTCCCCCCACCTGTGTATACCGGAATTTGTTTCCATAGGCCACATTGGTCTGGTGTTCCATACCGAGATGCGGGGTTTCACAGAGGCCGATCTTTTCACGGGCAAAGGGGTATTCGCCGAAATATTTTTCGAGAATATGGCAGGTGCGTTCCAGCATTTCCAGGAGGTGCGGCCCTTTGTCGCGGTGCGATTCGGTAACATAGAACACCATGGGAATCTTATGACCATCGATGGAAGTATACTCGCGTGTTACCGCCACATACTTTCCGATATTGAAGACCAGGCAGTAGTTGCTGATCGTATAATTGGTTTTCCAGTAGAATGTGGTCTTGCTGTTTTTGGTTTCCTGTTTTTGCAGCAGTCCGGGTGCCGTCGCAAAAAGCCCTTCCGGAACGGTCAGGATCATATCTGCCCCTTCATTGGGTTCATCGGAGGGGTGGTCTTTGCAGGGAAAAAAGATCTTGCCGCCTTCACCCTGGCAGGTAACAGCGATCCAGGGATTACCGGCCTCGTCCTTGTCCCACTGGAAACCGCCCGTCCAGGGTGGACGTGTGGCCACTGCTGGTTTGCCGGCATAGTTGATGCGGATGCTGTGAAACCCTTTGGAGAATCCGGTTGCTGCGGAAAGGGTGATCAGGTCATCCTTATGGGTGAATGCGGAGGGCTTATGGTCTATTTCCACGGAAAGGATGGTCATGCCATTCCAGAGGTCGAGCAGCATGACCGGCGCTTTGTTCAGCAACTGCAATTCGATTTCCGTATATCCCTTGATCAGTTGTGTGGCGGGGTCGATGTCGAGGTTCAGGGTATAGTGCCGGATATCCATATTGGCCTGTTCCGGTTTCAGTATGCCGCCGGAACGGAGGTCCTGGGCCTGTACGGATGCAGCGAAGAGCAGCAAGCAGAAGAGTTGTTTCATTGCCGGTATTTATGGAAAGTTAACGATAAAATAACTGTATCTTGAACCCATGTTACGGTTGCTTTGGAAGCTTTACTGGAAGCTTTCCGGCTGGAAAGTGCGTGGCAGTTTTCCTTATCAGGAGAAAAAGCTGCTGATGATCGTGGCGCCGCATACCATCTGGAAAGATGTGCTGATCGGCTTTGCCGGCAGGGCAGTACTGAATATCCCTCACGCCCGTTTCCTGGGCAAGAAAGAATTGTTTGATGGCCCATTTGGCTGGCTCTTTCGATGGCTGGGTGGCACGCCGGTAGACCGGTTCAGTCCGCAGGGTATGGTAGAACAAGTAGCCGACCTGTTCCGGAATAACGACCGCTTTCTGCTGGCCATGGCTCCGGAAGGCACGCGCAAGCGGGTCGACAAATTGCGCAGCGGATTTTATCATATAGCCCGTTCTGCAGGCATACCCATCCTGATGGTGGGACTGGATTTCCGCAACAAGGAACTGGTACTGGCTCCCCTGATGTACACTTCTGCGGACGAAGCGGCTGATTTTCATCGGATCATTCAATATTTCGCGCAGTTTGAAGGCGCGGTACCCGATCAGGACCTGCGCCACCTGAAAGCAACTGATCCGGATCAAGCCAGTTAAAACGGTTGCATAATCTTATCCAACACTTTTGCCGATCATGTATCTTTGTGTCATTAAATTTTTATCTAATCAACAGTCATATGAAACGCACCTATTTACTGTTGCTCGCCCTTCCGGCCGTACTGGCAACCTCCTGTATGAGCACCAAGAAGTTCAAGGCAGCTGAAGCAGCAGCACAAACCCGTTACAACGAACTGAATACAGCCTATGGCAAACTGCAGCAGCAGCTCAATCTCTGCGATGCCGACCGTAACGAAATGAACCGGAAAAACACCGGATTGTCAACTGAAGTGGAAGGCCTGCGCAAGCAGGTGGATTTCCTGAAAGAGAACAACACCACCGCACTGAAGCAGTTGCAGGACCTGAGTGTGATCTCTGCGCAGCAGGCAGATAATATCCGCAAGTCGCTGGATAATATCGGTGCAAAGGATGCCTATATCCAGACCCTGCAGGAATCCATGGCCCGCAAAGACTCCCTGAATATGGCCCTGGTGATGAACCTCAAAGGCGCCATCGGCAATATGGAAGATGAAGACATCAATATTAAAGTAGACAAAGGGGTTGTATATATTGATATCTCCGACAAACTCCTGTTCAAGAGTGGAAAATATGAAGTAACACCACAGGCGATGACTGTGCTCGGCAAAGTGGCCGAAGTGCTGAAAAACCAGCCCGAACTGGAATTCATGGTTGAAGGCCATACCGATAACGTGCCTTATGCCAATGGAGTACTGATCGATAACTGGGACCTCAGTGTGAAGCGCGCAACTTCTGTTGTACGTATCCTGCAAAAGAAATTCGGACTGGATCCTTCCCGTATCTCAGCTGCCGGCCGTGCTGAATACAAACCGGTTGCCGATAACAGCAGTAAGGAGAACAAGGCCCTCAACCGCCGTACCCGTATCCTGGTGCTGCCCCAGCTGGACCAGTTCTTCCAGCTGCTGGAACCCAAGAAATCCTGATCAAAGCATTTATAAAAAAAGGCCGCTGAACCAGCGGCCTTTTTTTATTGCTTTTTATTGTCCGGACTTTCTCCATCATCATCCGAAGCTACATTGATGATGTATTTGGGCGGCTCATTCCGGGGTAAGGGTTCATTGTCTTTTGAAGGCCTTGAGAAGACCAGCTTTTCCGGCGGCACTTGTCGGCTGGTAAAAAACTGGTAGATGAGTTTTCCCCTGTTTTCCGACCTGTTTCGGGCCAGGGCTTCCACTTTTTCCTTTCCCACCAGGGTCCTGCATTTTTCCTGTACCGATTGCAGGCGTGTTGTACCCAGTTTTGATTCCAGAAAACGCTGGAATGCAGAATCTTTCAGAGATACCTGGTCATATGCCGCTTGTTGTTCTTTGCTGAGTGCAACAGTATCATTGTAATTCAGGAAGCGTCGCTTGGCAATGGAAGTGGCGATCTGGTCGTATTCATCTTCACTGTTGACCATCAGGATAAATTCCAGCTTAACGCCTTCTTCTTTCTGTACTACAGTTACAAGGTTTTCCAATTGACGTACCTGTTTGGCGTTCAGTGTTGTTTGTTCGTAACTGAAGGGGATCTCTTTATAATCGGTATCACTGCCGCCGAATTTACCGGCCAGCAAACGGAAAGGAGCGGTAGCTGCCTTAGTCATAAGATTGCCCAACACCTTCCAGACGATCTTGCCCCATTTGAATTTCGGGTCGTCCAGGCTGCCGGTTACTGGGATCTTCAGGTGGATATCCCCTTTCACATCTTTGAGGAGTGAAACTGCGAGGCGTACCGGTATTTTATAGGCTGTTTTGTTCTTCACCTTTTTGCCGGCCTTGATGCGGTACACGACCAGTTCATTCTGGTTATTCAGCTGCCGGTTGTGAATGGTGGTCTTATTGGTGTAGAACACATCTCCATTCAGGAAGGGGGTGGCTACATAATACTTCGAATACGGATTGAAATCGCTGATCTTCAGGTTGGATACCGAAGCATCAAATTCCAGGTCCTTATAATTATCCGGGCTGATATACAGGGCGCCTTCCAGTTTCCCGGATCGGTTGATCTGCGAGCGGGCCTGCAGGGTGATCCGGCTGTTGGTACTGCTGATCCGGTCGCTCAGTAACTGGAGGGAGTCCAGTTCATACCGGAACTTATCTTCCAGGGTATAATCACTGAATACCAGCTTGCCCCCTTTTACTTCGAGCCGGTCGGCATTATAGCTGCTTACGATATAGTCGGCCACCAGCTCTTTCAGGTATTCCGACATCATGACGAGCACATTGGCATAAACAGCAGCCGTATCTGTGCCAGTGTTTGATGTGGCTGCAGGTGGACCATCTTTCATGATCCGTTCATAATTGAAGCCGTCATCGTACATGGCAAAGTTCACATAGGGCTGTTGCAGGGTGATGGTACTGAAATCAAAATGGTTCTTCCCGGTATTGATGGAATCCATTTTCACTTCCAGGCTGTTACAGGCCATGAGTTTTTCATTCGTGTTATCCGTGATGCTGAACTTTTCCATGAGCAGGTTACCACTGGCAGCCACTTCGTCGGGTTTATTGGCATTCCCATTGAAAATAAGACTGGTACTGAACTGTCCTTCCAGGGCGTTTACTTTCATGTAGTCTTTCAGGTAGATGAGGAGGGAGCGGATATCAAACTGTTTTACATCCAGTTTAACGGAGTAATTGCCGTTTCCGGAGTGATAGCGGGTCTGAGATTGTATGGAACCACCGCTGCCTACGGAAAAATCCAGTCCGATATTGTTAACCGGATCATTCCATGCGATCAGCGGGATCCGGAGACTGCCTTTGTTCAGCAGCACTTTGTTATAGGGAAGCGTATTTTCGTAGGTAACTGAAAAATCGCTGATCTCTATATTGCGGAGGTAAAGGGGCAGGGGTTTTTCGTCTTTTTTGGAAGCGGGGGCAGGTTCATCAGCAGCAAAGCGTTTCCAAAGATTTTCATAATTAAAGTGTGCGCCTCTTTGTACGATGCGTACTGCAGGGCTTTTCGCCCTGAAATAACGGATATCGTAAGTGCCGGCGAGGATTTTTTTCAAAACAATGGAGCTTTCTGCTTCCGCGCACCTGAAAAAAGCGGTTTTCCCGTCTTTTTCATAGATAGTAAGGCCGGTTATACTGGCATTACCGGAAAAGAGGTTCAGGAAGAGTTTATCAATGGTGATTTCCCTTCCGGTATATTCGACATCGTACTTTTCAATCAGGTATTTTACAATGGGGGATAGGAAGATGAACAGGAGGAGGATCAGTCCCAGCAGTACGGCAGTTAATACAAGCAGAAGCCTGCGCAGGCGCTTCATGGTAATTTTTTGTCGTAAAGATAGCTGAAACCGCATCAGCAAATAATCCTTACGTGTATTTCAGTAGGGTGATGGTAAAACAGGTTCTTGGGTTTATTCAGTCTTCCGCTTTCCGGATCTTTTTGAGGGCCTGTTGCACCAGATCGGCTTCGAAACCTTTCTGCATGAGGTAATCACTGGTTTTGGATAGTTTTACAAAGGCATTGATGCCTTCGCCCCGGAAGGAGGCCCATTTTTTCCGGGCGAGTTGTTCCAATGTTTTCAGGTAATCGGCTTCTTCCAGTTGTTTCAGGGCTTTTTTGATGCAGTATTCGCTGATCTGACGTTGTTTGAGTTCATACCGGATCTTTACGCGGCCCCATTGCTTCATACGGAAGCGGCCGCCGGCAAACTGAATGGCGAATCGTTCTTCGTTGAGGTAATCTTCTTCGATCAATTGGGATAAGAGTGGCTCCACCTGGTTTTTATAGAGCCCGAAGGAATACAGTTTCTCCTTCACTTCCTGATGGCTGCGCTCCTGATAGGCACAATAATGGCGGGCTTTCTGCAAGGCCTGTTCGGGAGAGATTGATTTGCGGGGGAGCATGCAGCAAAAGTAATAAGTAATCAGTTTTAAGTTGTAAGAGTTCGTTTTCTTACAACTTAAAACTTATGACTTACAACTGTATTATTTCATATTCCGTATCGCATTCAGGGCTATATCATGCCGGGCTTTGCGCAATTGCAGGTTTCCGGAAGCGTCGTTCACAAGCAACAGATCTTCATTGCCGGCTAAAACCACATTAACGCGTACACGGAGCGGTACACCGGGCGGAAGCCCGTTCAGGGAGAGCATTCCGGCTTCATCGGTCAGTACAGTATACGTTTTTCCGGTGGAAGTACTCAATTGCACGGCAGCACGGATGATGGGCTCACCGGGCGGCAGGCCATTGAGCGAAACAGCGGCAGTAGTCGGGTAATCCTGATTTTTTATACCTGCTACGGTAATAGAAGCATTGTTTGCAAAAGCCAGCCTTCGTGTACCGGCTTCAGCGCTGCGCCAGTTTGTTTTGGCCACTGATAGGGTTCCACCGGCACCATCCAGATAAAGTGTCCCGTCTTTCTGGTCCACATGCGGGTCGCCAGAAACATGTGTCTTTAGTGCAGCATCAGCAGACCATTTATCTGTTGCAAGTGGTGCATCGTTGTTATTGGTATTGGAGTTGCCGGAAGTCCGTACCTGTGTTTTCAGGGTGTCTTTCAATCCGCTCGTGGCTTTTTCCACTACTTTGGCTTTAGGGGCACCGGGTTCGGTAATATTCAGCAGGGCCATTTCATCATTGAAATTCAAAAAGCGGGTTTCCCATGTGCCGTCACCGTCTGTATCGGCTTCGATCCAGATACTGTTGCGATAAGTATGATTGCTTCGGGAACTGTTCTGGTTAAAGGCCTTGTTAGCAGGATCCGCGTCGGAATAGCCGCTGCCTTTGATGGTGCCATCCCAGCCTTTCCGTTCCGAAATGCCATCGCCGTTCACATCACCGGCAGCTATATTTATCGTGGCATCAATCTCGTAATTGAGGGCTGCCTCTATCCGGTACGTACCCGGTGCCCAATCGGTGAATTCAAATTCCCCTGAAGCATTGGTACGTCGTCCCTGAAAATTCCCTCCGGGATTCTTGCCACCCTTGATCGAAATCCCGCCAATGGGATTACCCGGGCGCAGAGCACTGGAAATCACACTTCCTCCGGGTAACGAACCACCCACCAACAGCTCTGCCTGTCCGTCACCATCCAGATCACCAGCTGAGACAGCAAGTCCTTTTACAGTTCCATCCCAGCCTTTGCGCATCCCGCTTTCCGGATTCACATTAGAGCGGGGACTCCAGATGAGATCTGCGGCACCATCGCCATCGAGATCTGCGGTGTTGATCTGGTATTGGATCACACCCGGATGTTCCGTTACGGCAACTTTTGTGGCAATCCCTTCTTTACCGCCTTCGAGTTTCTCCGCATCAGCAGAAAAACCATCTCCGGAAGCGCTTCTTTTCAGTACAATATTTTTGTATTTAGCCTTTCCGGCACGCTGGCTATTGCCAGGCTGTAAGGGAATACTGATCTCTTTTCCGCCATCTGCCGTGCGCGAAATGGCACATTGGGTCGTGATATCCTTGCTGCTGCCATCGTTGAATGAAGCCAGTGCAGATACCTGATCAAAAGCACCATCTCCGTCGGTATCCGCTTCCACCACAACAATGTTTTTGATATTAGAACGGGAGGTATTGATCCGCGACTCATTTTCGTTACCGTTATTAAGTATGAGGTTCCATTGTTCATTGGGGTATTGGATGGCGCCGGCAATATCCTGTGCCTGACTGCCTTTAAGCGTAAGGTCATACGATTTCCGGGCTGTAACCGTACCTGTTAGATGGACCATATAATTTCCATCAGGTACGCGGGCAAACCAGAACTCGCCGCAGGCTCCGGTAACCGTAGTTGCTGCAACCGTGCCGCTGCCTGCATCGATCAGTTCCACAAGCACCCCGCTTACGCCATCGCAGTCGTTGTCGGGTCCACCGGCTGCTTTTTTATCATACATCGGATTGGAGCCCTCTTTATTATTTCCCTGATAAAGGGGGTTGCTCTTTACTTCCACCTGCTCAGGCTGGAGATCGCCTCCACCATTTTCATTGAAGATGGGCTGGTACTGACGACGGCCTGTAGCCATCCCGGAACCGGCTTCCCGGCTTCTCCTGCCTGTAGCCATTCCTGAACCGGCCTCCCTGCTGTATAATACTACAGTAAGGCCTCCGCTTCCCGAACCTGCCATGCGGGCATAAGAGGCTGCAGCAGCGCCACTACCTCCTCCACTGAGATTGCCTACTGCAGAAACGGCATTAGTAAGTATTCCGGAACTGTTCCCGGCAGCGCCTTTTACCAGACGGCCGGAGATCACTCTCAGTCCTGTGCCATTGGCAAGTGCACTGCCCGCCTGATGCATACCGGAATTCACTTTTTCCCCGAATGTGGCACCCTGGGTTTGTTTCGGAGTGGTCACATTCATGGAAATACGATTCGGCATCTGTCCCGTTTTGAGCGCCTGGTTGAAGGCATAAGCATCATCCGGACAGGCAAAACTTCGTTCTACTACCGAGCCATCGGGGTTGGTTACTTTTTCTGTGACACCGCCGCAATTGTTCTGCACAGTGGATTGCACACCGGGTTCTCCGATCGAGAACTCCCGTTTATTTACAGTGGGCAACACGCGTCTGCCTGTGGGTAATCCGCTTTGCGCATCCCGCGGGGAAACAATGCTGCGATGTACACCGCCTTCATCAATGGTAATTTCTTCTGTAACCTGTACACCGGGTTCACCAATGGAAAATTCCCGTTGACCGGTGGGTAAACCACTTTGCGGGTCGCGGGGACTGATTATAGAACGATGTACTCCTGCCTCATCGATGGCAATCTCGCGCTTGTTGACCGTGGGCAGCACCCGTTTGCCGCTGGCCATACCCGATCCTTTGTCCTTGCCAAAAACTTTTACGATGCCAATACCGGCCGTAAAGAGCTGGAGGGTCCTTTTCTGTTCTGTGGCCTGGTCAATCCCATTTTGCAGGTCGATCAGCCGGATGGAAGAACGGGTATGTAGAAAATCGGTATTAAACGTAAACCGTGTCGTGCGGGTTAAAGGATAGGCCAGTTGTAAAGAACCGGCAAAACCGGGATTCAGGTTTTTACTGGCCCCATCAAAGCGATAAAGCGAACGGGTAGCACCATTTTGGACAATGTTCACACCGCCCGGATCATTGAAGAACACACCTCCCTGCAATTGGGTCTGAACCTGGAATTTATGGCCGAACTGGAACGAGGGCCCCGCAGCGAAGTAGCTGTTCATGGGATTACTGCTCGCAATACTGACTGTTCCAGCCTGGATCTTCCGGTCGCTCAGGAACTGGTTGATGGAAGTTTGAGACACGGTGCCGGGGAGCAGACCGGTGCTGACGCCGATACCGGCCCAGCCCGACTGGTAATTGGCAAAAAAGCGGGAGGCCACGCTGTTCGACCGGAACAGGGTCTGCTGGCTCTTGCCTATGGGGAAACTGGCACCGGATTGCAGTCCGAAGGACCAGTTGCCGGTATTGAGCTGGCCCTGGGCGGAAGATGCCAGTACGAGGCCGGTGAGGGCGGCGATCAATGATTTTTGCATGGAGGGTGGTTTTACAGTTTCAGGGTGCGGAACAACCCGGTTGGCAGGGGTTGTACCCATCAAAACGCCGGAATCCGGCTTAAAGTATACCGGGCTGGAAAGCAGGAGGTTCGAAGGCCCTTTTGGGGCCGGGATTATTCACTCACATATAATCCACGGAGGGATTTTTCGGCTTTGCTGTTGATTAAAAATCAGTAGTTTCGCCCCATTCTCTTATTATATACTACCTGTTATGAAGTTTATTGTGTCCTCCTCGGCCTTGTTGAAGCAGTTACAGCAGATCAGCGGGGTAATCAATACCAATACCGTGCTTCCGATCCTGGAAGATTTCTTATTTGAAGTGGAAAAAGGAAAGCTGACCGTTGTGGCTACCGACCTGGAAACCGTTATGAAGATCCAGGTGGAAGTGGAAGCCAAGGACACCGGACGGGTTTGTATTCCGGCCAAGATCCTGCTGGACTCCCTGAAGAACCTGCCCGACCAGCCGCTGACCTTCAATATCGATAAGAATTTCGGTGTGGAGATCACCAGTGATAATGGCAAGTATAAAGTGATGGGGGAGAATCCGGATAATTTTCCCAAGGAACCCGCCGCAGATGAAACGGCTTCATTTACGATCACTTCTTCTTCGCTGGTTACAGCCATCAATAAAACCCTGTTTGCAGTCAGCAATGACGACCTGCGTCCGGCCATGACAGGTGTATTCTTTGAAATGGATAAGAAGAGCCTGCAGTTTGTAGCTACGGATGCCCACCGCCTGGTACGCTACAAGCGCACCGATGTAAGCTGTCCCAAGGCTGGTAACATGATCGTTCCGAAGAAACCGCTCACCCTGCTGAAATCAGCCATGCCCGATAACGATGATGAACTGACCCTCAGCTATAATGCCAATCACCTTTTTGTGAAGCATGGCACCACGCAGCTGAGCTGCCGCCTGATCGACGCCCGTTTCCCCGATTATAAAGTGGTGATCCCTTCCGATAATCCCTATAAACTTACTGTTACCAAGGCCGATTTCCAGAGTGCCCTGCGCCGGGTAAGCATCTTCAGTAACAAGAGCACCAACCAGGTGGTCCTGAATATCAGTGGCAGTGAACTGCAGCTGGCCGCTCAGGATGTGGACTTCAGCTTTGAAGGCAACGAACGTATGAAGTGCCAGTACAACGGCGAAGACCTGCAGATCGCCTTTAATGCCAAATTCCTGATCGAAATGCTGGGTGGTGTAGACAGCGACGAGATCAATATGGAATTGTCTACCCCCACGAAAGCCGGTATTATCAAACCTACAGAAATGGAAGAGGGAGAAGAGCTGCTGATGCTGGTGATGCCCCTGATGCTCAACAGTTAATTTTTTTGAAAAGAATACTGAAAAGACGCTTCGGCGTCTTTTTTTATGGGCCGCCGAAATCAGTTAACTTAGATTCCCGGTTCAACAATTGCTGATATGGAAAAAATGATGGACTTTTTTGAGCACCTGCAGACCTGGCAGCTGTTTATCTGGATCGTATGCTGGATGACTGTATTCGGGTTGCTCGAGAACCTGATCCCTGCATTTCCCTTATCTTATAAACGGCTCCGTCATGCCGGTGTGAACTTTTCCTTCCTGCTCACCACTGCTGTGGTGAATGCGGTAACCGGACTGGCAACGGCCGGTGTTTATGTCTACCTCCGCGAACATGAGATCGGACTCATCTACTGGCTGCACCTGCCGGTATGGGCGGAACTGATCATCTGTGTACTGCTGCTCGATTTTATCGGCATGTACTGCTCCCATTATTTCCTGCACCGCTTCAAATGGCTCTGGAAATTCCATATGGTGCATCACAGCGATACCCATGTGGATGTGACGACAGGTACCCGCCACCATCCGGGTGACTGGCTGATCCGGGAAGTGTTTGCACTTGTTGCCGTGATCATCACCGGAGCACCGGTGGCCTTCTATTTCTTCTTCCGGGTATTGAATGTAGTATTCACCTATCTGACCCATGCCAATATCGCCCTGCCGCGTGGCATGGAAAAACCCCTCAGCTGGATTTTCATCACCCCGCATGTCCATAAGTTCCATCATCATTATGAAAGACCCTGGACGGATACCAATTTCGGGAATATCTTTTCCATCTGGGACCGCCTGCTGGGTACATTCGTATTTGATGATATTTCCAAAGTGCAATACGGACTGGATGTGCTGAAAGACAAACCTGATGAAGACCCGCTCTATCAGCTCAGACTTCCTTTTGATACATCTATAAAAACAGACGGTGACCCCGTTTAACCAAAACGATCTGCTATGGATAAGAACAGGCTCTTTTTATGGTCCATCGTGGCCGCACTGGCAGGCTTTATTTTCGGATTTGACACTGTAGTGATCTCAGGTGCCAACCTCCCTATCAAGGAACTCTGGCATACATCCAGCTGGTTCCACGGATTTTTCATCATGTCGATGGCCCTCTGGGGTACATTGGCCGGCGCTTTGTTCGGCGGTATTCCCATCCAGACCTATGGCCGCAAGAAGGTATTGCTCTGGATCGGCATTCTTTATACCATTTCTGCATTCGGAACAGCACTGGCACCGGATCCCTATACCTTTTCCTTCTTCCGCTTTTTGGGCGGTGTTGGCATTGGCGTATCCTCTGTTGTTGCTCCAACATATATTTCGGAGATCTCCACGCCTGCCATGCGCGGCCGGCTGGTAGCCATGTACCAATTCAATATTGTATTCGGCATTCTGGTTGCATTCTTCTCTAATTATCTTCTCGAAGGGGTGGGTGGCGATAACGACTGGCGCTGGATGCTGGGCGTTCTTGCGATCCCTTCTGTAATTTATACAGTATTGGTCCCTGGTTTACCCGAGAGCCCGCGCTGGCTGGTCAGCAAGAAGAATGACCGTGCTGGTGCCGCAGCCATTCTTAAAAAAATTGGTGTGTCGGATACGGATAAAGAGATCGCCACCATTCTGGAAGCGGATCAGGCTGCAGCAGGTTCCGCAAAAGCATCTTTATTTGATAAGCGCTACAGCAAGATCATGTGGCTGGCTTTTTTCATTGCGTTCTTCAACCAGCTTTCCGGTATCAACTTCCTTCTGTACTATGCTCCCGAGATTTTACAGAAAGCCCACCTCGCGGAGAAGGAATCCCTGCAGAACTCCATTTATATCGGCGGCGTCAACCTGTTGTTCACTTTTGTCGGCCTGTACCTGATCGACCGGTTGGGCCGGAAAACCCTGCTGTTGATCGGTTCGGTAGGATATATCATCAGCATGGCCATGGTGAGTTATTGCTTTTACAGCGGAGCCAGCCCGGTTTACCTGCTTGGCTTCCTGCTTCTTTTCATTGCATCACATGCTATCGGTCAGGGAGCCGTGATCTGGGTATTCATTGCGGAGATCTTCCCCAATAAACTCCGGGCATTCGGACAATCTTTCGGAGCCAGTGTGCATTGGGTATTTGCTGCCATTATTACATTGGTCACACCGGTATTCCTGGATGAGAAAGACGGCATACTGAAGGACGAGCCCTGGAAGATCTTTGCCTTCTTCGCCTTCATGATGTTCCTGCAGCTGATCTGGGTGTTTACCAAAGTGCCCGAAACCAAGGGGGTTTCACTGGAAGAACTGGAGAAGAAACTGGTCAAAGAAGAATGATCCAACTACATTATATGAAACGGATATTTTTATTGTTATGTATAAGTACGAAGCTGTTCGCCCAGAACAGCTTCGTACCGTTATACCAGGAGCCCTGGCGGCCGCAATTTCATTTTACGCCACCGATACACTGGACGAATGATCCCAACGGACTGGTTTACTATAAAGGGGAATACCATCTCTTCTACCAGTATAACCCCATGGGTATCCGCTGGGGTCATATGAGCTGGGGACATGCCATGAGCCGCGACCTGCTGCACTGGCAACACCTGCCACTGGCCATTGAAGAAGGCAAAGAGGTGATGATCTTCTCGGGTACCTGTGTGGTGGATGAACAGAATACCAGTGGACTGGGAAAGGATGGCAAACTGCCAATGGTGGCCATCTATACCGGACACCAGGAAGGTGTCAACCAGTCGCAGCACCTGGCCTATAGCCTGGATCAGGGCCGTACCTGGACCAAATACGATAAAAATCCGATCCTGGACCTGGGGAAGCGCGACTTCCGTGACCCGAAAGTGTTCTGGTATGCCCCGCATAAAAAATGGGTGATGGCGGTAGTATTACCCATCGAGAAACAGATCCAGTTCTATAGTTCTCCCGACCTGAAATCATGGTCCCTGATGAGCAGTTTTGGCCCGGCAGGGGATGTGACCGGCATCTGGGAGTGTCCGGATTTGTTCGAAGTACCAGTTGCCGGACAACCCGGACAGACCAAATGGGTGCTCATGCATTCCCCTTCACCGCTGATGCAGTATTTCGTGGGCAGTTTTGATGGAAACCGCTTTACTGCGGACAATCCGGTAGATAAGGTATACCGCCCCGACTATGGTCCGGATTATTATGCAGCTATCGTCTATAATCATCTTCCGAAGAATACCGGTCCGTTCAGCATCGGCTGGGTGAATAACTGGAATTATGCCAATGATATTCCGGTAAGTCCCTGGCGGGGCGCATTTTCAATACCCCGCAAACTGTCATTGGTGAAAGAAGGAAAGGATTGGATCCTGCAACAAGAACCCATACCTGCACTGAACAGTTTGCGGGAGCCCTTGCTGGAACTCAAAGGCAGTACTCCTGTCAACGGCAACAAACTGCTTCCGGTTGCCGGTACAACCATTGAACTGCAGGTAAAATGGAAGATAAACGGAACAAAGAACGCCGGGATCATCCTGGCTCAGTCGAAAGACAAAGGCTTCAAAGTGGGGTATAATGCGGAAAAAGGCCTGCTGTATCTGGACCGTTCTGCATTTGGAAATACGGTGCCCAATCAAAATTTTGCAGCCCTCAGCTATTGGGAAACGCCTTATACGCCGCAGGGCGACAGTATTTCCCTGCGGGTCTTTATCGACCGGAGTATCGTGGAGGTATATGCGGATAATGGCCGGAGGGTGATGACTGCACAAATTTTCCCCGGGCCGGCCCAGAAAGGGATTTCCCTGTTCAGCGAAGGAGCCGCTACTGCATTTGAAGACCTCCGTGTATATACACTCAAAACAGCCTGGAAATGAAAATACCCGCAGCAGGGTATATTACCGGGCTGGAAATAAACAGTAATTTGAAGAAATCTTCAAGCATGAAAAAGTTAACTTATCTGTTTCTCATTGTATTGGCCGCTGCTGCCTGTAAAAATGACACTAAAATTGATGTGACCACCAAGGTTTCCGGCTTGAACCTGGACAGTGCCAAAGCTGCCATTGCTGCCAGCAATGCACTGTTCGGACAGGCTTTCCAGAAAAATGATTCGGCGCTGTTTGTATCCCGTTATGCAAGTGATGGCTGTATCAACCCCAGTGGAATACCGCGGATCTGTGGTTCGGCAGGTATCGGCGCTTATTTCAAGGGAGGCTATGAAATGGGGGTACGTGATGTAAAACTCACTACGGAAGAAGTACTGGCTGCTGAGCCCTATGTAATTGAAGTGGGCATGTATGAGATGTTGCTGGATAAAGGTGTCAGTGCAGAAAAAGGAAAATTTGTGGTGATCTGGAAACAGGAGAATGGCGTTTGGAAGATGTACAAAGACATCTGGAACAGCGATGCGCCGCCCCCGGCACCTGCTAAATAAGTTGTTGGTTATACGTTTTACGCAGTATGTGCTGCGTAAAACGTATAACTTCTTTAATAGTCTGAATAATCAGCGGCCCGCATCAGGATAATATCCGCTTTCGATACATTATGCTGGTATTCGGGCATCGCCACCAGCCGCTTCCATTCCGGATCATCTGAAAACGCCTTCCAGTGCTTTTCCCGCTCCTCGCGGTTTTCAAAACTCGTCATATAGACCAGGTTGGGCATCCGGGCACCGGAGAGGGTTTCAGCATAAAACACGGCGTTAAATCCAAGCCGTTTGAAAAGGGCCACTTCACCACCTTCATTAAACATTCCCACCTTATTTACATAATAGGCTTCTGTTGGGCCTTCATAACTGCGGAACTCGTAGATATGGTCTGCTTTCGGGCTTTTCAGTTTAGGCAACTGCATTTTCGGCGCCAGCCGGAAGGCTTTGTGGTAGCTTTTCTCCATACGCAGATAGGGCTGCTGATTCCAGGCCGCTGTTATATAGTCTTTCCCTTCCTCCAGGTATTTTTTGTCGGCAGCCAGTTTTGCCTGAAGCATTTCATCCGCCGCCAGTGAAGTGAGCGGAACCAGACAGTATATTTTTTTGTCGGCCGCCGTATCATTGGTCAGGGGTTTGAACACACCAATGTACCGGATGCCTTGCCGGTGGAGCGCAGGCAACAGGGCTTTCCCCAGATACTGGTCGAGCAAGGCTTCCTGGCGGGCATCAGCAAAATGGTATACTGTCAGGGAATAGTATTCCCGCGCCGGTTGCTGGGCACGGACTGTACTTATTGTGGCAATAAACAGGCAGCAAAAGATCCATTTTTTCATGAGCTGGAATTGAATGGTAAAGCTAGCCCTTTTTTGAAAACCGGTCCGGGCGACAGCGATAAATTTCCCTAACTTAACGGCATGAACGTGAAGCTGCATCCGGAGAAATATTTACGTTACCTGTATCTCCCCAACCTGTTTGGTACGCACCGTACCAAGGAGATCCTGACGGTTAATCCCACTTCCACTCCGCAACGGGTGGAGCCCGAGCATATCCATGTGTATGTATATGATTACAATGCGGAAACAGTTGAGGAAAGGCAGTTGCAGAGTACAGAAGCCTGTTTCCCTTATAAGGATTCGAACCGGATCAGCTGGATCAATATCGATGGCCTGCGGAAGAATGATGTGGATGCGGTTTGCGCTCATTACGGGGTACACTCCCTGATTGCAGAAGACATACTCAGTATGTACCAGCGCCCCAAAATGGATGAAGTGGAAGGCGTGTTATACTGCCTGCTGAACATGCTGTATTATAATTCTCAGAAGAAAACCGTTGAAGCTGAACAGATCAGCCTGGTGCTGGGACAGGATTTTGTGCTGAGTTTCCAGGAAGATGCCAGCCGGGATGTGTTTGACCCCTTGCGTACCAAGCTGAAAATACCCCGCAGCCAGATCCGCCAGCGTACAGCCGATTACTTATTGTATACCATGCTTGACCTGATCGTAGATAATTATTTTGTAGTGATGGAGAAGCTGGGAGAGCAGATCGAGGCTGTGGAAGAGGAAGTCGTACGTTTCAGCAATAAGCGGAGCCTTGCCAAGATCAACCAGCTTCGGAAAGAACTGATCGTATTAAAACGGAATATCGCCCCGGTGCGCGATCTTGTCAACGGTATTATCCGTAGTGAAAGCGAGCTGCTCAATGACCGTACCACAAAATATTTTAAAGACGTATACGATCATATCGTCCAGGCATTTGACCTTTCAGAGAACTACCGTGATATGATGATGAGCTTGCAGGACCTATACATCAACAACGTAAACCTGAAGATGAACGAGGTCATGAAAGTAATGGCCATCGTGACCTGTATCCTGGCTCCTGCCACTGTGATCGGGGGTATCTTCGGGATGAATTTTGATATCATACCCTATGCCCACCACCAATGGGGCTTCTATTTTGCTGTGGGCATGATGCTGCTGATCCCCGTTTGGATGATCTATGTTTTCAAGAAAAGAGGCTGGTTCTAGTACCGGTAGCAGACGGCATTGATGTTCATACCTGCTCCTACTGAAGCAAAGAGGAGCACATCTCCCTTTTCCAATTTATGGTTATCGGCCTTACCCAGGCGTACCAGGTCGTACAGCGTAGGAATGGTGGCCACGGAACTGTTACCCAGCCAGTGGATGCTCATGGGCATGATATCTGCAGGAATTGATTTGATACCGTAGAGTTTATACAGTCCTTTGATAATGCCTTCATCCATCTTTTCATTCGCCTGGTGGATGAAAACTTTTTTCAGCTGATCAATCGGTACACCGCTTTTATCCAGGCAGGCTTTCATGGCCAGCGGTACATGGGTCATGGCGTATTCATAAACTTTGCGCCCTTTCATCTTGATATAGCGGACCCGGGAATCACTACCCGGGAAATAGGAACAACCCATATTGATATAATAGGCTTCATCAAGGCTATGGGTTTGCATGGCTGTACCGATGATGCCTGTTCCGCTGCCGGATACTTCCTGGTATTCCAACACACAGGCGCCGGCACCATCCGAAAATATCATACTGTCGCGGTCGTATTCATCAATTACACGGGAGAGTGTTTCAGCACCGATGATCAGGGCTTTGCGGGCGATGCCGGCTTTGAAGAAGGCATCCGCCTGGATCATGCCTTGTACCCATCCCGGACAACCAAAGAGCAGGTCGTACGCGATGCAATTGGGGTTTTTAATCCCAAGATCATGTTTTACCCGGCTAGCGAGCGAGGGTACGGCATCGGTCTGGATCGTATGTTTCAGTACATTCCCGAAATTATGGGCGAAGATGAGCTGGTCGATCGATTCCGGATCACAGCCACTGTCTTCAATGGCTTTTCGGGCTGCCAGCGTACCAAGATCAGACGTATTGAGTTGCGGATCGGCATAGCGGCGCTCGGCGATCCCTGTGATCTGTTTGAATTTCTCGACTACAATTTCAGGAGGGGTATCCAGGGCATGATGGTGTTCATCATAGAACTGGTGCCGGGCAAAATCCTGATTGCTCCGGATCCGCGGAGGGATGAAAGATCCGGTACCGGTTATGACAGACTGTAGCATCCGATGGCAGCATTAGGTGAAAAAAATGTTCTTGACCCAATGTATGCAAAATATCACCATTGGATGCTGATCATTGAAATTATTTCGGAAAAGCCTTATTCGTGAATTGCCACTACTGGTATATGAGAATGGCTCACCAGTCCGGCACTGCTGCTGCGGTGGAAGATCCCCTCCAACAATTTGTGCTTTTTCGGGATCACCATCACCAGATCCAGGTTATTGCTTTCAGCAAATTCAGTAATGCCGTTAACAATGTCTTCCCGGTTCAGGAAGTGGTAATTGGGCTTGGTATTCCCCAGCATGGTTTCCAGATAAGCAAATTCCAATGGCGTTTGCCGGGTGAAATGTTCGTGGTGGTAGTCCACATTCAGGATATGCAGGGAAGCCTGGAATTGCTCCACAATGGTTTTTATGAATGATACCGGTGTGGATTCCACCACATCTTTGAAATCGCAGGCCAGGCCGATCTTCTTAATGCCTTTGAAGTTAGTGCCCGGAGGAACGGCGATCACCGGATACTTCAAATGGCGTATGGCGGTAAGTGTGGTACTGCCAAGTATCATACGTTCCAGGCCGCTGTTGCCATGCGTACCCATCACCAATGCGAAGGGCTGGATGCGGTCGCAGAGCTGCCGGAGTTCATCAACAGTATCTCCCAGTATGGCTTCTGTATAAACTTTCAGTTTTCCGGAAGTAAAATGTTCAAGGGATGATTTCATTTCCAGCAACCGCTCTTCGGATGTGGCTTTCATTTCATCAATGGAAACGGCCATAACAGGAACCTCTGAAAAGGTTACCGGAACCTGGTATACGTGAACCAGCAGCAGGCTGGCATCAATGGCATTGGCCATTTCGGCGGCATAATGCATGGCGTTTATGGAAACGGGGGAGAAGTCGGTGGGAACAATCAGGGTTTTCATGATCCGCGTTTTTAACTTGATCAATGTTGGGTTTGCGGACGAACCACAGGCTCAACCTTTCATTACAAAGGTAAAACGGTATTGCTGCAGGTGTTATGACTGTTATCAAGCAAACTGCTGATTTGGCCTGTGGAATTGATCAGTCTCCGAATCTCATCAAAAACAAATTCATATGGCAGAAATGACGCTACCGGCCGCAAAAGGCCCGGGGGCCGGTGTGCCCCGTGCAAAGAAACTGTCTACCCGCGTAGACCTCACCCCCATGGTAGACCTGGGGTTTTTGCTGATCACCTTTTTCATATTCACCACCCAGCTGGCCCAGCCGGTAGGCATGAAAGTATTCATGCCGGCAGATGGGGACGGCACAAAAGTGGGGCAGCAGACCGCGTTGACGGTCATTCCTTTCGATAAGGATAAAGTATTCTATTATCATGGTGAACTGGCACAGGCCCTGGCGGGAAACCTGCATGGCGTGACGGGGTATTCCCTGCAGGATGGGATCGGTGCCGTGATCCGCCAGAAACAGGCCGCACTCGATCAGTCCGGCAAGGGGCGGAAGGCCATGATGCTGATCATCAAGCCTGCAGCAGGTTCTGTATACCGGAATACGGTGGATATGCTGGATGAGGTGGTGATCAATGATATTAAACAGTATGCCCTGACGGAAATCAGTGCAGCGGAAAACCAGACCCTGATTTCCCGTGTACAAAACTGATCAGTGTTTTCGGAAGTAACTGTTGACCCGTGTTCTTACATTGGAGCGGATATTGACATAATAGAGATTGATATCACCGATGTGATAATTTTTGGTCTTCAGCAGAAAACCCCAGGGAAATTTGGGCTTCTTCGTCCATAGTATACCCTGATGCACCTGCGCACTGGCCACATTATGATAGATACGGTTGAATTTTCGTAATACTGCCCCTGCATTTTCTGACGCAGGGGCTTTTTCCGTACCGGTGGTCCAGTTGATCGGGTTGGTCACCGGACAGATGGTTGTTTCTTTTTCAACGAAAGGAGGTATATGGTTTTCCCGGAAGGTCCGCCAGCTGCAGTAGCATCCGGTTTGTGTGGAATCGCTGCAGGGTTTGAGTACCGTAAAGTTTTTCTCCGGAATGTACATGCCCACGATCCAGGCTGCAACGAGTTGTTGTTGTAAAGGTTTGTCATCAAAAAATTCTTTCAGCAGACGGACTGCATGTGTGGAACCCTGGCTATGTGAAGCAATGATGATGGGTCTTCCTTTATTTTCATGTTGCAGGTAGTATTCAAAAGCTGTTTTGATATCCTGGTAAGCTTTATCGAAAGTAGCCAGGGCAACAGCTGTGTCTGTTCCGAAATACGTACGGATATGGGCCTGACGGTAGCGGGGAGCGAAGATGCGGTATTCGTTAAAGGCGGATGCCTGGAATAAGATACTGTTATAGTCAGTTTTGGCATTCAGTGCTGCGTCGAGGAGCGAAGCGTTGCGGCTGCTGTCATCCGGATCAGTGAGTGAAGTCGGGTATAGAAAAAAAACATCTGCACGGTTATCCGGCTGATAGGTTGCTTTCAGGGGCTGTGGTATACTGTCGGAAGGATCTTTTTTATCGGGGTGAGCTGCCCAATAATAGTTGTTGCTGTAATCGGGCGACTCGGAAAGGCCCGGTTGCTGATATCGGGATATATAGCGGGTATAAGAAGGAGAGCAGGAGCTGGCGAGCAGCAAAAGCAGGAGCAGTCGGTTCATACGGTAAAAATAAGTAAGATGTCATCTCGCCCCAAGATGTCATCTTGGGGCAACATACTTACCATACAACCACCACTCATCCGCCCGTTGGCACCATTTGTCCCAATCTCAAAAAATTTTCAAAATCGCAAAATTTAACCCAATTCATTAAAAATCAATAATATACATTACTCTTCATTGGGTATTACTAAAATTTGATAGGTACTTTGTTTTGCATAGTACATAAAAATGCCCTTATCTTTGTATCGTCAATGGTTAATCAGCCGGACAGTTGAGGCCAGTGGCAGGTGGAACATCCCAACCTTATCCTTCAACCTGCTTCTCGCTTCAACCCCCGGCCCAAAATACAGGAACATGAATATAGAGAACACACAGAGCCAGATGCGGAAGGGAATCCTCGAATTCTGTATCCTCTCCATTATCCGCCGGGGAGAAGCCTACCCCAGTGATATTGTAGAGGAGATGCGCGCCGCCAACCTCCAGATCCTGGAAGGTACACTCTACCCCCTGCTCACCCGATTGAAAAATGCCGACATGCTCACCTACCGCTGGGTGGAAAGCAATTCCGGTCCCCCCCGCAAGTATTTTTCACTCACCCCGAAAGGCCAGCAGTTTTACCAGGAACTGGAAACCACCTGGAATGAACTCGCCAACGCAGTGAACGCACTGGCCAGCAAAAGGGACTTACTCACCAACAATTTCAGCACTGCACCAATCCAACCGGAAAACCCCGATTCAACAACCAACACTTCAACCTTATAATACCTAACACGATGAAAAAGGTAATCAACATAAATTTTCAGGGCAGGGTGATTCCTATTGAGGAAGCTGCTTATGAACAGTTGAAACAGTATATTGAGAGCCTGCGCAGCTATTTTGCCAAGGAAGAAGGCCGCGACGAGATCATCAATGATATCGAAGGCCGTATCGCCGAACTCTTCTCCGAACGCCTGAAAAAAGGAACCACCTGTATAACTGAAGCTGAAGTGAATGAGGTGATCGCCGGTATGGGTCGTCCCGAGGATTTTGAAGCGGCAGAAGCTGAAACCACTGCGAGCTCCGGTTCCGCAAAAACCGAAACCGGAAACCAGCAGCAGAAATACACCAATTACCAGTACCAGTACGGTAATCCTCCCGGCAGCCGTGGCCGCTTTTACCGCAATGCCGATGATAAGGTAATTGCCGGTGTAGCCAGCGGTCTCGCCAACTATCTCGGTATAGACCCCGTGATCATGCGGATCCTTTTTGTGATCCTGGGTGGCGTATCGTTCTGGGCCTATATCCTGCTTTGGGTAGTCGTGCCCTCACAATCCGTGAGCTCAAAAATCACCAAGCGGCTTTACCGCAGTGCCGATGATAAAGTGATCGGTGGTGTATGTGGTGGCCTGGCCTCCTATTTTAATATAGATACCTGGATCCCCCGCCTGATCTTTGCCCTGCCCCTGATCATTGCCATCGCTTCCGGTCCCTTCCATTTGTTCTGGGATGAATGGGATTGGTGGGTGGGTCCCCGTATCATCACGGGCTCGCTTTCCAGTACCTTATTCGTTACCTATATCATTCTCTGGATCGCCGTACCGGTTGCAGTAACCGCTGCTGAAAAACTGGAAATGAAAGGTGAACGCATCGATTTCAATTCCATCAGCAAGACCGTGAAGGAAGACCTTGAGCAGTTCAAGACAAAAGCGGAAAAATGGGGCCAGGAAGTGAAACAATCTGCCCAGCAATTTGGCGAACAGGCGAAGGACCTCGGACAAACCACCGGACAAACTGCCAAGACCTTTGCCTATGAAGCGGCACCCATGGCCCGAAGAACCGGTAATGGCGTAGGCCATGTGATCGGAGTGCTCTTTAAAGCCTTCTTCCTCTTCATTGCCGGGATCATCGCGCTGAGCCTGTTCGGTGTATTGATCGGACTGATCTTCGGTGGATTCTCGGTATTCTCCTTCAAGGATTTCTTCCTCGAAGGACCCTGGCAGCCCCTGCTCGCCTGGGGAGTACTCCTCTTCTTCCTGGCAGTTCCTTTGATCGCCCTCATCACCTGGCTGATCCGCCGGATCATGGGGGTACGTTCAGACCGTCACTATCTCGGATATATTTTCGGCACCCTCTGGATCGTGGGACTGATCTGTGTGATCACCCTGGTAGGTTCTGCGGCCCGTAATTTCAAAACCCGTACCGCGGTGGAAGAACCCATCAGCCTGGTGCAACCCGCCAATGGAAAACTCTATGTGGATGTGGTGAACAGCCGGGTGCACTATTCCGGATCCGATAAGTTCGGTATCGTTTGGGATGATGACTTCCCGATCTACGGCATCAACGACGACAGCCTCATGCTGAACACCGTGCGTGTTGACGTTGTAAAAAGCAAAGACGAAAATTTCCATATTACCCGTGTGCGCCTGAGCCGGGGGAATAACCCCGAAAGGGCCCGCGACCTGGCACAGAAAGTGAATTTTGATGCTGTTATGAAAGACAGTGTGCTGTTGTTGCCCCAGGGTTTTGCCATCAGCCGCGAAGAAAAATTCCGCAACCAGCAGGTGCTGATCGTAGTGGAAGTTCCGGTTGGAAAGAAAATCCAGCTCAGCAAGCAGGTGAGTGAGTTTGATTATTTCACGATCAATTTCAATAACCGCCGTGGCTGGAATGTGGAATGGAATAACCATTGGGATGATACCTATTCCTGGGAACCCGATCAGGAACTGGTGATGACTACAGACGATGGACTGGTACGTACCAGCCGTCTCGATCCGGAAGAGCTGAAAAGAGGCCGCTTCAAGGAGCTGAAGGAAAAAGAAGAAACCGACCAGCAACCTGATCAGACGGATTCACCCAAAAAACAAAACAGCAAGGAGCCCGAGTTCCGGTACCGCCAGAAAACCGATACAGTTCCTGCAATAAATGATACGCTTAAGAAAACACAGCCTGTTGCAGGCGTCAATGAAGAGCTGGATGAGGAAGCCGTATCCTCCCGTAAGGGAAATGCGCTGCAGCATTCACTTTATGTATTAGGAAGGGTGTTCCAGTGAGGTATGCCCGCCGTTGTGCCCGCTTAGCGGCGCATAGCGGGGTTGAAGTTGGAACAGGGGTCCGGCGCTGCCGGGCCCTTTTTATTTAATTGGCAGCAGGCATTCCATCACGTAAATTTGCGCATCTAAATGCTTCTTGTTGATTATGAAAAATACGCCTTTCACTGCACAGCACATTGCCCTTGGCGCCAAAATGGCCGAATTCGCCGGTTACAATATGCCCATCAGCTATTCCGGTATCAACGACGAACACGCTACTGTCCGTAAAAATGCCGGTGTATTCGACGTCAGCCATATGGGGGAGTTCATCCTCAAAGGCGATCAGGCCCTCGACCTGATCCAGCGGGTGACCAGCAATGATGCCTCCAAGTTGCAGGCTGGCCAGGCACAATACAGCTGCCTGCCCAATGAAACCGGCGGTATAGTTGACGACCTGCTGGTGTATTGTATCGAACCCAACAAGGTGTACATGCTGGTGGTGAATGCCTCCAATATTGAAAAAGACTGGAACTGGATCAGCAAGCATAATTCGGCTGGCGTGGAAATGCATAATATTTCCGAGAAGACCGGTCTGCTGGCCATCCAGGGTCCTAATGCCACAAAGATCCTGCAGCCACTCACGGATATGGATATCCTGAATCTGAAGTACTACACTTTTGTGAAAGGCGTATTTGCCGGAGTGGAGAATGTGCTGGTCAGCGCAACCGGCTATACCGGTGCCGGTGGTGTGGAGATCTATTTTGAAGACAAGGATGGCAATGCCGACAAGATCTGGAATGCCATTTTTGCTGCGGGTACACCCCAGGGATTGAAACCGATCGGACTGGGAGCCCGGGATACCCTCCGCCTGGAAATGGGATTCTGCCTCTATGGTAATGATATTGACGATACCACTTCCCCCCTCGAAGCGGGCTTGGGATGGATCACCAAGTTCTCCAAGCCTTTTACGGCCAGTACCCTGCTGGAACAGCAGAAAGCTGCCGGTATAACACGAAAACTCGTTGGTTTTGAAATGGTGGATAAAGGCATTCCCCGTCATCATTACGAGATCCGCGATGCTGCCGGTAACAAGATCGGTTATGTCACATCCGGGACCCAGTCGCCTTCCCTGCAGAAAGCCATCGGTATGGGCTATGTGGAAAAGGCTTTTGCAGCCCTCGACAGCGAAATTTATGTGGTGGTGCGCGACAAAATGCTGAAAGCACGGGTGGTGAAATTCCCTTTTGCATGATTTTTGGGTACTAGCAGGAAAGGAGTCCTGTACCAATGCCCCTGATACATTTAACCACATTTATTGCCGCTCCCATGGAGCGGGTCTTCGACCTCAGCCGATCGGTGAGCCTGCACCGTATGTCGATGCAGGAACATGGCGAAACGGTGGTTGCCGGGGTGAGTACCGGCCTGATGCAGCTCGACGATACCGTGACCTGGCAGGCCCGGCACCTGGGCAGGAAGCGCATGCTGTCTATGAAGATCACTGCCCTGAACGCCCCGCTGCAGTTCACCGATGAAATGCTGAAAGGTGATTTCCGGGAGATCCGCCATGAACATCATTTCAAGGCCATCGATAATGGCACCCTCATGATCGACCTCTTCCATTTTGAAACGCCTTACGGCTGGCTGGGCAGCCTGGTCAACCGTTTCTATCTTACCGCCTACATGCGTCGCCTCCTCGAAAAGCGCAATGCAGTACTGAAAACTTATGCCGAAACCGACCGCTGGAAGCAGGTGTTGGTGTAACTTTGCCGGCTATGAGTGCTGCTAAACCCACTTTACATACCTGTTTTTCTCCCGCCCTGCTCGACCTCTACGATCTCAACAATGCTGTTGTTGTGGTGATTGATGTGTTCCGTGCCACCTCCACTATTGCCGCTGCCCTGCATAACGGAGCAGCAAAAGTGATCCCGGTTGATACCGTTCCCAAAGCCATTGAAATAGCAGCGGAGACCGGCGGCATTGCAGCAGGTGAACGGGATGGGAAAATAGCCGATGGGTTGCAGCATGGGAATTCTCCGCTGGAGTATAGTCCCGATTTCATCGGCAACAAAATACTGGTGTTGACTACAACCAATGGCACCAAGCTGCTGCATATGGCGTTGGCCCGTGGCGCAGAAAGTATTGTTACCGGCTCCTTCCCGAACCTGAAAGCGGTATGTGACCACCTGCTGGCTGAAGGTAAAAATGTTGTGCTCGGTTGTGCCGGATGGAAAGACCGCTATAACCTGGAAGATACCCTGTTTGCCGGCGCAGTGATTGCACAGGTGAAAGACCAGTTCACGATCCACTGCGACAGTTCATTAACAGCACTCCTTCTCTATGAACAGCAGAAAGACCGCCTGCATGAATTTGCGCCTTCCATCACCCATTATCACCGGCTGGTAGACCGCTTCGGCCTGATCGAAGATATCCGCTTCTGTTTTACTCCGGATCTTGCGCCGGTATTGCCGGTATACCGGAATGGGGCACTGGTCCGGGGCTGATAAGCAGAACCTTGATAACTATGCAGTTATAAACCCTTAGGCGCTGCAAAAGGGCTAAATATTTTTGATTTTGTCAAATTTGTGGTATTATTGCAACGGAATCAGACTGATAAGTCTTCCCGGAAATCTCTCTAGCTCATCAGGTTTACTCATTCCGTTCACCTTAAATTTCATTTCAACAGTTTTATTTCTCACGCAAACAGGGCTTCAAACCTCGTGAATAACGTTCAAGCTATTTTATGTACGATATCCTCCAATTGAACGACATGCTCGTTCCAGAGCTGCTCGACATCGCTGAGCAATTAAAGATCACTAACGCAAAGAAAATGGACAAGCAGGAACTTGTTTACAAGATCCTCGACAAACAGGCTGTAATTGCCAGTGCAGATAAAGGCCAGGCTGCTGACGACAAAGGCAAGCGTAAACGGGTGATCAAGACGACTACTGCGAATTCCACTGAAGAAGCTGATGTGGTGAGTGGTGATGAAGAGAAGAAAAAAGACCTCAAGAAAGAACCGATCCGCAAGAAGATCGGTGGCGATAAACCCATGATCGTGAAAAAGCCCCGGCGCAAATCAGACGAAGAGGGCGAGGAGGGTGAAATTCCTGAAGCGATTGAAGAGCAGCCACAGGAAATCAATGCTGCTGCAGCGGAAAACCAGGACACACAGGCTCCGGAATCAAATGGAATCCCTGAAGGAGCTCCTGTTGCAGCCGGTGGTCCCCAACGCAATTTCCCCAGCCGCCGCGAACCGGTCTTCAATATTGAATTTGATGGGGTGATCCTTGGAGAAGGCGTTCTGGAAATGATGCCTGATGGCTATGGTTTCCTCCGCTCTTCCGATTACAATTATCTCTCTTCTCCCGATGATGTATATGTTTCTCCTTCCCAGATCAAATTATTCGGCCTCAAAACCGGCGATACGGTATATGGTGCCGTTCGTCCTCCCAAAGAAGGCGAGAAATATTTTGCCCTGCTGAAAGTGGAAACCATCAATGGCAAAGGTCCCGAAGAAGTACGCGACCGCGTGCCTTTCGATTACCTGACCCCGTTATTCCCCTTCGAGAAGCTGAACCTGTTCACTACTCCTTCGAGCTACAGTACCCGTATCATGGACCTGTTTACGCCTATTGGCAAAGGCCAGCGAGGACTCATCGTAGCCCAGCCCAAAACCGGTAAAACCGTATTGCTGAAAGAAGTGGCCAATGCGATTGCCGCCAACCACCCGGAAGTATACCTGATGGTGGTGCTGGTGGACGAACGCCCGGAGGAAGTGACCGATATGGAGCGCAGCGTAAAAGCGGAGGTGATTGCGTCTACTTTCGATGAACCTGCAGAAAAGCACGTGAAAGTTTCCACTATAGCCATGCAGAAAGCCAAACGTCTGGTGGAATGCGGCCATGATGTGGTGATCCTCCTTGATTCCATTACCCGTCTGGCCCGCGCCCACAATACAGTGGCACCTGCCAGTGGTAAAGTATTAAGTGGTGGTGTGGAAGCCAATGCCATGCAGAAGCCCAAGCAGTTCTTTGGTGCAGCCCGCAAGATCGAGAATGGCGGTTCACTCACCATCCTGGCTACCGCCCTGATCGATACCGGATCCAAGATGGACGAGGTGATCTTCGAGGAATTCAAGGGTACCGGTAACATGGAATTGCAGCTCGACCGCCGCCTGGCCAATCGCCGTATTTTCCCGGCTATAGATATTGTGGCATCCTCCACCCGCCGCGACGACCTGCTGCTGGAACGCGATGTACTCCAGCGCATGAACCTGCTGCGCGTGTACCTGAATGACATGAATACCGAAGAAGCGATGAATGAACTGCTCAAGCGCATGAGAGGCACCAAGAGCAATGAAGAGTTCCTCGCCAGCATGAACGGATAATCTATAAAGCATTTACAGAAAACCGCTGCTTCCCGCAGCGGTTTTTTTAATTTTGCATCGTCTTTATGGCTGTACAGAAATTAACAATACCCGAATTCCTCAAACTGGCGAAGCAATATCCCGTACTGGATGTGCGCAGTCCGGGTGAATTTCGCTATGCCCATATTCCCGGCGCCTATTCCTTCCCCCTGTTCAGCGACGAAGAACGGAAAGTAGTGGGCACCACCTATAAACAGGTGAGCCGCGAACAGGCCATTAAAGCGGGACTGGATTATTTCGGTCCGAAAATGCGGACCATGGTGGAGTCAGCTGAAGCCATCTGCAGGAATCATCCTGGTGATCCGGATAATAAAACCCTGCTGGTGCATTGCTGGCGCGGCGGCATGCGCAGCTCCGCTATTGCCTGGCTGCTTGACCTGTATGGGTTTAAAGTGTACAGCCTGGTGGGCGGCTATAAAAAATTCCGTCATTGGGTGATCGACACCTACAGTCAACCCATTCCCTTCCGGATTCTGGGCGGCTATACCGGTTCGGGAAAAACCTATGTCCTGAAATCAATGCGCGAAAGCGGAGAACGGGTAGTCGATCTGGAAGGGATCGCTTCACATAAAGGATCTGCCTTTGGCAATATCGGATTGCCCGCGCAACCCACACAGGAGCATTTTGAGAACCTTCTGGCTACAGCACTTAATGCATATGGAGTTATTCCCGGAGACCATGAACCCGTTGCACCCATCTGGTTGGAAGACGAGAGCCAGCGGATCGGACTGGTGAATATTCCGCAGGTATTCTGGGAAACGATGCGAAGGAGCCCGGTCCATTTCCTGGATATACCCTTTGAAGAACGGCTCAAGCATATTGTTGAAGAATATGGATCGCTCGACAGGGAACGCATGATGCATGCCATCGGACGGATCCAGAAGCGCCTGGGCGGGCTCGAAACCAAAACAGCACTGGAGGCCATGGAAGCCGGTGATATTGAAGCCAGTTTCCGGATTTTGCTGAAGTACTACGATAAATGGTATTACCGGGGATTGCATAACCGGGAAGACCTTAAGGCTGTATTAAAAAATCATCCTGCAGAACGGGTGGCTGCTTCCGGAAATGCGGCCCTTTTGCTGCAACAAATCAATGAACCGGTATGAGTGAACTGGAACCTGTACAACTCACCCAATATTCGCATGGTGCGGGTTGTGGCTGTAAAATTGCACCTAAAGTACTCGAAGAAATTCTGGCCGGGCAGTTCACTATGCCCGATAACGATAAATTACTGGTAGGTAACAGCAGTAAGGATGACGCAGCTGTGTATGATCTCGGCAATGGAACTGCTTTGATTTCCACCACCGATTTCTTCATGCCTATTGTGAATGATCCCGTTGATTTTGGCAGAATAGCAGCTGCCAATGCCATCAGTGATATTTATGCCATGGGCGGACAGCCCCTGATGGCTGTAGCCATACTCGGCTGGCCGGTTGAAAAACTTCCCATTGCCTGGGCCCAGCAGATCATTGAAGGGGGCAGACTGACCTGTGCTGCTGCCGGTATTCCACTGGCAGGCGGGCATAGTATCGATACCACAGAACCTATATTCGGGCTCGCGGTTACCGGCATCCTGCCTGTTTCCCACCTGAAACGAAACAGTACAGCCCGGGAAGGTGACCTGCTTTTTCTCACCAAGCCATTAGGGGTTGGGGTACTCACTACGGCACAAAAAAGAGGGCTTCTGCAGCCGCAGCACCATCCGGCCATGATACAGCAGCTTGCAGCTTTGAACAAAGCCGGTCAGGCACTCGGGGCAATAAAAGGCGTAACCGCCATGACCGATGTAACCGGATTTGGACTGCTGGGCCATCTCCTCGAAATGGCAGAAGGCAGCGGCCTGCAGGCAGAACTCAGTTACAGTGCCTTACCTGTTGCTGATGGTGTACGGGAATACATCAGCCAGCGGATCTTTCCGGATGCCACTACACGGAACTGGAGCAGTTATGGTACCAAAGTAAAATTTGAGAAAGGGGTGAATGTAATGGAAGCGTTTACTCTTCTGCCGGATCCCCAGACCAATGGCGGATTGCTCTTTGCAGCAGCACCAGATGCGGTACAGGAAGTGGAAGATGTATTACGGAAAGCTTCACTGGAGAATTATACGATACCGGTGGGCAGGATCACCAGTGGACAGGAAAAGACCATCCTGATCCGTCCCTGATCAGTGTAAGGGGTCCAGGAAGATCTCTGCCATCATGCAGCGGGCACCCCCGCCACCATAGGTTTCGATCACCGGCACCCTCACCGTAACGATGTCGGTATGATTCCGGATCGTTTGCAATTGCTGTTCGGTGAACGCATGAAAGGCTGTATCACTCATCACCAGTACGGGTTTCCCTTTTTCAGTTTCGAGCTGCAGCATATTGGCGCAAAACGCTTTTGCCTGTTCCGCTGAAATGGTGATCAGCTGATGTCCGGTACTGCGTAACAATTGGGACAGCGCAACCCAATCCATTTCTTCTCTAATGAGGGTATCGGCTACTACCGCGAATCCTTTCCCAATGCACAGCATGACATTGGTATGGTACACAGGCATTCCTTCCCCGTCGGCTGTATCAAAGGCCAGCACCCGGTACTGGTGCAGTTGTGCAAATTTTTCCAGCAAGCGGAGATGCGTTCGTTGTGATATTCCGGCAAAGATGATGCGGTTGGCATGATCCATAACCATACTACCCGTGCCTTCCAGGAAAAAATTATCGGCTTCGAATTCGCTCCAGTCGATCACATCCCGAACCGCAAACTGGTGACGGATCAGGTTGAGGATCGCATCCCGTTTTTCGGGTCTGCGGGAAGCTGCCAACATGGGGAAGATATCCATGCAACCATCGGGCATCAGGGTGATCCAGTTGTTCGGGAAAATGGCATCTGTTTTCGGGGGATGCGGAGTGTCATCGGCCACCAGTACATGGATCCCTTCTTTGCGCAGGGTCTCCACCATTGTATCAAACTCCTGAACTGCGGCAGCCTGCACAGCTGCTGGCGACAGATTTCCCCGTTTTTGAAAAGCATTATCAGCAGCCGTTTGCTCATTAAAGCCGAAGGCTGCAGGTCTTACCATCAATACCGTATGGGCAAAGGCAGTATTCATTTGACCAAGGCGTCTATCTTTCGGGCCAGCATCTCATCTTTTTCAGTGACAACATTTCCGGCATCGTGTGTATTCAGCCAGATCTCCACGGTATTCCACACATTCGACCAGCGGGGATGATGGTTCATTTTCTCTGCTTCGATGGCTACGCGGGTCATGAATGCGAAGGCTTCGGAAAAATCCCGGAAGGTGAATTTGCGGTAAAGCGTGTTATTAGTATGTTCCCACATAGAAGTTAATTTGAAGATGTGAAGATGTGGAGATGTGGAGATGAAAACGCGTTGGTCCAAAGCTGTGTTTAATATTTTCACATCTTCACATCTCCACATCAGAAAATCAGGTGCCCTTTGTTTTTGATCTTTTCGTTCGTTAGTTCGGTCACCAGCTGTACGCCGGAAATGGAACGGATCTCGCGGGTTACTTCCTGCAGATAGTCGGTGCTGACGATATCGCCTTTCAGCAGCCAGAGGAAATCGAGGTGCTTGAATTCGGGCAGGAGGTATTCGCCGTCGAACTGGTTGTTGTAGATGTAGTGCACCAGACTGGTGTTGGGCAGCTGGAACTCGTAAATGCCGAAATAATAATTCCGTTGTTTCTTGT
Source organism: Chitinophagaceae bacterium (assembly GCA_044220945.1). Classification (GTDB taxonomy): domain Bacteria; phylum Bacteroidota; class Bacteroidia; order Chitinophagales; family Chitinophagaceae; genus Endoryza. The sequence goes on along the minus strand of JBGAQC010000003.1, from coordinate 207,066 downwards.
GCAGCTGGATCTCCAGTTCATTATTGAGCCGGAAATCAAACTGCATCCGCTGGTTGAGATGCCAGCAGAACTGGTAGTCTTTCATCGGAGCCACAATGCCGAGCAGGCGTGTGTCTTCGAAAAACTCTTCCGCAAGGTCGTCCACATCCAGTTTGAGCTTCATCCCTGCTGTTTTTGATTCAGGTCAGAATTGAACGTCGGTTTCCAGTAGTTGTTCGCCCCGTTTGTATTTTACATGGGCTTTATCGCCTTTCTTGAATTTACCCAGTGCCTGCATATAAGCTTCCACAGATGAAACATTGTAATCGCCGAGCTGCAGGATCACATCTCCTTTCTGGATACCCGCTCTTTGGGCAGGACGGCCGTCTGAAACACCATCCACATGCACACCGGCACCTGCGTAGGTATAATCGGGCATGATGCCCATGCTTACACTGAAGCGGGCGGAAGTGGTGGTCTGGGTTTCGCGGGTTTTGGTGAAGGCCAGTTTGGGTTGTTCGCTGCTTTCCTCAATAATATCGGCTACAAACTTCACGATCTGGAGTTCGCCCATATAATTGATCCGGTCCCAGTCATCGCTTGGGCGGTGATAATCGCCATGCAAACCGGTGAAGAAGAACAGTACGGGAATGTCTTTACGGTAAAAGGAGGTATGGTCGCTAGGGCCGGTGCCGCTGGAATCATATTTGAGCGTGAAATACTTTTTGCCACTCTTTTCCTTGAAGAGCTCACCCCACCAGGGTGAAGTGCCATAACCGCCTACCGTAAGTACTTTAGTGGAATCATTGAGGCGGCCTACCATGTCCATATTGATCATGTAGGTCACTTTGCTGAGGTCGATGGTCGGATTGTCGGCAAAGTATTTGGAGCCGTTCAGTCCGAGCTCTTCTGCTGAAAAGGCGAGGAAAAGAAAATTGTTCTTTTTGTCCTTGCTGTTTTTCATGAGCCGGGCCAGCTCGATCAGTGCGGCAGTGCCACTGGCATTATCATCAGCGCCATTGTGGATCAGTTTTTCTCCGGTACGTAACATGGAGTTGCCGTCTTCACCATAACCCAGGTGATCAAAATGCGCGCCGATGACCACAGTCTGGGCAGCGCCATTATCCAGATATCCCACCACATTGTGCCCGGTGCGTTTTTTGTCGCCGATATCCACTTTCAATTTGAGGTCCACCGTAGCTTCTTTGTCTGAAAAATACTTTTTCATGGCTCCTGCATTCAGGTAGATCACCGGAATGGAAGCGGGCTCTGAACGGTCTTTTGGATTGAACTTTAATTGGTCGGGAGTAGCTGAACTGTTATATACGATCAGGGCAGTGGCGCCTTTTACTGCAATTGCATTCGCTCTGGTCTTAATGGCTTCGGGCAGGTCGAAATGCGGATTGTCCTTATTTTCTTCCAGTACTTCTTTCAGGTCTACGAACCAGGGAACGCCTCTTTCAGCAAGAGCCATGGACACGGCTGCTTCTGTGCTTTTATTGGCACTGGCATTCAGCGGGAAATAATCTGCTTCCGGTTTCAGCTCATTGCCATTAATTATAAAGAAGGTGGACGGATTTACCTGTTTGCCATCGTTGATCTCGAAGGCCTGCAGCCAGCCATCCGTGCCTTTGGGACTGATGCCGATCGATTGAAGCTGCTGGCTGATATAATCGCTGGCTAATTTTTCTCCTGCTGTTCCGGCCCTTCTTCCTTCCAGTTTGTCATCGGCCAGGTAACGGATATGAGCCTGTAATCCGGCCATGATCGCCTTATCGGCTTTTTTCAGTTTCTGGGCTTCAGTGGAACCGGCTAAAAGAAGGAATAAGAATGCGAGGAAGAGGCGGATAGACATGGTGCGCAATTTAAAGGGCAAAGATAGAGAGAAAGTCCGGAAGACGGGAAGTCAGGAAGACCGAAAGAATCAGAATTAATCTCTAAATATTTTAGTTTTAACCTTCTAGCTTCTAGCCTCTTACTTCTCCCTTCTACCTCACTAATTTTAACTTTCCGAAAACACCGGCATCGATCCAGCCGCGGTTTTTATCCGGATTGGGCGTCACCTCGATACTGCCCATCATGGATTCCCGTTCGCGCCCTTCCCCTTTGTCGTTATCGTTGTAGGCTACGGCAAATCCGATGATCTTGTCTGCGGCTAAGGTGACCGGCATATTAGCCGCGCTGTCTTTATAGGTATCCGGGTAGAGTTTCAGCGCTACTTCCCATACGGTTTTATGTTCAGCCGTTTTTATACCCAGTTTGCCATGCTCGTTGTAGTAATGCGGCAGGCTGTCGGTACCCATATCCACGAATTTGCCATCCAGTGAAATATGATAGGCGAAGGCGTTATAATTATACTGGTGGTTGCCGCCCGAGGCATTTTCATCTACAAATATCTCCAGGCAATCGTCGTCCCAGTAACGGTCCAGTCCATTGGCATGCGAATCAATCAGGCTGTCGTCATATACTTCGGCCAGGATATAGAGGTAGTTGCTGTCCCAGCATACTTTAAACCGTCCCATATAGTCCATGGCATGAGGCAGTTTGCCCACCCAGAGCTGGTCCATCGGGTACGCTTTTGCGTTTTTCCAGCAGGCTTCATCGGCCACACCATCCAATACCGGGGCTGTTGCAGTGAAGTGAGCGGTATGCGAACCGGGCGCTTCGGGATCAGGGTTGGTGCAGGCGGCCAGAGAAGAAAGGGCTAAAGCGGTGATGATGAGTGCTTTCATATCCCGAAAATAATCCGAAATATCTTGCATTTCCCTTGTTGGGCTCATCTTTTTTCCTTTACTTTTGCCGATTGGCCCTGCCACAAGCAAGGGGGGCCGGAAAAGCAAACAGAATGGCCTTACCCCATCTCACCAAGTACGTTTATACCCATGGAACCGATGAAGTGATCCGTCGCGGAAAAAAGATCCATGCCATAGGATACGTGGAGCTTGTAGACTTCGATGAACTGCTGGATGCTGTCACATTCCGGGTCAAGGATGACAGCTATGCCACTTATTACAAAGTGCATATCCAGAAATTCAAGGATCCGAAATCCCTTTCCCTGCGTTGTGCCTGCCCCTATAATCTTGGTGATATCTGCCGTCACGAAGCGGCTTCCCTGATCCAGCTGCAGGAAATGCTGGACCGCAATATGCTGAAATCGGAAGATGTGGTGTACGACCAGAAGCATACGGTGGTGAAGATGAAACAGATCGACCTGAAGACCCTTCGCCTGCTCTGTTCACCGGAAACCTTCCAGATCGCCGAGAAATACCTGCGCACCAACAAGGCCCATATCGACCATGCGAAAGATGAAGTGGTGAAAGCCACGGTGGATTATGAAGGGCAGGCCTACAAAGTAGTACTTCGCAAGAACGAAGAGCGCAATTTTGATACCAGCAGCGATTTCCCGGATCCGGCCCACCCGCTCTCGCTGCCTAAAGTGATCGTATTCCTGCAATTGCTGAATAATTACGGACCTTATTATTTTGATACGATCCGCAACTGGGACAAGGAAAAGAATAAACTGCTCGAAGCCTATGGCTATTCCCTGTCTGATAACCTGGAAGGTAAATTTGAATTCACTTATAAAGAAGGCAAGCCCTTCCTCCGGGTACTCGACCTCAAGATCAAGCGGGTAACGCCGCAACAGGTGGATAAACCGGCACCCAAACCTTCCATCAAAGATTCCCAACCCGAACCCGAAGAAACACCGGCTCCGGCAGAGACTTCTGGCAATGCTTCCGGAAAGCGGGTGGGCGTTGTATTCAATTTCAATGAAGAAGGGTTTCCCGGATTCGCTATTGATGGCATTTGCGGCGAGATCAATGAATCCGGAACCGCATTTTTGGGCAAAGTGGAGAAACTGGACCTCAGTAAATTCATCCAGCCGGAAGGCTTTACAGAAGGCGACCAGCAACTGATCCCTGCCCTGCGTAAAATGCATGAGTCGGATATTACGAAATACCTGAACCGGAATTCTCCCTTCAGCGGCATATGGGAAAATATCATCCATCATGAAGAAGATGACCTGCCGGAAGACACCAAGATCCTGATGGTGGATTACCTGCATCCCAAACTGAAAAAGCTGTTTGTGGAAGTGGCTGCAAACCCATTAGTGTATTACCTGCCTTCGAAGAAAACCTTCAAGACGGATCAGTTGAAGCCGGTGGGCATTGTTACGGATGCGATCGTACCCTATTTCAAAGTGTCGCAACTGAAATCGCAGTATGAGATCGAGTGCCGGGTAAAGCTGAATGGACAGGATGTGGCCCTCAGTGATAATGAGATCGACAGCAGCCTGCTGTTTTTCTATAATGAAAACCTGTTTCTCTGGCAGCGGCCTGAGGAAGTAGCCCAGGTCATGAAGTTTCATGCCAAAGGCAAACTGACTTTCTCCAAATCGGATTGGCCCCAGCAATTGCTGCAAACCGTACTGCCCCTGTCGCGCGAATATCATGTGGAGTTTGAAGATAAACTGGTTAGTGAGATCAAGGATGGCGATCCTGAAAAGCGGATCGTACTGCAGGAGAAAGGTGATTACCTGGTATTCCAGCCCCTGTTTACCTATAAGGGATTTGAAACCCGTCCGGGCGGCAAGGACGAACTCATTCTGCCCGACGGCGACAAAGTGATGATCGTGCACCGCGACCGGGATAAAGAACACCAGTTCATGAACAAACTGGAATCCCTGCATTCCAATTTCATCCGTCCGGATAACGGGAATCAGCTGGCTTTAAAAGGAGCCGATGTGTTGCGCAACAACTGGTTTTTCCTTTTTGTGGATGCCATGCGCGAGCAGAAAGTACCGGTATACGGACATGATGCCCTGAAGAATTTCCGTTTCAATACGGCCAAGCCACAAACCCGGATCCATATCAGCAGCAATACCGACTGGTTTGATGCGCGGGTGGATATTCATTTCGGCGACCAGAAAGTGACCATTGATGATGTGAAGAAGGCACTGGCCAACCGGCAGCAGTTTGTACCGCTGAATGACGGCACACTGGGTATCCTTCCGGAAGAATGGATCAAGAAATACTCCCTGCTGTTCCGGGTAGGAGAGGGCAAACAGAACCAGCTCAAACTCTCGAAATACCACATGAGTGTGATCGATGAGTTGTATGCCGAACGCAATGAAGAAGAACTGGTACTCAAACTGGAAGAGAAATACGAGCAACTGCGCGGTTTCAATAAGATCAAGGAAATTGAAGTACCTGCGCACCTGAAACCCATCCTGCGTCCCTACCAGGAGCATGGCTTCCATTGGCTCAATTACCTGACCGAAGTCGGCTGGGGTGGTATTCTGGCTGATGACATGGGTCTCGGTAAAACCGTCCAGGCGCTGTCCTACCTGCATTATTATAAGGCCACGCAAGGCAAACTGACAGCACTGGTGGTTTGTCCCACTACCCTGATGTTCAACTGGGAGAATGAGATCAAGAAATTCACCCCGGCACTTACCTATCATATCCATCATGGCGGAGAACGTACGCGATTGAAGGATACGTTTAACCAGGTGAATGTGATCATCACCACTTACGGTACGCTGCGCAGTGATATCAAGCTGCTGGTGGATGTGGAATTTGACTATGTGGTGCTCGATGAATCGCAGGCCATCAAGAATCCGGCGAGCAAGGTAACCAAGGCCGCCAGTCTTCTGAATGCCAAACACCGGCTTTGCATGAGTGGTACGCCTTTGCAGAATAACACCTTCGACATATTTGCACAGATGAACTTCCTGAACCCGGGCATGCTGGGCAGCATGGAGTTCTTCCGTCAGGAATTTGCGATACCGATCGATAAACTGGGCGAGGCCGACCGGAAGGATCACCTGCGCAAACTATTGTTTCCCTTCATCCTGCGCCGTACCAAAGAGCAGGTGGCGAAGGACCTGCCCGAGAAAATGGAGACCATCCTTTTCTGTGAAATGCAGGAAGAGCAGCGCAATATTTATGATGCCTACCGCAATGATTTCCGCGACAAGATCCTGGGCACTATTGAATCGAATGGCATCCAGCGTTCCCAGCTCACCATTTTGCAGGGCCTGATGAAGCTGCGGCAGATCTGTGACTCACCGGCCATCATGAATGAACAGGAGAAATTCCCGAATCATTCGATCAAGCTGGAAGAGATAGGCCGCGAGATCACGGAGAATATCAGTAACCACAAAGCACTGATCTTCTCACAGTTCCTGGGTATGCTGGCCCTGATCAAGGAAAAGCTGAAGGAGCTGGAAGTGGATTTTGAATATTTTGACGGCAGTACTACGGCAATTGAACGGGAGCGGGCCATCCAGCGTTTCCAGAATGATGTAAACTGCCGGGTATTCCTGATTTCCCTGAAAGCCGGTGGTGTGGGTCTGAACCTGACAGCGGCCGATTATGTATATATCGTGGATCCCTGGTGGAACCCAGCCGTGGAACAACAGGCCATCGACCGGACGCACCGTATCGGGCAGACGAAAAACATCTTTGCCTACCGCATGATCTGTAAGGATACGATAGAAGACAAGATCATCCAGCTGCAGGAGCGCAAGCGCGCCCTGGCCAAAGACCTCATCACCGATGATGAAGGCTTTGTGAAAAGCCTCACCAGGGAAGATGTGGAGTATCTGTTCAGTTGATAATACTGGTATTAGTAAAAAACCCTCCGGACGGAGGGTTTTTTTTATTCGTTAGTGTACCATGACACGCTGGAGTGTTGCGCCTGCCCATCAGGGGATAGCAATTGAACTTTGGCGTTTTCTGTGAGTTCCAGTTGAAAATTCCCGTCAACTGCTAGATTGCGAGCCACCCGGACGATTGCTGATTTACCCTTTTGTAAACTGAAAATCCTGGGATCTGGTACGACTAAGGCTCGCTAATTAATTTCAAAAAAGAAAAAAGGCAATCCTAAGCAATAGTAATGTCTAAATGCTTGACAATCCTTGTAAGAAATTATTTATCAATTATTTAGTTCAATGGAATGTTAGTAATTCGTTTATAGTACATGTTTATATCTAGAGTTATAAATTTACCACTAAAAGGGTATTGGAAAGTGGATAGGGGGGGGGGGGTAAATTTGATTACCTGCGCAGGGACGGGCATTCCTGAAAACCGGTTAAAAGAGTACGGATAATTCAAAAACTTTATATTATGAAAAAGGTATTGATCTTAGGTATTTGTTTTGCATGCATTGGATTACTGAGTTTCTCAAAACTAAATTTGAAGAATAATTCAATACATCCTAGTACAGAAGATATGATTTATCAGGATGCAGATTTTAGGGAAATTGCAGGATCGATGATTGAGTTAATTAGTAAAGTTAACGAGAGTAAGGCAACGGATTTATTTCAAAAATATCTTTCCAAAAATGCATCCCGAGAAGAATTAGTATTATTGAATAATAAACTTGGGCTCAAGGGGGAATACGGGATAGATGGGTATTTCAAGAAAATAAGTATACATACTACAGCATTACTTGAGAAGCCATTCTTAAAAGAGACGAAAGGTTTAAATAGTCAGGCATTTGGAAAAGCAATGGAACAGTTTATAAAAGATAAGAAAAACATGTTGGTTCCTGATTGCTTTGATATTTATATTGTTACTGTTTCTGTTTGTAATGCAGCATATTGGTATGCAATTGAAGTGTTAGGGCAAAGTCCTAGTCAGGCTTCAAACGATTGGGCGTTATGTTTGAGCGCAGCAAATCTTCAGTATGCAATTTGTGTAGGTGTATAAATATTGAAGAGTAATTTAGCTAAATGAGGTTTTTATAACCTCATTTAGCCATTTTTCTATATTAAATTATCAGTCTAATATGAATAGTTTTATCCTCTTTACAATCATAATTGGATTCGGTATATGTCAGCCATCACTGTATGAACTTGATCAATTTAAATATACAAATCAAGAACAGGCTCCACTTTTAAATCCCAAGTATCCTGTTTATGTTATTGTTGATGTAAATAAGAATGTTGACTCGTTAGGAATTATTATTAGAAATAAGTTGAATGCAAATAAGTTTAAATGTTTAAATGAGGACCAATACAAAAAAATGATTGAAGACAGAGAAAAGGAAATCTATCGCAAAATAGAACCTGATAGAGCAACTGACCTAGACTATATTTTAAATCTTAGGAGATCAGGCCCTACATTTCTCCAAACATTTTGGGTAATTGCTGAATTCTCAGATAAGAGAAGTGAAGATGACAGGTTAATTAAGCTTAGTTATAAGATTTATAATTATCCAGTTAAAGATACAAAGCCTATTCCTTTATATACGGTTCCATTCGAAAAGCTGAGTTCTCGTTATGATTATCTCGTGGACTCTTTAGTTGAATCATTAATTCGAAGGGAGACTAGAAAATAAATTATTCAGGCAAAATAAAAAGCAATTTATGAATGAAGCCGCTAGTAGTTCTAATTGTATTTTTTTGCTCTATCATTTTTTGTAAGGGTCAGAGTAAGAAGCCTGATTCCCTGGAACAAAAATATTATAAGGAGGCAATATGGTTTAACTACCCTTTTTATTACAAGGATGGTAATAGAATCCATTTTTCAGAATTAAGAAATGAATTCTCGTTTTCACCGAAGGCCAGGTTGGAATATGAATTAGGAATAAAGAAGATTAAATCTGGTCGGATATTTTCATATGCTGCCATTGCAGTCTCCACTTCATCTGTTTTTGTTATTGGTAAGAATAAGAATTATGGTCTTGGGATGTTTGCTGGCGCTTTAATTTTTAATGGTATTGGAATAAATATTGCTCTAGATGGAAGAAAGAGGATACAACAAGCGATTTTTATTAGAAATAAGGATTTATTGTTTTCGCCAAAATGAGAAGCTGATAAGCAAGGGTTGCAAGATTTTTTTAAATGAAGTGTTTACGGTTGTCTAATCTCAGGGAAGCTTCCGGAGTTTTCGAAAATACTCTTCAGCTTGGATATTCAGAACGTTTGCCAACCTTTAAAGTCGGCAACGAAATTTTGCCGCCCATCCCTCCTAACCCCCATTCTTAGCCCAATCTGGCCTAGTTTCGCAAATTCATTTGCCGCGGGCAAGTTTTGCCCCGGTCTGGCGTCTTATCCTGTAGCTTCTTTATTAAGATATGATTATGAGAAATTTGCGTATTTACCTGAGCCTCATCCTTTTAACCCTTGCTTCTGCAGCTTTTGCCCAGAAAAAAGTAACGGGAACCGTTAAAGGCAAGGTGGTCGACAGCCTGAAAAAGGAGTCGCTCGCCGAAGCCACTGTATCTGTACTCCATGCGAAAGACTCTTCTGTTGCCGCTTATACCGTGGCCAAAGCAGGTGGCGCTTTTGAGATCACCGACCTAGAACCCGGCATGTACCGGCTGGTGGTGAGTTTTTCCGGATATGATCCCTTTTCCAAGAACTTCATGATCTCGGCTGATTTCCCGACGATCAACCTCAACACCATTTATATGCAGCCGAAAGGACAGATGCTGCAGGAAGTGGTGGTGGAAGGACCCCCGATCCAGGTTAAAAAAGATACCGTGGAGTTCCGGGCCAGCGCCTTCAAGGTGAAACCCAATGCCAATGCAGAAGATGTGCTGAAGAAACTACCCGGTGTGCAGGTGGACAAAGACGGTAACGTTACCGCCCAGGGAGAGAATATCCAGAAAGTATATGTGGATGGTAAGGAGTTCTTCGGCACCGACCCCAAGCTGGCGACCAAGAATATTACTGCTGATATGATCGAATCCATCCAGGTATTCGATGATATGAGCGACCAGGCCAAATTCACCCGGATCGACGACGGCAGCCGCGCCAAGACCATCAATATCAAACTCAAAAAAGACAAGCGCAAAGGTTATTTCGGACGGGCGATGGCCGGTTATGGTACCGACGACCGCTACGAAAGCACGATTTCCTTCAATAAATTCAACGGCGATGAGCGCATGTCGATCATCGGCGGTTCGAATAATATCAACAAATCCACCTTCTCCTTCAGTGATATCGTAAACACCATGGGTGGTTTCGGCTCCCGCGGTGGTGGCGGTATGGGCGGTGGCGCCGGCTTTGGCGGCGGTGGTGGTATGACCATGGTCCGTATAGGTGGCGGCGGCTTTGGCGGCGGTGGTGCCGGCATCAACCGCAGCAGTAATATCGGCCTGAACTATACCAATAAGTTCAAGAAAGTGGATATGACCGCCAGCTATTTCTTCAGCGACAGTAAAGTCCGTAATGAACAGTCCAGCCTCCGGCAGAACCAGTTTACGAACGACTCAGCCTCAGCGGTGAATTCACTGAGCCAGTCTTCCAATAAAAACCAGAACCACCGCTTCAACCTGCGGATGGAATATTTTATTGATTCGAACAACTCCCTGCTGTATACGCCGAGTTTCACCTTGCAGCATTCGGAATCGTTCAGTTATGATACCAGCTTTACCAATTCTATTCCTTCCGGGAAGAATCCTTATCTGGCTATCACCGGTATCACCCAGAACCAGAACCAGCGGGATGGATCGAACGTGAATAATAACCTGCTCTTCCGGCATAAATTCGGGAAAGTAGGCCGCACGTTTACCATCGGCGTGAACAATACCATCAGCCAGAGTAATGGAAACGGCCAGTCTTATTCGCCGCAGACCTTTTTCAACGCGGATGGCAGTATTGCCCGCCTGATCCGCCAGGACCAGCGCTCCGAGCAGGCTACCAAGACCTTTAATAATACCGTGAGTGCTTCGTATACCGAACCGCTGGGGCGTAACAAGCTGCTGGAATTCAACTATGCCTTGACGCTGAATCACAATACCTCCGACCGGAAGACCTGGGATTACAACAGCGGATCCGGCAAGTACGATCAGCTGAACCTGCTGCAGACCAACTATTTTGAGAATGACTTTACTGCACACCGTCTGGGTGCCAACTTCCGGGTACAGGAAACCAAGTACAATTTCCAGGTCGGTGGTGCCATCCAGCAGAGTACCCTGAGCAGCCGCAGCGTGCGGGCAGCAACAGCCAAAGACACGACTGTGAAGCAGAGCTTTGTGAACTTCTTCCCTACAGCCAACTTCCAGTACAACTGGAGCCGCAGCAAGAACCTGCGTATCCGGTATAACGGCCGGACCAACCAGCCGTCTATCAGCCAGCTGCAGGATGTGCCCGATTACAGCAATCCGCTCCAGGTGGTTACCGGTAACCCTTCCCTGGCACAGGAGTTCTCCAACAATGTGAACCTGAACTATAGTACGTTCAATATGGCCAGCTTCCGGTTCCTGAATATCAATATCAATGCGGGAAACACATCGAACAAGATCGTAAACAGCATTGACTCCTTCAATACCCGCCAGCTGATCATCAAGCCGGTGAACCTGAATGGCGCCATGAATGCTTCATCATTCATCACCCTCGGCCTCCCCCTCAAAGGCAAGCTGAAAGGAAGCAATTTCAACTTCAACAACAATATCCGGTATAATAAGGATGTGAGCCTGCTGTATAAAGTGAAGAATATCACCGAGACCTTTATTGTTTCACAGTCGGCCGGTATCAATTTCGACTTCAAGCAGAAGCTGAACCTGGGTATCAATGCCAGCCTGGCCTATAATAATGTGAAGTATAGCGTGAATACCAACAATAACCAGAAGTACTACACGCAGACCTATTCGGCTGATATCAACTACATGGGCCTGAAGAACTGGACCCTGGGAACAGATTTTGATTATAAGGTAACCACGGGACTCGGTTCCGGATTCAACCAGACCATTCCTCTCTGGAATGCCAGCATTGCCCACCAGCTGTTCAAGAAAAAGAATGGCGAGCTGAAATTCTCGGTGAATGACCTGCTGAACCAGAACCAGTCGATCAACCGGAACGTAGGTGCCAACTATGTGGAAGATACCCGTTCACTGGTACTGAAGCGTTATTTCCTGCTCACCTTTACCTATAACCTGAGCAAGGGTCAGCGCCCCCAGAACAATATGCAGATGCCTCCCGGTATGGAGCGCCAGATGAACCGCCAGATCCGTGTCGGCGGCATGCCTCCCATGCCTCCTGGTGGCGGTATGTGATAATGCCAGGAAGCCGGGAAGACGGAAAGAATTTATTCAATCCCTGAGGAAGCACTTCTTCAGGGATTTTTTCTGATAATACTTAACGCCTTACCGGCAAAAACCTCTTCTTCCGGCAAAAAAAATCCCGCCTTTATGGGGCGGGACAACAGCACATACATTTTTGTGATTTCAGAGGTAAGTGCTATTTCAGTTATGGTAAGCGCGTTGGGATTAATGCATTTTCCGGCGGGACAGTGCACTATGACTGATCGGGGAACTTCCCGACATTAATACAGCCACGACGGTTTTGAAGAGACGAACCAGATTGGAAGAGGGACGATAGATGTCCTTGCAGATCTTGGTACGGTGTGTGTCGAAATACATGGTATTCTTTTGCATAGATATTGGTTTATAACAGTTTACAAGAGTTCAACCCTTAATCAACGGTTTTCTAAGGGTTTTATTGTATGTAAATTTACTTTGTAAACCTACGCTTGCAACAGGGAAGGCTATTTTTTACATTTATTTATAAATCCAATGCCATGAAAAGTATCGCCCTCCTTCTTTTCTGTGCTATCACGCTCCAGGCCCGGTCGCAGGGGGTTTTCAGCAATGAAACCAATGCGGCCCTCCAGAAAGTGATCAGTGATTACCCCAACCGGTTCAGCAATATCAGGGGCGAAAAACTCAGTTCCGGAACAGCCCAGGCTGAATACGCTTCCAAGGTGGTCATTCCGGGATCAACAGCCCGGTTGATCAGCACTGCATCTACCCGGTCGGGTGAGGCCCTGGGCTGGAAGGCGCAGTTGTTCCGGAGTCCGGATTTTGCACAAAGCCGCCAGCATTATAAAGAACTTTTCGACCGCATCAAAAACACCATTGTTCGTATTGATGGACAGGCACCAGCCATCATCAGTGGCAACTATGAAGAGCCGGCATCCGACAGGAACCAGTCTGCTGTCAGTTTCCAGTTGTTACCCGGAACAGGCGTGTTCCGCCAGCTGCGGGTGGAATTACAGCTCCAGAAAGAAGGGGCTGACTGGGTGATCCGCCTTTGGGTGTTGGAAAAAGATGCAGAAAACCAGGTGGTACGCAATTAAGTCCGGGCCAGTTTCCCGGCTCCACGGGCTTCTTTCCAGAGCCACATCAGGGTAAAAGAAGGAATAAAATCTGTTCCCGGCAGCATTTCCTCCACGAAATTGAATAGTCCACCGGCAAAGCCTTTCCAGCCGCCAAAGAGCCGCATGAATACAAGTGCCGAAAAGGGGGCCCAGAGCAGGTCGCCCAGTTCACCCAATACAGGAACCGCATAGGTCAGGTAACCGATCAGGTCCATGAGAACACAGAGTACCAGCATATGGTATTTGTTGCCAGTCATTCCGTAATGATTTGGGGAATAGACGGTGGCGAAGGGGTGGGGGTTGCAAACCTGGAAATTCCCTTAAACGAGTAACGTACGTTTTTTCAGGACGGCTTCGATCTCCTCAATGCGGAAGGGTTTGGTAACGTAATCGTTCATTCCGGCTTCCAGGCATTTTTCGCGGTCGCCCTGCATGGCGTCTGCTGTAAGGGCGATCACGGGCAGGTGGCAATGCGGTTCGGGCAACTGGCGGATCTTCTTTGTAGTGGCAAATCCATCCATCTCCGGCATATTCACATCCATAAAGATGAGCACAGGATCGTTATTCTGGAGTATGTCAAGGCACTGTTTTCCGTTATTCGCCTTGATGATCTCGAATCCCATTTTACGCAGCACTTCCGTGATCAGCATCATATTGATGGGATCATCTTCCACTACCATAATGGTTGCAGCGTCACTGATCTTTTCAATAACAGGTTGTTGCACGGATACTTCTTCGTGCAGCGTGCGTCCGGCAGCAAAAGCACAGAGCAGGCTGTACAATTCATACAGCTTGATGGGCTTGGTCAACAGGTGATGTATGCCGGATCGTTCGGCTTCATGCTGGTACAGGCTCTTCTCCATGATCGAGAGCATCAGTACTGCAGGGGGTAATGCATTGCCAATGGATTCTTTCAACTGGCGGAAAAAGTCGCTCCCCGTACAGTCTTTCAGATGCTGATCCATCAGGATCAATTGAGGCATACTGTTATTCCGTTGGGCATTCCCGAGTTGGATGCGGGCTTCCTCGCAGGAACCGGCTACAAGGGTTTCCAACTGCATGAGTGAACAGATCTCTTTCACCCATTCCCGGCCGGTGGCATTATCATCAATCACCATTACCTGGTGGAGCCCCTCGGGTTTTACTAATTGTAATTCAGGTTGTTCATTCAGTACTTCCAGGGTGAGACGCAGGGTAAACGTACTTCCTTGTCCGAGTTCACTTTCCACCTGCAGGTTCCCTTTCATCAGTTCTGCCAGGTTTTTAGAGATGGTCAGTCCCAGCCCTGTACCACCGTATTTACGTGTGGTGGATGAATCAGCCTGGGTGAAGCTTTCAAACACTTTCCGGATCTTCTCTTTGGAAATACCGATACCGGAATCTTTCACGGCAATACTGACCTGTGCCAGTTTGCGGCCATTCTTTTCGAATACGGGGCCGTCTTTTTTCACAGTAACACAGATCTCGCCTTCCTGGGTGAATTTTATGGCATTGCCGAGCAGGTTCACCAGTACCTGGCGGATCCGTACGGGGTCGCCTTTTAACAAGGTAGGCAGGGCGGGATCTACCCGGGCGATCATCTCCAGGTTTTTCTCAAAGGCTTTTACGGCCAGCATTTCCATGGTTTCTTCCACCAATTCATCCATACGGATGGCAGTTTCATCAATGATGAGTTTGCCGGCTTCGATCTTCGAGAAATCAAGGATATCGTTAATGATATTCAGCAGGCCATAGGCCGATTTTTTTACGTTTTCGAGATACTCGCGTTGGGAACGCTGCAGTTCGGTTGTCAGTACCAGGTCGGTGAAGCCGATGATCCCGTTCATGGGGGTGCGGAGCTCATGGCTCATATTGGCCATGAATTCACTCTTGGCCTTGCTCGCCGATTCGGCCATATTCTTGGCTTGTACCAGTTCGCGTTCCATTTCCTTCCGTTCAATTGCTGCTGCCAGTGTGGAAGCAAAAGACTGCAGGATGGAGAATTCAGTAGGCGTCCATTCGCGTTCGGTCTTGCAATCGCTGAATTCCACAAAACCCCAGAATTCGTTCATGCTGTAGATCGGGATCACGGCAATCGAACGGATGCCTTGTTTTTCGAGCGACCAACGGATCACATCCGGAGGCATATTGCGGACCTGGTTGAAATAGATCTCTTCATTCAAAAGTGTCGAGAACAGGGCTGATTCCTTCTCGATCATGATCAGGCGGCGTTCGGGGTTATTATGCAATAACGCTTCTTTGTCGGCCGACCAGCGCAGCAATTCGCGGGTATATAACTGACCCTGTTTGGTGGTTTCGTTTTTGTAGACATTCACGATATCCGCCTGGATCTTATTGCCCAGCAGCTGGATCGCTTCACCCATGGCATCTTCGATCAGGTTATTACTGATCAGCTGGTGGGTGGCTTCCGAAACCGCCTGCAGCAGGAGGTCTTTTTTCTGCAGGTGCCCTTCCACGCGTTTCATTATGGTGATATCATGGGCAAAGCCCAGCACACCCCATACATAACCATCGAGGTCCTTCAGGGGAACTTTGACTGTACTGAAATGGTGTGTGGCTCCATTGATGATATTCGGTTCTTCAGGGATATGCACGAGCTCTCCCTTTCGGATCACTTCATTATCATAATGCCAGAAACCGGGAATTCCCTTGTTTTTGCTGCCCGTTACCACTTCTTCCGGGAAACCCATTTCCAGTTCATCACGGCCAACAAATTCATGGGGTTCTTTGCCCATGGCCTGTGCAAAGGAACGGTTGACCAGCAGGAAGCGGTGGCTGAGGTCTTTGATAAAGATCCAGTCGGGTGTGGCATCAATAACGGTACGTAGCAGTTCTTCCGACTGTTTTACTTCTGAAAGCAGTTGTTCGCGCTCACTTTCCGCATTGCGCCGTTCGGTGATATTCCGGGAAGTGCAGATCAGTTTTTCTATGGTACCGTCTTTCCGCACCGGCTTGATGATCGTTTCCAGCCATACATATTCCTCGTCTTTTTTCTGCATGCGGTAACGGATCGTTACATTTTCAGCTTCATCGAGGGGCACACTGTTTTCCTGCGGCGCAAACTTGTAGATATCGTCGCTGTGGACAAATGCATAGATATTCCTGCCGACTACTTCTTCCGGTGTATAACCCAGTACTTTCTCAACGGATGGCGAGATATAATAGAGGTGCCCATCTACACCATTGACCGTAATGATATCTTCTGAGTGTTCTGCCAGCAGGCGGAATTTCTGTTCGCTGTTCAGCAGTGCTTCTTCGGCTGCTTTCTGTTCGGTAACATCCTGTACGATCCCAAATGCAGTGAATTCGTCGATGGCTTTGCCGCGAAGGGAGAGATGCCGCAATTTGCCTCTGGCTGTATTGACACGGAATGTAAAACTGGTTTCATGCTCGCGGTCGTGTATGAAGTCGAGCGACCGGCTGAATTCATTGGCCACCATTTCCCGGTCCTGCGGGATCACATAACGCAGGATATACTCACTCAGGCTGGTGAGCCTGTTCTCTTCCTCTTTGGTTTCGAGTAGCGCCATGGTCTCTTTGCTGATCTCCAGCGAAAGGGTGTGAAGGTTCAGTTTCCAGCTGCCCATCTTGGCATAGTTCATGGCATAGGTGGCTGTGCGCATGGCCTCATTTTTCTGCTGCTCGGCCAGCACCCTGTCGTTTACGTTGGTTCCTATTGCCTGGATTTCATAGCTGCCGTTTTCCTTGGCGAGGGCCAGGAATTCCCATTCGGTCCAGATATAATCGCGGCTGTTGGCAACCGGTTTGCGCAGCAGGAGGCGGCTGACCTTTCCGGGTTCTTTCCGGCAGTCATCGGCTGCTTTCTGGCAGCGGGTAATATCTTTCGAAAGAATGGTATTATAAAATGGGGTATGCAGGATATCTTTCTCTTCGTAACCAAATACTTTCAGGAACTGGTGATTGGCGAAAGTGAAATTGCCCCTGTCGTCAATCCGGACCAGGAAATTGGTCTGGGATTCGAGGATGGAAGCGAGGTATTGTTTTTCCCGGAGCAGTTCATTACGTGCCTCTTGCAGGGCTTCGAAATTCTTGCGGCCGCTGCGGAACAAAGGCTCGATCACCAGCAGTACCAGGCCGATTAGTGCCACAATCAGGGAAATGAATTTGCTTTTATTCAACGCACTGGTCTCCGATGCTTTCTGGCGGCTGATCTTGAGCAGCTCCTCACCCATGGTCACATAGTAAGGTGTGTATTGTTTCTCGTTACGGAGCAGTTCACGTTTGTATAGCGGACTGTTCAGGGCAAGCAAAAGGCTGTCTGACTGGATCAGTTCGTGGCTGATGGCCACCATGCCACGATAATAGGGTTGGGAGTTGGTGTACAGTCGTTTAACCTCCAGTGTATTGGTGCTTACCGGAATGCCATCGAGGCGGATGCCCTGGGCCAGTTGTTCCTGATTGTAGGTGAATTGTTCGAGAGCGGCAGTAAGCCGGTTATGTGCTTCATTGGTAGCCAGTTCTGTACTATCGGCTTCCATCAGCAGGAGGGCTTCCTTAACCAGTGATTGCGATAGGGTACGTTGGCCGGCGCTCAGTTCACTGAGACGGGTTAAATTCTTATTCTCTTCGTTATTCTGGGAAACAAGGTAATATCCAAAATAATTGAAGAGCAGGATCCCGGCAACGACAACGATCGCAATCCGTAATATTTTCCGGAACGGCGTGCTCATTTTGTCAGAGGATATTGTAATTCTTTAATAACTGTAACCGTATGCCCTGTATTGAATTTAGGTAAGGTTATTTTAAAAGTATAAGGGTTTCCCTGTGGATTTACTTAGCCGTGAAACGTTTGCGTAAGGCCAGGCAGCTATTGTTCCACAGGCCGTTTGCCGGTTTTTTGGTAGCTTAGGGAACCAAAACCAGCTTATGCGTAAACTGATCTTTTTCTTGCTGTTAGGTGCATTTTCCAGCACCCGGGCCCAGGAAGCATACTTTTATCCCAATGCCGGCAATTTTGACCCCGCCATTCCAACGCCCCAGCAGTTTCTGGGTTATCCGGTTGGCGACCAGCATACCCGGCACGACCGGATCATGAATTACCTCCAGGAACTGGACCGTTTGTCGGACCGGGTCCAACTGCAAATCATCGGTTATACCTATGAAAAAAGGGCCCAGCTGGCAGTCATTTTCACTTCTCCCGAAAATATGGCGCAGCTGGAAACCATCCGGAAAGCCAATCTGGCCGGACAGGCAACGGGCTCCACATCCGGAATTCCTTTGGTGATCCACCTCGGCTATAATGTGCATGGCAATGAACCCTCCAGCAGTGAAGCGGCCCTGCTTACTGCCTATTATCTCACGGCTTCCCGCTCGGAGGAAACCCTGAAATGGCTGAAAGATATGGTGATCCTGATGGATCCGGTGATCAATCCGGATGGACGCGACCGGCATACCCATTGGGCCAATATGCATAAGGCGGAACCTCCGGTTGCCGATCCGGCCGACCGCGAACATAATGAGATCTGGCCCGGTGGCCGGTTCAACCACTACTGGTTTGATCTCAACCGCGACTGGTTCCTGGGTACTTTCCCGGAAACACGCAACCGCATCCGCTTTTTTCATGAATGGCGGCCCTATGTGCAGACCGACCACCATGAAATGGGTACCAACTCCACCTTGTATTTTGATCCGGGTGAAGATGCCAGTAATAATCCGATCGTTCCGGATTATCTCTATAAAACCATCTATCCGCTCTTCTCCGGCTATTTTTCCGCCGCTGCCAATAAAATTGGTTCCATGTATTTTACCCGGGAAGCTTATGATAAACTCTATCCGGGTTACGGCAGCAGTTATATCAACTTTTATGGAGGTGCCGGATTCCTCTTTGAACAGGCCAGTTCAAGAGGGCATGTACAAGAGACCACAACGATACCGCTCACCTTTGCTTTTACGATCCGCAACCAGTTCACTGCATCGCTGGCCACTATCCGTGCATCGCTGGCAGAAAAAGCACAATTGCTGAAAATGCGGGCTTCCTTTTATCAGACTGCCCGCGAACAGGCCGCCAAAGCATCGGTGAAAGGCTATGTGTTTGGAGACGGGGCCGATCAGACCCGTACCAATGCTTTTATTGACCTGCTCCTGCTGCACCAGATACAGGTGCAACAGCTCACCGGAACCGTAACAGCAGAAGGCCGGAAGTTTGAACCCGGTAAAGCCTATTATGTGCCCTGCGACCAGGAAAACTATATTATGGTGCGCTCTGTCTTTGAAAAGCAGATCACTTATCTCGACAGTTCCTTTTATGATGCTTCTGCCTGGAGCCTGGTCAATGCGTTCAACCTCCCTTACGCAGAACTGAAAGCGCCGCTTGCTGCAGGTAACCGCTTGACAGCAGTGCCCGAAAAGCAGGACCCCAGGATCCAGCTTTCGAATTATGCCTATGTGGCTCCTGCAACCGATTACAATATCCATCAGGCGATCTATGCCCTCCAATCCAAAGGGGTGATTGTGCAGACCGCATTCCGCCCGTTTGCCATGAATACCAGTGAAGGGGTCATGAATTTCGGCTATGGATCTGTGGTGATACCGGTAAACCTCCAGAACCTGAATCCGGATTCTGTTTTTGCTGCGGTGCGATCAGTAGCTGCATCCACCGGTATCCGTTTCCAGGCAGTCAATTCAGGTATGACCGCAACCGGCATTGATCTCGGCAGTGGATATGTGCGGACCGTACGGATGCCTAAAGTGGCCCTGCTTATCGGCACCGGCGTGGCAGCACCGGAAGCGGGCGAGATCTGGCACCTGCTGGACCAGCGCCTGAAACTGCCCATCAGCAAAATTGATCTCCTGACCTTCGGCCGTACCTCGCTCGACCGGTACAATACACTGATCATGGTTTCGGGGAACTATTCATTGCTGGATAAGGCCGCCACTGAAAAAATCCGGACCTGGGTACAGAATGGGGGTACGCTGATCACGATCAAAACGGGTTCGGAATGGGCGATCCGGAATGGCTTTACCCGCGAAAAATTACTGCCGGCCGACAGTTTACGCGATGTGGTGCGGAAAGACTTTGATGAAGCCGTGAATATTGAAGGCGCCAAGGAAATGGGCGGTTCCCTGTTCCGTGCCGATCTGGATACCACTCACCCGATCGGCTTTGGATTCACCGGCCGTACGATCCCGGTATACCGGAATGGGCTGACCTTCCTGGCACCCAGTGCCAATCCGTATAGTACCGTATTGCAATACCTGCAGGAACCCTTGCTGGGGGGTTATGTTCACCGCAGCGTCATCAAAAAAATCAGTAAATCGGCCGTGATCCTCACCGGACAGGAAGGTAGTGGACGGGTGATCCTCTTTGCCGACAATCCGAATTTCCGGGGAGTATGGTGGGGCACCAATAAGCTGTTCCTGAACGCCTTGTTTTATGGATCACTGATCAATGTGCCCGCAGCCAGGGCTGCGGAAGAACACTGATTTCGGATCAATACGTGATCTGCTGTTCTTCGATGGCTTCCGGCAGTTTCCGCCATTCATATTGCTGATTGCGGAGCTGGGGTTCAAAACCGGCTTCGCGGATCGCTTCCTGAATGGATTTGTAGGTGAAGCGGTGAGGCGCTCCTGCTGCACTGACCACATTTTCCTCCAGCATGATACTGCCAAAGTCGTTGGCACCCGCATGCAGGGCCACCTGCGCGGTCTGTTTGCCCACTGTGAGCCAGGAAGCCTGGATATTCTTGATATTCGGCAGCATGATACGGCTCATCGCGATCATACGTATGTATTCTTCGGGCGTTGTAGCATTATGGACTCCCCTGATCTTGGCCAGCAGGGTATCCACGTCCTGGAAGGTCCAGGGAATAAAAGCCAGGAAGCCCTTGGCCTGTTCCGGCTTGCGGCTTTGCACTTCGCGGATCTTGACCAGGTGTTCAAAACGTTCTTCCAGGGTTTCCACATGACCGAACATCATGGTAGCTGAGGTGGTGATCTCGAGTTTGTGCGCTTCGTGCATGATATCCAGCCATTCCTGTGAACCACATTTACCTTTGGATATAAGCCGGCGTACGCGGTCGATCAGGATTTCAGCTCCCGCACCCGGCAGGCTGTCCATACCCGCTTCTTTCAGTGCTTTCAACACTTCATGATGCGTGGATTTCTCCAGTTTGGTGATATGGGCTACTTCGGGGGGACCGAGGGTATGGAGTTTGATCTCGGGGAACAATTGCTTCAGCTGGCGGAACAGATCGGTATAAAAGGAGAGTCCGAGTTCCGGATGGTGTCCGCCCTGCAACAGCAACTGGTCGCCACCCCAGCGGATGGTTTCGGAGATCTTCTTTTTATAGGTCTCGATGTCTGTGATATAGGCTTCCGGGTGACCGGGAATGCGGTAGAAATTACAGAATTTACAATTGGCGATGCAGACATTGGTCGTGTTCACGTTGCGGTCGATCTGCCAGGTCACTTTTCCATGGGGAACCTGTTTCTTCCGCAGGGTATCGGCCACAAACATCAGCTCGTTCAGGGGGGCATGCTGAAAGAGGAATACACCTTCTTCCACGGTCAGAAAATCAAATTGCAGGGCCCTTTCGTATAATTGCTTTAACTCCATATTCACCGCTTAAACCGCAAAAATAGGAAAGGATTTCCGAGTACGGGGGGATTGTTTATTTCAGGAGGGCGGCAACCCATTATGGTCCCAAATCAGTAACTTGAAGAGTGAAAAGCAGCTATTTACAGCCTTTCCGGCTCTTATCTGGTACTGTTTTTCCTGCGACTGCTATCTTATGATGAAAAAATGGCTATACCTTTTCCTTCTGCTCCTGAGTCAGTACACCGTACGGGCACAGGAAGAGTTTGTACCCCCTCCATCCAAACTGATCACCATTTTCCCGTTCCGCCTGCTTACCGGCGGTATTATCCTGTTTAAAGCCCAGGTCAGTAATTATCCCGATACCCTCAATTTCATCCTCGATACCGGAAGCGGCGGCATTTCGCTCGATTCCCTGACCACAGAGCGCCTGAAGCTGAAAACCGAGCTCAGCGACCGCACGATCCGCGGGATCGCCGGTATCCGGCAGGTCCGGTTTGCCTATAACCAGAAGCTGCGGCTGCCCAATCTTACGGTAGACAGTCTCAATTTCCATATCAACGATTATGAAGTACTGACCGGTTCTTATGGGGAGAAGATCGATGGCATCATGGGTTATGCTTTCCTGAGCAGGTATATTGTTAAAGTGGATTACGACAGTCTCCGCATTTTCGTTTACAGCAAAGGCACATTTAAATATCCAAAAGGAGGATTTGTGATCCGCCCCCTTCTTGTAAACCTGCCTGTTGTGACCACTTCGATCAAAGATGATCATGAAATACTCAGCCGTTATTATTTTGATACCGGTGCCGGCATGTGTCTGCTCCTGTCGAGTGATTTCGTGAAAGACAGCAGTTTCATCAATCCCAAACGGAAATGGTATGCCACCCAGGCTGAAGGATTGGGCGGGAAAGCACCCATGCGGCAGGGGGTGATCAAGCAGATCAAGATCGGTCCATATAAGTTCCGGAATGTGCCGACCTATATTTTTGAAGACGAGTTTAATGTAACATCCTATCCCTATCTCGGCGGACTGATCGGGAATGACTTGCTGCGCCGGTTCAATATTATCATTAATTATGACCGCAGGGATATGCACCTGACCCCGAATTCCCATTTCAGCGAGCCATTCGATTATTCCTACACTGGCCTCGGAATGTATGTGATCGACGGGGAGATCCGGATCATTGATGTAATGCCCGAATCTCCGGCCGAAGCCGCAGGTTTCAAACCCGGTGATGTGGTGATTGCCATCGAAAATAACTTCTCCAGTAATATTCAAACCTATAAGGCCCTGTTGCAAACACCAGGTGGCAAACTCAAAGTGCTCGTGATGCGCGATGAAGGGCCGACCTTGCTCACGCTTAAAGTAAAGAGCATATTGTAATGTGGAAATGTGAAAATGTGGAGATGTGAAAATGTAGAAATGTTAAAAATCGGAGATTTGAAAATACAAATAGTTTATACAAAACGGCTGGGAGTCTGACTACGAAAGTTTGCATTTGTTTTTCATCTTCACATCCTCACATCTCCACATCTCCACATTATTCTTTTCCATATTTTTGCAGCATGATTCAACTGGAAAAGTTCACCCTATCTAACGGTTTGCGGGTTGTTGTACATGAAGATCCTTCCACACCCATGGCTGTTGTGAATGTAATGTATGATGTGGGTGCCAGAGATGAAAATCCTTCTAAGACCGGCTTTGCCCATTTGTTCGAACACCTGATGTTCGGAGGCTCGGTCAACATCCCTGATTTTGAGACGCCGTTACAGATGGCAGGTGGAGAAAACAATGCTTATACATCCAACGACCTCACCAATTATTATATACAGATCCCTGCTGAAAACCTGGAAACAGCTTTCTGGCTGGAGAGCGACCGCATGTTGTCGCTGGCCTTCAGTGAGAAAAGCCTGGATGTACAGCGTAAGGTGGTGAGCGAGGAGTTCAAGGAGCATTATCTCAACAAACCTTATGGGGATGTTTGGTTCCACATGCGCCAGCTGGCCTACCAACAGCATCCCTACCAGTGGATGACGATCGGTAAAGAGCTCTCGCATATCGAAAATGCCACACTTGAAGATGTGAAGCAGTTCTTCAGCAAGCATTATTGTCCGGCAAATGCTATACTGGTGGTGGCTGGTTCAATTAAGACAGCTGCAGTTAAAGAGCTGGCGGAAAAATGGTTTGGTCCCATTCCTTCCGGAGAGAAATATATCCGTGCGATTGCTCCTGAACCCAGACAGACCGCTCCGCGGCACAAAACAGTGAAGGCGGAAGTACCGCTGGATGCCCTATACAAATGCTGGCATATGGATGCCCGGCTGGATAAAGGCTACTTTGCGGCCGACCTGCTGACAGAGATCCTCGGAGGGGGTGGTTCCAGCCGTTTATACCAGACCCTGGTCAAAGAGAAAAAGTATTTCAGCAATATCGAGTGTTATCATATGGGTTCGGTAGAAGCCGGTATCCTGACTATAGAAGGCAAGCTGGTGAAAGGGGTTTCCATTGAAACTGCCGATCAGGCCATTGAAGCGATCCTGGATGAACTCAAGGCCAATGGCGTAACAGAAAAAGAACTGACCAAAGTCAAGAATAAAACGGAAGCTGCTATTGCTTTCGAAGATATGAGTGTGATGGCAAGGGCCAACAGCCTGGCGTTTTATGAGCTGCTGGGTGATGCCGCCCTGTTTAATACAGACAGGGACCATTATTTCGCAATTACCCGGGAAGACATGCTGCAATACAGCCGCAGGATTTTCGACAAGAACAATTCCAACACCCTTTATTACCTCAGCAATAACTGATATGCCCGCTACCCGATTAAACAGAAGAAAAGCACCGCTTATCCATGCGCCGGTTGAGTTTGATGTGCAGTTGCCGCCCTGTGAAAAGGCCGTGCTGAAAAACGGTGTGGAAGTGATCCAGGTGAATATGGGAACGGAAGACACCATTCAGCTGAACTGGGTCTTTTTTGCCGGTAACTGGAATGAAACCCAGAAAGGCCAGGCGGCAGCCGTGAATTTTCTATTAAAGAATGGTACTGGTTCCAAATCGGCTTTTGAGATCAATGAACATTTCGAGTATTATGGATCTTATCTCAACCGTAGCTGCTATACCGAAACCGCGGAGATCACCCTGCATAGTTTAACCCGCCATCTCGATCAGTTGCTTCCTGTTGTGGCGGAACTGATGACCGATGCTGTTTTTCCTGAGGAAGAACTGGCGATCTATCAGCAGAATTCCAAGCAGCGGCTTAAAGTCGGCCTGTTGAAAAGCGATTTTGTAGCCGGAAGGCTGATCGACGCGTATCTTTTTGGTGAACAGCACCCTTATGGCAGATACACTATGCCGGATGACTATGATGCCCTGAACCGGGAAGCGTTGCTGTCCTTTTATGATCAATATTACCGCAGGGGCCGTTGCATCATTTTTGCAGCCGGTAAGCTGCCGGCAGACCTGATTGCCCGCCTGGATGCGGTTTTCGGGGAATTGCCGCTGTTTCCTCATACCGCAAAAGTGGATGAGAAGCCCTTTGCGCCAGCTCCCTTTTCAGAGAAAAAGCACCGGATCATCAATGATCCCAACGGGATACAGGCAGCGATACGGCTCGTGCGTCCATTTCCCAACCGGCACCATCCCGATTTCCAGCGGGCCCTGGTATTGAACAACCTGTTTGGCGGTTATTTCGGGTCACGGTTGATGGCGAATATCCGCGAAGACAAAGGCTTTACCTACGGCATATACAGTTACCTGCTCAACCATCTGCGTGAAGGCGGCTGGATGATTTCCACAGAAGCCGGCCGCGAAGTAAGTGAAGACACGATCAAAGAGATCTATGTAGAAATGCAGCGGCTGCGTGAAGAGCCGGTGGATGCTGAAGAGCTGGAAATGTGCCGGAATTACATGATCGGGTCCATACTGGGTGATCTGGATGGTCCCTTTCAGGTGATCGCACGCTGGAGAAACCTGATCCTGAACGGACTGGATGCTGCTTATTTCCGGCAGGGGCTGGATATTATCCGCTCCACTTCGGCTGCCGACCTGCAGCAACTGGCCCAGACCTACCTGCAACCGGATGCTTTTTATGAGCTTGTGGTAGTATAAGCCGACTCGGCCTGATGTTGTATCTTGTGGGAAATAGCGGAGTATGAAATTCATCATGCGCATCATAGTAACCTCCGTGATCGCTTTCGGCCTCTCGCGGGTATTGAAAGGGATTCATGTGGATGATTTCTGGACGGCGATTGCGCTGGCCGTTGTACTGGCGGTACTGAATGCCGTGGTCAAGCCCATCCTGATCATACTTACCCTCCCCATTACACTTTTCACTTTCGGACTTTTCCTCCTTGTAATCAATGCGGCCATTATTTTACTGGCCGATAATCTGCTCGATGGATTCCGGGTGGATGGATTCTGGTGGGCCCTGTTGTTCAGTCTCCTGCTGTCGATGGTCACCTCCCTCCTGTATAAAGAGAATGATGGCGGGAGCAAGGAATCAGAAGGCTGATTTTGAAATTACAACCTGTTTGTCATGCAATTCGACCGTAAGCAATTAACCAATGAGCAGCTGCTGGCTTTTTATGAGTCGCTGTTATGGCCGCGGATGATTGAAGAGAAAATGCTGGTATTACTGCGGCAGGGCAAGATCAGCAAATGGTTCAGTGGCATCGGCCAGGAAGCCATTGCTGTTGGAGCGGCTCTGGCATTGGAGGCAGATGAATGGATCATGCCTTTGCACAGGAATCTGGGCGTTTTTACTGGCCGAAATATGCCGCTGCATAAACTGTTTTTGCAATGGCAGGGATCTAAAGAAGGCTACAGCAAAGGGAGAGAGCGCAGCTTTCATTTTGGAAGCAAGGAACACCATATCTGTGGCATGATCTCGCACCTGGGTCCGCAGCTGGCCATTGCCGATGGGGTGGCGCTGGCACACAAGCTCCGGAAAGAGAATAAGGTCAGTCTCGCATTTACAGGCGATGGTGGTACCAGTGAAGGGGATTTTCATGAGGCATTGAATACGGCAGCTGTATGGGATCTGCCAGTGATCTTTATTATAGAGAATAACGGATACGGATTGAGTACACCAGTGAATGAACAATACCGTTGCTCCAGTCTGGTAGACCGAGCCCTGGGCTATGGTATAGAAGGTGTGAAGATCGACGGCAACAACCTGCTGACAGTATATGACACTATCAAAGGCGTACGGGATTATTGTATTACACACCAGAAACCTTACCTGATCGAATGCATGACCTTCCGGATGCGTGGCCATGAAGAAGCCAGCGGTACGAAATATGTACCGAAGCATTTATTCGAGATCTGGGAAGAAAAAGACCCGGTACAGAATTTTGAACAGTTCCTGATCGGAGAAAACATCCTTACTGAGGAACAGGTTGCTGCCATAAAAGACAGATTCAAAACAAAAATAGAAGCTGAGCTGCAACTGGGATTTGCCGGAGCGGCAGTGGTACCTGATACGGAAGAAGAACTGAATGATGTGTATGCCCCTGCGGTGGCAGTGAAAAGTGAAGACCTGTCGGATATGGGATTCCGCCTGTTTCCTGAAAAGCGGATGATCGATGCCATCAGTGAAGGATTGCGGCAATCGATGCAGCAGCATGCCAATCTTGTTCTCATGGGACAGGATATTGCCGAATATGGCGGTGCCTTTAAAATTACCGAAGGGTTTGTGGAGGAATTCGGGAAGGAGCGTGTCCGGAATACGCCCTTATGTGAGAGTGCCATTGTAGGTGCAGCATTAGGGCTTTCATTGGAAGGCTATAAGAGCATGATGGAGATGCAGTTTGCTGATTTTGTGACGGTAGGCTTCAATCAGATCGTGAATAATCTTGCCAAGATCCATTACCGCTGGGGACAAGCTGCCGATGTGGTGATCCGGATGCCAACAGGCGGTGGGGTGGGGGCCGGTCCCTTTCACAGCCAGAGTAATGAAGCCTGGTTTACGCATGTGCCGGGTCTGAAAGTGGTCTATCCCTCAACGCCCATGGACGCAAAGGGTTTATTGATTGCTGCAATCAATGATCCGAATCCTGTATTGTTTTTTGAGCATAAGGCTTTGTACCGGAGTGTCAGCGGTCTTGTGCCAGAAGACTATTATCATGTGGAGATCGGAAAAGCCCGCTTAGTGCAGGAGGGCAGCGACCTTTCGGTGATTACCTATGGCAGCGGAGTGCATTGGATTTCTGAGTACGCCGCTCAGCATCCGGAATACAGCTTTGATATTCTTGACCTGCGTAGTTTGTTGCCACTGGATTATGATGCGATCCGTGCTGCAGTGGCACGGACAGGTAAAGTCCTCTTGCTGCATGAAGACACCCTCACCGGAGGTATCGGAGGGGAAATCGCAGCCTGGATTGCCGAACATTGTTTCCAGTTGCTGGATGCGCCGGTAGTGCGCTGTGCCTCGCTGGATACTGCTGTGCCTTTTAATATGGAACTGGAAAAGAATTTCCTGGCCAAGAGCCGGTTGGGCGAGGCGGTGGAGCGGTTGATGCGGTTTTAGGGAATGAGATATCATCTCAGGGCGAGTTGTCATCTCCCCCCGAGTTGTCATCTCCTGCCAAGATGACAACTAAAAATCATTCATTCTCAAACTCCAGCCCGCTAATGTATTCTGCATGTTCCTGATGTTTTTTCAGGAAATTCTCCTTGCCGCCAAACCAGGCATACCCGAATTCTTTATTGACGAATGATTTTAAGTTTAATCTGTAGTCTCCATAAGAAGAATAGGTGTAATCTTCCAATTTCCGGGCTATGCCGTGGTGAACATGGTTCCAATGTATGTAATAAAAAAGCCGTTCGAAGTAATCTTCATCTTCTACAAGCCGGATCCTGAACGGCGTGCAGAATAACCCTCCATGCCTGTCTTCAGTTTCATTGATATATTTAGTGTGAGAGATGAACAGGTTTTTGAACTGCTGTGTCAGGAATTTGTCCAGACTTGAATGTTTTTCTATGTATTTATATTGCTCAATATTTTTTACCCTGACCAGATAGTGAAAGTGATTGGGTATAAGTGAGTACGCATAAAAGTCCATGTACTCATTGAGATAGTATTCAGTTTTATCGAGAAAGCGGCTATAGTGATATGGTTTTTCAAATAAGAACAGATCTGAGTGAGAGCGGTTAAATATATGATAGAAACTCCCTGACTCAAGGTCGGCTCTGTAAATTGAGTTGATCGGCATATTCTGTTTTTTTCAAAAATATACCTGACCAAAAAAATATAATAGCGGTTAAGTGGTACTGCACAACCAGATGAATGAGGAACCTCGGGTTAGATTTTCCGCAGGAATTTCAAACTTACAGGAACCTGTGTTTTCGAGCGAGAGGATTCATCTTCAATGAAAAGGTATTTTATTTTTAGTTTCCTGGCTTCCTTCACCAAAGCTGTAATGCCTACATCTCCCTGACCCAAAACCACATTGGTTTCAACATCAGCATGTCCATTCATACTATCCGGGGATCCTTTTTTCCGGTCTTTCAGGTGCAGCAGCAAAAAGCGATTCGGGAATTTCTTTAATAAAGCAAGCGGGTCTTGTCCTGGTTGTTTGATCCAGTAAACATCCATTTCGAAATTACAAAACCGGGGATCTGTGTTTTTTATTATGTGATCTAGAATGGTTTCATTTTGTACTAAAGCAAATTCGTAACCATGGGGGTGGTAGCAGAATCGAAATCCGGACTCCGCGAGTGCCTGGCCTGCGTTATTAAATACCTTGATCGCTTCTTCAGCTTCTGCAAATGTAATTTGTTCTCCCTGGTGAGGAATCCAGAAGCAAACAACATAGGATGCACCATAAAATTTGGCTTTTTCAATAATGGCAGCAACATTGCCTTTCAATTCATTATAGTCTGCGCCAATACTCACTACTTTAATGTTGTGCTGGTCAAGCAGTTGTTTGAATTCTGCAACAGGCATGCCATAACTGTCTCCTCCCTCAACATATCTGATTCCAAGTGTACTGATGAGTTTAATTGTTCCGGGAATATCTTCTTTAAATTGGTTTCGGAAACTGTATAATTGAATACCATATTCAGTTTGACTTAATGCCAGATTAACTGACAATACGAGCAGGGTAATAAAACCAAATTTTATTCGCATGTTATTCAATTTTCTCTAGTGAGATAAAACTAATCAGCAATTATATTGTTCCGTACAATGCAGACTATATTGTTTTGAAAATTGCATTTCACTTTTGGATTAATTTTGCCCAGTTGTCATCTGGTGGGGAGTTGTCATCTCCCCACCAGATGACAACTCATTCCCCCGGATGATAAGTCCGCTCTGCATGCTTCATCACCTCTTCCTTGTAATAATAGACCTCCTTGAACCTCCCTTTGCTGTACTGCTCCGCCTGGTCAAAGAAATGAGCCGATGCCGGATCGCCACTTTCTCCACCCGCGAGTAAAGATTTCGCCCTGATCTTTTTGCCAAACTCCACCGCACAGATAAAGCTGTTTCCGTTCACCCCATAACGCTTATTAGTTCCGGGATAACGCCTGCTGGTATAGGAAGGCAACATCCCCCAGGTCGAAGAAACAAAGGGTACCGGTATGCTCGGCTGATTGTCGTCAAACTTGTTGTCAATATCGGGTGAGATCCGTTGAAAACGGTTTACCGTTCCCCAGGCCAGCTGCCAGCGTCCAAAACGTTGTTCCAGATCACGTACCGTTTCCAGTAATGGAAGTAATACCACACGCGGATCGGTTTCCTTCGCAAATA
Organism: Chitinophagaceae bacterium; assembly: GCA_044220945.1. Lineage (GTDB taxonomy): Bacteria > Bacteroidota > Bacteroidia > Chitinophagales > Chitinophagaceae > Endoryza. The sequence goes on along the minus strand of JBGAQC010000003.1, from coordinate 176,671 downwards.
ATTTTGCTTTCGCAACCTGGTCATCCTCTTCGTCTTCTACCGTCTTCATTTTAAATATTGCAGGCAATACCCGCTGCCCCCATTCCACTGCCAGCGTAGTGGCTATGGAATTTTCACCGCAACGGTAATTCCAGTTCTTTAATACTGCAACCGGACCTGCCAGCAAGGCAAATAAACTGTCTTCGGGCTTTACCCTGGTTTCAAAACTGTTCACCAGTCCCGGGATCAATACTTCAAAAGCCGACAGGTAAGTGTCATACCCTGCAGCAATCACTTTATCCAGATCATACTGCTGCCGGCTGCCCAATACCCGCACTGCATTCACGCCCCGGAAATTTTCACCATCTGGAGCCATATAAGCCGGGAAGTCAGCTTTCTTCGGACTGTTCCCGCCGGCAGCGGTAAACGGAGTGGAATTACAATTCTGCAGCCAGCCATTCGCCGGATTGATCAGGTGTACGGTTTCATCAATGGTATGCAATCCCTGCCACTCGGTAGCCGCTTCCCAACCATTGACTGGTTTGGTCCAATCCAGGGAAGGATTTCGCTTTGGTATTCTGTTACCATGCCAGTAGGCAATATTGCCAGACGCATCGGCATAAACTGTATTGTTTGAAATATTTCCCTTCAGGTCCAGTGTTTTCCGGAAGGCTTCAAAACTGGTTGCCTTGGTCCGCTGCCAGCATTGTACCAATCCGTTGGTAATGCGGTTGTCGGCACGCAGACTCAGGTACTGCCCATTCCGCTTCGCCATTACCGGGCCATGATGTGTATACACGGTCTGGAAACTCCGTTCCCTTTGCTGACCGTTCTCCTGATACTTCAGGTCAATTTTTTTGACGGTCGCAGCACGGCTGCTGTTCTCATACAAATAGGACCAATTGTCCCCTTTCCTGCTGAGTTGTTCGATATAGGTATCCGCTGCATCCACATAACAGGAGGTATGCATCCAGCCACAGAAACTGTTGAACCCCTGGTACACGAAAAACTGTCCCCAGGTTACGGCGCCATAGGCATTCAGCCCCTCTTCACTTACCATATGCACTTCCGGACGAAAGTAAAAGGTGACATGCGGATTGATATAGAGAATGGCATTCCCGTTTGCAGTGATTTTTGGTGAAAATGCAAATCCATTGGAACCGGTCAGTATTCCTTCCCGGGCATCCTGGCCCTTTGGTGTATTTCTTGCTGTTATGGCACCATCAGCACCACCATATAATCCTTGCAGGTCGGCCGGTGTAAGGTCTGCCGTATTAATCGCACCAATACTGCCATCGGTCCAGAGGAAGGGATACCAGGGCTCAAAGCGGCTGAGCAGGGCCGGCTTCTTCCCGGGATGTTTATAGATATAATAATTGACACCATCGGCAAATGCATTACAGAGGTTCTTCAGCCATTTGGGCGCCTTTTCATAATCCTGCCGCGCCTCCTTTTGATCAATGATCATCCGGATCAACAGGTCTTCATACAGCATCGATGCGCCCTTCAATTCGGCCATCCGCCCCAGCTTCTCCACATAGTTCAGTTCCACCCGTGCAAAATCATCCTCGCACTGGGCGTATAAAAGCCCAAAAACAGCATCCGCATCTGTCTTGCCATAAATATGGGGTACACCGTAATTATCCCGCACTATGGTAACCTGTGTGGCTTGTTTTTCCCAGCGGGCAATTTCTTTTGCAGTGAAGGCTTGTGCCCAGGTTGCGGCAGGCAGTAAAAGGAGTAACAGGATTTTTCTCATATAAAACGCTTGAGACAGTTGATCACATTTTTTGTTCATTGGCTTTCAGTACGCGGATAAAATTACCACCCAGGATCTTTTCAATATCTTTCTTGCTGTAGCCTCTCTTTTTCAGGGCTTTTGTGAGCAACGGAAAGTCTTCCACACCATTCAGCTCCCGGGGCGGCGCTTCGATGCCGTCAAAATCAGAACCCAGTCCCACATGATCCACGCCGATCAGCTTCACGATATAATCCAGGTGATCAAGCAGTACCTCCATCGAAGGCCTTAACTGGGCGATCAGTTCGGGGTTTTTCTCCGCAACGGCAAACCGGGCATAATCGGGCTGCATGCCGGTGGCGACCAGCGAATCGATCTTCTTCTTGTTCGCTTCATAAAAGGCGCTGCTCCTGCTTTCAAAGGTGCTGTCGATGAAGCCTGCATAAAAATTCAGGTGGATCACCCCACCATTGGCACCGATCGCTTTGATCTGGTCGTCTTTCAGGTTGCGGCGGTGTGGACAAAGATTGTACACGCAGCTATGCGATGCAATCACCGGCTTGGTACTGGTATGGATCGCATCCCAGAAGGTCTGCTCACCGGTATGGGAAAGATCAACAAGCATTCCCAGCTCGTTCATGCGTTTAACCACCTGCTTACCGAATTCGGTCAGCCCTTTATGGGGCAGGTCGGCTTTTGTGGTTTCATCCAGCGCAGACGTGGCCCATGTGGGTGAATTGTTCCAGGTCAGGGTCATATAGCGAACACCCCTTTTATACAGGGCATTGAGTTTGTTGAGGTCGTCTTCGATCATGTGTCCGCCTTCCATCCCCAGCATGGCACCCAGCTTCTTTTCCTTTACCGCTTTTTCCAGGTCGGTGCTGTTTTTCACCAGCAGCATTTGTCCCGGATTGCGCCTCACCCACTCGTATACCGAATCAATTTCGCGGTTCGCCCAATCGTAGGGTTTGGCCTGTTCCCCGCCACAGAATATGGAAAAAACCTGTATGTCCACGCCACCTTCGAGCATCCGTTTCAGGTCGCTGTGGGTCTTGCCCTTCAGGTCCTGGTCCAGGCCCACTTTTTTTTCTACGGCAGCACTCGGAAAATCGTTGTGGGTATCAATCAGGATGGCCTGCTGGTGGATCTTTCGGGCAGATTGTCCGGCGACAGATCCGGCAGTTAGACTGAAGATCAAAAGAAAGATGGATGTTCTCATATTGCTGTTTAAAGGAAAGAAAGGAGGTTAAATGTAAAGAAGTTCGTGGAGAAAAAGCTAATTTTCCCCTATGGCAAATCCATTGCTTGACCATTACCCCCAGCTAAGCTATCTGGGAACTGAATTGCTGGAAGAACTGTCTGCGGCAGCAACCATTATGGACATTCCGGCGAATACCGAAATCCTCCGGGAAGGACAGTACGTGAAAGTGGTGCCCCTGGTGCTGAAAGGGGTAATTAAAGTGTTCGGGCGTTTTGATGAAAAAGAGTTGCTGCTCTATTATATCCAGCCCGATGAAAGCTGTATCATGTCCTTTTCTGCAGCCCTGAAAAATGAGCCCAGCCGTATTTTTGCGATTACCGAAGAAGATACTACTGTACTACTCCTGCCTACTGAAAAAGTGAATGCCTGGGTGCGCAAATTTCCCCATATCAACCAGTTGTTCTACCAGCAGTATAATCAGCGTTATGCCGAACTGCTCGATACCATCAATCACCTGTTGTTTAACCGTCTCGATCAACGTGTGTACAGCTATCTGCAGGAAAAATCCCGCCTGAAAGGGGAACCCACCCTGCAAGTAAAACACCGGCAGATCGCTGCCGAACTGGGCACAGCCCGTGAAGTCGTGACCCGGGTGCTGAAACGGCTGGAGCAGGAGGGGAAAATTGTTCAGGGCCCGGAAGGGATCACTGTTTTTTGAGGTGGTGACTCCGGTCACCAGTTCCGACTCACAGCCGCCTTACATTTACAGCATAAACAATCCAGATGCGAACCAAGGTCCTGAAACTGTTATTGGTGTGTGTGCTTTGCGTGGGACTGGTTTCATTGATTGTTTATATCACCCGATTATTTACCTGAACAAAACAAATCAACATGAAAAAGAATGCTGGAAATGCAGACCGCCTGATCCGCGTATTACTCGCAGCAGTATTTGCCTACCTGTATTTTGGTGGCGTGGTTACCGGAACTGCCGGAATTATCCTTGCAGTACTTGGTGGTGTTTTTCTGCTGACTGCCCTGGTGGGATTCTGCCCGCTCTATGCCATTGTAGGTGTGAACACCTGCCCGGCCAAAAAAAGCTGATTCCCTCCAAACAACTGAATTCAGGCGGACAAAGTCCGCCTTTTTTATGCCCTTGAACAAATGAGAAGGCCTCCCAAAGGGGAGGCCCGTTCATGACATGAGAGAAAATCAAAGACTATTGCTACTTTTTCAGAGATCTTTTACTTTGGCTCCGGTAGGGTCAATGTAAATCATTTTGGTGCCCTCCATTACTCTTGCCTGTCCATCCAGGAATGTATCAGCAAAAGCATATTTGAAACCGATCACCAGTTTGCCTTTGTTATCGATATACCCCCATTTTCCTTTGGCATTCATTACCGGTGCAAGTCCTTCACCAAAGGCGCGGGCATTATCATATTCCAGTGGAATCACCATTTCCCCCTTCAGGTTGATGAATCCATATTTGTTTGCTTTGGCCACAACAGCCATACCATCATGAAAACTCATGGCTTCACCATACTGCAAGGGAACCACCACTTTACCTGTGCTGTCTATATAACCCCACTTGTTACCCTGCATCACTACAGCCATTCCTTCTGAAAACGTCATGGCTTCATCGTAGATCAGAGGTACGATCAGCTTACCGGATTTATCTACATAACCGTGTTTTCCATCTTTTCCAACCAGTGAAAGCCCGCATACACACTCATCCACATGTTCATATTGTTTGGTCCAGGCCTGGGTATACGCCGCATTGGCGATCCAGAGCGAGAACAAGGTGATGATCAGCTTTTTCATATAAAGAACTTTTTTGACCGTGAGCAATCGGATTTACCAATGTTAAGGTACAGCCAGCTCCGGTCCCAAAAGGCTGACTTCCGGCAATCCGGCGGCTGATTTTAAGCAAAAACCCCGGCCTCAGCCGGGGTTTTGATGTATTCTATAATGAAGAAGATCAGTCTTCTTTGCCGCTTTTTTCGCCCACAAACCATTGTTCCTTATTCCGGAACAATACATTAAAAGTGGTCAGACTCCCATAACAGCGGGTGATATATTGCTGCAGGTTTACTTTTTCTTCGTCACTCAGCTTCTTGTGACTGTTAATGTTCTGTTCCAGCACCCGCAGGCGGTCGCGCAGCATCACGATCTTATGGAAGAAATCCTCGATGGGCAGCTCCTTGGCCTTCTGGCCCGGATCGGCTGGTTGTAACACCAGTGTTCCACCAGTCCAGCGTTCTCCCAGCGCCACCGGCTCTGTTATCCCGCCCCAAAGACGGAGGATCTTCAGCAGGGAGCGTTCCGCTTCACTGGCCGTCTCGATCTCGGCAGTCACATTTTCCGGAATGATCTCATCCAGCTGCGGGTCGGTCTTTTCGATTTCTTTAACGCCATGATTGATAAAAGAGATCAGGTAGCTGGCATATCGCAGGGCCACGATCACACCAGGCCCGTATTGTGTATGTTGCAGGCGGGTTCCAATACCTAATGTAGTCTGGTCCATGGTTATTTTATTTTGACAAATTCATAGGGGGTATTCTCCACAAAATCAGCTACAGTAACAGTTACCGATTTCACTTTGTTGTTCTCCACGGTAAAAGGGAACACTTTCACGCCATATAAAGGGTCGCTGTAGGTGCAGAGAAAACGGTTACCGCCCAGGGCTTCCAGCGTACCATACCGCCCTTTGTGATGTTCAAAGCGGGCGATCAGCTGGTTGTTTTCCACTTTAAGCTCCATCAGGCCATATATGCTGTGGCGGTAAGTGCCAGTGTAGGCGGTCAGCGGCAGGCCGGTTGAAGGATGAGTCGCAATAGTATCCTGTTTCTTTTTCAGGAAATCCTGCTCCGCTTTCTGTTGCTGGTTGATGGCGCCCAGGTAGAGTTTGCTGTAGTTCCGGTATTGGTTGCCGAGGAAGGCATCCATCAGTTCCCATTTCAGGGCTTCATAAAAGGCATTCTGGTCGGTATTGGTGAGTACGATGATACCAGTTTTCTCTTCCGGGATCAGGGTCACACTGGTTACAAAACCATTCACCCCGCCTGTATGCGATACGATCTTGCGGCCGCTGTATTCTTCCATGAACCAGCCCAGTCCATACAGGTTGAAGTGACCGCGGTTGAAGGCATAACGGCCATTCCCCAGAATGGAATGCGGCAGCCGGGTTTCATTGATTGCAGCAGCCGGAATAATGGTCTTGTCGTCCAGCCGGCCATTGGCCAGCTGCATTTTCACCCACTGGCTCATATCCCGGGCAGAAGAGCTGATACTGCCTGCCGGTGAAATATTATCAATATGTCCGTAAGGAATTTTGCGGAGCTCGCCGTTGACCACCGTATGGGCTGTCGCTTTATTGGTGGCGCCGTCAATTTCCGCGCTCAGGGCCAAGGTACGGCTCATGCCCAACGGGGTGAAGATCCGCTCACGCAGGAAATCCGCCCAGCTTTTGCCGCTGGCTTTGGCAACTACTTCACCGGCTACCAGGAATGCTGCATTGGTATAGCCCCAGGTACTGCGGAAACTATGGGCCGCTTTTACCATCCCGAATTTCTGCAACACTTCTTCCTTGGTGAGATCGGAATCAAAATACATGAAATCGCCCTGGAAGGTTTCAAATCCCAGACGGTGGCAGAGCAGGTCGCGCAGGTTGGCTTCTTTGGCAACCCAGGGATCATAGAGTTTGAATCCCGGCAGCCATTTCTGGACTTTATCGTCGAGCGATAATTTCTTTTCCGCATCCAGCAGGGCTACTGCTGTAGCCGTAAATGCTTTTGTATTGGAACCGATCATGAAGAGGGTGTTCTCATCCACTTTGGCGGAGCCACCCATTTCGGTAACACCATACCCTTTCATCCAGATAACTTTACCGTTTTTCACGATGGCCACACTCACCCCGGGGATCTTCCATTCCTGCAGGGCCCTTTCCACATACGTATCCAGTGAATCGCGCACAAATGCCGGCAAAGTATCGGTTTGTGCCTTCACCGCAACAGCACTAACCGCCAGCACAAAAAACAATCCCAAACGCTTTATCATAAAACAGATTTTTAGATAGATGAATTGGTTACAACTGGCTGCAGTTTACTGCAGTGCCGAGTACAACATCACTTTGAACTTATTGGCAATTTCACCGAAAGAAGAGTGCCAGAGCTGGCGGTAGAAAATGCCGATCACCTGTTCTTTGGGATCAGCCCAGTAGGTGGTGGAATAGGCACCGCCCCATTCAAATACCCCTTCCGGAGTAGGCAGCAGGGCACTGCCTTTGGTAGTGGTGATACCAAAACCCAGTCCGAACCGGTTGACGCCATAATCCACGGAACCCAGCTGGTCCATGGTCATCATACGCACCGTATTGCGCGACAATAAGCGCTTGCCATTGAAAGTACCGCCGTTCAGGATCATCTGCAGGAATTTCGCATAATCCAGCGCGGTAGATGAAAGACCGGCGCCGCCTGAATAATAGGTGACGGGCATTTTGGGATAATCCCGCATGAACAGGCCGTTATTGTCGAATTGTTCCGGAGCCAGTGTCAGTTTCCGGTCTTTCTCAAAAAAGAGATTCACCAGCCGGTCCTGTTTGGCTGCCGGAATGGCAAAATACGTATCCGTCATACCCAGTGGTTCAAAGATCCGCTTGCGGAAAAAGGCATCCAGGCTCATGCCCGACACCACTTCCACCAGATAACCCAATACATCGGTATTCATCCCATAGGTGAATTTTTCACCCGGCTGGTGGAAGAGGGGCAGCTTCGCGAGTTTCTTGATATCGTTCCCCAGTATGGGACCATTTACCATGCTGAAACCGGCATTGAGTCCGGCTTTACCATAAATGGCATTGGCCTCCTTGCTGCCGATCTGCGCATAACCGATCCCGGAAGTGTGGGTCAGTAACTGGCGGATCGTGATCTCCGATTTTGCAGGAATAGTAGTATAGCTGGAATCGGCCGCATTGAATTGATCAAGCACCACCGGATGGGCAAACTCAGGAATATATCGGGAAACAGGATCATCCAGCAGGAATTTGCCTTCTTCATATAACATCAGTACAGCAGCACTGGTAATGGCCTTGGTCTGCGAACAGATCCGGAAAATGGCATCAGCCTTCATCGGCTGCTTTTTGTCAAGGTCATTGTAGCCAAAACCCTTGTGGTAAACGATCTTTCCGTTGTGGACGATCAGGGCCACACAACCATTCAGGCGCGGGTCGTTCACCCAGCCCTGGATCACTTCATCCATTTTTTTCAGGCGTTCCGGAGAGAAGCCGGCGGTTTGCGGTGCAGCAACGATGAACTGTTGCGGCTGGCTGTACACAGATAATATCATGCAGCCCAGCAGCACCAGGAAGAACATTTTTTTCATGTGAAATCTTTAGGCCATTAAGGTAGGAAGATGTGCGGGAACAAAAAACTCCCATCGGCATATCGGCATATCGGCTAATTGGCTAATCGGCATATCGGCTCATCAGTCTTCCTCCTCTTTCTTCGCATCGCCGATCAGGCGCCGGTAGCGGTCGTATTGGATATAGCAGCGTTTGATGTAGGACTGCAATTCGTAGTCGCTCGCGGTTTCCACGAATTCAGCACGGGGACGGTACCAACTGATGAAAGTATCCAGCGCAGCGCCGCGCAGCTGCGTCAGCTTGATGATCAGGGCCCGGCTGAACCGGTAGTCGATATATTTCTCGGTTTCTTCCCGCAACAGGCGCTCCTGGAAATGTTCCATCCGGCGGTTGCGCCGGAACTGGAAAACGCGGATCAGTTCACCGATATCGAGTCCTGCACCACCCATGGGGCTCAGGCTGGTCATGCTTTCCAGGCTGGGCCGGCGGAAATTAAAGGCTTTGGCATAATCCTGCCGGTTCTGGATGGAATCGGCCCGGTAACTGCGGGGAAAGATCACCACCTGCTTGAGGTCCTGCACATTCACATGCAGGGCAATTTCAAAATTCTGGACATTCTGTATACTGAGCACAGCAAATTTCGGTGTGGGTTTGCCGAGATAGGAAAACCAGATGGAATCCTTTTCACTGACTATTATAGTATAGCGGCCATTTACGTCAGTTACCGTACCCCCTCCGGAAGTGCTCATCACACTTACCGCATCCAGTGCTTTCTGGCGGGTGATATCATAAACCCGGCCGCTGACACGCACCTGGGCTCCGGCTTCAGCCGATGCAAGCAGGCAACAAAACAGTAAGACCGGAGCGTAAAATTTCAATCGAACGGTAATTAAAGCTGTGATATTACAACAGATTGCTGAAACAGGAGGGTGTCGCTCTTTTCATTTAACGCGGATTTTGCTTTAAAACAGTGGCTTCCACCACTTCCGGAAACCAGCGGTGCTCGAGCTGGTGGATTTTGGCAGCCAGGGCCTCCGGACTATCACCCGGTTCCACCGCGCAACGGGCCTGGAAGATCGTATCTCCATGATCATAGTGCTCATCCACATAATGTATGGTGATCCCGCTTTCTTTTTCCTGGTTGGCGATCACCGCTTCATGCACATGCATGCCATACATCCCTTTTCCGCCATAAGCCGGCAGTAGGGCGGGGTGGATATTGATGATCCGACCCGGAAAGGCCTGGATCAGTACCGCAGGTACTTTCCACAGGAAGCCGGCCAGAATGATGAACCGGATACCTGCGGCTTGAAGGGCGGGCACATAGGCATCTCCCCGGAAAAAAGGCTCTTTTTCCAGCATCAATATCTCAACTCCTTCTTTTTCAGCGATTTGTATAACACCTGCGCCGGGTTTATTGCATCCGATCAGGGCCACACGGATCTCCGGATGGTTCCGGAAGCGTTCCATGATCTTGGCGGCATTTGAGCCGGCACCGGAGGCAAATATGGCGATGGGGATCATGATGGTGAGTAGTGATTAGTGAATAGGCAATAGGCAATAGGCAATAGGCAATAGGCAATAGGCAATAGGCAATATATGTTTTGAAAAGCAAAGATATGATTATCACACAATTATATATACCCTAACGCTCGCTTCTTTCTTCTTGCCTCCCGCCTCTTGCCTCCCGCCTCTATCTCCTTCCAAACCAACGAAATACCTTCTTCAGGTAACCCTGAAAAAAGCGGAACTGGCCCAGGGGGATGCTGATGATCAGCACGCAGACCGGCCAGAGCAGGGTGATCAGCAGGATGTACAGTGGCAGGCGGATAAAGCCCGACTCAATGTCGAGCAGGGCCAGGATCTTGCGGCCGAGGTAACCGCAGGTGCTGCCCCCCAGGGCAAAGGTGATCAGGATCAGGGCCAGCTGCCAGCCGTTGACCTTCCATTTCTCTCTCAGGCGTTGAAACATGGGCGCAAAAGTGGGTGAAAAAATGCACTTAACAACGATTTTGTGACAAACGTTCGGGCACTTATGCACGGCTTTACAAATCGGTGACAGGAGGCGTTCAAATCATTCAAAAAACATTGAAAATTAGGCTGAAACCCGCGCCCAGCCTGCATCAAAAAAATTTTAAACCTGTTGCGTTTTTGTTAAAGTCATGGCTTATTTTTGCAGCCGATCAAGGAAATTTTTCCACATAATTTCATCATATTCAACTGGTATGAGCGAACACCGATCAACTGCACAGCGTTGCGCACCGTTTTTTTTGATCCTTCTCCTTGCACTTTCTTCTTCTTTAAGCTCTTTTGCCCAGGATGGCCGTGCCCTTTTCAAGGCCAATTGCGCCTCCTGCCATGCACTGGATAAAGACCTGACCGGTCCCGCCCTGACCGGCGTGGAAAGCCGCTGGCCCAGCAAGGACCTGCTGAAGAAGTGGATCAAGAACTGGAGCTCTGCTGTAGCTACCGGCGATGCCTACGCTGTGAAGATCCAGAACTGGAGTCCCGTTGCGATGAATAAGTTCGACAACCTGTCGGACGCAGAAATTGACGCGATCCTGGCCTATATCGCCAAAGGGGAACCTAAACCTGTCGCCAAAAAAGACGATGGAACCGGTGCTGTTGAATCCGACAATTCCCTGCTCTATGGCGTGCTCACCCTGATCCTGGCGGTGATCGCCCTGATCCTGCTGCAGGTGAACAGCAACCTCCGCAAACTGAGTGACGAAAAAGAAGGTGTCCCCACCGGAGAGCCGGTACCCTTCTGGAGAAATAAAGCCTATATCGGACTGCTGACCGTAGTACTCTTCGTGATCGCCGGCTACAACCTCGTGCAGTGGGGTGTGGGCATGGGCCGTCAGAAAGCCTACCAGCCCGAACAACCCATTTACTATTCCCATAAAGTACACGCCGGAGCCAACCAGATCAACTGTCTGTATTGCCACGGCGGTGCCTACGAAGGCAAACATGCCAATATTCCTTCCGTGAATATCTGTATGAACTGCCATATGGCCATCAACGAGTACAGCGCTACCAGCGAAAAGATCTACCGCGAAGATGGTTCTGAAGTGAATGGTACCGAGGAGATCAAGAAACTCTATGCGGCTGCCGGCTGGGATCCCACCGCTAAAAAATATACCGGAGAAGGAAAAGCCATTGAATGGGTAAAGATCCACAACCTTCCCGACCACGTGTACTTCAACCACTCCCAGCACACCAAGGCCGGTAAAGTACAATGCCAGACCTGCCACGGTGAAATCACCAAAATGGACGAAGTGTACCAGTTTGCCGAGCTCAGCATGGGCTGGTGCGTGAACTGCCACCGCGAAAGCAAGGTTGATTTCAACGACGAAAAAGGCAATGGCAACAAGTTCTACAGCATCTACGAGAAGTACCACAAAGAGATCAAAGAGAAGAAGCGCGACAGCGTGGTGGTGGCTGATATCGGAGGTCTGGAGTGTCAGAAATGCCACTATTAAGAAGGGAGAAGAAAGAGGGATAAGGAGTAATACAAATTCAAAATTTTTCAAATTCACATAAATGGCTAAGAAAAAATACTGGCAGAGTTTCGGAGCACTGAATGATTCGGATGCGCACAAAAAACTGGCGGCCGACGAGTTCCAGGAAGAACTGCCTTTTGAAACTGCGGACGACAAGAGCATTGTAAATGCACCTGCCTCCCGCCGTGACTTCCTCAAATACCTGGGCTTCAGCACAGCCGCTGCCATGGCCGCTGCCAGTTGCGAAACCCCGGTGAAAAAAGCCATCCCCTATCTCAATAAGCCCCAGAACCTGGTTCCCGGTGTGGCCGATTATTACGCTACTACTTATGTTAGTGGTGGTGAAGCCATTCCCGTTGTGGCCAAAGTGCGCGACGGCCGTCCTATCAAACTGGAAGGCAATACCCTTTCTGCGTATACCAAAGGCGGTACCTCAGCCCGTGTTCAGGCTGCCGTACTCGACCTTTATGATACTGCCCGCCTGCGCGGACCCCAGCTGCTGAGCGGCGACAGCCGTACTGCAGTAAGTCTCGAAGCTGCGGATAAAGAGATCATCGCCGGTCTGGGTGCCGGTACGGTTCTGCTCACTGCAACCGTTACTTCGCCTACTACCAAAGCGATCATCGCCGAGTTCCTCGCCAAATATCCCGGAAGCCGTCACGTACAGTACGATGCGGTTTCTTACAGCTCCCTGCTGCTGGCGAATGAAGCCACTTACGGTAAAAAAGCCATTCCTTCTTACCATTTCGATAGTGCGAAAGTGATCGTGAGCCTGGGTGCCGACTTCCTCGGAACCTGGCTGAGCCCCGTTGAATTTGCCAAGCAATTCGCTGCCGGCCGCAAGATCACCAATACCAATACCGAGATCAGCAAGCTCTATTCTTTTGAAAGCATGCTGAGTCTCACCGGTGCCAACTCCGACGAGCGTTACACCCACCTGCCTTCAGCCGCAGGTACGGTAGCTGCCGCCCTGTTGAGCGCTGTTCAGGGTAATGGTGCCGCCGGTGTGGAAGGCAACCTGAAAAAAGGTATTGAAGCCGCCGCCAAATCACTCCTCGAAAGCAAGGGCAAAGCCCTCGTGGTTTCCGGAAGCACCAATGTACAGGTACAGATCCTGGTGAACGCCATCAACGAAGCAGTAGGTGCCAATGGTACTACCATCAACTGGGCCAGCCCCATGCAGAGCTTCCAGGGTATCGATGCCGACATGGAAACACTGGTTGCCGATATGGAAGGCGGTAAAGTGAGCGCCCTGATCGTATATGGCGTGAACCCCGCTTATGAATATTACAATGCCGCCCGTTTTGCCAAAGCCCTCAAGACCCTGAAACTCTCCGTTTCACTCAACGAGCGCCTCGACGAAACTGCCGAGCTCTGCAAATATGCTGTTCCTGCCCACCACTTCCTCGAAAGCTGGGGTGATGCAGAACCCAAGGCCGGTTACTTCACCATGATGCAGCCGACCATCAACCCGCTCTTCACCACCCGTCAGTTCCAGGACAGCCTGCTGAAGTGGAGTGGAAGCGCAACTACGTACGATGCATACTTCAAATCTGCATGGACCAGCAAACTGGGCTCTGCAGATGCCTATAACAAAGCCCTTCAGGATGGCGTGGTGGAAACCGTAGCCGCCCCTGCTGCTGCATCCTTTAATGGTGCTGCTGTAGCTGCTGCTGCAACTGCCGCTGCTGCGCTGAAGAAAGCTTCCAAGTATGAAGTGGTGGTATACCAGAAAGTGAGCCTGGGTGATGGCAAACAAGCCAATAACCCCTGGCTGCTGGAACTGCCCGATCCCGTTACCAAAGCTACCTGGGACAACTATGCCATGGTTTCTCCCAAGGTTGGTAAAGAAGTATTCGGAATCGATATTGCCGATGCCCACCAGGCCGACAGCTATGAAGTGGTGATGGACAAGCCCATGGCCAAGTTCACCATCAACAAGAAAGAAGTGGAACTGCCCGTGCTGATCGTTCCGGGTATGCAGGATGCTACTATCGCTGTTGCCGTAGGTTTCGGCCGCAGCGAGAAAGTGGGCCGTGCTGCCAAAGGTGCTGGTAAGAATGCCTATCCTTTCCTCTCTTATAATGGTACTACGACCGACTGGACCACAGCCGATGTGGCTTTCACCAAATCGGATGCCCAGTTCAAAGTAGCCCAGACCCAGACCCACAACAGCTACGAAGGCCGTCACGAAGTGATCAAGGAGATCACCCTGGCCGAGCTGAAGAAGAATCCCAAAGCCGTAATCGAGCAGCGTGAAGAAGAGATCGGTAAATACGGTGGCGTGGAAAATTTCGAACAGAAAGGAACCCTCTATCCTACATACGACCGTCCCGGTATCAAATGGGGCATGAGCATCGACCTTAGCAGCTGTATCGGTTGCGGCGCCTGCTCTGTGGCCTGTACTGCAGAGAATAACGTGCCTGTTGTAGGTAAGAATGAAGTACTGCGTTACCACGAAATGCACTGGATGCGTATCGACCGTTATTTCAGCGGTAATGTGCATGATGCCGACAGCATCCAGACCATCTTCCAGCCGATGCTGTGCCAGCATTGCGATAACGCTCCTTGCGAAAACGTATGTCCCGTAGCCGCTACCAACCACAGCTCGGAAGGCATCAACCAGATGACCTACAACCGCTGTATCGGTACCCGCTATTGCGCCAATAACTGTCCGTTCAAAGTACGCCGCTTCAACTGGCTGGATTATACCGGAGCCGACAGCTTCCCCGATAACCAGCTCACTGAAGGTGTGGGTGCACTGAACGAAGCCGTATTCCAGATGAACGACGACCTCACCCGCATGGTGCTGAATCCGGATGTTACCGTACGCAGCCGCGGTGTGATCGAAAAATGTTCGTTCTGTATCCAGCGTCTCCAGGAAGGCAAGCTGAAAGCCAAGAAAGAAAACCGTACACTGGAAGACAAGGATATCAAAACCGCCTGTCAGCAGGCCTGTCCTTCGGATGCCATCGTATTCGGAAATGCCAACAACCCCGAAAGCGAGATCAGCCGCGTAAGAAAGGACAGCAGCAACCGCCTGTTCTATTCACTGGAGCAGATCCACGTGATGCCGAACGTTACCTACCTCACCAAGGTAAGGAACACGGAGGTGCTGAGTGCCCACGCTGAAGAACATGCAGCCGAAGCACATGCTGAGCCCGCTGCTGCGGAAAAGCATTAAGGTGGTTGCCAGTGGTGGCAGCATCATTTGTTGAAAAACTGAGTCATTAACAGGTCTAATCATACAGCTGATCTGAAGTATTCCGGAAGACCAGCTCAAAGCATGAAATATGGCATTAATTAAGTACGAATCGCAAGTAAGGCCCCCGTTGGTAGAAGGTCAGAAAGACTACCACCAGGTTACTGAAGACATTGTGCGTCCTATTGAAGGACCGCCGAGCCGCCTGTGGTGGATCGGATTCCTGATCTCTGTAGGATTGCTCCTCTTCGGTGTTTATTCGATCTACCGTGAGGTGACTTACGGGGTAGGACAGTGGAACCTGAATAAAACCATCGGATGGGGCTGGGATATCACCAACTTCGTATGGTGGGTGGGTATCGGTCACGCCGGAACCCTGATCTCCGCGATCCTCCTGCTGTTCCGCCAGGGATGGCGTACCGGGGTGAACCGCGCTGCTGAAGCGATGACCATCTTCGCGGTAATGTGCGCCGGTCAGTTCCCGATCTGGCACATGGGTCGTGTATGGATGGCCTTCTTCGTACTGCCTTATCCCAATACCCGCGGTCCGCTCTGGGTGAACTTCAACTCACCGCTGCTGTGGGACGTATTCGCGATCTCTACCTATTTCACCGTATCACTGCTGTTCTGGTACTCAGGTCTGCTTCCCGACCTCGCTACCGTTCGTGACCGTGCGAAACTGAAATGGCGTAAATATATGTATGGCCTGCTCTCTTTTGGCTGGACCGGTTCCACCAAACACTGGCAGCGTCATGAGAGCCTTTCCCTGGTACTGGCTGGTCTGAGTACCCCGCTTGTACTCTCCGTACACACCGTGGTATCTTTCGACTTCGCCACTTCCGTTGTACCGGGCTGGCATACCACCATCTTCCCGCCCTACTTCGTTGCAGGTGCCATCTTCTCGGGTTTCGCCATGGTGCAAACCCTCCTGGTGGTGACCCGTAAAGTGCTGAAGCTGGAAGAATACATCACCATCGAGCACATCGAAGTGATGAACAAGGTAATTGTACTGACCGGATCCATCGTAGGTGTGGCCTATCTTACCGAGCTCTTCATTTCCTGGTACGGTATGAACAAATACGAGAACTGGGCATTCATGCACAACCGTCTCGACCTGTTCAGCCCCTATGGCTGGAGCTATTACCTGATGATGGGCTGTAACGTACTGTCGCCCCAGATCTTCTGGTTCCGCAAAATGCGCCGTAACCTGTTCGTAACCTTCTTCATGAGTATCCTCGTGAATATCGGTATGTGGTTCGAGCGTTTCGTGATCATCGTAACATCAGTATACCGCGATTACCTGCCCAGTAGCTGGAGTACCTATTACTGGCCTACCATTTATGAGGTGGGATTCTATCTCGGTACATTCGGCCTTTTCTTCACCTGCTACTTCCTGTTCTCGAAGTTCTTCCCGGTAATTGCCGTTGCGGAGATCAAGCATATCCTGAAGAAGTCTGGTGAAGCGTATAAGCCTGCGATGGGAAAAATCGAAACAGAAACGCCTGACGAATTTTTCCACGAAGTATCGCACCATCATTAATTTTTAGAACTACTGAATCAATCAATATGGCAGAGAAAAAATTTGTAGTCGGCTGTTTTACGGAAGAAGCGGTACTGTTCGACGCCGTGAAGAAAGTACGTAAGGCTGGATATAAGCTGCATGATGTGTATACACCTTTCCCCATCCACGGCCTGGACAAGGCAATGGGTCTGCGGGATACCAGCATCCACACTGCCGGCTTTATCTATGGCATTTTCGGAACGACTACCGCGCTCAGCTTTATCAGCTGGGTATTCACCAAAGACTGGCCCCTCAACATCGGTGGTAAACCACACTTCGCCCTCCCGGCCTGGGTACCCATCATGTTCGAGTTTACCGTACTCTGCGCAGCAGTAGGCATGGTGCTTACGTTCTGCTATCTCTGCCAGCTGGCACCTTTCGTTAAAAAGCACCATTTCCATGCCCGCGCCACCGACGACCTGTTTGTAATGGCCATCGAGTGTACCGCTAAAACCAATGAAGGTGAAGTAAGTGGATTCCTGAACAGCATCGGCGCTACCGAAGTGAATACGCAGGTGGCGGAAGACGGCTGGTGGCTGGGAACCTACGACAAGGATAAAAAGCTGTTTGCTGAAAAGCAGTAATTGAATCGTAATAGCAACATCAGACCCATAATCAATAACAGTTCACTGATGAAAAAATTAATTGTTCTTTCCGCACTTGCAGGTATTGTGATCCTGGCCAGCTGTGGTCGTGATAAAAGCAAGCCGAATGATGTGTATATGCCCGATATGGCCTACAGCCGGGCTTATGAAACCTATGCTTCCACCGAGAACCTGAAAGCAGCAGGGATCAACTATAACGCCACTCCGGTAAAAGGTACCGTAAAGCGGGGTGAACTGTTTGCCTTTGCCCTGGAAAAAGACAAGGATGGCGACAGCACCAACTATGTACTGTCCCGCCAGGTGCCCAATCCGCTTCCTGCCCTGGATCCGATCCAGCTTGCAGAAGCTGAGCGTCTTTATCTGGTGAATTGCGGTATCTGCCATGGCAGCAAACTGGATGGCAATGGCCCGCTCTATAACGATGGCAACGGAAAATACCCTGCCATGCCCCGTAATCTCGTAACAGATCCTCTTGCAGTCAATATGCCCGATGGCCAGATGTTCTATTCCATTACTTATGGCAAGAACCTCATGGGTGGTTACGGCACACAGCTGAGCACAACCCAGCGCTGGATGGTGATCCATTATATCAAGAGCAAACAGAAGCCTGCAGCGGCTACTGCAGCTCCGGCAAAAGACACAGCAACAAAAAAGTAAGCGTAACCTCATCACGAATTCTATAAATTTTTGATAATGGCTATTAAAGAGTTTTTCGAGATCCCCAAGAGATACAGAACCTGGTCGCTGGCCCTGATGGGTGTTGGCGTACTGGCCGTGGTGCTGGGTTATTTTGTATATGGTACCGGTGATGTGCACCACAAGACCCGCTTCTGGGCTTCCCTGATGCACAACAGCATTTTCTTCCTGCTGATCGCCAATGCCAGCATGTTCTTCATCTGCGCCACAACCCTGGCCTGGGGCGGCTGGCAGATGAGTTTCCGCAGGGTTCCCGAAGCCATTTCCACTGCAGTACTGCCCCTGGGTGTGATCGCACTGGTGGTATTACTCGGCGTAGCCTGGGGTGGTCATGAAATGACCCATATCTACCACTGGACGGATGAGGCCGCTGTTAATGCAGACCCGATCCTGAAAGGCAAGAGCCCCTTCCTCAACCTGAAATTCTTTACCATCTGGACTCTGGCAACCGTAGCCCTCTGGTGGTTCCTGGGATACCGGATGCGCCAGCTTTCCCGTTCCATCGACAACAACCCCCTGGAAGACGGAGAAGCTTCCCGCAAATACATCTGGAAGAATACCGTTAATGCCGCCCTGTTCATTGTTTGGTTTGCACTGACCATCATGTCTACCGTTCCCTGGCTCTGGCTGATGAGCATTGATGCCCATTGGTACAGCACCATGTACAGCTGGTACACGTTTGCATCCAGCTGGGTGGCTGGTATCGCCCTGATGGCCCTCTTTGTGGTATACCTCAAGAACAAAGGCTATCTGGAATATACCAATGAAGAGCACCTGCATGATATCGGCACGTTCATGTTCGCCTTCTCTGTGTTCTGGACTTACCTGTGGTTCTCCCAGTACATGCTGATCTGGTATGCCAACATTCCGGAAGAGACCACTTATTTCAATTCACGTATCGTGACCAACCATAGCACTGGTGCCTACAGCTTTATTTTCTGGCTCCAGTTCATCATCAACTTCCTGGCACCGCTGCTCATCCTGATGCGCCGCGGCTCCAAGCGGAATTTCACCACAGTAACCATCATGGCTGCTGTTATCATTTTCGGTCACTGGCTGGATTTCTACCAGATGATCTTCGCCAGCGTATCGCCTGAGCATGTGGAACTGGGCTGGCTCGACTTTGGTGTGGCTGCCGGTTTTGTAGGCGTCATCATGTATGTAACCGGTACTTCACTGGCCAAATACCCGCTGATCGCCAAGAACCATCCTTTTGTTAAGGAAAGCATCATCCACCATACCTGATCCGTTAGACGGACTAAACCTGAAGACTCTATAACTTGTTGTAAATATTATCTGAATTATCATGACAACAACTGCAATATTTATCGTGGCGATTCTGGCACTGGGATTTCTCATCACCTTCCAGATCTCCAAAGCCAGCGAGTATGTTTCTGTGCTGAAAGGAGAGAAGAAGGCTTTTGAGCAAAGCAACCGCGTGAATGCGTTCCTGATGATCGCCTTCCTCGTGCTGGGCCTGGTGGGCGTATGGGTGTGTAATGAAATGTTCTACAAGAAGACCCTGCTGCCTTTCCCTTCCGCTTCCGAACACGGGGCGAAGATCGACACGATGCTCTGGATCACACTGGCCATTACAGGCTTCGTGTTCTTCCTGACTCAGATCCTCCTGTTCTGGTTTGCTTTCAAATACCAGTACCGCAGCGACCGCAAGGCTTTCTATTTCCCGCACAATACCAAGCTGGAATATATCTGGACTACGATCCCCGCGATCACCCTTTGTATCCTGGTAGGTTTCGGTATCTACTACTGGTATCAGATGACCGGCGAAGCACCTGCCAACGCCATGCGCGTGGAAGTGACCGGAAAACAGTTCGGCTGGATCTTCCGTTACCCGGGTAAAGACAACACGTTCGGTAAAAAATATTTCCGCAATATCAACAACGAGAACAATGAGCTGGGCCTGATCTGGGATGATCCCGCTTCACACGACGATGTGGTGGTATCACAGACCATGTATCTCGTAAAAGGCCAACCCGTGAAACTGGTGATCGGTTCCCGCGATGTGATCCACGACGTAGGCCTGCCCCATTTCCGCATGAAAATGGATGCGGTGCCGGGTACACCCACCACCATGTGGTTCACGCCCCAGTACACTACTGAAGAAATGAAGAAGATCACTAATAATCCCGATTTTGAATATGAGATCGCCTGCGACCAGATGTGCGGCAACGGTCACTATTCCATGAAAGGGATCATTAAAGTAGTGAGCCAGTCCGAATTCATTCTGTGGAGAGCCCAGCAGAAAACAGCTTATTCTGCCCTGACTCCGGAAACAGCACCTGCTGCTGCCGACACAACTGCGAACAAAGCCACAGCTGCCCTTAGCCTGAAAAAATAACCGACCCTAAAAAAGATTAGTAAAAGAAACAAAACATTTGATCATGAGTCTTGAAGCAGCACTGCACCACTCAGACACCGCCACGCATGACGCACACCATGATGAACATCACGTGCATCATCACAAGGAGACTTTTATCAGCAAGTACGTGTTCAGCATGGACCACAAGACCATTGCTAAGCAGTTCCTGATCTCCGGCATGATCTGGGCCATTATCGGTGGCTTAATGTCGGTTCTGTTCCGTTTTCAGCTGGGTTATCCCGACCAGACCTTCCCCTGGCTGGAAGATATCCTGGGCCGTTGGGCGAAAGGCGGACGCATCTCCGCAGAGAACTACTATGCACTGGTTACCATGCATGGTACCGTACTGGTGTTCTTCGTACTGACCG
Source organism: Chitinophagaceae bacterium (assembly GCA_044220945.1). Lineage (GTDB taxonomy): Bacteria > Bacteroidota > Bacteroidia > Chitinophagales > Chitinophagaceae > Endoryza. The sequence goes on along the minus strand of JBGAQC010000003.1, from coordinate 156,082 downwards.
GAGGTTTGAGCGGTACCTTTGCCAACTTCCTCATTCCCCTGCAGATCGGTGCACGTGATATGGCTTCACCCTTCCTGAACATGCTCTCTTACTGGTTCTTCTTCCTGGCCAGTATCGTGATGCTGTCTTCCTTATTTGTACAAACCGGACCTTTCAGCGGTGGCTGGACGGCTTATCCTCCGCTCAGTGCGCTGGGTGAAGCGTCTCCCGGATCCAAAATTGGTATGGACCTCTGGATCACGGCTATGGCACTCTTCGTGGTGAGCTCACTGCTCGGCGGCCTGAACTATATTTCCACTGTACTGAACATGCGTACCAAGGGGATGAGCATGACCCGTTTGCCGCTCACCATCTGGGCCCTGTTCTTTACTGCTGTACTGGGTGTACTTTCTTTCCCAGTACTGCTCTCCGGTTTCATTCTTTTGCTGTTCGACCGTCACGGCGGCACCAGCTTCTATCTTTCCGATATCTATATCAGCACCGTAGGAGCTCTCCCCAATGAAGGCGGCAGCGCCATCCTCTTCCAGCACCTGTTCTGGTTCCTGGGTCACCCTGAGGTGTATATCATCCTGCTTCCTGCCATGGGTATGGTGAGTGAGGTGATGTCGGTGAATGCCCGCAAGCCGATCTTTGGTTATATGGCGATGGTGGGTTCTATTTTCGCGATCGCGATCCTGGCCTTCCTCGTGTGGGCGCACCATATGTTCGTAACGGGTCTGAATCCTTTCCTGGGTTCTGTATTCGTACTGCTTACCCTGCTGATCGCGGTACCATCCGCCATCAAGGTATTCAACTGGCTGACTACGATCTGGAAAGGGAATATCCGTTTCACTCCCGGTATGCTGTTCGCGCTCGGTTTCGTGAGCCTGTTCATCTCCGGAGGTCTTACCGGTATCTTCCTGGGTAACTCTACACTGGATATCCACCTGCACGATACCTATTTTGTGATCGCCCACTTCCACATTGTAATGGGTGTGGCTTCCTTCTTCGGTATGTTTGCCGGTATCTACCACTGGTATCCCAAGATGTACGGCCGTTACCTCAACAATACCATGGCGTATATCCACTTCTGGGTAACCATCGCTGGTGCATATTGTATTTTCTGGCCCATGCACTACGAGGGTCTGGCTGGTATGCCCCGCCGCTACCTCGATTACAGCAACTGGGAATCCTTCAAGCAATTTGCAGAACTCAATAAGTTCATTTCAACTGTAGCGATCATCGTATTCGCTGTACAGCTGCTGTTTGTATTCAACTTCTTCTACAGCATCTGGAAAGGCCGCCGTGTAACCAGCCAGAACCCCTGGGAAGCTAATACACTGGAGTGGACTACACCGATCCGCCCCGGTCACGGCAACTGGCCTGGTGAAATCCCTGAAGTACACCGCTGGGCTTATGATTATGCCAAAGACGGCCGTGACTTTATTCCCCAGACTGAGCCGATCGGTCCGGATGAAAGCAAACACTAAACAGCCGGTCCCCCAAAGGGACCTGCTGTTCCTATAATTTTTAAGAGGCGCATGAATTGATGTCGGGAAGTTCTTTACATATCCGGAACAAAGTGCAGGATTACCGCCTGTTGACGAAGTTCAGCCTGAGTTTCATGGTGGCTTTTTCGGCAGTGATCAGCTATCTGCTCGCGCCCAAAGTCGTGCATTTCGACTGGGGAATGATCCTTCTCCTGTTTACCGGCGGTATGCTGGTGACGGGAAGTGCCAATGCGATGAACGAGATAGCCGAGAAAGACACCGATGCGCAGATGAAGCGGACCGCAAACCGGCCCATAGCGGCAGGACGCATGAGTGTACGTGAGGCTTTGATTGCGGGTTCTGTGATGCTGGCAGCAGGTCTTGTTATCCTCTGGTGGTTCTTCAATCCGCTCAGTGCCATTGTTTCACTGGTCAGCTGGTTTGTATATGCCTATATGTACACACCGTTGAAAAAAGTGAGTGCCGTTTCTGTGATCGTGGGAGCCGTGCCTGGCGCATTACCCTGCCTGATCGGATACGCTGCTGGCAATGATGACCTTGCACTGGGAGGATGGGTCCTGTTCGCACTGCAGTTCTTCTGGCAGTTTCCGCATTTCTGGGCTATTGCCTGGGTTGCACATAAGGATTACTCCAATGCGGGCTTCAAACTGATGCCTTCTGTGGAGGGCCCTACGAAGTACTCTGCCATCCAGTCGGTGATCTATTCACTGGTGATGATTCCGGTGGGCATGCTGCCTTACTGGATCGGAATGAGCGGTATCGTGAGTTTCTGGATCCTGCTGGTGGCCAACCTGCTGATGTTGTGGCAATGTGTACGGCTGTACCGGGAAATGGAACGCAAGGCAGCCCGGCGCGTGATGTTCAGCAGTTATTTTTACCTGCCGGTGGTTTTACTGGCACTGCTGGGCGATAAACTCTGATTAAACGAAATTATTTATACAGTGATGACAGCACCTGTGAGTTCGCAACGTAAAAAGATACATCCGCATAAGTTCACCCTCTGGGTGGCTATTGCCAGTATCATCATGATGTTCGCCGGTTTAACCAGTGCTTATCTGGTTAAAGGCAGCCTTCCGGGCTGGGCGGCCATCGAGGTACCGAAGCTCTTTTATTATTCCACTGCAATATTACTGCTGAGCAGTATTACCCTGCAGCTGGGACTGAAACAGTTCAAGGAGCGCCAGCGCCAGCGTTACCAGCAATTCATGGGTATCACGCTGATTCTGGGTGCTGCATTTCTGGTACTGCAGGTGATGGGCTTTCAACAGCTCTACCAGGCAGGTATCAAAATGGAAGGATCAGGGGCCGGCCAGTTCCTGTACATCATTTTCGGCCTTCACGGACTGCATGTGGCAGGAGGCGTGATCGCCCTGCTGGTGATGTTCCTTCAGACCTTCAGCAGCCGTTTCCGGAATTATAATCCGGTGCCGCTGGAAGTGATGTCGACCTACTGGCACTTTGTGGATCTGCTCTGGATCTATTTATTTGTGTTCTTCCTGATGAAATTGTGATGAGAAGGAAGAAGTTAGAAGGAAGAAGCTAGAAGTAAGAAGAAATAAGAATAACGAACGATACGTAATACGTACAACTTAAAACTTAAAACGTAACATGGCACAAGCAGTTCCTGTTAATACCAAATGGTGGAGTGGTGGAAAGAGCCCCTTCAACGTAGAGTATGGTAAGCTCATGATGTGGTACTTCCTGATGAGTGACGCCTTCACCTTCGGTGCATTCCTGATTGCATACGGTACCGTCCGCATGAGCAGCAACGGATGGCCCGACCCCAACCATGTATTCCAGTCGGCTCCCTTCCTGGGCGATGGATTGCCCCTGGTTTTCGTGTCGTTGATGACCTTTATCCTGATCGTGAGCTCAGTGACCATGGTACTGGCTGTACACGAGGGACATAACATGAACCGCAAGGGCGTGGCCAAATGGCTGGTATGGACCATCATTGGTGGTCTGGCCTTCCTGGGTTGCCAGGCATGGGAGTGGACGCACCTCTATCACGCAGGTGCCTGGTGGGGCCGTATCCCTGTATTTGAAGGAAGCCACTTCCTCAATGCCAACGGTTCTGTACCGTCTACCAACTTTTCCAATTTCTTCTTTACCATTACCGGATTCCACGGTTTCCACGTATTCTCCGGTGTGGTGATCAATATCATCATGCTGATCATGACCCTGCAGGGCAAATTCGACCAGCGCGGACACTACCTGATGATCGAGAAGGCTGGTTTGTACTGGCACTTTGTAGACCTGGTTTGGGTATTTGTATTCCTTTGCTTCTACCTGCTTTAACCTGATTCTGTCAACTCATTATAAAAACGCATTATGGAACATCAGAACATTTCTTCCGAAGTAACCTTTACCGCGCACCACGATACCAAGGAAACCGTGCGGAAGATCATCCGTACCACCATTGTGCTCAGTGTGATCACCCTCATTGAGCTCGCGCTGGGTTATGCCATCTTCTTCATGCATAAGAACCCTGATTTCAATACCAGCCTGGTACTGGCCATCAAGGGTGTGATCGTGATCCTGTCGCTGGCCAAAGCCTTCTATATCGTTTCTGTATTCATGCACCTGGGGGATGAGATCCGCAATATGATCATGACTATTGTGGTTCCCCTGCTGCTCTTTGTATGGTTCATTACTGCATTCATGTGGGATGGCAACTCTTACAAGAACCTGCGGAATACCTACGACAGGCACCACGCCGATCAGGTGAATGAGAAAGTAACCACACCTGCTCCTGCCGGCCATGAAGGGCATGAGGGCGGAGGTGAAAAACTCCATTAATTACCCCCGGACAGATCATATTCAACCCCGTTTCGCCTGAAACGGGGTTTTTTTATGCCCGCCTTTGACTGTCCGCTGCATTGGGGTTACCTTTGTGCTCTCAAAGGAAAATCGTGAGTAAAAAAGCGTTATGGGCATTGGTCCTGGTGGTGGTGCTCCCGGTCGGGAGTTACCTGTTTGTAAAACAGGTGAGCACAAATGCGGTGGCTATGCCCCCCCGCTACTATGCTGACACAGTGGTCGAAAAAGTGGTGAATGGCAAACAGCTGACCGATACGCAATGGCATCAGGTCCGCAATATCACACTCACCAATCAGTTAGGGCAAACTGTAAGCCTCGACAGCCTGAAGAATAAAGTGCTTGTGATCGATTTCTTTTTTACGCATTGCCCCAGCATCTGTCCGGGCATGACAAAAAACATGAAGCGCCTCCAGGATATGATGCGCTCGACAGATCCGCGGAAGATCATTGATACACCGCTGGTACATTTTCTGTCCTTCAGTATTGACCCCGAGCGCGACTCGCCTGCAGTGATCAAGCGGTTTGCAGACAAGTATGGTGTGGACCCCGACCACTGGTGGATGCTGACCGGCGATAAAGAGGCTATTTATAATTTCGGGATACAGGAACTGAAGCTGGGTATTATTGACGGCAATGGCCAGGACACCCTGTTTGAACATTCGCCCAAACTGGTGCTGCTCGACAAAGACCGTGTGGTGAGGGGCTATTATAACGGTCTCGATACTGCACAGGTACTGAAGCTCAGCCAGGATGTGGTGTTTCTGTCACTGGAAAAGGATAAAAAGCGTCCTTCTGCAATTTTCCAGCAATTGAAAGAACTCTGGCCGGTTTATCTTGTTGTACTGCTGGCCGTGGTGATGTTTATCTTTCTCACAACCCGTAAATCTAAAATCCCCGGTTAAGGCATATGTTAGCACCTGTTTTTACAAAAAATGACCGCAAAGCCGGCTGGCTGATCGGCATCTTTTCCTTCGTCGTATTTGCCGCAGTAGTGGCATTGGGCCGGATCAAACTTGACCTGCAGCTTTCTTTCGATGTGCATGTTTTTGCCAGGATCAATGCCGTGATCAACTCAGCGGTGTCTGTTTTACTGGTAGCCGCACTGATCGCCGTAAAACAGAAAAAACACCTGTTGCATAAGCGGCTGATGATGGGCGCGATGGTATTATCCATTCTCTTCCTCGTATCTTATATCGCCCACCACCTGCTGGCCGGTGATACCAAATTCGGAGGGGAGGGAACCATCCGTTATATTTATTATTTCATCCTGGCTACACATATTTTCCTGGCTGCGATCATCCTGCCTTTCATTCTCTTTACAGCATACCGTGCTTTGATTGCAGAATGGCCGGCTCATAAGAAACTGGCGCGGATCACCTGGCCCATCTGGTTTTATGTGGCAGTAACCGGGGTGGTGGTCTATTTGCTGATCTCACCCTATTATACCTGATCACCAAAAGATCGGTTCCACTCCTCTTTTTTTCTTAACTTTTCACCGGAATCGCGCAAAGAACCGATCCTTACTATGGCGCAAAAAGGCTATTTCAGGCAATTACGGGTACTGCATTCTGCCTTACTCCTGGGACTGGTGATCTTCACCGGGGTGATTTTCTACATCCAGCACAATCAGGGTTCACCGTTGGCGGGAAATCTGAAAGCAGAGCGGATCCTTCAGGTAATTGCGGTTTTGCTTTCTGTGGGCTGCCTGGTGCTGGGCTATCGCCGGTATAATACTGCGCTGGTGGAGTTGAAAAAATCGTTCGGAACACTGGAAGAGCGTACAACCGGATACCGTACTGCCTCTGTGCAGTGGTGGGCCATGCTGGAAGGCCCGGCTTTATTCGGACTGATCGGTTATTTTCTTGCTGGTAATTTTGCCTTTCTTTTCCTTTCCCTGTTTCATACGGCCATCCTGGCCATGTCGGTCCCTAAAAAAGATATTATTGTAATGCTGCTGAATCTTCGAGCGGATGAAGTGGCGCAACTGGAAGACTGATCACCACAATTCACTGGCAGGATCCCAGAACAATTCCTTGAAGTTCACGACCGTATCTTTCTTTACTTTAATTCCTTCTTTTTCCAGCAACTCCTGCATCAGGTTGGGACTGCCGAAATGGTGCTTGCCGCTGAGCATGCCATTACGGTTTACCACCCGGTGCGCAGGCACTTTAGGCCTTACCCGGTGACAGCCGTTCATGGCCCAGCCCACCATCCTGGCAGATGATTTGGCACCCAGGCAGGCGGCGATGGCACCATAGGAAGTTACCCGACCTTTTGGGATCTGCCGGGCTACTTCGTAGACCTGTTCAAAAAATGTAGTGTCTTTGGAACCGGAAGGCTGTACAGCACGTACGGTTTCTTTTTTGGAATTACGGACGGCCATGGTCCTCTTTTCCTGAAGTTAGGGATTGTTTCATTGCGGAACGACGGGGTTCCGGAACATTTTCAAAATCGTAGGGGCAGTGCCGGCAGCCATGGCCACAGCAATAGCCTTTTTCCAGATGGTATTTTTCAGTGAGGACCATATAGCCTTCCTCATCATAGTAAAAATCGGTGCCTTCAATCAGTTTCTCGTTCACGGGTTCGTTGTTTTAAGACTTCATCCAGTTGCTCCGGCAGCTCCTTGTCACCGATCCGGAAGCGGATATAATGGATCCGGTTGCTGCCGGCTATATCCAGTTGTTCATAATGGGTTTTGATCTGAAGCACCGCATCCAGTTCGGCTTCCTGATAGAGCTGGTCTGTGGCTCGTACCAGTTCCAGTCCGTATAGCTCAATCACATCCAGCGTAAACCGGTAGAGCACAGGAGAGTCGGTCTTCAGGTTGATATAACTCCCGGGCCCCAGGAATTGTTGATACATCCGGAGGAATTTCGGATGGGTCAGGCGTTTTTTAGAACGGGAGATCCGCAATTGCGGGTCGGGGAAGGTGAGCCAGATATCGCCCACTTCGCCTCTATTGAAGTAAGAATCAATGCGATCGATCTGAGTGCGGAGAAAGGCTACATTGTTCAGCCCCTCTTTAATACAGGTTTTGGCACCCACCCAGATCCGGTTGCCTTTCTGGTCTACCCCCAGGAAATTCCGGTCGGGGAAGAGGCGGCCCATGCCTACGGCATATTCCCCTTTGCCACAGGCCAGTTCCAGCGTAATGGGGTGAGTATTACCGAAGACCCGGCTCCAGTTTCCCTTCATGTTCTCGGGGTACTGCAGCACATTCGGAAAAGTTTCCAGTTCAGCAAAACGGATCAGTTTTTTTTGTCCCATCTGTATTGGTGTTGCTTGCTAAAAGCCGAAAGGCTGTTATGCTTTGCAAGATAGTAAGATATTCAGGAGTTTAGGTCCTTACGATAGTCCGGAAGGTGAGATTGATACGGGGGCCGCAGGACTTAGCAGTCGGGGGCAAACGGTGCAACCAGTGCTTCTGGGTTGCACCTGCCATGACCAGCAGGCTGCCATGCTCCAGCAGGAGGGATATTCTTTCCCCGGTTCGCTTATGCTTGAAAGAAAATTTCCGCTCTGCCCCAAAGCTCACAGAGGCTATGGCACCGTTTTCCTTCAGATCAGTTTCCCCATCACTATGCCAGGCCATACCTTCTGTATTGTTGTGATACAGATTCAGCAGGCAGGAATTGTAGGATTCACCGCTTTTTTCTTCAACCAGTTGCTTGAGCTGTAAAAGGGCGGCAGTCCAGGGCAGTGCTGTCTTGGTAATTTTTGAATAGCAATACTGGAATGGATGGTCGCCATGCCATGCTACTTTTCTTGCCGTTACGATATGTTTTCCGAAAATGACGGCTTCATCGTTTTTCCAGGCTATATTCTCCTGAAGCTCATGGAACACTTGTGATGCGTCCGTATTGGGCATGATCCTTCCATAATAGAGCACTTCACCATCGTAGGGAAGGAGGGAAGCGGGTTCAGTGTTTGCAGTATCGTTGAACAGCAGGTTCATTCAGCAGTTTCTGCATTTAAAGTTGTTTCAATAAATCAAGTCCAGCTGGCCAGGGACCGTGACCGCTTGCGGCATTGATATGACCAGCTGCTCCGATATTCACGAATCCGGACCCCCAAGTTTCGGCAAAGAACTTTGCCCGTTCGATACTGACCCATGGATCATTTTCACTGACAACAACAATAGAAGGGAAGGGAAGCCGGTTCAGCGGAACAGGGGTATAGCCTGTTGCGGGAAATGTATAGGCAGGTGCTTCCGGATCGGAAGGGGCCACCAGGAAGGCGCCTCTGATCGTTTTTTTATAGTGTGTGGCCCATTGTACAATGGTCATTACGCCCAGGCTATGGCCGATCAGGATTACCTCACTCAGATCTTCATCGCTCAGGGCCTGGTCGATACGCGTAATCCAGTCTTTGCACTGCGGGGCATCCCATTCCATCTGCCAGATCCGCTGGAAATCGTTGCCTGTTTGTTCAAACCAGGTTTGCCAGTGCTCGGGTCCGCTGTTACCCAGTCCGGGAATGGTGAAGTATTTTGCCATGATTTTGGTTAAGCGGCAAAACTACAAAAACTACAGCAGCTCTTTCTCCCGATTATCCTACTCCTGAATGCGTATCAAAGTGAAATGATCAGGCTGGCGATAATACCCTGGGACTGGAGAGCTGTTTTTGTGGAACCGGAATAGTTTTTCAGGTAGCGGTCGGCCGATTTTTTGAAATCGTATTTTGTAGCTCCCAGATAATAGAAAGGAGTGATCCGCAAAAAACCGGTCTTGTCTTTATTTAAAGGGATATTCAGTCCGGCAATAGCTTTAAGACCGATGGAGTAACCTCTGAAAATATTAAAGTTGGTGGTTGGGGCGTCTTCAAAAGCTGTGCCTTCCACTTCTTTCAGCGTAATGGTTTCCGCATTGGAAGACAGGTGGGCGCCGATGATCAGTATTTTGGCCGGCAAGAGGTTTACACCCATATGCAGTTCAATGTCTGAACAATTGAAACGCGGATCAAGCCCATTCAACTGGGAAGCCAGCCGGTAGTTGTTCTTCAGTACATACCCGCCTAATTCAAACTCAGATTTTTTACCCCGAATCAGCACTCCTAAAGCCACACCCGCAGCGGGCTTATTGGAAAATCCACCGGGCGCATGCAGGCTGTCTTTCACAGCATTCAGGTAGGGGTCGAAGCCGGAGCGGCTGCTTTTGCCATACATGCCTCCAAAATAGAAAGAGAAATTCTTATCTGAATTCTGGGCATGAACGCCGGTATAAAACAGCAGGAGGATAAGGGTCAGCCGAATCATATTTTTTCCGGAAAAATAGCCGGAATCTCGCGGTCACCAATACCCTCTAGCGGGTATTTGAGGCGTAAACAATTGTTAATTAAAAGAGGTTGCTGCAATCAAGCGGCAACCCCTTTTTTCACCTGTGCTTATGGAAATCCTGAACTATTGAATGAGGACAGCTTGTTTGGACTTTCCGGCGATCAGAATATACTGACCGGCTGGAAGGGCACTTACATCAATCCGGTTAAAACCTGCAGGGCAGTCTTTCCGGATAAACGGAAGGCCCGAAAGGGTGTAAACTGAAACGGTTTCCCGCTCTGCAAGCTGGATATCGAGCTGGTTATTATATACAGGATTGGTCAGCAGGATCAGTTCTTTTTTGCCGCTGCCGAATTGTAATGTAATGATACTGGAATATGTTTCCTTCCCTGATGTACTGATGATATACAGGCGGTAGTAATTGTTGCCTTTCAGGGGTTGGTTATCCGTAAAGGCATAATTGTAGTCATCTGCATGGTTGCCGGCTATTTTTCCAATGACGCTATAGTTACGGCCATCACTGCTGCGTTCTACAATATATTCCCAGCAGTCTGCGGCGTTGCTTGCATTCCATTGCAGGTTTACTTTATCGGAACGGGCCTGACCGGAAAAGTTGCGGAGGGTCACAGGTAGCGCAGAAGCGACCTCCCAGGTGATATTATTCAATGAGGCGGTGTAGCCGCCACCGGAGTTATCCGTAAGGCTGTTGCCTGAACCATTCGTCATCTGGTAGTAGGCTTTCAACCCGGTTTCAGTTCCGGCCAATGTATGATACATACGGGCTGTAATATCAGCCTGTGTCAGTTCGATATTCCATAAACGGACTTCATCCAGCTTGCCTTTGAAAAATCCCCAGCTGGGGGCATCGCCGCAACCCATATAGGTCGTTACACCTGAGCTGGTATATGCGCGGTTATCAGTTGTTACAGAAGAACAGAGTACGCCATTCAGGTAGGTTTTCATGCCGCCGCTCTGCGACCAGGTCATGGCTACATGATACCAGGTATTATTGAGCAGGTATGCGGAGTTGCCACTGAAATAGCCATTGCCGCTGATATACATGGATGCATTGAAGAAATGTCCGAGTACGGCGTCTTTATAAATATTCAGGGCAAAACCTTTACAACCGCCGCCCCAGGTAAGGTTCATGAGGATTTTCTGGTCGTTTCCAGCCCCGTTCTCGATATAGATCCAGGATTCAGCCGAAAAGGCTGTACCGGAGGGTTGTACACTGGAAGGGAGCGTTGCGTAAGAAGTAGTGCCATTAAAGTTCAGTACATTATTCTGTGCGTTGAGTGATAAGCAAATCACGAATAGCCAGGAGATCAGGAAATACTTTTTCATAACTACGGATTTTCGGGGTTTCGATGCATAATAAAATTCCACAATATTTGCCCAGGATCTGCTGATGGGTGTCAGTAAAACAAATGACCGCCTGCTGCTTCATGAAAACTGCTGAGAGTTGCTACGTGTTTTTCAGTACAATATAATCGAACGCTGTATTTGCGCAGATTTACTACCTTACTTCACAGAACCGGATTCAGGAAATCCATCCGGTTCTGAAGAACTATGCTTACACGAACAGCGCGGATTTTATTATTAGGAGCTAATATCTGGTATTTCGGGGAGGGTATGCTGGGCCCCTTATTTGCAATTTTTGCCGAGAAAGTCGGAGGAGATATACTGGATATAACCTGGGCCTGGGCGTCTTACCTGGTTGTGACCGGTATTGTTTACATCATTGCGGGGCGTTACATGAATGGGCGTGATATCAAGGAAAAAGTGATGGTGGCGGGATATACGCTGAATGCATTACTGACTTTCGGATATGTTTTTGTACATAATCCCTTACAGCTTTTTATGGTTCAGGCTGGCCTGGGAGTGGCAGAAGCCATTGGTACGCCTGCCTGGGATACGCTGTATGCCAAGAACCTTACTGCCGAAGTGGACTCCTATGCGTGGGGCCTGTCTACAGGCCAATCGCAGATCGTAACAGGGATTGCATTTGCCATTGGTGGCGTGATTACAGAATACCTGTCATTTGAAGCATTATTCATCACCATGGGTTGTATTCAGTTGCTTGCCGCTGGTGTTACGGCGCAATTGCTGATCCGGAAGAAAAGGGATTAGTGACTGCGGATCTTTTCTCCCTTTACAGGCGAGTAGTCATTTTTTAACTGTCCGTTTACGAGCAGGTTTTCAAAATAGCATTTGATGCCGGTGGCAATTGTCATGTCTTCAGTATTCTGCAGGTGAAAATGGAGATGCGGTTCAGTAGAGTTACCGGAATTTCCACATAGCCCGAGTACCTGTCCTTGTTTCACTTTTTGTCCTTGTTTTACAAGTATGGAGAATTGCTTGAAATGCGCCAGCAGGATGTATTCATTCTTTGCTGTTTTCAGTAGTACGGTGTTGCCGGGAATATAGATCGGGTTCATGGTGCCGGGAATATTGTCTTTAATACCATCCACAGCCAGTACCACTTCAGCATCACAGGGTGCCAGCAGCTCCTTGCCGAAAGCGTAGTAGTCCTCATTGCGGGCACCATCACCTTTATAGGATTTCCCTGAAGCATCGGTGATCACGATGTCAAAGGCATTTTTCTGTGCTTCACTTTCTACGTGGTAGTTCTGTTCTTTGGTATCCCCGCCCCAAATAATGGTCCACTCCCCTGCAAACGGTAGTGACAGGGTACTGCTGTTCCGGGCCGGCTTTGGAAAACTCTTATCTATAAAGGGTTTTATGAAAAGCCCATTGATCTTTCCCTTGGTATCCACTGATATATTCAGGGAGAGAAGGGCCTTTTCAAACTGGGTTTTATACACGGCATACGAAGCTTCATAGCGGGCAAAGTTGCGGCTGGAAATAGCACCAGCCTGAGCATGCAGACCGGTCAGGAATTCTTCTGTTTTATCCAGTGGCAGTGCTTTCGCCATTTCAGGCGAGAAGAGTCCGAAGAGTGCCTGGTAGTTTTCAGTATTGTAGTAGATCTCAAAACTGTCGGCGGCAGACTTATATGCGGTTTTTTCCTTTTGAGCGAGAGTCAAAATGGGAAAGGCGGTAGCCAGGAAGAGTAAAAGCAATTTCATATCTGGGGTTAAGAGGCAAAATTAGGGATTTGGCCTTGCAGTGGGTGTCAGGGGAAGTGTTGTCATGTGGCGAGGGGTTGTATGCGGTTGAAAACCCCTGAGGTTTTCAACCGCATACAACCTGAATCAGGAGATAAACTGCAAATCAGGTTGTATAATTATGGGTAAAGGCCTTTTGCCGCATATTTTGCACACATGCCTATAAACAAAAAGTACCTGGCCGAACTGATTCCGGAAACATACTTTCATGTATATAATCGAAGTAATAATCAGGAGATCTTGTTCCCGACCAGCAAAATGAAATCCCATTTTCTGCAACTTATCGATACAAGGTTAGGTTACCTTATGAATGTTTATACATGGTGCCTGATTCCAAATCATTTCCATTATTTGATAAAGACAAAATCGCCTGAACGTGCATTAGATTTCCTTTCACAACTCACTACAAGAAAGCTGACCAGGACAGAAAAGCGATTTTTGGCAGGAGAAGTTCCTTTTCAAGACCTTGCTTTAAAAGCATGGACTGCAGTCTTTCAGTCATATGCCTCTACATTCAATAACTTCTACAAAAGAAAGGGTAACCTGTTTTATACACCTTTTAAAAGAGAGATTATTGAAAACGAAATGCATTTCAGAAGTGCCGTAGTTTATATACATACCAATCCCGTTAAACATGGGTTGGTTGAAGATTTCAGAGATTTTGAATGGTCTTCCTGGAAAAATTACGAGGCCGCAAAAAGGACAACTATCATGAAAAATGAGACATACGAAATTTTTGGAGGACGACAAGCCTTCCTGGCCGCACATGAAATAAAAGAAAGCCTGTTATTGAGGGATGGTTTTTGGTTGCCCTGAATCCAGGTTGAAAACCCCAAGGGTTTTCAACCGCATACAACTACCAGTTCCTCCCCAAAAACAAAAAGCCCCCTCCGAGACCGGAAGGGGCGTTGAGAATCTCTTCTGTTCTTGCTTGCTTGTTAGAGATTATGAGAAAAATCCGCTGTAGAGGGAGGACTCGAACCTCCACGGGGCAGTTAGCTGCAGCACAAAGAATAGTGGTCAACCCTGGTCGGCCTTACCAAAAGTAACGTCGGCTCTATGCTGCGTTTATCCTGTGACCCCCACCCCCGAGACGAGAGGGCATGTCTGCCAAGATTCCATCACTCCACAGTATGTGTCGCTGTTAAAGAACAATTACAATGCAATATTACAGGAATTTTGGCTAATGTTGGAAATAATTCAAGATAAATTTTAAAAGTATTGAAAATATCTAAAAAAATTACCTAAATTGTGGAATAAATCAAAAATGACCCCCTGAAATGGGCAACAAATTAAACCTGGACAACCTCGATCTGCAGATCATTCAGGAAATGATGCTCACCGCCGAGATCTCCTATGCCGACCTGGGCAAGAAACTCTTTGTTTCCGGCGGTACCATCCACGTCCGCATCAAAAAGCTGCAGGAAGCTGGTATTGTGCGCGGTACAAAATTAAATGTAGACCTGAAGCAACTCGGCTACGATGTCATTGCGTTTATTGGCATATATCTTGAGAAATCCTCCCTGTACGACCAGGTAGCCAAGGAACTCCAGAAGATACCCCAGATCGTTAGACTGAATTATACTACGGGAAACTACAGTATGTTCGCGGAGATCGTGTGCAAAGACATCAACCAGCTCCGCTTTGTACTGCATGATGAACTCCAGAAGATCAAGGGGATAGAACGGACGGAAACCTTTATCTCCCTGGAAGAAAGTTTCAGCCGTAATGTGCAGGTTTTTAACGGATAATTCGGCTTTACAAAGTTTCCGGATTCCCGATTTATATGTTACTTTTAATCCTGTGAAATCAAAATTACCTCCGATGAAGAAATTTTTTTATGTGTGGACTGCAGCCCTGATGCTATTGATTATCACTCCGGCCTGCAAGAAGAAAAAACCGGCACCTGATCCCTGTACTACTGACCCCGCCCTTTCTGTAACCACAGATCCGGCCAGTGGCAGTAACCAGGCTGCAGCTGTAGGCCCGACCTTTCCGCTTACTGTAACCATTAACAGTACCATGCCTTCGGGTGGCGTTACCATCGATGTGAAAGCACACCAGGATGGCAGTTCCACCAACTTCTTTACAGAAACAAAAACATCCTCCACAAAAGACAATTCTTTCACGATCACCAATACCCCCAGCACAGTTACCTGTGTGGTGGATATCACGATAACGTCCAAAGCCTGTGCTACCAACAAGTGGACCGGTTCTTACCGTTATTCAAAGAAGTAAATCTACAAGGATAAATAGTGTTGAAGCAGCCGGCATGTGCCGGCTGTTTTATTTTACCGACAAGGCATCCCGAAGTCCATTGCCCAGTAAATTGAAGGCCAGTACCAGCAGCATGATCGCAAAGCCAGGAGCCAGGGCCAGCATGGGGTTATTAGTTATGATAAAATTGAAATTCTCCTTGATCATCAGTCCCCAGCTTGGCTGTGGTGGTTGTACCCCGATACCGAGGAAACTCAGCCCCGCTTCAATAACTATGGCTGATGCAAAATTGGAAGCCGCCACCACCAGTACGGGACCCATGATATTGGGCAGGATATGACGGAAGAGGATCCGCATCGGTGAATACCCCAGCGCTTTTCCTGCTTCCACATATTCCAGTTCCCGGACCGACAGGATCTGTCCTCTTACCATCCGGGCAACATTGACCCACATCGTAAGGCCGATCGCAATCAATACCTGCCAGAACCCTTTACCCAATAATAAGGTTATGGCAAAAACCAGTAATAAGGTGGGGATGCTCCAGAGCACATTGATCCCCCACATGATCAGCAGATCTGTTTTGCCCCGGAAATACCCCGCGAAAGCACCCAGTACCAGTCCGAGTGTGAGAGAGATGATCACGGTAACCAGTCCAACACTCAGGCTCACCCGAATACCTACAATGAGGCGGCTGAGGATATCCCTCCCGTATTTATCAGTCCCCAACCAGAACCGGATACGCTCTGTTTCAGCACCTCTTGCCAGGAAGGCAGCAGGAATGGAAGTTTCTTCATCGATATAGCGTTGCACCTGTATACTATCCGGGCCCAAGGCTTTTACATCCAGTACCGGGATATAATCATAGCTGTCTGGAACTCCGCCCAGCCAGCCAGCGAGCGTTCCTGTTTCGGCAGGAGCCTGTGCTTTGGGCATTTTCAGGAACAGGCAACTGAACCCGGGTTTTTGTCCCCCTACTTCCAGTATCATGCGGTTGGCATTGGGAGAATGATCCGGAGCGATCCGATAGGCCCCCAGCGCCAGCACCAGAGCCAGGCAGATAATGACCAATCCGCCTGCAGCTCCTTTGTTGCGCAGTAAGCGTCGCCAGCTGTTACGGGTTACAGAAGCTCCATTCATGCCGGTAAATTCTTTTTGTTGATGGTTCGGCCCTTCCATTTGTAGCTTCCGAATTTACCCAGCCAGCCTGCGATCAAAGTATAGAGGATATGAAAAGGCTGCATCAAGGCAAACCAGGGCATTAATTGTTGTTGTCCGAAAAAAAGGGATACCGCATTGACAAAAGGGAACTCGATCAGGAGTTTGGCAGTAAACAGGAGTAATAAGATAAAACCATGGGCTGGTATGAAAAGAACCCATATAGCCAGTATAAGATAACAGAGGTTGACCAGATACACCAACAAAAGGGTCCGGAATAACCGTTTTTCTTCATAGTGGTCTGCCTTGCTTGCCCAACGGATCCGCTGCTGCAGGAATGCGCCAACGCCTTGTACTGGTGCCGTAGTTACAATAGCCTCCTGTTCCTTGCAGTACACGGTTTGTCCCGGGAATGCACGCGCGATCTTCTGCATCAGGAACATGTCATCACCGGAAGGCAGCTGGTCGATCCCCTCAAATCCTTTTACGGTTTCAAAGGCATGCCGGGTATACAGCAGGTTGGCGCCATTGCACATGGAAAAATAGTGGCGGCTCACGGCGGCTCCGGTGATCCCCTGCAGACTCAGAAAATCCAGGGTCTGGAAACGGTCCAGGAAATTCCGTACCGGCGCAAAGCGTACTGGTGCTGCAATAAAAGCAGCTCCGGTGGCCAGCTGGCAATTGACCAGGGTGCTGATCCAGCGCGGTCCAAAACGGCAATCGGCATCTGTAGTGATGATCAGCGGTTCCCGGCTGGCCGCAATACCCGCTTCAATGGCCCTTTTCTTATGCGAACGTAGTGCGGTGTCATCCGGATACAAGTCTTGCATACTGATCAGCTGCATATTCGGCAATAGCAAGCTACGGATCTGTGTTGCCGTTTCATCTTGCGAAAAATCATCGACCAGGTAAAAACGGGTATGTATTGCCGGATAATCCTGTGCCTGTAGCGCAGCAACCAGTGCAGGGATGTTTTCCGCTTCATTCCGTAATGCGATGATTACAGCTACATCCGGTGTTGCCGTTTGCTTTGCAGTAAACTGTTGTATCCGGTGCCAGGCTGTCCTGAACCGGTCGATCAGTATCCCATACAGAACCAACAGTACAAGAAAGAAAAAGATGAATACCGGAAATACCATGATGTGAAGATAGGAAACCACTCCTTCACTACTGCAGCAGCTCCAGAACCGCAGGAATATGGGCAGTGGTAAGGAGTCTATGACCTGTTTCCAGCATCACTAAACGGCCATGTGGTGCAATACTGTCGTTGAATTTTTCTCCCTTGTAAGGCAAGATGATCCGGTCGTAGGTACCATATACCTGTGTTACCCGGATCTTTCCGGATTGGAGCTGTGCTGCCAGTCTGGAAAGCGAGGGACGAAAGTACCGGAAACAGGTCCACCGCAAGTACAACAGCTTGCGGACTTTCGCATCATGCAGGTATCGGTCTGCAAATTTGGCGACACTGCTGTTCAGCAATCGGAATGTATGGGCCAGGGCGATCCCTTTCCGGAAAAATCCCGGATGCAGCATGGTAAAGGCAAAGAGCCGGTTTCCCAGAAAAGTCTGCGTAGCCAGCCAATACCAGAAATTCACTTTTAGTCCGTCGGGAGCCAGTAAAACCAAATGATCCGTGCCTGGCAGCCCTGCTTCGAGCAGCGACAGGGCAATCCGCCCACCCATGCTATATCCTATGAGTGTAACGGGCCATTCCGTCCAGCCATGTCTTAAACGGATCTGCCGGAGGATCTCCAGCAGGTCCTCAGGCCGGAGGGTTTGTGCCCCTTCCCAGACCGAACTGCCATGGTAGGGGAGGTCCAGACAGAGCAGTATGCCGCTGGAAGCCAGTCCAGCCTCCAGACAGAGGAAATGACTTCCCGTTTCACCATACCCATGCAGCGCCAGAAACAGGCGCTTCCCCACGCCAGAATAGCTGTAATGCAGGGAATTTCGGTTCCAGACCAGGGAGGCTTGATGGCGCATACCCCGAAATTACTCCCCAACGGTCAATCTCTTTTAACAATACACCCTGTAAAAAAACTTTGATTTCTGCAGAAAGACCCCTATCTTCGATTAGTTGCATAAACAACGATATGTCAAACAACCAATTCAAGAGAGGCGAGCTCTATAGTTTTATCACCGGTAAAGCTTCAACAGCCATTGCGCGTCGCCTGCAGAAGAAATTCAATACGGCCGGACTGAACCTGACGATCGAACAATGGAGTGTGTTGTATCATTTGTGGAAACAGGATGGGATCAGCCAGCAGGAATTATGCAATGCTACATTCCGCGACAAGCCTAGTATCACCCGGTTGGTCGACAATCTGGAAAAACTGCAGCTGGTGAAGCGGGTGCCTTCCGAATCCGACCGGCGTATCAACCTGATCTACCTGACCCGCCAGTCGCACAAACTGCAGGAGGAAACCATGGCCATGGCGGAAGACACGTTGAATGAAGCCCTGGAAGGGGTCCCTGCCGACCGGATCGATGTGTGTAAAGAAGTCTTGCAGATCGTTTACGATAACCTGAAATAGTAAATAAAGCAGTGCGTAGAACGTACTGCGTAAATGTAAAACTTATAAACGCTTAACTATGAGTACTACAGCAACTTCCACCCTCAAAGGAGGCGAATGGCTCATCAAGGAAAGTAATCCTTTCGACACCTTCATTCCGGAAGATTTCAATGAAGAGCAGCAGATGGTGAAAGACATGTGTGCGTCTTTCCTGGATACCGAAGTACTGCCACAGATCGACCGGATCGATAAGATGGAACCGGGACTGATGCCGGCATTGGTGACCAAGGCCGGGGAGCAGGGATTGCTGAGTGCATCCATACCGGAGCAATACGGTGGGCTGGGAAAGGATTTCATCACTTCCACGCTGGTGAATGAAGGCCTGGGCGGCGGATTTTCGTTTTCCGTTGCTGTTGCTGCACATACCGGAATAGGTACTTTACCGATCCTTTATTTCGGCAATGAAGCGCAGAAAGCCAAATACATTCCGAAACTGGCTTCAGGCGAATGGAAAGGTGCTTATGGACTTACCGAGCCCAACAGCGGCAGTGATGCACTGGGCGCGAAAACAACAGCGAAGCTGAGTGAAGACGGTAAGTATTATATACTGAACGGACAGAAATGCTGGATCACCAATGGTGGTTTTGCCGATGTGTATACTGTATTTGCAAAAATCGACGGCGACAAGTTCACCGGCTTTATAGTCGAGCGGGGATTTGAAGGCTTTACCCAGGGTCCGGAAGAACATAAGATGGGCATCAAGGGTTCTTCCACAGTACAGCTCTATTTCCAGGATTGTAAAGTTCCGGTAGAAAATGTACTGGGGGAGATCGGCCGTGGCCATGTGATCGCCTTCAACATCCTGAACATCGGCCGCCAGAAACTCTGCGCTGCTGCGCTGGGTGGTGCAAAGCGTTCGGCATCCACTGCCATTGTATACGCTAATACCCGCGAGCAGTTCAAAACACCGATCGGCAATTTCGGTGCCATCAAGCACAAGATCGCCGAAATGGCCATCCGCATGTGGGTCTGCGAGTCAGCACTTTACCGCGCGTCCAAGTGGATTGATGATAAGGAACATGAATTGCTGGCTTCCGGCAAACCGTTCAACGAAGCCATGCTGGGTGCGGCTGAAGAATATGCCATTGAATGTGCCATGCTCAAAGTGTACGGTTCCGAAGTACTCGATTTTGTAGTGGATGAAGGCGTCCAGATCCATGGCGGAAATGGCTACAGCGATGAGTACCTGATCTCCAAGGCTTACCGCGACAGCCGTATCAACCGCATCTATGAAGGCACCAATGAGATCAACCGCCTCCTCACAGTGGATATGGTGCTGAAGCGTGCCATGAAAGGAAAGCTCGACCTGATGACGCCTGCCATGAATGTGCAGAAGGAACTCATGAGTATTCCGGACTTCGGCAGCGGGGATGAGGAAGCTTTTGCTACAGAGAAAAAGCTGGTAGCCGGATTCAAGAAAGCCATTCTGATGACCGCAGGCGCAGCGGTAATGAAACTTATGCAAAAGATCGAGAACGAACAGGAGATCCTGATGAATATTGCCGATATGGCGATTGAAACGTATAATGCAGAAAGCGCCCTGCTCCGCCTGATCAAGCTGAGCGACCGTAATGGTGCTGCAGCCTGCCAATATGAACAACAGATCGTTTCCTGCTATCTTTATGATGCCGCTGAGCGGATCCATAAAGCCGGTAAGGATGCAGTGAATGCTTTTGCTGAAGGCGATGAGCAACGCATGATGCTGTTGGGACTGAAGCGCTTTACCAAGGCCCAACCCCTGAATGTGAAAGTGGCCAGAAGGGCGATTGCGGATAAGTTGCTTGCTGAGAATAAATTCCCTCTGTAACGAATAGTAGTCAGTTATAAGAAGACAGAAGACAGAAGAAAGAAGACAGAAAAATCACTTTTTTCTTTTCTCTTCTGTCTTTTCTCTTCTCCCTTCTTTACACATCTATTGAATCATACACCACCACCTTCTTCCACAGGTGCGAGCAGGTTTTTACAAAATCAAGGTGAATGGGATCCACCTGGTAGCTGTCCTGGTCGGCAGCTGTATTGAAGAAGCAGCACCAGCTTACTGCATAGCTGCGGTCGATCACCTCCCGGTTGGTGGGAGCGGGACGTCCAATATGGAACTGGGCGATTGTTTTTACGGCACTGAGTTTTTTCAGTCCGGCGATCAGTGCTTCCCGATCTGCTTCACTCTCGGGGTTATTAAGCCAGAAATAGACATGGTGAATAAAGAGTTTTTCCGCATTCATGGCAGTTGCTTTTTTATGCAGCATCAGGCCTCCGCCGGTTGCTGTGAGTAGTTTCAGGAATGATTTACGGGTATACAAGGCGTACCAGTTTGATGGTGGCAAATTAAGGAATAATAGGGGAGGGCCGGACAAAAAAGAGCGGAGTATCACTACTCCGCTCCCGACGTTATCCTTTTGACAATGAAAGATCTTAATGGGCGCTGCCGCCAGCCGGATGGGGTTTCCCGTTGTGGCAGGTCATACAGGTGATGGGAGGCAATTCCTGGCCACCAGCCTTATATTTAAAAAATTTTTTATTGATTTTTCCGGTCATTTTCAGCATGTTCCGGGCCATTTCCTTTTCGCCTTTTTCGTCGCTGGCAAAATCCATACGGAAGCGGCCATCCACTTCTTTACCGGCATGGCAGAAATTACATTTTACACCAAGGGCATCATTGAATCCATGCATTACTTTGTCGAGGTCTTCATGGCTGATGTCTTTGGGTAATACTTTCAGATTTCTTTTGGGAGCATCCTGGGGCGGCTGGCTGGCGGCAATGCCCAGTACTACGCTCACAGACAGGAAGGCGATAACTGCTAATTTTCTTTTCATAAGCATTCAAGTTGGTGGGTGAACGATAAATATATGTGCATTTTGACGATTTTTTGACAATCGACTTGCGGTTAACCAATTATTTTCATCTTTCTGAGTACTTTGCGCCCATGCGTGAACGCTCCCAGGCCGCTTTAGGCTTCATTTTCGTGACCATTTTGGTAGATGTAATCGGTATTGGTATCATAGCACCGGTGATGCCCAAACTGATCCAGCAATTAACGGGTGAGGATATCAGTCATGCCTCCACCTGGGGCGGCTGGCTGATCTTCGCTTATGCCCTGATGCAGTTTATCTTCTCACCGGTACTGGGTAACCTGAGCGACCAGTATGGCCGTCGACCGGTACTCCTGTTCTCCCTTTTTGGATTCGGGATCGACTACCTCTTCCTGGCATTTGCCCCCTCGGTCTGGTGGTTATTTGTGGGACGGGTAATTGCCGGAATTACAGGTGCCAGTTTCACTACGGCCACGGCCTATATTGCCGATATCAGCACGCCCGAGAAAAAAGCCCAGAATTTCGGCATGGTGGGCGCTGCATTCGGAGTAGGATTTATCATCGGTCCCATGGTGGGCGGTCTGCTGGGTACATTAGGTCCCCGTGTGCCTTTCATTGCATCCGCTGTACTCACCCTCCTGAACTGGTTGTATGGTTACTTTATCCTGCCGGAATCACTGAAACCCGAGAACCGCAAAAAATTTGCCTGGCGCCGGGCCAACCCTGTTGGTTCATTGCTCTTGCTGCGCCGGTATCAATCGGTATTCGGACTGGTGATCGCTTTCTTCCTCATATATATGGCCGCTCATGCCGTACAAAGTACCTGGAGCTATTATGCCATCAAGAAATTTGCCTGGCATGAAAAAGAGATCGGAATATCACTGGGTGTGGTAGGGGTCATGGTTGCCTTTGTACAAGGCTTCCTGATCCGGAAAACCATGCCGAAGCTGGGGCAGGAAAAAAGTGTTTACATCGGATTAAGCCTCTATACATTGGGAATGGTGTTATTCGGACTGGCCACGCAGGGCTGGATGATGTATACCTTTACGGTATTTTATTGCCTGGGAGGCATCTGCGGACCCGCCCTTCAGGGTATCATTTCCAACCATGTGGCGCCGAATGAACAAGGCGCCATGCAGGGGGCACTCACCAGCATGATCAGCCTCACCTCCATTTTTGGTCCGCTCTTAATGACATCATTATTTTCATTCTTCACAAGGGCTAATGCACCCATTCAGTTACCCGGAGCACCATTCTTCCTGGGCGCGGTCTTTATGCTGTTCAGTGTGATCATTTCGTACAGGACGCTGCAGGCAGAGAAGACAGGAGACAGTAGACAGTAGACAGAAGAATACTGCCTTCTCCTGACTACTGTCTACTGACTACTGTCTACTATCTCACGTAGCGTTCAAAAAACTCCCATGTCCTTAACATCTGGTCGATCCGCTGGCGGTTATTGCCGCTTCGGGTGATTTCGTGTGTTGCACCGGGGTGGCGGACATATTCCACCGGACGGCCCAGTACTTTCAGGCTTTTATACATTTGTTCGCTCTGGATCACGCCGGTACGCAGATCATTTTCTCCATGGAACATGATATATGGAGTGGTTATATTCTGTACATAATTGATGGGAGACTCCCGTTCCAGTATGGCCAGTACAGCTTTTTCCCAGGGGTAGCCGCCAAAATAATTCGGCACCAGCCGCCAGGCATTGCCTTCTCCAAAGAAAGTACGCAGGTCATATACGCCACGCTGGCTGCAGGCCGCCTTGAACCGTTTATCATGTCCGATTAGATAACCGATCAGGTAACCGGCATAGGAGCCACCGGTAACCACCATGCGGGAGGTATCGGCCCAGGGAGCGGCGCTGGTGGCTTTACTGAGCGCAGTCAGCACATCATTCATCGGGCCATTTCCCCAGTCGTTTACATTGGCCCGCAGGAAATCGTAACCATAACCGCCCGATCCTCTCGGATTGGCATAAACCACACCATATCCTTTGCTGCACCAGAACTGGAATTCATGCCACATGCTCGATTCACCCGGTCCCCACATGGCACTTGGCCCACCGTGAATTTCCAGTACAACAGGGTATTTCTCTCCGGCTTTCAGACCGGCCGGCTTCATCACCCAGTATTCAATGGTCAGCCCTTTTTCATTTTTGAAGGTGAACTTCTCGGGATAAGAAAGTTGTTTTTGGCTTACCCAGCTTTCGTTGAAGGCAGAGATCCGGTTGGCTTGCCCGTTCGATATTTTGATACTATAGAGTTCAAACGGATTCTTCACTTCGGTCTTTACATACACAAGGGTATTGCCTTTCAGGCTGAAACTACCGGCACCTTCTTCTGGCGTATTCAGGCTGCTGACTTTGCGGCTGGAGAGATCGGCCTTATTCAGTAAAACGCCTCCATTGCTCTGGGCAGTGAAATACACAGCAGTTTCGGTATCATTCCAGGCTATACCCCCTTTATTCCGGTCGTATGGAATAGCGAACGCCTCTTTCTCTGTTCCGGAAAGCGGCATGATATAGAGCTGCGGCACACTAACAAAACTGGTAGCGCCTTGCTGATAAGCCAGCCATTTGCCAGAAGGCGATACTGAAGCGCTGTTATAACTCTGTCCCTTTTTGCCCAGGAGCAGTTGTACTTCGCCCGTACTTTTGTCTATGCGGACGACCTGCGATTCTAGGGTGCGGTCGGGATGTTCAGTACCACTGATATCAGCTTCGGCAATGATATATCCTGCATTGTTCACCCATTGCGGATTGCTGTAACTGTTAAACCCTTTGGTAAGTGCTTTGGGTGAAGCACCGGAAACCGCATCCATAATAAAAATATGGGAAAAACTCAGTGCGCCACTTGTGGTGGATTCTTCCTGGAAATTGAGTTTGGTGATCACTTTGGCCTTCCGGTCTTTTTCATTATTCTCGAGGTAGGCGCGGACCTGGTCGAGAGATCCATCGGGATCAGCGACAGCTTTGTTTTTCAGCCAGCTGTTCTGCGTAAACCCCGGCTTTTCCGTATCCCATTCGGGAACGGCATTGCCGGGATTGAGTTCACTATCAGCCATCAATTCGGAAAGGCTGATGCCTGCAGTAAATAAGAGCTGTTTGCCATCCGGAGTAAAGCGCGGTGAGCCGGCCCCGTACTTGAAGCGGGTGAGTTGTGTGGGTTCACCACCCGAAAGGGAAAGCAGGAAAACCTGGGGCTTGCCTTCTGCTACCCGTACAAAAGCGATCTGCTGTCCATCCGGATGCCAGGCGGGTTGGGAAGCGCCTTCCCTGGATGTGGTCAGTTGCCGGGGTGCGGCACTGCCATCGGCAGGAACCAGCCAGAGCTGGGTGAGGTATTTGTATTCCCATTTGTTTTCTTCCGGTTCAATGGAGGTAACGGTGAATACGGCCCATTTCCCATCGGGGCTCAGCTGGACGTTGCCAAGTGATTTGATCTTGAGCATATCCGTCACTTTGACGGACTCCGATTGGGCGATTACAGTAAGCTGCGCAAGCAGCAGCAGGAAGACAACCAGTTTTTTCATTTGTCAGATTTTGATAGAAAGGTCAGTTTACTTCGAGTTTATCTTTTTCAGGTAATGCAGGAAAGCTGCCATGGGGTTCGCTCTGGTACCAGAATACAACAGAAGCGATATCATCCTGCAGGGGCAGGTAGCGGCCATCGCCCCGCCAGCCCAGGGCCTGGATGGTTACTTTCAGGTCTTTTTCAAAACGTATGGGATCGGTTATATGCCAGCGGTAGAGTCCGAAGCGTTGCATCACATCATAATGCCCATCGCCACGGATCACCTGGTGCAGACCCGCATAAGGGGTACAGAATTCTGTATAATTGACCTGGTCTACCCCTGCCGCATTCTTTGTACGGGTATCAAAATCATAGGAGCCGCAGAAATAGTCTTCCGTGCCTGTACCGCAGATCGTCGGGAAATCCTTGTCGCCATCAATGAAGAATTTGATCTCGCCTTCGCCCCACCAGCCATTATTGTGTACACCCCAGGCGATATAAGTGCCCACATAATGTCCCTTTCCCTTGATACCTTCCACGAGGGAATAATCGGTTTTATAAGGGAGCGGATTGATGCGGCGGAACTGGGCATGGAAATAAGCTGCGTCATCGGGTACCTGGGTAAGGGTATAATCCACCTGGTAATACAGGATCATGTCTTCCGTATTGATATTTTCCATGGTGATCCGGCATTTTTTCCGGAAGGGCATGGGCCAATAGCAGTTAAAGGCGCTGCCTGGGTTTACATTAACGGCGAGGGAGGTGAGTTTGGCATAGCGTCCCCAGCCCATACCGAAGAAATCGCCGACCGGGCATTCCACGGAGGGTTCTTTCTCATCATCCCAGTAAAAGCGCAGGATGGAATAACGCCAGTTGCCAGTGGGGGTCATCCAGATATGCTGAATGGCCCCGGGGCCTTCAATTTCAGCGATCGTGAACGTGGTTTTGGCTTTGATGCGCACGCTGGGACTGACTTTCCAGCCCTGACCCAGGTCGCGGGATGGGCCGGCACCGGTGCCGGTGGTGGCCATGCCACCTTTACCCTTTTCTCCATTGAAATTTTCGGGGCTGATGGAGCGGGTCCGGGCATCAGAGAGCCGGTACAGGTTACCCATATTCACATCAATGCCGTTGAATTTTTGCTGGGCCAGCGCCGGGATCCCGGCCAGTATACAGAGTATACCAAGCAGTCGTTTCATGATGGTTGTTTGAAGATGAGGAAGAAAGGGAAGTTACGGAAATCGGTAATGTACTCCATGGCAATTCACGAACTTTGCCGTCTAAAATCAATGAAGATGGGAATACTGCAACAGGAATTTGACGCGTACCGCAGCCGAATGAATGAAGTGATCCTCAGTAAGAACAACCTGGTCATGAAGCGGCTCTGGAATCTGGATACTAATACGTATGAAGACGGGGCGCTGGACAAAAAAACCAAGGAAATGCTGGGCCTGGTGGCCAGTATGGTACTGCGCTGCGACGATTGCATCAAATACCATGTCGGCAAATGCCATGAGCTGGGGCTTACCACGGAAGAGCTGTATGAGGTGTTTGCCGTGGCGAATATTGTCGGGGGTACGATTGTGATCCCCCATACCCGCCGGGCGGCCGAGTACTGGGAGGAACTGATCGGGGGCAAATAGGCAACCTGATAAAAATCAGCCAGAAAGGGGCTTTGCATCTGGCCGCTGTTTTTTATATTTGTAGGAACCCGTAACAATATGAGTGAAACAATTGCTACAGCTTTAACCGCTAAGGATTTTGCAACCGACCAGGAAGTACGCTGGTGCCCCGGTTGTGGTGACTATTCGATTCTTGCCCAGGTGCAGAAAATCATGCCTTCACTGGGCATTCCCAAAGAGGATATCGT
Organism: Chitinophagaceae bacterium; assembly: GCA_044220945.1. Taxonomy (GTDB): domain Bacteria; phylum Bacteroidota; class Bacteroidia; order Chitinophagales; family Chitinophagaceae; genus Endoryza. Next base: position 129,225 of record JBGAQC010000003.1, on the reverse strand, counting down.
GGTGATCTCCGGTATCGGCTGCAGCAGCCGTTTCCCGTACTACATGAATACCTATGGCATGCACTCGATCCATGGCCGTGCTACGGCTGTTGCTTCGGGCCTGAAAGCTGCCCGCCCCGACCTGAGTGTCTGGATCGTGACTGGCGATGGCGACGGTCTCAGTATCGGTGGCAACCACACCATCCACCTGCTGCGCCGGAATTTCAATGTTAACCTGCTCCTGTTCAATAACCAGATCTATGGGCTGACCAAAGGGCAATATTCTCCCACATCGGAAGAACATAAGGTGACCAAGTCAACTCCCTACGGCAGTATTGACCACCCCTTCAATCCGGCTGCGCTGGCCATGGGTGCTGATGCTACTTTCGTAGCCCGCAGTATGGACCGTGACCCCAAGCATTTGCAGGAAATGCTGATGCGGAGTTACAAGCATAAAGGCGCATCATTCCTGGAGATCTACCAGAACTGTAATATTTTCAACGACGGGGCTTTTGAAGTATTTACGGAGAAAGCTACTAAACCGGATAACACCCTTTTCCTCGAGCAGGGCAAACCCCTGGTTTTCGGTGCGAAAATGGATAAGGGCATCAAGCTGGACGGATTCCATCCTGTAATTGTCGACCTCAGCAATGGTGGCAGCACCAGCGACCTGTGGGTTCACGACGAGAAGGATTTCTATAAAGCGCAGATCCTCACCCGGATGTTTGATGATCCCCGTGTGGAAGGGCACCTGCCCCGTCCTTTTGGGGTATTTTATGAAACTGATCGGGCTTGTTATGATGACCTGCTTACCAAGCAGATCGAAGATGTTGTCGCCGCCAAGGGCAAAGGCAATCTCGACAAGCTCCTCCGGGGTAATGAAACCTGGACGATCGCTTAAATATTATTGAAAAAGCAATACGATGCAGCGGGATCCCCGCTGCATTTTTTTTGGGTATAGGCAAAAAAAAGGCCAGCGATGGAAATCGCCGGCATGTGCTTACCTCTGAAACCACAAAAAGAAAGAAGCTCAGGCCTTTGGGGCCTACCGGAGGGGTTTCAGTTTTGCAGTCATGTTGTAACTGCGCTCCGGTAACTTTTCATTTATCCGATGCCGGGTTCAATGGAACCACAGTCAGTATTGGTTACAAAAAAGATAACAGGCTACGGGTTCAACGTACTTTTCGGGGTAACAGGATCAGCGGTGCGGGTATGCATCTATTTCAATTCCTTACGGAAATGCAGACATCTGGTAAACGGGAAATTGGAGAACCGGAAATTGGATGGTTGTGAAGTGGAAGTTGGATCAGAGGACTATCAGATACCGGCAGTTGTAGTGTGTCCGGCAACGGTGCTAAAGTATAAAGTGTTTTCCGAATATTCAATTATTTCCTGAAAAAATTTTCCCCGCATTGCACAGTAAAGCAGGGACTTGTCCCAGATCAAATTGCGTCTGATGCCGCTATTCAGGAAAGACTTGTATTGAGCTCTTTTTCAGCGGCTTTGAAAATCTTCTCCTTCTTGTAATTATACCACCATTCAGGAGCGGTCCGCTTCAGGAGGGTATCAATGTTCCGCATGCCTACGATGTTCCAGACACCCTTCAGCTTGCCACCCAGGGAGGGCTGTAAAGCCCTCAGGCTCATGGCAAAGCCACTGTCGAGATACTCCATATGATGCCAGTATCCTCCTGGCATGAAAAGGGTGTCGCCATGATCGAGGATGATTTCCAGTCCACGGGCTTTTTCCAGGGCCGGGAACTTTCCTGTGTCCACTTTACTCTTTACCGGATCAGCGTAATTGCTGAAATCGGCCAGGCTCAGTACTTCATAGGGCTTGCGGTAAAGTTTATGCTGTTCTTCAAAGGGGAATAACAGCACCCGTTTACGACCCATGAATTGTGTATGGAAAATATGGGAGAGGTCGATATCAAAGTGCATATGGGTTATGGAACCCTGGCCGCCTACAAACAGCATCGGTACCCTTTTTACAAATCCCTTCATGAGATGATCGGGCCAGGTGAAATCCTGAGTAAGCTGGGGGGCATGACTGAAAATATTAAAGAGGAAAATACGCCAGGCTGCGGGGCCGCTGCGGATCATATCGATATATTCTCCGAAAGTGGTATAGTCGTCTGCCTTGTTGATGGGGGTATAGGCATCACTCTTTACATTATTATAGATCCCGACTTTTTTTTCACCGACTATGGCCTTGAAGTAATCCCAGTTCCATTTGTTCATGGCCACCCAGTCTTTGGAGAGGTCCTTGATGACCACCGGAATGCCGGGTTTGTAATATTTTGACTGGAACTCCGCCGGGGTTATGGACTGGACTACATCTACAGGGCTTAACTGCATAAGCGGTTAATTTTCGGCAAATTTAATACTAATTTCATGTATCCAAACGCTTGTTCGCAGGCCTGATTTCCGGTTTAACAAACTGCTGACAAGACAATTAGGAAGAAAAATCCCATATGTTATCCCTTCATATACACCCTGTCAATCCGCAAGCCAGGAATGTGCATACATTGGTGGAACAGCTCCGCAAAGGAGGAGTGATGATCTATCCGACGGATACGGTTTATGGGCTGGGTTGTGATATTTTCCAGCCCAAGGCTATTGAACGGATCTGCAGGATCAAGCATATTGATCCGTTAAAGGTGCAGCTCTCTTTTGTATGTGCCGATCTGAGCGACCTGAGCCGTTATACCAAGAGTATTGATACCCCTTTGTACCGGATGCTGAAAGCTTATCTGCCAGGGCCATATACATTTATCCTTCCGGCCAGCAAGGAGGTGCCGAAGATCCTCAAAACAAAAAAAGATACCATTGGATTACGGGTGCCAGATCATCCCGTAACAAGGGCGATCATTAAGGAATTGGGCCATCCTATTTTAAGTGCCTCATTGCCGGGAACCTGGGCAGAAGAGATCGCCGATCCGGAAATTATTGCCGAACGCTTTGAACACGATGTGGATGTGATGGTTGATTGTGGGCCGGGCGGCGTAACGCCCAGTACGATCATCGATTGTACCGGAGCCGAGCCGGTACTGGTACGACAGGGATTGGGCAAGTTCGAAGCTAATGACCAATGACCAATGAAAAGATTTGTATTCAATCGGTCATTGGTCATCGGTCATTGGGCATTGTCTAGTTGTGTTTGAAGCGGTAGATATCGCGGTTCAGTTTCCTTTTTTCCATTTTCAGCATTCTCCTTTCGCGGGGGCCGATATGGCCATCATTCATTTTAGCGCGGCGTACATTGCGGTGCAGTCTGCGGTTTTCATGACGGAGTTTAGCGGTTTCACCAGGTGTGAGAGAGCCGTTGTGCACACCCTGGGCGATACGGGCACGGGGATGACCCTTGTGTAAACGTTGTGCTTCAACGTTAGTTGCGGAAAGGGTCAGGAGTAATCCTAAGGCAATGATTAATTTCGTTTTCATATACTCGTTTTGTGGTTTATGGGAGTATGACCCGGCAGGATGGAAAAGGTTTAAGCCGGGAAAGCTGTAATCGGGTAGAAAGATACGGTTGCAAACAGTATACTGTTTGCAACCGTATCCCTCCTTCTTTGCGGCTCTTTTCTTGTAAATTAATGGTTGTCAACTCGGTATGATACCGCTGGTCTCTTCCTTTATTTTAAAGGTAATCCCAACTGCGGGTCGCTGCATTGAAAGGTTTTCCGGTGATGGGGGGTCATTCCGTATTTAATGATGGCATTACGGTGCTCCACTGTACCATAGCCCTTGTTATTTATCCAGCCATATTCGGGGAAGGATTCATGCAGCTGCAGCATGTAGCTGTCGCGGCTGGTTTTGGCAAGGATACTGGCTGCTGCAATTGGAGCGAAGAGGCTGTCTCCCTTAATAATACATTGGTGCCGGATTCCGGGATAGGGAATAAAGCGGTTACCATCGATCAGTAATAACCCGGGTTTTTGTTTCAATTGTTCCACAGCCCGGTGCATGGCCATAAAGGATGCCTTCAGGATATTGATCCTGTCTATCTCATCCGCATCGCAACTGGCGATACCATAACAGATCGCTTTTTCCATAATATATTCCCGCAATTCATTCCGGTGCGCTTCAGTCACCTTCTTGGAATCATTGAGTAAGGGATGATGGAATCCTTCCGGTAAAATAACTGCAGCAGCAAAAACGGGCCCGGCCAGACAACCCCTGCCGGCTTCATCGCAACCGGCTTCTGTAACGGCCTGCTGGTAACTGGACTGAAGCATTTGCCGAAGATAAACGGACTTGCTGACTTTCGGCCCAGATTCCACATCTTTGCAGCAGAATTACCCAACATGGACCAGATCATATTTGAAGAAATCTTCCCTTCTTTTGAAAAGCCCCTGCGCGATGAACTGGAGGCCAATAGTGAGATCCGCTATTTCAAAGCCGGCGAACAACTCATGCGTACCGGTCAGTATTTCCGGAGCACCATGCTCATCGTGGACGGACTCGTGAAAGTGTACCGCGAAGATGACCAGGGTAATGAATTCTTCATGTATTACCTCCAGCCCGGACAGGCCTGCGCACTCAGTATGGTTTGCGCCACCAAATCAGAAACTTCCCAGATCATGGCCCGTGCGGTGAAAGATACCCAGGTGATCGCCATTCCCCTTCAGTTCATGGATACCTGGATGACCCAATATAAAACATGGTATCACTTCGTACTGGAAACCTACCGCTCCCGGTTTGAGGAATTGCTGGTCACCATCGACCATGTGGCCTTCCGTGCCATGGATGAACGCCTGCTGTTCTACCTGAAAAAACACCAGGACACGCTCCAGACTAATATTATTCCGGTCAGCCACCAGGAAATAGCAGATGAACTGAATTCCTCACGCGAAGTGATCTCCCGCCTCCTCAAAAAAATGGAGCAACTCGGCAAAGTACGCCTGCAACGGAATGCCATAGAAATTATAGCCTTATAGCAGAAAGCGTACCCTCAGTATTCAGCCAGTGTGACAAAAGTCCTTTTACAGGCCCTTGTTATACCTGAAATTTGTATGCTATAATCACAACCTATGGCAAGTTTTCAGGATGTTATCAATTCAGAGAAACCAGTGCTGGTGGATTTTTCTGCTGAATGGTGCGGCCCCTGCAAAATGATGGCACCCATTCTCAAAGAAGTGAAAGACCAGCTTGGAGATACTGTTACGATCCTTAAAGTGGATGTGGACCGGAATCCCCAGGTCGCGCAAGCTTATAATATTCATGGCGTTCCCACACTGATCCTCTTCCGTCAAGGGGAAGTCCGCTGGCGGCAAAGTGGTGTTGTAGGTGCCCGTCAACTCCAGCAGGTATTGCAACAGTATACTTGATTGGTAGGGAATTCCGTACATTTGCCACTTGCTCTTCTTTGTCTTGCCAGGATTTTTTAACTGCTAATTTTTTTTATGCTTGAATTGCTGAAACAGCCATGGCCATGGTATGTGGCCGGACCGCTGATTGGACTTACGGTTCCCCTGCTTTTATTGATTGGCAACAAAAGCTTTGGAATTTCTTCTTCGCTGCGGCATGCCTGTGCCGCCTGCCTGCCCGCCAATATTTCCTTTTTCCGGTACGACTGGAAAAAAGAGATCTGGAACATGATTTTCGTGGCAGGTGTATTATTAGGTGGTGTTTTCACGCTACTCTTTCTCAAAGATCCGAATCCAGTAGTAGTGGATCCCAAACTGGCTGCAGAACTGGGCCAGTATGGCGTTACTGATTATAATGGGCTGATCCCTTCCGACCTCTTTAACTGGCAGAGCCTGCTGACGGCAAGGGGATTCATTCTTATGGTTGTGGGCGGTTTCCTCGTGGGCTTTGGCACCCGCTATGCCGGGGGCTGCACGTCCGGTCACGCCATTATTGGATTATCCACCCTGCAATGGCCATCTCTGGTGGCTACCTGTCGTTTCATGGCCGGCGGCTTCTTCATGGCCAATGTAATATTACCATATATTCTTTCCCTTTAAAATTCAGGACATGTCAGCTACAACAGCGCAACCCATACAAAAAGAAACCAATACGGATTTTGAAGTCCGTTCACTGGATACGATCTGTATCAATACAATGGGAAAGCCGGCACCTGCCTGGCATAACCTCAAATACCTTGCAGCAGGATTATTCTTTGGCATTATCCTCGTAAAATCGCAGGTGATCTCCTGGTTCCGTATCCAGGAGATGTTCCGCCTCCAGAGTTTTCATATGTACGGGGTCATTGGTTCCGCAGTCGTTACCGGTATGATCTCCGTATGGCTGATCCGGAAATTCCGCATCAAAACCATCTATGGGGAAGAAGTTCAGATCAGTACCAAGACTTTTAATAAAGGGCAGATCTATGGAGGCCTGCTTTTCGGCTTTGGATGGGCGCTGACCGGTGCCTGTCCCGGACCCCTCTATGCCCAGCTCGGAACCGGGGCTACTGTAGTGATTGTGACCCTGTTCAGCGCGCTTTCCGGAACCTGGGTATATGGGTGGCTGCGGGAAAAACTGCCGCACTAGCCAACTTTCGTCATGTTTTTTCTGGTTGAAAATCAGCTGCTTTTCGTGATACCTGTCACACTTGCCCCTTCCCACTCTTCGTAGCTTTAGGGTAGAAAAACAGCCAACATGAAAAAGCATCAGATACTCATTGTAGGTGGCGGTAATGCCGGAATCTCTGTAGCAGCCCGTCTCCTGAACAGGAACAAGCAACTCGATATTGCCATTGTTGAACCCTCCACGAAACATTACTATCAACCCGCATGGACCCTGGTAGGCGGTGGTACATTTGATATCAATGCCACCATCCGGGATGAAGCCAGCGTAATACCCAAAGGCGCCACCTGGATCAAAGATGCAGTGGCCACCTTCGATCCGGATCATAACGCTGTTACTACTGTAAACGGTGAAACCATCAGCTATGATTATATGGTGGTGGCACCCGGTATCCAACTGAACTGGGGTGCTGTTAAAGGCCTCAAGGAAACTATCGGGAAAAATGGAGTGACCAGTAACTATTCCTTTGACCTGGCTCCTTATACATTCGAATGCCTGCAGTCTATGAAGCCCGGGAATGTAGCCATCTTCACCAGCCCTTCCACTGCCCTGAAATGTGGTGGTGCCCCCCAGAAGATCATGTATCTCGCGGCCGACTATCTCCGCAGGCATGGTCTGAAAGGAAAGGTAAAAGTGGATTTTTCTACTGCCGGTAAAGTGATCTTCGGTATCCAGAAATACGCTGTTCAATTACAGAAAGTGGTGGATGAATATGGCATTGATGTGAATTACCGCCACGACCTGGTGGCTGTAGACGGAGAAAAGAAAGAAGCCACGTTCAAAGTAACCGATGAAACCGGTGCCACCCATGAAGTGACCAAGCATTTCGATATGATCCATGTAACCCCTCCCCAGAGTGCTCCCGATTTCATCCGGAACAGTCCCCTGGCTGATGCAAATGGCTGGATCGATGTAGACAAGAACAGCCTTCGGCATAAGAAATTTGCCAATGTTTTCGCCCTTGGCGATGCCACCAATACCCCGAATGCCAAAACCGGCGCCGCTGTCCGCAAACAGGCCCCCGTGCTGGTGCAGAACCTCTTTGCCCTGATGCAGGGTCAACCTTTGAGTGGTTCTTATAGTGGTTATGGCAGCTGCCCCATTGTAGTGGGATACGGCCGCCTGATCCTCGCCGAATTCGATTATGAAAATACACCTAAAGAAACCTTCCCCTTCGACCAGAGCAAGCCGCGGTGGACCATGTGGCTGCTGAAAAAATATGTACTCCCCTGGTTGTATTGGAATAAGATACTGAAAGGCACGATCTAAAAAGTAGTCAGTAGACAGGAGTCAGTAGACAGGAGGGCTGTGGGGCGGATTTTTGCTTCAACAGACTTCTGCCTGCTGGCTTTGCTTTTCTATCTTTGCACCATGAAAAAGCTGGATGAGGCGGCGAAATCGCGTGCCGTAGCCTGGTGGCTGATCACCGGGGTCGTGATGCTGATGATACAGGTGGTGCTGGGCGGGATCACCCGCCTGACGGGTTCCGGACTCTCCATTACAGAATGGCAGCCCATACTGGGCACATTGCCACCCATGAATGAACAGGCCTGGCAGGATGCTTTTGAAAAGTATAAATCCATCGGCCAGTACAAACAGCTCAACTTTTACTTCTCGCTCGAAGATTTCAAGTCCATTTATTTCTGGGAATGGTTTCACCGCGATTGGGCCCGGCTGATTGCTGTAGTATTTGTTATCGGGTTTATCTGGTTTTTCCTGAAAAAGTATTTCAGAAAGGATATGGTCGTCCCTTTTGTGATCCTGTTTGTGCTGGGCGGATTGCAGGGATTGATTGGCTGGCTGATGGTAAGTACTGGCCTGAACGACGAAAGCCTTTTCGTAAGCCATTACAGCCTGGCAATCCATTTCATGTCGGCCATGGTGCTGATCTGCTATACACTCTGGTTTGCCCTGAAACTGCTGGTACCGGAAAACAGCCGGGTACGTATACCGGCAGAACAAAAAACAGCCGTAGCCATCTTTTTATTGCTGCTCGTTCAACTGGTATACGGAGCCTTTATGGCCGGATTGAAGGCTGCGGTTACAGCACCAACCTGGCCCCTGATCAACGGTAAATGGATTCCCGACAGTTTCGGAACCAGTTTTACCAGCGATCATCTTACTGTTCATTTCATTCACCGCGGACTGGCCTATCTGATCTTTATCCTGACCCTGGTCTGGTGGTGGAAAGGGCGGAATGCCACAGCCTTGTTCGGAACTGTCCGCAACATTCCCCTGCTGGTTACCCTGTTGCAGGTGGTCCTGGGTATTTTCACCGTATTGTATTCCACTGCGCCCAAGGCACTGCTCTGGCTCGGTGCCCTGCACCAGTTTACCGCTATGCTGTTGCTGCTGAGCTGGGTAACCCTGTTCTATTTCTATTCGGCGAAACCCGCTGTTGCCAAAGCCTGATGACTTTTCTTTTCATGGTTTAAGTAGTAACTTGTATGTACCGGTGCTGCCGGGGAAACCATTTTATGAAAGGATTGCTTCACGGTATCTATTATTCATTTCCGGTGCAGCTGCTCTTGCTGCACCTCAAGAAATTCCAGATCCTCCTGATCTTCTGGTACCTGCTGTTCAGCACCGTTGCCGGCGTATTCATGAAATCTTTCGGCGCCGATTCGCTGTTCCTGGCACCTGAATACCTGGGTGATGTTAATGCCCTGGGTACTGCCATAACCGGTGTGGCCATTGGCGTATTTATCATGAGCTGGAATATCACCACTTTCATTCTCTTTTCCAGGCATTTCCGGTTCCTGGCCACTACCACCAATCCATTCCTGAAATACTGTATCAACAATGCCCTTTTACCCCTGCTTTTCCTGCTGTTTTATTTTTTCAAGGCCTGGCAGTTTGGTGCACAGAAAGAACTGATGCATACGGGTGAACTACTGGTACTGGCATTGGGTTTTCTGGGCGGACTCGGCCTGTTATTGCTGATCTCCATGGCCTACTTTTTCCGTTACGACCGCAGCATCAACCAGCAGCTGCGTCCGGTGATCAGCAATCCACGTCTCTTCAAGGAACAGTTCAGGAAAGAGGAGACCCGCCTGAAAGAAAGCCGGCTGATCAAAGTGAATGTATATTTTCATGGGCTGTTCAAACTCAAAAAAGTCAGGGATGTATCTCATTACAGCCGGGAGTTCATTGACTCCCTCTTCGGTCGGCACCATTTTGCTGCGGTACTCTCCATCTTCATCGCCTTTATTTTCCTGGTCGGTATCGGCTTCCTGATGGACCAGCCCCTGTTCCAGCTGCCCGCTGCCGCAGGGATCACCATCTTTTTTGCCATCCTGATCGCATTGACCGGTGCGTTTTCCTATTTCCTCCAGCATTGGAGCATTCCGTTCCTGTTCGGCCTTTTTCTGCTGCTGAATGTGCTGTACCGGTATGAGATCATTGATACTTCGAATAAGGCTTACGGCATGGATTATTCGAAAAAAGAGGACCGCCCTGCTTATACCCGCGAATCGCTTCAGGCACTGGCCAGCGATGCGGCTTCAGAAACCGACCGGGCCAGGATGCTACACATTCTCGAAGCCTGGAAAGCCAGGCAACCGGAAGCCAAACCACGCCTTTATCTTATTGTAACCAGCGGAGGTGGCAGCCGAAGTGCCACTTTTACACTGAATGTGCTCCAGCGCCTCGACAGCCTTATGCAGGGGCGGCTGATGGACCGGACCTTTTTACTCACCGGGGCTTCAGGTGGCATGTTGGGGGCCACGTACTTCAGGGAACTCAGCCGCAGAAAAGCCCTTGGAGAAAGCATCAATCCACGAGACCCGATGTATGCAGATGATATTGCACAGGATCTGCTCAATCCGCTGTTTTCATCCTTTGTTGCCCGTGATCTGGCTTCACCGGCACAAAAATTCGCCGTAGGGCCCTATAAATACATTAAAGACCGGGGCTATGCTTTTGAACAGAAGCTCGACCGCAATACCCGGGGTTACCTGAATAAAAGCCTGAATGATTATTATGAAGAGGAGCGTCGTGCCCGCATACCCTTGCTGATCTTCAATTCTGTTGTAACACGGGATGGAAGGAAAATGCTGGTCAGTCCGCAGCCCCTGCGATTCATGATGCGCCCGCCCTCAGATAGTGCGGGCAACTGGAATCCGGAGCCGGATGTGATCGACTACGGTACTTTTTTCAGCAAGCAGGATCCCTATCACCTGAGGGTGCTTACCGCTATGCGGATGAATGCCACTTTTCCCTATGTATTGCCGAATGTGTGGTTGCCCACCAAGCCGGTGATCGATGTAATGGATGCCGGCCTGCGGGATAATTTCGGACAGGAAACCGCGATCCGCTTTGTGCAGCATTTTCTGGACTGGATCAAGGCGAATACTTCCGGTGTGGTGCTGATCCAGTTGCGCGACCGCAGGGAAGGGGGCTGGGAGCATCCTTATGAAGCCACCAATATAACTGAGATCGCCACCCGGCCCATGATGCTGCTCCAGTTCAACTGGTACAAGATGCAGGAGTACAACCAGAATGACCTGATCAGTTTATCAAGACAACTGATCGGACCAGCCTTTCATAAGATCAGTTTTCAATATGTGCCCAGTAAAGAAGAGTCGGGCGCAGCCATGAATTTTCACCTGACCAAAAGCGAGAAGAAAGATATTGCCGCAGCTTTGAACAGCCCTGAGAACAAAACAGCATTTTCACTTTTGGAACAACTCATGAAACAGTGATCAGCTGCCATGGATGAGTGTAAAGGCCTGAGGCAGGATCTGTACATCCAGCGTTGTTGCTGCATTCCGGGGCTCACCGTCGATGTGTAAGGGAGCTTCCTGTGGATTCAGTATGGTAAGTGCCGGAGCCTGAAAGTAGATCACTGGGGCATCGAGTGAATTCGGAATGGATTGAACTTTTCCACCGAATACCTGGTTGATCAGGGCGAGGATCAGCCTGGGCCGGGCCATTTTTTTCACGATCACAACATCCAGCAAACCATCACTGAGGGAAGCCTGGGGAGCAATGCGGACATTGTTCCCGAACTGGTTGCTGTTAGCGACGCTGATAAAATAAGCGGTAGTATCAAAAGAAAAATCATTAGCCTGTACCCTGAAGGGAAAGGCTTTATAACGGAAGAAGGCTTTTGTGGTGAGCCGTGCATAGGTGATCAGGCCTCGTTTCCGCTGCCGGGAAAATTCATGTGCTACAAGAGCATCCAATCCAACGCCACAAAGCATGCAGGCAAAACCCCCGTTCACAGTAAAGGCGTCCACTTTACGGGGGCTGCCTTCAAAGAAAATCCGCAGTGCCTTCAGTGTATTCCTCGGTATACCCGCACTAAGGGCCAGGCCATTTCCCGAACCCATCGGGATGATTCCAAACGCCACCGGAAGGTTACGCAGCGATTGCACCACCATGTTCACTGTACCATCACCGCCACAAATGCCTATTCGGGAAATTTTCTCTGCATGGATCTTCTCTGCCAGATATGTATAATCGCCGTCCGCACGGGTGTGGATCAGTTCTGCCTCGCAGCCAAAGTGTGCTGCAGTCTGGGCGATCAGCACCGGCAGCCGGTTTTTTTTCCGGGTTCCGGATATGGGGTTTATAAAAAAAAGGACTTTCTCTGTCATTTGTACAGCAAATATCCCGCTATTATTGCTAATTTCCTTTCCTAAACCCTTGCCATGACCCAACAACTGCAGGAAAGCCGTGCCTGGTCCGGTTTTCAGAAATGGATCTTCCGTTTTTTCTTTTCCTGGTTCGTCCTGATGGTATTCCCCTTTCCGGCCGACAGCATTCCTTTCCTGTCACAACTCATGGGGTTGAATGAAACACTGGGCACCTGGTATGGAAAAATCACTGGCGCCTATTTTGAATTCTGCAAATGGCTGATCCCCTGGCTGGCCAGTCATGTATACGGAATTAAGGAGCCGATTACCAATTTCACCAACGGCAGCGGCGATACGCATTACGATTACCTGCTTTATGGCACTATGTTGCTGCTGGCATTGGTGGCTTCCATCATCTGGTCGGTGATCGACAGAAAGCGCGCATCCTATAACCAGGCCTATTACTGGTTACGTACAGGCGGACGTTATTTCCTGGGAGGTGCCATGCTGGGCTATGGATTTGCCAAAGTGTTTCACCTGCAGATGCCTTTCCCTTACCTTTCTCAGTTGGTCCAGTTGTTTGGCGACAAATCGCCTATGGGACTTACCTGGTCGTATATCGGGTATTCCAAAACATATAGTGCCTTCACAGGATGGGGCGAGGTGATCGGGGGCTTACTGCTTTTTTTCCGGAGAACAACCCTGGTGGGTGCATTGATCGTTGCCGTGATCATGTTGAATGTTTTTGTCATCAACATGAGTTATGATGTGCCGGTGAAACTGTTTTCCTTCTTCCTGTTTTTCCTTTCGCTGCTCCTGTTGATCCCTGACCGGAAACGTATCAGTGCTGTTTTTTTCCGCAACCAGTCTGCAGCTGCCGTGCAGTATCCGGAGCCGGGTCTCAGCCGGAAATGGTCGATCGGTGCCCGGATCTACAAGGTTCTTTTCCTGCTGGCGGCATTGTTCGGGAACATTTACAGTTCCATGGACGCGATCAAGGAATATGGAGATGAGCGCCCGCGCCCGCCTTTATACGGCATCTATAATATAGAAACTGCAGTAAAAAATAATGATACCCTGCCCCTGCTGATGACGGATACCACATTATGGAAGCAACTCGTGGTACAGTTCAAGGATTTTGCGATTGTCAAGAACATGAGGGATACCACCAGCAGTATCAACTTCCGGGTGGATACGGCAATGCACCAGGTAACCCTTTTTAAGAATTCGGATACCCTAAACAAATGGCATTGGAATTATGCGGCAGACAGCACACATTTGCGTTTCTGGGGAAAGCGGAATGAAGACAGCATCCGTCTGGTATACCGCAAGTATGATATCAACCGTTTCCGGCTGGTAAACCGCGGTTTTCACTGGATCAACGAGTTTCCGTTTAACCGTTAATCGATCAATTCAATGGTGAACAACCTTGTCCTGCGGATACGGATGGCTGCTGCCATAGCTGGATCCGAAGGGGAACTCCAGGTATAGGCCGTCAGTATTTTGCGGGTCCAGAGCAGTTTGAGGATATCCCTGTTCTCCACCATCAGTATAAAGGCAGAATCGAGTTGCACTGTCGGGCTGCCGGCAGGATCATAATAGGCCAGACTGCGGTACATGGCTCCTTTGGGGCTCTTCTCGTTCTTATTGAAATATTCCAGCTTGAAGATATTATTGTTGGTGAGGTCTGCTTTTTTCACCTGTATGCGGTTTGTAGCAGTATCGTTTTCATCCACACCTTTCAATACGGTTTTCCTGTTCAAGGTTACTTTCCAGTAAATATCCTGAGCCGAAACCGTTCCGGCTAAAGCAAGGGAAAAAAGGCAGAGAAGCAAAATGCGCATACCAGTGTTTTGAGTAAGAAGTACGCTAAGGTAAAGGGGTTGCACCGTTTTCGTTAAAAAATCTACCATCTTAACAAGGCGCTGGCCCAGGTGAAGCCGCTGCCAAAAGCTGCAAGGCAAACAAGGTCCCCTTTACTGACCAAGCCCTTTTCCCAGGCTTCACAGAGTGCAATAGGAACAGAAGCCGCTGTGGTATTGCCGTACTGCTGGATATTATTATAGACCTGATCATCACGCAATTGGAGTTTCTGCTGCACAAACTGGGCGATGCGCAGATTGGCCTGGTGCGGGATCAATAGTTTGAGGTCGGCTGGCTTAAAGCCTGAGGCAGTGAGGGCTTCCAGGATCACTTCCGGGAATTTCACCACGGCCTTTTTGAATACAGCAGGGCCATCCATGTAAGGGAAATTCTGTGCATTATCGATCATGGCATGGCTCATGAACATCTGGCCGATCTCGGCTTTGTCAAAATCGGCATAAGGCTGTGCATTCCAGTGATTGGCATGGGTTCCCGGGTTGTACATGGCCAGGATCTCGGCGCTTTCGCCATCACTGTGCAGGTGTGTGCTGATAATGCCGCTGGATTCGTCATCGCTGCGTTGTAATACTACGGCTCCTGCTCCGTCGCCGAAAATAACGCTCACATTCCGGCCACGGGTACTGAAGTCCAGTCCGAAGGAATGCTTTTCACTGCCGATCACCAGAATATTCTTATACATGCCGCTGCGGATGAACTGGTCGCCCACACTGAGTGCATACACAAATCCGCTACACTGGTTGCGTACGTCGAGCGCGCCGATCTCCTTCATCTTGAGGGCACGCTGCACCAGTACGCCGCATCCGGGGAAATAGTAATCGGGCGATAAGGTGGCAAATACGATAAAATCAATATCCTGTGGGGTTAAACCGGCTCGTTCAATCGCCAGTTTTGCCGCTTCCACTGCCATGGTGGTCGTGGTTTCTTCAGTGCGGTGTGCGTAGCGGCGTTCTTTGATACCTGTCCGTTCCTGGATCCATTCATCACTGGTATCCATATACTGTAACAGGTCGTGGTTGGTCACCACATTTTCGGGAACATACATGCCGATACCGGCAATGCGGGAGCGGAACATAGCAAGCAATTTTAAGCAAAGTAAGAGAAATTAACCGATTAGCCAATGTGCCGGTCAGCCAATGAAAATACAGGTATGATTCAGAAGTTCATTTTCAGTACATCTTTCAGGAATGCGGTGATCTCCCGTTCCACACCTTCCACGTCTCCCGATTTGATGGGAGAGCCCAGTACATGATCGCCGGTATTGGGCAGGGCCACGCCCCGTTTCAGTGCCTGTGGGGTTTTGATCCGGTTGAACATATCCTGCATGGCCGGAACACTGACCACGCTGTCGTGATGCACTTCATCTTTATAGTAATACAGGAGTAAAGTAGGCTGGCTGATTTTTTCAAAAGTTGCAGGCACCATGGTGGTCTCCACCAGTTCTTCCAGGGCCACTACTCCTTCCAGCCGGTAGTGGGAATACCAATATTTTTTATAAATATCCCGCTGATCATTGGTCGTAATGTAGCGGCCCTGTTTAACCAGGGTGGCGATCTGCAATCCCCATGGATTATTCAGCAGCCAGGCATTCGGATCAAAAATGGCAATATTGGGAGAAAGCAATACCAGTGCGCTGATGTCATTGGGATAAGCAGCCGCCAGTTGCAGGGCATTGGTGCCTCCGGTGGAAGTGCCCATCAGAATGACCTTTTCTCCCAGTTGTTTCCCGATAGCAAGGGCATCTTTCACCGATTCCCAGTATTTCTCGGCAGTCAGTTTTCGAAGAGCATCCACCGTATCAATACCATGTTCCGCCAAGCGGGCCAGATAGAGGTTACATCCGAATTTGCGGGCTATATTCCGGTGAACAGGATCTCCTTCTCCCTGCGATGCTGAAAAGCCATGCAGGTATACGATGGCATAGGGCGTTTTCTGTTTCAGGCTGTCGTTATACCAAACAATCCGGGCTTCATTATCGGGTTTTACCTTATGAAGACTTTCATTCCGTATGATATGGGCTTCCAGGTCCTTTGCTGTGGCAGGAACGACAGGGAGGTCTTTTTTGTAGACCGGGGTAGCGGGGCGGGGTCCCATCAGGTACCCGATGACCAGCAGGAGGGGAGCTGCCAGCCAATACTTTCTTTTCATCATAAAGCAATGTTTCGGTGCGGTACGATCAATCCTTAAATTTAAGTAATGCGTGTCACTCCGGCTAAAAATTGTTATTGTCTCATCCGGTTGGGTGAAATACTGTACATTTATTCAGTTAACCACCAACAAACCAACTGAGTTATGGCTGCTGAACGTTATCAGGCACTCGACATCTTCCGGGGCATGACCATCTGTTTCATGATCATTGTGAATACGGGTGGTGACGAGCATACTTTCGCCCCCCTTTTGCATGCCAAATGGCATGGATTCACACCTACTGATCTGGTATTCCCTTCATTCCTTTTTGCTGTTGGGAATGCCATGAGTTTTGTAATGCTCAAATGGGCAGGACTACCCTCCGGCTCCGTAGTGGCAAAGATCCTCAAGCGCACCCTCATCATCTTTCTGCTGGGCTACCTCATGTACTGGTTTCCTTTTGTACAGGAAGGGGAAAAGGGCCTGGAACTGCGCCCCTTCGCCGATACCCGTGTGCTGGGTGTGCTGCAGCGTATTGCATTATGTTACGGCATTGCATCGCTGATGGTTTGGTTCCTGCGGCCCAATTGGGTGATCGGACTTACCATTATCATTTTGGTAGCTTATAAATTCCTGTTAACCGGATTTGGCGACCTTACCCTCGAGGGTAATGCTGTTTTGAAACTGGATAAATGGCTGATGGGAGACCGCCATCTCTATCATGGAGAAGGCATTGCTTTCGATCCGGAAGGATGGCTGAGTACCCTGCCGGCGATCGGCAATGTGGTGATCGGCTATTTTGCCGGGAAATATATCCAGCAGAAAGGCAAGACCTATGAAGGGCTTACCCACCTGATGCTGGCAGGAGCAGCCCTTTTATTCCTTGCTTACAGCTGGGACCTGACCTTCCCTATCAATAAAAAACTCTGGACCAGTTCCTTCACATTATACACCTGCGGACTCGACCTGCTGATCCTGTCGGCCATCATCTACATTACCGAATTCCTGAAATTCAATAAAGGGGCTTCCTTTTTTGAGGTATTCGGAAAGAACCCCCTCTTCATATACCTGCTCAGTGAAGTGGGCGTCATCCTGATGTGGGTGATACCTGTGGGCGACAAACCGCTTTTCAAATGGATTTACGATACCATATTCAGCAACCTGGGCTTTTACTGGGGCTCTCTCGGTTTCGCACTTTGGTGGATGCTGACCTGCTGGATCGTGGGGTATTGGATGGATAAGAAGAAGTGGTATGTGCGTGTGTGAGGTGAATCGAGAATCGACAATCGACAATCGACAATCGAGAATATTGGTAGGTATAAAAACAAGAGGCCGGATCTTATTCAGATCCGGCCTTTTTAATTTCATACGATGATTTTCAACTCACCATTATCGATTGTCGATTGTCGATTGTCGATCACTGAATCAGCTTTGCGATCTGCTGCAACGGCAGCGTTTCCACCAGCTTCAGGATCTGCGTGTCGGTGGTATTGCTCATTTTATAGGTAACCAGTGAATTCCCCATGGGGATATCAACGCTATAGTTGAGGCTGCCATCATTGTTCTGGCTTTTTTCCATACGGCCTTTATAACCCTGAACACGGATGATCTTGGTATTGCCATCTGTCATCATGCCGCCGATAACAGGCGTATTAAGATAGGCATTGAGTGTGCCGATGAGGGGTGAATTGCTGATAATGGTGATCTCACCGCCACGGTTCACTCCATAAGTCCGGCGGATGGAAGTACCCACATAACCTGATGTGCCGCTTACATTATCTTCTTTGGCATTTACTTTCAGGGTGTCCATCTGCTGGGGCAGGAGCTTGAGCACTTCCTGTCCGATGCGGATATCAATTTCCTGCAAGGCCTGCAGCAGGGCGAAATGGGCTTCTTCCAGTTTGCCGGAAGCGTACTGTGTTTTGGCTGTGGTGATGTCTTTTGTGAAATCCTGCTGTGCAAATGCGAGGGTGCTGCAGAGGATACCTGCTGTAAGTATGCTGAGTGTTTTTTTCATGACTTGTTGTTGAGGAGTGAATGCTTATTGTTCGCCCAGTTGTTTCTTGATGCCGTCGATATCAAATTCGCCGGCCGTTTTCATCACATCATCTTCGTCCTTGAAATTGACGCATTCCCAGACGATCATAGATGTTTGCCCGAGCGATACGAATAACGTATAACCCTTATTGTCATCATACTCGATAACAGCCTTATAGCCCTTGAGACGGGTCTGCTTGATATTCTGGTCTTTTTCGTTTGCCTGTACCATGCCGGCATTCATGAAATACATATTGGCTACATTGGCATAGAAGGGGTTATTGCCGATTGTGATGATCAGCTGTTTTTCAGGAGCCTGGTTATATACTGTTTGTATGGTCATGTTATTCCAGCCCCATTGATTACTGGTCACCACATTTTTCAGGGTGTCTTTATCCATGCCATTGACTTTGGCCGGCAGGTTTTTTAGCACTTCACGGCCCAGCTGGATCTCAACACCCATCAGTGCCTGCTGGATGGAGAAGCGCGCATCGCTGAAATTACCTGCCGTATGGGCTTTCTCCGCATCGGCGATCTGCGCCATTACATCGGGTGGTGCACTGTTCTTCAGTCCGCCGCCGCCTTTGTTCGACATGCGGCCGCTGCCTCCGGAATACTCCCCGTTATTGCCGCCACCTGTATTGTTGTTTCCACCGTTCGGATTGTTGTTGCCTCCGTTTCCGGTGGCATCATTGATCTTCTTGTCGATTACTTTGTCGGCGACCTGTCCGGCTTTGTCTTTTAGTTTTTTGAGGAGTTGTGCTTCTGCTTTAGGAGCGGTAGTGAGGAGGGCTGCCAGGCTTAAAGCCAGCATACCCGCGATGCGACGGGGATGGGTCATAAAAATAAAGTTTACTGGTTAGCTACGGGAGGGGGAGATCCACAGAATTGGAACACTAAAGGTAAGCGAGTTTGCAGATACGCTGCACAGGGTTGGTATCCCCTGAAAATGGTATTTTTTAGTTAACATGGGCTATTCACCCTTCACTACACACTCTCGGTTATTTTTCGTACATTTGCAGGCCCAAAACCCCTCCTGCACAATACACGGGAAAACGGAGAGGGGATACGCCAGCTAACTGCTTGCCCATCAATTAATTACAAATGAATATTCGCAACATCGCTATTATTGCCCACGTTGACCATGGGAAGACCACCCTTGTTGACCGCATCCTGCACACTACAAAAGTGTTCCGCGACAACCAGGAAACCGGTGAACTGATCATGGACAGCAATGACCTCGAGAGAGAGCGGGGTATCACCATCTTCAGCAAGAACGCTGCCGTTACTTATAAAGATGTGAAAATCAACGTTATTGATACTCCTGGTCACGCTGACTTTGGAGGTGAAGTAGAGCGCGTACTGAAAATGGCAGATGGTGTGATCCTGCTGGTGGATGCTTTTGAAGGACCCATGCCCCAGACCCGTTTCGTACTGCAGAAAGCCCTGCAGCTGAACCTGCATCCGATCGTGGTGATCAATAAAGTGGACAAGCCGAACTGCCGTCCCGATGAAGTGCATGATGCCGTATTTGAACTCTTCTTCAACCTTGATGCTACTGAAGAGCAGCTCAATTTCCCGACTTTCTACGGAAGCGGAAAAAATGGCTGGTTCAACAGCAAGAATGAACAATGTGAAGATATCACCCCCCTGATGGATGGGATCCTGCAATATGTACCTGAGCCCAAAGTAAGTGAAGGCAATGTGCAGATGCAGATCACTTCGCTGGATTACTCCTCTTTCCTTGGCCGTATTGCCGTAGGCAAGATCAGCCGGGGTTCTTTAAAGGAAAACCAGGCTGTTGTGCTGATGCAGGCCGATGGTACCGTACGCAAAACCAAAGTGCGCGAGCTCTATGTGTTTGAAGGAATGGGCAAACGAAAAGTAACTGAAGTACTGGCCGGCGACCTTTGTGCCGTTGTTGGTATTGAAGATTTCAATATCGGTGATACCATTGCTGATGCGGAAAATCCGGAAGCTTTACCGGTGATCAGTGTGGACGAACCCACCATGAACATGTTGTTCTCCATCAATAACTCTCCTTTCTATGGCCGCGACGGTAAGTTTGTGACCAGCCGTCACCTCCGCGACCGCCTCATGAAAGAGACAGAGAAGAACCTCGCACTCCGCGTGGTGGATAGTGAAGAGGGTGACAGCTTCATGGTATATGGCCGTGGTATCCTGCACCTCGGTATCCTGATCGAAACCATGCGCCGCGAAGGGTATGAACTTACGGTAGGACAACCCCAGGTAATTGTGAAGGAAATTGATGGCAAGAAATGTGAGCCTTACGAGAGCCTGGTCGTAGACGTCCCCCAGGAATTTGCCTCCAAGGTAATTGACCTCGTAACCCGCCGTAAAGGGGAACTCCATGTAATGGAAACCAAGGGAGAAATGCAGCACCTGGAATTCGAGATCCCTTCACGCGGACTGATCGGACTGCGTACGCAGATGCTGACCGCCACAACCGGTGAAGCCGTAATGGCCCACCGTTTTACCGAGTACAAACCCTGGAAAGGACCCATCCCGGGACGTGATAAAGGTGTATTGCTTTCCAAGAACACAGAAAAGACGACCGGTTATTCCATTGATAAACTGCAAGACCGTGGTGTATTCTTTGTAGATCCGGGTGAGGATGTTTATGCCGGACAGATCATTGCAGAGCATATCAAACCGGGCGACCTCGTGGTGAATGCTACGGAAGGCAAGAAGCTCACCAACCACCGCGCCAGCGGCAGTGATGATGCCACCAAGATCGCTCCCAAGACCCTGATGACCCTCGAAGAGTGTATGGAATACATCCAGTTCGACGAGTGTATTGAAGTGACCCCGAACTTCATCCGCATGCGTAAAGTGATCCTCGATGAGGAAGAGCGCAAGAAACAAGTGAAGCGGATGCAGACGGAGGCGGTGAATTAAGGGTGAGTAGTGAATTGTGAATAGTCGATGAAAATAATAGAAGACGGAAGGGATTCCGTCTTTTTTTATATGTAAGTGCCTCATTCTGATCTGGCTAAGTCTGTCAACCAAATCCATTGAAATTTGTTATTTTTGAGCCGGACATGTACAGAAAGCTTTTCATATTCGCCTGTCTCTTCCTTGTACTGACCCTGATCAGTCAGGAGCTCAGTGCACAATGCTCCATTTGTACCAAAACTGCCCAACAGTTGGGAGAAAAGCCAGCAAAGGCTCTCAATGGTGCCATTGTATACCTCGCTGCTTTTCCCATGGCGCTGATCGGTTATATCGGTTACCGCTGGTACGATAGCCAGAAAGAAGCCAAATAAGGCCTGACCTTCATCTCTCATACCCGGCAGTTTTGCTGTATCTTCAGCCATCAAATAACTGCCTATGCTCCGCAAGCTGCTGTTCGTAGTACTCATTCCTTTTGCTGCATTTTCCCAGAAACTCCCTTCTATCGCTGAAAAGACAAAGGACCTGAAAAAGGAGCCTGGTTATTTTACGTTTTACCGCGATGAGAATGCCGGCAAGCTCTGGCTGGAAGTGAGCCGATTCAATACCGAATTCCTTTATGCGATGTCGTTGCCTGGTGGACTGGGTTCCAATGATATTGGACTGGACCGCGGACTGATGGGCGGAGGGCGTATCGTGAAATTTGTAAAAGCCGGCAGGAAGCTCATGCTGGTACAACCCAATACGGATTACCGTGCCGTTACAACGGATGCCCGGGAAAAACGTGCCGTGGAAGAGAGTTTTGCCTCCTCCACCCTGTTCGGATTTGCAGTAGAGGCGGAGAGCGGTGATACGGTTCTGATCGATCTCACTGAGTTCTTATTGCGCGATGCCATGCAGGTGAGCAACCGCCTGCGCCGTGCACAACAAGGCAACTTTACACTGGATAAAACGCGGTCAGCCCTCTATGCCGCCCGCACCCGGAACTTCCCCCTGAATACGGAGATGGAAGCCACACTTACATTTGCCAATGCCGATGGTTCTGCGGGCCCCTTTGTACAATCTGTGGCTCCTTCTGCCGAAGCGATCACCCTGCGCACCCACCATTCCTTTGTACAATTGCCCGACGCCGGATATAAGCCAAGGGTCTTTGATCCCCGCAGCAGTTATATCCCGGTATCCTGGTTTGATTACAGCACACCGGTATACGAACCGATCGAGAAATTCTTCATCATGCGGCACCGCCTGCAGAAAAAAGATCCTGCAGCCGCCATCAGTGATCCGGTGAAGCCGATCATCTATTATCTCGATAACGGCACACCCGAACCCATACGTTCCGCATTGCTGAAAGGGGCCCGCTGGTGGAACCAGGCTTTTGAAGCTGCCGGATACCGGAATGCCTTCCAGGTGGAAGTGCTGCCGGACAGCGCAGACCCTATGGATATCCGTTATAACATGATCAACTGGGTACACCGCAGCACCCGCGGCTGGAGCTATGGCGCCAGTGTGGTGGATCCCCGCACAGGTGAGATCATCAAAGGACAGGTTTCTTTGGGCAGTTTGCGCGTACGTCAGGATTACCTGATCGCCCAGGGGCTGTTGGCCCCTTTTGAAAACGGGCTGCCTGCAGACGATAAAATGCTGCAAATGGCCCTGGAGCGACTGGAACAGCTGGCTGCCCATGAAGTGGGACATACGCTCGGTCTCATGCACAATTATGCCAGCAGCGTAAGCAACCGCGCCAGTGTGATGGATTATCCGCATCCGCTGGTCCGGCTCAATGCCAAAGGCGAAGTCGATCTTGCCAATGCCTACGACCATAAGATCGGAGATTGGGATAAAGTATCCATCACCTGGGGCTATCAGGATTTTCCTGCAGGAACGAATGAAGCTGCAGCCCTCAATGCGATCATGTCTCAGGCTGCTAAAAAGGGACTGCAGTTTATCAGCGACCGCGATTCCCGCGATCCAGGCGGTGCACATCCCCAGGCCCATCTCTGGGATAATGGCGAGAATGCTGTTACTGAGCTGAAAGAAGTGATCAAAGTAAGGGCGAAAGCACTCAGTCAGTTCGGCGAAAAAAATATCCGCCCGGGCATGCCCATGGCTATGCTCGAAGATGTATTGGTGCCGGTCTATTTCTTCCACCGGTATCAGGAAGAAGCGGTTACTAAAATTGTAGGCGGACTGAAATACAATTATGCACTCCGCGGCGACGGACAGGTGGTTACGGCTCCGGTTCCCAAAAAGGACCAACTGGAAGCACTGGAGGCACTGATCACAACAGTCGACCCTGCATTCCTGCAATTACCGGATGCTGTGGCAGCCCTGATACCGCCCCGCCCGGCAGGATATGAATTCAACCGCGAACTATTCCGTAAACATACAGGCCTTCCTTTTGATGCGCTGGCTCCGGCTGAAACCGCTGCAGATATGCCTTTCAGTTTCCTCTTTAACAGTACACGCCTCAGCCGGATGGCGCAATATGAGATGAGTGGTGGACTGGGCGTGAAGGAAATGCTCGACAAGCTCATTGCCGCAACATTCAAAGCGCCCCGGAAAACCGGTATGCAGTTACTGATCCAGCAACAGACCGAACAGGTATTGCTCACCTATATACTGGCATCATCTGTTGATGAAAGCCTGAGTTTTGCTGCACGTGGTCCCCTGGTACAGGCATTAGCCGGGTTAAAGACCTATGCGGAAAGCCTGAAAGCCCATGCTGATCCGGTACGGGCGGCGCATTACCAGCTGATGCTGGAACGGATCAAAGCACCCGAAAAGGCGAAACCCACCATTCATGCCGCGATTCCTCCCGGTGCGCCGATCGGCTGCGAGGAAGAATAACAGGTTGTATAGAGTTGCCAACTGTATACAGTTGGCAACTCTATACAACCCCCACAACTCAAAATATCCACAAAACTCCAGCCAGGATGTTTACCTCATTCGGACGGAAGCCTGACGCGAAACGGAAAAAGGCATTTGAGGCTATCCCCAATTATAAGAAGGGCCAGTTTCAGAATCCGGTGCCGACCCCTTCTTTCTCGGAAGACAGCAATATGCTCAAGGCCATGCGGGAATTCATGCGCCGGCATGTGGATACCGTCCCTGCAAGGTCATTACCTGTTGTGAACACCGACCTTCACCAGCTTGACCGGTCAGAAAATATATTGGTCTGGTTCGGGCACAGTTCCTATTTTCTTCAGGTGGAAGGCTGCCGAATACTGGTGGACCCTGTTTTCAGTAATAATGCATCACCCATTCCCGGATCTGTAGTCGCATTTAAAGGCCCCGATCAATTCCGTGTTGCCGATATTCCGGATTGCGACCTGCTCCTGATCTCACACGACCACTGGGATCATCTGGATTATGACTCCATCCTTAAACTAAAAGGACGCGTGGGTAAGGTGATGTGTGGCCTGGGTGTGGCGCAGCATTTTGAATATTGGGGCTGGGACCCGTCCCAGATCATAGAAAAGAACTGGCATGAAACTGTGACAGCTTTTCCGGATATACAATTGACTTTAACGCCAGCCCGCCACTTTTCAGGACGCGGTTTCAGCAGGAATGTATCCTTATGGACTTCTTTTGTTCTGGAAACAACGAAGCGTAAATTATTTCTGGGTGGCGACAGCGGGTATGGACCGCATTTCAAAGAAATCGGGGCGCAATATGGCCCTTTTGATCTGGCGATACTGGAATGCGGGCAGTATAATAAGAACTGGCCCTTTATCCATTCCTTTCCGGAGGAACTGATCACAGAAGCAAAAGAGTTACGTGCAGCTCACCTTTTGCCGGTGCATCATTCCAAATTCAAACTGGCCCAGCATCCCTGGTACGAGCCCTTGCGGGATGTAGTGTCTGCTGCTGCAAAAGAGCATTTACCTGTTGCTACACCACGGATGGGAGAGCTCGTTAAGCTGGATCAGCTGGATCAGCCCTGGACGGCCTGGTGGGAGGAGTTCGTATCCTGAGCCAGTACAAAATGAAATGTGGTCCCTTTTCCGGATGAGGTTTGAATGTTGAGCCGGGATCCCAGCAGTTCTAACATGCCGCCAGCTACCAGCAACCCAACGCCATGCCCTTTTTCATGTGCAGTACCATCGGTACTGACGGGTACCCCCTCCCTGATTTTCTGAAGGATATCTGGTGCAATACCCTTTCCTGTATCGGAAACGGTAAAGTGAACAGCTCCGCTTTCTAAAATAATTTTCAGGGTTGCAGTTCCGCCTTCGGGTGTGAATTTAATGGCATTGCATAAAAGATTATGCAGCACCGCTTCCAGCAGAAAACGGTCGGCATAAATCAGCAGGTTCAGTTCGCGTGAAATGTCCAGCCTGATTTTTTTATATTCAGCCCGCTTTTCCAGATGGAAGAGTTCCGTATTCAGCAGGCTGTCGGCACGGATCCATTCCGGATCGGGCGTTAGTCCGTTATGTTGCAGTTTGGTCCAGTTTATGAGGTTATCCATCATATCCAGTGTGCCTTCTGCATCACGACGCACCACTTTCAACATCCAGTTGCGTTCTTCCTCGGTGAGTTGAGACAATTCCATGACGTTAATGGTACCCAATATGGCTTTGAACGGACTCCGGATATCGTTAGCCAGTACACGGATGAGTTGATCACGGGTGTCCATCAGCTGCAGCAGTTTCTGTTGCTGCGCTTCAATTTCATGGTTACGTTTTTCCAGCGATTGCTGGTAGCGGCTGTTGACTTCCAGGAGGGCGATCACTTCGTAACAGGTTACCAGTGTGGCGCCCATCAGGTTGCTGATTTGAGAGCTTTTCATAGTCGCTTCATCAAGGGTTACCGCCATGATGCGGAAATCTGAATATACCAGCAGTGGGATCGAAAGAAGGATCAGACCGGCCAGTACATAACCATCTTTTTTCAATTTGCCCCTGAATACAGAAAGAATATTAATCAGTATGGGCAGGAAATAGGCATGGATCCGGATCTCCTTGGAGTATACAAAACCAGTGAACAGGATCACTGCAAGTACATGCAAATGGCTTAACCAGCGTGATGACCGGATCTTGCCGACCCGCTGCATATATGCATAACCGATAGCTCCAAAGGGCAAGGTGAGTACCAACAGCCCCACAGTGAGCAGGTTGAGGGAAAGATCAAGTATAAAAAGAAATACCCCGGCGATGAACATCGCTATAAAGGAATAGACCATGATCCGGTCTGTATTCTGTTCCTGTCGGGTACGACCAGGAGGGATGAAGTAGGCTACAAATGCAATCAGCTTTTTTGCCATTGGAATGGTAAGGGCTTAGTAAGAAGAAAAGGTAAGCCGGAGTTTTCGGATAAAAGATGACTTCAGGCAGGTCTCTAAATATCTGATTATCAATAAAATATATTTTTAACATGCTGGAAATCAGTCCAATAGCAACAAAAAGGCGGCAGGCGGAAGTGCAATAATTTGTTGCGCATAACCGTTATAGTATCCCTCACCGCGGAGTTAACTGATCTCCGGCGGTAAAAGGAATAACAGGGCTGAAACACACGCTGAGCGATTGTAGTTTCGGTCTTTTTTTTGTGTTTATAACAAACGTAATGGGAGGCGATTCAGTTCCGCAGCTTCGACTGGATATACTGATATAAATTGACCGAACCGGATTGCAGCAGCCCGGCAATTTCCTCTTTTAGCACCTCTTTTTTAAGCTCCTTCATCTTTTCCTGCTGGATCAGTTGCCAGGCTCTTTCGGTAAGCAACCAGGCTTTACGTTGCGGCTCCTGTTCCAGTTCCAGCCTTTTTTCAATGGCTTCCAGTAATTCGGATATGCCTTGTTGTGAAGCTGCTACGGTTTTGACTACAGGGATTTCTATTGAAGCGTGGGTATAAGCAGGGGCCAGCATCAGCCGCAGGTTACGCACAAAGAGATCGGCTTCCGGCCGGTCGCTCTTGTTCACCACAAATACATCGGCGATTTCCATCAGGCCGGCTTTCATGGTCTGGATCTCATCACCGGCTTCCGGTACCAGTACCACTACGGTAACATCGGCCAGCCCTGCTATTTCAATTTCACTTTGTCCAACGCCCACTGTTTCCACAATGATATAATCAAAGCCGGCAGTTTTCAGCAGTTCGGTGATCTCAATGATCTTCGGATGCAGTCCGCCGAGAGACCCCCGGGTGGCTAAGGAACGGATGTATACATTGGGATGATCGTACCATTGGCTCATGCGGATCCGGTCGCCCAATAAGGCGCCGAGGTTGAATGGTGAAGAAGGGTCTACACAAAGCACGGCAACCTTTTTTCCTTTCCCGACCAGCTCGGCAAGCAGTGCATCCACCAGCGTGCTTTTTCCAGCACCGGGCGCTCCGGTGATACCGATAACAGGGGTGTTGCCTGCAGGTAACTGCTGGAGAAAACCGGCATATCCGGCCGCTTCATTTTCGACAAGCGAAATGGCACGGGCTATGGAACGGGTATCCCCCTGCAGCAGTTTTTCCTGTATGGTAGTCCAGTTTTGCATGCTTTGCCGAAGCTAAAAAGGTTTATGGAATGATCCGGTAATTTTTATAATCAAAAAGCCGCTTGCCGGTTTTTTGTTCGATCCAATAAAGCAGCCGCCCTTTCCAGTCAAATTTTTTACGGCTGATATCAAAGTCCACTTTCCAGTGCTGCCTGTCGATCCGTTCTTTCATGGAGGAGGGATGTGTACCCGTAAAAGTTCGCAGGGAATCAAACTGGCTGTAATCAAAAACCTCCATTTGGCTCCAGGCTTCTTTCAGGGCTTCCTGTTCGCTCCAGAATTCCACGAATTGCTGGTTTTTGAGCATCATCTGCCGCGGACTCTTCACCCAGCCATAATGGTAGATCCAGGCATCGATGGGTTTTACATTCAGTTTGCGTCCATCGATCCGGAATCCTTGTGCATCCCGGTAACTGTGGATGGCTTTGTTATTCCGGATAATGCGGATCTCATGGTTATACCATTTGCGGCTGTCGCCCACATAGTCGTACGTGCCGTAAAAGTGCAGATAGCGGAAGAGCAATCCTTCCACCCGCTGATCATCTTTATATTTTTCCATGCCGGCACGTATGGCGGGATAAAACTGTTCATGAATGAGCTCATCGGCCTGCAGGTAGAAGGCCCAGTCGCTTTCCGGATCGATAAGCCGGAAAGCTTTATCTGTTTCCACTGCCAGAATTCTTCCATGCTGGAAATAGGCGGGGTCCCAGGTACTATGGTGGATCTTGATCTTATCTGAACCGATGGACCGGATCAAAGCTTCGGTATCATCTTCGCAATCGCCGATCAGCACCACCAGTTCGTCCACCAGGGGCAGGAGGGAACGGATGGATTCGGCAACGGGATAATCGTTGCGGACAGCATTGCGGATGATCGTAAAACCGGAAACTTTCATAGGCTTAGCTTACTGGCAATCCCTTTTCAATGGCCCGGAGTTTATAATATTTCATGAAGGTGAGGTGGGCGATGTTTCTGGCAATGACCAGACCGAAGAAGCCGTCGCGGAATCCGCCTTTGAATATATAGCTATCCATGAATGCCCAGCAGGGTTTGATCCACAGGTGCCAGGTTTTCGCGCGCTTCCCTTTTTTGTAATAGGCTTCTGCAGAAATGGTGCTGAAGCGGTTATTCTGCCGGATATGATCTTCCAGGGAATGATAACTGTAGTGCAGGATATCCCCTTTCAGGTAACCGACTGCTGCCGGATCCTTCAATTCCACTTTGTCATGCGGATTGATACCGCCCCATTGTGCCTGTTTGCGGTTGAAGAGGCGGATCTTTCGGTCGGGGTACCAGCTGCCATGGCGGATAAAGCGTCCGCAATACCAGGTGCAGCGGTTCATTTTATAGGCACTGTGTTGAAGATTGTTTTTTTCTGCCAGGATGCTTTTTACAAGTATTGGATCGAGTGCTTCGTCGGCATCGAGACTGAGTACATAGTCATTGGAGGCCAGGGCAAGCGCGGCATTTTTCTGCTCAATATATCCTGCAAAGGGGGCCTGGGTAACTGTTGCGCCCAGGTTCCGGGCGATAGTCACCGTATTATCTGTTGAATGCGAGTCGAGCACAATAATCTCATCTGCCACTTCCCGGACCGATTCCAGGCAGCGGCCAATATTTTGTTCTTCATTAAATGTGATAATAACAACAGATAAAGGTGTCATTTACCAGCTTTTCCGGCTCCAGAATATATTATAAACGGCGTCAGGCGCTGCCAGCATATCGGATATGCGTGCTGCGGTGATGCCATCTCTTGTGATCTCAAAAGGTTTGAATCCGAGTGCTTCCATAAAGCGGACATAATCAGCCGCACTTTCATCGATCTGTTTCATGATCGAAGGGGAGAATTCGGTCAATACATGCTCGGTATGCTTCAGGGTTTCCACTGCACCCCGCAGGGCCGGATATTCATATCCCTCAATATCGATCTTGAGAAACTTCACAGGTTTTCCGGTTTCTCCTTTCTCTTTCAGGAAAGCATCCAACACTATCGTTTTCACGGCCACCGTGCCTACGGATTTGGCGTTCCGGATAAAGGAATGCCGGCCCTGGTTGTGGTTTTTATAGAGATGCAGTTGCATTTCCCCGGGCTGGTTGTCTATGGCTGCATTTACCGGAATTACGTTGGTATTACCGTTTTGTTTCAGGTTACGGGTGAAATAGCCATAATTGCGGGGTTCCGGTTCAAATGCATAGATCCGTGGGCGGGCAGTATGGCTCAGAACCAGGGAGTACCATCCGATATTGGCGCCGATATCAATCACCAGGTCATTGTCAGTAAATGCCAGGTTCTTATTCAGGAATTCGGTAATGAAATCTTCCAGGTACACCCCGTATCGGTAATAGATATCGGTACCGATCCCATCGTTCAGGTCGAAGCTGAAGGTCAGGTTGTATTTTTCGGCGGTGGCAGTCAGGCTTTTTTTCAGTCCGGTAACCCGGAAAAAGAAATGGCTCAGCCGGTTGATAAAGAGGGATTGACTCATGCGGTTATGGCCTTCAGGATCCGTTTTGATAACCCTTCCGGCGCCCTGCAAATATAGGCAGTTGCCTGCTTATCAGGGGAAAACAGCCTTCATCAAATTGCGGGGTTGCGGCCGGGATGTTGTAATTTGCCCCCGACTCAAGGCTATGACGAATTTTATTCCCATATTTCCGCTGGGGATTGTAGTGTATCCCGGAGAGAAACTGCACCTGCATATATTCGAACCCCGGTACAAGCAACTGATCCTGGAGTGCAAACTGAGTGGAAAACCCTTTGGCATTCCAACAGTAGTTAATAACAAGCTTGGCGAACTGGGTACCCTGGTACAACTGAAAGAAGTGGTACAGGAATATGAGAATGGCGAAATGGATATCCGTACCGAAGGCCTGACCGTTTTCCGCATACTCGAAGTGATCAAGGAAGTGCCCGATAAGCTGTACAGTGGTGCCATTGTGAATTATCCGGATAACGGGGAAGACCTGGGCAACCGGGAACTGATGCAGAAAGTAGTGAAGGGGATCAAGGAACTGCACCGCCTGCTGAATGTCACCAAGGATTTCAAAAAGCCCGAAGAACTGTTACGCTCCTATGATGTGGCCCATCATATGGGACTGTCGCTGGAAGAGGAATATGAGCTGCTGGGATTACTGCAGGAGGCCCAGCGCCAGGAATACCTGAAACGGCACCTGCAGAAAGTATTGCCCATGCTCATGGAAATGGAACAATTGAAAGATAAAGTAAAACTGAACGGACATTTCAGGAATCTGTCTGCTTTTGATCTCGAACTCTGAATTCTCCATTTAAAAACTACCGTATTGGCTATCACTTTTTGTTTTGATTTTGGAAATACCCGCCTGAAATGTGCCATTTTCCGGGATCGCGATCTGCTGGAGCTACGTGTACTCGATAATGATGCTACGGCAACGATTCAATCGCTCATCGATGAATTCCGGCCGGAAAAATGCATTCTCAGTTCTGTGATCAGGCATAATCCGGAGCTGGAGCCATTATTGCAGCAGCATACCCGTTTTCACAAACTGGATCATCACTCAAAGATCAATATCACTTCTCCTGTTGGCAAACCTGAAACGATCGGTGCCGACCGGCTGGCGTTGGTTGTGGCGGCTGTCGACCGCTGGCCGGGCATGAATAACCTCGTGGTGGGGCTGGGCTCTGCCATTACCTACAATTTCGTCAATAAATACGCGGAATTCCTGGGGGGTGGGATCTCTCCGGGCATGGAAATGCGGTTCAAGGGCCTCCATCATTTTACCGCCTTGCTGCCCCTGGTGGAGAAAGACTGGAATTTTCCCCTGGTGGGCTATGATACCCGCACCAATATCCTCAGCGGGGTGATCCTGGGTATGGCCAAAGAGATCGATGGGATGATTGATGCCTACCGGGAGAAATACGGGAACTTTAACGTGGTCTTAACCGGGGGGGATGCACCCTATTTTGTCTATCACTTGAAAAACAGGATATTTGCAGACCCTGAATTAATCTATAAAGGACTGTATGCAATCAGTGAGATCAATAATGCTTAAGAGAATCAACCAGTTAGCACTGATTGGCGGCATTCTTTTCACCTCGGCCCAGGCCCAGAATATCAACTCTCCCTACTCCCGATATGGCTTGGGCGACCTGCTCCCCAACCAGAATATCCAGAACCGGGCCATGGGGGGTGTTTCCGCCGGCTATGCCGATTATCAATCCATCAATTTTGCCAATCCGGCCTCCTACGGTCAGCTCCAGTCGGTGACCTATGATTTTGGTGTGGAAGTCGATAACCTTTCCATCCTTTCCCGGAATCCGGTAAAGAAATTTTCACAAGCCAGCCCGATCATCAGCTATGTCAACCTGGGCATTCCCCTTAAAAAAGGCGGTGGCTGGGGTCTGGTATTCGGACTTCGCCCTTCTACGAGGGTCAAATACAAAATTCTCAAAGTAGAACAGCTTACTACAGGTAATACAGATGAGAGTATTTCCACATTGTTTGAAGGCAATGGCGGCTCACAACAGGCCTATATGGGCACTGGTTTCCGGATCGGGAAACTGACGGCCGGATTCAATGCCGGTTTCCTTTTTGGCTCGAAAGATTTTGGATCCCGGCGCATCTTCAATAATGACACTGTAGCGTATGCCAAATCCAACAGTGCCACACAATCCAATTACAATGGGCTGGTGCTGAATGGAGGGCTGCAGTATACGCTGAAGCTGAGTAAGAAGATGAATCTCCGCCTGGGTGCATCAGGAACCTTGTCCTCCAACCTGAATGCAACAAAAAGCATCATACGCCAGACATTTGTTTATGATGCCAACAGTGCCTCCATACAAATCGACAGTGTATTTGCACAAAACGATATTTCAGGTAAAATCAAACTGCCTTCTTCATTTACCGCAGGATTTGTACTCGAGAATAATGGCAAATGGCAGATTGGTGCCGACTTTACCCAAAGCAAATGGAGCCAGTTCCGGTATTTTGGTGAAACCGATCAGGTAAAGGATAACTGGGAGTTCCATCTGGGCGGCCAGCTGATACCATCGGGAGGAAAATCATACTGGAGTAATGTAGCTTATCGTGGCGGTTTTGTTTATGGCCAGGATTATGTTACAGCCGGTGGCGATCTGCCCAAATGGGGATTATCCCTTGGTGCAGGATTACCGATGCGCCGTGTTGCCTATACCAACCAGTTTTCGATTATCAACGTTTCAATGGAGTTTGGTCAGCGGGGAAACAAGAACAGTATTGTGAAGGAGAACTTCTTCCGCCTGGGTCTCGGATTGTCCATGAGTGATATTTGGTTCATCAAACGCAAGTACGATTAACAATGTACAGCCGCCTGAGGCGATACCTTTTTACAGCAGCTTTCGCCGGAAGCTGCTTTTTTATGGCTGCCTGTGAGAATGATCAGCAGGAGGTTGACCGTTTCTTTGGCAAGAAGACTGCTGTGGAAGAAGCTTTCCAGGTAGAGAGCTACCTGAGCCAGGGAGGGCATACCAAAGCCAAACTTACTGCGCCATACATGGTGCGCTCCATGGCGGATTCGCCCTTTGTGGAATTTCCCAAAACCCTTCATGTAGACTTTTACAACGATACGCTGCAGATCGAAAGTACGGTTGATGCACACTATGCCCGGCATATGGAATTTGCCCGCCAGGTACTGCTGAAAGACAGTGTAGTGGTGATCAATAAAGTAAAAGGCGATACACTGCGTACTTCGGAACTCTGGTGGGACCAGAACAAGGAAGAATTCTATACCGACAAACTCGTGCGCATTTACCAGAAAACGGGATACACGATCGGCCGGAATGGATTACGTGCCAAGCAGGATTTCAGTGAATGGTGGATCCTGGGCTCCAGCGGGGAAAGGCTGGTGAGTGATTCGGGAGTGCCGGAGTAGTGAGTAGTGAATAGTCAATAGTGAATGGGGAAGGAGGTGGTTTTTCTTATTACGTATAACTTTTTACTTGATTTATGAATTACAGGAGAATGGGCCGTTCGGGCCTGCAGCTTTCCGAACTGAGTTTTGGCAGCTGGGTGACCTTTCACAAACAGATCGACGACAGCATAGCCGATGAACTGATGGGCATTGCCTACGATCAGGGTATCAACTTTTTCGACAATGCGGAAGTGTATGCATTGGGAGAGAGCGAGAAAATGATGGGCCGGGTATTGAAGAAAAAAAACTGGGACCGTACTTCTTATGTCCTTTCTTCCAAAGTCTATTTTGGCTGGAGGGGCAAGGCGAATAAACCCAACCAGACCGGCCTGAGCCGCAAGCATATCATGGAAGCCTGTCATGAGGCACTGGAACGGATGCAGACCAGTTATCTGGACCTGTTCTTCTGTCACCGTCCCGATACCAATGTGCCCATTGAAGAGGTGGTATGGACCATGCATAACCTGATTCAGCAGGGTAAAGTGCTCTATTGGGGTACCAGCGAATGGAGCGGTGCCGAGATCATGGAAGCACACCGGGTAGCCCAACAATATAACCTGATCGGGCCTGTAGTGGAACAGCCGCAGTATAATATGCTGGAGCGCTACAAGCTGGAAAAAGACTACCTGCCTGTTTTCCGGAATGTGGGACTGGGCACTACGATCTGGAGTCCGCTGGCAGCTGGTTTCCTGACCGGCAAATACCTGGATGCCATGCCGGAAGGCAGCCGACTGGCGATGACCGGATTTGAATGGCTGAAAGACCGCTGGGTACAGGATGAGAAAGCCGGCAAAGTGCGGCAACTGCTGGTACTGGCGCAGGAACTGGGAGTAAGTATGGCATCTTTGGCCACAGCCTGGACCATAAAGAATCCGAATGTTACAACAGCCATTCTGGGAGCAACCAAAAAAGAGCAATTGCTGGACAACCTTAAAGCCATTGATGTGGTACCTGTATTGACTCCCGAAGTAATGGAACGGATCGAAAGCATATTGCAGAACAAACCCGTGAATGAATCCTTTTAAAGGAAGCACAATACTTGTTATCTTGAAGGAGGAATTGATTCCTCCTTTTTTTATGCGACTGATCTTAATAGCTGTATTTGTTGTGCTGCAGGGCAACGCTGTCGCACAAACCTCCAATAGTCTTTTCAGTATTGAAATGGATAAAGAGCTGGTCTATGCCTCTGGCGGAGCAGGTACCCTGAACGGGAAACTCCGGTATCAATACATGGATCTGCCTGCTGACAGTATTTATGATGTGGTACTGCTTGAGAACCGCTCTAAAGACACTCTTGTACTCCGCAATTTTGTGCCTTTTGGGTTCAGTACCAACCGGATCTGTATTACAGGCAAAGGTGAGCATGGGCTGAGCCGTACACACCTGTTCATCCCCGGGCGAGAACCTGTGAATGTGGTTTGTCCGGATAATGCCTGGGAACTCGGCTTTACCATTCTGGAAAGCAGGACCAGTGCGAACCGTGCGGTATTGTCGCGCCGCGACAGATCCAGTATTGTACAGGGGCAACGCCGCCGTTTTGAAACGGTTTTGTATCCGGGGGGATCTGTAAAGTACCGGATCTGGATTGAAGGCTATACCGGCTCCTGGCAGGAGGGACTGCGGAAAATTTTCCAGGAGAAGAAACTCTACGATGTTCCGGTATTCAATAATGAACTCTATGAACGGAAAGATCTGCAATGGATGCGGCATTCCTATGTGATGCACCTGATCCAGGCCTGGGATAAATTCTATTATGATTATACCGACCGCAAATTCCATCTCAGTGAATTTATGGCCCGGGGCAAAAAATTGTATGGCGGTGATGATGTAATTGGTTTGTGGCCTACCTGGCCTTCGCTTGGACTCGACCAGCGCAATCAGTTTGACCTGTTCCGGGATCTGCCAGGTGGCACAAAAAAACTCCGGGAGCTGGCGGATACCTTGCGGAAAAACAATACACGCTTTTTTATCTGTTATAATCCCTGGGACGAAAGCACGCGCAGCGAAGGTCATCTGGCAGGTATTGGTGACCTGATCAAAGCCACATCTGCAGATGGTGTTGTACTGGATACCCGTGGCGAATCCAGCCGCGAATTGCAGGATGCCGCGGATAAAGTGCGGCCGGGAGTGATCATGTATAGTGAGGGTATGGCTGTGCCTAAAGACATGCCACTGATTGTAAGTGGCCGTGTACATAATGCCCTCTATTATGTGCCGATGCTGAATCTGAACAAACTCATCAAACCCGACTTCGCCATTTACCGGGTGGCGGAATTGTATAAAGAACCGATCCGCCGCGAGTTTGCCACTTCCTTCTTCAATGGTTATGGCACTGAGCTGAATATTTTTGCACCGGGGCAGCCCGATTGGGTGGAAGAACAGTACCGTTTCCTGGGGCAGACCTCCCGTATTCTCCGGGAGAACAGTTCCAATTTTACAGACGGGGTGTATACACCACTGCTTTCAACTACAATAGACAGCATCTGGGTGAACCGCTGGGAGAAAGGGGATAAAACCATTTATGCCGTTTACAGTATCCTGCCGCAGGGCTTCAGTGGTCCATTGCTGCAAGTTACGCCCCGTGCCGGTTATCACTTTGTAGACATCTGGCATCACCGGATCCCGGAGCTGATTCAGACAAAACAAGGAACGTTTATTCCTGCTGAAACAGCAGCCTTTGCCGCAAAAGATCTGGGTACGAATAATGAAGGTGCAGTGGATGCACTTGCGGAATTGCCGGTCCGTATTCAGGCAAAACTCAATGGAGATCTGCTGTCTGTGCAAACCAGCGGTGGTGACCTGTTACGGATCTGGGCAGGAGCTCCTTCTTATGAAAAGACGGCAAAGGAGCTGAAACCTGGCAGCCACCAGTTCATGCTGAATGAATTCTTTGGCCGGTATGAAGGACGTTTCGTGATCCAGTTGCTGGAGAAGGGTGAGCTTGTTGATGAAACAATTGTTGAAGTACTGCCGGGCACACCCCGCAGGATCAGTAAAGTGGTGCCGGCAGTTTCGCGTCCGGGAACTACAGCTGATGATATGGTGCAGATACCTTCGGGACGTTTCACCTTCCGGGAATCACATGGGGATGAATTCATTCCTTATCCCAAACAGGATGTGGACAGCAGTTTTTCTATGCCAGCATTCCGCATGGATCGTTTTCCGGTAACCAATGCCCAGTATAAGAAGTTCCTGGATGCCACCCGTTACCGTCCGGCGGATACAGCCAATTTCCTGCGGCATTGGGTGAGAGGCAGGATCCCAGCCGGACAGGAAAATTATCCGGTTGTTTACATCAGCTATGAAGATGCGCAGGCTTATGCGAAGTGGGCCGGCAAGCGCTTGCCCACTGAAATCGAATGGCAATATGCAGCACAGACACCTGCCTTGAATGAATGGCCCTGGCCGCAAACTATTCCGGTACGCAGGAAAGAGGAAGTGATTACGGAAACACTGACTGTTACTTCGATCGAAGGGATTGACTCTACGGTTTGTAACCTGGGGGATGGGAAACCGTATCCTGTTGGAAAATATCCGCGGGGTGCCAATCATTACGGCTTACAGGATCTGGTGGGTTGTGTATGGCAGCTGACGAATGATGTATATATGAACGGAAGCTACCGGTATATCATTCTCAAAGGCGGATCTTATTTCAAGCCTTCCAGCAGCTGGTGGTATGTACAGAGTGGTCCGCGGGAATTGCATTACCGGCAGTTCCTGCTGCGGATTTCACCGGGTTTTGAGCGGAATGCCACAGTTGGATTCCGCTGTGTACAATGACCGATGTCCAATGCCCAATTTAAGAACTGTTTTCAATTGGCCATTGGGCATTGGTCATCGGTAATTGGCTATTGGTCATCGGTCATTGCCTTGATCCATTCGCTGATCAGGGCTACTCCTTCCTTATGCAGTTGTTCCCTGCCGATCTCCGGCATAGCAATACCGGGGTCGGTACTGGTCATCCGGTAAATCAGGATGGATTTTTCCGGATGGCCCGGTACGATATCGAATTGCAGGTTGCCGGCCCCTCTTCCTGCGGCAACGGGTGTTTTGCGTATGCCCAGTGCTGTGCTGTTGTTATTATGGATATCGAGGAAGAGTCCGGATGTGTTGGCCGGACCTTTTGCACTGTGGCAGAAGCCGCAGTTGATATCCAGGTAAGCCCGGGCACGGTCGGCTACCGGTGCTGTTTTGTCTCCCCACACGGCATTGGCAGGAAACGGGCCTTCGGGAAGCTCGATCATGCCTTTTTCCTTCCAGTAGGCTAATTGATTGGCGGTTTTATCCGCAAAGGTATAGTTGCCATTCAGGTGCCTTGCCGCGGGCCCGATCGGTAAGAGGCGATTGCCTTGTGCGTGACAGCCTTTGCATTGATTCTGGTTCGGAACCAGATAAGGGGTGGTGATCTTTTTCCCTTTTGCATTTATATAGGATACTGTTATTTCATCGCCGATCGGTTCAAATTCCGCATCGGTCTGTTCTGCATTCCAGATATACTGATAGGTAGCCCAGCCATCTTCCCGGAGGGCAAGCAGGCGGGTTTCAATGATACGCCGCCCTTTCTCCGGTTTGCGGAAGTCTACGGGGAAGTAGAAGTTTTTGATAAGGATTGTGCCCAAAGGGAAGGTAAACACACTATCCGGATTGTATATAGCTTTTGATCCTGTTGGCATTTTGATGAAGCGGAGCTTCTCTGCATAGTTGCTGAAAAGTGGTGTGTTCAGCGAATAGGGGACCACGCCTTCGGCGGGTTGAAGCTTATGTAAAGGGCCTGTAAAGAACCCATAACCGGAGAGTTGCTGGTGGAACTGGAATACAGATCCAGCTTCTTTTTTGCGGAAGGCCAGTTGTAAAAGGATAATCAGGCCACATGCTAAGATCAGAATACGTTGTTTCATTGTCCGGCAGGCTTGAATTCAACAGCAGGGAGCGGGTTGGTTTTGCATTCGTAACGGGCAGTGTTTTTGTTGATATCCCGGAATCCGTTTTCCGCATCAATATTGGCAAAGCTGGACTCCTGATTGTTGTACAGGCAGATCCTGGGCGGGTTCTTTTTATCGGTAATGCCGTCATAAACAATGTGGGGCACAACTTTTCCAAATTTCAGTTTAAAACGGTAGAGTTTCCCCATTCGCCCCTTCATGGTGGCTTTTACGTGTTTGCGGCTATAAGTATTGTCGTGAATGCTGATCTGGTTGGGATAGGGGTAGTAGGCGCTGTCTTTGATCGGGTTTTCACTGATGTAATAGCTTACAATGGCTGTTCCGGTAGTGCGGTTGTTGATGATTTGGTTATTAAAGGCTTCCACATGATTGGTGGCCATGATCATGAGACCGGTACCCTGCGGCACTTTCCCTACAATATTGCCTTTCGGCGCAAAGTTTTTATGGTTGTTATCATGGATCTGGTTATTGAATACCCGGACGTATCCACCTTTTTTCTGGATCAGGTCGGGCAGGTCGAAGATGAGGATGCCGCCTGTATTATTGGTGGCTTCATTGTCATATACATCAGCGTAAAGTGAGTTTTCGATCTCGATACCAGCCACACATTCAGCGGCTTTTGATCTCCGTACGATGATCTGCTTTGACTGCCCCACATAGATACCAGCATCGCTGGCACCTCTGGCTGTACAGGATTCGATCAGCACCCGGGAGCATTGTACCGGGTAAAGGCCGTATCCGCCGTTTTTGGATTGCGCACCCCGGGTCCATTCGGCTTTTACCTGCCGGAAAGTGATACCGTTCACCAGTTGTGTTTTAATACCATCGCCTTTGGTATCCTGTACGGTCAGGTTTTCAATCAGTATGTTTTCGCCATTGGTCACTTTAATGCCTTCGGCTCCGGAAACCTGGCCGGCAAAATTCAGGATGGTTTTATCCATACCCTTACCGCGGATCACCACATTGTTTTTTCCGTCGAGCCATAGGCTCACATTCAGGTTGAAATTTCCTTCGGGGAGTTCAATGACAGAGCCGTTCTCTGCTGTTATGAAAAGCGTCTGGAAGCGCTTCTGAAATTCCGGTTGAGCGGCAGTATGCTGATACAGGGTAAGGGAAATTGCAGCAAATACAAGGCTTCGCATTGGTAGGAATTTTACTAAAGGTAAGAAAATTAATGGCTTGAGGGGTTGTAAACGGTTGCAAACAGTATACTGTTTGCAACCGTTTACAACCCAAGTTTTTATTGCTGCAATACTGAAGGTTGTAAATTTTTTTAAAAAAGGTGTAAGGCTTTCAAATTTGCCTTATGCCAATAAATTCAAAGTATAAAGAAAAGATGCATCCTGAAGGTTTTTATCATGTATATAACCGTACAAATAATCAGGATCTGTTATTTGTTAATGAGGAAAACAGACGGTTCTTCATGCAGCAGTACGATCATTTTTTAGGCTATCTTACTGAAACCTGCGCATGGTGTCTTATTCCTAACCATTTTCATTTTCTTATTAAAACCAAAACTAAAGAGGCAGCTATTACCCATTTGTCAAAAGCCAGGAGCAGGGAGCTCTCCAAGACGGAAAAGCTTTTTCTCCAAGGGAAAAGGGAGTTTTATCAGCTTATTAATAAGGCATTTACCAGATTTTTTCAATCTTATTCTGAGGCCTTCAATAATGCACATAAACGGAAAGGGAACCTTTTTTACAGTTCTTTCAAATGTCAGCACGTTGCGAATGCATACCAATTGAGAAATACAATTCTATATATTCATTCAAATCCTATCAAACACGGATTGGTGTCACATTCAGACGATTTTAAGTGGTGTTCCTGGAATACTTACAAGTCGGTATTTTCCAAGAAAACAGTGGATAAGTTGGTATACGAAATTTTTGAAAGCAAAACAGGTTTTATCCTGGCTCATGAGGCTTATTTTGAAGCTATGAGGAACGGATTAAGGAAATATGAAGTTCAAAGGTTGTAAACTGTATACTGTTTGCAACCGTATTAAAAGTCTGTTCTGAATCCCGGGAAAAGAAAAACCCTGAAGCTGGCCTTCAGGGTTCTCAAAACGTTTTGTACGAACGCTTAACCTTTTTTCTGGTCATCAATAGGTACAAATTTCACGTTTTTCAGGATCTTGGATCGCGGACGGAAATTGGATTCTGGAAATTGGATTTTGAAATGTCTTATTGAATGCTCCCGGACTGGTTTTTACTGGACTTATCTGGATCTTGGTCTTTCGTAGGATTGGCGTGGTGTTTTCTGGATATCGGACCGTCCGTATGAATCATTCAATCAACAGTACAAAAATACCCTTCAGCTGTTGCCTGTACAAGCGCAGTATTGCCCTTTTATCGTCCTTCTTAATTTACCGGGCCGCTCGTATTTTTACGGCAGGGCGTTTTGGTAGTTTTACCCCATTTCGTGGCATGAATTGTACAAAATATTAATATTCAGCACCTTTTTAATATATTACCGGTCACAAAAAACGGTTGTTATGCTGTTCAAAGACAAAGTAGTTCTGGTTACCGGCGGATCACGTGGAATAGGTAAATCCATAGCCCTCCGGCTGGCCCGGGAAGGCGCCCATACGGCAATTGTCGGGAAAACTGCGGAACCACACCCCAAACTGGAAGGCACTATTTATACCGCAGCAGAAGAAATTGCTAAAGCAGGTCCGGGAAATGTTCTTCCCATTCAGGGGGATATCCGCTATGAAGAGAGTATCCAGCATATTGTCAAAACCACAGTTGATACTTTTGGGAAAATTGATATACTGATCAATAATGCCAGCGCTATAACGCTGTCATCCACAGAACAAACGGAAAGTAAGCGGTGGGACCTCATGCATGGCATCAATGTGAAAGGCACTTTCTTCATGTCCAAAGAATGTATTCCCCACTTGAAGAAATCCAGCAATCCGCATATCCTGAACCTTTCTCCACCCCTTAACCTCGACCCCTCCTGGTTTGGCAAGCACCTGGCTTATACCATGAGCAAATATGGAATGAGCATGGTCGTGCTGGGGCTGGCAGAAGAACTGAAACAACAGCGCATCGCCGCTAATGCCCTTTGGCCCAAAACCACTATTGCTACCGCAGCGGTCCAGAACCTGCTCGGGGGTGATTTTCTCATCCAGCGTAGTCGTACTCCTGAAATTGTTGCCGATGCCGCATTCCATATCCTGCAACGCCCTTCCTTTGAGTGTACCGGCAATTTCTTCATTGATGAAGAAGTGCTGCGTGCCGAAGGAGTTACCGATTTCACCCATTATGCGGTGAACCCGGAACAGAAACTGATGATGGATCTTTTTGTGTGATCTGTAACAAGGATAGTATTAAACAAGGGCGGAAAATATCCGCCCTTTTGTTATTCTGTGCTATCGTTTGTAGAAATCATGTAAATTGGAACTCCTAAAGACTAACTGACATGAGAAGCATTTTTGTACTTGTACTGACCGTAATGGTGGCGCTGAATACTGCAGCACAGAAGAAAAAAAACCCTGTACCTGACCCCGGTGCAAACCTGAAAGAGCAAGCTATAGCGGATATTCAATCGAAGTACGACGAGTATAAAAAAACAGCCTGGCAGATCTGGGACTATGCGGAAGTAGGCTATAAGGAAGTGAAAAGTTCTGCTTTATTACAGGAAACCTTAAAGGCAAACGGATTCACCGTGGAATCCGGTGTGGCAGAAATACCCACGGCTTTTGTGGCAACCTACGGCAGCGGCAAACCGGTCATTGGCATCCTGGCTGAATTTGATGCATTGCCAGGCCTCTCACAGAAAGCCGTACCGGAGAAATCCACTGCTGGCAAAGATGCCGGTCATGGCTGCGGGCACCACCTCTTTGGTACGGCCTCTGTTGCTGCTGGTATCGAAATCAAGAAACTGATTGAGGCAAAGAAATTCACTGGAACCATTAAGGTATTTGGCTGTCCCGCGGAAGAAGGCGGCAGTGGTAAAGTATATATGGTACGCGCTGGTTTGTTCAACGATGTGGACGTGGCGATCCACTGGCATCCTGGCAATTCGAACAGTGTAACCATGACCAGTGCGCTGGCCAATTCATCCGCCAAATTCCGTTTCCGTGGCTTGTCTGCCCATGCGGCAGGCGCACCTGAACGTGGAAGGTCCTCGCTTGATGCAGTAGAAGCCATGGACTATATGGTGAATATGATGCGGGAACACGTTCCCCAGGAAACCCGCATCCATTATGTAATCACCAATGGAGGAAAAGCGCCTAATGTGGTGCCGGATTATGCAGAGGTCTATTATT
This sequence comes from Chitinophagaceae bacterium, assembly GCA_044220945.1. GTDB lineage: Bacteria > Bacteroidota > Bacteroidia > Chitinophagales > Chitinophagaceae > Endoryza. The sequence goes on along the minus strand of JBGAQC010000003.1, from coordinate 86,543 downwards.
ATGTACGGCACCCCAAAAGGGATCAGGTGAAACAGATCTTTGAGCGGGTGGTGAAAACTGCACAGGCGGCAGCATTGGGAACTGAAACCACCATGGAATATGAAATCATCGGCGGAACACACGATCTTTTACTGAATAAGACACTGGCTGATGTAATGCAGAAAAACCTGGAAAAAACCGGTGGAGTGAAGTATACACCTGAAGAAGTGGAGTTTGCCAAAAAGATACAATCGACTTATAATTTCACAGTCCCGGCCATCAGTACTTCCGATAGTGTCAAGCCCCTGAAAGTTGAGATGGATGCCGGTGGGGGTTCTACTGATGTTGGTGATGTAAGCTATGCCGTACCTACGGTTGGGATGAGTGCTGCTACCTGGGTGCCTGGTACACCGGCTCACAGCTGGCAGGCCGTTGCCTGCGGCGGAACAGAGATCGGCACCAAGGGAATGATGGTGGCTGCCAAAACCATGGCATTAACTGCTATTGACCTCTACCTGAATCCGGCACTGATCCAGCAGGCCAAGGAAGAATACAAAAAGATGATCGGTGATTATAAATATGAAGCGCTGCTGGGTACCAGGAAACCTGCGCTGAATTACAGGGACTGATTAAAGACATAAAAGAAAAAGCCCCCCAACATCGTTGGGGGGCTTTTTCTTTTATGTTGTTGCTTCTTCAGCAGTTCCTTCACTGTTTTTTTCGGGACGCATCTGCGGAAAGAGCAGCACATCCTGTATGCTGGGTTGATTCGTCATGAGCATGCAAAGCCGGTCGATGCCGATACCGATACCGGAAGTGGGAGGCATGCCGTATTCCAGCGCCCTGAGGAAATCGTGGTCGATATACATCGCCTCATCATCCCCCCGCTCCATCAGTTTCAGTTGTTCTTCAAAGCGCTCGCGTTGGTCGATGGGATCATTCAGCTCACTATAGGCATTGGCGATCTCTTTTCCGTTTACCATCAGCTCAAAACGTTCCACCAGACCGGGTTTGCTGCGGTGCTTCTTGGTGAGCGGACTCATTTCCACCGGGTAATCGATGATGAATGTAGGCTGCACATAATTGCCTTCGCATTTGGCACCGAAGATCTCATCGATCAGTTTGCCTTTACCCATGCTGTTCTCGGTATGTATACCCAGCGAGCGGCAGGCTTCACGGATCTGGTCTTCATTCATCGGTTCCACATCGATGCCGGTATGGTCTTTAATGGCCTGATAAATGGAAACTCTTTTAAAAGGGGCTTTGAAGTCAATTTCAAGGTCGCCAACAGTCAGTTTGGTGGTGCCATGCAGTGCAATCGCGATCTTTTCCATCAGCTGCTCCGTGATCTCCATCATCCAGAAATAATCCTTATAAGCAGTATACCATTCGAGTACGGTAAACTCGGGATTGTGCGTGCGGTCCATGCCCTCATTGCGGAAATTGCGGCTGAATTCGTATACCCAGTCAAAGCCTCCAACGATCAGGCGTTTCAGGTACAATTCATTGGCAATACGCAGGTAGAAGGGAACGTCCAGCGCATTGTGGTGCGTAATGAACGGGCGTGCAGCTGCGCCTCCGGGGATCGCCTGTAATACAGGAGTATCCACTTCCACAGCGCCGAGGTTATTCAGGTATTCCCGGATGGTATTGATCAGGGTGGTCCGCTTCAGGAAGGTATCTTTCACCTGGGGATTGATGATCAGGTCGGCATAACGCTGCCGGTATTTGAATTCGGGGTCACTTACTGCATCAAAGGTTTCTCCCTCTTTCTCTTTTACTACCGGTAAGGGCTTCAGTGATTTTGCCAGGAAACTCAGTTCGGAAACATGAACAGAGGTTTCACCGGTTTTGGTAGTGAACACATAGCCTTTTACACCAATGATATCACCGATATCGCTGAGGTGTTTCCATACTTTATCGTAGAGGGTCTTGTCTTCACCCGGACAGATCTCATCGCGTTTCAGGTAGATCTGGATCTTGCCGGTACTGTCTTGCAAAACTGCAAATGAGGCCTTTCCCATATCGCGGATGCTCATGATGCGTCCGGCCAGGCAAACATGGCTGAAATCGGCTTTGTTTTCTTCGCCCTTGTAAGCTGCCTTGATACCAGCGGCAGTATGGGATACGGGATAGAGGGCAGCAGGATAGGGGTCAATGCCCAGCTCCTGGAGTTGCCGCAATTTGTCGCGGCGGATCAGTTCCTGTTCTGAAAATTGTTGGCTCATAATGCTTTACAGTCGGTTTCCGGACGTTTTTTCGTTCCAAAAACCCTGCAAAGGTACGGTTTTGAGCAGATTTACCGTCGCTAAAGCCATCAGGCGGCCTTGAAGGGAACCGGTCTTTTCGGAGCGAGCAGGCCCAGTACCGGATGGGCAGGTACCAGCTTTTTCAGCTGTGCACCACTTAACGCGTTGCAAATAAATCCGGGTAGCAAACGGGATACCCGAAACAGCAACCTGTTGAGTCTTCCGGGTATGATCACAGCTTTCTTTTTCAACAGGTTCCGGATTGCCTGGGCGGCAACGACTTCCGGATCAAGGATGGATTGCCGGGCAAGCCAGTTACCGCTTTTATTCATAAGTGTCACCCGAAGGTTTGTATTGATGCCACCAGGGCACAATACACTCACAGAAATATTCCGGGGCTGTAGTTCAAGCCGCAGGCTTCTGGACAGGGAATACAGGTACGATTTTGTGGCACCATAAACTTCTTTTTGCGGAAGAAAGTAGAACGCTGCAAGACTTGCTACATTCAGGATGTAGGATGGTGCGTTCCGTTCTAATTGCGCTGTGAGCAGCCGGGTAATCACCGTTGTGCCCAGCACGTTCAGGAGAATCTGTTTTTCAAGAAAAGCAAGAGGGGTGTTTTCAAACGGGCCTGTGCCACCCAGTCCTGCATTATTGATCAGCATATTGATCTCTAATCCTGCTGCTTCAATTGTTGAAACTAAATTCCTGCATTGTTTTTCATCCGACAGGTCTTCTTCAAAACAATGCACCTGCACCGGGTAATTCCTGCGGATGAAACTGGCCAGCTGTTCCAGTTCCTTGCCGGGCAATGCAACCAGGATCAGGTGATGATTCCTTGAAGCACATTCCAGTGCAAGGGCTTTCCCCAGGCCTTCACTGGCGCCGGTGATCAGTGTATATTTTAATTTTTCAGGCATATGATTGTATTTTAAATGACTCAATAGTACGTTCCAGCCCTGTTTTTAAAGGAGTGATCTGATAGCCCAGTTCCCTTTTTGCTTTTTCACTGCTCAGTGCAGCGTTCCGGAATAAGCGATTGAGGATCCCGGGGGTAAACTCCGGTTCTTTCCCGGTCAGGTGGTAGGACAGCAACTGCAAATAGCCTGCACCCTGCATCAGCCACACAGGGATCCTGTAATCCACTTTTTTTCCGGTAATTTCTTCAATGGTCCTGAAGAGTACTTCATAACTGGCATTCTCTCCACCAAGGATATACCGTTCACCGCTTTTCCCGTACTGCATGGCCAATTGATGCCCTTTGACAATATCATCAATATATACATAGTTGGCTGTAATATCCCGGCAACCGGGCGCCCAGCTGAAATGGCCGTTTACGAATTGCATGAGCATTCTGCTGACCGCATTACTATGTCGCAGGAGTCCGGGCCCATACACACGGCTGGGATTTACGATGACCGCATCAAGCCCGTCTGATGCAAATGCCCTGACGATCTCTTCCGCCATATGCTTAGAGAGGTCGTAATCATTTGTAAGTGCATTTATTCTGGGATCCGATTCCGTTAATGGTGTTTTAAGGGAATTGCCCAATACTCCGGCAGATGATGTATACACCACCCTGGATATGTTGTTTTCGGCGGCAGCTGTCAGAACATTGTGTGTACCGGTAACATTGATTGAAAAAAACGGTTCGCTACCGGCAGACCATAAACGTGCATATCCGGCTACATGATATACCAGGCTGCAATCCTTCATGGCGGCAAGGAGCACTTTTTGATCAAGTACATCGCCGTTAAATACGGTAATCCCCGGCAGCTCTACCAGATCTTTTTTCCCTGCATCCCTCAGCAATACGTTGATCTGAAAACCCTGACTGAGCAGGGATCGCATCAATGCGTTTCCAATAAAGCCCGTTGTGCCCGTCATGAATATTCTCATAATATTTTTTTTGAGGTGTTTGTCCTGAAATAAAGGAGCGGCACTTCATAAGAAATGGTAAGGGCCAGATGTATCAGTACCGCACCCAATACCGATCCTGTTGAGAGACTGACGAGACATAATACTGGCCCGAGCAGTACTGTTCCCGCCCGTTCATTGCGATCGGCGAAAAAATGGCATAAAAAGTACAGGACCGTATTCAATACAATTGCCGGAACCGGAGAAAGTACCTTGATGGATTCAAACAGGACCCAGCCACGGAAAAACAGTTCATAAGATATTATATAGGGTATCCGTAAACAGGAATAGATAATGATATCCCTTTCCGTAGCAGGCAATGAGCTGTTTGCCGGTCGTTTCCGCGATTGGGTGTATCCTGCCAGTGCTGCTACCAATGAAGGGATCAGGATCCACCCGTTCAGCTTCCAGAGCTTTACTATGCCAAACGGGTCGGGCAGGTAGCTTAAGACTGTTTTATAGAGCAATACAGGTATCAGCCCCATCCACAGAATGCCAGTAAAATGCAGTTTCAGGTTCTCGACAACTGCATCCTGATCAGGGCATGCTGTAAATGCGAGTGCGTTCCGTTGCTTCCCTTTGTACAAGGCGTGAAAAAACACCAGCCAACAAAAGGCGAGTGACAACCAGGGTAACAGCAGGCGGGAGCGTTCCATAGCTTCAGCGTTTAACGATTTCAGCAGAAAAGAAAGTGCTGGTTATCCGGATCCGTGTACACGCCCCATTCGTGTAATAATAAATATTCCGGTTGCCGTCGGGTAGGCTTAGTATGTAGCTATGCGGCCCATTTTGCTGGATAGGAACGGATTGCTGGAATTTTTCAGAATACACTTCTTTAATACCAACAGGCTCTTTCAGGTACAATTGCAAAACATGAAATTCCAATCGGGGTATCGCTTCGAACCGGTGTTGGCCATCATCAATTACCTCCAGCTTGTTGCCGCTTCTTGTTTTCGAGCGCTTGATTTTTTCTTCTCCATTCATTTTGCGCAACAGCAAAGCAGACTGGATCTGGTTATCCAACAGCGCAACTTCTTCCGTAACATCAATCTGGTACCGGAACAGGATACGGAAGTCGAGATGCGATTGTACGCTGATCTGCCTGACTGCTCCCTCGTCTCCAGTACTGACCGTCAACCAGCCAATAGCTTCTTTACCTTTCAGCACCTGGAACTGCAGTGTCTGGCCGGCTGCATTATTCCGGAGCAGTAAGAGAAAAAGCAATGCAGCTATCAGGAAGTAGGGTAACCCCAACAGCACTACAATCAGGGAACGCAGTGCGGGTACCAGATTTTTGCCGTATTTACGGTATAACCAGAGTAACAGGACTGGTAGCATAAGCTTGTGTTTTAGTAAATGGGGTATTAAGCCGTTGACTACACAAACCTATTCGGGAGAGCGGGCGTTCCCTAATTGATATCAGGAACCGGCAAGGAAGATTTTTGCAAGGAATGCAATACGGGCATCCTCCTGCCTGGTGAATTGGCAGAAATTGCCTTTGAGAAAATGTTAAAGGAATGGGTTGGTGCGTATCCTGAAATCAGCTTCCGGCGAGGAGCACTTGCCAGGCGGCCTCAGTCTGTTGCTGGTCAAGCAGTTTTTTTGCCAGCCGGTGCAGTTCTTTCTCCATTTCTTCGGGATTGTTGCCAAAGTACTGGATGATCTGTTTCAGGTCGTGGTCATCAAAGGCAGGATCGATTTCAGGATAGCCATGCACATTGGCCAGTTGACCAAGATTATTACCGGTAAGGATCGTGCTGTTCCGGATACTTTCAGGTAATGCATCAATACCGATGCCCAGTTTCACATTGGGTTTGGGTACCTGAAAGAGGTTACTTTCATCCACTTTGCAATACCAGTCGCCTCCCAGCCGCGCCACATGATGCAGTTTGCGCTGGTCGATTTTCCGGTCGGCATCCAGTATGCTTTCATCAATATGTATGCAGATCACTTCACAGATCACCAGGTTGCCTGCCCCACCAGTGTTGCCCAGGGGCTTCACTTCCAGTACCCGGCATTCCATTTTTACAGGACTTTCTTTCACCAGGGGCGGCTTGATATGAAGCGATGCCTGCTCCGTAAAACCGGATTTAATGAATTCATTCACGTCTTTCGGGTATTCACAACTCGACAGCGACATCTGCTGCACCATATCGAATGTGACAATACTGATGCCCACTTCGGGAACTGCCAGTACGTTTTCCAGTGTATGTTTCGGCGTATTATCCCTTACTCTGCGCGAAGGGGAGAATACCACGATCGGGGGATTGGAAGAGAACAGATTGAAAAAGCTGAACGGACTCAGGTTGACCTGGCCTTCCATATCTATTGTACTGGCAAAGGCGATCGGCCTGGGCGCGATGGCATGCTGCAGGTAGTATTGCTTTTCTGCGGGAGATAAACCAGAAAGTTCGATGAGCATAAACCGTTCTTTTATTTTTTCTTTAGTGCCAGCAGAGAATGTTCGGACTCCTCAGCTTCAATGGTATTGGACAGTACACCCAATCCGTCAATTTCCATTTCCACGACATCACCTTCCTTCAGCCACTGTTCCTGGAAATTGGGGTCATTCAATTTTCCTGTGCCATTCAGTTCAAGAAAGCAGCCAGTACCGACAGTACCGCTGCCGATCACATCACCCGCAAACAGGTCGGCACCATAAGATGCCCGTTCTATGATCTCGGCAAAGGTCCAGTCCATATCCCCAACATTGCCATCACTTACCTGTACCCCATTTACCCGGCATTGCATACGAAGGTTCCAGCTTTTGCCGGTATGATTTTCCTTGGCAGGAATTTCAAAAGGCTCCAGTTCATCCAGTGTCACCAGCCAGGGGCCGATCACAGTGGAAAAATCCTTTCCTTTTGCCGGTCCCAGGTTCAGTAGCATCTCTTCCATTTGCAGGGTTCGCGCACTCATATCATTCATGATCATCAGTCCACCGATATAATCATCGGCTTCTTCCGCTTTGATATTCCTGCCGTGGCGGCAGATCACCACTGCCGCTTCCAGTTCGAAATCGAGTTTGTTGAAATGATCGGGCATACAGTAAACCGGGCCCGGCCCTTGGATACTGTGATGGTTTGTAAAATAGAAAATGGGGTATTGGTCGAACTCCGGTATCATCTCCACTTTGCGGTTGCGGCGTGCCGCAGCTACATGCTGCCGGAATGCATACCCATCGCGGCAACTGGTGGGAAAAGGCACCGGTGCAATGAGTTGAACTGAATCTGCCGGAATAGCGCGGTCCCGACTGATCCTGCCTTCTTTCACCAGGATCTCACCACCCTGTGCCATTGGGAGAAAGTCATCCCAGTAATTCAGGAACATGCTCATGCTCTGTGGAAGCTCCGGATGCAATTGCTCCATATTATATAAGTACCCGTCGATATAAGCTGCCAAACGGTCGTGACCATCTTCCAGATAGGAAACAAATTTCATAACAAGCACATTTGGACTGCAAGGTAAAATAAAATCAATGAAGACTTCGTATCTTATACCTATGAAATACCTGCTTTCAGCATTGCTGCTTTTGCCCTTTGTTTTCATGAAGAAACCGGAACCCCAAAGCTGGATCCGGGTAAACCTGTTGGGCTATCCTTCCAATGGTGTTAAGGTGGCCGTCTGGGCCTCCAAAACGGAAACTGCAGTAACCAGCTTTACGCTCGTGGATGTGATCACGGGCCAGACCGTGTTTAGCGGACTGGCCAGTGAACCCATGGGCGCTTATGGTCCGTTTCAGCAGACCTGCCGCCTGGACTTCACAGCATTGAACAGGGAGGGCCGTTTTGTGATCCAGGCAGGTGGTGCGTCATCACCGGAATTTACAGTAGCGGCTGATGTGTATACCGGAGCTGCTGATTTCTGCCTGAAATACATGCGGCAGCAGCGCAGCGGATTTAATCCTTACCTGAACGACAGCTGCCATACCCATGATGGATACACTTTATATGGTGCAGCAGCCGGCCTGAAGGATTCCACACATCTGGATGTTTCAGGTGGCTGGCATGACGCCAGTGACTATCTGCAGTATGCCACCACTTCCGCCAATGCCACCTATCACCTGCTGATGGCCTGGCGCGATTTTCCGGATGTATTTAACGATGCGCATCAGGCAAACGGGTTATTAGGAAAGAATAACCGTGCTGATGTGCTGGATGAAGCCGTCTGGGGATTACAATGGCTCAGTAAAATGCATCCGCAGCCCAAATGGCTTTTCAACCAGTTGGGTGATGACCGCGACCATGCCGGTATGCGTATACCCAAAGAAGACAGTTTCTACGGTAAAGGCTTTGAGCGGCCGGTATATTTTGCCAATGGCAAGCCCCAGCAACGCGGGAAGTACATGAATATAACCACAGGAGCGGCCTCCATTGCGGGAAAATTCAGCAGCACCTTCAGCCTGGGTTACGAGTTGTTGAGACAGGATGAAAAAGCATTGGCCAACCTCAGTAATATAAAATCGCTGTCTGCATTACAGTTTGCAGAAAAAAGCCCAGGATTTCATCAGACCGCTTCTGTAGCAGCCCCCTATATCTATACCGAAATGAACTGGGTGGATGATATGGAACTGGCTTATGCACGGAGAGCAGGTTATGTTACAGCTGCTTCTCTCGAATTCGAAGGCCTGAAGAAAAAAGCCCTGCAGATGGCCGACCAGGAACCCCATACGCCCTGGCTCGGAAAAGACACTGCAGACCATTATCAATGGTATCCATTTGTGAATGTGGGACATTATGAACTCGCCAAACTGCTCAAGGGAAAAGAAAGGGATAAGATCATCCGATATATGCGGGAAGGCATTGAACTGGTCTGGAATAAGGCAAAAACCAATGCCTTTTACCGGGGCATTCCCTTTATCTGGTGCAGTAATAACCTGACCGTATCCTTTGCCACACAGTGTTACTGGTACCGTCAGCTGAGCGGGGATGCCCGTTTTGCGGAACTCGAGCAATCCTGTTTCGACTGGATATTCGGCTGTAATCCCTGGGGCACCAGTATGGTATACGGACTTCCCGCCTGGGCAGATACACCCGTAGACCCGCATTCCGCATTTACGCATATCGGTCATTATCCCATTGACGGGGGACTGGTGGACGGCCCAGTATACACTACGATTTTCAATAGCCTGCTCGGCATTGCACTGAATGACGCCGATGAGTACGCGGCTTTTCAGAGCAAACTGGCCGTATACCATGATGATTACGGTGACTATAGCACCAATGAACCCACCATGGATGGTACCGCTTCACTGGTATACCTGCTGGCTGCAAAGGAGGCAGCAGCAAAGCGCCCAAAAAAGTAACCGCCTCCGCCGGAGGCTTTCAATATGAACAAGGGGCAGTGATCCGGAGTGACAGCACCCGTAAATCCGTTTCGCTGATCTTCACCGCTGATTCTTTTGCAGATGGCGGCTCCTTTATTATCAGGACGCTTAAGGCTGCGGGTGTTTCCGGAGGCTTTTTCTTCACAGGAAACTTTTATCGTAATCCGGCTTTTGCAGGACTGATCCGCCAGCTGAAAAGGGATGGCCATTATCTTGGGCCACATTCCGATAAACACCTTCTTTATTGCGATTGGAATAAGCGCGACAGCCTGCTGGTGGACCGCATTCAGTTCAACAGTGATCTCAATGCGAACCTGAACGAAATGCACCGTTTTGGGATAGGGAAGGATTACCCGGTTTGTTTTATTCCTCCGTTTGAATGGTATAACCAAAACATTTCAGACTGGTCTGCAGCAGCAGGCTATCGGATCTTTAATTATACGCCTGGTTTGCTGACGCCGGCCGATTATACCACACCACAGATGCCAAATTACCGGAGCAGTGAACAGCTCTGGAAGCAACTGGTAAACCGGGAAAAGGAAAGCCCTTCCGGCCTGAACGGCTATATTATACTGGTACATTTTGGTACCGATCCGGCCCGGACCGATAAATTTTACAGGCGACTGCCCCAGTTGATCCGGTTCCTGCAAAACAAGGGCTACCGTTTCGAACGGATCGACGCATTGCTGCGGGATGCGAATAAGTTTTAATTTGCAGTATGATACAATCCATCACGCAGTTTCAGCGGGTATTCTTTATTGGTATTGCCGGCACCGGTATGAGTGCAATTGCCCAGTACCTTCAGGGAATCGGGAAAGAAGTTGGAGGCAGTGACCGTTATTTCACAGCTGATGCCGTTAATGAAACACGCACTCGTCTGGAAGCTGAAGGCATCCGATGCTTTCTGCAGGATGGTTCCGGTATAACCGGGCAAACAGAACTGGTGGTTGTTTCAACTGCCGTTGAAGACACGGTACCCGAAGTGCAGAAAGCGAAAACACTGAACATTCCCATTATCAAACGGTCTGAACTGCTGGCGCTGATCGCGGCCAGTAAGAAGACGATCGCAGTTGGCGGCACTTCCGGAAAGTCCACCACTTCCGCGATGTTGTTTGATGTACTGCAATATGCCGGACTGGAACCCAGCATCATCAGTGGTGCCGGACTGGTGAGCATTATCCGTGAAGGGAAGATCGGCAATGCCAAAGTAGGTAAGGGCGAATGGCTCGTGATCGAAGCAGATGAAAGTGATGGTTCCATTGTGCAGTATCACCCGGAAATCGGTATACTGCTGAACGTGGATAAAGACCATAAGGAAATGGATGTGCTGATGGACGTATTTCGCACTTTCCGGCAACATTCCCGTTATTTCTCCGTGAATCAGGGGCATCCCCTGGCTGCATCACTCAGCACGGACCCGGCACGTGATTTCAGCGCTATCCCCGGTAAACCGGCAGGCTACCAGGCAACGGACTTTGTACAACAGGGCCTTGCAGTTTCGTTCCGGATCAATGGTGTACCTTTCAATTTACAGACCCTGGGCCGGCATAATATGGAAAATGCACTGGCTGCTGCGGCTGTGGCACATACTGTTGGCGTGCCGCTCGAAACCGCCGCTGCAGCATTGTCCCGCTATGAAGGTATTTACCGCCGCCACCAGGTAATTGGCCAGCACAAAGGGGTGTGGCTGATAGACGATTATGCCCATAATCCTGCTAAATGTGCGGCTTCCATTGAAGCCTGCCAGCCACTGGCTGAAAAAGTGATTGCCTGGTTCCAGCCCCATGGCTATGGACCGACCCGATTCCTGAGAAAGGATTTTGTGGAAGAGATCGCAAGGGTGCTGCGTCCGGAAGACGAGATCTGGATGAGTGAGATTTTTTATGCCGGTGGTACGGCGGTCAAAGATATTTCCGCAAACGATCTGATACAGGATATCAAGGGGTTAGGCAAGAACGCCTTCTTTGAAGAAGACCGGAACCGCTTGCTGGAAGCAGTTAAGCCTCATCTGGTACCCGGAGTGGTATTGCTGCTGATGGGTGCCCGTGACCCCAGTCTGGAACAGTTCGCTGAAGCAGTCTGGAGAGGCTTGCAGGAAACCTGAGTCACGGAACTGGGACTTATCGTAACTTTGCAGCGGAAAAAGGAAGATTATGCAGTTTGAGAAAATCCACAACAAAGGACAAGCCCGCCTTTTTAAAAACCCTTATCTGGAGATGCTGACCAAAACGCATCCACTGGTAATCTGGGGCATGTACATTCCTATACTCAGTTATGTCATTTATCTGGCCGCAACGGATTACGGCTATTCTGCAGTCAGGATCCTTCTTACTTTTTTCGGGGGTATGTTTTTCTGGACCTTGTTTGAATACATTGCCCACCGCTTTATTTTTCACCTGGTGAGCGAAAATCCGCGCATGCAGAAATTTGCCTATATCCTGCACGGCAACCACCACCATTATCCCCGCGACCGGCAGCGCCTCTTTATGCCTCCGGTGCCCAGTCTTATCATTTCCTCCGCAATATTCGGAATCATGTATCTGGCTATGGGAACGAATACATTGATGTTCTTCCCCGGATTTATGATCGGTTACCTGATGTACGGCACCATGCATTATGCCATCCATGCCTGGAACCCTCCCTTCAAATGGATGAAACCACTCTGGAGGAATCACCACCTGCATCATTATAAGAATGAGCATAATGGTTTTGGCGTGAGCTCCACCTTATGGGATCATGTATTTGGTACCATGTTCGACCTGAAGAATGAGAAGGAAGACAAGGAGAAGGTACAGGAGCTGATGTTTGAGAAGAAGTAGTCAGTAGCCAGTAGCCGGTAGTCAGTAGCCCGTAGACAGAATTATGTAGTATGCCTTTTCTTCTGACTACTGGCTACAGGCTACTGACTACTGTTTCACCATTTCTCTTCCCCCGACTCCCCGCCCCTGAACTGTTTCCGGGTTTCAATTTTTTTCAGCTGCCGTTCAATGATCAACCGGGCTATGAGTAATCCCGCGTCCTGGTCGGGATGTTCTTTCAGCAGGAGTTTTAACCTGGGTTCACTTACATCGATGCGGTAAAGCAGTTGGATCAACCGGTTAAAATGGTGCAGGATCAGGTCGTTGATATATACTGCCAGCGCGCCTTCCAGTGCAGGCATGGCCTCATAAGCTTCCAGTTTCAGGTCGGTTAACCGGATCAGTTCCTGTTTTAATTCCTGAAGGTCCTGTTGCATAATCAGTATTTTTCAATTACTCCCAATCCGAACAAAGCAAAATCATATTTCACCGGATCATCGGGATCCAGCCTCCGCAAGGCTGCAGTCAGTTCCTCCGCTGCTTTCCAGTCGGCCCCCGGCCGCTGTACCAATCCAAACCGGCGCGCCACTCGGGCCACGTGCACATCAAAGGGACAGATGAGCTGTGCAGGACGGATCTTTGTCCAGATGCCAAAATCCACACCCCGTTGATCCTGCCGTACCATCCACCGAAGGTACATGCATAAGCGCTTGCAGGCCGAATTTTTCATCGGGGCGGCAATATGTTTGCGGGTACGGGCCGGTGCATCTTCAAGTGAAAAAAAATAGGAATAGAATGCATTCAATCCGTTTTCAATGGTAGGATCGCCTGTATCCAGATGTCGGATAAATGCTGCTTCCAGCGAATCGTGCTGCTGGTAATGCTGCGACAGGAATGCGATAAAGTACAGCAGGTCGGTATCGGTAAAAGTCCGGTGTTTGAACTGCAACAGTTTTTTCAGGTCCTCTTCGCTGTGCCGCAGTACAAAATCGTATGGGGCATTATCCATACGTTGCAGCAATTCCCTGCTCTTATTGATGATGGTCGCCCGGTTGCCCCAGGCAAAAACAGCGGCAAAGAGCCCGGCAATTTCAATATCCTGTTTGCGGGAGAATTGGTGTGGTATGGTTACCGGATCGTCTTTAATGAAAGAAGGTTGATTGTAAAAATCAACTTTGCTGTCCATGAATGCTTTAAAATTTTTTTCCATCAACCGATCGCTTTGGCGAGGTCTTCGATCAGGTCTTCCGCATCTTCAATGCCAATGCTCAGCCGGATCAGTGAATCGCTCAATCCATTCTTCAGTCGTTCTTCGCGTGGAATTGAAGCATGTGTCATCGAAGCCGGATGGTTGATCAGGGATTCCACACCGCCGAGACTTTCAGCCAGCGAAAACAGGTGGGTGGAGGAAAGAACCCTGCGGGCTTCTGCTTCGCTGTTATCCTTCAGTTCAAAACTGAGCATGCCACCAAAATCACGCATCTGCTTTTTAGCAATAACATGATTGGGATGATCTTCAAAGCCCGGCCAATATACCTTACCGACTTTAGGGTGCTGCCGGAGCCAATGCGCCAGGATACGCCCGTTCTCGCAATGCTGTTTCATCCGTACATGCAGTGTCTTGATTCCCCTTAATACCAGGAAACAATCCATGGGGCCCGGAACGGCACCACAGCTTTTCTGTATAAAATAAAGTTGTTCGCGCAGTGCGGCATCGTTCATGACCAGGCAGCCCTGGATCACATCGCTGTGTCCACCCAGGTATTTGGTAACACTATGCATCACAATATCAGCACCCAGGTCGAGCGGGTTCTGCAAGTAAGGAGAAGCAAATGTATTGTCTACCGCCAGAAGGATATTGGCTTTTTTGGTAAAGGCGGCCACCGCAGTAATATCTGTGATATTCATCAACGGGTTAGTGGGAGTTTCCAGCCAAACCAGTTTCGTTTTCGGTGTAATGGCTTTTCCTACATTTTCCGCAGTGGTAGTATCCACATAGATAAAACGGATACCAAATTTTTCGAACACTTTGGTGAAGAGACGATAGGTGCCGCCATACATGTCGTTGGCGCAGATCACTTCGTCTCCCGGAGCCAGTAACTTGATTACTGCATCAGTAGCTGCCACGCCACTGCTGAAGGCAAGGCCAAATTTTCCATTCTCGATCTGCGCCAGCGCTTCTTCCAGCGCTTTGCGGGTCGGGTTCTGGCTGCGGGCATATTCAAACCCCTTGTTTTTTCCAGGCGCTTCCTGGACATAAGTGGAGGTCTGGAAGATCGGGGTCATGATGGCACCGGTGGAAGGATCAGGCTCAGCACCGGCATGTATGAATCGTGTGGCTGGTTTCATGGTGCAAAGATGCGGAATTTGACAGAATTCAACCCGCGTTAATCCGCTATTCCAGTTTAACAATGAATTAACCCCGGACAGCGTATAGAACTGGCATGACCGCTGAAACCCTTGCCTGCAAAGGATTTCAGCCGATTCTGACAAAGAATGGAGGATTAAATATCTGCGAAAAGCTTCGTAGATCAGATTCTTTTTTCTTCCACTGCTACCAATTGGCTTGACTTGCCTTTATGGCTGTTCTAGCTTTAGGGCACACAAGAATTCCTCATCCTTAAAAAATTTAGCCATGAAAAAAATGCTCTTTGTCGTGCTGGGATCCGTTTTACTGTTATCGGCCAACGCAGCTCCGAACCGGAAAGTGCTGAATGCGTTCAACGCTTCTTTCAAAAAAGCGGAAAATGTGAAATGGGAAGATTTCCCGGATCATTATACCGTGTATTTTTCCTGGTCAGGCATCCGGACCACCCTGCATTATGATACGGAAGGCAATGTGATCGGTTCCACCCGGTATTATAAACCCGACCAGTTGCCCCTGCACCTGTTCAATAAACTCAAAAAGGAATATCCCGAGCGCGAATTATTCGGTGTTACTGAAGTTTCGGCAGGAGATGATGTGAATTACTATGTAAAAATGCTGGACAGCAAACACTGGTTCACAATACTACTGGACGCAGCTGGTAACAGCAGGGTATATGAGAAGTATAAGAAAGGTTGAGGCAGTTACCATAATATACCCGCCATCCAGATCCGCCAGTCTGCTCCATCAGCCGCATACGCCGTATGCGGCTGTTCTTTTGTTTCGAGCACTGTTTTATTGAGGTAACCGTTGCTGACTCCTTTTTCCTTTGCTGCACGGATCCGGTCACGGACCTGTTGTTGCTGCATCCACTGCAATTGCGGAGGTTCAAATGCGGTCTTACCGGAATTCCATACAGTCTTTTCCGGTAGTAACGGAGCAAGACTCCTCCGCAGGATCCACTTGGTATAACCGTTCCGGATCTTCAGGGTTGCCGGAAGGTTCAGTAGCCAGCTGGCCAGATCATGCTGCAGGAAGGGCAACCTTACTTCCACGCCATGGGCCATCGCATTGCGGTCGGCATAGCGTAGTAGTTCATTAAGACCCTTGTGGCAGGTGGTCCATTCCAGTATTTCATTAAGACTCCGGATCTCTGGCTTAAAAGTTAATTCCGGAGCGAAAGCGGACTGTATGAAATCGGGATGCAGGATCCGGTTAGTACGGATCCGGTTTGCCGTTTTTGCGGATAATGCCGCAGCCGCTTTTCGGGGAAAAAAGGCCGCAGCATAATTTTTCCAGTTCCAGTCAAAGCGGTAACCCTGTTGTTGCAGCAATTGTTGTTCTTTCCGGAAACGGCCCCATTGCCCGTTGCTGAACTGTTCCTGGAGGAACCAATGCAGGTAACGCTCATACCCGCCCAGCAATTCATCTGCACCCTGTCCGTCGAGCAGCACTTTAACCCCATTCTCTTTTGCCAGCTGGAAAACAGCATACTGGGCATATACACTGGCCGAACCGATCGGCTCTTCATGGTGTCGTACCAACGCCTCAATGCGATCTGAAAATGCTGCTGCATCCGGTGCTGTAGTAAAATTTTCTGATTGGCACCAGGCCGCAATAGCAGCTGCATCACGGCTTTCGTCTTTTTCAAATCCCGGAAATACTGCAGTAAAGGTCTTGTGACTATAATTGCTGAAACCTGCACCCTGCTGCTGGATCAGCGCAGTAATACCGGCACTGTCGATACCGCCGCTCAGGCTGGTGCCCACAGGTACATCGCTGCGCATCCGCATGGAAACAGCAGCAGCCAGTTGCTGTTGAAGCTGTACGCTTGCGGCATCCGGATCCAGGGCTATCGGATCCGGTTCATGTCTCCAATACCGGTTCAGGGTAATCCGGATCCGGTCGCCCCGGATCTGGGCCTTCAAGGAATGTGCAGGCGGTAGTTGCAGTACATGCCTGAAATACGTCTGGGATGGATCGGAGAGGGGTTGGGCGCCTGTACCGGACAGAAAGCCCAGCCAGGCAGTTTCATTTCTGGCTGCATCCACACCGGCTGCAAACAGGGCTTTGGGTTCTGAAGCAAAGCAGAACAGGTCGTTTGTTGTATTATAATGATAATAGAACGGCTTTTCGCCAAAGCGGTCGCGTGCGGCAAACAAGGAGTTTTCCTGCTGATCCCAAATGGCAAAAGCAAACATGCCATCAAAATGCTGCAGGCAATCACTGCCATATTCAGCATAAGCAGCCAGTATCACTTCAGAATCACTGCTGGTCCGGAACGTATAACCTTTCGTTTCCAGAACCGAACGGACTTCGCGGTAATTGTACAGCTCTCCGTTATGCACCAATATATAGCGGTCGTTGTAGGGCATTGGTTGGGATGCAGCCGGACTGAGATCGAGAATTGCCAGGCGCCTGTGACCAAGAAGAACAGTAGCACCTTCATTACTCCAGGATCCTTCACCATCCGGCCCCCGGTGTGCCAGCGCATCGGTCATGGCGCGGACCTGAACCAGTCCGTGCTGCCCATGGGTCTGAAGTATACCGGCGATGCCACACATAAGTTAAATATCGGCTTAGTTTGGGATATGCATAAAAAAACCCTCCTGCGGGGAGGGTGAAACAAATTACAATCAGTTTAAAAACTAAGGGGGAGTTTTGCCATCACATCATCCCATGCCATCACCAGGTTGATGCCTCCGATGGATTTTTCAAAAACCATGGAAAAGGATTCAACGGTTTCCGGGCTTTTTTCAGTTCGAAGGTCGATCCGGAATACATCTTTTTTCTGGTCGTACTGGAAGGCCCCCCAGATATCGGTTTCCCTGTTGAAGATCAGGGTCCAGCGGTCGCTGTAAGGGATTGCATATAGGGTATAACGTCCCTTTTTGATCTTGTTACCCCCCACTTTCATATCCCGGTAGAGCTCCAGTTCCGTGGCTTCATTGGCCCCCAGGCGCCAAACTTTTCCGTATTCCACCAGCTCTCCGAAAACCACCCTGCCGTTTTTCTGGGGTCTGCTGTATAACACACGGGCAATCAAGGGCTCCGTGGCCTTGTTCTGGATCTTCAGGATCGGAAAATTGACCGGGTAATACGACAGGTCCATGACCGATTTATCGATAGCCGGGTAGCGGGATTGTGCCTGGGATATCAGGCTCAGAAAGAGTACAAAACAAAGCAGGGAGCTGCGCATCATGCAAAAGGTTTAAGAGCAAAAATAACTGAATTACCAAAAATAAAACTCTTGTTGTTCTATGAGAAATGTCAGCGCAAAAATGTATCCCCTAATGATAGATTTGTAAAAATTTTGGAATATGTTAACTGATTTCAGGTATGTTTCTCCGGAAGAAGCCTTATCCGTGATCCAGAGCGGCCAACGCGTATTTATCCATGGCAGTGCCATGACGCCTCATTTCCTGATGAAACACCTCTCTCTCCAGAAAGACCGCCTTAAAGGAGTGGAACTCGTTTTTATTACTGTAAAAGGAGATATTGAAGTCGATAAACCCGGATATGAAGACCATTTTCATATCAACTGCATGTTTGTATCAGAATCCGTACGGGCAGCAGTGAATGAGGGCCGGGCCGATTTCATACCTGTTTTTCTGAGCGATATCCCCGACCTGTTCCGGAATACCATGCCGGTGGATGTTGCCCTGGTACAGGTGTCTACACCCGATCAGCATGGCTATTGTAGTCTGGGTGCTTCTGTGGATATTGCCCGGGCCGCCGTAAATACCGCTCCTGTGATCATCGCCCAGGTAAACCCCCGGGTGCCCCGTACCCATGGCGACGGCCTGATCCATGTCAGCCGATTCAGTCATATGGTGTATTATGATGGCCCCCTGCCTGAAGAAGATTATGGCCTGAAAACAGGCGCCGATGAACTGAAGATCGGCGAGATCATCGCCGGCATGATCGACGATGGCAGCACCCTGCAGATGGGTATCGGTACCATCCCAGATGCTGTACTGAAATCACTCACCGGACATAAAGACCTGGGTGTACATACTGAAATGTGCAGCGACGGTATTATCCCTCTGATGGAGAAGGGGGTGATCAATAACCGCCGGAAACGCATCCACCCCAATAAATCGGTGACCAGTTTCGCGGTAGGCACCAGTAAACTCTATGAGTATATAAATGATAATCCGGCATTTGCCTTCCTCGATATCGATTATGTAAACGACCCGCATGTGATCCGGCGGAACGCCAAAGTAATTGCCATCAACTCTGCAATTGAAGTGGATATCACCGGTCAGGTCTGCGCCGATTCCATTGGTATCAAACAATATTCAGGTATTGGGGGACAGATGGACTTCATGCGTGGAGCAGCACTCAGTGAAGGCGGCAAGCCGATCATTGCTCTCACTTCCCGGACCCATAAAGGCGTGTCCCGAATCGTACCGTTCCTGAAAGAAGGTGCCGGTGTGGTCACCACCCGTGGCCATATCCACTATGTAGTCACTGAATATGGCATTGCCTATTTATATGGCAAGAACCTGCGGCAACGGGCCAAAGCCCTGATCAACATTGCACACCCCGACGACCGGGAGCAATTGGAAAAGCAGGCCTGCCTGCGTTTCGGCAATCTTAATTGCTGAGGGGGAGGAGCTGTTCATTATAATATTGCTGTACCGCTGCCAGCAGTTCCGGGAAAAACTGAAGATAGTAGTCCATGAGCTGCTGGTAATTTTTTTCAAAAATCCGGCAGGCTGCCCTGCTGTCGGTGAGGTAAGCCGCCCGGCGTACCAGTCCCCCGAAACTCTGTTCGGTACCTTCCACTGTCCGGTAATGATACAACCAGTTCTGGGTTTTCATATAAGGGAACATCCTGGCAAAGCGTTCAGGAAACCAGGCGGCCTGTGGTTCCAGGCTTGTGTAAACCCATTCACTGAACTGTAGTAAAGCCATATCCTGAAAATGCCTGTGGTCTGTTGCCAGGAAATGGTCGTATACAACATCTGCAAATGCGCCACCATATAAGCGGTAGTCTGCCCTGAAGAGCTGTTTCATACCTGCAGTGGCCTCATGCGAATCCGTAAAGCTGTCAATAAAGCGGTGCAGGCGTATGCCCTGCTGTACCGCCGGGGGATAATCGAATTGCTTTTTCCCTTTTACATAATCACTGATCATATTGCCCAGCAGCAGGTCCGGATTGCGGAAGGAGAGGTATGCATGGGCCAGGTAATTCATTATTCAAAATTACTGAAATCATTTTTCCCCTTTTAACCTGAACTTAACGAGGAGGTGTACGGTTCTGGACATCCCTGCCGATCCGGCGGATGAACGTGTTTGCAAATGGATGAGCGGGACAGCTGCTTTTTTTCGCTGGAAAAAAACCGGGTTTCACCGCTGTTTTCGCCCCATTGGTCCATTTTCACTTCTCCCGGCCCTGTAACAAAAATACCTTTGTGTCGTCCTATTGATACAACGGTTAGTAATCATTAAACCTTTAAAAATTGAGCTATGAAAAAAATGTTCTTTGCAGCACTTATCCTGGTTGCTGCCGCCACACAACCCCTGATGGCAGCCGGTGGCACTGATGTAAAACGTGAAGTACGCCTTGCTTTTGAAAAAGAGTTCAGCGCTGCCCAGGCTGTAAACTGGGAAAGCCTGCCCGGGAAAAGCATCTATCATGCCACTTTCACTATTAATAACGAGCGCCTGCATGCGTATTATGATGCCGATGGCCAGTTACTGGTTACCGGCCGCGAAGTAAAAGCGGAAAGCCTGCCCTTGCTCATTACGCGCAGCCTGGCCAACCAGTTTGGCACTTATACAGTAAGTGATGTAGTGGAGATCAATAATGGCCTGGAAACCAGCTATATCTTCAAGGTAAGCCGTGCCCAGAAAGAAGTATACGTTCAGGGCTATACAGATGGTACAGTAACCAAATTGAAAAAATCCGGAAAATTCTGACCCCCGTGTGTAACATTTGTTTCCGCGCTGCGTCTGATAATGCATAAGAAGATCAAAAATTAAATTAATCAACAAATAAATTTCAAACGATGAAAAAGATGATCCTGAGTGTGGTAGTAATGCTGTTCATCGGAGTCAGCAGCACTTTCGCCAATCGCACCGAAAATGTAAACCAGAAAGCACAAAACTCCTTCAGTAAAGATTTTGCAGCAGCCAAAGAAGTGAAATGGGAAGCCACCAAAGAGTTTTCCAAGGTAACCTTCACACTGAATGCACAGGTGATGACCGCTTATTACAATACAAACGGTGAAATGATCGCCATAACCCGCAATATTGTATCCGGCCAGCTGCCCATCAGCCTGCTCACCAGCCTGAAGAAAGATTACAGCGAGTTCTGGATCTCTGATCTTTTCGAGATGGCCGCGGAAAACAGCACCACCTATTATGTTACACTCGAAAACGCCGATACCCAGCTGGTACTGCGCTCCGACAGTAACGGTAACTGGGAACTGTTCAAAAAAGAAAGGAAATAAACGATAGTTTTCTCTAGTTGGTTTTAGTTGGAAAGGAAAGTCTCTCCGTTTTCGGAGGGACTTTTTTTATGTCACTTCGATACATTGCCACATTCCTCAATTGTTGCTATTTTTGCGTTTTCCGCAAGGTCTCATCCGCAAGTGGCGGCTGATCGGAAGGCGGTTCAACCAAACATTTCGATTCGTTATGACAAAAGGACCTGTTTCCCGGTTTATTGAACACCATTACCGGCACTTTAACGCCGCAGCCCTGATGGATGCTGCCAAAGGCTATGAAGCCCATATCAATGCAGGTGGAAAAATGATGGTAACCCTGGCAGGTGCCATGAGTACCGCCGAATTGGGGATCTCCCTCGCAGAAATGATCCGCCAGGGAAAAGTCGATATCATCAGCTGTACCGGTGCCAACCTGGAGGAAGATGTCATGAACCTGGTGGCGCATTCCCATTATAAAAGAGTGCCGAATTACCGCGATCTCACCCCGCAGGACGAGTGGGACCTGCTCGAAAACCACTATAACCGGGTAACCGATACCTGTATCCCGGAAGAAGAAGCATTCCGCCGCCTGCAGAAACACCTCCACCGCCAGTGGCAGGAAGCCGAAGCAAAGGGAGAACGCTATTTTCCGCATGAATTCCTCTATAAAACCGTGCTGAGCGGCGACCTGAAGCAGTATTATGAGATCGATCCGAAAGACAGCTGGATCATTGCCGCAGCCGAGAAGAATATCCCCATTGTAGTACCCGGCTGGGAAGACAGTACTACCGGAAATATCTTCGCGAGTTATGTGATCAAAGGCGAACTGAAAGCCAGTACTGTAAAAAGCGGCATTGAATACATGGTTTGGCTGGCCGACTGGTACCGCCAGAATTCAGGTGGTAAAGGGGTTGGTTTCTTCCAGATCGGCGGCGGTATTGCCGGTGACTTCCCGATCTGCGTAGTACCCATGATGTACCAGGACCTGGAATGGCATGATGTGCCCTTCTGGAGCTATTTCTGCCAGATCAGTGATTCGACTACTTCATATGGTTCCTATTCCGGCGCTGTTCCCAATGAAAAGATCACCTGGGGCAAGCTGGATATCAATACCCCCAAGTTCATCGTGGAAAGTGATGCTACTATTGTAGCACCGCTGATGTTTGCGTGGATCCTGGGATGGTAATTATAAGTTATACGTAAATCGGATTACTTCTCATAGTAAAAGGGAGCACCTTCCAATGAAGGGCTCCCTTTTCAGTGGTAAGCCTATAGCGGAGTCTCGATCAACCTTATCCTTTGCGGTCGCGACGGTTCTCTTTCCGGTCACGCACATCTTCCCGGCGATCACGCTTGTCTTCTTTCCGGTCGCGTACATCTTCTTTCTTATCACGCTTGTCTTCACGTACATCGCGTTTGTCTTCGCGGGCATCTCTTTTATCTTCGATCTTATCCCTTTTGCCACCTTCGTGTTTGGCGTCGCGCACGTCTTCACGGGCATCGCGCTTGTCTTCACGCTTGTCGCGCACATCTTCTTTCCGGTCGCGTTTGTCTTCTTTCTTGTCGCGCACATCTTCGCGGCGGTCGCGGCGGTTTTCCGCACGGTCGCGAACATCTTCACGGCGGTCTTTGCGGTCTTCCACTTTTTCTTTAGTGGTTTGTGCATTCACGGCAACGAGGGCCAGGGAAAAGGCAGCACTGAGTACGGTGGTCTTGATCATTTTCAGGGATTGCATGGTTCTGTAATTTTTGTGGTTATGTGGTTTACGTATTCATAGACCCGGGAGGATGAAAAGGGTTTAACCCGGGGTTAAGGAATTTCAAAAGAAATTATAAAATATTGTAAATTAAATGATTACGAAAAAATCGTTCCTTGGTATCCCCAAAAGGATACAGGCCTGACTCCTAACGTCAGGGAAATCAGAATCTTATGTAAAACTGCGTGAATAGTAGGCAGATCAGGCGCAGCTGATCTTATCCACCCGGCCCTGGTGGCGCCCGCCTTCAAAGGGGGTTTCCATGAATAATTCGATCATCTGTTTGGCGAGTTCGAGGGATACAAAGCGGGCGGGAATGCAGATAATATTCGCATCATTATGCTGGCGGGTCAGTTTGGCCACATCATTCTGCCAGCAGAGGCCGGCACGGATACCCTGATGTTTGTTGGCAGTCATGCAAACCCCGTTAGCGCTGCCACAAAGCAGGATACCGAAGGCGGCTTCACCGTTCTCTACAGCGGAAGCTACGGGATGCGCATAATCGGGATAATCGACCGATACATTTTCAAAAAGGCCCTTATCCACCACCGGGTAAGTCTTTCCTTTCAGCCAGCTGATCAGGGCGGTTTTATATTCAAATCCTGCATGATCGGCACCGATCACGATCGGGCGGGAAAGGTCGAAAACTACTGCCATGGGAGGTGTTTTAGATTGACTGCAAGTTACCAGTTTCGGTCTTTCTGCATCTCTTTTTTGTACACACGGGAAGAAATGATCACCCCGATCTCATAGAGCAGGAACAGGGGAATGAATACGATCATCTGGCTCATCCAGTCGGGTGAAGGGGTGATGATCGCCGCAATCACCAGGATCGCCACCAGCGCATATTTCCGGTAGGTCTTCAGGAATTTTGGCGTGATCAGTCCGATACGGGTGAGTACATACGAAACGATCGGCAATTGGAAGGCAATACCCGCACCGAGAATGATATCGGTCATGGTTTCGATATAATCCGACAGCGTGGGACGGGTCATGATGATATTGTGCGTACCCAGTTTGAAGTTACTCAGGAAGCTGAAGGTAAAAGGGGCCAGGATAAAATACCCGAATGCAGCTCCGGTAAAAAAGAACAGGGAGACCCAGAAGATCGCTCCCCTGGCCGATTTGGTTTCCTTTTCGTTCAGGGCCGGACGGATGAATTTCCAGAGTTCCCAGAAAATATACGGGAAGGCGGCGATAAAGCCACCCGTAAATGCAATGGTGATACTCGACATGAACTGGGTGCCGAAAGTGGTGGCCTGCAGCTCCACATTGGGTGGTGGCATACAGAGGGCATCGCCAGCATGGATCCAGTGGCTGAAATTGCAAAGGCCGATATAACTCACGAAATCCTTGTTCAGCGGCCCCAGGATGATCACGTCAAAAACAAAGTCCTGGAAAATAAAGATCACAATGGCCATCAGCAGTACAGCAGTCAGCGAACGGACAATATGCCAGCGCAGTTCCTCGAGATGGTCAATAAAGCTCATCTCCTCTTCGGTGTTGGCGTTCCGTTTGTTCAAAAATGGTAAAATGGCCATGCTGGGGTTTAAAACGGGGCAAATTTAAGGGTATTCGGGCGGGAGATGAAATGTGTTAACAGTTGATTAGTCAAGCTTTTTCACTTTCACCATTTCGATACGGGTATCACTAACATTCAGGATCTCGAATTCATAGTCGCCGATCACGATCCGCTCTTTCTGCCGGGGAATGGTTTCGTGCTGGTGTATGATGAAACCGGAAAGGGTTTCCGACTCGTTTTCCGGAAATTCCAGTCCGTATTTCTCCTGCAGGTAATCCAGTTCCAGGCGGCCTGCGAAAATAAACTCCTTCTCATTCAGTTGCTTTTCCTCGAATTCCTCAATATCATATTCATCCCTGATCTCCCCAAAGATCTCTTCCAGCAGATCTTCCATGGTCACGATGCCGGCAGTTCCGCCAAATTCATCCACCACCCAGGCTATACTTTTGCGCTCCTTGGTGAAACGGCTGATCAGGTCGCTGGCACTCATGCTCTCTGGTACCGCAGGGATCGGCAGCAGGATCTCCTTAATTGTGGCGGGTTTCTTGAACAGGTCGAGCTGATGGATATAGCCAACAATATGGTCGATATTCTGCTCATACACGACCAGTTTACTGAGCCGGGTATCGATCATTTTTTGCCGGGCTACAGCAAGTGCACTGCCCAACTCAATGGCTTCAATTTCTTTACGGGGTACCAGACATTCGCGGATGCGGACCTTGGGCAGCAGCAAGGCTGCTTCAAAGAGGTCGGTATTAAGATCCTGCGAATGATTCACCAGATCCCCGTTCTGCTGGAAATAATGTTCCAGGTCGGCCCGGGAAAAGGGTTCCTTTTTTTTGTCGATCCGCACATTGAAAATGATATCCAGGATCCAGACAGCTATATTGATAAAACCTTGCGCAATGGGCCAGAACAGCCGGTCGCTCAGTCCGAGCCCTCCAGAGCGTGCCGCAAACATCAGCAGGGAATCTGCCTTGGCCCGGTAAATGGCTTTCGGGATAAAATCACAAAGGATAATAACGGTAAGTACCGATAACACGATCTCGAGGATCACGCGGATGGGGATCCGTGCATTGGCATCAATAAAACGGGTGACCCATGGCGTACTGAGCAGGATATTCCAGTAGGTACTGACCAGCATGATAAACAGTACCAGAAAGAGGTTGTATCCCACAATGGTGATACCGATAAAACGGGAAGGATTGTCGAACAAACGCGACAAGAGTGCGCCACTACCGGAGCCCTGTTTCTTCTTGAGTTCCACATTCAGGCGGTTGGCAGAGGCATAGGCCACTTCAATTCCGGAGTAAAATGCCATTACTAAAACAGCAATCACCACCGCGATAAGCACTAGGGTGTTCATATACCTCACGAATGTACAAAAGAACCGGGGCTTGTCCTATGGGAGACCCGTATAGGCCTTGACCAGGGCCTCGGCCTGAAGGCAGGCTTTGTCGAGATTATCGTTGATAATCAATTCTTTAAATTGATTTTTAAAGGAGATCTCATAAGCGGCTTTATTTACCCGGGCTTCCAGGGTTTCGGGGGTTTCGGTACCCCGGGCCTGCAGGCGCCGGCGGAGCTCTTCAACTGATGGGGGTTCCACAAAAATGGAGAGGGTATTATCGGGATATTGCTGCTGGATGTGCAGGGCTCCTTTTACATCAATATCGAGGAGGGGAACTTTCCCTTCCGACCAGATCCGGTCCATTTCCGAACGCAGGGTGCCGTAGTATTTGCCTTCGTACACCATTTCCCATTCGAGGAATTCGTTATTGCGGATCTTCTCTTTAAAAGCATCTGCAGTCAGGAAATAATAGTCCACCCCATCGGTTTCATGAGCCCTTTTTTCGCGGGTGGCTGCTGAAATCGAAAACGTAAGTGCGGGAAAACGCTGCAGCAAGTAACGGGTGATGGAGGTTTTTCCGGCTCCGGAGGGAGCGGTCAGAATGATGATTTTTTTCCGGGGATCCATGCGCAAAGAAAAGAAGTTTCAGCTAACTGATGAAACGTTGCTCAGCCTTCGATCCGTTTGATCTTTGCGCCAACATTCCGTAACCGCTCATCGATATTCTGGTAACCGCGGTCGATCTGTTCTATATTCTGGATGATACTTTTGCCTTCGGCACTGAGTGCTGCGATCAGCAGGGATACGCCGGCGCGGATATCGGGACTGCTCATGGTGATGCCCCTGAGTTGTTGTTCCCGTTCCAGGCCGATCACTACGGCACGGTGGGGATCACATAATATGATCTGTGCGCCCATATCAATGAGCTTATCGACGAAGAACAGGCGGCTTTCAAACATTTTCTGGTGGATCAGTACACTGCCTCGCGCCTGAATGGCGGTTACCAGCACGATGCTGAGGAGGTCGGGTGTAAATCCTGGCCAGGGATGGTCGTAAATGGTGAGTACCCCGCCGTCGAGATAACGCTGGATCTCATAAATATCCTGCTCCGGGATATGGATATCATCCCCTTCAATATTCAGTTGAATGCCTAGTTGCCGGAATTTTTCGGGAATAATGCCCAGATGGTCCACGCCGGCATTTTTGATGCGGATATCGCCCTGCGTCATGGCCGCCATGCCAATAAAGGAACCGATCTCGATCATATCCGGCAGCATACGGTGGCTGGTACCACCCAGGTAGCTCACGCCATCAATGATGAGCAGGTTGCTGCCTATGCCCTGGATCTTTGCACCCATCCGGTTAAGCATACTGCAGAGTTGCTGGATATAGGGTTCGCAAGCGGCGTTATAGAGCCGGGTGGTGCCCTTGGCCATTACCGCTGCCATGATGATATTAGCGGTACCGGTAACAGAAGGTTCGTCGAGCAGTAAGGAACAGCCTTTCAGGTCGGGCGCTTCCAAATGAAAGAAACCGTCTTCGGGGTGGTAGTTGAAAGCGGCTCCCAGTTTTTCAAATCCGATAATATGGGTATCCAGCCGGCGACGGCCGATCTTGTCGCCACCGGGTTTGGGAATAAAGGCTTTCCGGAAACGGGAGAGCAAAGGGCCGGCCAGCATCACGGAGCCGCGGAGCCTGCCGCTTTTCTTCCGGAATTTTTCACTGTGCAGGTAATCAATATCCACGTCATCGGCCTGGAATACTGCTGTGTCCCGGCTTTTGCGGTCGATTTTGACATTCATTTCCCCGAGCAGCTCGATGAGCAGGTTCACATCAAGGATGTCGGGGATATTGGAGATCTCCACTTTTTCCGGAGTGAGTAACACGGCACTGATGATCTGGAGGGCTTCGTTTTTAGCACCCTGGGGGATGATCTCGCCCTTGAGTTTTACACCTCCGGTAACTTCAAATGAATGCATGGAACTTGTTTGGTGCCGTAAAAATAAAGAAGCCCCGCATACCTGCGGGGCTTTTATTCAAATGAATTTCCTAGTAGCGTTTTTTCTTGAATTTTCCGCCACTGCCACCATTCCTGTCGTTGCGGTCGTTGCGGTCATTACGGTTACCCCCACCACCGCCACCGCGTTGCTGGTGGCCGTATTTGGAATTGCGTTTATTCCGGTATTCATTACCATAACCCCCACCACTGCGGTTATCCCGTTCGCGGATCTCGCTCGGCCGTACATTACGTACGAAAGGCGTATTGGTAAAAGTCAGCTGGCCTTCAGTGATATTGGTCAGCTCGCTCTGGATGGCATCATCGTGTACATTTTCCTTGTGCCAGTTGCTGTAGGCCAGTTTCATGTAATAGGCGATGGCATTGGCAAAACCCTGGCGTTTTTCCGGATTTTCTTCTTTCAGCGCTTTCTGCATCACCAGTTCCATATTCTTACCCAGGTGTGAAAACCGCGGGTGGCGCTTCGGATAGCGAAGCGGCTGTGGACGAGCTTTCAGGGTTTCCCGGGTGGGGATCGGATAGGGGGATTCCACATCCAGTTTGAAATCAGAGATCAGGAAGAGGTGATCCCAGAGTTTGTGCCGGAAATCCTCCACGTTTTTCAGGTGGGGGTTCAGAAAGCCCATCAGCTCGATCACCGCATAGGCATTCCGCTGGCGGGTTTCTTTATCTTCTATGCTCATCAGGAATTCCACCATACGCTGAATATGTCGGCCATATTCACGCATGATCAGGTAATTCCGGGTAGTATTATATTCCATTCAGTTAAGTTACAGTACAAATGTAGTGAAAAGTACCGGCAGTATGCCAAAAGACCCTCCCGGGTAGCGGGAAGGTCTTTTCGGCTATGTTTAATACACTTGGTTATTGGTTAGATACCATCACTTTCGATACAAAAGAACGGTTGGTATTCACTTCGCGGGCGCGGATATAATACACACCTGCGGGTGTTTTTTCACCCAGATCCACTTCAAACTGCTGTGTGCTGTGGGTGAAGTTGATGTTCCGGCTCAGCAGGGTTTGTCCGTTCATGCTCACCAGCGTGATTTCGTAAGCGCCCTGCAGGGGGTTATCAAACTGCAGCATCACTTTCTGTTTGGCCGGATTGGGATACACGCCCAGACCGGTGCCCATGGCTGCATCAGCTGATAAGGAGCGGATAGCCGTATAAGTGGCACTGCCGGTTACCGACACCATTTTCACCCGGAAGAACACGGTTCCTTTTTCCTGGGTAAAATGATACGGGAACTGGTAGGTGGATGACTTGCTGCCGGCAGCGGTTTGTGCCTTCAGTTCGCCGATAGACCTGAAATCGGTACCATTAGTACTGAACTCCAGTTCGTAGCGGTTAGAAGAGAGCTCATTTTGTGTGGTCCAGCTCAGCAACACATCCTGACGGGCTTTGCGCACGGCATTGAAATCGCGCATGCCAACAGCCAGCAGCCCGTTGGTGCAGTAATTATAATTCACACCAACAGTTACACTGTCGATCGAGTTAACAGAGAAAATGTAGTTCACACCACCGGTCACGGTTGTTTTACCAGAAGCCTTGTAGTTGTAGGTAAGAATACCGTTACCCAGGAAAGGCACTACGTTGGAGGTAATGTTCCGGCCAACGTATTTGTTTTTCATTACCGTGTCAGGGCCGATGAATACATAATCGGGTCCACTGAAGGGGTTGCCATCAGATTCGGCAAGTGCATACGGACCATAGTTCTTCGAAAAACTGTTGGTCAGGTCGGGTGTCAGGCCCGGACCCTGCAGGCGCATGTCTTTCTGATAGGTCACCCGGTAATTCAGGGGGAAGGTTTCATCGTTCTCCAGGCGCATGCGCACAATATTTGTCAGCCGGGTATAGAGTTCCACACAACCAAGTTGTCCGATAGACGGATCAAACTGGGGAATGAAGAAATCCGTGGAATCATCCAGGGGGGTGATTTTACGGGTTTGGCTGAAACCTAATTGCTGGGGAGCACTGCCGTCGGAACAAAGACATTGCGCTGAACTATGGGTAGGTAAGTAGACGAAAAGAAAGAGAAATGCCCATTTAGGCACTGTTGTGTACAGTTCTTTCATAGATACGAGTTTTACTCAGGAATCGGATTCTTATACAAAGCTACCTAACGGCAAAACCTATTCCAAAGTATTAGTACTCCATTTCCCAACCCCGTATTTTCCGCAGTTTCCTTCACCTTTGTGTACATCTTTTCCGCTATTCTGGAGTTAAACACCTGTTAGGCAACCTGTTAAATAAACGAACGATTGCGGCATCCGATTTATAAATACCTGAAAACCCCGGGGGCTTCGTATTTTTGAGGTCAATTCAAGCAAAAAATTTTTCCAACTAATTATGCATCAATCTACTATAACAATTGACGTGACACTCGACCCGAACCGGGTTCCCGAACAGATCATCTGGAAGGCTACCGACAGTACTGCGGATAACGACCGGCATGCCAAGGCCCTGATGCTCTCTTTTTGGGATGGCGCCGATAAAGCGGCCCTTCGTATGGACCTGTGGACCAAGGAAATGCGGGTGGATGAAATGGCTGATTTCTATTTTCAGACCTTTATGACCATGGCCGATTCTTTCGACCGGGCCACACACCAGCAGGAACTGGTACAGGATCTGAAAAAATTCGCTGCGGCATTCTACCAGAAATTCCAGCAATTGCAGCTGAAAGACAATCCGGGCGGAGCCAAGCCGCATGACCATCATCATTAAACGTAAAATCACCTGATATGAGCCTTGAACAGCAAATCATGGCCGAACTGAAAACGGCCATGCTCGCCAAAGACGAAAAAACCGTACGCAGCCTCCGTGCCATTAAGGCCGCCATCATTCTTGCAAAAACAGCAGAAGGGGCGGGAGGAGAGATCGGAGAAGCCGAAGAGATCAAGCTCCTGCAGAAACTGGTCAAACAACGGAAGGATTCGCTGGAGATCTTTACCCAGCAACAGCGCACTGACCTGGCAGCCAAAGAGGCGGAAGAGATTGCAGTGATTGAGAAATTCCTCCCCGCTGCCATGAGTGCAGCCGAGCTCGAGGCCGCCATACAGGCGATCATTGCCAGTACAGGTGCTGCCGGACCGGCTGATATGGGCAAAGTGATGGGTGTGGCCACCAAACAACTGGCAGGCAAGGCCGATGGCAAAGCCATCAGTACCCTGGTCAAGGAACTTTTAGCTGCCCGATAACCATGATCATCGACCTTATCTTTCTGGTGTTGCTGGTGCTGGCTTTGTTCAAGGGACTGAGCCGGGGGCTGATCGTTGCGGTCTTTTCACTGCTGGCTTTTGTGCTGGGACTCGCTGCTGCCCTTAAACTCAGCGCTGTTGCGGCAAACTGGCTGAAAGACGAGGTCAGTGTTTCCGGAAAATGGCTGCCGGTGCTCTCCTTTATCCTTGTGTTTGTAATAGTGGTGGTGCTGGTACGCTTGCTGGCCAACCTGATTGAAACCACTGTGGAAATAGCCCTGTTAGGTTGGGTCAACAAGATCGGAGGTGTGCTGCTTTATATGATCCTCTACACCATCATTTACAGCGTACTGCTTTTCTTTGCCGTTCAGTTACATCTGCTGGAAGATAAATCCATACAATCGTCCCTGACCTATGCGTATATCGAACCCTGGGGGCCTGTTGTGATCAATGGATTCGGAAAACTGATCCCTGCCTTCAAAGACCTCTTTGCAGAGCTGGAAACTTTTTTTGGAAATCTTTCTCAAAAAATCACGCATTGAAGCAGTTATATGGTATAATTGCCGCAAAAGGGTTATTTTAGCAGACAATTGAACGCGATAAGATTTTGAAGATGGATTACGAGATCAAACAAGACGAAAAATTCAAGTATATCGAAGTGGGAGAGGGTGAACCCCTGATCCTGCTGCATGGCTTGTTCGGGGCCCTGAGCAATTTCGAGGGCCTGATCGGATATTTCAGGAACCATTACAAAGTGGTGGTGCCGATACTTCCCCTGTTTGACCTCGACCTGCTGCATACCTCCGTTGGCGGATTACAGAAATTTGTCCATAAATTCATTGAACACCGGAATTACCAGCATGTACACCTGCTGGGTAATTCGCTCGGAGGGCATGTTGCCCTGGTGCATGTGCTCAAGCATCCGGAACGTATCAAGTCGCTGATCCTTACGGGCAGCTCCGGGCTTTTCGAGAATGGCATGGGAGACTCCTATCCCAAGCGCGGTGATTATGAGTATATCCGCAAAAAGACCGAGATCACGTTCTATGATCCGAAAACAGCCACCAAGGAACTGGTGGATGAAGTATACGAAATCGTGAACTCGCGTATCAAGGCCATCAAGATCATTGCCCTGGCCAAGAGTGCGATCCGCAATAACCTGGGTGATGAACTCAACCAGATCAAACAGCCCACACTGCTGATCTGGGGTAATAACGACACCATCACTCCTCCATTTGTAGGAAGGGAATTCCATAAGTTGATTCCCAACAGCGAACTGCATTTCATCGACAAATGCGGTCACGCCCCCATGATGGAAGTGCCGGATGAATTCAACCAGATCCTTCATAAATTTCTCACAAAACTGAGCCAGCCGGCAGCGGTTGCCTGATATTTAGCGTCTGACTAAATAAATCAGGCATTCCGGCGTTTCAGTTTGACGGGATGGCCTGGAATAAGCCCGTATTGTTTTAAACCGAAACCGCCCGATACCGTGTTAAACAGAGAGATCATATCCACCAATATTCCCAGCCTTCAGTTGAAGGATACGGCCGGGCACGCCCTTTCCCTGATGGAAGAATTCCATCTTTCGCATCTCGCTGTTGTAGGGGAAGACAAATACCTCGGACTGGTGTTTGAAGACGATCTCCTGAATCAGGATGAATCCGATCTGCTCGAACAGTTACAGAACCGTTTCTCCCGTATTTCCGTACAGGCCGGAGCCCATTGTTTCGAAGCGGTACAACAGGTGAATGCCTACCGCCTCACCGTCATCCCGGTTGTCGAGAAAGAAGGTGAATACGCCGGCGTGATCGCTGCCACCGACCTCCTCCTGGCCCTGGGTAAACTTACCGGAGCCGCAGATCCCGGAGCGGTGATCGTACTGGAAATGGAACAGCGCAGTTTCTCCTTCTCAGAGATCTGCAAGCTGGTGGAAACCAACGATGCCCAGATCACACAACTCAATACCTGGTGGGACGCGCACGCGGAGACCCTGCTGGTGACCATAAAAATCAACAAATTCGAAATCTCCGATATACTCTCCACCTTCCAGCGATACGAATACCAGGTGAAGTATTATTTCGGGGAGGAACTGTATGAAAATGAGCTGCGCAGCAATTACGACCATCTCATGAACTACCTGAACATCTGATCCCGTTTTTTTATATCTTACCGGTTGCTGCGGCTATATTGGCATGGGGATGAATTTTACATATCGGGTGCTGCTCTCTACATTACTGCTGGGTATGGCAACCGGTGCAGTTGCGCAACCCCTGTTTACCGGTACTTATCCCGCACGGGTTGCGTCTTATCTGGCCAACGACAGTATCACGCGCAGCCGTTCCGCAACAGCTCCTTTTGCCATTGGCGAAATCATTGTAACCGGCAATAAGAAAACAAAGCCCTATATCATTGAGCGGGAGCTGCCTTTTCACCGTGGAGACACGGTTAATCTTCCCGAACTGGTCAAAGGATTTGAAATCGCCCGGCAGCAGCTGATGAATACCACCCTTTTTAACGATGTGGTGGTTTCATTGAAAGCATTCCGGGGATATACAGTTGACGTGCAGATCGATGTGCGCGAGCGCTGGTATATCTTCCCTTTACCTTATTTCAAACCGGTAGACCGTAACCTGGCCGAATGGTTCAAGCAGGACCTTTCCTTTGAACGGGTGAATTACGGGTTTAAGTTCAATTACAACAATTTCACAGGCCGTAACGACAAACTCAAGGTCTGGCTGATCACTGGTTATACTAAACAGATGCAGTTCCAGTATGAACAGCCTTATGCCGACCGTTCCCTGAAGCATGGCTACAAACTGAATTTTACGTATGCCTATACCCGTGAGATCAATTTCAGGACGATCGGCAATGAACAGGCTTTTTCGGATACGCTTGGCGGGCTCCGCCGGTACAACGCCTATGTGGAATACCTCTACCGCCCGGGCCTGCGCACCTTCAACTCCTTCCGTCTGGGCTGGATTCAGGAAGAAGTGGAAGACCGACTCCTGAAAGTGAATCCCGATTATTTCGGCAATGGCCTGAAGCGGGTCTCCTATCCCGAATTCCAGTACAAGCAGAATTACTATAAAGTCGATTATATCCCCTTCCCGCTTACAGGCTGGATGAGTGAGATCAGTTTCCTGAAAAAGGGGATCAATAAAGACATGAACCTCTGGCAACTGGGCGGGAAATACCAGCAAAGCTGGAAGCTGGCTCCCAAAACCTGGTATGCGCTACAATCCATCGGTGTACTCCGGGTCCCTTTCAAACAGCCTTATGTAAACCAGCGTCTTTTTGGCTATAACGATATGTACCTGCGTGGCCTTGAAAATTATGTGGTGGATGGGGTTGGGGGCATCCTGCTCCGCCAATCACTCCGTTACCAGGTGCTCAAGTTCAACTGGTATACCGGCCTGAAGTCGCGCGGCCATGCCATGATCCCCTTCCGCTTTTATGCCCGCCTGTTTGGCGACCTGGGCTATGCCCATAATCCGGCCAATCCCGAAAACTCGCTGACCAACCGCACTTTATATACAGCGGGTATTGGCCTGGATATGGTGACCTTTTACGATTTTGTATTGCGGGTCGACTATGGATTCAACCAGTTAGGCGAAAACGGGTTATTTTTACACATTAAGACCGATTTCTAAACCGGTCGCATTAACCAGCGTTCATGAAAATTGCGATATACAGCCGCGTTATTGAAGAGGATCACCGGATACATGTCAGTACCCTGATGGAGGAACTGTCTAAAGCAGGTATTGCACCGGTATTGTATCAACCCTTTCTGGATCAATTGAAAAACAGTGTTGCCCTTCCGGACAATACCTCATTCTTTACTGTTTCTGAAGACCTGGATGATTCCATCGATTTTCTGATCAGCCTCGGCGGAGATGGTACCCTGCTGGATACAGTTACTTTGGTTCGCGACAAGAATATACCTGTACTGGGTGTCAACTTTGGCCGCTTGGGTTTTCTGGCCAATATCGGCAGGGAAGAATTGAAAAGCGCGGTGCAGTCGCTCGCCGACCGGACCATGATCATTGAAAAACGGTCCCTGATCCATCTCGATGGCAATAAACCCC
Source organism: Chitinophagaceae bacterium (assembly GCA_044220945.1). Taxonomy (GTDB): domain Bacteria; phylum Bacteroidota; class Bacteroidia; order Chitinophagales; family Chitinophagaceae; genus Endoryza. Next base: position 51,539 of record JBGAQC010000003.1, on the reverse strand, counting down.
TTTTTGGCGAAGTGCCTTACGGGCTTAACGAATTTGCCATCCACAAAACCGATACCTCCCCCATGATCAAGATCCATACTTACCTGAACGGGGAGTTCCTGAATACCTATTGGGCGGATGGACTGATCGTTTCCACGCCAACCGGCTCTACAGGCTATTCCCTGAGCTGCAGCGGTCCGGTCGTATTCCCGGACTCCGCCAGTTTTGTGATCACTCCGGTGGCGCCACACAACCTCAATGTGCGTCCGATCGTAGTACCTGATACCAATATCATCTCTTTTGAAGTGGAAGGACGGACCGATCATTTTATCTGTGCCCTTGATTCGCGCCGGGAACTGGTAGACAAAAAAACACAACTGGCCGTACGTAAGGAAGACTTCACGCTCAGCCTGGTACGCCTGAATGAAAATAATTTTTTACAGACCCTTCGGAACAAATTATCCTGGGGCCTGGATACCCGGAATTAACGTTGCCGTTAAAACAAAATCCGGCAATTGGCGTTCCTCAAATCTGTAACTTGGTGCTATGAAGAAACTGTTGCTTATCTTATTTGCCGCGGTACTCGCGGGTTCTTTTCAAAAGGCTGAGGCTCAATGGGAAGCAGTGCGTCAGGAAGGCGAAATCGGCTTTACCCTGGGGGCTGCCCACTATTTTGGCGACCTGAATACCCGGGCCCACCTCAACCGGCCTAAACTGGCTGTCGGGGCGTTTTTCCGCAAACAGTTTGGAAACTATATCGGTCTGCGGGTTGCCGCACATTTTGCGCAATTGGGCTACTCCGATATCTACAACAAGCAGAATGACTACCAGCTCCGCCGCAACCTGAGCTTCAACAGCAATATTTTTGAACTGGCCCTGATGGGGGATTTCAATTTCTTCAAGTTTGTTCCCGGCGATCCGGAGAACAGTTTCACTCCTTATATCTGCTTTGGTGCCGGAATCTTCAGCTATGATCCTTATGCCTATCTCGGCGGACAGAAATATTTCCTGCGCCCACTGGGTACAGAAGGACAGGGCACTGCGGCTTATCCTGACCGTAAGCCCTATAATACGATGGCATTTTCCTTCCCTTTTGGGGTAGGTGTGAAGTATGCATTGAATGACCGCATGAATGTGGGACTGGAAATCGCCCACCGCTTTACCAATACGGATTACCTGGATGATGTCAGCAAAACCTATGTGGGTGCCGACAAATTTCCGCCCCTGCCCGATGGCAGCCCTTCCATTGCACAGCGCCTGCAGGACCGCAGCTATGAAACCGGTGACCTGATCGGGATTGAAGGCCGCCAGCGGGGTATTGAAAAGCAAAAAGATCAGTTCATCATTGCTGAACTGACCTTTTCCTTCAACCTGACTTCTTATCGCTGTCCTTCAGCGAAATAAACGAAATACAAGTCTCTTGTTCAAAAGCTGACGCAGCAGCGTCAGCTTTTGTATTTGTACGACAGGGTGGGCTCTGCAAACACATAAGGTTTGCGGTCTCCTTTCCAGTTCAGCAGTTTCGCCAGCTGTTCCAGTTCCTCCGGAGTACTGTCGAGCGCCTCGAGGATCACAGGCAGCCTCCCCTTGGTAACCCAGGTTGAATTTTCAAGTTTGGAATAGGCTTGTTGCGAAATGCCCATGCGTTCGGCTACAGTGACCTGTTTGTAGTCTTTGTTCTGCCGTAGTTTTTTGATCCAGATAGCAGGTGTCATAAAACAAATGGATTTAATGGGTGAGTAAGTAGTACTGAAAGCACAAAGCTATTTTTGCCCCCAGGGCAGGGAAAGTGTTTAATGCCACAAATCCATTGTGGTTTTCTTACTTGTATGCAGCATATAAAAGGGAGTAGGCGGTTGCTTTAGCCGGAGCGGGCAGTTTTTTGTGGCTTCCGGAACAGTAAAACCACATACCCGTGCGGGAATTTCCACCGATTACTATAAAAAGGCATTAAATGATTGATTATCAACGACTAATTATCCGATTTCCGGCTCCTTCCTTTTTATTACCTTTGTGCCCTTAAAAAACCGGCATGAGCAGCCTGAAAGAACAGATTGATCTGAAGCGGCTTCCCCGCCATATTGCCATCATCATGGATGGGAATGGGCGCTGGGCCCAGGAAAAGGGCCAGGACCGTTTATATGGTCACTTTCACGGCGTGGAAAGTGTACGGGATATTGTAGAAGGTTGTGCCGAACTGGGCATTGGGTACCTGACCCTGTATGCTTTCAGTACAGAAAACTGGGACCGGCCACAGTATGAAGTAACGGGGCTGATGGAGTTGTTGGTGGAAACGATCCGTAAGGAAACAGAGACGCTCAACCGGAACAATATCAAGCTGCATGTGATCGGCGACCGGAGCATGTTGCCCGATTATGCCAAGGCAGCCCTGAAAGAATCGGAGGATATTACGGCAAACAACACCGGACTCAATCTGGTGATGGCACTCAGTTACAGCAGCCGCTGGGAACTGGTGCATGCGGTGAAAGAAATTGCAGCGGATGTGAAAGCCGGTAAAATTGATCCCCAACAGATCACCCAGGATACCCTGCAGGCTTACCTGAGTACCAGTGCTTTTCCGGATCCGGAACTGATGATCCGCACCAGCGGTGAATACCGGATCAGCAATTTCCTGTTGTACCAGCTGGCTTATGCAGAACTGTATTTTACGCAGGTACGCTGGCCCGATTTCCGAAAAGAAAACCTCTATGAGGCATTGCTGGATTACCAGGGCAGGGAACGCCGTTTCGGTAAAACCAGTTCTCAGGTACAGACCCCCAACGGTTCTGTATCGGCCTGATCTTCAGGCACCGGATCAGGCGGGTGGCAAAAAAGTCCGTCTGGATTAAGAATCAATGCGATAACGAAGACTATTTAACAAACCATTTTAATAAATCCCATTAATTTGCCCCAGCTTAAACAACCACACGGCATGCAGCGTACGTTTACCCGTTTCAGTTTTTTTCTGGTTTTTGTGTTGTGCTTCGCGGGGCAAGCCGTAGCGCAGGATAAAAAAACGGATACCCTTCCGGATTCTATCGATCCTGAACTGCTGAACATCCTCAATTCCAGGGTTCCCAAAGAATATACCATTGGCGGAATTAAAGTCACCGGCACCAAACGCTATGATGAGCAATTGCTGGTATCTATTTCCGGCCTGAATGTAGGCGACAAGATCACCCTTCCCGGAGGGGATAATATCAGTAAGGCTATCACCGCTTTATGGAACCAGCGGCTGTTCTCCAATATCCAGATCTATTTTTCAAAACTGGAAGGGGAGAAGCTTTATCTGGAGATCGTGGTATTTGAGCGACCGGCCTTGTCCAAATACTTCCTGAAAGGGGTACGCAAATCGGATGATGAAGAATTGCGTGGAAAGACCGGACTGGTTGTTGGCCGGGTGGTAACCGAAAACGTGAAGCTCTCCGCGATCCAGGCGATCCAGAAATATTATACGGAAAAAGGTTTTCAGAGTGCCACGGTAAAAGTGGAAGAAGTGCCCGACCCGGCCCTTCCCAATTCTGTGATCCTGAATTTCAATGTGGAGCGCGGCAATAAAGTACGGATCTCGGGTATCGGTATCTACGGTAATGAAAACGTAAGCGATATCCGCGTCAAGAAACAGCTGAAGGGCACCAAGGAAATGTCCAAACTCACCCTGTATCCTTCCGATGGCGCCAGTCCGTATGGCGTTGACACCCCTTATTCGGTAAAAGAATACCTGCATGATGCCGGCTTCCTTTCTGTAACCCGTACCAAGGAACTGCTGGACCCTTATTTCCGTTTCAAGCTCTTCAGTTCAGCGAAATTCAACAATAAGAAATACGACGAAGACAAGGAGAAAATTGTTGAATTCTACAATTCGCTGGGCTACCGGGATGCGGTAATTGTGAGTGATACCCAGTATTACAATAAGAAAGGCAACCTTAAAGTCGACATCAAGGTGGACGAGGGCCGGATCTACTATTTCGGCAATATCAGCTGGAAGGGGAACACCAAATATTCCGATTCCATCCTGAATGTACTGCTCGGGATCACCAAGGGAGAGATCTACAATATCGAAACCCTCAACAAGAAACTCGGTAAGCAGCTTTCTGCCGAAGGCGGTGATATCAGCGGCCTTTATATGGACGATGGTTACCTGTTCTTCCGTGTAGACCCTGTGGAGACAAAAGTGTATAACGATACGATCGATTTCGAGATCCGCATCGTGGAAGGTCCGCAGGCCACGATCAAGAATATCCGCATTGCCGGAAACGAAAAAACCAAGGAGTATGTGATCCGCCGGGAGATCCGTACCCTGCCCGGTGAGAAATTCAGCCGTACCGACCTGATCCGTACACAGCGGGAATTGTCGCAATTGGGCTATTTCAACCAGGAAAAAATCGGGATCAACCCGGTTCCCAATCCGGAAGACGGTACAGTAGACATCGAATATACCCTTGAAGAAAAGTCGAGCGACCAGCTGGAGCTGAGTGCCGGCTGGGGTGGCGGTATCGGCCTGACCGGTACTGTGGGGGTATCGTTCAATAACTTCTCGATACGGAATATCTTCAATAAGAAATCCTGGGATCCGCTGCCTACTGGTGACGGACAGAAACTGAGCCTCCGCGTACAATCCAGCGGAAAGGCCTTCCAGACGTACAACTTCTCCTTTACAGAACCCTGGCTGGGAGGCAAGAAGCGGAATTCGCTGACTGTTGCCCTTTACAAGAGCGTATTCCGCCAGAGTGGTTATGATTACAGCCGCAACCGCTATATTTTCAGTGATTCCAGTTCGCTCAAGAACTTCGGGGTATCCATTTCACTCGGTAAGCAGCTGAAATGGCCGGATGACTTCTTTACCCTCGTGTATTCACTGAGCTATACCCAGTACAAGCTTAAAAAATATCCATACATCTTCGCCAATATCAGCGATGGTACTTCCCATAACGTGAATTTCAAAGTGGCTTTGTCGCGGAACTCGGCAGGTCCCAACCCGATCTTCCCGACCAGTGGTTCGAACTTCCTGCTGAGTGCACAGTTCACACCGCCTTATTCGGCCTTTACGAACACTGTAACCAAGGAAGACGGTTACCGCAGGCCGGAATTCCACAAGTACCGTATGAATGCCGAATGGTTTATTCCGATCGGCCGTGGTTTTGGTGCCGACAAGAGCAAGCAGTTCGTGATCCGTGCGGCCGCCAAATACGGCTTTATGGGCCGTTACAACAAGAAGCTGGACTACTCTCCCTTTGAGCGCTTCCAGGTGGGTGATGCCGGTCTGGCCAATGGTAACTTTATCCTCGGCTATGATATCATTGCACACCGCGGTTATCCGGTGTACGATAATTCCGATCCCGGTGTTAACCCCGACAAGCAGCAGGCTGCCCAGTTCTTTACCATATTCAACAAATACAGTCTGGAACTCCGTTTCCCTTTCACCACCAACCCCAGCAGTACCATTTACGGCATGGCCTGGTTTGAAGCGGCAAATGGCTGGTACGATTACAAGAGCTACAATCCTTTCCGCCTGCGCAGAAGTGCGGGTGTGGGCATGCGCTTTTTCCTCCCCATGTTCGGCCTGCTGGGCTTTGACTACGGGGTGGGCTTCGACCGCCTGAAACCCGGGGGTAGCTTTAAGGATGCCGGACGCTTTACCTTTATGCTGGGCTTTGAGCCGGAATAATCCGGATCAGGGCATAATGGCCATAATAATCTGACGTTTATCATCAAAACCATTTGTATGAAAAAGCTCATCTGGATTGCCGCCTTTTTCCTGATCGCCGCCACTGGTGTGCAGGCACAGCGCTACGCCATTGTGGATTCCAAATACATTCTCGATAAGATGCCTGAGTATAAGGATGCACAGGTAAAGCTGGACCAGTTCAGCCTGCAGTGGCAGAAAGAGATCGACAACAAGCAGGCAGTGCTGGAAAAAATGTACCGTGATTTTGAAGCCGAGCAGGTGATGCTGAGCGAAGAACTAAAGAAAAAGCGGGAGGACGAGCTGTTTATCCGGGAGAAAGAAGTGCGCGACCTGCAGCGCAAACGCTTTGGTTTTGAGGGAGATCTGTTCAAAAAGCGGCAGGAACTGGTTAAGCCCGTCCAGGACAAAGTGTACAATGCCATCCAGAAGATCGCCGTGGCCCGGGGCTACGACTTTATTTTAGATAAAAGTGAAGGAATTACTGTTATCTTTGCCGACCCCAAACTGGACCGCAGTGAGGATGTGCTGAGAGAACTGGGTGTGAAATAAGGGCAACCTGATCCTGTTAAAAAAAGCCCAAAGCGGGCACCGTAAACAACGGATTCGTTCTTTTTTTCAACTTAAATAGAAAGCATAGCCGTAACCTAAAACATACGGCCAGGCACAAACTGCAAAACAAAATTGAACCGCATGAAAAAGTTTTTTACTGTAGCACTGTTCCTCGCTGGATTTTTATCCGTTGCTACACTGGCCGAGGCACAAATCAAAATCGGCTATATCAGCTCACAGGACCTGCTGAGCGTAATGCCCGAAACCAAGAAAGCTGATTCCAGCCTGCAACAGCTGCGTGCAGCCCTGATCCAGAATGCCCAGGATAAGGAAGCCAAGCTGAATGCCGACATCGACAAATTCAACAAAGACTCCGCCAACTACAGCGAAGCCGTTAAAACCGTAAAACGTCAGGAGCTCCAGAAAACCTATCAGGAACTGGCTGGTGAAGAGCAGCGCATCAATGAGCAGCTGCAAGCTAAACAGCAGGAGCTGATCACCCCGATCCAGAAAAAAGCCAATGATGCCGTACAGGCTACTGCCAAGGAGAATGGCTATACCTATGTATTTGAAAAAGATGTGCTGATCGTTGCCCCCAGTGGCGATGACCTGCTGCCCCTGGTAGCCAAGAAACTGGGCATTAAACTTCCCAATGCCGGTGGCAATGCCGCTCCTGCACAAACTGCTCCTCCGGCTACCAAAGCCCCTGAGAAGAAGAATTAATAGTACTGATAACAGATAGAACAAAGAGCCGCCATTGCTATGGCGGCTCTTTGTTTTTGGGAACTGCTTTGCGTAGGGTGTATTACATAAATCGTATAACTTAGTATCATGCAATCTCCCATTGGCATTTTTGATTCGGGTTACGGCGGGCTGACCGTGATGAAAGAGCTGGTACGGCAATTACCCCAATACGACTACCTCTATCTGGGAGATAATGCCCGCGCCCCTTACGGCAACCGTTCCTTTGAAACGGTATACCGCTATACCCTGCAATGCGTAAAATGGTTTTTCAGCCAGCAATGTCCGCTGGTGATCCTGGCCTGTAATACTGCTTCCGCAAAAGCCCTGCGCACCATTCAGCAGCAGGACCTGCCCCAACTGGATCCGTCGCGGCGTGTATTGGGTGTGATCCGTCCCACCACGGAAATGATCGGGGCGCAATCCCGTTCAGGTGCAGTTGGCGTTTTAGCAACCAGTGGTACGGTGAGTTCGGGTTCTTATGTAATAGAAGCAGAAAAGTTTTTTCCGGGCTTACGGGTGTACCAGCAGGCCTGTCCGGTTTGGGTACCCCTGATCGAGAATAATGAACACCAGACACCCGGGGCGGACTATTTCATCCGGAAATATACAAATGCCCTGATGGAACAGGATCCACAGATCGATACGGTTTTACTGGCCTGCACCCATTACCCGCTTATTGAAGACCAGATCCGGAAAGCCCTGCCTGCCGGTGTACAACTGCTTTCCCAGGGTGAGGTGGTGGCCCATAGTCTGACCGACTACCTGCACCGCCATCCCGAGCTGGAGCAGCGTCTGGGAAAATCGGGCGAACGTGTATTTTACACTACCGACGACCCAGCCGATTTTGACCGGCATGCCACCCTGTTTTACGGGGAAGGTATTTCTGCCCGTCATGTTGACCTGCCCTCCTAATGTATTGAAAATGAGGCTGGGTTTAGATTTTCTCTGAAAAGAGTGGGTTTTTTGCTCCGGTTCCTTTACCTTTGCCGTCCTTTCACAAATCAATGGGTGTGGTGACCTGTTGGGTGGATTGAAAAACAGGCCCGCTTCTCCCGGGCCGGATCAAAAAACAAGCGAAAAAGAATTATTATGAAACGTACATTTCAACCACATAAGCGTCGTCGTAAAACCGTTCACGGTTTCCGTAAGCGTATGCAAACCTCGAATGGCCGCGCTGTGCTGGCCAGCCGTCGCAAGAAAGGCCGTAAGAAACTGACTGTTTCTGACGAGAAAGGAGCAAAATAAGCTGCCGCGGACATTACGCGAATAAATAACTTTATAGCCCCGGATTTCCGGGGCTATTTTTTTGATGGCAAGTGCATTTACATTAGGGGCGCGTGAACGGCTGAAAAGCCGCAAGCAACTGGAACTGCTTTTCCGGGAGGGGAAGTCGTGGAATAACGGGCCGCTGAAAGTGTTCTTCCGGTTTCAGCCGACGGCAGCCGGCGAACCTGTACTGCAAGCTGGTTTCGGAGTGAGCAAACGGCATTTCAAAAAAGCAGTAGAGCGGAACCGGATCAAAAGACTGCTGCGGGAAGCGTACCGGTTGCAGAAAAGCAGTTTACAGGAAACCCTGGAGCAACAGCAACAAGCCCTTATATTGTTCCTGTTATATACCGGAAAGGAGCTGCCTGAGCTGCCCTTGCTGATGGAAAAAACCGGACAGGTCCTGAACCGTTTGCAAAAAAACAACAATGAAAACCGTACTGCACATTCTTAGCCTGCCCTTTATCTTGCTGATAAAGATCTACCAATGGGTCATCTCTCCCATGATCGGGCCCAAGTGCAGGTATACACCCACCTGTTCACACTATACGCTTGAAGCTATTAAAAAGTATGGCCCGCTTAAAGGCATCTGGCTGGGCATGAAACGGATCAGCCGTTGTCACCCCTGGGGGGGAAGCGGATACGACCCTGTGCCGTGAATACAAATGTGGAGATGTGAAGATGTGGAGATGTGATTGATTTTCATTTTCACATCTCCACATCTTCACATTTGCACATTATTATTGGAATTTCCGGAGTTTGTCGATGGTTTCGCGGATTTCTTTATTGGTAGAGAATTTATAGATCTCGTATTCTTTTCCCCCTTCAAAGCTGGAAGGCATTTTGAGATAGGGTCCGATCACCGTGGCTGCGGTATTTTCGGTAATACGGGCAATGCGTCCGGGTGCAATATTGAAATTTCGGGCAGCGGCACTTACGTTTGTGCCGGCAGTGAGTTGTTCCAGGCTGTCGATCTTTTTCTGCAGGTCTTCCTGAGTCAGCCGCTTGGTGGTATTTTCAGTTCCTACACGCTGGTAGCTGCCGACCAGGGTATCCATTTTCAGGTTTAATACATAGAGGCCGGACTCTGTTACAGGAATGTCTGCAACCGTGGTTCCGTTTTTCAGGGTGATCTTATCCCCTTTTACAATCAGTTCCTTTTCATTGTGGGTAGTGCCGGGATCAACAGTAATGGTCATATCATCCACCATGAGTTTTCCGCTGGCCATGATGAGCACTTTTTTCTCTTTGCCGCAGGCAGTGAGTAAGGTGATCAGCAACAACAGGGGGAGTACTGGTAATTTTTTCATATGCTTGAAGGATAAATTGTACTGCAAAGAAAGGGGATTCCCGGAGACCGTATTATTTTTTATTCGCCATATGCCGGCGGATCCGGCTGAGCGATTCGGGCGTAATACCCAGATAAGAAGCGATCTGGTTTTGCGGGATGCGCATGTCCATGGACGGGTACTTATCCCTGAACTTGATATACCGTTCTTCTGCCGTTTCTGATAAGCCGGCGAGGATCCGGTCCTGAAAAGCGATAAACGCATTCTGCAGCAGGAGGCGGAAAAACCGCTCAAACTTCGGGATCTTCTGGAAGATCTCTTCCTGTGCATTGCGTTCAAAAGCCAGGAGTTCGCTGTCTTCCAGCGCAACCACATTATAACGGGAAGGTTTTTGGGAAAGGAAACTGTGCATGTCACCTCCCCACCAGTCTTCAATGGCAAACTGCATATTGTGTTCCACGCCTTCCTTGTCGGTGAAATAAGTACGCAGGCAGCCTTTGTTTACAAAAAAAGTATGGCGGCATACCTCCCCTTCCTGCACGAGAAACTGCTTCTTCTTCAGGTGTTTCACCCGGAGCTGTGCAGTAAACAAAGCCGTTTCCTCCGGTGTGAGCTGGACAAAGCGAGAGATGTTCTTGAGGATCAGTGAATACATATAATGTGAAAATGTGGAGATGTGAAGATGTGGAAATGCATTTCAATTTCCACATCTTCACATCTCCACATTGGTATTTTAAGCTTTTTCGAAGCGGGCGCTTACTTTATTCCAGTCTACTACATTCCAGAAGGCGGCCAGGTAGTCGGCGCGGCGGTTCTGGTATTTAAGGTAGTAAGCATGTTCCCAAACGTCCACACCGAGAATAGGTGTGCCCTTCACTTCGGCAACATCCATCAGTGGGTTGTCCTGATTGGGGGTGGAGCTGATCACCAGTTTTCCATCCTGCACCAGCAGCCAGGCCCAGCCACTGCCGAAACGGGTCATGCCGGCGGCAGCAAATTTTTCCTTGAAGGCATCAAATGATCCAAAAGCTGCAGTGATGGCATCTGCCAGTTTACCGGTAGGGGCACCACCCGCATGGGGAGCCAGGCTTTCCCAGAAGAAGGTGTGGTTCCAGTGGCCGCCGCCATTGTTGCGGACTGCCGGACTGATGGAACCGGCATGGGCTACCAGTTGTTCCAGAGATTTGCTCTCGTGTTCGGTGCCGGCAACGGCTTTATTGAGATTGTCTACATAAGCCTGGTGATGCTTGCCATGATGGATCTGCATGGTCTGGGTATCAATATGCGGCTCCAGCGCGTCGTGTGCATAAGGCAGCGGTGCAAGTGTGAATGACATAGTTGTTAAGATTTGCGGTGTTATAAATGAATGAATTGTATGTATTGCCGATAACAAATTTAAGCCGATCGGGTTGGTTCCAGGTTCCGAAACCGGGAAACAAAATTACGTATGTAAACGATTGCACAGGAATTTATTGGGAACTGCTGCTGTTCCGGTCTTCTTTTTCTGTAAATTACCCGACCTTAATCATTCACCATTTTCTTTGCTGTTATATGAATCCAACCAACCAGAAAGGCAATTCCCGCAGGAAATTCCTCGGTAATGTTGCCAAAACAGTGGCCGGTGTCAGTTTGCTGCCCGGTATGGCCAATGCTGCTCCCTTGACCCGGTCTGTTGAAATGGCCCGGAAACCCGTTTTCAGTCCCAACGACCAGGTACAGATCGCCCTGATCGGTGCAGGGGGCATGGGTAATGCCGATGCAGATACTTCGGTAACGGTGCCCGGCGTAAAGCTGGTGGCCGCCTGCGACCTTTTTGATCCGCGTCTGGAAGCCGCCAAAAACAAATTCGGTAAAGACATCTTCACGACCCGCGAATACCGCGAGATCCTGAACCGGAAAGATATTGATGCTGTGATCATTGCCACTCCAGACCACTGGCACCAGCAGATCACGGTGGATGCGCTGAATGCCGGCAAGCACGTATATGTGGAAAAGCCCATGGTGCAGCAGATCACAGAAGGCCCCGCTGTAGTGGAAGCCTGGAAAAAGAATAAGAAAGTACTGCAAGTGGGCAGCCAGGGCATGAGTTCACTGGGCAACGAAAAAGCCAAGGAACTCTTTGAAGCCGGCGCAATCGGAAAACTCAACTATGTGGAAGGCTTCTGGGCACGGAATACTCCCGGCGGAGCCTGGCAATATGATCTTCCGGCAGATGCCACTACACAGAATGTGGACTGGAAGCGGTTCCTGCGGAATATGCCCGACCGCCCCTACGACCCGAAACGTTTCTTCCGCTGGCGTTGTTTCCGCGACTATGGTACCGGTGTATCGGGAGACCTCTTTGTACACCTTTTCTCCAGCCTGCATTATATCATCAGCTCCATGGGGCCGAATAAGATCATGTCTACCGGTGGCCTGCGTTACTGGAAAGACGGCCGGGATGTACCGGATATCCTCCTGGGTATGTTTGATTATCCGGAAACTGAGAAGCATCCGGCGTTCAACCTTTCCCTTCGGGTGAATTTTGTGGACAGTACCCGTGATGGTTCCTATTTCCGTCTGGTAGGCAATGAAGGGTATATGATCGTAGACTGGGAGAAGGTTACCTTATACCGTAATTTCTCTTATCCTCCTGATAATTATGCCCAGGTGCTCAAGGGCCGCCAATATGAACCGGATTACGACCGGAAGAAAATGCCCGAGCCGGATATGACGGTGTATACGGTGCAGAATGGCTATAAAGGCGCTCATTACGATCACCACTATAACTGGATGCGTGCCATCCGCGGGGGCAAGCCGGTTATTGAAGATGCCGTTTTTGGCTACCGCGCTGCTGCGCCGGCCCTGCTCTGTAACGACAGTTATTTCCAGGAGAAAGCGATCAAGTGGGATCCGGTGAATATGAAATTGATTTGATTAATAATAAGAAAACATTTTTATGATAAAGCGTTTATTAGTTCTGGTCCCGGCAGCATTTCTGATGCTATCGCTGGTGCCGCTGAAACAGGGTGGCGACAATACCCTTTCCAAAAAGGAGAAAAAAGAAGGCTGGGTATTACTGTTTGACGGCAAGACCACCAATGGCTGGCGTACTTACAGAAATATCGAAGCAGACGATTGGGCGGTTGCCAATGGCGAGCTGTATTGCAAAGTGGATGGCGTAAAAAAGCGTGCTGACCTTATTACGGTGGAGCAGTATGATAATTTTGAACTTCTGATCGACTGGAAGATCGCTCCAAAAGAAAACAGCGGCATTATCTACCGCAGTACGGAGGATAACGGAGCCAGCTATGAGTCGGGTCCGGAGTATCAGCTGATCGACGATATCGGTTATCCGGGAAAACTGAAAGACGCGCAGTTATCCGGTGCCAATTATGATATGAATCCTCCCGGAGCCAAAGTGTTCAAAGGGGCTAACGAATACAATCATACGCGGATCGTGGTCAATGGTGCCCATGTGGAGCATTGGCTGAACGGCACAAAGGTGGTGGAGTATGAATTCTGGACGCCGGAATGGGAGAAGAACAAGGCGGCCAGCAAATGGGCCGATGTAAAGCCCTATGGCATGTCAAAGAAAGGCCATATTGCCCTCCAGGATCATGGTGGTGGTGTATGGTTCAAGAATATCAAGATCCGGAAACTCTGATCAGCGGCGGGCGCGGAAGAAAGCTTTCATTAGCGCTCCGCATTCCTCTTTCAGGACCCCTTTTTCGATCGTTGTTTTGGGATGGAACGGCCATTCTTCGCGGGTAATGCGTTGATGGCCGTTTTTTTCATCGTCTGCCCCCCATACGATCCGGTGGATCTTGCTCCAGTATAAGGCGCCGGTACACATGAGGCAGGGCTCCACGGTAACATATAAGGTGGCTTCCGGCAGGTACTTGCTGCCCAGGAAGTTAAAAGCGGAGGTGAGGGCGATCATTTCGGCATGCGCCGTGGGGTCATTGAGGCGCTCGGTCATATTATGCCCGCGGGCAACGATCTTCTGGTTGATCACTACAACAGCGCCGATGGGCACTTCGCCTTCATCAAAAGCCAGCCGCGCTTCCTTGAGTGCCTGCAGCATGAAGTATTCGTCGGTCATTACCGGGGTTTTGGTATCTTCAGCAAAATTAGTTCAATTCTGCTCACCATATGGGAAACCCTGTCAGCTACCAGCCGGTTTATGAAGCCCAGCAGGCTTTTTTTGCCAGTGGACAAACCCGGCCTATCGAATTCCGCAAAGCGATGCTCCGCAAACTGGAGCAGCTGATCCGCACTAATGAATCACGTATTGAGGAAGCGGTTTATAAGGACCTGCGTAAACATCCTCAGGAAGTATATATGACAGAGATCGGCGCCATCTATGGCGAGATCCGGCTCATGCTGAAGGAAATGCGGGGATGGATGAAGCCAAAGAAGGTAAGTCATCCCTTGTATTTATTCCCGGGCAGTTCCTGGATCTACCCCGAGCCCCTGGGCAATGTACTGGTGATCTCTCCCTGGAATTATCCCTTCCTGCTTACGTTCCGGATCGTGGTGAATGCACTAGCTGCAGGCAATACGGTACTCATCAAGCCTTCTGAAATTGCGCCGCACAGTGCAGCACTCATTGAAGAGCTGGTGAATGGCGCATTTCCGCAAGGCTACCTGCATGTGGTGAATGGGGATGGAGCCGAAGTGGTCGGCAGCCTGCTGAACCAGTTCCACTGGGATCATGTTTTTTTCACCGGCAGTGCCGGAGTGGGCAGCCGGATCATGGAAATGGCGGCAAAGCATTTATCACCTGTTTCGCTGGAACTGGGTGGGAAAAGCCCTTGTATCGTAGCCGCAGATGCCAATCTCAAAGTGGCGGCCCAGCGGATACTCTGGGGCAAGCTGAGCTGTGCGGGGCAGACCTGTGTAGCTGCCGATTATCTGATCGTGGAAGCTTCTGTAAAAGACCGGCTCATCGAGGCATTGAAAGTGGAGCTGGAATTGCTGTATGGCAAAGATCCGAAGCAAAGCGACAGCCTGGGCCGGATCGTGAGCCAGAAGCGGTTTGATACCCTGTCGGCATATCTGAAAGAAGGCCGTATACTGCACGGCGGGGAAACAGACGCAGCTGACCTGTATATCGCACCTACGATCATGGATGAGATCATACCCGGGGCAAAAGTGATGCAGGATGAGATCTTCGGTCCGATACTCCCTGTATTTACCTACATGCGCAAGGAAGAGATCCTGGAGCGTATTGCACAGCACCCCTATCCGCTGGCTTTGTATGTGTTCTCAGCAAATACAACTTTTCAGGACTATATCATCGGGCAGGTTCGATTCGGCGGTGGTGCTGTGAATGAAACCGTATTGCAGCTGGGAAACAGCGAATTGCCCTTTGGCGGGGTCAGCTACAGCGGACATGGCAGCTACCTGGGCAAACATGGATTTGATACATTTACTCATTACAAGAGCATCGTTAAGCGGGCGGCCTGGTTTGAACCTTCTTTCCGGCATGCGCCTTATACGGCTGGTAAAACAAAGCTCTGGCGTTATTTGTTAGGAAGAAAATAGCCTATGAAACGGTTCCTGAAACGCACTGCACTCGTATTGGTTCTACTGGTGGTTGCCGGCTGGGCTTATGTACTCATTGTAAACCGAAATACTCCTGATATGACAGGCAGACAGAAATTCCTGAAAGCGGTCTATCCCGTTTTCATGTGGCTTACCGGAAAGACGGATAAAAACAGTGTGATCCTGGCGAACAGCAAACAGCAAAAACCTGCGGTTCCCTTTTATTCGCTGAAGCTGACGCTGAACAACGGCCAGGAGCTGGATTTCAGCACCCTGAAAGGGAAAAAGGTTTTACTTGTTAATACGGCCAGTAATTGCGGGTATACGAACCAGTATGCCGAACTGCAGCAATTATATGAAGGCTTTAAAGACAAGCTGGTGGTGATCGGTTTTCCGGCCAATGATTTCAAGGAACAGGAGAAAGGAACGGATCAGGAGATCGCCCAGTTCTGCAAGATCAATTTCGGGGTAAGTTTCCCGCTGGCGAGTAAAGGTGTGGTGCTGAAGCAGGATGGCCAGCAACCCGTTTTTCAATGGCTGACTGATGCCGCAAAGAACGGCTGGAACAGCAAGGGGCCGAGCTGGAATTTTTCCAAATACCTGGTGGATGAAAACGGTGTGCTGCAATATTATTTCGACCCATCGGTTTCACCCACTGGAACAGCGGTGGAGGGGGCGGTGCTGAAGTGAGGACTTTGTATAGGCGTTATTGTTTAAAGTTTGTTTAAGGTTGACAGCCTTATAAGGTTGACAACCTTGTATTATACAGGGTACAGAATTTTCTGACTTAAAAACTCCTGATGTTGGATATGTGCGCTCAGGAAACCAGTTTTGTTACCAAAAATCCCGTATACGACCTCCCGGTTTATTTTTGAATATTTTCTTACCTCATATTCACTCCAAGAGGACCACTTATAATCTCTGAAATCCTCTGTAATACCATGTTTTACAGGGTTAGTATGAATGTAAAGCATTGTGTTTTTGAATTGATGTTCATCTTCAATAAATACTCTTTTGAATTCCCGGTAAAAAAGGTTCCCTTTTAAACGGTACTGATTGCAGTAAGCTAAAGAATAGGAAATAAAAAATTGTTTAAATGCTTTGACTGCCAAATCATTAAAGTCGGTTTCCCCAGCTAGAAACCGCATTTGTGTGATTGTTTGATGTTCGGGAGGAACACGTAGTAGATGATCATACGCATATTCCTCTGTTTTCATTTGGACTTGAAAATGAAAATGATTCGAGAGCAAGCACCATGCATAAATATCCAGCAAATGAGAAAGATACAAATCGAACTGCTGTAGAAAAAATCTTCTGTTTTCGTCTGAGCGGAATAATAGTGTATCATGATTTGTTCTGTTGCAGATATGATACATCTGCCCAGGATCTAGCGGCGCAAGATATTGTCTGTTTGTTGGCATATGGCAAAATAGCTTTTACCACAGGTTTTATTTCAATTTTACAACCTCACGTGTTCGGATTTGAATGAAGTGGTTGTAAAAAGGGTTGACAACCTTATAAGGTTGTCAACCTTACCCACCAACCTTACCCACCACCTCCACCCCCCCCGGTTCCGCTGATTTTCTGTATCTTTTCCTGAAATCTCCCGCATGTTCAACCGCGACTTCAGTTTTATTGACAAATACTTTATCGCAGAAAAGCAGGAAAGCCTGCTCTTTCTCATTCTTGGTATCGTGGCTATCGGCCTCGCTGTGGTGTTTTTCTTTTTTATTAAAACACATCCTGCTTTTTTCAAAGGCGCAGCTATACCACTGGTATTGATCGGATTGATCCAGTGTGTGGTAGGATTTACCGTATATGCCCGCACCGATGAGCAACGTAAGGAAGTTGCATATAAAATGGGCCTGGAGCCGGTATCCTTTGTACGTAATGCAGAATTGCCCCGCATGAAAACCGTTATGCGCAACTTTGTTGTTTACCGCTATGTTGAAATTGCACTGGCACTTACAGGCATAGCCCTCTTCTTTGTATTCCGCAGCCGGCCGGAACCTTCTTTCTGGATGGGGTTGGGCCTCACACTGGCCATACAATCCTTATTGATGCTGGGAGCAGATTATTTTGCGGAAAGCAGGGGGAAAGATTATACACAAGAACTGGAAAACCGGCTGAAGTAGGTCAGGAAATGATCCCCATCTTTTTCATCAGGAATGAAGCACTCAGCCGGGAGCATACACCCGGTTTGATCTTGTAGTCAAAAACCAGTTCGTTGTTAACGATTTCCGATTCAAAACACTGCGCCTGGAGCTGTTCCGGATGGTTTGTTGTCAATGCCGCTACGGTAATGTCATGCGTGGCTATTATCCCGGTTGCCGGACGGCTGAGCAGTTGTTCCAGCAGGCCAACCGTACCGTTGTGTTTATCGTTGCTGTTCGTACCCCGCAGTATTTCATCCAGTAAAATAAAACTCTTGTGACCCGCATCGAGGTGGTCAATGATCTGTTTCAGCCGTTTCAGCTCAGCATAGAAGAAGGATTCACTGTCTTGCAGCGAATCGGAGATCCGCATGCTTACCATCAGGTCGAAGGGATAAAATGCAAAGGAACTTGCACAGACCGGTGCTCCACAGCGGGCGAGGACCAGGTTGATGCCCACCGTGCGCAGGAAGGTGCTCTTTCCCGACATATTGGATCCGGTAAGGATCACCAGTTGCTGCCGGTCGAGCACAAGATCATTACAGATCCGGCGAGAGGCCTTGATCAGCGGATGCCCCATTTCCAGGGCTTCCAGGCAGGGACTGTTGCGCAATTCCGGAAATACGGTGCCGGGATTATTGAACCCGTATCCCGCAAGGCTGTTCAGCGCTTCAATTTCACCTGTGAGCTGAAGCCAGTTCCATATGGCGGACTGGTGTTCCTGTTTCCACTGGTCCAGCCGGTACAGGATATGGATGTGAAAGAGAAAAAGTCCGTTGATGAGTGGACTTACAAATACATTGTAAACGGTATCGAGATAATTGAATCCGCTGGCCAGTTCGCGGATGGATGCGCCGGCAGTGATATTTCCATTCTTTAACTGGTCCTGAAGGCGTTGCAGCAAGGGCGACCGGAATGTTTCATTCTGTATGGATTCCAGTTGTCCGGCAAACTGTTGCAGGGTATGATTGATACCGGATGAATAACTGATATAACTGAGCAGTTTTCGGGCAAAGAGCGCGGTGATGATAAGATTCACTACAAAGCTGAACCCCGCAGCAGATTTCCAAAGTCCTGAATCCGTGACGCCATACACTATCAACGCTGTACAGGTAAACAGTGGAAATAAACAGAGCAGATAATAAGTCAGCTTGTTCCGGAATGCCGGTGCTGAACCCAGCCAGCTGCGCAGCTGGTCAATTTTCTTTTCCTCTGACCGGTGCAGCAACCCGTGTGCCTGCACCAGCTGCCGGAAAGCTGTATTTGCTGATAGTTCGCGGATCGCTTCCTGCCGTTCAGGAATTTCAGCGATATCGGGTTGCAGCAATACCGCAGCAAGCCGGTTCTCTCCATACAGGTGCGTGGTACGGTTAAGATACTGGTATAAGGAGCCATTGCCGAATACATCAAGATCATAGGCATATGGATGGCGGGGATCAATAAATGCAGCACCGGCATCATAGGGGCTGTCAGCTCCGTTGAGCAGGTCCAGCTCTGTTTGATTGATCTGCTTCAGTGCCGCAGTGAGCGCTGCTTTAGTGCTGGTTTGTTCATATAACCGGACCAGCCATACGAAGCCGGCAAGCAAGGGTAAAGACGCCAGGCCGCACCAGGATATATGATAACGGAGAAAATAATAGAGGGCAAGCAGTACGAAAAGAAAACTCAGCAGCCGGGCCACACTCATCCAGCGCAGCTGTTGCCGCAGTGCGGCTTCCTCCTGGCCATGGGCCTTCCGGAAATGCGTATAAGTGGGTTGTGGCATCGGGTGGCTATGCGATAAACAGCGGTGCTGTCTGATCTTCAGTTCAGGGGACAGTTTTCGTGGTAATCCACCAGCTGGATCGGCGTTTTTTCAAAGGTAAAGCCGGCGTACACACGCGATATCTCATTCAGCACCTCATCGATCTCTTCCACTGTTTTCAGGGTAACCAGTTTACCCCGGTATTCCTTGATATTGGGAAGTCCCTTCAGGTAATTGGCATAATGCCGGCGCATTTCATTGATGCCCACAATATTGTTTTTCCATTCCACCGATTTGTACAGGTGCTTGCGGCATACATCCACGCGCTGTTCAATAGTGGGAGGGGGCAGGTGTTCACCGGTCTTCACAAAATGTTTGATCTCGTTGAAGATCCAGGGATAGCCGATGGCTGCACGCCCGATCATAATGCCATCTACACCATAGCGGTTCTTGTATTCCAGTGCTTTCTCCGGGCTGTCAATGTCCCCGTTACCGAAAATGGGAATTTTGATACGGGGGTTATTCTTCACTTTTCCGATCAGGGTCCAGTCGGCACTGCCTTTATACATCTGTGAACGGGTCCGTCCGTGAATGGCCAGTGCGGCGATACCAACATCCTGCAGCCGTTCGGCCACTTCTTCAATATTCTTTGTATTATCATCCCAACCCAGCCTGGTTTTTACCGTAACGGGCAGGGAGGTTGATTTCACTACTGCTGCGGTAAGCCGAACCATCAGGTCCACATCTTTTAAAACACCGGCTCCGGCTCCTTTCAAGGCAACTTTTTTGACCGGGCATCCGAAATTGATATCAAGCAGGTCGGGCTGGGTAACATCCACAATTTTGGCTGCCAGGGAAAGGCTTTCTTCATCGCCGCCGAAGATCTGGATCCCTACAGGGCGTTCATAATCAAAGATGTCGAGCTTTTTCCGGCTTTTGATGGCATCCCGGATCAGGCCTTCGCTGCTGATGAATTCGGTGTACATCAGGTCGGCCCCGTTTTCCTTGCAGACAGCCCGGAAGGGGGGATCGCTCACATCTTCCATGGGCGCCAGAAGAAGCGGAAAATCAGGAAGTTGTATGTTAGCGATCTTTACCATAACAGATATGAATCAAGAAATCATTACAAGAAAGAGGCGGCCGGGTCAAAATAGCGGTTGTACCGGTTCTTCCTTTATCTTGCAGCCTGCAAATTTACATACTTAAAACCGGAATTTCCAGATATGAACCCATCACTTAAAGTACCCTCTGCCTGGTCGCAACTGGCCATCTTTCTGGGAATGTTCGGCGCCGCTTTCATGGTATATGGGGTTATAACGGCTCTGGTACTGAAAGTGAATGGATTTTCGATCATGAGCGCAGCCGATATTGACTGGAGCAACGCTAAAACGGTCCAGTTATTCAAATGGCTGCAAGCCATCTCATCGGTTGTCATCTTCCTGATACCAGCCTGGCTTTTTTCAAGGATCGTATTTAATTCAAATCATTTCTATTTCCTGGGTTTCCGGAAAGCCTACCGGTTAAGTATGTATCTGCTGGCAGTACTCGCTTTATTATTTGCACTTCCCCTCGTGTTCTGGCTGGGCGAGCTCAACCAGCAGATCCCCTTGCCGGCATGGGCTGCTGATCTGGAAAAGGATGCAGGCAAGCAGATGGAAGCCTTTCTGAAATTCAACAGTTCATTTGATCTGGCGGTCAATATCTTTATCATTGCCCTGCTGCCTGCAATCGGGGAAGAGCTTTGTTTCCGTTCGGTTTTGCAGCGGATCATGATCCATATTACAAGGAGTCCCTGGGCCGGGATCATCATTACCGGATTCCTGTTTTCATTACTCCATTTCCAGTTTGAAGGCTTTATCCCGCGTATGTTCCTGGGTGTGGTATTGGGTGCATTATACTGGTACAGCGGCAGTATCTGGACGGCCATACTGGCCCATTTCACTAACAATGCCGTGCAAGTGATGGTGATCTCGTACGCCCCCAAATATGTAAATGAGAATCCGGAGCTGCCTGTTTATGCCGCAATGGTGAGCGGGATCACTGTGTTTGCCATTCTCTACTTTTTCCGGAAAGAATCGGGCCAGTCGTTCCAGCAGGAATATGGAGAACCGGAACCGACACCTGAAACCGCCGGTTGAGCCCCGATCATTTCAACAATTAAAGAAGTACATGGCCCTGAACCTGTCTACATTCCGCACACGCACACTTACCGCTGCCGTTTTTGCAGCAGTCATGCTTACGGGTTTATTCTGGAACCAATGGTCTTTCTTTATCCTTTTTTCCATTGTACATTTTGGCTGCTGGGTGGAATACCAGCGGCTGATCGAAAAGATCGATCCTGATTATGCCACCATCAGCCCCTTTCACCGCTATGGTGTCATGATAGCGGGATGGAGCCTGCTGCTGTTTTTTTCCGGGGAAGCCTTTTCACTCGGCGGCTTCCGGCTGCATGAAGCCGGGATCTGGCTCGGACTGATCGGTTTATTCATCCTGCCGGTAACAGAACTGCTCTTCGCCCGCCAGATCAAACCCAAATTGATTGCGCATTCTGCATTCGGACTGGTATATATTTCCCTGAGCTGGGGGCTCCTGATCAGTCTTTACCGTCCGCTCGACATTCATTTGCACGATACCTATTATGTGATCCAGTCCAATGGCATTATCCTCCTGATGATCGCAGCGATCTGGATCAATGATACCATGGCATATATAGTTGGTTCGCTGATTGGAAAGACTCCCTTATCACCCATCTCTCCTAAAAAAACCTGGGAAGGGACCATTGGCGGAGCAATACTCAGCGTTTTGGTACTGGTGCTGGCTGGCTATTTTATGGGCTATGCTGCTGCAGCCCTCTGGGTCATTGGACTGGCAGCTGCCATTTCAGCTAGCATGGGGACGATCGGCGACCTGTTTGAATCGCGCCTGAAGCGGATGGCGGGGGTGAAAGACAGCGGTAGTTTTATGCCGGGTCACGGTGGCTTCCTGGACCGGTTTGATTCGATCATCTTTGCCACACCCTTTATCTGGCTCTTCGTGCAGCTCTTGCTGGCCAGCTTCTCCCTTTAAGAACAATATCAGTACATTTGCGCATAATCTGTTGCAATGACCATTCATAAGGAAGGCTATAAAAGTATTCTGATTACAGCGATCGGCTTCGGGGTGATCAACCTCGCATCCTTTTATTTTATCAGTTTTCACTGGCCCTGGATCAGCTGGATCATCTTCCTCGTAACGGCTTTCCTGTTGGGCTTTATTATTTCCTTTTTCAGGGTGCCCAACCGCCAGCTCACCACCGGTGATAACCTGGTGATCTGTCCGGCTGACGGGAAAGTGGTGGTTATTGAAGATATAACCGACGAAGAATACTTCCACGATAAACGGATACAGGTATCTATTTTCATGAGCCCGGCCAATGTACACCAGAACCGGAATCCGGTGAGTGGTGAAGTGGTGTATAACAAATACCACAAGGGTAAGTACCTGGTAGCCTGGGATCCCAAATCTTCAACGGAAAATGAACGCCACTCCGTTGTACTCCGGTCGGCACATGGCGAAATTTTGGTGAAGCAGATCGCCGGCGCAGTGGCCAAGCGAATCGTCAACTACCTGCATGTAGGCGAAAAAGTGAGCCAGAGCCAGGAATACGGCTTCATTAAATTCGGCAGCCGGGTAGACGTATTACTCCCTCCCGGAACAACAATCAAAGTGAACCTCAATCAGGTGGTTAAAGGTGGTGTAACTGTACTGGCTGAATTCTGATCTTCAGAGAATATCCTTGATTTCTGCCAGTGCGTATACTGTATAAGTCGGTTTGAAGGTGATCGGCTTCCTTACATGATTTACAAAAACCTGATCGAGTCCGGCATTCATGGCGCCCCGGATATCCACTTCTGCATCGTCGCCCAGCATGATGCTTTCCGTTGCTGTCGCACCGGCTTCTGAAAGGGCATAATCAAAAATCTCCTTATGGGGTTTCAGGGCATTGCTGCCTTCTGAGGTGATCACTTTGGAGAAGAAGTGGCCGATACCTGAGTATTTCAGTTTGCTGTGCTGTGTTTTTTCAAAGCCGTTGGTGATCAGGTGCAGCTGGTAATTTTTATTGCTGAGGTATTCGAGCAGGTCAACCGTGCCGGGGAACAAAGCAGTTCGGGTGGGCAGCAGGTCCAGAAAGCGGACTGCCATATCGCGGGCCAGCTTTTCGTCGCCGTTCCTGAAATCGAGCAGGGTCAGCCAGAAGCGTTTCCAGCGGAGTTCATCCACTTTGATAAATCCTTTCCGGTATTTATCCCAGAGTTTTTCGTTGTGGATGAGATAATTTTTATGAAAACGGTCGAAATCATCGATCCCTTTATCCCGGAGAGAGAGGGTATGGTACAGGTCTTCCAGTGTGATGCGGCTGTTGGCTTCAAAATCCCAGAGAGTATGGTCGAGGTCAAAAAAGAGGTGCCGGTATTTCATCCTGCAAAATACGAAGCTGCAGGAAATGGAAAAAATGGCGTACTTCGCAGGGAAATCAGTTTGTATGAAGATCGTGATCACAGGTGCCACCAAGGGATTCGGAAAAGCCATTGCGGAAGCATTTGCCCTGCCGGGTAATGAATTGTTACTCTGCAGCCGCAAACAAGCCGAACTGGAACAGGTAAAGAGTGTGCTGGAGCAAAATGCCGGAGTTACAGTGAAGGTTAAGGCAGCTGATCTTTCCGTCCAGGAGGATACGCATGCTTTTGCCCAATGGGTATTACAGAAAGGGGTACCTGATATACTGATCAATAATGCGGGATTATTTTCCCCCGGCAATGTATATGACGAGCCTGCTGGTACACTCGAATCCATGCTGGCAGTCAATCTCTACAGTGCCTATCACCTCACCAGGGCCCTGGTACCGGGCATGATCCGGCGGAAAAGCGGGCATATCTTCAATCTTTGCTCAATAGCATCGCTGAAAGCATATCCCGGAGGTGGCGCTTACAGTATCAGCAAATTTGCGCTCTATGGCTTTTCGCAGAACCTGCGGCAGGAGCTGATGCCCCATGGCATTAAAGTAACACATGTATTACCTGGAGCTGCCTATACCGATTCCTGGAGCGGCAGTGGTGTTGACCCCAAGCGGATCATGGAAGCGGCTGATATAGCCCGGATGATCGTTGCTGCGGCTTCGCTGTCGCCGCAGGCCTGTGTGGAAGAAATCGTACTCCGTCCTTTGGCTGGAGACCTCTGATCGTTTCCCGTTTATCCTTTGTTTGTACAAATTAACCCGATTGTGCAGCAATGCTGCAGGGCACTTCTTTATTTTTGCCTAAAAGGCAAGATCAGGAAAGCCATACTATATTCCCTTCTTTTCCTGCTGCTCCAATTTGATTCAAGGGGCCAGGTCCGCTTTTATGCCAGTATCAGCGAAGGACCCCTTCTTCCCGGACAAACCTTCCAGATCCAGTATGTGGCAGAAGGGGCTGCTACTGTTACCGATCTTACCATAGCGCCATTGCGCGGTTTCACCCTGCACGACAGCTTCGACAGCAAAAGCAGTTTTATTCCTGCACCCGGACAGCCCCTGCAGCAGGCCTGGTCCAGGATACTGGTGGTTTCTGTTGCTGTTCCGGGAATTTATATTATCCCGGAAGCTTCGGCAGTACTGGATGGCAAACGACTAACCTGCAAGGCAGGGAAGATAACTGTCAGCAGCAGTGCTACTGCTGCTCCGGCACCTGCCCAAACCAAGCTCCAGGTTCCTGCAGATGCCTATTCAGTACTTGATAAAAATGAATTGGCAACAGATCACCTTAAAGGAAATATCTTCCTGAAAACCTTTGTTACAAAACGGACCTGTTATGCAGGGGAAGGGCTGGAAGTGAATTATAAATTGTTTTACCGGCTCAATGCGCGTTCACAGGTAGTGCGGCGACCTTCGCTTACTGGTTTCAGTGTGGTGGAAATGGTAGACAGTTATCCCGGTGAACCTGAAGTGGAATTAGTGGACGGCCAACCGTTCTTCATGAACCTGGTGCGGAAAGCCCAGGTTTTCCCGCTGCAGGCAGGAACGGCAATCCTTGATCCGGCAGAAGTGAGCAGTAAAATACGGCTGGTCCGTACAAATGGTGGGAAAAAAGGCGGACTGAACCAACTGATCGATCCATCAGGAGTAAACGAAATACTGTTTACCAACAGCCTGGTTTCCGAGCCTGTTGCGATCAGGGTCAAACCGCTTCCTCCACTGAAAGATTCACAGGCTTTCAGTGGCGCCATAGGCACTTTTACTGTTACCCTTGCTGCCAGCCGAACGAAAGTGGCTCCGGGCGAACTGGTGAAACTCCGTATCATCATAAACGGAAAAGGGAATTTCCCCCTGCTGGTGGCCCCTGCTGTACATTGGCCTGCAGTGGCCGATACTGCAGAACCGGTGGTAAAGGAAGTATATGATAAAAGCCGTTATCCCCTGCAGGGCTATAAAAGTTTTGAATACACATTTACCGCACCCGATAGTGGTACCGTACATCTCGCATCAATACCGTTCCGTTATTTTGATCCGGTCAGGGAGAAATATGTACTGACGCAATCCGAACCACTGGATATCACTGTGGATCCCGCTGCTGCAAAGGAAGCACTGATCCTGCCTGTTGCCAATGACCCGCTCGATCCGGATAAACCCATCCAGCTCTATGGGTTTGCCATTGTTGCGGCCCTGATCATTGGCTGGATCCTCTTTCAGTTATTCCGTGGAAAAGACAAGGCAAAAGCTGCCGTATCAGAACCACAGCAAACAGCCATAATGACTCCGGCTCCGGAATCCTTTTTTGAAAAATCACACGGGTTGCTGGATCAGCCCGCCGGGGTATTCTATCGCCAGCTAGAAGCCGATTACTGGAATGCGCTGATGCAGCATTTTTCGCTGACACCTTCTGAAGCCTATAAAACAAAACTGGCCAGTCTCATGCAGGAAAAAGGATATAGTACGGAAAACATACAAGCCATAACCGGGGTACTGGAGCAATGCGAATGGGCCCTGTATACCGGTGATGGGGAAGCGGTTACTGCCAAGGCGGAACTGCTTCAGGAAGCGGAAGGACAGATCAGAAAGCTCAGTAGCTGATTTATTGCTCACTGTACTTATAGCCTACCCCCCTTACTGAATGGAAATAGCGGGGATTGCGGCTGTCTTCTTCAAAGTACTTGCGGAAATTCAGGATGAAATTATCAATGGTGCGGGTGGTGGGGTATACATTATAGCCCCATACAGTTTGCAGGATCTTTTCCCGGGGTACTACTTTATTCTTGTTTTCAATCAGCAGTTTCAGCAGCATGGCTTCTTTCTTGCTGAGCTGGATCGTTTCGCCGGCTTTTGTGGTGGCTTCCTGGGCCTTGAAATCAATCTTGTTGCTGCCGAACTGGTAAAAATCGCCGGTACTGTCTTTCTCGTTCAGTTTTTTATTCTTGTCGATCAGTTTCTGTACCCGGAGCAGCAGCTCTTCCAGGTTAAAGGGTTTGGTCAGGTAATCGTCTGCCCCTTTTTTCAGTCCCAAAACACGGTCTGAACTGGAATTGCGTGCACTCAGGATCAGGATCGGCACTTCATTATTGCGTATGCGGATGGTTTCCGTTACATGGATGCCATCGGTTTCGGGCAGCATGATATCCATGATGATCAGGTCGAAGTATTCGTTCTGTACTTTCTGCAGAGCTGTATTCCCGTCGAAAGCGGAGGTTACTTCATATCCTTCCAGCTCCAGATTCAGCTTGAGGGCTTCATGAAGGTTCTCTTCATCTTCAACCAGTAATATGGAGTATTTCGGAGTGCTCATATGCGATAGGCTACATCTTGAACAGAACGGCAAAAGTACTGCCGGAGGGCTGATTGTTTGTCACATGAATGTCTGCATTATGGTCGGCAGCGATCTTTTTACAAAGGTACAATCCTAATCCGGTTCCCTTGGTGGTACGGGTGGATTCGTCGCCAACCCGGTAGAATTTATCAAAAATCTTCTTTTTCTCGGCATCGGGAATCGACTTGCCTTCATTGCTGACCGCCAGTTCAATGGTATGACCGTTACTGCTTAGCCTGCAACTTACGGGTGTGCCCGGAGACGCATATTTTTGGGCGTTTTCCAGCAGGTTATTCAATAATATGGTCAGAAGTAACGGATCACCACTGATCTCCACTTCTTCGTCTATGGATTCAAGCCAGCTGCGGTTGGGGAATCGTTGCCGGAAGTCCTGTACCGAATTTTTCACCAGATCGCTGAAATTCAGTTCCTCCCGCGAATTTTTATAGACCCGCCCCTCGAGCTGGGACGATACCAGGATATTATTGGTCAGGTTATTCAACCGGGTCGTTTCCTGGATGGTCATCTGGATGAGTTTCTGCTTTTTGGTTTCATCCAGCTGGTGTTTCTGCAGGGTTTCCAGGTTCAGCTTGGCTACTGCTATGGGGGTTTTCAGTTCGTGCGTTACGGCCATCATGAAATTGGCCTGTTGTTGCTGGATCTTGAGCTGGCGGCGTACCGAACGGTACACAAAACCTGCGCCCAGTAGGATGAGGGCCAGGAAGATGCTGCCCTCTCCGATATATTTGGCTGTTCCCCGTTTACGGGCATCTTCAATTTCATTGGATCTTTCCTGGAAAACCTGCGGGGCCGCTGTCGGATCGATCCGTTGTTCCAGTGCTGTCTTCCGCATCAGGTACATCTGCTGGTTCTGTCGTTCGAGGCTTACAAACCACCAGATCAATGCCGCTACAATATAAAGAAGCAGGAACCAGAATACTCCGGTTGCCACGGCCAGTTTTCTTTTTTCAGCTGCATTCATCCGGATGGCTTATTCCTGCACTTTTTCGATGCGGACTCCCACATTCATGATGTATTCCAGCGGGTCTTCCCGCATCAGGTGCTGGAGCGTATAAGTATAAGTTCCTTTTTTGCGGAAATAAGCGGGTTGCTGGTTCAGGAGGATCCGGTGTTCGTACAGATCATCCATGCCTACACCCAGCCATCCCTTATCGTCGGTGGCAAGGATCAGGTTTCTGCTGTCGCTCACTAAAGAATCACCCGGTACCTGGGCGCCGATCTTCACCCAGAGGTTTTTATACCGGTAGGCGTCTGTATGGCGGATCACGATAAATACCCTGTACGCAGAAACTGTATCGGCTACGGTAAAGGAAAATGAGGGGATATAAGAAGACTTCCAGGCATGCTCCGGAATGGCCACATGCTGTTCGTTGATTCCTGCGGTATTGCAGGAAGCCAGGAATCCGATCAGGCCGGCAAGAAGGAAGGCATACTTTTTCAAGGCGAAACGATTTTTTGCAAAATTAATAAAGCGGCAGGATCAGAGCACATTCAGCACCTGTTCTTTGGCTTTTTCCAGTTCATCTTTCATCATCACCACACATTTCTGTATGCTGGAGTCATAGGCTTTTGCTCCGGTGGTATTGATTTCACGGCCGATCTCCTGCAAAACAAAAGACAGTTTTTTGCCCTTGCCTTCCCCTTCTTCATCCAGGATCTGTTTGAAATAATTGAGGTGGTTGGTCAGCCGTACCTGTTCTTCGCTGAGATCAATTTTCTCTATATAGTAAATGAGTTCCTGCTCCAGACGGTTGGGGTCGTAGTTTTCCTTGCCCACGTGTTCTTCCAGCACTTTTACCAGTCCTTCCCGGATCCGTTGTTTCCGTAAAGGTTCCAGTTTGATCACTTCTTCCTGCTGTTTGCGGATATTCCCGATGCGAAGCAGCAGGTCCTGTTCCAGGATACGGCCTTCTTCAGCCCGGTGCAGGTTCAGGTCATCAATGGCTGCATCCACTACCTTGCTGAAAAGGGTCCACTCTTCGTCGGTCAGCGTTTCCCCGGTAGGAGTGATCACTTCGGGCAGTTTCAGCAGGGCACTAAGGATCTGGGAAGTATCGAGGTTCAGTTCTTTCGATAGTGCTGCAATGGGCTGGAAATACGCTTTTGCCAGATGGGTATTGATACTGACGGGTTTTGCGCTGCCGCTTTCCTTGAGACTGATGGTACAATCAACTGTACCCCGGTTCAGTTTTGCAGAGAGGAGGGTCCGGATCTCAAACTCATAGGGCTTCAGAAAAGCAGGCATCTTGAGGTTCAGTTCAAACTGTTTGCCATTGAGCGATTTGATATCAATAAGAAATGTTTTGTCACCTACCGATTGTTCCGCTCTTCCGAAGCCGGTCATTGATTTCAGCATGGGGGGATATTTGATGCAAAGTAACGAATAGCTGAGAAGAAGAAAGAAGAAAGAAGGGAGATGAAAGATGGCAGGGCCTTAAAACAAAATCTCCCCGTGAACGGGGAGATTATTATGTGGATGGGTTAGTAAGTACCGGGAAACATAATTTCCCTACACAATATTAAATATAATTTTTTCTACATAAAAAATTTTTTTGATAAAAATTATTCACATTCCATGGTTTGTTTGTGGAAAAGGGCAGGTGGATCAGCCTGCAGCAAATGAAAGTGTATAAAGGAAACCGGATAGTATTCCGGTTGTTTGACAAGTGCATTCCTGATATGCCTGACCGTTGTTTTACTGATTTTCCCAATGAAAAACCGGATAACAGACTGTATCAGGAATACAATCTGTCGTTCATGCATGATTCTTCTTGCCATCCGTAACAGGCTTCTTACTTTTGCGGAAACCACCTGATTATGCAATTTCCCGCTCCGGTTACTTTATCCTGGATCGCCGGTTTGATCGGCGCCCGGATCCTCGGTAATCCTGATGCACTCGCCACCGGTATCAATGAGATCCATAAAGTGGAGCCCGGTGACCTTGTATTTGTGGACCATCCCAAATATTATGATAAATGCATCCTTTCGGATGCCAGTTATATTATTATCAATAAGGAAACGGCTTTTCCCGAAGGAAAAGCGTTGTTGGTGGTAGACCAGCCTTTTGAAGCTTACCTGAAGATCGTGCAGCATTTCCGCCCCTTCCAGCCGGCAACAAAAGTCATCAGCGACAGTGCAGTTATCGGAGAAGGCACCACCATTGCACCTGGTGTTTTCATTGGAGAACAAGTGGTGATCGGTTCCCATTGCAGGATCGGGCCGAATGTAACCATACTGGATCATTGTATTATCGGGAATAACGTTATCATCCAGTCGGGTACCGTTATTGGTTCGGATGCCTTTTATTATAATACCAAAAAAAACCGCGAGGTCTGGTACCGTAAAATGGAAAGCTGTGGACGGGTCATCATTGAAGACGATGTGGAGATCGGTGCTTCCTGTACCATCGACCGTGGAGTTAGTCATGATACCCGCATCGGACAGGGTACCAAAATGGATAATATGGTCCATATCGGACACGACACCGTTGTCGGTAAAAACTGCCTGCTGGCTGCACAGGTAGGTGTTGCCGGTGCTGTGGAGATCGGTAACGGAGCGATCCTCTGGGGACAGGTGGGTGTCAATAAAACCCTTTCCATTGGCGAGAATGCCGTTGTAATGGGTCAAACCGGCGTTCATACATCCATTGAGGGCAGTAAAGTATACTGGGGAACCCCTGCACTGGAATTCTCACAAAAGCGCCGGGAACTGGTGTGGATCAAGCGCATTCCGGAGATGTGGGAGAAACTGATGGGGTAATGTGCGGCTTTGAAAATTTTCAAGCGTTACGTCATTCCGGCGAAGGCCGGAATCTCAATTAATTGTTAGACCGAACTATCAAGGGATTCCGGCCTTCGCCGGAATGACGCCTTCGGTACAATTCACCTCATTCACCATTCATTATTCATAATCATAATCATACGGCAGCAACTCCGCCAGTTTCTTCCAGGCCCAGTATCCCGTATTCACCACATCGTACTGATCGTAGAAATAGCCATTCTGCTCAATGACAAATCCGTCACTGATGTCCAGAACAGTGATCTGGTACCGGGTATCCGCAGGCAGATTAAATTCGGCCAGGAACCGTTTATCGGGCATTATGCTTCTGTAGCTGATCCGGTAACGGCCATTCCAGCCGATCAGCACTTCACCGCTGTCGGTTGCATAAATTTCACTGTTGTACAGGTCATTGAGCTGCGTGCTCTTGATGGCGGCACCTGCTCCTGTCAGCTGCTCTACTATGAACCCTTCCTCTTTTACTGTGCTGTCGTACAGGCTGCGCATAAAATGCAGCCTGGATCCGAGATAGGTTCTTGCCCTGTTTTTCAGGAACTGTGCTTTCACTGCTTCCGTCGTATCTTTTTCAATGAAAAAAGGGAAGCCGGTGAACTGGCTGATCTTTGTATTATAGTCGTAGTTGAAGGAATCCAGCTGGTACCGGATGGTATAACCCAGGGCATCATTGGCAATCACCAGGTCTTCTTTTGCGGTAACCTTGAGCCGGTTCCTCTTTTTCGTATAAAAGAAGTGCAGGACTTCCGGATTCAGCAACCGGCAATTAGCCGCATTGGGCGTAGTGCCGATAAAGTTGTCGAGAAAGAAGTTGCCGTATTTTGCCCAGCCATCCGCCACTTCATTGGTGGCCACCACGGCCACTTCAGACAGGGCCTTATCCTGTTTCACCAGTTCAAACACCAGGGTGTCGCTGTTTGTCTGGTTATTGCTCAGGCGCAACAGCCGTCTTTCATATCCGGTATAGGAAACGGTAAGGTCATATCCGCCTGAAGGGAGGCGCAGGTAAAATAAGCCCTCGTTGTTGGACACTGATCCATAGGTTGTATTGGGACAAAATGCAGAAGCGCCTGCCAGGGGTTGCCGGCTCGCCGAATCAATGACTTTGCCGATAATGGAGAGTTGTTTTTCCTGTGCCAGCACCTGTACTGAAAGAAACAATACAAGCGGTAAAAGGATTTTTTTCATGGTATCGGGGTTTATGGCAACCACTGCCGCACTATTGGTTCAACTATTTTGCCAATTTTCCGCTTTGGGCGCTTTTCGCATATTTTTCACAGGCTTTCGCAAGCGACTGATCCAGAGGGGTAAAGCGCAGTTCGGGCAAAGCGCTTCGTAATTTTCCGGTATTGAAATGCGTAGTACTGTGCGCCACACGGGCACTTTCCCGGGTCAACAGGGGGCGGTTTCCGGTAAAGAAACTTTTGAATTTTTCGATCCGCCAGGCAATGGCACCCAGAGTTGGAGTTGCCAGCTTTGCAGGTCGCTTCTTGCCAAAGCCATCTGCAATAGCGTCGAAGAGCCTGCGGTAAGGCCAGTTTTCCCCACTCACAATAAACCGTTCGCCGGATATGGAGCTTTCCATCAGCTGTAGTGCAGCAACTGCCACATCTTCCACATCTACAAAGCCATTGATCCCATTGGTATACCAGGGGAATTCATTGTACACATTACGGAAAATGGCGCAACTGCTCTGGTACCAGTCGCCAAACCCCACTATGGTGCTCGGATTCAGGATCACGGTATTCAATCCCTCCGCCATGCCCCGCCAGACTTCCAGTTCAGCTTTGAACTTGCTTTTGGCATAATGCGTGGTTTTGCGTTCCGGGTCCCACTTCGTGTCTTCATTTACTTCTTCACCGGTATTGCTGCGCCCGACGGCGGCCACAGAACTGATATAGACAAAACGGGTCACACCTGCATTGATAGCCGCATTCACCATATTGGCCGTGCCTTCCACATTTACCTTGTAGAGTTCATCCCTGTCGGCACTATGAAACGATACTTTTGCCGCAGCATGGATCACGGCATCCACTCCGGACATGGCTTCTTCAAGGGTAAGCGGATCGAAGAGATCGCCTTCCACCCATTCCACTCCTGCTCCGGCTGCAGGGTCAATAAAAAACGGAAGTTGCTTGCCTCTGGTAAGTGCTTTGACCCGGTAGCCTTTTTGTACCAGTGCCTGAATGATATAGGCGCCGAGAAATCCGGAACCTCCTGTAAGAAAAACCTGACGCATCAAGGAGTGAGCAATGATTAGGACCCGAAGATAAGCGGAAACAATGAGGAAGTTTTCATTTGCTGTAACTGTAATAACCCTGGCCCGTTTTTTTGCCCAGTTCACCCTTCATTACTTTTTCCTCTTGCAAGGGAGAGGGTTTCAGCCGCTCCGGCTGCCCCAGCTGATCATAAACGGAACAACTGACTGCATAGTTGATATCGTTACCGATCAGGTCCATCAGCCGGAAAGGCCCCATACGGAATCCTGTGGCTTCGAGCAGCTGATCTGTTGTTGCCAGGGGAAGCTGGAAGCGTTCCGTGAGATACAGGGATTCAATATAAAATGGGCGGGCCACATGATTCACGATAAAACCAGGGGCATCAGTACAGACTACAGGTGTTTTACCCAGGCTCGCTGCAAATGCGCAGAGCGACTGGATGAGTGAAGCCGGGGTATAGGCAGTTTCCACCACTTCCACCAGTTTCATCAGTGTTGCGGGATTGAAGAAATGCAATCCTGCCACACGTTCCGGATGCTGTATTTCTTTTGCCAGTGCAGTTACAGACAGCGAAGAGGTATTGCTGGCAAAAACCGTATCACTATGGTTCAGCTCTGCCAGCTGATTGAACAATGAAACCTTGGCAGCAGGTGTTTCGATGACCGCTTCTATCACCAGGTCGCCTACACACTGGTTCAGGTCTGCAGTGAACTGCAGCCGTTGCAGGATGGCGGTACGGTCGGCAGGGCTGATCTTTTGTTTCTGTTCCAGCTGCAGGAGTTGTGCTCCAATGGCTGCTGCGGCTTTTTCAATATAGCCGGGGGCAATATCATACAGTACCGTGCTGTATCCCTGCTGCGCACAAAGCTGCGCAATGCCGCTGCCCATGGTGCCTGCACCACAAACAATGATCTTCAGGGAACGATCGCTCAGTTGACTGGACTGAAATGCCATATGTATTCCGGAATTATCAGGTAGCTGCTGTAAACTGCCGCAGGAACCGGACATCGTTTTCGCTGAACAGGCGGATATCGGTGATGCCGTATTTGAGCAGGGCCGGACGTTCGATACCCATACCAAAAGCAAAACCAGTATACTTGTTAGGGTCAATGCCGCAATTGCTCAGCACATTCGGATGCACCATGCCGCATCCCAGGATCTCCAGCCAGCCGGTGCGTTTGCAGATACTGCAACCGCTGCCGCCGCAGATCTGGCAACTGATATCCATTTCCGCACTGGGCTCAGTGAATGGGAAATAAGACGGACGGAAGCGCACTTTTACATCCTTTCCATACATCTCCTGTACAAAATAGTACAGGGTCTGTTTCAGGTCGGCAAAGGAAACGTTTTCGTCAATATACAGACCTTCCACCTGGTGGAAGAAGCAATGCGAGCGGGCACTGATGGTTTCATTCCGGTATACACGGCCGGGGCAAATGATCCGGAGGGGCAGTTCGCCTTTTTCCATTTCACGGATCTGGATATTGCTGGTATGGGTGCGCAGTAACCAGTCCGGATTCTGCTGGATATAAAAAGTGTCCTGCATATCGCGCGCCGGATGGTGCTCGGGCAGGTTCAGGGCGGTGAAATTGTGAAAGTCATCTTCAATTTCAGGGCCTTCCGAAACGGAAAAGCCCAACCGCTGGAAAATGGAAATGATCTGGTTGCGCATCAGGCTGATCGGATGGCGGCTGCCCACCGGTACAGGGTCGCCGGGCAGGGTCACATCCACCGAAGGCCCTGAGCCGGCTCCGGATTCAGTCAGCTCCTGCTTCCAGCTTTCATAACGGCTTTCGGCAAACTGTTTGAATTCATTCATCAGCTGCCCGAATTCCTTTTTCTTTTCCACAGGAACCTGCTTCATTTCGGCCATCAGGTTCTTGACAATACCCTTGCTGCCCAGGAAGCGGATCCGGAAGGCTTCCAGACTTTCCATGCCATTGGCCACGGAAGAGGCGATTTCCTGGCGGTATTGCTCGATCTGTTGTAACAATTGATCCATGCCGCAAAGATAAGAAAGAGTAGACAGAAGACAGTAGTCAGAAGACAGGAGACTGTAGGTAGTAGACGGAATACAGAACTGAACAGGGGGCTACAGACTACTGTCTACTGTCTTCTGTCTCGTCTTTCGTATCTTGCAGCTATGAGCGAATGGCAGACCTTACTCGATTTCCTGGATCCCATCAGCCTCTTCCAGTTATCTGATGATCAGGGCTATAAAGACGGCCAGATCGGCAGCCAGGTGAAAGCCTATGAAGAAGAATTTCCGGACCTCGAAGAGGTGGATATTGTTCTGGTAGGCTGTAATGAAACCCGGGGCAGCTGGCAATTGCTGGCACAACTCAATGCAGCTGATGCTGTGCGGCACCAGTTTTACTCCGCCTATTACTGGCATACGGATATCCGGATCGCCGATATCGGCAATATCAAACGCGGGGCCGGACTGAACGACAGCTATGCTGCTTTGCGTGCAGTAGCCAAAGAAGTAACTGCGGCTGGCAAAACCCTGATCATTCTGGGGGGCTCACACGATCTCACGCTGGCCCAATATGGTGCTTATGCAGACCAGAAAAAGATCATTGAAGCGGTAGGCGTGGATGCACTGATCGACCTTAATCTGGATTCTCCCAACCGCAGCGAGAACTTCCTGATGGAAATGCTCACCGGCGAACCCAATTATATCCGGCACTACAATCATATTGGTTTCCAGAGTTATTATGTGCATCCGCGTATGCTCGAAACCATGGACCGCCTGCGGTTTGACTGTTACCGGCTGGGGCATGTGAAGGAAAGTATGGAAGAAATGGAACCGGTGATCCGGAACTGCCAGCTCTTCAGTTTCGACATTACGGCAATCGCCCATCCCTTTGCACCGGCTTCCAATCTTTCACCCAATGGGTTTAATGGGGAAGAAGCCTGCCTGCTGACCCGTTATGCCGGGTTAAGTCCCAATGTCAATACCGTTGGGCTCTATGGCTATATACCGGAACACGATAAGGACCAGCTTTCTGCCAAACAGCTCTCCCATATGCTCTGGTATTTCCTCGACGGCCGCAGCCGCGGCAGCCGGGAAGCACGCCTGGACGAAAGGGATTCCTTTAATGAGTATCATATGGCTTTTGCGGAAGTGCAGACCACTTTCCTGCAGAGCAAGAAAACCGGACGCTGGTGGATGCAGCTGCCCGACAAGAAATTCATTGCCTGTTCCTATAAAGATTACCTCCTGGCCAGCAGTAACGAGATCCCGGAACGCTGGCTCCGGGCACAGGAGAGGGGATAATAAATGTTGGAAGTAATAAGTAGTACGGTTAAGTAATGTTGCAAAAATTATGAAAATGAAAACGTTTAACGTAGAACGTATTGCCTATAACTTCTTCCGACCGACTGTAATTCTCTTATCTGGTATGCTATTCTT
Source organism: Chitinophagaceae bacterium (assembly GCA_044220945.1). Lineage (GTDB taxonomy): Bacteria > Bacteroidota > Bacteroidia > Chitinophagales > Chitinophagaceae > Endoryza. The sequence continues at coordinate 15,333 of JBGAQC010000003.1, read as the reverse complement.
TGTGTCCTGCTCTACCCAGCAACAACTCGGTAAAATAGCCAGAACAGTTGTGCTCAACGATTCCTCCCTGCAGCATGCCCATATCGGCATTGCCGTTTTTGATCCGGAAAAGAACAGCTACCTCTACCAATACAACAGCGAAAAATACTTTGTACCCGCTTCCAATACCAAGATCGTTTCCTGCTATACGGCACTGAAATTCCTGGGCGACAGCCTGCCGGGAATCCGTTATGCCAGCAACAGTCAGGGACTGTTTTTGCAGGGAACCGGCGACCCTAGCTTCCTGCATCCCGATTTCACGCAGCATCCTGTATTTGATTTCCTGAAAAAACAGGATAAGCCCCTTTTTCTGGACCAGTCCAACTGGAAAGCACAGCCGCTGGGCAGTGGCTGGAGCTGGGATGACTACAGCTATGATTATATGCCCGAGCGCAGTGTACTCCCGGTATACGGCAATGTTGTACGCTGGTATCAGGAAGTATCCAAAAACGAAACAGGCGACAGTTCCCTTCCGGATGAATCCATATCCATTTATTCGGTTCCTGAAGTGAACTGGAAAGTGCGGTTCAATCCGGATGATAAGAACAAATCTTTCAATGTGGAACGCAGCCGGGATGCCAATATTTTCCGGATCACCCAGGGTAAGGAGCGGAAAGCAATGGCCGAAATACCTTTTGTGACCAATGGCGCCGCTGCTGCAGTGGAATTGCTGCGCGATACACTTGGAAAGGAAATCACCATTCTGGAAGACCCGGCACCGGCAGGGTTACAGTATTCCATCATACGATCCCAGCCCCTCAAAGCCCTCTTGCATCCCATGATGCACCGCAGCGATAATTTTTATGCCGAACAGATCCTCATGATGACCAGCCAGCAACTCTACGGCAGCATGAATGAAGACCTGGCCATCGACACAGCACTGAACAGCATCCTGAAAGACCTGCCCCAGAAACCCCGCTGGGTGGATGGCAGCGGACTGAGCCGGTATAACCTCTTTACGCCGCAGGATTTTGTTGTGCTGCTGGGAAAGCTCCGTACCGACTTCGGGATGGAAACCATTCGTTCCGTTTTTTCCACCGGGGGCGATGGCACCCTGGGCAATTATTTCAAGCAGGACAGTGGTTATATTTATGCTAAAACCGGTACCCTGAGTGGCGTAGTTTGCCTCAGCGGCTATCTTTATACCCGTAAGGGCAAATGGCTGCAGTTTTCAGTATTGGTGAATAACCACCGGGGCAGCGCGGCTGCCATCCGGCGCCGGACTGAGCAGTTTCTTCATGCCATCCGGGATAAGTACTGATAATCAGTCGTTTACTCCTTTTTTCCCGATTCGCCCAACGAATTTGTGTCCGTAATACGTATTGGTGTTGTACGGCAGCCCGTTTTCTGCTTCCGACCGAACAGCAGGAAAACAACTGCCCGGACCGTTAAGCCGCAACAGTTTTGGGCGGATAAGACCCGGAAAAGCACCAGCACAAGGAACAGGAAGGAGCAGGTTCGGTATCTGATCCAACATAAACCGTATTGACGCCCAATGCTGCTGATATTGATCTGATTAACGGCTGTATCCAGAACAGCCGCCAGGCACAGGAACTGTTGTACAAACGGTTTTATGGCCCGATGGCAGCTTTATGCCTGCGCTATACCCGCAATGAAGAAGATGCCATTGAAGTATTGCATAACGGCTTTTTGAAAGTATTCCGGAACATGCATACCTATGATGCGGCGAAAGCCACATTGTATACCTGGATCCGGAAGATCATGGTGAATTCGGCCATCGATCATATCCGGCAACGGAACAAGTTTTCAGTGATCGAACTTGAAAAAGCCGAAGAACCCGGAATAGATGCCGATGCTGTGAGCCGGTTGAGTGCGGCAGAGTTATTACGCCTGGTCAAGAAACTGTCGCCGGCCACGCAAACGGTCTTTAATTTATACGTGGTGGAAGGTTATAACCACCGCGAAATCGCTAACCTCGTCGGGATCAGCGAAGGTACCAGCAAGTGGCACCTCAGTGAAGCCCGGCGGCAATTACAGGGCATGTTGCAAAGCTTGCAACTCCGTTCATGAGCAACAAGAAAACATACGAGGAACACCTGGCGCACCGGCTGGAACAGCTGGAAGCACCCGCACCTGCGGAAACGCATTGGCCGGCCATGAAAGCGTTGCTCGACCGCGAGCTGCCTGAAGGTGCTGCAGGCTTTCGCTGGATTTATCTCCTCTTGCTCTTATTGGCATTTACCGGTGCCGGATGGTACTTCTGGCCTACTGCCCAAAATAATGCTGCAGGTATACCAGCAACACAACCTGCAATAGCTCCTTCCGGTAATGTGCAAACGGCTCCCGGAACTGCGGAACCGGTTCCTTCAACAGCGCAAGCACCGGACAGAGCAGCAACTGCTGACCCGAAGTATACAACACCCACCGAAACTGCTGATCCTGCTGTTTTGTCAGGAAGAAATACAAAAGAGCCCCTGGAAATAACGACGGAAGACCGTGCTGTTAAAACAACAGCTGAATCAGAGAATGAAACAACTGCTCAGGTAACAGATACCCGGCCTGAAAAACCCCGTATATATACTGTAAAGTCAAGGTCAGCAGCTAAAGAGAGCGATTACACGAGTACAAAAAAGCCAGCCCCATTACCACCCTTGCAGCGGGATGGGAAATTACTGATGGATGATGCAACTACAAATGCAGCTGCTGTAGTGCCCATTGGCGCCAGCAGGGAAATGCTTTCAGGAAATGCCCTCATCAGCAACAGTTTCGCCCCGGAATTGAATACCGCATATGGGGAGCAACTGATGCAGTTCCGTCCGTTCCGTTCCCGTTTTCCGGAGGAAACCGAACGTACCAAAGCCTTGCGCAACCGGACAGTAGGTACAGGGGATAATAAGAATTTTGTATTCGGCCTCACACTGCCCCTCACTGTAGCGATCAGTGATCAGAAAACATCCGCCTATAATTTCAGCGGTGGCGCCAATAAGATCTCCGATTACCTGCCTTCACCTCATGTGCAGTATCATATCAACGATAAATCGTTTCTGCAAACGGAACTGCAGTTCTATGCCCCGCAATATATCCGTCCGGCCCTGCTCTACCAGCAAAGCCAGTTAAATGCATCCGGCGCAGGAAACAATCTTTATAAGACCCGTTCTGTTTATACTGAAAAACTCTACTACTTCAATCTGCCGGTCAGTGGCTACTACAGCCCCTTCAAAAATTTTTATCTGGGTACAGGCATGCAATATTCCCGGTTGCTGAGCGGCATTGCCCATGTACAGGAAACCACGGGTCCGGCCATGAACCCTTCATCCAATACCCTGGTCGTGAATGACTATTTCTCCCGGTTCAGCCGCGATACACTGAGCGCTGCCCTTAATCCCAACGAATTCCGGGTACTGCTCGATGCAAATTATTACTGGAAGAAATTCACCATGGGTTTCCGGTATAACCAGGCATTGGGCAATTATATCAGCATGCAGGTGAATGGATTCAATCCGTATTATACAGACCGCAACAAATCATTCCTGTTTTACCTCCGGTATAATCTCTGGGAAAATCACAAAGCGCCGAAACCGGCTATGACTGTGAAGCCGCATTGATCCATCAGCGTCCAAACAGTTTATCGAGTTGCTCCCGCTTGAATTCAATGAACGTGGGAGCGCCCCAGGCATTGCTGTTGGCATGGCCGCACTGAAAGAGGTCTGTAGTCAGTGCCTGCATTTCTTTTGTACTGAGTGAAGTGCCGGGCTTGATCGCATGTTGTGCTGCCAGTGACCGGATCAGCTTTTCCCTCTTGTCGAGCCGGTATTCGGGATTGAAATTTTTATACTGCTCCAGCAGTTGTTCCAGGGTCTGCTTTTCGTTTCCCGCTTCCAGATCTGCCGGAGTGCCTTGCACCACAAAACTGTCTTTTCCGAAAGGTTCGACGATGTAGCCCAGGTGTAGTAATTCGGGCAGGAGTTCATTCAGGATGACTGCATCGGCAGCGGCAAGTGTGATCGTGGCAGGGAACAGGCTCCGTTGCGAGCTGAGCGGTTTCCCTTGACCTGATGCTATGAATTTTTCATATAAGACCCTTTCATGCGCGGTTTGCTGGTTCACCAGAATAAACCCCCGGTTGGTACTCACCAGGATATACCGCCCATGCAATTGCAACATCGGACTTTCCAGGTCGGGTGTCAGTTCCAGCATGCGGCTCAGTTCCTGGGAAGCACCGGTTTCCTGTTTCCGTAACTGGTCGATCAGGGATTCAAATTTTTGTCCGCTGCCACCGGAATCCATCGAAGCCAGATTACTCCGGCTTTCCGGACTAACAGTATGTGCCTGGTATTTCTGGGAGAAATTGCGGAAGAGTTCAGAGGCTGCAGCAGCCTGTTGCTGGTCGGGTGTAAACGGTTTGGATACCGCATCCAGTTGCTGGATCGACGGGTCGAGGTCGAATTCAAGAGTGGGGGTAACACTGAATTGCGCCAAGGCATGTTTTACAGCTGCACCAACAAAGGCATAAACGATTTTCTCGTCTTCAAATTTGATCTCCTGCTTGGTGGGATGCACATTGATATCCACCTGTTGCGGGTCGAGGTCAATGAACAGCACATACAGTGGGTAACAATCAGCCGGGATCATTTCCTGGTAGGCCTGCATCACGGCATGATGAAGGTAGGGGCTGCGGATAAAGCGGTTATTGACAAAGAAGAACTGGTCGCCCCTGGTTTTTTTGGCTGCATCCGGTTTGCCTACAAATCCATAAATATTGAGGTAGTCGGTTTTTTCCTGTACTGTCACCAGTTTGGACGTATAGGAATTACCGAGGATCTGCACGATCCGTTGTTTCAGGCTGCCCTTTTCAAGGAAGAATACCTGCTGTCCATTGCTGGTAAGGGTGAATACAATTTCCGGGAATGCCATGGCCACCCGGATGAACTCATCCACAATATGCCGCAGTTCGGCCGCATTGCTTTTCAGGAAATTGCGACGCGCAGGAATATTGAAGAAAAGATTCTTCATGGCAATGCTGGTACCATTCACCATAGCGATCGGTTCCTGCCGCAGTACGGTGCTGTTCTCGATCTCAATCAATACCCCGGCCGCATCTTCCGCACGCTTGGTTTTGAGTTCCACCTGTGCAACAGCTGCAACAGAAGCCAGCGCTTCACCGCGGAAGCCCATGGTGCGGATCCGGAACAGGTCTTCAATATTCGCGATCTTGGAAGTGGCATGCCGTTCAAAACACATACGGGCATCCGTTTCACTCATGCCCTTGCCGTTATCTATGACCTGGATCAGCGCCTTGCCTGCATCATTGATAATAAGCTGGATCTCGGTAGCACCCGCATCCACCGCATTCTCCAACAGTTCTTTCACCGCACTGGCAGGCCGTTGTATGACCTCGCCTGCAGCGATCTGGTTGGCAATGTGATCCGGTAATAATTGAATGCTATCCCCCAATTTATCGTAATTTGAACGTTGAAATCAATTGGCCTTAACTCCTGATACCTTGATAGTTAGCGATTTTCCGGGCTTCAGGCAGGCGGCAAATTTACACCGAAATACCTTAAGCGCATCGCCCATGAGAAAGCTATGCAGTTTTTTGATTGTATCCCTGTTTTTTTCGCTGACCCTCACGGCACAACGGCAGTCTGCACTGAGTGCCCAGGAATGGGTAGACAGTGTATTCAAAACCCTGAGCAAAGACGATAAAATTGCCCAGCTGATGGTGGTCCGCAGTTCTGCTCCCCCCGCAGCCGGCTCGTATTCAGCTACATTCCTGGATAAGGAAGTGGAAGAAGCTATACGAAAATACCATGTAGGGGGGATCTGCCTCTTCCAGGGTGGTCCGCAACAACAAGCCTGGCGGATCAATTTCTTTCAGTCGATCGCTACAACCCCGTTATTGGTAACAATTGATGGTGAGTGGGGACTGGGCATGCGGATGGACAGCGTGCGACCCCTTCCACGGCCCATGATGCTCGGTGCTGTACAGGATCCGGCGCTGATCTACCAGTATGGAAAAGTAGTGGGGGAACAATGCCGCCGGATGGGTATCCAGATGAACTATGGTCCGGTGATGGATATTAATAACAATCCCGATAACCCGGTGATCAACGACCGGTCTTTCGGCGAAAACAAATACCGGGTTGCCGACTGGGGCATCCAGTACATGAAAGGCATGCAGGATGCCGGCATTCTTACCTGCGCCAAGCATTTTCCCGGACATGGTGATGTAGCTGTGGATTCGCACCTCGACCTGCCGGTGATCAATAAAAGCAAGGCAGAACTCGACTCACTCGAGTTGTACACCTTCCGCAGGGCAATTGATGCCGGAGTAGATGGAATCATGACTGCGCATCTGTCTGTTCCCATTATTGACAATACAGCTAACCGGCCTACTTCGATCTCCTATCCAACAATTACAGGTTTACTCCGGAATCAACTGGGTTTTAAAGGACTCACCTTCACCGATGCCCTGGAGATGAAAGCCATTACCAAATATTATCCCGGCGGGGAAATTTCCCTGCAATCGGTACTGGCTGGAAATGATATGCTGTGTTTGCCGGCAGATATACCCGGCAGCATGGCGCTGATCAAAAAGGCGTTGAAGAAGAAAAAACTGAAGTGGGAAGATATCGATGCCCGTGTGAAACGCATCCTTTTTGCCAAATACAAAGCCGGACTTGCCAATTGGCAACCGGTGAATCCATATCACCTTACAGAAGACCTGAATCGTGAACTGCCTGCCCTCACCCGCCAGATCGCCGAACAGGCCATTACGCTGCTGCGGAATGATGATCCGGCCGTATTCCCCCTTACCAAAGGGAAACGGATCGCATACCTTGGGGTGGGACTCAATAAAGACAATGAATTTGCCCGGCAACTGCGCAAGGATTATGATGCGCATGTCTATTATTTCGATTACCAGCAAAGCGCTGAAAAGGCAACAGCCCTGTTCAACTACCTCAAAGGGCAGTATGATGTAGTGGTGATCGGTATGCACAATTTCTCCCGCAGGCCTGCTAATAATTTCGGGATTTCTCCTGCGGCTTTGCAATTAGTGCAGCAATTGCAGCAAACACAGAAAACGCTATGCTTTGTATTTGGTAACCCTTATGCGGTACGGAATTTCTGTAACAGCTCAGTAGTAGTAGCCTGTTATGAAGATGACCCGATCACCCAGGAAACGGCAGCCGACCTCCTGTATGGACGGATGACTGCAAAAGGTAAGCTGCCTGTTACCGTTTGTGAAAGCTTCCGGTTCGGGGCAGGTATCGTTGGCGACCGCTTACTTCATTCTGCCCCGCAGGCAGATCTGGGTTTTGATAGCCGTAAACTTCTGGCAATAGATTCCCTGGTCCAGGATGCCATCCGGCAGCGGGCCATTCCCGGTGCGGTTGTGCTGGTGGCCCGTGATGGAAAGATCGCTTATGAAAAAGCCTTTGGCTTCCTGAGCTATGACTCTGCAGAAGCGGTACATCCGGAAACTATTTACGATCTGGCATCGGTCACCAAGATCATGGCTACCACAGTTTCTGTAATGAAGTTGTATGAAGAAGGGAAGATCGACCTGCAAAAATCATTGGGCGACTACCTGCCCTGGGTAAGGGGTTCCAATAAAGAACAGCTGCGGCTTTGGGATATCATTTTACATCAGGCCGGACTGAAAGCCTTTATTCCTTTCTATCGCGAAACTGTGGATACGGCATTGTTCAATACGCCTTTGTTCAGTTATTATTCTTACAGGGCAGACAGTATGCACCGGGTTCGGGTGGCCGATAATATGTACCTGCGGAATGACTTTATCGATACCATTTACCGCCGGATGGTGCAGAGCGATGTGGGACCCGTGGGCAAGTATATTTACAGCGATAACGACTTTATCTTCCTCGGTAAAGTGGTGGAAGCAGTCAGCGGCATGCCCCTCGACCAGTATGTAAAGGTCACATTTTATGATAAACTGAATATGACCAGTACCGGCTTCCGGCCCAGGGAACGTTTTCCGCTGAATTATATCGCGCCAACAGAAAAGGAAGAGGGCTTCCGGCAGCAGCAGATCCATGGGGATGTGCACGACCCGGGCGCCGCCTTGTTTGGAGGTGTGGCCGGACATGCCGGACTGTTCAGCAATGCATATGACCTGGCCGTGTTGGGTGAAGTGCTGCTGAATGGAGGCATGCTGAATGGCATCCGTTTCTTCAAAAAGGAAACCATCGATTATTTTACGGCTTACCAGAGTGATACCCGGAGGGGTCTGGGTTTCGACAAGCCCGAACGTGATAATGCCACCCGCCCGGAACCCTATCCGGCCAGATCGGCTTCCCCGCTTACATTCGGACATACCGGATTCACCGGAACCTGTATCTGGATGGATCCTGAAAAACACCTTACTTTCATCATGCTCAGCAACCGGGTGGTGAATAACGGCGATGCCAATAAATTCCTGAAGATGAATGTCCGGCCAAAAATCCTTGAAACGATTTATCAAAGTATCATTCAGTAATGATCTTTACAAAAAAAGAAAAGCGGACATTGTCCGCTTTTCTTTTGTATTACTGTTTCTGGATTTTCACTGTCCGGAATCCGTTCGTGTCACGGATCGTTATGAAATAATGCCCCGGACTGAGAGTGGCCAGCGAAATGCTGTTGCTGCCGGGCCTGATGACCGTTTGGAGTATTTTCCTGCCTGCCAGATCGGAAACCGTCAGTTCCATGTTTTTCCTTACGGCATTGCCTGCATTTACGGTGATCTGTAATTGGCTGCTGACCGGATTCGGGAAGAAGCTGATCTTGTATCCCGCCAGTTCCACGTCGTTTAATCCGGTGGTTACTGCATTATAGGCATCAGATGTGTTTTTACAGCCATTGGCATCTGTGATCTGTACAGTATAGTTGCCTAATGCCAGAACTGTATAGCTGGTGCTTGTGGCACCGGCAATTGGGCTGTTGTTTAAATACCACTGATAGGCTGTAGCTGTGGCAGATGTGCTGAGTACATAGCCGTTGCCCGCAACAGCAATAGCAGGTTTGGCCGGTAACGGATTCAGGGCTACCGCCTGTGCGGTGCTTGCCGGGGAAATACAGTTGTTTACGGTCTGTTTTACCGTATAGTTGCCGGCATTTTTTGCATAATGGATGGTTCCGGTTGCACCGCTGATCGCTGTATTGTTGAAAAACCATTGATTGCCGCTGGCAACAGAAGAAGTGAGCTTTACACTGTCGCCGGAACATACGGTATTGCTTCCGGTAAGCGAGATGACGGGGGCTGCCGGTATCGTATTGATGGTAATTGTAACCGCGGCACTGAATGCGGATATACAGGTCCCGTTGGCAGCTTTTACCGTATAATCGCCGGCGGTTTTAGCAAAGTACACCGTATCTGTTGCCCCGCTGATAAGGGTGCCATTCCGGTACCATTGGTTGCCGCTGTTCACTGAAGATTTCAGGCGGGCACTGTCGCCGGTACAGATGGCAGGCCCGTTGGTTACGGTAATCACCGGTGTGGCAGGTGGCGCAGTAACAGTAACCACAACAGTATCGGAATAGCTGCTGCAGCCGGAGCCACTATTGGTATATCGTAAATAATAGTTGCCTGTGGTGTTGGCCGTATAAGAAGTACCTGTAGCACCTGCCAGGGCAGTACTGCCCGCAAACCACTGGTTGTTTACATTGAATGCAGTGGTAAAGGTAACAGAACCACCCTGACAGAATGTGGTATCATTCGCAGGACTGATCTGCGGCTTAATGGGTGTGGGCAGGTTGGTGATCACTACGGCTGTCGTCGGGTCGCTGTAGCAACTGCCGTTCTTGATTCTTACTGTATACGAGCCTTCCAGCAAAGCATTCACCGAATCACCTGTAGCACCATTGATGGGCTGGTTATTGTAGAACCATTGCACATTGGTGCTGCTGTTCACTTTGATCCGGACCGCACTGCCTGCACATTTTGATGTGCCATCAGGCGTGCTCAGCACCAAGCCATTCGCAGCACCGGCACAAGTACTGAATGTACCTGCTGCACAGGTTGTAGTGATCTCCTGTACTGTATACGGATCTACTGTCCAGGTGTAATTGATGCCTTTCGCTAAAGTATAAGTTACGGTTGTATCGGAGGTGTTAAACTCGGCATATGCGCCGCTCTGTTCAATGATCCGCACTTTGTAGCCTGCTGCTCCGGTTGCCGGACTCCAGCGGAAGCGTGTGGGAATACCGTAGTTCAGCTGGGCGCCGTTTGCCGGCTCATATAATGTAGGGCAGGACGGTACGGGGGTCTGCGTGTATACACAGATGCGGAACGGCTGGTAGGCCGTATTATTATTGATATTCACGCGTACATAATACGTAGTGCCAGGTGTTAATCCATCGGCCACCAGCCTGTTGACGATACCGGCCTGTGCCACAGAGTAACTGCTGGAGGCGCAGGGCTGAACTACCTGGGTAAGTGAACCACAGGTACCGGTATATAATGTAATATCCGTAGCAGAAACATTGGAGGAACCATAATCCACATCCTTGGTTTGAATGATCTGCCGTGCAGCTGTTGCGGTAAACTTGAACCAGACATCATTGTTAGCGGCATTCGGGCAACTGCTGCCGAGTCCAACAGTTGGAGTCGAAGCAAAGAAGGTTGCAGGCACACCTTCGCAGGCTGCAGTTTCCACAGTCAGCTGTTGCGCACCGCTGCAACTGTCGTTGGCCGGAGGGGTAAGTGTGGTGAAATAAACCTGTCCGCCAAATTCCGAACAGAAACTGCCGCCAACAGGTTTTACTTCGGCTACATAATCGGTGGAAGTGGATAAGCCACTGAGATTGTAAAAATAGGTATTGGCTCCACTGATGGATACCGGATTGGTATAGGTTGGTACGGTTTCCGGTTCAGCTACTTTTTTATACCGCAATTCATAACCAGTTGCGCCTGCATAAGTACTCCACACAACAGTTACACTGTTGGAAGTCAGGTTCTGGTCGGCACTGGGATAGGTGGGTTCCTGGCAACTGTAATACAACTCAAAGTTGTCGATACCGGCAGAAGGGGGTGCACCGTTGGTGCTGTTATTGAACCATTGGAAAATGATCCGTACGGTACTGCCGGCATACTGGCTGGCATCAATGGAGAATACATTTTTTTTCTTCCAGGTAAACTGGTTATAGAACCCGGAAGAAGCACTGATGAAGATATTGCTTAACTCCTGTCCTGCCACAACCTGGGTGCTGGTTGGCCGTGTCCATACCCGCAGGGCGTCTTTAGCTTCAGTAAAGAAACCGGAACCGGTTACTTCACCTCCGCAGATATAGTCAAATACCATCCAGGCACTCTTTGCTCCCGCAGGAAGGCCACATCGCGGTATACATAAGAATAAGCTGGTGCAGCTGTATTATAGGCATGTACATATGGTGCAGCTGCCGATGCACTGACATATAACGCATTGCCCGAAGTGCCTGCGGCAGGAGTATTGCTCACCACCCATTTATTGGTTTGTGAACCGTTTACGAAGGTCCAGCCGGTTGTGCCGGCTTCAAAATCACCGTTCCCGGTACTTCCTCCGATCAATAGGGTTTGTGCCTGGGATAATTGCATTGCCATGCAAAAGAGGATAAGCGCTGAAAGTTTTCTCATAAAGGTCAGTTGTTAACAAATGTAAAAGTAAGCTGCCGCAGTGAATATTCATATGGGTATGCGCAGGATTATGGAAATATTTCAGTCAGGGGTAATTCAGTTATATAATACCGTTAGTAATATTGTCATTATTTTTTATTTATACCGGGATAATCTGTAACCAATACCAGATCAATGTCCTCCCGTTGTTTCAGTTTCCGGATAAAATCATGCAGTGCTGCAGAATCACCGGCATCTTCATATACCTGGTCATGCGCCAGTAATACCAGATGCCCGTTTTTCCGGGTCCGGTTCCGGTAAAACACACTGTCGATGGCCTGCAGCATTTCATCGGCTGTAGATTGCAGGGAGAACTGCTTATGGTCATAATGCCATTCCAGGTCCCAGCCAATGATGGTGAAGCCCGCCTGTTGCAGGGAGTCGGCGGCAATGGCGCTTTTCTTCAGATCGGTAAAGGAAAGGGTGTCTACCCGCCAGATATTTCTTCCCGGCGTTCGGGCAATGGCATTGGTAAGTCCCAGGGTGTCGCGGCAACGTTTAAAATCGGCGATTACCGAATCCGGTTCCTGGTAAAACCGGTCGAACCGGTTATGCCAGGCATGCGAGTTACTGTGATTGCAACGTTCAATCGATTGCGTCACTTTCAGGCTGTCCCAGATGGCATGTTGTGTAGTGCTGGCGAATACATGCTCGCCGATCACGAAGAACGTAACCGGAATGTCTTCCTGCTTTACAATGCTGAGTACCTTGGATGTACCCCGGTTGGGACCATCGTCGAAGGTGAGGTAGACCTTTTTCTTTTTTTTCTTCTTCACTTTTGCCGTTTCGAGTGTGGCAGCGGGAGCTGTTTTGGGAGGAGAGAGCAGTTTTTCTTCATTTTCCAGACGGGTACAGGCAGTAAGGGCCAGGGCCAGCAAAAGCAGGCGGGGAAAAAAGGAGTTGTTGGCGGCAGCTCCTTCCTCAGATTTGTCCATAATGGTGTAGGGGATTTTATGTATGCTGAAGCTAATGAGCCGGCGGAAACCCGTCAAGCAGGGCTTCGTTAAAAATTGGATAAATCCCTGAAGCAAATCGGAAGAGTACCTGATAAAAGTCAGTCAAATTTGAATTCCAATAATGGCCTCTGTTCCGTAAATTTGAACCCAAACATTCCGATCCAATGGCTCGTAAACAAGAAGTCCTCAGTGATGTGGTGATCAAGTTCGCCGGCGATAGCGGCGATGGCATGCAGTTAACCGGTTCCCAGTTCACCAACAATACCGCACTGATGGGTATTGATCTGGCTACCTTCCCCGATTTTCCTGCCGAAATCCGTGCCCCGCAGGGTACCCTTCCCGGCGTTTCCGGATTCCAGCTCCGGTTTTCCAGCGACCGTGTATTCACTCCCGGTGATGAGTGCGATGTACTCGTAGCCATGAATGCCGCCGCCCTGAAAACCAACCTGAAATTCCTGAAAAAAGGAGGCAAGATCATTGCCAATACCGATGGTTTTGACGCCAAAAACCTCCGTCTGGCCAATTATGCCGAAGGCGATAATCCACTGGAGAATGGCTCCCTGGGCAATTATGAGGTGATCAAAATGGACGTAACCAAAATGACCCGGGAATCCCTGAAAGATGTTACTCTGGGCATGAAGGAGAAAGACCGCGCCAAAAACATGTTTGTACTGGGTTTCCTGTACTGGATGTATAACCGTGACATGAAATCCACGATCCAGTTCCTGACCGATAAATTCGGCAAGAAACCCGATATTCTCGACAGTAACGTCAAAGTGCTGCAGGCGGGATACAACTATGGCGATACCACCGAAACCTTTACTACCACCTATTCCGTGGAAAAGGCGAAGATGGAATCCGGCGTTTACCGCAGTATTATGGGTAACCAGGCACTGTCTTACGGACTGATCGCTGCTGCGGAAAAAAGCGGGCTCCCGCTCTTCCTCGGATCCTATCCCATTACGCCTGCATCAGATATTTTGCATGAACTCAGTAAGCATAAGGCATTTGGTGTAAAAACCTATCAGGCAGAAGATGAAATTGCTGCCGTTACCTCTGCCATCGGGGCTTCCTATGGAGGTGCACTGGGTATTACCACCACTTCCGGTCCGGGTGTAGCCCTCAAGGCAGAAGCCATGGGCCTTGCCGTGATGCTGGAAATCCCCCTGGTCATTGTCAATATCCAGCGGGGCGGTCCCTCAACCGGTCTGCCTACCAAAACCGAGCAGAGTGACCTCCTCCAGGCCTATTATGGACGTAACGGGGAGTGCCCGATGCCCATCATTTCCAGTTCCACACCCAGCGATTGCTTTGACGTGGCTATGGAAGCCTGCCGGATCTCCCTGCAGCATATGACACCCGTAATGCTGCTCAGCGATGGCTATATCGCCAACGGTGCAGAACCCTGGAAATTCCCCAAAGCTGCCGATATCCCCGAGATCAAAGTGAGTTTCAAACAAGGACTTGCCGAAGGAGAAGACAAATACCTGCCCTATAAGCGTGATGAGAAACTGGTTCGCCCCTGGGCTATTCCCGGTACGCCCGGCCTCGAACACCGTATTGGTGGCATCGAAAAGCAGGATATTACGGGTAACGTGAGTTATGATCCGGAGAACCACCAGCACATGGTGTTCACCCGTGAAGCCAAAGTGAACAAGATCGCTGATTATATTCCGGAGCAACAACTCGACAGTGGTCCTGAAAAAGGAAAGATCCTGGTACTTGGCTGGGGCAGTACTTATGGAGCCATCAAGAGCGCTGTAGCGGAAGTACAGGAAGAAGGCTATGCCGTTTCACACGCGCATGTCCGTTACCTGCGTCCCTTCCCCCGCAACCTGGGTGCCATGCTGAAAAACTTCGAAACCATCCTCGTTCCGGAGATCAATAATGGCCAGCTGATCAAGATCCTGCGCGACCAGTTCCTGGTGGATGCCAAGGCTTATAATAAGATCATGGGCGTTCCCATTACCAAAACAGAACTGGTGCAAAAGCTCCGCGAAATGCTGGGTGCCGCCAATTAATATCTTCAGAATTGTATATAAAGCCGGCAGCGCAACTGCCGGCTTTTCTTATTCAGCGCCGGCGCCGGTTCAGGATATATCCAGCGTAAACCTGCAGCGTGGCATAACTGTCTTTTTGCCCGGGATTTCCCCTTTTCTGTCCGGCAACAGGTTCTGTTGGCTGGGTATGGATCCGTCGGTCGGCCAACTGCTGTGCCAGCAGGGCACGGTCTTCAGGCAAATAGCGCGCAAAGAGGGCAGGTTCTATATAGGTTGTGCTGATATCATCCAGATAATCGGTAAACAGATGCCGGTACATCCATTCCATCCGCAACATCCATCGTGCATGAAGCTCCAGCCGGAGTCCTGCTCCGAATAACAGGTTGAACTGGTGGAGTGAATAGGGCTTACGGGTAGGATATTCCGCAAAACCCTGGCCTTCTGTATGGAGCGGTGCGAGGCGATACCAGTTGTTTTGCCAAAAGGCCTGCGGATCAAAATGATAAAAACCTGGTCCTGCCAGCAATACCGGGTTGACCGTGTGGATGGTTTCACTGTTTAGCCAGGCGAGCGGCTCCCATACATTCAATATGGAACATTCCAGCAGCGGCGAGCGGAACTGGAGGTTCCGTTGCAGCCTTTGTAATCCTCCTGAAGCACTGTTACTGTCGGCACCTTGCAGTTGTCCATAACCCAGTTGAACACGCAGGCCCCAGCCATTGGC
>JBGAQC010000002.1:0-325414 GCA_044220945.1 Chitinophagaceae bacterium | reverse complement strand
TATCGAAACTTTAAAAATTCTGTTATGAAAAAAATACTTTCCCTTCTGGCGTTCAGCATGGTCCTTTCCCTGGTAGTAGCGGCACAGGAAAAAGAATCTGCCAAAAAAGCGAAATATACCAAGGCTACTTTCAATTCCACCAAACTGATCAATATGCAGACGGTGGAGATCGTTAGCCCCAAAACCATGCAGTTCATGATCTCGCACCACTTCAGCTATTTCTGGAATAAGGATGCGGGTGCTTCCAACCTGAGTTCCCTGTTCGGACTGAACTCCGGTCTGGCCTATACCTATCTCTCCCTCGATTATTCTCCCAACCGCTGGCTGAATATCGGTGCAGCAGGTGGTGGCCGTTCCAATTTTGAAGGCTGGGCAAAATTCAAGATCCTGCGTCAGCAGACCGGCCTGAAGAATATCCCTGTTACAGTCGATTATTTCGCCCTGGCCAACTGGGATGCAGCCAAGAAGAATTACAGCATCAATACCTGGAACCGTTTCGCCTTCATGCACCAGCTGATCGTGGCACGCAAGTTCTCCGACAAGTTCTCCTTCCAGGTGATGCCCACCCTGATCCATTTCAATCTGGTTCCTTATGGTGCCAATAACAGTAACAATGTACTGTCTATGGGCATGGGCGGCAAACTGAAAATGTCGAGCAACAAAAACCTGACTTTCGAATATTCCCGTCAGATGAACATGTTCGAAAACCTGATCGACAAGAATGGCAATATTATAAACTATGTACCCAATATGTATTCACTGGGTATGGAGTTCAATACCGGTGGTCACCTCTTCCAGATCTTCCTGAGCACCACCACCAATTCCAGCAATATTGACCAGCTGGCCAAGAATACCAGCAGCCTGAAAGACGCACAGTTTGCATTAGGATTTAATATCAACAGGGGATTCTTCCTGGGAAAAGACTAGGATCCTCATGGTAAATGTTCTGAGAAAAGGGCCGGCGCAACCGGCCTTTTTTACGTTGGCATATGACATATATCAATTCGTTTTCGATCGATGTGCAACCACTAACAACTATTAGTAGCAGTGCGAAAGTAGCAGGCAACCTGAGCTGAAAAAAATCCGTAAAAACCAGATAAGGCAGATGAAAGCCGGATTTTTCTGACATACAGGTTGTTACAGACAGCATGAGGTTAACATGGCGTTAATACCTTCAGGGTGAATGGGGGATTCATATATTTTTTTCCCTATTTATCCTTTTCTGGTATGGTATTCGTTTAAGATTATGACCAAGTCCTGACAAAAACTAAAAATCAAACCTGTTATGCGAAAACTACTTTCCGGCATCGTTCTGTTATGCCTATCCGTACTGCTTATCATCAGCTGTAAACATGAATTGCCGATCCCCATTGATCTGGGAGGAGGTGGAGGTGCCATCACACCGCCACCCACAGGTAATCCCTGCAGCCCCGATTCGGTGTATTTCCAGAATACGATTCTGCCTTTAATCACCTCCAATTGTTCTATGAGCGGTTGTCATGATGCTGTTTCCAGAAAAGAAGGCCTTAACCTGACTTCTTATGCCGGTATCATGGGTATTGTGAGGGCAGGTAATGCCAACGGCAGTAAAATTATCAGCGTGGTAACATCAACCGATCCCGGAACGATCATGCCACCGCCGCCAATGGCGAAGCTGACCACTGCCCAGATTGATGCCTTGAAAAAATGGATCAACCAGGGTGCTAAAAATAACTCCTGTTCCTCCTGTGATACCAGCACATTTACTTTCGCTGCGGCCGTAAAGCCCATCCTGAGTAATAAATGTGTGGGTTGTCATACCGGTGCTTCTGGTGGAGGTGGAGTGGATCTTTCCACTTATAACGGCGTAAAAGCCTCTGCAACTGCCGGAACACTTTTGGGATCTGTACAGCATGCAGCCGGTTATAAGCCCATGCCTGTTGGCGGTACCCTTCCGGCCTGTGAAGTCACTCAGATACAAAAATGGATCGCCGCCGGCGCATTAAATAACTAATCTAAAGTTGAACGATGAAAAAACTGATCACTGGAATCCTGCTCGTTTCCGGACTGACCCTTATTTCCTCCTGTTATTATGATACGGCTGAACTGCTGTACCCCGGCGGGGCAAATTGTACCGGCGTTACTCCTTCGTTTAAAACGGATGTGGCACCGCTGATCCAAAGCCGATGCGGCATGGGTGGTTGCCACGATGCCGCCGCCACCAATACAGGAGGTCCGCTGACCAACTATACGCAGATCAGCAGTAAAGCTGCCGCAGTGAAAACATCCGTACTGAATGGCTCCATGCCCCAGGGTTCCACGCTGACTGCAGCCGAAAAAAAAATCATCAGTTGCTGGGCCGATAACGGCGGATTAAACAACTAAACCATGAAAAGGAAAACGATCCTCTGGATCCTGCTGGTACTGGTACTGGCAGGTGTCGGATACGGACTGAAGGAGTTTTACCGGACCCGTCCGGATTCCAAGAGCCTGGAACCCAAATTCACTGTAGAAGCCAATAGTATCCTCAAAGAGTTTGCCGGCAATGAAGCACAAGCCACACAGAAATACAACGGTAAAGATGTGATCCTGGCAGTTTCCGGTAACCTGAAGGAGATCAAACAGGATGAGAAAGGCTACTTTACCCTCCTTCTAGGCGATACAGCTGATCTGTCTTCTATACAGTGTTCCATGGATACTGTATATGTGAAAGACATCAGTACGGTCAAAGCCGGACAGAATATTACCATCCAGGGCTATTTTACCGGATACAATGCAGACGTGACCGGTATGCTCGGCGCTGATGTGCAACTCAACAATTGTGTACTCGTTTCTAAAAAATAACCAACCACCCGTAACTAAAATCCATCCAACATGTCAAAAAAGATCCTGACCAGCCTGCTGTTGCTGCTGGTGATGGCCACCACAGCTTCCGCACAATCGCTTCTTTACACCAAAACCGGTAAGATCTATTTCAATTGTACCGGAGGTGTGGAACCCATTGAAGGCGTCAACAAAAGTGTGCTCTGTGCACTGGAACCTAAGAGCGGCAAACTGCAGTTTTCCCTGCAGATGAAAGGCTTTGAATTCGAGAAAGACCTCATGAAAGAGCATTTCAATGAAAACTATGTGGAAAGTGATAAATACCCCAAAGCCGATTTTGCCGGACAGGTCACCAATAATGCTGAAGTGAATTATGCAAAAGACGGTGTATATAATGTAAAAGTGAGTGGCAAACTGAGCATGCACAATGTATCGAAAGATGTTTCCACTACCGGTAAAATCACGATTAAAGGCGGCGTGGCAACGGCAACAGCCGAATTCTCCGTATTGCTGAGTGATTATAAAGTGGATATCCCGGCACTGGTGAAAGACAAGATCTCCAAAGACGCCAAGATTACCGTAACCTGTGTGCTCGATCAGAAAAAATGATAAAATACCAGTATGAATAAGTATTTCGCTTCACTGCTCTTTCTCGCTTTTTCCACTCCGGTTATGGCGCAGGACCTGCTTGGCATGATCGGTGAGGATAAACCGAAAAAGGAGTTTGTGACCAATGCCTTCAAGGCGACAAGGGTCATCAATGGCCAGTCCATGGAATTCCTGGGAAAGGGCGTACTCGATTTCCGGATCCTCCATCGTTTCGGCTTTGTCAATTCGGGAGTCAAGAACCTTTTCGGTCTCGACGAAGCCAATATGCGTTTCGGCCTCGATTATGGCATCAGCCGCAGGATCATGGTGGGTGTTGGCCGCAGTAATTTCAACAAGGAACTGGACGTCTTTGCCAAATACCGACCGATCTGGCAGGCCTCCGGCCCTGGTGGGTCCCCCGTATCGGTAGTTGTGGTGACGGGAATGACCTATACTGCTACACCCTGGGCTTACCCCGATCGTAAAAATTATATCACTTCCCGCATGGGATTCTATAACCAGATCATTATCGGCCGCAAATTCAGTAATGCCTTCAGTTTACAACTGGCACCTTTATTTGTACACCGGAACCTGATCGATTCGGTGAAAGACAGCCATGATATATACGCACTCGGCGTTGGAGCAAGGCTTAAATTGTCTAACCGGGTGGCTTTTGTGGTGGATTATCACCCCATTCTTTATGGACGTCAGGATGGTACCAAAGACCCGCTTTCTGTCGGATTTGATATTGAAACCGGCGGTCACGTATTCCAGCTCCATTTCTCCAATGCCACCGGCATGAATGAACGGGCTTTTATCACAGAAACCAAAGGCGATTTCCTGAGAGGGGATATCCGTTTCGGGTTTAACCTGTCGCGCGTGTTTACCATTGTGAAGCCGAAGGAATTCAAGAAGAAAGCGTAGAACGACAATCGAGAATCGACAATCGAGAATCGGGAATATATCAAAAGGGCCGGATCTGACTCAGATCCGGCCCTTTTTTTTGCAAGCAACATCCATTTATTGACTATTCACTATTGAGTATTCACAACTCACTACTCACCATTCCGCACCCACTCCACCGTCCCATGGTCCCAGCATTGCTCCACCGGATCAGTTGTGATCAACTGCCCTTTGAGGTTCACGCCCTCTACGCGGGATTCAAAAACCAACCCTGCTTTGCGGAGTTTCACTTTTTCTCCCTTCTTGTATAATATCCTGTTATAAGCTTCCAATACTGTGCCGGGGCCTTTGGTTTTAAGCAGCTCCAGCCAGTAACCCTGGGCTTGGTACAGCTCGGCAGCCAATACATATATATCGTGTTGTTTTCCCGTGACCTGCAACAGGGAGACCGCCCCGGCTGCAGTTTCCGGGAAGGCTTTCTGGTTGATGTTAATGCCTACCCCGGCAATGGCTGTTTTCCAATCGCCTCCCGCACTCAAGAGGTTCTCGATCAGGATACCGCCTGCCTTTCTGTCCTGCCAATACAGATCATTCGGCCATTTGATCCGGCAATCTTCCGCCCCGGCATATTTTTTAAAAAAATCATAACAACCCAGGGCAATTGCGGCTGAAAGCCCGAATTGCTCCGTCAAAGGGAGGGGGAAAGGGTCAATTACCCTGCTCAGCATGATATTCTCACCGGCTGCAGCCTGCCAGCTCCGGCCCCGCTGTCCCTTTCCTGCCGTCTGTTCCAGGGCCAGATAAGCCGTTCCCGGAACCGCCAATCCGGCTTTTACCTGTGCCATGGCATAGTTGTTGGAGCTGTCGGTAACCGGCAGTACAATAAAGGGTTGTGCAGCAGGCGATGAATGGGGTATTTCTGGCAACAAATACTTATTTTTGGATAACACGAAAATAGTAAATCAGCCGACCCCGGCGCCATTGCCGGTCTTGAACATTAAAAGAACAGATTATTGGAACAACTTTCTAAGTTAACCGCCCGGCGCAAGCGCAGCAGTGTAACGCGGTTGAATAAGAACGCAAAAATCCTGAAGACCCTCATTCACGCGATCCAGGAAAAGAAAGGCGAAAACATCCTTTTACTGGACCTGCGCCGGATACCTGAAGCCGTGGCCGATTTTTTCCTGATTTGTGAAGCCAGCAGCCAGACTCAAGTAAAAGCGATTGCCGATTATACGCAAACCCATGTCAAAAACGTTTTGGGCGAGTTGCCTTACCGGCATGAAGGTCAGCAGAGTGCACACTGGATCCTGATCGACTATGTAAATGTGGTGGTTCATGTGATGCAGCCCGAAACCCGCAAATTCTACCGGCTGGAGGAAATGTGGAGTGATGCAGAGGCCGAACACCTCTGAACGCCCCGGCCGAACAATAGCACCCCTAAAATCATTATTAAGAAAACAAGGAGAAGCAGCAGCTTATGTTACAGGATGATCAAAGACCCGGCGACCGTAACCGGATCAATCAGCGTGAAGATGGAAATGCACCCCGCAAAGGCCCGAAATTCAATATTTACTGGGTATGGGCCATCATTTTTGCCGTTTTAGTCGGTTTTCAGATTTTCGGCAGCTTTCTGCCTGATGCCAAGCGGATTGATTCCTGGAAAGAATTCCGGGATGAAATGCTGGTAAAAGGCGATGTGGCGAAACTGGTGATCGTGACCAACAAGAATGTGGTCCGGGTCTATATCAAGAAAGACAGCCTTTCCAAAAAGTACTATCAGGATAAATTCGGAAAAGCCTGGAATGCCGTGAAGGATTCCGAAGGCCCGCATTTCGAATTCAATACCACCAAATCGGAAGAGTTCGTCAAACAACTCAACGACCTCTTTGCCAAAGATCCCAATCTGGAAGTTCCCTATACCCTCACTCCCGAAGGGGAATGGTTCCAGCCCGTGATCAGCTTTATTGTTCCCCTGCTGGTGATCGTGCTGATCTGGATCATGCTGATGCGTAAAATGGGCGGAGGTGCCGGAGGCGGTGCTGGTCCCGGTGGTATTTTCAATATCGGCAAATCCAGGGCCACCCTGTTCGATAAAGGCACTAAAGTGAATATCACGTTTGCAGATGTGGCCGGTCTCGATGAAGCCAAAGTGGAAGTACAGGAGATCGTGGAATTCCTGAAAACACCTAAAAAATATACCGCACTGGGTGGCAAGATCCCCAAAGGTGCCCTGCTGATCGGACCTCCGGGTACTGGTAAAACATTGCTGGCCAAAGCCATGGCCGGTGAAGCCCAGGTGCCGTTCTTCAGTCTCAGTGGTAGCGACTTCGTGGAAATGTTCGTAGGGGTAGGTGCCAGCCGGGTGCGTGACCTCTTCAAGCAGGCCCGTGAAAAAGCGCCTTGCATCATCTTTATCGATGAGATCGACGCCATTGGCCGTGCCCGCGGAAAGAATGCCATTATGAGCAACGACGAGCGCGAAAGCACCCTCAACCAGCTGCTCGTGGAAATGGATGGTTTCAGCGGGGAAAGCGGCATTATTGTACTGGCCGCTACCAACCGTCCCGATGTACTGGATACCGCCCTGCTCCGTCCCGGACGTTTCGACCGGCAGATCTCGATCGACAAACCCGATCTGAAAGGACGAGAGGCCATTTTCAAAGTACACCTCAAACCGATCAAGATCTCACAGACCCTCGATATTCATAAACTGGCAGAACAGACACCCGGATTTGCCGGTGCTGATATCTCCAATGTATGTAATGAAGCGGCGCTGATCGCAGCCCGCAAAGGCAAGGAAGCTGTGGATATGGAAGACTTCCAGGATGCGGTGGACCGCGTGATCGGAGGTCTGGAGAAAAAGAACAAGATCATTTCTTCTGAGGAGAAAAAGATCATTGCCTACCATGAAGCTGGCCATGCCATCTGCGGCTGGTATCTGGAGCATGCGTATCCGCTGCTCAAGGTAACGATTGTGCCACGCGGCACAGCTGCCCTGGGTTACGCACAGTATACACCGAAAGAACAATATCTCTACAATACCGATCAGCTGCTCGACCAGATCTGCATGACGCTTGGCGGCCGCGCCAGTGAAGAGATCTTCTTCCATAAGATCTCCACCGGTGCACAAAACGACCTGCAGCAGATCACCCGGATCGCCTATTCCATGGTTACCGTTTATGGTATGAATGAAAAAGTGGGCAACGTGAGCTTCTATGATCCGGCTTCGGAAAATTCCTTTACCAAGCCCTATTCAGAGGAAACTTCCAAACTAATCGACGAGGAAGTACGCAAACTCATTGACGATGCGTATGAAAAAACCAAACAGCTGCTGACTGAAAAGCGCCCGCAGGTGGAGAAGCTGGCAGAAGCGCTGCTCGAAAAGGAAGTCCTCTTCCAGAGCGATGTGGAAGCCCTGATCGGCAAGCGGCCTTTTGAAGAGAAAAAAGCCATTCATGTAGCGGATGAAGACAAACAACCGGAAGGAGGCACTGGCGCAGCTGCTGCCGAACCTTCAGCTAACTAAATAAGGCGTGGGTATCAATATCACACCATCGAAAGAAAATATCCTGAAAAGGATCCGCAAGGCGTTGTCGCACACAACGCCTTTGCCTTTCCCGCAGAGTGAAGGCAACACTCCTGTATTCTATCCTTCAGTCAAAGAGCAGGAGGTGGAATTTGCCGAGCATTTCACCAAACTGCTGGGGAAATTCTCTTACTGCGCCAGCCGCGAAGAATTTCTGGAACAATGGCAAGCACTGGTGCAGCAACTCAACTGGACCAAAGTCTATTGTGCAGATGAAGCTTTGCGGGAAACCCTCGGACCCGCATTTGCTGCCAGCTGCACTTCCAACGATCTGCCTGGCTGCGAAGCCTCCGTTACTACCTGCGAGGCCCTGGTGGCCCGTACCGGGACCATGGTGCTGAGTGCTGCCGCACCGCAGGGACGTACCGCCAGTGTATATGCTCCCGTTCATGTTTGCGTGGCCTATACCCACCAGCTGGTGTACGATGTAAAAGACGCGCTTGCTGCAGTAAAGGATAAATACGGCGGTAAGATACCTTCCTTTATTACGTTTGCCACAGGCCCCAGCCGTACAGCCGATATCGAAAAAACACTGGTAGTGGGTGTACATGGCCCCAAAGAAGTTTATTGCTTCCTGATAGAAGGCTGATCAGCACCGATGCTGTATCTTTAGGCAACAGTATGGAGGCGAAATCCTATAAAATTTTTGTGTACGGTTCACTGCGGAAAGGCTTTCATTCCCCCGCATACCAGTATATCAGTGATTATTTCCATTTCGTTGGGCCGGCCCACGTACGCGGGAAACTTTTCGATATGGGGGAATATCCCGCTGCAATACCGGCATTGGACGATTGTTTTATAGAAGGAGAGCTTTACCAGTTGAATAATCCTGCCGAATTCGGCTGGGCCATAGCCCAGCTTGATGATTATGAGGGAGTGGATCCGGAAGTCGGTGAAATACCGCTCTACCGCAGGGATCTCGCACATATATTTTGTAATGGCTATACCACGGAAGCCTGGATCTATTGGTACTGCGGCGACACCACAGGGCATCCCCTGATCGAATCCGGTGACGTGCTGGAATACCGACGATCTAAAAACAGCTAAGCCCATGGACTTTCAATCCGGCAAAAAGATCTATTTCCTTTCCGATTTTCACCTCGGTGCCCCCGATGCTGCAGCAAGCCGTGCCCGTGAAAAGCGGGTGGTGGATTTCCTGCAGGATATCCGCCAGGATGCCTGTGGGGTATTCCTGGTAGGTGACGCTTTCGATTTCTGGTACGAATACCGCAAAGTGGTGCCCAAAGGCTATGTACGGTTGCTGGGCAAACTGGCCGAACTTACCGATGCCGGTATCCCCGTCCATTTTTTTGTCGGTAATCACGACATGTGGATGAAAGGTTATTTCCAGGAGGAACTGAATATCCCGGTATTTTTTGAAGAGCAGGAATATACATGGAATGGAAAAAAATTCCTGGTGGGCCATGGCGACGGACTGGGTCCGGGGGACCATGGCTATAAATTTTTGAAAAAAATCTTCCGTAACCCCATTTGCCAATGGTTATTCGGCATCTTACCACCTGTAGTGGGCATGGGAATTGCAGAACTGTCCAGTAAACGCAGCCGTGCCGTAACCGGTGATAATGACGGACGCTTTCTCGGAGCTGATCAGGAATGGCTGATCCAGTACTGCCGGGAAACACTCCAGACCCGCTCATATGATTACATGGTTTTCGGCCACCGGCACCTGCCCATTGATTTCACGGTGCAACCCGGATCACGGTATATCAATCTGGGAGACTGGATCCGGTACTATACCTATGCTGTGTTTGATGGTACTTCACTAACCCTGCAGTCACGTTTTCCGGAACTGGACCATTATATTGTCCGCCAATGATAAAGAACTGGATCATAAGCCTTGTCTGCCTCCTGGCGTTGCAACAAATTGCCGCACAGCAGCAGGATCCATTCCGGCTCCGCTTTCAGGTGCAGGGAACCTTTACTGACCTGGCGGTTGACCAACTGAATAATATCTACCTGCTCAACAGTAATGGCCAACTGAAAAAACTCAACCCGAATGGTGATTCGGTGGCGGTTTTCAATGATGTGCGCCGTTACGGCAAAGTATATGCGATTGATGTGAGCAACCCACTTAAAACATTACTTTACTTCCGTGATTTCGGAACAGTTGTGGTACTCGACCGTCTGCTGGGACGCAGAAATGCGGTAGACCTGCGGAAAACCGGCCTTTATCAGGTGAAAGCTGTGGGACAGGCATTTGATAACGGGTATTGGGTATTTGATGAACTGGAGAGTAAAGTAAAGCACCTGGATGAATCCGGACAGGTGAAAGACCAGTTTACTGATTTCCGGCTCCTGTTTGATTCCATGCCTTCACCGGCTGTGATCATAGACCAGAATAAATTCCTCTACCTCTACGACCCTGCCAAAGGAGCTTACCTTTTCGACTACTATGGCAGTTTCCGGAAGCGCATCCCTTATACCGGCTGGAAGGATTTCACCGTAGTATCGCCTTATATTCTCGGCAGGGATGATCAGTTCCTGTACCGGTACGATACCCGTAACCTGCAATTGCAGCAGTATCCGGTAAGCAGTACCATGGCACAGGCCATCCGGATCCTGATCACTCCCGATTACTGCTATGTATTATATGCCGACCGGCTGGAAGTGCTGCAGTACCGGAACTGATTCTGCTGATTCATTAGTAAATTTGCCGTCCTGAACATCCAATTATGAAAGAGTTCCTGGATCAAGTGTTGCTGGATAATACGGTACGTAGTTATCTGTTGGTAGCTGCAACCATTATTATTGCCTTCCTGCTGAAAAAATACCTCAGCCGCTATATTGCCGGGCTTCTGTTCCGCCTGGTAAACCGGATTGCCAAAGGCGTCGATAAAACCTCCTTTGTAAACCTGGTGGTGGCGCCTTTACAAACCTTTCTGCTGATCCTGGTTACCTTGATTGCACTCGAAAAGCTCAATTTCCCCAAGGGTGAGTATGAGTGGGCGGGATTCACGGTTACGCCGGATTTCTCCGTATTTAAAGTAAAGCTGCACGTGCTGCTGGCCCTGATCGGCAAAGTGGTCCTGATTTCGGCCTTTATCTGGTTGCTGATCCGCATCATCGATTTTATTGCCCTGATCCTGGAACGGAAAGCCAATCTGACTCCCGACCTGAGCGATAATCAGCTGATCATTTTCTTCAAGGATTTTTTCAAAGTGATCCTGGTATTCAACGGCCTGCTGCTGGTCCTGAAATTCGGTTTCGGGTTTAATATTACCAGCCTGCTCACCGGCCTGAGTATTGTGGGTGCCGCCATTGCGCTGGCCACCCGGGAAAGCCTGGAGAACCTCATTGCATCCTTTATCATTTTCTTTGATAAGCCTTTTATAACGGGTGATCTGGTGAAAGTGCAGCAGGTTACCGGAACTGTGGAGCGGATCGGCTTACGCAGCACCCGTATCCGCACCGAACAGAAAACCTATGTAACCGTTCCCAATAAGCAGATGGTGGATTCCCTGCTGGATAATTACAGCCAGCGCACCCAGCGCAGGGCCCTGCTGACACTGGAATTACAGGGGAATACCCCTCCCGATAAATTTGAAGCTTTTATTACAGCCGCAAGGGCTGTATTGGCGAAAAGGGAAAAACAGTTGCTCTCGCAAAGTGTATTCCTTTCCGATATCCAGAAAAATGCGGTAGTAGTGCAGGTGGATTTCTTCACGCCGGCCATTGCAATTGACAGTTTTAACCGGCTGAAACAGGAGATCAATCTGGAACTGCTGCGGGTATTGCAGGAACAGGGAATCCGGCTGGCGTCAAAAGATGGCGATCCCGCTCCGGGATTATAAGCGTGCTTTCACTTCCAGGAAAAAGCTACGGATCCGGCGGAGGGATTCGATCAGTTCATGCCGTTCCTGGGCTTTTTTATTCTTTTTCAGGAAATCTTTAGCGCCTTCTATCGTGAGTTTGCGGCGGCGAAGCAGGTCATGGATCAGCAGCAGGTTCTTGATATCCACCGGACGGAAATGGCGGTCGCCTTTCCGGTTGGTACGCGGCTGGATCATTTCAAATTCATTGGCCCAGTAGCGGATCAGGGAGGTGTTTACATGAAACATGCCGGCCACTTCGCCGATACTGTAATATTGCTTGCGGAATAATACTTCGTCTTCCGGGATATTCACCAGTGCCGCCTCGGTTTCCACTGCTTTAAGCGATTTCCGGCCACGGGTGCTTTTCACTTTCACTTTCGGGGGCTCTGCCACTGCCACGGGTACAGACACCGGTGCAGGCGCAGGCATGATCACCGCGGGGGGTGCGGCAGCAGCTTTGAGGGCTTTAACGCGGAAACCGACATTCACAGGTGCTGTTTCCGCTATTACCGGCAATTCCTGTGCCGTAACGGGAGTTTCGGGTTCAGCAACCGGAAGGGGTTCCTGAACCGGGGCTTCGGACAGGGCAACCTCATCAAATGAAAAGGCGATCTGGGTGAATTTTTTCTGGGTCATATAAGCGGCGTAAAGATAAGGGGAGGAGGGAGAGTACAAAGGCCCTCAACCCGGATGTGGAAAAGTTGGATGAAGCCCTGATTTTCATTGGGAAAAAAGGGGTAAAAAAAGCCGTAAAAACAGCCCCGGAAAAGCGGTCTTCCCCTCCCTTTTCAGTAGCTTTGCCCACACTCAATTCAGATTCAAAAACGACTGCTGAAATTCCACTTATGACTCCTGAAAATCCCGAAATAAACAGCCCCCAGAACAGTGGGTATGGTGCCGATAGTATACAGGTGCTCGAAGGCCTGGAAGCCGTCCGGAAGCGTCCGGCGATGTATATCGGCGATATCAGCGAAAAGGGCCTGCACCACCTCGTTTATGAGGTCGTGGATAACTCCATTGACGAGGCCCTGGCAGGGTATTGCAAGAATATCGTGGTGAATATTCATGAAGACAATTCCATTTCAGTGGAAGATGATGGCCGCGGTATCCCTACCGGTATGCACCCGAAGGAAAAAAAGAGTGCACTGGAAGTGGTGATGACCGTACTGCATGCAGGCGGCAAATTCGACAAAGGTTCTTATAAGGTTTCCGGTGGTCTGCATGGTGTGGGTGTAAGCTGCGTGAACGCACTCAGTACTGACCTGCATGTAACAGTTCGTCGCGAAGGAAAAATATTTGAGCAGGAATATAAGATCGGTGTACCGCAATATCCCGTACGCGAAATCGGTGTCAGCGACAGTACCGGAACCAAAGTGCATTTCTGGCCCGATCATTCAATATTTACGGCTACCGTATATAAAAAGGAAACCCTCGAAGGCCGTCTGCGGGAACTGGCCTACCTGAATAAAGGCATTCGCATTACCCTGAACGACCTGCGCGAAAAAAACGAGAGCGGTGAGCACTATGCGAAGTCTTTCTACAGCGAAGGCGGTATTATCGAGTTTGTGGAAATGCTCGACCAGAATGCGGGCCGAAATTCACTCATCCCCCGTGTGATCTATGTGGAAGGCCGCGACGAATCCACCAATGTGGCCGTGGAAGTCGCCCTCAGCTACAACGACAGCTACAACGAACATATTTACTCATACGTAAACAATATTAATACCATTGAAGGCGGCACCCACGTTTCCGGTTTCCGCCGCTCCCTCACCCGTGTGTTCAAGCAATACGGGGAACGCGAAAACCTCTTTGAAAAAGCGAAAGTGGAAATTGAAGGGGATGACTTCCGGGAAGGATTGAGCGCCATTGTTTCTGTAAAAGTTCCGGAACCCCAGTTTGAGGGACAGACCAAAACCAAATTGGGCAACAGCGAGGTAATGGGTGTTGTGGATACCACCGTTTCCAAAGTGCTGGAAGCCTATCTCGAAGAGAATCCCCGCGAAGCCAAGAATATCATCCAGAAAGTGATCCTGGCAGCCCAGGCCCGCGCTGCTGCACGCAAGGCACGTGAACTGGTGCAACGGAAAAGTGTACTCAGTGGCGGCGGCTTACCCGGCAAACTGGCCGACTGTTCTGAACGGGCTCCCGACCGCTGCGAACTCTACCTGGTGGAAGGGGATAGTGCGGGTGGAACGGCCAAACAGGGCCGCGACCGTGGCTTCCAGGCCATCCTGCCCCTCCGTGGTAAGATCCTTAACGTGGAAAAAGCCATGGAGCACAAGATCTATGAAAATGAAGAGATCCGGAATATCTATACTGCACTTGGTGTAACCGTTGGTACTCCCGAAGATCCCAAAGCGCTCAATATCACCAAGCTCCGTTATCACAAGCTGATCATCATGACCGATGCGGATGTAGACGGCAGCCACATCGCCACACTGATCCTCACCTTTATCTACCGCTATATGACCGAACTGGTGGAACAGGGGTATGTATATATCGCACAACCGCCGCTCTATCTGGTGAAGAAAGGAAAAGAACAGGCTTATGCCTGGAATGAAGACCAGCGCCGTGCACTGGTGGAACGTCTGGCTGGTGGCAAAGAAGACAGTGTGAATATCCAGCGCTATAAGGGTCTGGGTGAGATGAATGCCGAACAGCTCTGGGAAACCACCATGAATCCGGATACCCGTACCCTGAAGCAGGTAACCATTGAAAGTGCTGCAGAGGCCGACCGTGTTTTCAGTATGCTGATGGGTGATGAAGTAGCCCCCCGCCGCGATTTCATCGAAAGCCATGCGAAATACGCCAAACTCGATATCTGACCTGATTTCATCATATGTTGCGAAAACTCCTTCCGTGCGGAAGGAGTTTTTTTATTTCTGTGTATAAAATCAAGAGGATCAAGGGAGTATTTTACAAATGAAAAGAGCAGGCTTGCGGCTGAAATGGCGTAAATTGCAGCTCTTTCTAATATTTAAATTCAACATTATGTCCGACATCACTTTGACCGCTTACAATGTGAAGACAAAGGAAAAGAACGTACCCATTCAGGAAGCTGTGATCACCAAGACTGCTAAAGGTGCCTATATGGCTCAGGGCCACGATGGCAAAGGCAATAAACTCGTTACACTGATGAATGAAGCCAAGGCACTGGCCGCCATCAAGGCGGGTATCGCCAAACAAGGCTGGTAATATTTTCTTTGGTACTGCAGCCTGCCCCTTGCCCTGGCAAGCGGCAGGCTTTTTTTTGTAAATTGGGATGGGTGGGTTTTACAATGAATGGTGTTTTCCGATTAATAGGAGTCCTGTTTGCAGCAACAGCCTGCAGTTTGCAGCTGTATGCCCAGAACCCTTATCATATCAATGGCAATGCCTACCAGGAAAACTGCAATTGCTATACCCTGACCAATGACGTGGTCAACCAGTCGGGGTCTGTATGGAATATCAACAAGATAGACCTGAACCAGCCTTTCGATTTCTCCTTCAACATTTATCTCGGGTGCAGGGATGGTGACGGGGCAGATGGTATTGCCTTTGTACTCCAGCCCATCAGTACCAGTATCGGCAGTAGCGGTGGTGGATTGGGAATTCAGGGAGTTGCCCCATCCCTTGCTATTACTATCGACACCTGGCAGAATACGATTGATAATGATCCTCCATATGATCATCTGGCCATTCAGAAAAACGGCGACCTGAATCATAACTCGGCGAGTAACCTGGCTGGGCCCGTGCAGGCTTCCAACATCAATATAGAAGATTGCGCCTGGCATGTATTGCATATCACCTGGGATCCGGGATCAAAAGCACTTACCGCACAGATCGATAACAAAGACAAAGTGCAGGCGGTTGTGGATATGGTGGCAACCATTTTCAATGGTGATCCCAATGTGTTCTGGGGATTTACAGGAGCAACCGGAGGCTCAACAAACCGCCAGCGTTTCTGTACCTCACTCAATGCCGGTATCGCTTCCTTTGAGGGCATGAATACCTGCTTTCCCAATCCGGTCACTTTCCGCGACAGTTCCATCTCTTTCGGATCAATTACCCGCTGGTTCTGGGAGTTTGGCGACGGTTCCATTGATTCGGTGAAGCAGCCTGCGGCCCACATTTATCCGGCTCCGGGTATTTATGATGTGAAGCTGTATATCCTTGGAAACAATGGCTGCTTCTCCGATACATTCAGGCGGAGTATTACCATCGGGTCGAGGCCCATCGCCAACTTTGGTTATCCCCCTGGTACCATTTGTTCCGGTGCCCCGGTATTCTTTTCTGACAGTTCACTCCTGCAATTCGGAAGCATAGAACGCTACGAATGGAATGTGGATAATGGAAACAGCCGCACGATCCGGTTCTCTCCCGGCTATACAGCTGTATTTGCACCGGGCCCTCATAAGGTATCCATGCAGGTATTCACCCGCGAAGGCTGTGTTTCAGCAGAAACATCACGGCTACTTAATGCAGAAGCTGGACCTGAACTTACACTGGCAGCTGCAGATGCCTGTATCAATGAACCGGTACACTTTACTGCAGCCAATACCAGTACAGGGGTTGTTGTTAACCAATGGTATTTAGCGTTTGGCGACGGGCAGTCTTCCACCCAGCCGGTGGTTTCGCACACCTATACACGTAAAGGAGAATACCAGGTCCGCCTGTCAGCTGCCGGTGCCAATGGCTGTCTGTCGGATACACTCTTTAAAACAGTTTCTATTGAAGGCACAACAGCTTTTGCCGGTAACGACACCCTCGTAGCGATGGGACAACCCCTTCAGCTTCATGCAGCAGGGGGCACCTTGTACAACTGGTCGCCCGCAACTGGATTGTCTGACCCATCCCAAGCGGATCCGATAGCGATATTGCAACAGGATCAGCGGTATACCCTCACTGCTTATACCACAGCAGGCTGTGCCAGTACCGATGAGATCTTTATTAAAGTGGTAAAAGGTCCGGCCTTTTATGTACCCAATGCCTTTACGCCAAATGGGGATGGTAAAAACGACCGTTTCCGGTTTCTTCCGGTAGGAATGAAATCGATCCGGTATTTCCGGGTATTCAACCGTTTTGGACAGCTGGTTTACAGTTCAGCCGATCCGGCTAAAGGCTGGGATGGTATGCTGGGCAGTAAGCCACAGGCTACCGGCACCTATGTTTGGCAGGTAAGCGGCGAGGATTATAATGGTGTGATCCAGACCTTGCGTGGTACTGTCGTGTTGATCAGATAAAGCTCAGTTTACTGTACGTAGTACCCAGAATTTTCTTCGAATCTGCCCCCAACCAGTTTTCCAGTACGGTAGCATAAACTGATTTGAAATCCACTGTATAATTCAGGTCTCCTTCTGTCAGGTTTGCCAGGTCCGGCAACGGATTCAGGAGCCCTTTTTGTTTCAGTGCCCCACCTGCAAAGAATAGTGTATTCGCAGTACCATGATCCGTACCCCCGCTGGCATTCTGGCTTACCCGTCTGCCGAATTCGGAAAACGTCATCAACAACACATCTTCAAAGCGATGTTCCGTCTTCAGGTCTTTTACAAAAGCTCCGATGGCACCATTCAGTTCGTCAAACAGGCGCTTCTGTTGCGCCTCCTGGTTTACATGGGTGTCAAAACTGCCCAGTGAAACATAGTAGATGCGTGTATTGATATCGGAAAGGATAAGTGATGCAATGGTTTTCAGGCTGCGGCCCAGTTCTGTTGCCGGATAACTGGCAGCGGATGGATGCCTTTTACTCTGTTCAAAAACATAATCAGCACTGCTGAGTGTTTCGGCCAGTGTTTTATACAGGTACGCAGCAGTCTGCTCGCTGTGCTGTTGTTCGTGGGCTTTTGAAACAGATTTGAAAAACTGCTCCTGGGCACTGGTGTACAAACGCCGGGGATCTTTCATTGCCAGTCCCTTTACCTGTTCGCCTTTCAGCGCCAGACTCAGCACATCATCAATTTCCATGGCCATAGTGGGCTTGTCACAACCGGCGCATTGTGCGTCCAGATACCTGCCGATCCATCCGGATTGGACGTACTGGTTGCTATCACTGGCACTGTGCCAGATATCCATACTGCGGAAATGGGAACGGTCGGGATCCGGATATCCTACGCTACTGAGAATGCCCAGCGAACCATCCTTGTAGAGGTCGCTGAATGCCGTCAGGGAAGGATGCAATCCGCAGTCGTCTGTCAGTTGCAAGGCGGTATCGCGGGTAATACCCAGCCGGGGCCGCGCTTTATAATAAATATCATTGCGTACCGGTATCACCGTATTCAGTCCGTCATTACCGCCGCTCAGTTGCAGCACCACCAGCACTTTATTACCGGGCGGTACCCGGTACGGCTTTTCAAAGGCCTTGAGAAAGCGGGGAACCAGTAATCCGGCGGTGACCAGTGAGCCGGCTTGCAGGAACTGTCTTCTTTTTACATACATATTAAATGATTTATCAGCAAAGCTGGTATTCGGGTGTGCTCATGATTTCGAGCGTTACCGATTGAATAAAGGTTTCCCGGCTGGAAAAGGAACCGGTTTGCTCAAATACCGTAAAAGGGATGCTTAATGGTGCCTGTAACAGAAATCCTGTCATTTCAGCCGTCAGTTTATCCTTCTGGCTTTTTGCAAAGACTTTCAGGTAGGGCCCCCAGTCGGGCTTGCTGTTCAGTACCGGAATGCCGTTCTTCCCTGCCCGGAAAGCGCCCTTTGCTGCCATACCCATCTGCTGGTCATCATCATCTTTTGGGCGCAGTTCCAGCGAATCGGAGCCATAAAACAAACGGGGCAGCCGCATGCGTAATAATAGGGATGAACTGTCGATCCAGTTCTTGCCACCAGGCCAACCGGCTACATTGGGGGGATTGAAAAGGATCTGTCCCAGTAGCCGTTGCATCAATAGCAGGGTTTCAGGCTGTTCCAGTTCAAAAGGCAACATGCGCTGCATGCCGGCCAGCAGCAGAATGGGTGATTTTATCTGCTGTCCGATATATTTTTTTTCATAAAACCAGTCGCTGGTGAAGATATCTTCCAGCAAGCGGCTGATTTCATAGTTACTTTGATAAAAGCGTTCGGCCAGCCAGCTGATCCGTTCTGCATCCAGTTCTTCAGCAACCAGGAAACGGAATAGTTTGGCTGTAATGAAATAGGCGGTCTGTTTCCGTTCCAGCAACAGGCTCAGTACATCGTCTCCTGTGTAGTTGCCGGTCTTTCCGAAAATGGTTTTACTGCCGCTGTCGTGCAGGTTTTTCCGGAAAACAAAATTCCCGTTCAGTTCGGCTCCCCAGCCTGTAAAGGCCCTTGCAGCTTCTTTCACATCGGTTTCTGTATAATTACCCCTGCCCAGCGTAAAGAGCTCCATCACTTCGCGGGCAAAATTTTCATTGGGATGCCCTTTCCGGTTCTGGTTATTATTAAGGAAATTGATCATGCCGGCCGACTTGCTGACCGCCGTCAACAATTCAGCAAAATTGCCCAGTGCACCTTTGCGGAGTATCGACAGGTATTGTTGCTGGTAGAGGATGTTCAGGTTTCTTGTAGCGAAATGGCCGTGCCAGAAAAAAGCCATTTTTTCCCGCAGCTGCTGTTTGCTGTTCACCATTTCCCGTAACCAGGCAAGGTTCAGGCTCCTGACATCTTCCCGTGAACGTTGCCGCAGCATTTTTTTCTGGTCTTCCGACAGTTGCATCTTCTGCTGCCTCCCGGTTTCCTCAATGCCCATGAATAACCCCTTGATGGCATTATCCGCCACATCAATGTCGTAGGGCATTTTCGATGCGGCTTTAACCAGGGCTTTATAATAAGATTGGGGTTGAGTCGTATCGAGGGAAGGCAGGTCTTCTGCCATCGGACCAAAACCTGCTCTCCAGAGCAGGTGCTGGTTTTTTACATGAAGCGGAACCGCCATACGGGAAATTTGATGTTAGACTGTTGTGATAACGATCCGTTTAATCAGCCAGTATTTTATTAATGTCAGGGTTCTGTTAAACCGGTAATGGTTTCATTTTAGCAGTGACCATACTTATCAACAGCAGATTTACGAGGAAGCAGACCGTAAATATCCGAAATGCAATACTGTTGCATTAATCACTTGAAAATACCCAGTTGAGCGTTAAGAATTTCTTTAATTTAAATTTCACCAAACAAAAACTTGCTACTATGTTACTGAGAAAAACGTTAGGCCTTATGGCAATCAGCAGTCTGGTGCTTTTTGCCTGTAAGAAATCCGTTCGTACAGAATCTGTACTGGACAATGAATTGCCGGATATTGCAGCTACCGAGCGGCATTGTGCAGCTTATGAAGTGCTGGAGCGCCAGATCCAGGAAGACCCTTCCCTGGCTACCCGCATGGCTGAAATCGAATCGTTCACGAAGCGAATGATCGAGAATCCGCCGATGAATACCCTGCAGACCGACGGCACCCTGCTGATCCCGGTAGTAGTGAACGTACTTTACCGTACTGCGGCACAGAATGTTTCCCTGGCCCAGATCCAGTCGCAGATCGATGTACTGAATGAGGATTATGCTGCGACCAATGCCGATTACAATTCCACTTCCACTTATAACAGTGTAAAAGCCGGAGACACCAAGATCCGTTTTGTACTGGATCAGGTGATCCGTAAATCCACCTCCAAAACCAGCTGGTCTACCAATGATGCCATGAAGAAAGCTCCGGCAGGTATTGCAGCCACCAGCCCTACCACCAAACTCAACCTCTGGGTTTGTAATATGGGTGGCGGTATCCTGGGCTATGCCCAGTTCCCCGGTGGCGCTGCTGCCACAGATGGTGTGGTTATTGATGATAATGCTTTTGGCCGTGTGGGTACTGTTGCTGCTCCTTTCAATAAGGGCCGCACTGCCACACATGAAGTGGGTCACTGGCTGAATCTCCGCCATATCTGGGGTGATGCTACTTGTGGTAATGATCAGGTGGGTGATACTCCGCTGCACAATACTTCCAACTTTGGTTGCCCTGCTGCCGGTCACCTCAGCACCTGTACCGGAACTCCGGTTGAAATGACCATGAACTATATGGATTATACCGATGATGCCTGTATGTACATGTTCAGTGCCGGTCAGAAGGCCCGTATGCAGGCTACCTATGCAGTAGGTGGTCCGCGTGCTTCATTCCGTTAAGTTTTCCCTGATCAATAGGAATATAAAAGCAAGAAGCTCCCGGGTATCCGGGAGCTTCTTGCTTTTAGTGAGTGGTGAGTAGTTAGTTGATGGTTGCGGCGCCAAAATAACGATGCAGCATTTTTGGTAAGGCGATACCGTTTTCGGTCTGGTGATTTTCCAGTAAGCAGGCTACAATACGGGGGAGGGCCAGGGAGCTGCCATTCAGTGAATGCAGTAACTGGGTCTTGCCATTGCTGTCTTTAAAACGGGCTTTCATGCGGTTGGTCTGGTAGCTTTCGAAATTGCTGACCGAACTTACTTCCAGCCATTTGTCCTGCGCAGCACTGTATACTTCAAAGTCGTAGGTCTGTGCCGATGCAAAGCCCATATCCCCGCCACAAAGTCGCAGGATGCGGTAGGGTAGTTCAAGTGATTGCACCAGGGCTTCCACATGTGCCACCATATCTTCCAGCACGGAATAACTGTTGTCCGGGTGCACCAATTGTACGATCTCCACTTTGTCGAACTGGTGCAGGCGGTTCAGGCCCCGCACGTCTTTACCATAACTGCCGGCCTCACGGCGGAAACAAGGAGTATAGGCGGTCATTTTGATGGGGAGCTCACTTTCTTTCGATACGGTATCCCGGTAAATATTGGTAACAGGTACCTCAGCTGTAGGAATGAGGTAGAAATTATCTTCCGTAGCATGGTACATCTGGCCTTCCTTGTCGGGAAGCTGTCCGGTTCCATAAGCGGAGGCTTCATTCACCATCAGCGGGGGCAGGAATTCACGGTAACCAGCCGCAGTATTGTAGTCGAGGAAATACTGGATCAGGGCGCGCTGCAGTTTGGCGCCTTGTCCCGTATAAACGGGGAACCCACTGCCGGTGATCTTGTTGCCCAGTTCAAAATCGATCAGGTTGTATTTTTTGGTGAGGTCCCAGTGCGGCACTGCGCCGGCCGGCAAAACCGGTTGGGGGCCACCCTGGCGTACCACCACATTGTCTTCGGGGGTTTTACCAACGGGAACCTGGGCTGAAGGCAGATTGGGGAGCAAATAGAGAATGGCCTGGATATTCTGTTCGGCTTCGTTGAGTTTACTGCTGTCCAGCTGGCTTTTCCAGATGGCCACTTCCGCCTTTTTTGCTTCTGCAGCATCTTTCTGCCCTTTGGCCATCAGTTGGCCGATCTCTTTTGAGGAGGCATTGATCTTTGCCAGCAGTTCATCCTGCTCAAACTGGTATTGCTTGCGTTTTTCATCCCAGCGGAGCAGTTCATCCACCAGTTCGGGTTGCTTGAAATGTTTTACCGCCAGCCGTTCTTTGACCAGTTCTGTATTCTGACGGATAAATGGTACTAATAACATGAATCAGGATTTGCCGCAAAGGTACAGGAAGGGGGGCAGACCCCCAACCAGAGGAATTCTGTAGTTTCGTGCAAAATACCTGTTATGATACATCCGGAAATGATCACCACCAATATTGAACTGCATGGATACCGCGTCATCAAAAGTATGGGCATCGTGCGGGGCATAACCGTCCGCTCCCGCAGTGTGCTCGGTAATATTGCCGGCGGCATCCAGACTTTTTTCGGCGGCAAGATCTCCATTTACATCGACCTCTGCGAAAAGACCCGGGAAGAAGCCTTCCAGCAGATGCAACTGCATGCAGCAGAACGGGGCGCCAATGCCATCATCAATATGCGTTATGATGCCAATGAAGTGATGGACGGTGTTACCGAAGTACTGGCCTATGGTACAGCGGTACTGGTAGAACCGGCAGTACAGAACGGATAACCGACCTTAACGTGGAATTCAAAAATACTTGTGTACATGAACAGCAGCGATGATCTCCAGGCCCGGTGGTGGACCCTGGAAGCCCAACTGGTGGAACGGTTTGGCAAAAAACCCGATATGGAAACCATTCTCTTCCTGATCGGGATCCAGGAGTTTGGCGGGCCCACAACAAAATTCACCAAAGAACAGAAACAGGACCTCATGCATATAGCTGTCTGCACCCTTTTCATGCAAAGCGGCTATTTTGAAAAAGAGGGACTGGATACAGATAACTGGCCCCATTTCCGGCAGGTGAAGGCTTTACCGGAAATGAATGCAATGGAACAGGAGAATTTCCTGAAAGACCATATCCTGCTCTATTTCTCCAATAACGGATTCTGAAATTCGGAATATGCAACGGAACTACAGCTTATTGGCAGTATTGCTCCTGATGGTTTTCGGAGCCTTTGCCCAGCATCCGCAAAAACTCCGCAAACGCGACCGGAAAAAGGATGTGCTGATCATTACCACAATGGGTGAAATGCGGGTGCGGCTGAGCGACAGCACGCCACTGCACCGCGATAATTTCCTGCGGCTGGTGAAGCAGCATTATTATGATAGTGTCCTCTTTCACCGGGTAATCAACCATTTTATGATCCAGGCGGGAGATCCCAACAGCAAACAGGCTGCTGCCGGCAAGCCCTTGGGTGAAGGCGGACCGGGTTATACGATTCCTGCGGAATTCCGGGCCACCATTTTTCATAAAAAGGGGGTTATCGCAGCGGCCCGTGAGGGCGATGCGGTGAATCCGGAAAAAGCCAGCAGCGGCAGCCAGTTTTATATTGTACAGGGGCGTGTCTTTACCGATGCCGGACTCGACAGTGTGGAAACCTACCGCCTGAAAGGCCGGAAATTGCCGGAAGCTCACCGGGCTGTTTATAAAACACTGGGAGGCACCCCGCATCTCGATCAGGGCTATACCATTTTCGGGGAACTGGTTTCCGGTATTGAGGTACTCGACCGGATTGCGGCAACGCCTACCAGTAAAGGCGCCGACCGCGACCGGCCGCTGGAGGATGTAAGGATATTGAAGATGAAGCTGGTGAGGAGGAGGTAGCCGGTAGCCGGAAGCCAGTAGCCGGTAGCCAGTAGTCAGTAGCCAGTAGCCAGTAGACAGTAGACAGAAGTCAGTAGACAGAAGTCAGGAGACCAAGATTGTTTTTTTCTTCTTACCTCTTGCTTCTGGCTTCTTGCTTCTCGCTTTTTTTCCTAATCTTTGCATCTCAAATCACCCATATGAGTTATCCCGAAAATCTCCGCTACACCAAAGATCACGAATGGATCAAACTGGAAGGCACTACTGCTACGGTTGGTATTACCCAATTTGCCCAGGGCGAACTGGGAGACATTGTTTATGTGGAAATTGAATCTCAGGGTAAGGCCCTTGCAGCGGAAGCTGTTTTCGGAACCGTGGAAGCAGTGAAAACCGTTTCAGATCTTTTCCTGCCGGTAAGCGGAACCATTACAGAAGTAAACCCCGCCCTGGCCGGTGCTCCCGAGTTGGTGAACAATGATCCTTATGGAGAAGGCTGGATGATCAAAATGACCGTCACTAACCCTGCTGATGTTGAAGCGCTGATGAGTGCTGCAGCATATAAAGACCTGGTTGGCGCCTGATAAGGGTATAAACCAAATGGATTACAAGCGGCTCATGCCGCTTTTTTTGTACCCGGGTTTAATAGTTTAACTTTCCCGCATGAACGCCTTGTTCCTCAAACTGGCCCGGCAACGGATAACCGCGGTTAGCTGGACCTTGCTTATCATTGTACTGATGTGTTTGCCCGGAGAAACGCTCCCGGGTAAGGGCCTTTTTAGTATCCCGCATCTGGACAAGGCGGTACATCTGGTACTCTTTGCCGGACTTTTTCTACTCTGGAGCCTCAGTACCTGGTATGCTGTTGCGAATCCTGAGAAAAAGTTGAAAATATTTCCGGCAGTATTGGGTTGGACCATCTTTTTCGGTATTGCCATGGAGTTTGTACAGTTATTTTTTATCCCGAACCGGAGTTTCGACATTTGGGATATCATTTTTGATTCGCTGGGAGCAGGATCCGGTTTTTTGCTGCTTCGCGCCAAAGGGTATAGTTGGAACTGGCTGAAAAATAAGTAGTTATAAAAAGAAAGCCCCTGTAGAAACAGGGGCTGTAACCAAAACTAACTGCTTATGAGAAAATTGACTGCTTTTATTAAAATGCGTTATAATCGGTGTCTTGAACTTAATAACGCAAATTAGATGCCATTAGTGTGATAATTTCCGTTAAAGAAGGTTTAAATACCCGGAAATTTTTCTGCGGATCCGATTCAAAGTCTCCTCTGGTAAAGATACGATGCAGAAAATCCGGATGCATCCTGTACAACCCTTATTTTCAATAGATTAACATCTGCTGGTTGTAAAAACAAAGCTAGCGGTTGATTATCAGCTGCTTCAATTATAGAGCGGTGAGGCTGAACGAATTCAGGAATTTCTTTACCCCTTCGTTATTGTCCTTATCCAGTTTGGTAAGGGTTTGCAGCATGTAAAAGTTATTCTTTACCAGGATGAGCTGCTGGTGCACGACATAATCTTCGCCCCCGAAATTCACGGTGGAGTGAATTTTCCGGGAAGGGTATCCTTTATAATCCGCTACCATGATCGTATCCACTTTTCCATTCATGGATTTAGCGGAACCTTCAGCAGCGCCCTTGAAAAAGCGGTCCTGCTCTTCTTTGGTCATACCGGAACTGATCTTATCGGCCGGGTATTGTGCATATGCACTCATATACAGCAGGTTGTCGTCTGTACTTTCACCTTCCAGCATCGCCATATACATGGTCACATTGCCGATGGCAGTATTGATATCCCGGGTTTGTTCAGTAGGCTCGGCAGGCATGCTGATCTTATAACCGCCTTCTTTAGATGTATATACGACCCATTCCTGGATGGCACGGAAAGAACAGAAACTGAATACTAAGGCCATCAGGGCCAGGGTGTAGCGCGTCTTCATAAAAAATGTTTAGGGATAAAAAAAGGGTGGCTTTTGTACCACCCGATAAAAATAAACTTTAAAAATCAGCTTCCAAACAGGCCTTTGAGGTTATCCATGATACCGCCTCCGCCGCCCTGGAACATGGCTTTCACATCATTCAGGTCGGTATCCCCATCTCCGTCCTTATCCAGTCCGCCCCCGGTTACCTTTCCCAACAGGCCCTGCACATCCAATCCGCTGGACTTTCCCCCGCTCAGGCTGTCGAAGATACCCTGAAGGTCGAAGCTGTTATCGGAAGGATCATTGGTTTTGCTGACCAGTTGCTGCAATACGCCCGGTACCAGATTGCCTGCAGCAGCCGTAGCCGATTGCTGATCCAGGTTAAACTTGCTCATCAGGTCCTGGATCACATTACCCGACAGGGCCTGTGTTACAGGATTCGATTCCAGGTCGCCGCCCTGTCCCCCGAAAAGTTTCAGTACATCTTTCATGCCGCCACCACTCATCAATTGCTGCAAGCCGGAGGCAATGGAATTGCCGGCTGTAGATACGGCTGCATCATTATGTTCATTGGGGATAGCAGGGTTGTTAATGATAGCAGTACCTGCTTGCTCTTTCACCAGATTGATAAGGTTTTCTAACATTGTAATGGTTTTAGAGATACAAGTTAGCTTTTTTCGCTGCGGGGTTGCATTACCTGATTAAAAAAACTGCTTATTGCTGATTGGTCATTTTTTCGGCATTTTCAGCAAACTGGAGTGCGTCTATAAATTCCTGGATCTCGCCGTTCAGCACTTCAGGCAGATTGTATACATTGACCCCGATCCGGTGATCGGTAACCCTTCCCTGCGGGAAATTATAGGTGCGGATCTTGGCACTGCGGTCGCCGGTGCTGACCAGGCTCTTCCGCTGGCGGGCGATCTCTTCTTCCTGTTTGCGAACCTGTTCTTCGTATAGTTTGGTCCGCATCATCTGCATGGCTTTTTCGCGGTTGCCCAGCTGTGTGCGTTCCGTCTGGCAGATCACCACGGTTCCTGTAGGCAGGTGCGTAAGCATGACCTTGGTTTCGACTTTGTTGACGTTCTGTCCACCGGCACCACCACTTCTGGCAGTCTCCATTTTCACATCGCTTTCCTTCAGTTCAAAATCCACTTCCTCGGCTTCCGGCATCACGGCAACCGTGGCAGCCGAAGTATGCACGCGGCCGCTGGCTTCAGTATCCGGAACACGCTGCACCCGGTGTACCCCGCTCTCGAATTTCAGGGTGCCGTATACTTCATCACCCACCACTTCCAGTTGTACTTCCTTGTAGCCGCCTACCGTGCCTTCGTTTTCACTCAATACAGCTGTTTTCCAGCCTTTTTTGGCACAGTAGCGCACATACATATTGAGCAGGTCGCCTGCAAAAAGGCTGGCTTCATCGCCACCGGTTCCGGCCCTTATCTCAAGAATGGCGTTTTTATCGTCTTGCGGATCTTTGGGGATCAGTAGTTTGCGGATGGCCGCTTCCAGTTCTTCCCGCCGGCTTTCCAGTTGCGGCAGTTCGTCTTTGGCCAGCTCCCGCAGTTCGGCATCATCTCCGTTCAGGGCTTCTTTATAAGTAACCAGGTCGTCGAGGGTGGTTTTATAGTCGTCTGCCGTTTTTACAATCTTTTCCAGGGTACGGTATTCCTTGCTCAGGGCACTGAATTTCCTGTTATCGCTTACGATTTCGGGGTTGGTGAGGGCAACACCCAGATCTTCAAATCTTGCCTTAATGGCGGCTAACTTCTCCAGCATATCAGTGGTATTTCAACAAAGCCTGTTTAAGTTTGCAAATGTAATCTTTTCACCTTTTCATGAGTACGCACAAATTTTCGGCCACCCGGATCTTTACCGGTAAGGCATTTACACCAGACCCTATGGTGCTGATCACCGATGCGCAGGGCAGGGTGGAGGCCCTGGTGCCCCGCGACCAGGCCGGGGATGGGATCCGGGAACTGGAAGGAATATTATGCCCGGGTTTTGTGAATGCCCATGTGCACCTGGAACTGAGCCATATGAAAGGCCTGATCCCGGAACATACCGGGATGACGGGGTTTCTGCTATCGGTTATGGGTAAACGTGAAGCAACCGCAGACCGGATCGCCCAGGCTATTGCTGATGCTGAAGCGGAAATGATCCGGAACGGAATCGTTGCGGCAGGGGATATCTGTAATTCCACTGATACGCTGGACCAGAAACGGAAAGGGACGATCGCATACCGGAATTTTGTTGAGGTCTTTGGCTTCCTGCCGGTTGTTGCGGAACAACGTTTTGCAGCTGCGGAAAAGGTAGCCACTTCTTTCAGGCAGTACTGGCCGGATGCTACAGCTATTGTTCCGCATGCGCCGTATTCCATATCAGACGAACTGCTGGAAAAGATCCTCTCCCGCAGTGAAGGCACAGTGCAATCCCTGCACCATCAGGAGTCGTCAGATGAAGCACAGTTTGTGCTGGAGAAGAATGGTCCTATGCTCAACCTCTTCGCAAATGCGGATCTTTCTTTTTTCAAACCGGATGGGCGGTTGTTTATAGAAAAATATATACCACGGCTTGCATCTGGTACCAGCTTGCTCCTGGTGCATAATGTGACCAGTACGGCAGCCGATCTCGCACTAACCCGGTCCCTCTTACCTGCCGGAACATCGTTGTATTATTGTTTATGTCCGAATGCCAACCTGTTTATCGGTAATGGCCTGCCCGATCTGGCACTGTTTGCAGACCTGGATATTCCTGTTGTGCTGGGCACCGACAGCCTGGCTTCGAACCACCAGCTGAGCATACTTGCAGAAATTCAGACGATCCGGAAGGCGGCACCGCAGCTTGCTGTCGAAACCCTGTTGCGCTGGGCTACCCTGAATGGTGCACAGGCCTTGCAAATGGAGGGTATTTTAGGTAGTTTTGAAATTGGTAAAAAACCGGGAGTACTTTTATGTTCCTCCGGTCTTGACCAAGTGGAACGCCTGATCTGATGAAAGCAAAAATTTACCTCTGCGCCCTGGTGGGACTGACAGC
Source organism: Chitinophagaceae bacterium (assembly GCA_044220945.1). Classification (GTDB taxonomy): domain Bacteria; phylum Bacteroidota; class Bacteroidia; order Chitinophagales; family Chitinophagaceae; genus Endoryza. The sequence continues at coordinate 296,773 of JBGAQC010000002.1, read as the reverse complement.
CGTCTGCTCCTTCATTGTTTCGGAAAAGCCGGAGTACACCACATTGTACCTGCAACGCACTGCAACTTTTGAAAAGGCGCAGCAGGAACTACGCGCAATGATTGCCGGAACAGACCTGCATACAGCTTCCGGGAAAACAAATGTGCTCCAAAAGATCCATGCCAACCGCATCTTGCTCAAATCGCTGGATTTCTGGTACCGCTACAGCGAACCTGTTATGTACCGGAAACTGAACGGCCCCTTGCCGGTGGAATGGGAAACAGAAGTATTTGAGAAATATGAACCACCATACCGGCGAACCGGAGCAGGATTGTACCTGGCAGAACAATACCTGGATGAGCCGCTGGTGCAGGCCGATTCCTTGCTGCGGCTGGTGGATACCTCCCTGCTGGCACTGCAGACCTTTCAGGCCGATTCCATTACCAGGGAGTTGAAGAAGCCCCAGCCGTTTTATTATGCCAACCGGCTCTTCCTGCTCAATCTCGCAGCTGTTTATACAACGGGGTTTGAATGTCCGGATACTACCCGCCTGGTTGATGAACTCCGGGCCATGGCAAAAGCCACGGGCAGTATTTATGAAGCATACAACAACAGCTTTCCGCAAAATAAAATAAGCGAAGCGTACCTTGGTCTTTATGCACAGTTCCTGCAACTGCTCGACAGTGTTTCAACGGCATTTTACCGCTTTGACCATTATCGCATGATCCGTAATTATGTGGAGCCCCTGTTCCGCATGAATCAGGAATTGATCCGGAAATACGGTTTCTACTCAAAGAGCCTTGTTGATTATACCCTGAATGACCAGGCGGAATCCATTTTTAAAAAAACACTCTTTGCCGGACAGCAGGCAAAGGGAATTTATGCTCTGGTGGATGATGCAAAAGTACTCAGCCAGATCCGGGACATAGGCAAACTGCTCTTCTATGACCCGATCCTGTCGGGCAACAATCTTCGCTCCTGTGCATCCTGTCATAAATCTGAACAGTTTTTTACTGATACTGCAGTAAGAACCGCAATGCAATACGACAGTGCCCTCCGCCTGCCCCGCAATACGCCTTCGCTGGTGAATGTGGTGTTCAATCATCTCCTGATGCTGGATGGGAAACACCTTACCCTGCAGGATCAGGCCAAGGCCGTAACCACGAATCCGGTTGAAATGGGATCCACAGCTGCTGAACTGGTAAATAAAGTGATGCAGGTACCCGCTTACCGCAGTGCATTCCGCAAATGGATGAAATACACGCCGGAGGAAAAAGAGCCGGGCTTTGAACATATAGTTTCTGCCTTAACACTCTATTATTCGGGGTTCAGCAATTCCCTTTCACCATTTGATGAGGCGATGATGGGTAAAAGGGAGTTATCTCTTTCAGCGATCAACGGATTCAACCTTTTCATGGGCAAAGCTCAATGTGGCACCTGTCATTTCGTGCCCCTTTTCAATGGCGTAAAACCTCCGTATACCGGATCGGAGTTTGAGATTGTAGGCGTTCCTGCTGATACAGGGTATCATCAACTGAGTGATGACAAAGGCCGTTATCTCCTCTTTCCGCATCCGGAAACCCTGAACGCGTTCCGGACACCAACCCTCCGTAACATTTTTTATACAGCCCCTTATATGCATAACGGGGTGTTCCGTACCCTTGATGAGGTGATCCGGTTTTATGATATTGGCGGGGGAGCCGGAAAGGGGTTGGCGGTTCCCGGTCAAACATTGTCTGATGCGCCCCTTCAACTGACCATACAGGAAAAAGAAGAACTGAAAGCATTCCTCGCCACTTTGACAGAATCGGTTAATTTTGAAACGCCTCCGCAGGTTTTACCGGCATCAGATAATAAAAGCCTGAAGCGCCGCGTTCCGGGAGGTACCTATTGATGCGCAAACTGAAAAAAACGATATGGCTTCTCTTTATGTTACCCATAGGTATCTGTTGCGGTACACAACAGAAAGTGGAATATAACCTGCCTTCACATATTCCACCGGAAGTACGGAAAATTTATATGGAACGGTTGGAAAAAGGCCGGATCTTATACAAAAAGCACTGCTCGGGTTGTCACGGCATTTTTACCAAGGGAAAAGACGGGATACCTAATTTTTCAAAAACACAGATCGATAATTATCATACAACTGCCCTCATCGGTCAGGATCCTAAAAACCATGCTGTGGCCAAACAGATCTCCCAGCAACAACTCGAGTTTATCATTGCTTTCCTGCAAATGCGCAAACCGTCCTGAGCTCAGGTCAGTACAGCACTTAATACATCCAGGGTCTTGAGTTTCCCGAATTCCGGAGTATGCAACGCATAAAAGGTGAGAAAGGCCTGCAGCAGCACCCGCCTGACCTCATGGTTCATGGGCAGCTGTTCCAGTTCGGCAGGATGCATCACTTTCAGCATTTGTGAAATGATGCCGGTATATGGTTTCCCGAGCGTATAGGTGTGCTGTGGTAATTCGCTGACGAATGCACCTTCTTTCAGGTCGAGGTAGGGAACTGTATCGCTGTACTCATCTGTGATCCGGAAACCGGAAAAGTAAGTGAGCTGGGTAATGAAAAACAGCGGATAATTGGCTGTAACCGAGGCCGGGGCTTTATCGAGGTGCACAAAAGCATCTTCTATGAAATGATAGAAATCCGGATTGTTTTCAGGTTGCTTCAGGATCTTCTGGAGCAGTTCGATCATGAACAATGCCACACTGTTTTTGATCACATCAAAATACAGCTGGTCATATAGTACGCCCCACTTGAATTCCCGGATCCGCTGGAGGTTCTTCAGTTCATTATGGTAAACGGTGAGGTCGAGGATCGCTGCAGGCTGGAACAGGTTGGCCTTTCCACTGCCTTTGCGGGTGCTGGTACGTACCCCGTTGATGATATACGACTGCAGGCCGAATAATTCAGTATAGATCGTGGCAATAAGGCTGGTTTCTCCGTATTTGACCGTACGGATCACAATGCCTCTGGTATGGTGAAGATTTCCGGATTCCATTATCGGCCAATGAATACAATTTTGGTCACTGCTTTTTCCTGCTGGTTTTCATCCCGGATCAGCACCAGGTACACTCCACTGCTGACTGTTTGTCCCCGGGTGTTTTTCCCGTTCCAGATAGCTTGTCCTCCAAGTGCTCTTAACTCTGCCACCAGGCGGCCATCGGGTTCCGTGATTTTTACGATGGCATTATCCACCAATCCGCGGATAGCAATTGAACCTGTGTATCCCGGGGGTACAGGATTGGGGAAAACGAGTACATCAGTGTTGCTGCTCCCTCCTGCAGTTGCGGTACTCCGGTAAGCCACCATGCCTTTTGGGGTGGAGAAATACACTTCACCACTTTGCGGATCAATGGCGATCTGCCTTATATCATTATCGGGAAGCGGACTGTTGGAAACAGTAAACCGGTAGATCGTTTTTTCTGCATCAGCGCTGATCAGCCAGACGCCGTTTTTGGTACCGATCCATTTGCGGTCTGCACCATCCACTGCAATTGCCTGCACTTCTTCACCTTTGAAAAGATATCCGGCAAAATTATCCTGTTGCACCACTGGCAGCAGGGCTTCACATCCCGGGCTGCTGAAAATATCCTGTATACACTGGATCACGCCAATACCGTTCCGGGTACCTACCCAGATAAAGCCGTTCCTGTCCCGGGCCAGCGACAGCACTTCATTATCAGGAAGATTGCCATTACCCGCTCCGGCCCGGTACCATTTCCAGCGGTCATCACCCGGATTATCGATATTGTTGCCATGGTTAAAGCAAACCAGGCCTTGTGCCTTGGGCAGCTGGATCCATTTCTGGTTGAGGTCATCTACCAGAACCGCACCTGCTGCATTTTCGTTTAAGGGTAAGGGTATGCTGAATGAACGCCAGCTGCCATCGGCTTTCCGCACATGGAGGTTATTCGTGGCGCCATAGTTGGTGACCCAGAGTTGCTGTTCGGCATCCAGCGCCAGTCCGCCAACCCGGTACTCACCGGGAGCAAAAGCAGGGCTTCGCAAGGGACTGTTTTGTTTATATACAGTCAGCTGCCCGGCAGTAAGAGAGAAGAGGCCGCCGCCCCAGGAACTACCCCAGATGCGGACCTCCGGGCCTTCTACCAGCAGGCTGTTGATGCCCGGCAGGCTGTCGAAAGCCGGGATTGTTGCAGCACTGATCAGTTGCCAGTTATTCCCGCTGAATAGCCCGATTCCTGCCTTCTCGGCATTACTGTTCCAACCGGGTTGCAGGGAATAGGGAGGGATATATAAAATACCAGGTGCAGCAAAGGGTTTACCCAGCAAAACCGTATCGGGCGAATTGGGCTGGTAGGAACTGAACAGGTTTCCATCATATTGCAACAGACCTTTCCGGTTGTCTGCAATCCAAAGGCTTTGCTGGATCTGCAATGCAAAGGCAGGTTGCCGGAAATACTGGCCATTCCGGATAATGGATTGTGTTGCTCCGGATCCGGAAAGGACCGTAACGGCACCACTATTGGGAGTGGTTGTGCAAACAATCAGTCCACTGCCGGTAATGGAAAGGGAAGAAATGGTTTCTCCATTGCTGAAAAAGGCAGACCAGTTTCCATTTAAACGATATACCGTATCATTCACTGCAAAAACCGGTTGCTGGTTCAACAGGGTCAAAGCGGTTCCGTTACCTGCCGGTAATCCGTTTGTACCGCTTAGCAGGGTCCAGTTGCGGTAGTCGGCCGGGTTGGTGCCGGCAAGCGCACATCGTTTCAGTCCTTCTGACGTTTCAGCATATAAGTATTGTGCGTCTGCAGTAACTGCAGTTACCGCAGTGGCATTTCCGGAAGCACCAATGATATATGTGGCTTTCACTTCTTTCCGGTTGATATCTGCCACAATGATACCGATGCCGCTGCCTATATAGGCCAGTCCTTCTTTAATAAAAACCGAACGCAATGTTTTATCACCGGCAATACTGCTGTTGGCGATGGACCGGATTGTATAAACCTGATCTCCGTCGAGCAGGTCAACATTGCTGTTGCTATAGGCCACAATAATTTTACCACTTGCGGGATCTGCAGCAATATCACTGATGCCGGTACCAGAGAGGCCATTCACTTTCGAGAAACGCTGGATACTGTTCTCCCGGAGGTCCAATGAAAAGAGGCTGTAAGGAGTGGCACCCCAGAGGGTTTCGCCATCCTGTACCAGCTTCCGGACCTGGGTCCAGGGCAGGAGTTCACGCCATTGGCCAACAGGTGGCAGGCCCGGCTGGCTGAAACCTTGAATGGAGAGTAATAAGAGAAAAAGGAACTGGCGAAGCCGCATGGAGCAAATTTAGCTGAAAGACGGTAGACAAGAGCCAGTAGCCAGTGGCCAGTAGACAGAAGAAAGGAGGTAGAGGCGGTTTCATAGCCTTACAACTTCTTTTCTGTATCCCGTTGAAATTGAGTTTCTTTGCTCCGACTTCACCAATACCGATTTTCTATGTGGGTAAAACTAGGCCGGTTTGTGCTGCAGTACCGGGCATTGTTGTCGGCCGTTTTGCTGGCGCTGACCTTGTTTCTCGGCTATCATGCGTCTAAAGTGGAACTGAGTTATGAGTTTACCCGCGCGATTCCCACCGATAATCCCAAGTACCAGGCCTACCAGTCCTTTCGCCAGCGTTTTGGTGAGGATGGTAACCTGCTGATGATCGCGGTACAAACGGAAGATTTTTTCAAGGCACAACAGTTCAATGATTATGCACGGTTGGTGAAAACCATGAAGGAAATCGTTGCCGTGGAGGATGTACTGAGTGTGCCTGGGGCCACCAACCTGGTGAAAGACACCCTGGCAGGAAAACTGAATGCCGTCCCTGTTTTTCCAGCGCTGGTACAAACACAGGCCGAACTCGACAGTGCGGCTGCTGTATTCCGCAATCTTCCTTTCTACCGGGGGTTATTGTATAATCCGCAGACACATACCTACCTGATGGGCGTACGCATCAATAAAGATGTGTTGAATTCAAAGGCCCGCAATATTGTGGTACCAGCAATTGTACAGGCGGCGGATGCGTATGCAAAAAAATACAATCTCGACCTGCACTATAGCGGCCTTCCGCTGATCCGTACCAATCTGGCCACGAAAGTAGCGGATGAGATGCGTTGGTTCCTGTTCGGGTCAATTCTGCTCAGCGCCGTGATCCTGCTGATCTTCTTCCGGAGTCTTTCCACTACTGCTTTATCTCTTGCAGTTGTGATCATTGGCGTGGTCTGGAGCCTGGGCACCATTCACCTGCTGGGGTATAAGATCACCTTGTTGAATGCCCTGATCCCGCCGCTGGTGGTAGTGATCGGCATTCCCAATTGTATCTATTTCCTGAATAAGTATCACACGTCTTTCACGCAGGGTAAATCCAAGCATGAGGCATTGGTGGATATGATCGGCAAAATGGGAGTCGTTACCCTATTCTGTAATATTTCAGCTGCTATCGGATTTGCGGTATTTGCTTTGACCAGGAGCGCCATCCTGAAAGAATTTGGTGTTGTAGCCGGAGTCAATATCATGGCCCTCTTCTTCATATCCATGATCCTGATCCCGTCCGTATTGAGTGTACTGCCGAGCCCCAAATCCCGGCATACCCGCTATCTCGAGAACAAATGGCTGCTGGCCTTCCTGGACCGACTGGAGATCTGGAGCCTGCATCACCAGAAACTGATCTATACTGTAACAGTATTCGCGCTGGCAGGTGCTGTGGCCGGTATGCTGCGCCTGCGTTCGGAAGGATTTATTGTAGATGATCTGCCCAAGACCGACCGGATCTATACCGATCTGAAATTTTTCGAAAAGAACTTTGAAGGCGTAATGCCGCTGGAAATTGTTATCGATACGAAACAGAAGAACGGATTGCGGAAAAATATCCTGCAGACTTTTGAAAAGATCGATTCCTTTTCCCGTTTTATAGAAGAACGCCCGGAAATGGCGCGGCCCTTATCCATAGTAGAGGGTATGAAATTCGCACGCCAGGCCTATTGGGATGGGGATACGGCCAGCTATGGAGTGCCCAATACCATGGATATCGCCTTTCTGGCCCAGTATATTAAAACAAAGTCCGACAGTTCAACCGCCAACAACAATTTCACACGGATCATCCGGTCCTTCATGGACAGTTCCATGCAGGAAGCGCGGATCAGTGTGAATATGGCGGATGTGGGCAGTAAGCGATTGCCGGAATTACTGGAATTACTGGATACCAGGAGCAAACAGCTCTTCGATTCCACCCGATACCGGGTAGAATTTACCGGTACCAGTATTACGTTTCTCGAAGGCAGTGCTTTCATTATCAATGGATTGAAAGAGAGCATTTTCTGGGCCTTCCTGCTCATCGCCTGTTGTATGCTCTATCTGTTCCGATCAGTAAAGATCCTGCTGGCTTCACTGGTGCCCAATATTATACCCTTGCTGATTACGGCGGGAGTAATGGGATGGGCCGGTGTGGCCATCAAGCCCAGTACGGTACTGGTATTTTCAGTCGCTTTGGGTATTGCAATCGACATTACCATCCGCTTTCTGGTGAACTATAAACAGGAACTGAAAGGGCGCGAAGAACGTCCGGAGGAAGTAGTCATTGAAACCATTCATAAAACAGGGATCAGCATCATTTATACCTCCCTGGTACTGATCGCCGGATTTGTCATTTTCTGTTTCTCCAGTTTTGGCGGCACCCAGGCCCTGGGCTGGCTCACCTCCCTGACTCTGGTGATGGCCACCCTCACCAACCTCGTATTCCTGCCAGCCATCCTGCTCCTCCTGGCAAAAATTTCCCGAAAACATAAGTAAGGGCTGCAAGCGATTTATCTGGTTACTAAGTGTTAATTATTAATGATTAACACTTGGTAATTTTTTTTTACGCATCTGAAAACCGGGATTTAGCTGTCCAATCTGGGGTGTTTGACAAAAAAAACTAATAGTTGTTGGCTTTAGAGGCAGCCCGTTGAATATTTTCGCTGTCCTTTTTAAACATTGGTTAAACTTTTATTTGGCTAATCTGTTTACAAATCATTCACAAAAACTGTCGCAAATGAGAAAAATGTTCTTGCTTTTGATGGGCGTGCTGTTGCTCGTTGGCCAGGCCTTCGCGCAAAGCCGGACCATCTCCGGTAAGGTGACAGATGCCACCGGGGCTCCGGTTCCCAACGCATCTGTGGTTGTGAAAGGCACCTCTGTTGGTACTACAACCAAGACTGATGGTACTTTCAGTCTCAATGTTCCTGCCAATACCCGGGTGATCGTGATTTCCGGTGTAGGTCTGGTTGAGCAGGAGATCAATGTTTCCAAAACAAGTGTGGTCAATGTATCGCTGAAAACCGAAGACAAGAACCTGACTGAGGTGGTTGTAGTAGGTTATCAGACCCTCAAGAAAAAAGAGGTGACTGCAGCGATTGCCCGTGTAGGTGGCGAAGAGATCCGCAACCTGCCGATGCAGAGTTTTGACCGGGCTATCCAGGGTCGTGCTCCGGGTGTGGACATCCGCTCCAACAACGGCCTGCCGGGTGGTGCTGTGAACGTTCGTATCCGTGGTGTCGGTTCGATCACTGCCGGTAACGACCCCTCTACATCGTAGACGGAATCCAGATCAACTCCGGTACAGTGAGCTTTGGTCAGACTTTTACTCAGACCAACCCCCTGGCTTACCTGAACCCCAACGACATTGAGTCGATCGAGATCCTGAAAGATGCGGCTGCCTCTGCCATTTATGGTTCCCGTGCCGGTAACGGTGTGGTGATCATCACTACCAAGAAAGGTAAAGGCGGTAAAACCAATATTACAGTTAACGGGTATTATGGTGTTACCAACCCCCTGAAGTATCTGGAGATCCTGAACACACAGGAGTATATCCAGGCCCGTGCCGAAGCCTATGCCAACTCCCTGAACCTGCCGAATATCAATACGGCTAATGCCGGTCTGGGAAGCATCAGCGGTAACCCCCTCACTGCACAGCAGCGTACCTTAAGTGATATGGGCCTGAATCCGTTCATGGCCAAAGGTGATATTGACACCATCCCTACCTACGATTGGCAGCGTAAAGCCTTCCGTCAGGGTCAGATCAAGAATGCCGAGATCAGCATTGCTGCCGGTGGTGAGAAAACCAATTTCTACCTCTCCGGTTCTTATACCAAGCAGGATGCGATCGTGCTGCCTGCCGACTTTGAGCGTGCCACCCTGCTGACCAATATCGGTCACAAGGTGAACCGCAAATTCAGCATTGAGTCTCAGATCAGCCTGAGTACGATCCTGCAGACCGGTCCGTTCTCTCAGGACGGCTCCTTCCTCGGAAGCCCTGCATTCTCTTCCACACTGATGCTGCCGCATAACCCCATTTACAATCCGGATGGTTCTTTCTACGGACTTCCTCCTGCTGCTGTAAATGGTATCCTCAACCAGAACGTTATCGGTGTGGTTACGTATAATACTTCCCGCCAGCGGACCAACCAAATGGTGGGTTCTATCAGCACCACGTATGAACTTGCCAAAGGGTTGCGATACAAGGGAACCTATGGCCTGGATTATCGCCTGGTGCAGACTTCCCGTTATACCGACCCCCGTACCAATGATGGTTTTGCAGTAGGCGGACGTCTGATCGAAGTGAGCAACTGGAATACCAACTATATGACCACCCAGACACTGAATTATGTGACTTCATTCAACGAGGTGCATAATATCAACGCACTGGCCGGTATCGAATACCGTAAAGACATCAACGAGCAGATCAGTGCCACTGGTATCGGTTTCCCGACCTTCCAGTTCCGTACCATCAACTCTTCGGCTACTCCTGAGTCTGTTGGCGGTTTCTGGACAGGTGCAGCTACCTTCTCCCAGTTCGGTAAAGTGAACTATGACTACGACCGCAAATACCTGCTGTCATTCACGATCCGCCGCGACGCTTCTTCCCGTTTTGGAGAGAACAACCGCTATGGTATTTTCCCCTCCGTGAGTGCGGGATGGAACCTGGCTTCCGAGCGTTTCCTCGAGCGTTCCAAGGCCGTGAGCGACCTGAAACTCCGTGTTTCTTATGGCCAGACCGGTAACGACCAGATCGGTAACTTCCTGAGCCGCGGTCTTTATGCGTCAACGCGTACCTATAATGGTGCAGCCGGTATCGGACCCACACAGCTGGCCAACCCCGATCTGCAGTGGGAGCGCCGCGAAGAAGCTAACGTAGGTGTAGACTATGGTTTCTTCAATAACCGGATCACCGGTTCACTGGATGTATATCGCCGTGAGAACAAGAAACTGCTGCTTGACCGTCCCATCTACCTCACTACCGGTTTTGGTTCCATTACCCAGAACATTGGTTCTGTAATGAACCGCGGTATCGAGTTTGCCATCCGTGCGAAAGTGCTGGATGGAGAATTCAAGTGGACGACCAGCTTCAACATTTCTTATAATGATAACAAAGTAACAGGCCTGTACGATACCCTCAGCTCACTGCCTTCTGATCCTTCGATCAAGATCGGCAAGTCGCTGGGATCTTTCTTCCTGGTACCTTATGCTGGTGTAAACCCTGCTACCGGCCGACCCATGTGGAGGGATATCAATGGCAACCTGACTTATTTTGCCAATGCGGTTGACCGACGTTTCCTGGGTAATTCCCTGAACGACTATTTCGGTGGTTTCAGCAACAACTTCGAGTACAAGAATTTTGAACTGGAAGTGTTCTTCAACTACGAATATGGCCGCCTGGTTACCGATGGTCAGTACAACTTCCTCAGCGAGATCGGAGGCCGTGCCTTCAATGCCCTGCAGGAAGTATATGATGCCCGTTGGCAGAAACCCGGTGATATCAGTAATATCCCCCGCTCGATCAACGGTAACGCAGAAACCCGTGCTTCCGGCAACTTCTCCGGCAGCCGCCCCCTGCTCAAAGCTGATTATATCCGCCTGAAACAACTGACCTTCAGCTATAACCTTCCTTCTTCTACACTGAAGCGCATGAAGGTAAATGCTGCCAAGTTCTATGTACAGGGTGTTAACCTGTGGACGTATTCCGATTTCCCCGGTTATGATCCGGAATTCGGTGCCACATCCACCGGTATCGTTCCGCAATCCCGGAATGTCACCTTTGGTGTTCAGGTAGGTTTCTAATCTTAAAAAGAATTGAATTATGAAAAAGATCTTCAATAAAATTTCCCTTGCCCTGGCTGCTGCAGTGCTGTTTCTCGCTTCCTGCGACAAACAACTGAATGTAGAGCCCCGGCAATCGATCAGCTTCGAAACTGCGCTGACCAGTTCGGCTAACGTGGAAGCTGCCCTTAACTCCATTTATGGAGGTTTGAGAAGCCAGGTGTTGTATGGCCGCGACCTGCTGGCCGTATCAGATGCCTTGTCTGATATCACACAGGCTACCGGTAAATCCGGCCGTCTGCAACCCGAAAACCGTAACGTACAGGGTTCTCATTTCGCCAGCTGGGGTACAGCCTATGCCCTGATTAACGAAATCAACCTGGTGCTGGAAGCCATTCCCAACATTGCCGATGCATCACAGGCTAACCGTGACCGCTGGGATGGTGAGTTGAAATTCCTGCGTGCCCTGCTGCACCATGACCTGGCCCGTACTTATGCCTACGATACAACTGCGGTTGTGAGTGGTCAATACCGGGGCAATGTGGTTCTGGCATTAACTCCCATTCGGGATGGTGTTTCCGGACTCAGCTACCGCCCCTTCCGCTCCAGTACGAAAGCACTGTATGACGCCATTTATGCAGACCTTACTGTGGCTACCACCAAACTGGGTAATACCAGAGGGGTGTATTATGCTACTAAAGCTGCAGCTCATGCGCTTTTTGCCCGTGTTGCCCTTTATTATGGCGATTACAGCAAAGCCATTACTGAGGCAGGAAATGCTATTACCAATGCCAGTGGTGTGGGTGCTTCCCTGAGCACAGGTGCCAATTATGTGGCTGCCTGGCGTGCACTGCGTAACCCGGAAAGCATCTTCGAAGCACGTTTCAATATCCAGAATGAGAACCTGGGTGTGAATACGTCTTTGCAGACTTCTTATACTACACTTTTTGCCCTGGGCAATACTTCATCTACTGGTGGTTTTGGTGACCTGGTTCCCAATAACCTGCTGCTGGCCCAGCTCGGTATTTCCACAACTGGTTTCCCTGCACTGACCCGTGGAGCTGATGTGCGTGCCAATCTGTATGAGTGGGGTACTGCCGGCCGCGGTACACGCTTTATCGAGTGTACCAAGTTCTTCGGAAAGAGCGGCTTCCCCAATCTTGATAACGTTCCTGTTTTCCGTTATCCCGAACTGCTGCTGATCCGTGCTGAAGCTTATTATAAGCGCAACAGTGCGGGTGATGAAGCACTGGCCCTGGCCGACCTGAACAGCCTGATCACCAACCGTGGCCTTACTGCAGTAGCCCTTACCGGTACTGCCCTGTTCAATGAGATCCTCCGCCAGAGCTACCTGGAGTTTGCTTTCGAAGGTCACCGCTGGTTCGACCTGAAGCGCAATGGACTGGATGTGGTGAAAGCACCTGCCAACCTGCCCTTCAACGATACCCGCATCCTTCCCGCAATTCCCCAGCGTGAAATTGACGGTAACCCCAATATGTTACAAAACGCCGGTTATTAATCCTAAAATTAGCGCATTATGAAACGCATATTATTTTTCCTGATTTTGGCTTTCCCGGTGTTTCTGGGTTCTTGTATCAAGAACAGTCCCGTAACCATCGGAAGCGAAGTGTATGTGGAGTTTGATGCCACAGTACTGAACACACCCATTACCGGACAGACCTATCCGGTACTCAGCCGTGTACCTGTTTATGGTGCTGCTGTGGTTGCAGCCAATCCTGCCATCACACGCGCCAGCGGTACGGTAAAATTCCGGGTGAACCTGGTTGGTGCCCAGCAAAGCACGGATCAGGTGATCAGCTTTAAAGCTGTTGCCACACCCACACTGCCTGCAGGTGTTGCTGCAGCAGTATCCGGAACACATTATACCATTACCGGAACCATTACGATCCCTGCCAACTCCAGCTTTGGAGAAGCAACCGTAACCATCGTGAATCCCGGTGTATCCAGTGCTACTCCTGTAGGGCTGGTACTCGAGCTCGTTGGAAATGAAACGGTGAAACCCAGTGCGAACTACCGTTTCCTGGGACTGCAGATCAGCCAGAGCTAAGCTGATCCGGTAACATATAGCAAATAAAGAAGCCTTCCATTCGGAAGGCTTCTTTATTTGCTATAGTTAGTAAGTTGTAAGTCTTAAATCTTATTACCTACTACTTATAACTTATTTAAGAACTTCATTGAGTTTCTTCTCCAGCTCTTCTCCCCGTAATCCTTCCCCGATCACAGTACCACTGGGATCCACCAGGATATTAAAAGGGATGCCTTCGAAATGGAAGGTTTTTACAGCAAGGCTGTTCCAATAGGCGAGGTCACTGATATGTGTCCAGGTAAGGCCATCGGCGGCTATGGCCTGCAGCCAGGGTTCTTTTTCCTTATCCAGTGATACACCAAGTATGGTGAAATTTTTATCCTTGAAGCGGTTATATGCGGCCACTACATTCGGGTTTTCCTGACGGCAGGGGCCACACCAGCTGGCCCAGAAATCAACGAGCAGGTATTTGCCTTTGAAGGAAGCCAGCGAAACAGATTTCCCATTGGCATCAGGGAGTGCAAACTCAGGGACTTTCTTGCCCACCCAGGTATTGGCCTTCATTCGTTTTTCCATTTCCTCGGCTTCTTTTTTATAAGCCGTGTATTGCTGTTGCAGTTTGATCAGTCCCTGGTCTGCATTGTATTGTCCGGCCAGCCGGTTCAGTTCTTTTTCAAATTCTTCCTGCGGCAGGGTCTGGAAACTTTGTCCCAGTGCAAAAGCCGCTACACCCGGATGCTTTACGTTTTTCAGGAAACCGCGCAGGTAATCATTCAGCGCTTCCACCTTGCTGTTCTTGGTATTGGAAGCAGCAATGATGATACTGTCGGATGCATTCAGTTTTTTGAGGCTGTCCACCTGCTGGAGAGCCCGGTCGATTTCCGCATAGCGCTGGTTATACGACACAATGAACTCCTGCAGCTGGGAGCTGGCGGGGGAGTTTTTTACTGAATAGAATTTTTCCTTATCGCTCATGTCGATGGTCACTTCAGCACCTGATCCGTCATTGATCAGCGGCAGCATCGGACCCTTTTCGATAAAGATCTCCATCATGCCATCGCCGGCGGAAAGGGTTTTCAGCCGGAACTCCGGTTTCGAAACCGGTACTACCGCAGAATCCAGTACTATGGGCTGGGCTTCCGCACCGGCGGGGATCTCATACAGGAATACCGTCAGTTTTCCATTGCTGACACTGTTCGGGTAGTAGAGGCTGAGCTGGTCGGTGTTTTTGATCGTTCCGGATACTTCGTAAGTGCCTTTGGGTTTTTCTTTACACCCGAAAGCCAGTACGATGATCAGGAGTACGACCGGTGTGATTTTCATGCATTCAGTTTTTTCAGTAAAAGATCATTGGTGAGCCTGGGATCGGCCTTGCCGCCCGAGCGTTTTTTCACTTCGCCCATGAACAGTCCGATCAGGCCTTTCTTGCCTTTCCGGTATTCCGTTACTTTATCGGGCATTTGCTCCAGCACTGCATCGATCCAGGATTCCAGTGCACCTGCATCGGAATTCTGGATCAGGTTCAGGCTTTCAGCAGCCTGAAGGGGTGACTGCTTCGGATTTTCGATGAGCGCCTTCAATACCCGGGAGGAAGCTGTAGAAAAATTCAGTTTTCCGTCTTCAATCAATTGTATCAGTCCTGCCAGTGCTGCCGGTGCCAGCGGAAATGCAGCAATGGTTGTATTGGTTTCATTCAGGTGCGACTTCACCGGACCGAGCAGCCAGTTGGCGGCTTGCTTGGCATGGGCGGCATCCGTACTGTTCAAAGCCTTCAGTATCGCTTCAAAGTAATCAGCTGTTTCGCGTTCTTCAGCTAATAAAGCGGCATCATAGGCCGGCAGGGAGAGGGATTCCATGAAGCGGTGTCCTTTCGCTTCAGGCAGTTCTGGCAGGGAAGCCTTGATCTGCTCCAGGAAGGAAGGGCTCACTTCAAATGGGGTGAGATCGGGATCTGCAAAATACCGGTAATCATTCGCTTCCTCCTTGGTACGCAGGGCAAATGTGATGTTTTTGTCGGCATCAAAGCTGCGGGTCTGCTGGATGATGGGTTCCCCTTTTTCTATCAGCGAGATGAGGCGTTGCGCTTCTATTTCAATTGCGCGCTTCACATTGCGGATGGAATTCAGGTTCTTCACTTCCACTTTGGTGCCCAGCCGGGTATCGCCATGTTTGCGTATGGATATATTGGCGTCGCAGCGCATGCTGCCTTCTTCCATATTGCCATCACAGATGCCCAGATAGCGCAGCCTTTTGCGGATCTCGGTGAGATAGGCATAGGCTTCATCGCCGCTGCGTATATCCGGTTCTGTTACAATTTCGATGAGCGGAACCCCTGCACGGTTCAGGTCTACACAGGTATAATCAGGGTCAATATCGTGAATGCTTTTTCCGGCATCTTCTTCGAGGTGGATCCGGTTCAGGCGGATGGTTCGGGAGCCCGCTTCCGTATGCACAGTTACCGAACCGCCTTCGCAAACCGGCGTGGTATGCTGGGAGATCTGGTAGCCCTTGGGCAGATCGGGATAGAAATAGTTTTTCCGGGCAAAGTAATTGATCCGGGTAATGGAACAATTACAGGCGAGCCCCATACGGATGGCATATTCCACCGCCTTTTTATTCAGCATGGGCAATGTACCCGGATGGGCCATGGTGATGGGGGAGATATGGGTGTTGGGTGCGGCTCCGAAAGCGGCACTGTCGCCGCAGAATAGTTTGCTTTCCGTGAGTAACTGGGCATGCACTTCCAGGCCTACCACCACCTCATAGTCGTTGGATTGCGTCATCGGGGTAAAATTAGGCCAAATTTGGGGAAGTAGGAAGGGATACGTCAAGAGCCTGCCGATGGGGCAGGCTCTTGATGTATAATTAAAAATACAGTACGTCGTACTTTATAAATTGGCGGTTTTCAGTTTCTTAGGAGTCTTGATCTCCACTGTTTGTGCAACGCCATTGCGGACCAGTTCCACACTCACACTGGATTTTTCACGGGCTTCATCGGCAGCTTCCAACAGATCGTCGGTGCTGTTGATGGCGGTACCGTTAAAGCGGGTGATGATATCATCCTTTTTGATCCCGGCTTTGGAAGCCTGTGAATCATCGGCCACTTCGAGCACTTTCACGCCCTTGCCTTCTTCCGTATCCTGGGCTTTAATACCCAGTCGGGGGCGGCCCATGGCCAGACGGGGGAACTGATCGCTGTCGAAATTGAATTCGCGGTACAGGTTATTGAAATCACCTCCAGGTGCTGTCAAACCATAGGAACGGTTCAGCGTAGTGGCCATCTGGTTATTTTTTCCCAGGGTAGCAGTGGTTTTCAGGGTCTTGCCATCACGCTTGTAGGTGATGTTTACTTTTTCTTCGGGCTTGTATTTGCCGATGGCTTCTGTAAGGTCGGCCGGCGATTTGATCTCATCCGTATTGATATGGGTGATCACATCCCCCTTTTTCAGGCCTGCTTTTTCTGCGCCGCTGTTGGGTGTGACATTCGTAATAGTAACATTGCCATTCTTTTCCTCGGAAATAACCCCCAGCAGGGCCTTGTTCATAGGGCCAGAAAAGTAGAGATTGTCGGCTCCAGGCATTCCAGGCATCGCAGGCATTCCCTGGACCTTAAACGGACCACCTTCGATATCGAATTCCTCAAAATTGCCGGGACCGCCGAAGCTGCGGAAACGGCCGGGCTGGCCCACTATCACACGGGGACCGCCTTTACGGATGATCACCGTGGCGTTCTCATCATTGAAATCTTCAACAGGCTTGCCATTGATGGTTACTTTGCCGTCTTTGATCTCGACTGTCATTTTGGTGTCTTTATCCCCCTTTTTACGGATAATGACTTCCTGGTTGTCGCCGCCTTTTTCGATGCGTTTTTCTTCCACGATTACTTTTTCTTCCTGTTGCGCAAAAAGTGAGCTACTACTGAGCAAAAGGGCAAGCAGGGAAGCGGGAGTGATTATTTTTTTCATACTGCGAAGTGTTTTAATCTACGTTGATTTTCGTAGATCAAATATAGGGCTTTTCCTGAAATACGAAAATATTCGGAGATGAACAGGCGCTTTTAACGGGGTTTTAACGGAAGGGGTTGTAAACAAGCGAGCCCTTTTCAGGTGTTCACTTATTTACAACCCCATTGGAATGCTTAGTCTTAATTATTGATTTTCAAGACACTGTATTACCAGTCCGCTGATCAGAGCATGGATTTGATTTTCCGGATCACTTCAGCCAGCTGCGACGCATCCTGTCCACCGGCAGTAGCCAGGGATTTCTGTCCGCCGCCACCGCCCTTGATCAGCGGCGCCACCACTTCCTTGATCAGCTTACCGGCATCCAGTTGCTTAGCCGCAACTACAGTATCCGCAATGCCAATAGCTACAAAGGGTTTGCCCCCGATATTGGCCGTAAGCACGGCAACATAATCATTGAGATTGGTCTTCAGGTCGTGACAGAGTTTTTTCAGGGCATCTGCACTGCTCACTTCCACATTGTCGCCGATAAAGGTGATGCCGTTGATGATCTCGTCTTTGGTGAGGAGTTCATTCCGGATACCCACCAATAAACGGTTCTCGAAATGCTCGATCTTCCTGCGCAGCTCAGCGGTTTCTGTCAGTTGGTTCTCGATCTGCTTTACCAGGTCTTTCGGGTTCTTGAATTGATCGCGCACTTGTTGCAGCAGCTCCAGCTCACTATTGATGTATAGTTCAGCGGCGGCACCACTCACCGCTTCCACACGACGCACGCCGGCCGCAACAGCTGATTCTGCGATCAGCTTAAAGCTGCCCAGTTCGCCGGTATGACCAATATGCGTACCTCCGCACAATTCGATGGAATAGGCGGGGTCCATGATCACCACACGGACAGTATCCCCATATTTCTCTCCAAAAAGTGCCATAGCACCCAGTTTCAGGGCTTCTTCCTTGGGCAGTTCTTTGATGACAACCGGGATATTCTCACGGATCTTCTCATTGACGATCTTTTCAATTGCGGCGATTTCCTCCGCGCTTACTTTGGCAAAATGACTGAAGTCGAAGCGCAGATAATCCGCATTCACCAGTGAACCCTTCTGGGCCACATGCGTACCCAGAACCTTGCGCAGGGCCGCATGCAACAGGTGTGTGGCCGAGTGATGGATGGCAGTGGCTTTGCGGCGGGGGGCATCCACCACAGCTTTCACGGTTCCTTCCAGCGAAGCAGGGATATGATCAGCGAAATGGATGATCAGGTCATTCTCTTTCTTGGTATCGGTGATCTGCAGTGTATCGCCATTAACGGTAAGCGTACCGGTATCGCCCACCTGTCCGCCGCTTTCCGCATAGAACGGGGTCTGCTCCAGTACGATCTGGTAAGCCTCCTTGCCTTTGGCCTTGAACTTACGATATCGAAGCACAGATGTTTCGGTTCCCAGTTGGGTATAGCCAACAAATTTCACCTGGCTTTCTTTGAGCACAACCCAGTCTTCGGTGTCCAGCGTTGTAGCCGCACGGCTGCGGTCTTTCTGCTGCTGCATTTCAGCTTCAAAGCCCTTTTCGTCTACAGTGAGGTTGTTCTCGGAAGCGATCAGCCGGGTGAGGTCGATCGGAAAACCATAGGTATCGTAGAGTTCGAAAGCTGCCTTGCCGGCAATCACCTGGTCTTTTGCATTACCGATGATCTCATCAATACGTTTCAGTCCTTTGTCGAGTGTACGCAGGAAGGCATCCTCTTCTTCTTTCACCACTTTGCTTACAAAATCGATCTGCTGCTGCAGTTCCGGGAATACATGTTCGAATTGTTTACCCAGTACCGGCATCAGCTGAAACAGCAGGGGTTGTTTATAATCCAGATAGGAATAATAATACCGTACCGCACGGCGCAGGATCCGGCGGATCACATAACCCGCGCCAGTATTGGAGGGCAGCTGTCCATCGGCAATAGTAAAGCCGATCGCGCGGATATGGTCGGCGATCACCCGGAAGGCCACGGCTTGTTTGCTGTCGCTGCAATCATAGGTTTTGCCGGTGATTTTTGCAGTCGCGGCAATAGTGCCGGAGAATATATCCGTATCGTAGTTCGATGTTTTGTTCTGCAGTACGCGTACCAACCGCTCGAGGCCCATGCCTGTATCTACGTGTGTGGACGGGAGGGGTTCGAGACTGCCGTCTTTTTTACGGTTGAACTGAATAAATACATTGTTCCAGATCTCGATCACCTGGGGATGGTCTTTGTTGACCAGCAGGTGGCCGGGCGTAGCGTTGCGTTCAGCATCGGGACGGCAATCCACATGGATCTCGGAGCAGGGGCCACAGGGACCTGTATCGCCCATCTCCCAGAAATTATCTTTCTTGTTGCCCATGACAATGTGCTCATCAGGAAGCAGCTGTTTCCATTTGGCCAGTGCGATAGAAGAAGCCGGGAGATTCTCTTTTGCATCTCCTTCAAAAACGGTGGCATAGAGCCGGTCTTTCGGGATCTTATACACTTCAGTGAGCAGCTCCCAGCTCCATTCAATGGCTTCGTTCTTGAAATAATCACCAAAGCTCCAGTTGCCCAGCATTTCAAACATGGTGTGGTGGTAAGTATCCACGCCCACTTCTTCGAGGTCGTTGTGTTTACCACTTACCCGCAAGCATTTCTGGGTATCGGCCACCCGTTTCCAGGGGGCGGGCTTATTGCCGAGGAAATAGTCTTTGAACTGGTTCATCCCCGCATTGGTAAAAAGCAAGGTGGGATCATTTTTCACTACAATAGGGGCGGAGGGCACGATCTGGTGTGCCTTGGACCGGAAAAAATCCATGAACGCCTGCCGAATTTCGTTTGCTGTCATGATATCGGGTTTATCGCCTCAAAACCGGGCTGCGCGATTCGGAACAATCTTTGCAGCCAAAAGCCGCCCGGGACGCTATATATTTGTATACTTGTGTTTTGTGCGCAAAGGTAATTTAAAGTTCACGGTTTAAAAGGGTAAAAGTTTGATCCCGTAATCAGGCTGTTTTCCCCTCAGTTTCAGCTCCTTAAATGGGTACTGCCGGATGAAAAAAATCAAATATTTCTACAATACCAACACCCTCCGCTACGAAAAGCTGGAGACCCCCCTGCGGGTGAAATTGTTGCGGGTATTGGGATTTATTTCGGCTGCCCTGGTTACAGCCCTCATCATCGTCTCCATTGCCTACCGGTATTTTCCTTCTGCCAACGAAAAGATCCTGCTCCAGGAAAACGATAAACTGCGCCAGCAATTCCAGGTACTCGATAAAAAGACCCAGGAATTGCAACAACAGATGGCCGAGCTGGAAAAGCGGGACAATGAAGTCTACCGCACCATTTTCGAAGCCAGTCCTGTGCCCGACAGCGTACGCCTGAAAGAGATGGAACAACAGAAAGAGATCCTGCTGGTCATGAATATGAACGGCGGACAACTGGAGAATTCCATCACCAGTTCCATCAATAACCTGGCCCTGCGGATGGCCTATCAGGAGAAATCCTTCAATGAGATCACCAGTTTTATCAAGAATAAGGAAGAACTGCTGGCTTCCACGCCGGCCATCCAGCCGGTGAGTAACAGCGACCTGAAACGGGTGGCTTCCGGATATGGCTACCGCATTGATCCGGTTTATAAAACTGTGAAGTTTCATGCCGGACTGGATTTCACGGCACCGCAGGGTACACCGATCTATGCCACCGCCAATGGCGTGGTGAAAGTGGCCGGTAACCTCGGTAACGGCTTTGGCAACCATGTGGTGATCAACCACGGATATGGTTATGAAACCCTGTACGGACATATGTTCCGTATCAAGGTGAAACCCGGAACCCGTATCAAAAGAGGAGAGATCATCGGCTGGGTAGGCAATACGGGTAAGTCGACCGGCCCCCACTGCCATTATGAAGTCCACAAGAACGGCCGGACCCTCGATCCGGTGTATTTCTTCTATAATGACCTCAGTCCCGAGCAGTTCGACCGCCTGCTCAAGCTCGCCGCTTCCGGCAATCAGAGCTTTGACTAATGTATAACTGGTTCATTATTAAACTTTTTATCGCCAGAACTGTTAAATGATCATCACTTGACATAAGTCATTGGGCTGATTGACGTTTCAACCTTAATTTTGTTGTCCGAATGCTGAATCCCCCCGACATACTGACCCTGGCTTATAAACAGCCCCTGCTGCACGACCAGCTCGTGTTGCTGCAGGAGAAGGAGCAGCAGATACCCGGATCGGTACAATACTCGATCCGCCGGTACCGTCGTCATCCGCAATGGAATATGGACGATACGGGGATGATCGTGTATCACTACAAGAAAGACCAACCCAAAGAGAATCACCTGGAACTCCGGTTCTGTGTGTCCGGCAATGTATACTGCAAACAGAAGGATATCGAGTGTGACCTTTGTAAATTCAATGCCTCCCGCAGCTGTGCCGAGCGCATCGAAAGCGTGGATGTGGTGAGTTTCCGGTTTTCGCCGGTCCATTTGTCGCAGTTCCTCAAACCCGGCAAGCTGAAAGACAAGCTGACGGATGAAGTGCTGAGTTTCACGCATCCCTCTTCCTTTGCCAAAACACTTTCGCTCTGCAGCCGCACCCGCATGGTGCTGGAAGCATTGCTGAACCATACCTATACCGACACGCTCGAAAATATCTACATCAACGCGCAAACGCAGATGCTCCTGCTGTATAGCATGGAATGCATGCTGGGTGATAAAGATGTGGAACAGTTCCAGTGCAAGTTCCTGGCCAATGAGCAGGACCGGGAAAAGATCATCAAGGCGCGTGAAGTGTTGTTACAGCATATCGGTGAGCCCCTCACCATAAAGGAGCTGAGCCGTAAAGTGGCGATCAATGAATGCTACCTGAAAAAAGGCTTCAAGGAACTGTTCGGCACTACTGTATTTGATTTCTACCAGAGCCAGCGTATGGAACACGCCCGTTACCTGCTCTATGAAAAAGGACTGAGTGTAACGGAAGTTTCCGTGATGCTGGGCTACTCCTCTATATCACACTTCTCCACTGCTTTCAAGAAGCACACGGGGCTGAAGCCTTGCGAATTACTGTTACATTAATTTCACCACAAAGTCACGAAGACACTAAGTCACAAAATTTTCAGGCATTGTATGTGCTGAAAATCCTCTTTGCGTCTTTGTGACTTTGCTCCTGCGCTGAAGCTTTGGCGCAGGCGCAGTGGTTTGATTTCAAAGCGTATGACACAAGTCAGGAAGCGGATTTTCCCGCGTACATTTCGCATAGGCCTCATTGATTTTCCTCAGGTTTTCATTTGATGCATATCAGTTCCCTGTCATTGCTCTGTCAAACAACAGCAATGCCCATTCGTATGACAGTTCTGTGATAAAACAGAACAAAATCGGATTCAATTTTGGGTCAGAAATCAGGAAAATGAAAACCCTTTATTCCATACTGATGCTGCTGATCACCGGAACTGCTCTTGCACAGCAACCCGGTAAGCCTTATGAACCCAGCAGACTGTATGACTCTCTCAGCCGTCATCAACTGGATGAAGTAGTGGTTACCGCCACCCGGAACGAGCGCAAGATCACGAATGTGGCCGTACCGGTATCCATCATTAACCAGCAGACCATTCAGCGGGCGGGTTCCTTGCGCTTACGCGACATCCTGCAGGAGCAGACCGGTTTATTCCTGACCAGCGGATTTGGGGTGGGTGTGCAGATGCAGGGCCTGAATCCGGACTATACCCTCATACTCGTGGATGGAGAGCCGCTGATCGGACGTACTGCCGGTGTACTCGACCTGAACCGCATCACCGTAGGTAATATCCGCAAAATTGAAATCGTTAAAGGCCCTTCTTCCAGCCTGTATGGTTCGGAAGCACTGGCTGGGGTGATCAATATTATCACCGATAAATCTTATGAAAAGAAACTGAATGCCGGTATCCGCTATGGAACCTATAATACCATTGATGCCAATATCCATGCCAGTGCCCGCAGCAATAAGCTGGGCACTGCTTTTTTCCTGAATGCCTATCGTACGGATGGGTATAGTATCCGTCCCTTCAGTGTGGAACGGGCCAAATTGCCGGTATGGCGCCTCACTCCGCAGGTCAAACTCAATTATACCTTCTCCGACCGCACCAGCCTGAACCTTTCGATCCGTTACAACTATGAGCAGATCCGCAATGAGCTGGCGGTATCCAATAACGGGCAGATCATCTATTCCAAGGGAAGGGAGATCAACAAGGACCTCAATATTATTCCGACACTGACCCACCAGTTCAATAACCGGCTGAAAACCGCACTCCGTTTATATGGTACCCGCTTTGAAGGCTCTCAGGTACTGAATACCAATTCCGGACTGGGTTACGATGATTATTTCCGCCAGCAGTTTTACCGCGTGGAAAATCAGACCGACTATACCCCAATAAAGGACCTGACCCTGGTTGCAGGTGCAGGGTATATTCTAGAGAAAGTCAATTCCAGCCGTTACGACAGCAAGGAAAGCACCAAAGAGAATGATGTGAAGTATGGGTTTATCCAGGCCGACTGGAAACTGCTGAAGAAACTGACCCTGATCGCCGGCATGCGGTATGATGATAACAAGCTCTATGCTTCCGCATTCAGCCCGAAACTGGCGGCACAGTTTGCAGTTAACGATAAGTTCCGCATCCAGGCTTCTTTCGGCAAGGGCTTCAAGGCCCCCGATTTCCGTCAGTTGTATCTGAACTTCACCAATACTGCAGCCGGAGGATACTCCGTATATGGGGCACTGGAAGCACAACGGGTGATCGCCTTACAGCAGCAGGCGGGAACCATCAAAGATCTGTCTGCCGATTATTACCGGCTGCAAACACTGCGTCCGGAATTTTCCAATGGCTATAATGCCGGTTTCACCTGGCAGATCCTGGAACCCCTGCAATGGCAGGTGAACCTCTTCCGCAATGATATTACCGACCTGATCGAATCGAGGCAGGTGGCCACCCGGGTCGACAATTCCCAGATCTTCAGTTATATCAATATCAAGAATGCCTATACACAGGGACTGGAAACAACAGTTAAGTACAAATTCCTGAAAGGATTCAGTACCGAAGCCGGCTACCAGTTACTGCTGACTGCCGATAAAGATGAACTGGCTACCCTGAAAAAAGGCAATTATTATTATACCCGTGATGCCAATGGTTACAGTGTGTTGCTGCAGCGTTCCGATTATATCGGCCTGCCCAACCGCAGCCGTCATATGGCCAATCTCAAGATCAATTATGAACATCCGCAACAACACTGGTTTGTGAACCTGCGCAATATCTACCGCAGCGACTGGGCTGTTTTCGACAAAGACGGGAATGGCATCTACAACAAACAGGATGGATTTGCCAAAGGCTTCCTCCTCATCAACCTGAGTGCCGGTATGGAATTCAAAAACGGATTTCGGGTGCAGGCCGGGCTTGATAACCTGACCAATTATACCGATGTGAACAACCTGCCCAATATGCCAGGCCGGACTGCCTATATTTCACTGAACTATTCATTTATAAACAAGTCAAAATAATAATTACGTATATGAAAAAGCAAATTGCCCTGATCACTGTATCTGTTGCCTTACTCGCTGTAATGGCCTCCTGTAACAAAAACAGCAGCACACCTGCTATCGACAAAACCAATGACGGAACCTTCAAAGTGTATACGGAAGGTAAAGTAACCACTGTGCAGAACCTGATTGCCGATACTATTATCGGTATTGCGCCCAGCGGCCAACCTTATGGTTCCGGAAAATTCACGTTCTTCAGCCTGGAAAACAAGACGATCGTTCCGAATTCCGATTCTGCTTCTTCCAACTGGGATATCGCCGTTCGTGGCACCACCATTCTCACCAATGGCGGTACCAGTGGTCCTGGCGCTGGCGGCGGTTTTGTATGGCTGGGCGCATTTGATAACCTGACTTCAGTTCCGGCCGACTCAACATTCAAGACAGATGCTGCACCTGTTTATGCCATCACTACCGGTTCCGGTAAGGGCTGGTATAATTATGATGGTCCCACCAACCTGATCACCCCGCTTCCCGGCCGTGTACTGGTGATCCGTACCGCCAAAGGAAAATATGCCAAGATCGAGATCCTCAACTATTACAAAAAAGGACAGACGCCTGCGGCAACTGACCCTGATAATGTAAAACTGACCGAACAGCGTTATTACCTGCTGCGCTATACCTATCAGGCAGACGGTACCAAAAATTTCTGATTCACTTTTTAAAGGGTTACTTCAGCCGGCTCCCCAGGGAGCCGGCTTTTTTCGTTTTGCGTAAATGCACTTTCCGTTATCGTAACTGTCCATAACGGTAATGGCAGAATTTTGTGTCATGATGAAAACGTTTATCCTGACAATCGCAACCGATCTGCTTATTTCCTGTTTTTCAACAGTTTCTGCCCAGCAAAAAGACAGCACCGACCGATTCCATTCCCGCCTGCCCGAAATAACGGTGGTGGGCCGGAATTCACAGAAAGATATGCTGCAACTGCCCGAGATCGTGGGCACTTCAATATATGCGGGCAAGAAGAATGCCCTGATCGTGATGGATAATGTGAAAGGGAATACCGTCACCAATACCATGCGCCAGGTGGCTGCCAAAATTCCCGGCATCCATGTGTGGGAGAGCGATGGCAGCGGGATCCAGATCGGGATCAGTGCGCGTGGCCTCAGCCCGAACCGCAGCTGGGAATTCAATGTGCGGCAGAATGGCTATGATATTGCCGCGGATCCCTTTGGTTATCCGGAAGCCTATTACAATCCGCAGTTGCAAAGTGTACAACGTATCGAGATCGTACGCGGACAAGGTGCCCTGCAATATGGGCCGCAGTTCGGTGGACTGGTCAACTATATCCTCCGCAACGGAAGTGACATCAATAAAGCCCTTCAGGTGGAAGTTCAGCAAACCGCAGGCAGCAATAATCTGGTGAACAGTTATGTTGCCGTTGGTGGTGAATCAGATAAACTGCACTACTATACCTTCTTTGATCACCGCAGTGCCGATGGCTGGCGCCAGAACAGTACTTATTACACCAATTCAGGATTTGGGACCTTTACCTGGAAGATCAAGCCAAAATTTTCATTGACCGCGGAAGTCATGCGTTCGCATATCCGCAGCCAGCAGCCGGGCGGCCTGACCGACCAGCAATTTGCCCAGGATGCCAGGCAAAGCCTGCGCAGCCGCAACTGGATGGATATTGGCTGGACAACTGCAGCCCTGATCGCGAATTATGAGATCAATCCGCTGAGCCGCCTGAATGTAAAACTCTTTTCCGTGCTGGGCGACCGTACCAGTGTCGGATACCTGAAGGCTATTACTGTGGCTGATTCCATCAATCCGGCCACACTTAACTATACCAACCGAACAGTGGATATCGACCGTTACCGCAATTATGGATTCGAGGCACGCTATATTGGTGATTTCACCTGGGGCAACCGGAAACACAGTTTTTCGTCCGGCATCCGCCTGTATACAGGTACCACTTACCGCTACCGCGATGGGAAAGGTACCACCGGCTCCGGTTATGATGCAACCCGGGTGGATGGGCAATGGCCCCGGGATATGGACTTTGGTTCAAGGAATGCAGCAATTTTTGCTGAACAGTTGTTCCGGGTAACAGAGAAACTTCTCATTATTCCCGGTTTCCGCTATGAAAGCCTCTGGGCTGCCGCTAGTGGAATAAATGGATATACAGCGGCAGGAGCGCCTGTTTACCTGCAGGAATTATCACGCCGCCGTAGTTTTTTACTGGGCGGAATCGGCAGCGAATACCACCTGAATGCACATACGGAACTTTATGCCAATATCACACAGGCCTATCGCCCTATACAGTTTGCCGACCTGACTGCACCGCCTACAACCGACGAAGTGAATCCCGACCTGAAGGACGCAACAGGGTATAATGCAGATTTCGGCATCCGGGGTAAACTCCAGTCGTTCCTGGTATTTGATATCAGCGCATTTTATCTCCGGTATAACAACCGCATTGGCGCTATTACCCAGCAGCGGCTGGATGGCAGTTTTTATAATTACCGGACCAATGTGGGTAACAGCAGCAGTAAGGGCATTGAAGCGTTTATGGAATTCTATCCCGTAAATGCTTTCGTTGAAAATGGGAACCGGTTCGATGGCTCAGTTTTTGTTTCCTGGGGGTACACCGATGCCCGCTATGGCAATTTTACCGTGATCAGCAAGAACAGCAATAACCAGCTGGTGGAAAGCAATCTGCGGAATAAGAAAGTGGAGAATGCCCCGGAACATATTTTGCGGACCGGTGCCACCATCAGTTACCGGTGGATCGCTTTAACGATGCAGCTCAGCAAAGTTTCCGGAACCTATTCGGATGCGAACAATACGGTATCACCAACAACAAACGGACAAACCGGATGGATACCAGGATATACAGTTGCTGACCTTACAGCAGTTGTGACGGTGAACAGGCAACTGTCCTTCAAGGGCGGTATCAATAATCTTTCCGATGTCCGGTATTTCACAAGAAGGGCCGGAGGTTATCCGGGTCCGGGTGTATTACCGGCTGATGGACGATCTTTTTTTATTACTTTGAATGCAAAATTCTGAAAAAAAAGAACCTCTCCGGTGGAGAGGTCTTCCGCGTAACGGACTTGAATAGTTTTCCGGAACGGGCCTTAACTGGATGGTTTTCACAGGAGGATATCAGATAACGCTGCTGGTTTCTCAACAGATGCGTATAGATTAAAAACGGGTGGTGCCTGATTTTGCAGAAGACGGGTGTAAAAAAAGGAAGGGGAGCAGGAATACTCCCCTTTTTAACCCCTAAACCCTAAACCGTAGAAAAAGGTTTTTCATATATACGTTACGTAAGATGAAATTCGTTGGCTAAGCGGGCTGAATTGGTCATCCAATTTACACTACATCATCTAAAGAACTGAGGTAAAATCGCTTAGGATTTTAGGAAGGGGCCACTACGAGTTTTACTTCGTAATTGTTCTTCCTTATCCGGCTCATTTCCCTGCGCACGCCCAAATAATTTCAGAAATTATGCCAAAGCAGAAAGATGTGGAAAACTATGACAGTAAGTAGACGGAAGTCAACGGCCTTAAGAAAGTTTTAACGGATGAGGGTGATACTGCCCGTCTGCCTGATCTTTTCCCCTTTAACATCCAGTCCCTCAATGATCCAGTAATAGGTGCCCACCGGTAGCGGTCTCCCATTATAGGATCCATTCCATTCTCTGCCCAGGTCGCGGGTTTCAAATACCTGTTGCCCCCAGCGGTTGAAGATCTTCAATTCTTGTAACTGGAAGTAGCCAATAACCCTTATATGGAATAGTTCGTTAATGCCATCTCCATTGGGACTGAATGCGTTAGGCACGTCGAGCTGGGTTTTGTCCTCCACTTTTACAAAGACCGGCCCGGCTGCACGCACTCTTACAAGGTCCGGCATCCACGCGTACCTCCAGATGCAGGTCTTCCCTGACATTCGTAAGGGTGAATACGCCGTTATTGCTGGTTTGCCAGGTTGTACCGGTTGCGGGATCGTATAATGTATAGACTCCTCCCGGATACAGCTGCTTCACTTTCAGCGTGGTGTTAGCATACCGGGGGATCGTCTGCGGGTCTACTACAGGTTGTGGCAGGGTGGTGATCACGGGATTGATCCGGTACCATTCGGTAGAGAGGGTGCAATTATTTTTATCGGTAATTGTAAGCTGGTATAGACCCGCTGGCACACCCAGCAGGGCAGGTGTAGTACTGAACTCTTTTCCATTCGGGTCTTTCCAACTATAACGGACGGTGCCGAGGTCACTGCTGCCCAACAAACCACGGATACTGCCGGTATGCAATTCGCAGGTGTCGGCTGCTATCTGCAGGTTGTTTTCGGAGAGGATGGGCAAGGGGGCCATACGGATCTTCGCCTGGTATACATTCCTGACACAGCCATTGGTATCTGTGGCGATCAGGTGGTAATCAGCCGGCGCCAGATCCTGCAGTTGCGGCGTAATGCCGGCAGGTTGGAGGCTGTCTTTCAGCCAGGTAAAGGAGAATAAAGCAGGATCATTGGTGAAAGACTGGATATTGACCGACCCATTATTGTTGTTGCAGGTGGCATCTGTAACGGTAACTGTATTCACAGACAGGGGAAGCGGAGGAGCAATGGCAACTGTATATACAGGACTTTCCTGGGTACAACCGTATACTGTATTTACTGCGCGGAGACGGTAGGTGCCGGTGCCCAGGTTGTACAGGTTCGTGTTCGTACTCACTGTTGCACCCGTGCCGGTATTGATCCATTGCCATTGGTTGGCGCCGGTAATCTTTAATCCGCTGATACTGCCATTGTCTTTCGTGCAACCTGCATTTTTCACGAATACCTGTGAAGTATCGAGTTGTACGGCACCGAGGTCTTTGATATCAAACCAGGGCGACACCAGCGTATCGCAGGTGGAACCATCTTTCAGTTTCAACCGGTAGCTGCCTGCTTTCTGATTGGCAAATGCAGCAGTAACAGCAACTGTATTTCCATTGGCATCTTCCCAGCGGAAGGCCAGCGGTGCTTGTGTGTTGATCCAGCTGATACTGTTGATACTGCCGTTGGCATTACCACAAGTGGCATCAGTAACAACAGCAGCAGCTGTATTCAATGCGGGTGCAGGAACGGCTTTAATGGTGAGCCATCCTGTGGAGTCGCCGCAACTGCCACTCAAATCGAGCACTACCAGTTTGTAATTTCCCGGAGGTACATTTTTCAGGTCTGCAACAGTTCCGAAACTGGCTCCCTGGTCATTTTTCCAGAACGAAGACGAGAAGGCCATGCCATTCAGCCGGATGCCTTTGATCGATCCATTGGGCAGGTTGCAGGTGGCGTCGGTGATCACCGCGGCCGACTGATCAATGGAGGGACTGGTATTCCTGATCTCATAATAGGCAGTAACCACATCGCAGGTGGCATTGAACACATGGAAGCGGTAGGTGCCGGCAACACTATTCTGTAAATCAATTGAAGTGCTCACTACATTGCCTGCCGCATCTTCCCATTGCCAGCGCAGGGCATTTTTAGGAACAAAACCGGTGATACTGCCATTGGCCAGTCCGCAACGGGTATTGATCACAGTTATGCCTTTGCTGGAATCGATATCCAGTGTTTTATCCAATACCCGGAATAGCCAGGTTTTCTCACAAAAGCCCGGCCCGATGCTGAGCCGGAAATAATATTTACCCGGGCTGACATTGCTCAGGCAGGTATCATGGCCTACAACAGTACCTGTGCTGTCGAGCCATTCCCACTGGGTGCCGCTTACGATCTTGAGTCCGCAGATACTTGCACCCACACCTTTGCAGGTAACTGCGCCTACTTGTATGGCGGAACTGTCAATTTCCGGGGCGGAATATTCAGAGGTCGTGCCATAATCATCTGTGGTAGTAACCACCAGGTTGCCCCGGTCGTTGGGCCAGTCGGTAAAACTCCATTGGCCATTGGCCCCCACGCGGATCACGGCAAACATACCACCCAGGTGCTGCTTGCCTTCGCAATCGGGGCATTCGTCATCCATATACACATCCACCCAGGAATTCGGGGTAGCCGTACCACCGATGAGCCGGTTCCTGATATCGAGATAATTGATGGTCACTTTCGGCTGCACCCGGTAAGGGGAAGGGTTATAAAGCTTCCATTGATTCAGTTCAATGGCACGGTCTTTATTGCAATAGGTGCTGTTGTACCGGAATTTGATATTGGAAGTACGGTCGCATACCAGGGCGCCTTGTTTCCAGTAACGGATGGTATTACTCCAGCCGAAATTATCGCCACCGATCACACCTATATCGCATTCGGTGAGGTGGATGCCGATGCCGTTATAGCCGGCCGGGCTGGGTGCTGCTCCATTGATCTCTCCGCCGATGATATTGTTTTCAATTGCGAAAAAAGTCTGGATGCTGTCCATTACAATACCTGCCATCCGGCTGCGGCTGCCGATCTGGTTATCGCTGATGAGTACGCCGAGGTTGGTGCGGGAAAGGGAGAAGCGTTTGGAAAATTTGCGGACCTGGATACCGATACCGGCTGCTGCATCCACCACATTGTTCCTGATATCATAACCGATCCGGTTATTCGAAATCGTCATGGTGTTATCGGAGCTGTACCACCACATGCCGGCACTGAAAATATCCATCAGGCTGCTGTTGATGATATTGCCCTCAGCAGGCGTGAGACCGCCGATCTCCGTATCCAGTCCCGTTTCCACAAATACGCCCACCAGATTGGCGGCGGGAATGGTTGTGCCCCCGCGGCCCCCGCTGCCCAGACTGGTGGATACGCCATCCACTCCCAGGCCAAGTATGTTTCCTTTTACCTTCAGCTTGTAAACAGCTCCGGTCTGGGGGTTGTTTTCCGCCCGGATGGCATGATTCCATCCACTGATCACATTTCCTTTACCGGCAGCCCCGATCTCAATATTGCTGCCGCCCCGGATCACGATGGCATGGAGCTGCGGCGGGGGAATGCCCGTAGCCCGGTCGATCACCAGATGCTGGAGTACCAGGCCATATATGGCCACATCATTCATCTTGTTGATCTCGAAAATCGTGAGATAATCGGGCGAACTGCTGTTCCCTTCCAGGGAGAGGGTGACTTTGGCGGAGGATGCCCCGAGAGCGGGCCCAGGCTGCGTGGTGCCATCAATCACCAGATTGGCTGATAAGGCCGGAAGTAGTTGAACCACAGGTATTTTGATAACAACAGGTCCGCGGTTGGAAGGAATGTTGAACTGGATAAAATCACGAACGCCGGTACCATTCCGGTCGGCACTTTCGAGGGCATCCCGCAGGGAACCGGGGCCGGAGTTGTTGGTATTGGTCACCACGAATACATCCGCCAGCACGGGCAAAGCCAGCAGGGAAAAGGACAGGTAAAATAGTATTCGCCGGAAATAACCCATAAGCAGTGGGGATAAAGATAAATTATTGGCGTGGGTAAGCCTAATTTGGCTGGCTTTTACCCAGTCTACCCGGGCTTTTTTCAGTACCTTTGCCCACCTATTTTTTTACCGGAACCGACCTTCACATTATGGCCGTCAAGTACCGCGAATACAGTCAGCTGAATCTTCCCGCCATGGAGCAGGAGATTCTGGCAAAATGGAATGAAAGCCAGGCTTTTGAGAAAAGTATTGCCCTGCGCGAAGGCGCTGTCCCCTTTGTATTTTATGAAGGTCCGCCCAGCGCCAATGGCATGCCCGGTATCCACCACGTGATCTCACGTACCCTGAAGGATATGGTTTGCCGTTATAAAACCATGCAGGGATTCCAGGTGAACCGCAAGGGCGGTTGGGATACCCATGGCCTGCCGATCGAACTCGGCGTTGAGAAGGAGCTGGGTATTACCAAGGAAGATATCGGAGTCAAGATCTCTGTGGAAGACTATAACCGCAAATGCAGGGAAGCCGTTCTGCGGTATAAAGACAAGTGGGACGAGATCACCCGCAAGATGGGGTATTGGGTAGACCTGAATGATCCATACATCACTTTCGAAAACGAATACATTGAAACGCTGTGGTGGCTGCTGCAGCAACTCTATAAAAAAGGATTGCTCTACGAAAGTGTGAGCATCCAGCCCTATTCACCTGCTGCTGGAACCGGACTGAGCTCGCATGAGTTGAATCAACCCGGCACCTACAAGGATGTAAAAGACACCAGTGCCGTGGCCATGTTCAAGGCCGTGAAAGACGCACGATCGGCCTTCCTCTTTGATGCAGCCGGTAACGAAGAAGTGTATTTCCTGGCCTGGACCACCACGCCCTGGACCCTGCCTTCCAACCTGGGTCTTACGGTTGGACCGAATATCGAATACGTACTCGTAAAGACCTTCAATCCCTATACCCACCTGCCGGTGAATGTGATCCTGGCCAAACCCCTGCTCGGCAAATATTTCAAGCCCGAAGGGGAGAACGGTGATTTTGCCGGCTACACAGCGGAGACCAAGCTGCTGCCCTGGACCATACTGACCAGTTTCAGCGGAAAATCAATTGAAGGTTGCCGTTATGAGCAACTGCTCCCGTTCCCGGCCAACAACATGGACGTGATCAAAGCCGAGACTCCGGATGCCGACCCGTTCCGCGTGATCAGTGGCGATTTTGTAACTACCGAAGATGGTACCGGTATCGTGCATACGGCTCCGGCCTTTGGTGCAGATGACTATAAAGTCGGTAAGAAATTCAATATCGGTATCCTGACCCTGGTTGACCGGGAAGGTAAATTCCTCAGTGATATGGGGGAATTCAGCAACCGGTATGTCAAGAATTATAAAGACGAGAAGGATTATGTGGATGTGAACGTGGATATAGCGGTTAAGCTCAAAAAGGAGAACCGTGCCTTCAAAGTCGAGAAATACGAGCACAGTTATCCGCATTGCTGGCGTACTGACAAACCTGTGCTCTATTATCCGCTGGATGCCTGGTTCATCCGCACCACTTCACTGCGCGATAAAATGGTGGAGCTGAACAAGACCATCAACTGGAAACCCAAATCCACCGGCGAAGGCCGTTTCGGCAACTGGCTCGAGAATATGGTGGACTGGAACCTGAGCCGCAGCCGCTTCTGGGGAACACCGTTGCCGATCTGGAAAACAGCAGATGCTACAGAAGTGAAATGCGTCGGCAGTATCCCGGAACTGCTGGAAGAGATCCGCAAGGCCGATCAACAACTCGGACTGAACCAGTCGGCTTCCTTCAATGAACAGACCCTGGACCTGCATAAGCCTTATGTGGATGGCATTACCCTCGTGAGTGATTCGGGGGCACCGATGAAACGGGTGCCCGATCTGATCGATGTGTGGTTCGACAGCGGGGCCATGCCGTATGCCCAATGGGGACTGGATCATGAAAAGCTCAAGGCTGGCGATCCGCGTCCCTTCAAGGCACCGTTTGGCAAAACCTATCCGGCCGATTTCATTGCGGAGGGAGTAGACCAGACCCGTGGCTGGTTCTATACCCTGCATGCCATTGCCTCGCTGGTATATGGATCTGTGGCCTATAAAACAGTAGTGAGTAATGGCCTTGTGCTCGACAAGAACGGGAATAAGATGAGCAAGCGCCTGGGCAATGTGGTGGATCCGTTCAAGACCATTGAAACCTATGGTGCAGATGCCACCCGCTGGTATCTCATCACCAATGCTTCTCCCTGGGATAACCTGAAGTTTGACCTGGAGGGTATCAAGGAAGTACAGCGCAAGTTCTTCGGAACCTTGTACAATACCTACCAGTTCTTTGCCCTTTATGCCAATGTGGATGGCTTTGCCTTCCAGGAAAAATACATTTCTGTTGCAGAACGCCCGGAGATCGACCGATGGGTGCTTTCTTCACTTAATACAGTGATCCGCAATGCCACTGAATATTTCAATGACTATGAGCCTACACAGGCGGGTCGTGTCATTGAAGATTTTGTGGATGAACACCTGAGCAACTGGTATGTACGCCTTTGCCGCCGCCGTTTCTGGAAAGGAGAATACGAGCACGACAAGATCTGCGCGTACCAGACCTTGTACGAATGCCTGGAAACCATTGCCCGCCTCATGGCGCCGATCTCTCCGTTCTTCAGTGACAGCCTGTTCACCAATCTGAATGCGGTGAGTGGACGATTCCAGGTGGAGTCGGTACACCATGCAGATTATCCGGTGGCCAATACTGCTGTGATCGATGCGGCCCTGGAAGAACGCATGCAGCTGGCGCAGGATGCTTCTTCGCTGGTGTTGTCTTTGCGCAAGAAAGTCAATATCAAAGTGCGTCAGCCCTTGCAGAAAGTGCTGATTCCGGTACTGAATCCGGCCATGAAGGAGCAGCTGGAAAAAATTGAAGAACTGGTGAAAGCGGAAGTGAATGTGAAGGAGATCCAGTATCTCACTGAAGACAGTGGCTTTATCCGCAAGAAGATCAAGCCCAATTTTGTGGCCCTGGGCAAGAAGCTGGGAGCGAAAATGAAAGCGGTTTCTGCTGCCATCGGGGCTTTTACACAAGAGGAGATTGCACGGTTGGAAAAAGAGGGAAGTCTTTCATTGCAAATTGATAGCGAACCCTTAATATTACAACTTAATGAAGTGGACATCACCAGTGAGGATATTCCGGGCTGGATGGTGGCCAACAAAGGGGCACTGACAGTGGCATTAGATGTAACTGTTACACCGGATCTGGAGCAGGAAGGCAATGCGCGGGAGCTGGTGAACCGGATTCAGAAGATCCGCAAGGACAATGGTTATGAATTGACAGACAGGATCTTAGTAAAAGTTTCCGGTGCCGAAAGCCTGAAAACGTCCATCGCTCAATTTAATACCTATATTTGCGCCGAAATTCTGGCCGACGATCTGGAATTAGTATCCGAATTACCCGATGGCTCCGATATCGAAGTGAATGATATTCCATTAAAAGTATTCGTGACTAAAAAAGCCTAACCATATGGC
Source organism: Chitinophagaceae bacterium (assembly GCA_044220945.1). GTDB lineage: Bacteria > Bacteroidota > Bacteroidia > Chitinophagales > Chitinophagaceae > Endoryza. Next base: position 261,294 of record JBGAQC010000002.1, on the reverse strand, counting down.
AATCAAGAAAAAAGCAGCTAAACCCGTTAAAAAGGCAGCCCCGGCTAAAAAGGCCGCTCCTGCCAAAAAACCTGTGGCTAAAAAGCCTGCAGCTCCTGCCAAGAAAGCGGCTCCTAAAAAAGCGGCTCCTGTGGCTAAAAAGCCTGCAGCCAAGCCTGCTGCCAAACCTGCACCGGCCGCCAAAAAGCCGGCTGTAGTTGCCAAACCGGTAGCGAAGAAGCCTGTTCCGAAACCTGCAGCCAAACCTGCTCCTGTTGCAAAAGCTGCTGTGAAACCGGCACCGGCACCTGCCCCTAAACAACCTGAAATAAAGAAACCAGAGCCGGCTCCGAAAATCAAACTGGTATCGGCACCCCCACCCCCCGTGAAGAAGAAAGTGGAACCTGCCAAGCCTGTTAAAGTGGTGATACCTGAATTGAAAACGAAGACCGCCCGTAAATACGAACCCGAATTCACTAAATCTGTACTCGATCAACCGGAACCCATGCAAAGCGGACCTACCATGCGATACAGCGACGCTGATCTCGCAGAATTCAGAGAACTGATCCAGAAAAAGCTGGATCAGGCGAAAAAAGAACTGGCTTATTTACAAGGACTGATCACCCGTAAAGATGAAATGGGTGGTGATGAAACGGAAAACCGCTACATGACCATGGAAGATGGCAGTATGAGCATGGAGCGGGAGCAACTGGCGCAGATGGCCAGCCGCCAGATCAATTATATTGATCACCTTGAAAAAGCCCTGATGCGCATTGAGAACAAGACTTATGGCATCTGCCGGGTAACCGGAAAGCTGATCGACAAAGCCCGTCTGCGTGCCGTGCCCCATGCCACCCTGAGCATTGAGGCCAAGCAGATGATGAATAAATAAGCGCTGCACTATTTTGTTAAAGCCTGCCCCCCGACCTAGTTGGGGGGTACTTTTTTTAGGATCTTCGCGTATATCTTAAAAACACAGTTATGCTGAAACGGTATGCCTTATTCCTGTTGCTGGCCAGTGCCGGAATGCTTTCCTGCAGCAAGAAAACCACCCCAAAACCCCAGGCTTTTGTCCGCTTGATTCATGGAGTACCCGATGCTGCTAATCTGGACCTCGCTCCGGATGGCAATGTACTGATTGGTGGTGTGGGATTTGGTTCGGCTTCCGATTATCGTTCTGTGGATGCGGGTGGTTTTAATGTGCGGATCCAGTTGAATGGTGCTACTTCAGTGCTTTCCAATGGTGATGTGGTTGCTGATGCCGGAAAATATTATACCCTGGTGGTGACCGACTCGCTCTATAAATCCAAGTCTTCCATCATACTGGATAACCGGACTGATCCTCCTGCCGGAAAGGCCTTTATACGCTTCTTCCACCTGGTGGGCAATGGCCCGGCTTATGACCTGAAATCGGGTGCAGCCAATCTCTTTACCAACCGCAGCTTCAATGACCAGGCGGGTGGAGGTACGGGTGCTTCATATGTTGAAATTGCGCCTGGTACGCTCAGTTTTGAAGTAAGGCAGAGCAGCGGCGGTTCCATAGCTGCACTTTTATCAAATGTGACCATTACGGCCGGGAAATCGTATACGATTGTTGCCAAAGGCTTTGTGGGTGGAGCGGATAAACAGGCGCTGGGCATCAGCCTTTTTACAGATAAGTAATTTATTATCAATAAAATAGCAGCCTGAGTGGCAGTTCTGAGAATTCCCCTTTTCCGCAGACTGTTGATTATCAGCAGGTTGCACTAAACCGGTAAAATCAGGCAGAAATACCTAACACTATTTCCTTTTTCCGGGCGTTTTAGAGGTGTACTCGATCCGAAAATACCCTAAATCCCTACCCGTGAAAAAGCTTGAATACGGTTATTTCACTATTTATCATCAGTGTACGCGCTACAGTTATTTTCCTGATAGCCTGGAAGTGCGGTTGAAAGCGATCTACCTGCTGGCCATTTCGGCTGGTGGCTGGGTTTTATTCCTGCAAATGGCCTACCTACGTTTTGTACGTAATGTCTGGTTCAGTTCGCACCCCACAGCCATGTTTTTTGCCCTGGCGGTTTACATCACATTGACATTATTGTTCCACCGCATTTTCATTGTAAATGAAAATGACCAGCGCATCTTCAACAAATACGAATCATCCTGGAACAACAATCCCAATAAAAAGCGCGACCTCTTCATTGTGTCGTTCATTGCTGCGCTGCCTTATCTGGCTATGGTGGGCATGAAACTGCTGGCGGGACATTGATATGTTCCTGAATACATCATTACGGTTGACATCCTGTTAAGGGGTCAACCGTTTTTTATATACAATCAAACCCTGTAATACAAGACAGGCACTGAGTGCCGCAATTGATGTGTTTGATTTCAATACCGGTGAACAGATTTATGCTGCCACCGATCTGCCCCTTTCAGGCAAAGCCACTTTCCTCGGTGTGGCCTTTGGCCTGTATAAAGCTGTGTTGAAAGTGGTGGACGTACAAACAGGTGCAGTAATTGAAACAAAAATTGCTACTATTAAAGTAGCATGGCCTGGTGTATAAGTTCAAAGCAAAATTAAAAAGGGTGCCATTGATCCAATGGCACCCTTTTATTATTCAGGAAGGTGAAAGATCAGAATCCCCTGCGTTCATTGCCGGTTTGTCCCCAGAATTGCGCCGGCATAGCCTTACCTAACAGGTACTGGTATATGAAGCTGTACGCTTCATTGCGGTTGTGCTGCGCTTTCTTCGCGCTGTTACCACCGATTCCATGCCGTTCGCCGGGGTAGAGCATGAACTCAAAATGTTTGCCGGCTTCCTCCATTTTATTGATCAGCTGGATGCTGTTCTGCATATGCACATTATCGTCGCTGGTGCCGTGTACAATGCGGAGCAGTCCTTTATAGCGGTCCACATATGTGGTCACTGCTGTATTCTTATAGCCTTCCGGATTTTCCTGGGGGGTATCCATGAAGCGCTCCGTATAATGCGTGTCGTATAATTGCCAGTCGGTCACCGATGCATTGGCAATACCGTAATCAAATACAGCAGCGCCATAGGTTAGGGCCATACAGGTCATATAGCCGCCGAAGCTGCCGCCGGTGATCGCCAGGCGTGTGGTATCCACCCAGCCCTGCTGTTTCAGCCAGCGGCCGCAATCCATATAATCCTCGATCTCGTATTTACCCAGCTGGCGGTGGATATAGTTCAGGCCGATCTTGCCGAAATGCCCGCTGCTGCGGTTGTCGAAAGCCACCTGGATCAGCCCTTCCTGAGCCCACCACTGTGATGCACCACCCGGATTGCGCCAGCGGTCGTATACTGTGCCGGCATTGGGTCCACCATAAATACTCACCAGTACCGGATAGCGTTTTTTCGGATCGAAATTCACCGGATAAGTGATCTGTACCGGCAGGTCAAATAAGCCGTCGGCTGATTTCACGCGAACGATCTCTGTTTTAGGCAGCGCATAGGTTGAAAACTCAGCACCTTTGGCATCGCCCAGTTCGCGGATCACTTTACCTTTTGTGATATCTACAAGTGCCATGGTGGGCGGCGTAGCCACATTGGAATAGGTTGTGATAAAATATTTCCCCGCAGGTGAAAGGTTCACCATATCATGGCTGTAATCACCGAAGCTGAGACGGGTCAGCCCCTTGCCATCCAGTCCAACACGATAAAAATCAAAACGGGCACTGTTCTCCCGGCGGGAACGGTAGTAGAGCAGTTTTTTCTTTTCATCGATTCTTACAATACTGGTTCCCCAGTTCACACCAGAGGTTACCGGATTGATCAGTTTGCCGCTGATATCATACAGGTAGAGGTTCTCCCAGCCATCCTTGTCACTTTTCAGCAGGAAGCTTTTGCCATCACTCAGGAATTCGATACGGCTGGCTTCATCCAGGTCGATCCAGGTTTTCTGGCTTTCTTCATAAACCGTATTCTTCTTACCGCTGGCGAGATCAATATTATACAGGATCAGTTTGTCCTGGCCGCGGTTCATCCACTGCACCCAGAGTTGTCCACCGGGGATCCAATAAGGCGCACCAAAATACTGGTCGTCTTTCGCATTGAAATCGGCCCATACGGTTTGTGTGGGGGTATTGATATCCACTACACCGATCTGCACTTCCGGATTCTTATCTCCTGCTTTTGGGTAACGCTCGTTCTCGAGGCGGCCATGCTGGCCATCGGCCCAATAGATCGGGAATACCGGCACCTGGGTGTCATCGAAGCGCATGTACGCGATCTTCTTGCTGTCTTCACTCCACCAGAAGGCTTTGTAGCGGCTGCCTCGGCCCAGGATCTCTTCATAGTACACCCAGGAGGCATAGCCATTCAGGATATACTCGGTGCCGTCTTTGGTGACTGCAGTTTCCGCTTTGGAAGCCACATTCATCACGTAAAGATTATTGTCTGATTTGGTGTACGCCACCCATTGTTTGTCGGGAGAATAGGTGATGTTGCGCGCATCCTTCACGGAAACAGCAGGAGCGGGGGGTGCTACTGCAGGTGTATTGGGGGCTGTGTATGCCACTGCTTTCCCTGTTTTCACTTCAACTGAAAAGGCTTTCATCTTTCCATCGGCATCATCTTTACGCATTTCGAGATAATGTTCTTCATCGGCCCATCCGGTGATCTGCGGGAGGGGCTTGGCAATACCGGTCTGGCCACCTTTGAAGAGCTGGTCGTAGCTGAGGGTTTTCTGCGCACGGGCAGAGAGGGTTCCGGCAAGCAGCAACACTGCACCCAGAACGGTCAAAAGGGATTTTCTCATGTTATGTTTGTTGAAGAATAGGACGCTAAAAATACGCATTCGCCTGTAGTAATGTACAGGGCAGGGTGTTCTTTTGATGAGCGGTGGGAGGCCTTATTTGATCTCCTGCATATCAACCAGTTTCCGGTACAGGCCGTTCTGTTGCAGTAATTCATCGTGTGTGCCCCGTTCCCGGATCTCGCCTTCATGCAGTACAATGATCTCATCGGCATGGCGTACCGTACTCAGCCGGTGCGCAATGATGATGGAGGTGCGGTTGGTCAGCAGTTTATTCAGGGCTTCCTGCACCAGCTTTTCGCTTTCGGTATCCAATGCAGAAGTGGCTTCATCCAGGATCAGGATCGGGGCATTTTTCAGCACCGCACGGGCAATGGACACCCGCTGTCGTTGTCCGCCGCTGAGTTTTACCCCACGTTCTCCTGTCATCGACAGGTAACCGGCTTCCATCTGCTCGATGAAATCATGGGCATTGGCCACCCGGGCGGCATCTTCCACATCGGCGGCATTGGCCTGCTGGTTGCCCAGTAGGATATTATTGTATACAGTATCGTTAAAGAGGAAACTTTCCTGTGATACCACACCAATCAGGTTGCGCAGGTCCGCCAGTCTGATATCGCGGATATCGGTCCCGTCGAGTGTAATGGATCCTTCCTGTACATCATAGAACCGGGCAATGAGGTCTACCAGGGTGGATTTTCCGCTGCCGCTTTGTCCCACCAATGCCACCGTTTTCCCTTTCGGGATTCGCAGGTTGATCTGTTTCAGGATGGGCTTCTGTTCGTAGCGGAAATTGATATTGCGTATATCGATGAATTCCCGGAATTCCTTTTTTTCCTGGGCATTTTCATGATTGACCACAGTAACCGGCTCGTCGATAAAGGAGAAATATTTTTCACAGGCCACTACACCGCGCTGCAGGCTGGAAACGGTTTGGGAGAGGGCTTTCAGGGGCGGGATCACCTGCGTGTACATGGCGATATAGGCAATGAATTTGGGGCCGGTGAGGTCACCGCTTTTACCGTGCAGGATCAGGTACCCGCCAAACATCACCAGTGATACCGCGGCAATTACGCCGATCACTTCAGAAATGGGGGAGGCCAGTTCTTTTTTATTCTGCAATTGCTTGCCCTGGCGGACCAGGTCGTGGTTTACTTCCCGGAATTTGCTGCCCATCAGTTTTTCCGCCACAAAGCTCTGGATCTGTTTGATGCCCCCCAGGCTTTCTTCCGTAAAACTCAGGATCCGGCTTTGCAGCTCCTGTGAATAGTAGGTCATTTTCTTCAGGCGCTGCGTGAGCATGGTGATCACGATACCGGTAATGGGTAAAAAGATCAGAGTAAAGAGCGTCAGCTCAGGAGACCAGATAAACAACACAATGAAATAAGCGATCACCATGAGCGGGTCGCGGATCAGTACCTGGGCAGGAGTGATCACATTGGTGTCGATTTCCTGTACTTCACCGGTCAGTGTCTGGATCAGTTCGCCTTTGGCGTGGTTATGGTGAAAGCGGAGCGACTGGGCCAGGTATTTGTCGTAAAGCTTATTCCGGAGTCCTTCCATCACTTTAAGGCGGAACCGCAGCAGCACCCGGACGGCCAGATAACGGAACACGTTGGCCAGCAGGATGCCGAACATGATGAATATGCAGACAAAGACCAGGGCCATGAATTTGCCCTGTTCTTCCATGATGGAGCTGAATTCGTAATTGAAGTAATCCCGAATATAGGAAAAGGAGAAGCTGGCTTCCGGGAGGCGGGCCGGCACTTCCGGGCTCTGTGAAAAGAGCAACTGCAGTACAGGAATCAACAGGGAAATATTCAATACCCCGAAGAGGATGCCGAGGATGGTGTAGATCACATATTCCGGCAGGAAATGATGCAGGGGCCGGGCAAACGGCAGGAGCCGTTTCAGTATTTTCATTCCAGCGATTTAAGCGTGCAAATTAGGTTATTTTGAAGGAATGAAGGGTTGGCTATCTGTTAAAGCAAGGGGAATGGTGTACTTTTGCCGTGTAATCAGCTTTAAATTAGTACCATGCAGGAAGGGAAACGCCAGAAACAGATCGCCGGACTGATCCAGGAAGAAATGAATGCCATTTTTCAGCGGCTGGGATTGACCATGCTCGACGGGGGAATGGTGTCGATTTCCGGGGTTAAAATAACCCCTGACTTGCTGGAAGCCCGGATCTATATCAGCCTGTTCCAGGTGAAAGACCCTGAAGCTACCCTGAAGAAGCTGACCGACCGTTCCTGGGAACTGAAAAAGGAACTGACGGCCCGTGTAGCCAAGCAGCTGCGCCGCATGCCCGAACTGAAGTTCTTCCTGGATGAAACCCTCGATCAGGTGTTCAAGATGGAAGAACTGTTCAAGGCCATCCACAAGAATGACAAGGAAGGGAATACCCCTCCTGCCGAATAACCGCTAAAAGCCAGCCTTTTGAATTTCCTTTTTGCGTGGAGATATTTCAAAGCCCGTAAATCCACCCAGGCCATCAATATAATTGCCTGGGTGAGTGTAACGGCCATCACACTGATCACAGCCGCCTTTATTGTGATGCTGAGTGTGTTCAATGGCTTCGAAGGACTGGTCAAATCCCTGTATTCCTCCTTTTATGCCGACCTGCGCATTGTTCCCGATACCGGCACCCTGTTCCGGCTGGAGCCACAGCAATTGCAACTGCTTTCGAAAACCAGCGGTATCAAAGCTTGGACAGGCGTGATCGAGGAAAAAGCCCTGATCCAGAATGGGGAACTGCAAACCATCGTTTTTGTGAAAGGGGTGGATAGTACTTATTCGCAGGTAACGGATGTGCCGCAGAAGATCATCCGTGGCAAATTCTCCCTTGGTGTTGCCGATGCTCCCGGTATTGTACTGGGTGGAGGTGTGGAGAATGCACTGGCTGTTGATGTGGAGAAGAGTATCTATCCGATGATCATTTACCTGTTTCGCAAAGGCGTACCCATGAATACGATCGATCCGTTCCAGAGTTTTGCTGCGGAAAAGATCAATGCCACAGGAACTTTCTTTATACAGCAGGATATTGACAGCAAATATGCCCTCACGGATATCGGGTTTATCCGCCGTATGCTACAGCTCGGGGATGACGCATATGGCAGCGTTGAAATTGCGCTTACAGATCCCCGGCAGATGGATGCGGTCAAATCAGCCTTGCAACAGCAGCTGAAAGGGAACTATAAGGTGGAAACCCGTTATGAACAGAATAAAAGCCTCTACAGTGTGATGAACCTGGAGAAATGGGCCATTTATGCCATTCTCACCCTGATGCTGGGCGTGGCGGCATTTACGATGGTTGGGGCATTGACCATGCTGGTGATGGAGAAGCAGAAAGATATCCAGGTACTCAAGGCCATGGGCGCAGATTCGGGCAGGATCAGGCGGATCTTTCTGACGGAAGGCTTCCTGCTCGGGGCTATTGGTGGACTCGCCGGTGCGCTCCTGGGATTGCTCATCTGCTGGGCACAGGTCAGGTTCAAACTGGTCCCTATACAAGGTGGCACTTTCCTGATCGATTATTATCCCGTAAAAGTAGCGGCTTTTGATCTGGCGCTGGTGGCATTTACCGTGCTGGCCGTTGCGCTTATTGCTTCCTGGCTGCCCGGACGCAGGGCTGCTGCACAGGAAATTGCGTTAAAAAGCTAAGTGGCGTTTGAAGTAAATCAGATCGCTTAATAATCCCCTAATGTTTCCGGTAATTGAGCCAGTGCTTTAGCCAACTGTTCATCGTTGGGGGCGATACCATGCCATTCGTGGCTGCCTTCCATGAAATCGACACCTTTACCCATTCCGGTTTTCATCAGCACTACAATGGGTTTGCCTTTACCGGTAAGGGATTTGGCTGTTTCGAGGGCGGCCACCACTTCGTCCATATCGTTCCCTTTTTCGAGGTGAACAATTTCCCAGCCGAAGGAAGCGAATTTGGCGGCGAGGTCGCCAAGGTTCATCACTTTGGATGTGGGACCATCGATCTGCTGGCCATTCCAGTCTACCGTAGCGATCAGGTTATCCACTTTGTGGTGTGCTGCAAACATCACGGCTTCCCAGATCTGGCCTTCCTGAAGTTCGCCATCTCCGTGAAGGGAGTATACGAGCGTGTTTTCTTTATTCAGTTTTTTGGTGAGGGCGGCACCAATGGCTACGCTCAATCCCTGGCCCAGAGATCCCGAAGCGATCCGTACACCCGGCAGGTGTTCGTGAGTGGCCGGGTGGCCCTGAAGGCGGGTATTCAGTTTGCGGAATGTTGCTAATTCCTTGATGTTAAAGTATCCTGCACGTGCCAGCACAGAGTAGAACAAGGGAGAAACGTGCCCGTTGGACAGGAAGAACAGGTCTTCATTTTTCCCATCCATGGAGAATTCCGGGTTATGTTTCATCACTTTGAAATAGAGTGCGGTCAGGTAGTCGGCACAACCGAGGGAACCCCCGGGGTGGCCACTGGCGGCACCATGAACCATGCGAACAATATCTCTGCGGACTTGAGAAGCGACAGCTTTTAAATCGGACATAACCTGGATACTTAGGGCTACAAAACTACAGGAAATAATGGTCCGGTTGATTAAACTTTTTGAGTTTCAAGGCTTCAAAGAGACCGCGTACCACAATAAAACAGGCAAAAACCTTGTTATTCCATGTGGTTACGTTAATTTGCAACCGGTTAAACAAAGGGCTTAATAAGTACCCAACCGGCCAGGTTAGCAGCACGTAGTACTATTCTGACACCCAAAACATGGCTGATGTTCAATGTATTTGATGTATTACTGGCTATTGCGGTTTCCTTTACTATCACTTTTCTGGCAATCCCGGCTATTATCACGGTAGCACACCGTAAGAAGCTGTTTGATATTCCCGATGAGCGTAAAGTACACCAGTCTCCCATTCCTTCACTGGGCGGCTTGGGCATATTTGCCAGTTTTGTCATCGCCTGTCTGCTCTCCATCCAGTTCCAGTATGCCCCGGAGATCCAGTATTTCCTGGCGGCTTCACTCGTAATTTTTTTCCTCGGACTGAAAGATGATATTCTGGTCATCTCCCCCATAAAAAAATTCATTGGCCAGGTAATGGCGGCTTTTCTGATCATCTATAAAGGGGGCATCCAGATCAAGAGCATGCACGGATTTATGGGTATCGGGGAGCTTCCGGAAATGTTCAGTCTCCTGTTCACTTATCTTACGGTGCTGGTGATCATCAATTCTTTCAACCTGATCGATGGTATCGATGGATTGGCCGGCAGCCTGGGTTTGATGGCTTCGGTGATCTTCGGTATTTACTTTTTCCAGGCCAATATCATTGCCTATTCCATCCTGAGTTTTGCCCTCGCGGGCAGCCTGGTGGCCTTCCTGATCTTTAATTTCCAACCAGCTAAAATATTCATGGGCGACACGGGGTCGATGCTGATCGGGATGGTCAATGCCATCCTGGTGATCAAGTTCATCAATGTGGGCGGCGTTTCTGCCATCCATATCCCGGTTTCCGCTGCTCCAGCCATAGGTTTTTCCATACTCATGATTCCTTTGCTCGATACCCTCCGGGTGTTCGGGATCCGGATCATTCACCGCCGGTCGCCTTTCAGTCCCGACCGGAACCATATCCACCACCTGATGCTGGACCTGGGCCTGAACCACCGCGCCATCACATTGATTTTAGTGGCAGTGAATTTTGCCTTTATTGTTGCCACATTTGCCCTGCGCAGCCTGGGCTGTACCCCGTTGATACTGGGTATCATAGCCTCCTTCTTTGCAGGGATCGCCATATTGTACTATGCCCGTCCGAGGCCCCGCCTTTTCGTGGCCCGTCAGGGCGCGAGCAGTTCCAAGCTCACCAAGAGCCGGGTATTGCCCTTAACCGAAGAAAGTATTCTGGAGCAGAAAAACTGATCCGCATAAAAAATCAGGAAACCGGACTTTGTCCGGTTTTTTTATTGGTGTAGGTTTGTGCCCCAATCAATCCGATTCATATGTCAGAAGAATTAAGTAAGATCAAAGCTCACGCGCTCGATTCCATGAATAAGGCCATCAGCCATCTGGAAGTGGAACTGACCAAGATCCGCGCCGGTAAAGCCAGCCCCGGTCTGGTAGACGGCCTTCATGTCGATTATTATGGAAACAGCACGCCGATCAGCCAGGTCGGCAATATTACGGTAGCTGATGCCCGAACCCTTACCATCCAGCCCTGGGAAAAAAATATGCTCCAGCCAATTGAGCGGGCAATCATTGCCGCCAATATCGGAGTAACTCCGCAGAACGACGGCAATATCATCCGCCTGTTCATGCCCCCGCTCACCGAAGAGCGTCGTAAAGAGCTGGTGAAAAAATCACATGGGGAGGGGGAAAACTCCAAAGTGGCCATCCGTAATATCCGTCGCGATGCCATGGAGCAGGTCAAGAAACTGCAGAAGAACGGCCTGAGTGAAGATGTCTGCAAGGATGCCGAGAAAGAGATCCAGGACAGTACCGATAAATTCATTGTTCTGGTAGATAAACACCTGGCAGCCAAGGAGAAAGAAATCATGACTGTATAACAGTCCGCACCATATCTTTCACAACCCGGTACCTGTACCGGGTTTTTTTATGCTTACTTATTGGCCATCCATACTCCCGCCAGGATAATACCAAGTCCGGCTACCTGCAGCGGTTGAATCTGCTCCCCGGCCAGGAGTCCCCAACCCAATGCGATAAAGGGGATGCCATAAGTAACCATCGATGCGAAAATGGCACCGGCTTTTTTGAGCAGCATGTAAAACAGGACGGTGGCTACCGCGGTACCCATGACGCCCAGCAAAGTGGCTGAGCCCGTGGAGGTCCAGAAATCGACAGGGTTCAGGGGCAGACTGAAATATCCGGTTGCCATCAGTACGATCAGGGAGGGTGGAATCAGTGCAGCAAAAGCAATCCCGGCGATGGTGGTACTGGGGATGGATTTGAGGTGGCTGTGGGCAATATTCACATTAAAACCATAGAATACCGTTGCCACCAGGGCAAAACCGGCATAGGAGAGGTACTGGAAGTTCAGGTTTTTATTGGCCAGGAAAAGGACCACCATTCCGGCAAAGGCAATGGCCACACCGGTTATTTTGTTTTTCTGCAATACCGTATTAAAAAACAGGAGTCCCACCACAATCGTAAAGATCGGCGTGAGCGCATTCAGGAATCCGGCCAGCGAGCTGTCGATCTTTGTTTCGGCTATGCAGAACAGGAAGGCCGGGAAAAAACTGCCGAGCAGACCGGATAAAAGGATATACCGGATCTTTTCCCGGGGTACGTTGCGGAAGTTCCGTATGGCAAAAGGCAGGAGGGCCAAACCGGCGCTGAGCATACGCAGTGCTGCCACCTGATAGGCAGAAAGAGTGGGTTCGCCTGTTGCTGTATACATCCCTCTTTTCATCAGGATGAAAGAGCTGCCCCAGATCAGGGAGAGGAGCAGGAAGAGTCCCCAGTTATAGAATCGGTTCGGTTGCGTGTCCATGAAAAAAGGAGCAAGTTGCAGATAAACAGGCAAAATCCAATAACTTTAAAAGAAAAGACCATGGGCCGGTTGAAAGAGATCTCCACAAGGGCTCCGAAGGAGTTCGACAAAAAAGAGATCAAAGAGAAAACACAGAAGATCATTGCTGAGCTGAATGAACTGCAGAACCTGCTTTATGCCGAAAGCAAACATTCCCTGCTGATCGTGATCCAGGGTATGGACGCCAGCGGAAAAGACGGAGTGATCCGGAATGTATTCGGCAACCTGAATCCCCAGGGGGTAACGGTACGATCTTTCAAGGCGCCTACGGCAGAAGAGCTCAGCCATGATTTCCTCTGGCGAATACACCAGTCAGCTCCTCCCAAAGGCATGATCCAGCTATTCAACCGCTCGCATTATGAAGACATCCTGATCACCCGGGTTCATAAATGGTGCGACGACGCCCTTGCCAAAAAACGCATGAAGGCGATCAACGATTTTGAACAGCTGCTCAAAGAACATAACAACACACATATCCTCAAGTTTTACCTCCACATCTCCCCTGAAGAGCAGCAGGACCGGCTGACGGAACGGGTGAATGACCCCACCAAGCAATGGAAGTACAATGAAAAGGATTTTGAGGAAGCCAAGCTCTGGGACCTCTATATGAACTACTACGAGGATTGTTTTGAGCAGTGCAATAAAGTACCCTGGATGATCGTGCCGGCAGACCAGAACTGGTATAAGGAATACCTGATCGCCCGGGCTGTGCGGGATACCCTGAAAGGCCTGAAAATGCAGTTTCCCGGCCTGAAAAAATAGGGAACTGGGTAAAATTCAGCGCTTTGCAACTATTCTGGAATTTTATCCGACATATAAGGGTATTTATTTATAAATTGAGATAAGTCAAACAATCTCCAATCAACTAAAACCAACAATTATGGGAATGATGAAAGAATTCAAGGATTTTGCCATGAAAGGAAATGTAATCGATCTTGGCGTGGCAGTGATCATTGGTGGTGCCTTTGGCGCCATTGTATCTTCTTTGGTGGATGATGTGATCACCCCCTTGTTACTGACCCCGGCTTTAAAAGCAGCCAATGCCGACAACCTCGACAAACTGGTCTGGGGCACTGTGCATTACGGTAAGTTCCTGGCGGCAGTGATCAAATTCATCATTATTGCCTTCATACTCTTCCTGCTTGTAAAAGGCATGAACAGCATGAAAAAGAAAGAAGCGCCGGCACCAGATCCAGGTCCCTCCAGCACAGACAAGCTGCTGATGGAAATAAGGGACTCCCTCAGGAAATAAGCCGAATCTGACTATATTTGTAGGGCATTTTGAGTACCTTCAAAATGCCCTTTTTTTACCAAAACCCAATCAGCTTTTATGAGAAGGTCTTTATTACTGGCTGTATTCGCTGCATCTTCCACGCTGGCTGTGGCACAGGATGCCACGGTTAAAGAAATGCAGAATCAATCTAACCGTAAAGGAGTCGCTTCCGCAGATACATCCAAACCCGCCCATGCCTGGAAAACAGGGGGCAATTTCGCTATCAGTTTTGCACAGGGTGGCAGCCGCAACTGGGCCGCCGGTGCTGAAAAATACTCTGTATCACTGGCAGCCTACCTCAGTGTATATGCCAACAAGCATGTCGGCAAATGGAGCTGGAACAATACCCTCGATCTTGGCTATGCCCTCGTGAACACCAGTTCCAATGGGTTCCGCAAGAATGATGACAAGATCGACCTCTTCTCAAAACTGGGCCGTGATCTGAGCAAAACCGTAAGCCTTTCCCTGGTGGGCAATTTCCGCTCCCAGTTTACCAACGGATACGATTACAATTACCTGGGCAAAGGCTATAAGCGCCGCACTTCCGGCTTTATGGCTCCGGCATATGCCACTATCGCACCGGGTTTTGACTGGCACCCCAACAGCTATTTCTCCGTGTTCATATCACCGGTTTCAGCCCGTGCTGTTATCGTGTCCCAGAAGCCCAAGAGCTATTATTTCCAGGGTGGGGTAATTCCTGCCGCTGACGGTGGCGGCTTTGAGCTGCCCATTTCCACCCTTTATGGCGTGGATCCCTCCAAGGATGGCCGTTTTGAGTTTGGCGGATTTGCCTCTATCAATTTCAATAAGGAAGTTGTTAAGAATGTGACCTATAAGAGCCGTCTGGACCTCTATGCCAACTACCTGCAGAGCCTGCGCTTTGTGGCGATCGGCCCCGACCAGCTACAGATCACCAAAGTGGGTCCCAAACCCCAGAATGTGGATGTATTCTGGACCAACTCGATCAACATGAAAGTCAATAAGTGGTTGCAGGTCAGCTACAATCTGGACCTGATCTACGATGATGACGTACGCCAGTTCGGCCCCGGTAAGAACCGTCCGGGTACCCAGCTCCGCTCCCTGCTGGGGGTAGGTGTGGCTGCCAAATTCTGAATAAATAATTCCACTATTTTAAAGTCCCGGTCGTAGATTGGGGCTTTATTTTTCACGTAAACCGAACCATGTGAGCCAGGCTTCTTACCAGATCCGTTTACCCCAGTTTGAGGGCCCTTTCGATCTCCTGCTGTTCTTCATTGAACGGGACGAGCTCGATATCTATAATATTCCCATTACCCGGATCATCAATGATTTCCTCGATTATATCCACCAGCAGGAAAAGCTGAACATCGAATTATCGAGCGAATTCATCCTCTTTATCTCCACCCTCATGCGAATCAAGGCCAAAATGCTGCTGCCCCGCAAGGAGCTGGATGCCCAGGGTAATGAAATTGACCCGCGCCAGGAGCTGATCGACAAGATCCTGGAGTACAAACGCTATAAGGAGGCCGCTGCCCAGCTGGCCGAGATGGAAGCCATCCGCATGCTGATGGTGAAGCGCGGCAATATGCAGAAGGAACTCTCGCATATCGGCGAGGAAGCCGGAGAAGGCACGGAGATCCAGACCATAACCCTGTTCAAGCTGATGAAGGCTTTCGAGCGGGTAATGAAGCGTATGGAAGACCGTAGCAAGCGCCCGCCGGTGCATACCGTTGTGCAGTATAACTATACCATGGAAGGCAGCCGGGAATACATGCTTGATACCGTGAAGCGCGAGAAGGTAATGGCATTTGAAAAGATCTTCGATGTATGCCAGGACCGTATCCATGCCATCTTCCTGTTCCTTTCCATGCTGGAACTGATCCAGGCCAAATTCATGATGATCATGGTGGGCGAAGGCCGCAACAATTTCATTGTGGAATGGAATGAAAACCGGGAAGAAGAGCCGGTGACGTTTACGTACTAAGCTTTACAACAATCCTCTTGTATAGAAAGCTGGACCTAGTCCAGCTTTTTTTCTGAATCATAGATCCACAACAGTACAGGTTTCGCCGAGCGGTTGATCTCTTTTTGCAGCTGGCGGAGAAAGCCTGCCGATACCGTGGGACAGCCATCGCTCTGGCAAATGGGACTGGGATAAACAGGCGTTTCCGGAACACATTCATGGGAATGCAGTACGACGAACCGTGCATAGGCATTGCTGTTGGAAGGGTCCAGTCCATGCAGTTTATAGGCATCCCCGAATCGTCCTTTATAGGGGTTTCCCACCCTGTATTTTCCGATTGATGTACAGCCGCATCCTAAGGTGTTACCGTACTGACGGCCGGTAAGCCACATTTTGTTGCAGCGTCCATGCGTAACCAGGCCGGCCATCCGTACACTGTCGGCTTCCATATCGTATACGAAAAAGCGGTTCTTGCCGGCATCTTCACGCATATCAATAAGAAAAGCAACAGCAGTATTGAATCCCTTCTTTCGGGCATAGGCTTTTGCTGCCTTGGCTTTTTGCGGAAGCATGGCCAGTACCGGATTGGGCAGTAGGGTGTTTGTAGTATGCGGGTGTATACCCTTGTCTTTACTGTTTACGGCATAGAGCAGCAGGCTGAAGGCCAGCAGCAGCGATCCGGATAAAAGCAGTTTTCGCATCAGTCGGTTTTCCGGAAAACGCCGGAATCCTGAATTTCCACAATGGGCAACGAGGATTTAGTTTCGAATTAACATATGAGGCAAGAGTAAAAAAAAGGCCGGAACATTCCGGCCTTCGGGTATAATGTTAAATGGATTACTTCACCAATACAGTTTCCTGAACCATTTTGCGCACTGCAGCAGCAATACTGTCTGCATCAATACCGATCTCCTGATACAGTTGCTTGGGTGTGCCGTGTTCCACCAGGCGATCGGGGATACCCATGATCTTCACCCGGGCGGAATAATCGTTCTCTGCCATGAATTCCAGGATGGCACTGCCGAAGCCGCCTTTCACGGTGCCGTCTTCGATCGTGATCACTTTATCATAATTACGGAATACTTCATGGAGCAGGGCTTCATCGAGGGGTTTCACAAAGCGCATGTCATAGTGCGCCGGATCGATGCCTTCTTTGCGGAGTTCACGGATGGCTGCAGCGGCGAAATTACCGGGGTGACCCAGGCTGAGGATGGCAACATCTTTACCATCTTTCAGTTTCCGTCCGGTGCCGATCCTGATCTCCTTCATGGCGGTTTTCCATTCGGGCATAGTGCCTTCCCCTCTGGGATAGCGGATCACAAAAGGCAATCCGGTACTGTCGAGCTGGGCAGTGTACATCAGGTCGCGCAGTTCGGCTTCATTCATCGGGGCGCTGATCACCATATTGGGGATGCAGCGGAAATAGGCAATATCGTAGCAGCCATGGTGTGTGGGGCCGTCTTCGCCTACCAGTCCGGCGCGGTCGAGGCAGAACACCACAGGCAGTTTCTGCAAGGCCACATCATGAACCACCTGGTCGAAGGCACGTTGCATGAATGAGGAGTAGATATTACAGAACACCCGAAGTCCTTGTGTAGCCATGCCTGCGCTAACGGTTACGGCATGCTGTTCACAGATACCCACGTCGATAGCGCGGTCGGGCATTTTATCCATCATGAATTTGAGGGAGGAGCCGGAAGGCATGGCGGGTGTAACGCCGAACACCTTGTCGTTCTTTTCAGCCAGTTCAATGATGGTATGTCCGAATACGTCCTGGTATTTCGGGGGTTGCGGGGTGTCGAAATGCTTTTTCTGGATCTCACCGGTCACTTTATCGAAGAGGCCGGGGGCATGCCATTTGGTCTGGTCTTTTTCGGCCAGGGCATAGCCTTTTCCTTTGGTGGTGATGATGTGTAGCAGTTTGGGGCCGGGAATATTTTTCAGGTCCTGCAGGGTGTCGAGCAGCTTGGTCATGTTATGCCCGTCGATCGGTCCGAAGTAGCGCAGTTTCAACGACTCGAACAGGTTACTGCTTTTATTGATGAACCCTTTTACACTGTGTTCCAGTTTGCTGGCCATTTCCCGGGTAAAGTTCTTGCCAACAGGGAGTTTGCCCAGGGCATTCCAGATATCGTCTTTGAATCGGTTATAGGTCTGCGAGGTTGTGATATCTGTCAGGTATTCTTTGAGAGCGCCCACATTCGGGTCGATACTCATGCAGTTATCGTTCAGGATGATCAGTACATCCGTATCGGCTACACCGGCATGGTTCATGGCTTCAAAAGCCATACCGGCAGTCATGGATCCGTCGCCGATCACCGCAACCGCTTTCCGGTTTTCCCCTTTGTATTTGGCTGCCAGGGCCATACCTAAGGCTGCAGAAATAGAGGTGGAGGAGTGGCCTACGCCAAAGGTATCGTATTCGCTTTCACTTCTTTTGGGGAAGCCGCTGAGTCCTTTATATTTGCGGTTGGTATGGAAATTATCCCGGCGGCCTGTGAGGATCTTGTGGCCATATGCCTGGTGGCCTACGTCCCATACCAGTTGGTCGTATGGGGTATTGTAGATATAATGCAGGGCTACGGAGAGTTCCACCACACCCAGACTGGCAGCAAAGTGGCCGCCATGTACGCTCACCACATCGATTATATACTGGCGCAGTTCATCGGCAACCTGCTGTAACTGCTCACGGGTCAACAGTTTAAGGTCATCCGGGCTGTTCACCATTTTAAGAAGGGGTCCGGGTTGGATATCCATGCAATTGTTTTACGGGTCAAAAATAAGTCATTCTTCGGGTTGGGGGCCTGCTCCCCTGAATAAAGCCAAACAAAATTGCCGCCAACCGGTTCAGTAATAACGGATTTAACCTAAAAAACAGTATTTTAAGGGCCTAAGGGTATCCCTTAGCCATTAAACAAAGAATACCGCCCTCTATCCAAATCGCCCGACAGGGGCGGGGCGGATGATTAGCTTTGCAGTAGCATGCGATTATTAAACCGGATATCAAACTATTGGCTTTGCCAATTTGGCGGCTGGGGCGTGGTAGGCTTTTCCATGCTGTTTTACCTGTTCATTTTCAGGGAAAACGACAAACTCACCAACGACAATTTCCTTCGGATACTGCTGATGGTGATCTGTGGTATCATCAGTACCCATATTTTCCGTGAATTCATCCGTCGTACTGGCTGGATGTTGCTTCCGATTGAGAAAGTGATTCCCCGGCTGGTTATTTCCATTGTATTCACCAGCCTGATGTACGGGGCATTGGTAACCGTAAGTTTCATCCCTTTTGTACTCAAAGAAGGGAAGAATATTGATTTTCTGGCGCGCCTTTCTGTCAACTTCGTGAACTCAGGGATTTTCATTGTTCCCTGGGTGGTGATCTACTATTTCTATCATTATATCGAGAAAAGCCGTCGCCAGCAACTGGATACCCTGAAACTGGAAGCGTTGGTAAAGGAACTCGAACTCAAAACAATCAAAAGCCATATCAACCCCCATTTCATCTTCAATGCCCTGAACAGTATCCGGGCCCTGATCGATGAAAACCCGATGCGTGCCCGCAATGCCATCACTGAGCTGAGCAATATCCTGCGCAGCAGCATGCAGGCCGAAAAACTGGAATATGTGCCATTTGAACGGGAATTGAATATTGTAAAGGATTATCTGGCGCTGGAGCATATCCGCTTTGAAGACCGGCTGCAAGTGGAATATGATATTGATGAAGACACGCTCGACCAACCCGTGCCGCCGATGATGCTGCAGACCCTGGTGGAGAATGCCATCAAGCATGGCATTGGCCGTGAAGTGAATGGAGGCATGATCCGGATCGTTTCCGATTTTACCGGTGATTACCACGAACTGATCGTGCTGAATTCGGGCCAGCTCAATGGTAAACCCAATGAAGATGGCTTTGGACTGGAAAGTACCCGGAGCCGGTTGCAATTACTCTTCGGCGACAAATCCACATTTGCCATACAACAGAAAAACAACGGACTGGTGGAAGCCAAGGTCCTCATCCCTGTTCAAATAAACTAATCATATGCTGAAAGCGATCATAATTGATGACGAGCGTCTGGCCCGTAATGAGCTCAAGAAGCTGTTGACGGAGTTTCCCGAGATCGAAGTAGTGGCTGAAGCCGCCAATGCCGGCGAAGGGATTGAAAAGATCGAAAACATCAATCCAGATCTGATCTTCCTGGATATCCAGATGCCGGGCAAGACAGGCTTTGACCTGCTCAGCGAACTCGACCGCGCCCCGAATGTGATCTTTACCACAGCCTACGATGAATATGCGCTGAAAGCTTTTGAAGTGAATGCACTCGACTACCTGCTGAAACCCGTAGAGCCCAAGCGGCTGGCCGATGCCATCCAGAAACTGCACCAGCAGGAAGAAAAAGAGCAACTGGGCAATGGCAACGGTGTCATTAATGTAAACCGCAGCATCCTGACCGAGAATGACCAGGTCTTTGTAAAAGACGGCGAACGCTGCTGGTTTGTAAAACTGAATGAGATCCGCCTGTTTGAAAGCGTGGGCAACTATGCAAAGGTCTATTTCGGCCCAAACAAGCCGCTGATCCTGAAATCACTGAATGCCCTCGAAGAGCGGCTGGATGAAAAGACGTTTTTCCGGGCCAACCGCAAACATATCGTGAACCTTCGCCTGATCGATAAGATCGAACCTTATTTCAATGGCGGATTACTGTTGGAGATGAAAGGAGGGGAGAAGATCGAAGTGAGCCGGAGGCAGACGGTGAAGTTTAAGGAGATGATGAGCCTTTGAGCGAGAAGGAAGAAGGAAGAAGGCAGAAGGCAGAAGGCAGAAGGCAGAAGGCAGAAGGCAGAAGGCAGAAGAATATTGGGGTAGTAAATTTAATATAACAGCATGAGAATTTTTGGATTAGGATTAGTAGCGTTATTGGCGGCCGGAACGGTTTCGGCGCAGCAGATCGACAAGATCATCAATGCAAAAGAAGTGGAACGGATTGAGCGGACGCTGAGCAGTGATGAGATGCAGGGCCGTCGTACGTTTTCACCGGGAATAGACAAGGCAGCCCTTTTTATTGCGGATGAATTCAAGAAAGCCGGACTCGTTCCGGTGAATGGCAGCTCCTATTTCCAGGAATTCAAAATGGTGCGGACCAAATTCGTTTCTGCCAGCGGTACCCTGAATGGTGCGGTGGTAGACAGTAAAAATATCGTGGGACTGACCACTCAGCCTAAAGTAGCGATTACCGAAAAATCCGGATATGAAACCGTGCAGGTGAAAGCATCGGATACCCTTAATGTAGTGGTGCGCCGGTTGCAGGCAGCCAAGAAGAATTACCTGCTGGTAGTGGATACGGCCCAGCGCAATATGTTCAATCGCCTGAAAGGCTCACGCCGCGAAATGTTCTCCTCTGATTACAGTATTATTGCCGTACTCGCTTCAGAAACAGCCAGCAGTTACCAGTTTGAGTTTGTGCAGGAAACTACAGAGATGCCGCTCAAGAATGTGGTTGGCATTTTACCCGGCAAAAGCCGTAAGAATGAATATGTGATCTTCTCCGGCCATTACGATCACCTCGGTATAGCCAAGCCCAATAAAGATGGCGACTCCATTTATAACGGTGCCAATGATGATGCTGCCGGTACTACTGCTGTGATGATGCTTGCCCATTATTTCAGCAAGCTGAAAAATAATGAGCGCACGATCGTTTTTGCTGCGTTCACCG
Source organism: Chitinophagaceae bacterium (assembly GCA_044220945.1). Classification (GTDB taxonomy): domain Bacteria; phylum Bacteroidota; class Bacteroidia; order Chitinophagales; family Chitinophagaceae; genus Endoryza. The sequence continues at coordinate 240,110 of JBGAQC010000002.1, read as the reverse complement.
CTGAGGAAGTAGGTGGATTCGGTGCCCAGTATTTTTCACGTCAGTATGATCCCGCACAGGTAGTGGCCATGTTCAATATTGAGATGATCGGTACCGAAAGCCAGTGGGGCCCTGATGCCGCCTATATTACCGGTTTTGAAAAATCGGATATGGGACAGATCCTGCAGCGGAATCTCGTAGGGTCCAAGTTCCAGTTCCATCCCGACCCTTACACCAAACAGAACCTGTTTTACCGCTCCGATAATGCCACCCTGGCCCGCCTGGGCGTACCGGCGCATACCATTTCCACTTCACGCATGGAGCCTGCTCCAGGTGCTGTTAATCCGGAAGTGGACAAATACTACCATACACTGGATGATGAAATTGAAACCCTGAACATGGAAAGCATGGCGGAGATCATCAAAGGGATCGCCATCAGCGCCAAAACAATCATTTCGGGTAAGGATACGCCGACGCGGGTGGATGTGACGCAGGTGAGGTGAGGCGTAGTCGGTAGCCAGTAGCCGGTAGCCGGTAGTCAGTAGCCAGAATACTGTAGCCAGAAGACAGTAGACTGTTGTTAGAATTTACGAAGCACGTTTTCCATTACGGTTTTGATTTCTGCGGTGCATAGATTGCCAATACTTCCCTCATGGGTGTGGTGGAGGCCTTTTTTGTAGTCGAATGAGAACTGTCCGGCTTCAATGGTATTACCTACTTGTTTATACGCTTCGCGGAAGGGGACTCCTTTATTTACCAGTTCATTTACGGCTTCTACACTGAATAGGTAGCGGTATTTCTCATCATCGAGAATATTATCATTCACTTCCAGTTTTTCCAGCATTACCCTGGTCAGTTGCAGGCAGGCTTTCAGTTGTTCGATGGCCGGGAATAGTATTTCTTTGGTTAACTGCAGGTCGCGGTGATAGCCGGAAGGAAGATTTGCCAGCAGCAGGGTCAATTCGTTCGGAATACTCTGGATACGGTTGCAATGCGCCCGGATCAGCTCAAACACATCCGGATTTTTTTTATGCGGCATGATGCTGCTGCCGGTAGTAAGTTCTGCCGGGAAGCTGATAAAGGCAAAGTTCTGGTTGAGGTAAAGGCAGGCATCCATGGCCAGGCGGCCGATGGTGGCGGCGATACTGCTCATGCCCATGGCCGTTAGCTTTTCGGCTTTTCCCCTTGTCATTTGGGCATAAACGGAATTCCAGTTCGGTTGTGCAAACTGCAGCAGTTCGGTAGTGCGGCTGCGGTTCAGCGGGAAGGAGGAACCATAACCGGCACCACTGCCGAGCGGGTTTTTATTTACCACATGATATGCGGCTGCCAGCATTTCCAGGTCGTCGGTCAGGCTCTCGGCATAAGCGCCCAGCCAGAGTCCGGCGGAAGAAGGCATGGCGATCTGCAGGTGGGTGTAACCCGGGATCAGTTTGTCTTTGAATTTTTCACTCTGTTCTTGCAGCAGGTCGAATACATGTTTCACTTCATCCCTGAGGTTCAGGATCTCGGCCCGGAGGTAGAGTTTGATATCCACAGCCACCTGGTCGTTGCGACTGCGGCCGCTGTGGATCATCTTGCCGGCATCACCTATGGCTTTAGTGAGCATGAACTCCACCTGTGAGTGCACATCTTCCACACCGTCTTCAATGGCAAATTCACCGCGCTCAATTGTAGCAGCAATGGCTTTCAGTCCCTCCAGCGCTGTTGCCGCTTCTTCCGGCTTCATCAGGCCGGTTTCTCCCAGCATCTGTACATGGGCCATGGAGCCCTGTACGTCATAACGGGCCAGCAGCAGGTCAAATTCCTTATCGCGTCCTACGGTGAAGGACTCGATGAGGGTGGAGAGTGCGGTGGTGTCTTTCTGCCAGAGTTTCATATGACTTATAAAAGTTGATCCAGTAATTTAATATACAGTTCAATGCCCTCCCTGATCTCATCCACATAAATAAATTCATCGGCGGTATGGCTCCGTGCACTGTCGCCGGGACCCATCTTCAAGGTCTGGAAGGGCATCAGGGCTTTGTCGGAAGTGGTGGGTGAGCCATAATAGCTGCGGCCCAGCTGCATTCCGGCTTTCACCAGCGGATGATCCAGCGCAATGGCTGTGCTGCGCAGGCGGGTGCTGCGGGGCTGAATATCGCTTTTAACATGGGCCCGGATCGTTTCCAGGATCTCCTCGAAAGTATACAGTTCATTCACCCGGCAGTCGATCACGAATTTGCAATGGGCCGGTACTACATTATGTGCCTTATTTTCAGTTTCAATGACCGTTACCGTGGTTTTCACAGGACCCAGCAGGTCGGATACTTTCGGAAATTTATAGGTACGGAACCATTCAATATCCTGCATAGCCTTATATAAGGCATTTTCTCCTTCTTCCCGGGCGGCATGTCCGGCGCGGCCCTGGGCTACGGCATCCATCACCAGCAGGCCTTTTTCAGCAACGGCCATATTCATCAGGGTGGGTTCGCCTACAATGCCGCAATCCACTTTACCTAGACGGGGTACCAGGGCTTCTATGCCGTTATGGCCGGAGATCTCTTCTTCGGCAGTAGCGGCAAAGAGGAGGTTGTATTTCAGGTCGGGCTTATTATAATAATACAGGAATACCGCCATTAATGATACGAGGCATCCGCCGGCATCATTGGAGCCGAGACCGAAGAGTTTCCCGTCCTTTTCAATGGGCGAAAAGGGATCCAGGGTATAGCCTTTATTGGGTTTAACGGTATCATGATGGGAATTCAGCAGCAGCACCGGCTTCCCTTCTGTAAAGTAGCGGTTCTGTGCCCAGATATTATTGAGGTGAGTGCGGGTATGCACACCTTCGCTTTGCAGGAACCGCTCCAGGATATCGGCGGTATTTTCTTCCTCCTTACTGAAAGAAGGCGTGGCGATCAGCCGCTTGAGCAGCGTGATCGCTTTTTCCTGCAGTATGGAAATTTCGTTATTCATGGATAATAGTTGTGCCGGCAGTGCCGGAAATGAGTTGGCTGAGTTCGCGGGCATTCCCGATGATGACTTTCTGCACACCACTCCCGATGGCGGCAAAGGCGTTATCGAGTTTGGGGATCATGCCCGCAAATATTTTCTGTTCGGTTTTCAGTTGCTGGTAATAGGCAGGCTTCAATACCGGGATCCTCGAATTGTCGTCGTTCACATCGAGCAGAACCCCGCTTTTTTCAAAAGAGTAGATCAGGTTGACTGCATAGGTGCTGCTGAGTGCCTTGGCCACTTCCTGTGCCATGGTATCGGCATTGGTATTGAGCATGGAACCGGCTTCATCATGGGTAAGCGGGGCCACAACAGGTATGAGGCCATTGTCAAGCAGGAGTTGCCAGGCCGCAGCGCTGATCTTGGCGCTTTTCACATCACCCACAAATCCATAGTCCACTTCTTTCACAGGTCGTTTTGCAGCTGGGATCAGATTGGCATCAGCTCCTGTAATGCCAATGGCATTGCAGCCCAGTGCCTGTAAGCGGGCAACGATCTTTTTATTGATCAGTCCGCCGTATACCATGGTCACCAGGTCAATGGTATCGGCATCGGTGATCCGGCGGCCATCCACATATTTCGATACAATACCCAGGCTGTCACCGATACGTGTTGCCACTTTGCCGCCTCCATGCACCAATACTTTGGGGCCTGTCAGGGCAGCAAACTGCTGCAGGAACACATCCAGTTCCGTTTCGGAATCAACGATGTTTCCACCGATCTTGATGATATTGATAACAGCTTTCACGTTTACCTCTTTCTTTTAACTTCTCTCTTCTTCCTTCTCCCTTCTATTTCTTTAGCATTTCCGCCAACACCGCCTGAGCCGCCCAAACCCTGTTCGAGGCTTGCCGGGTAACGATACTGTTCGATGAATCCAGGATCTCATCACTCAGTTCCACATTGCGTCGTACCGGTAAACAATGCATTACACGGGCTTGATGCGTCAGTTTCAGTTTTTCCTGTGTCAGCATCCATTCGGGGTCATTGCAATAGATGCGGCCATAGTCGGTATAGGTACTCCAGTTCTTGACGTACACAAAGTCGGCATCTTTCAGGGCGGCATCCTGGTCTTGTGTGATGGTGGCACCTTTGGTGAACTGCGGGTCCAGTTCATAATCTTCCGGGTGCGTGATCACGAAATCGGCTTGTCCCCAGGCGTTCACCCATTGCGCAAAACTGTTGGCCACGCATTGTGGCAGGGGTTTTACATGCGGTGCCCAGGTGAGTACGATCTTGGGTTTCCGGTTCAGGGGTTGCTGCCGCAGGGTTTCTGTAATGGTGATGATATCAGTCAGGCTTTGCAGCGGGTGCAGGGTGGCACTTTCCAGGCTCACTACCGGTATGCCGGCATATTTGATGAATTGCTTGATATAGAGTTCACTGTAATCATCTTCCTTGTTCTTGAGCGAAGGGAAGGTCCGGATACCGAGAATGTCAAAATAATTTCCGAGGATCGGTGCGGCATCTTTAACGTGTTCCACCGTAGTACCGCTCATGATGGCCTCCTCTTCAAATTCGAGCGACCAGCCTTCCTGACCCACATTGAACACCACCGGTTCCATGCCCAGGTTCTGTGCAGCGATCTGAGTGCTGAGCCGGGTGCGCATACTGGGGTTCAGAAAAAGCAGGCCCATGCGTTTGCCTTTGCCCAGCAGGTTGTCTTTCAGCGGATCTGCCTTATAGCCCAGGGCTTTCTCAACAATGCTGTTGATGTCGGGGATGTCTGTAACGGAAATGAACTGTTTCATTCTTTGCTGCGTCTCGATTTTTGGTATTTATCGTAATAGTGAATCACAACAGATGCAATCACCAGATAGGCCAGATATGCGGGAAGCATTTGCAACAAACCCGACAAATGAAACCGGGTAGTACCAAAACCGCCCATTGTTTTCGGAAGGAACAGCGAAAAGACCAAGTCGGCTGAAAACGGGATCAGCAACAGTACGATCAGAGCGATCACAATTCCCTTCCCGTTTTTCTTCATGCTGAACGTATTTGGACATTCTTCCTTCCTGCCTGCCGCCTCAGCTTTCTGCCTTCAGCTTCTCGATCTCTTCTTTAATGGCTTCAATAAAATCTTCTGCATCCCTTTTCTTCAGGGCCAGAGAGGGTAATAAACGGATCACATTGGGTTTGGCTTCTCCGGTAAATACTTTCTGGTTCCAGAGCAGGTTCTTCTTCAGGTCCTTGAATTTTTCGGGTACGTCAAAGCCGATCATCAGTCCGCGGCCCCGTACATTTTTCAGTTCAGGGATCTCCTTCAGGGCTTCTTTCAGGTAATGGCCGGTGGTTACGGCATTGCCCAGGAGTTTTTCTTCTTCGATCACTTCCAGCACGGCGAGGGCTGCTGCGCAGGCCAGGTGGTTTCCGCCAAAGGTAGTACCCAGCTGGAAATGTTTCGGCTTTATATGTGGGGCAATGATCAGTCCGGCTACCGGGAACCCATTACCCATGCCTTTGGCCATGGTATAGATATCGGCTTGTACACCGGCGAAATCGTGACTGAAGAATTTGCCACTGCGGCCATATCCGCATTGTACACTGTCTGCAATATATACGGCGCCATGTGTATCGCAGCATTCCCGGATCTTTTTCAGGAAGCTGTTTTCGGCTACATTGATGCCGCCCACACCCTGGATGCCTTCCACGATCACTCCGGCAATGGCGGAGCCTTCTTTGGCGAAGCAGGCTTCAAGAGCGGCTTCATCGTTGAAGGGCAGGAAGATCACGTTTTCGGTTTCATTCACCGGTGCGGAATAAGCCTTGTTATCGGTTACCGCCACGGCCAGTGAAGTACGGCCATGGAAGGATTTTGAAAAAGCGATGATCTTCTTGCGACCGGTATGAAAAGAAGCCATTTTCAACGCATTCTCATTAGCTTCAGCACCGCTGTTGCATAGGAAAAGCTGGTAATCTTCCTTTCCGCTTACTTTACCCAGTTTGGCGGCGAGTTGCTGCTGCAGGGGGATGCGGATGGAGTTGGAGTAAAAGGCGATCTGCTCCAGTTGTCCTTCAATACGCTTTACCCAATGGGGATGGGTATGACCGATACTGATCACGGCATGACCACCATAGAGGTCGAGGTACTGTTCGCCTTTGTCGTCCCATACATAGGAGCCCTTGGCTTTCATGATCGTGATGTCGTTAATGGGATATACATCGAAAAGATTCATAAAGTTGTTCTTGGTTGTAAGTAAAGCGCTATACACTTTGTGTGTGAAAAATCAGTTTAGAATCCGGTACCCTTGATTCGCAGTCCTGCATCCTCCGGGAGTCCCAGCATGAGGTTCATGTTCTGCACGGCCTGGCCGCTGGCACCTTTCAGCAGGTTGTCGATCACGGAGTGCACCACCAGCTGCTTTCCGGCTTTTTCCAGCTGGATCACGCATTTGTTGGTGTTTACCACCTGTTTCAGGTAGACGGCTTCATGGGTCACCTGTGTGAAAGGATGGCCCGCATAAAAGGATTCGTACAGTTTATAGAATTCTTCCAGCTGTGCATCGAGATGATGTTGCGAGCTGATGAAAATGCCTCTGGTAAAATCGCCGCGCCAGGGTACAAAATGGATGCCTTCGCGGTTGCCTTCGGGTATGGATGGAAAACTGTTCTGCAGATGGTGCAGGGTCTGGTGGATCTCTCCAAGGTGTTGGTGCGTCAGGGTTTTATACGCCTGGATATTATTGGCCCTCCAGCTGAAATGCGAGGAGGCACTGAGCGATTGGCCAGCACCTGTGCTGCCGGTAATGCCTGTGGTATAGACTTCTTTCAGCAGGCCGGCTTTGGCCAGTGGCAATAAGCCGAGCTGTATGGCCGTGGCAAAGCAACCGGGGTTGGCTACATTTTGAGCGGTTTTGATCTCGCTGCGGTATACCTCAGGTAATCCGTATACAAAATTGCGGTTACCGTGTTCCGACTTGCCCAGCAGGCGGAAGTCATTGCCCAGGTCTATGATGCGGACGGAGCCGGCAATATTGTTTTCATCCAGGAATTTCCGGGAGTCGCCATGGCCGAGACAGAAAAAGAGCAGGTCCACTTCACCTTTTTCAAAGAAGCCATTGTCGCCGGTAAAAGTGAGGTCGGTATCGCCCAGCAGGTCGGCATGTACCGCATGTACGGGTTTGCCGGCATTGCTGCGGCTGTGTACATGGGTGAGCTCCACACCGGGATGCTGGATGAGGAGGCGGATCAGTTCGCCACCGGTATAGCCGGCTCCTCCGATGATTCCAATTTTGAACATGTGTTATTTTTTACCACCAAGGCACTAAGACACAAAGACTCTTGGATTAATGATTTAATAAGTCCCTGTCGGAATACTTTGCTTTCGCTTAATGCGAGGTTGCTTATTACTTAAAACGTATTACCTATTACTTGTCCCCTTCATTTACTGCTTTCCAGATCCCGGTCTGGTTGCCGAAGATGCGGGAGAAGCCGCGGACGTCTTCACCTGTAAATCCGGTATTCATTTCACCATATTTGCCAAACTTGCTGCTCATCAGGTCAAATTCACTTTCGATACCGATCACCTGGAAGCGATAGGGCAGGAGCTGGATGTAAACGGTTCCCGTTACATTCTGCTGGCTGTTTTCCAGGAAGGCTTCAATATCACGCATCACCGGATCGAGGATCTGGCCTTCATGCATCCAGTTGCCGTAGAACTGGGCGAGGTTATCTTTCCACTGCAGTTGCCATTTGGTGAGTACGTGCTTTTCCAGGGCGTGGTGACCTTTCAGGATGAGCATGGGGGCGGCGGCTTCAAAGCCTACGCGTCCCTTGATACCGATAATGGTATCGCCCACATGTATATCACGGCCAATACCATAAGGGCCTGCAATACTTTGCAGGTGCAGGATGGCCTCACTGGGATGTCCGAAAGCTTGTCCGTTAACGGACTTCAGTTCACCCTTTACAAAGCCCAGGGTCACTTCTTCCGAACCGGTTTTGGTGACCTGTGTTGGCCAGGCTGATTCGGGCAGCATGCCTTTGGAAGAAAGGGTTTCTTTTCCGCCTACGCTGGTGCCCCAGAGACCTTTATTGATGGAATAGAGGGCTTTTTCAAAATTCATCTCCACGCCTTTTTCCTTCAGGTAGCTGATCTCGGCTTCGCGGCTGAGCTTGAGGTCGCGGATCGGCGTGATGATCTCGGTACCCGGGATCATGATATGGAAGATCATGTCGAACCGTACCTGGTCGTTACCGGCGCCTGTGCTGCCATGGGCTACCGCATCTGCCTGCAGGGTTTTCACATGCTTGGCAATATGGATGGCCTGGCTGAGGCGTTCAGCCGATACGCTGAGCGGGTAGGTGTTATTCTTGAGACAGTTCCCGAAGATCAGGTACTTGATGATGCGGTCATAATAGCCTTTTACCGCGTTCACCGTGGTATGTGTGGTTACTCCCAGCTTATAAGCATGCGCTTCGATCTGCTGCAGTTCGGCTTCACTGAAGCCGCCGGTGTTTACAATAATGCTGTGTACATCATACCCTTTCTCTTCACTCAGGTATTTCACACAATATGTGGTGTCGAGTCCACCACTGAAGCCCAGTACAACTTTTTTCTTTGCCATGATAACGGTTCCGGATGTTCCAGCCTGCCGGAATGCCAGGGGGATCAGAAATTAAAAAAATAATGCAGGAGGGATTTGGGTTTTGCCGCGCCGCCGTTGCCGCCGTTTTCCTTTTTCAGGAAGGGGCGCAGAAGTTTCCACTCCTTGAAGCGGAAGAGGCGTTCAAATCCTTTTTTATTTTCCTCGAAGTATTTTTTGGTCTCTTCGGGTTCGTAATGGTCTTTGGGATCATAGAGCATGGCCGTGCACATACAGTTCTTACGCTCTTTGCTCATGAGGATATCATAATTCACACAGCTTTTGCAGCCGGCCCAGAAGGCTTCGTCCTGAGTGAGTTCACTGTAGGTAACCGGCTCATAGCCGAGTTCACTATTGATCTTCATCACGGCCAGTCCGGTCGTTAATCCGAAGATCTTGGCATCGGGGTATTTTTGCCGGCTCAGCTTAAAGATCTTTTTCTTGATGGCCTTGGCCAGTCCGCCTTTGCGGAACTGAGGAGCCACTATAAGGCCGGAGTTGGCTACGTATTCGCCATGACTCCAGGTTTCTATATAACAGAATCCGGCCCATTCGCCCTGAGCGCTGAAGGCGATCACTGCCTTGCCTTCCCGGATCTTTTCCTGGATGTATTCAGGGGTCCGTTTGGCAATACCGGTTCCGCGGGCCTTGGCAGAAGAAGCCATTTCGTCGCAGATGGCCTGCGCAAAGGCGAGATGGCTTTCATTGGCTATTACAATGTCGAAATGTTGCTGTTCCATGGTTCAAATGACAAAGAGAATGTGAAGGGGACACGTGTGGCTACACGCAATGCATTCAGGTTTCCCGGCTTACCGGGTACATAGTTCCAATACCTGAGAGGACACTATGGGAGATAGGTATCAACGTCGCACCACAACGGGAATAGGCCGGCGAGTAAAAACTGTACGAGGCAGTACAGGAAAAACCCCACGCAATATAGTAGCCGTGAGAACAGCTACATCAGCGAGTAAGATGGTGAGATTTTTTTGCATTTCTGGTTAGAATGTGCTTTTGCTGATTCGTTTAACGGCACAAAAGAAAACATTTTTTTTAATAAAGGGGGCAATTTTCTGTGAAAATTTGGTCAATTCAGTAATTAATTGCTGAACGCATGTTAGTATCCGGAACCCGTAGGGTTTTCATTGGAGGTTGCTGTACGGAGCAATGGGTTGTTGAGCAATAAACTGACCACCAGATCTGGATATTGCCAGCGGATCAGATGTCCGGCTTCCGGCAGGTAGTAGTAACTGGTCTTTTTGCCGGCCAGCTGTTGTTTGAGGTAGTTGAGGTTCACCGGAGCCACCATCTGATCCGCGCCTCCCTGTACAGCTATTAGCGGAACTTCTAATGTTTTCCAGTAGGGTTCCAGCTTTATCAATTCCCTGATATGGCGGTGTTTTTCATCAGTGGCCGATTTCATGAAATGGGGCAGGCACCATTTGATGGGTCCATGCCAAACCAGCGGATGAAACCACCAAAGGGTTTCATGCTGCGGATCCACGGCCGCAGCCAGTAATACCACCGCTTCATATTGATCAGGATGATCGATAGCCAGTTTGGCCGCTATAGGCCCGCCATAAGAGCTTCCTACTACCACTGCTTTTTTCCCGGAATGGTTGAGCTGCAAAGCCTGGTGCAGCAGGCGGGCCTGCAGTGCAATGGAAGTAACGGCTTTGCGCTTCCGCTTGAAACGGGTCTTGTTGTAACCTGGGCGGTCGGGTGCGATCACCTGAAAATGGTTGGTAAGACAGGTATCTTCCAGGAAATTGCGGCTGCCGTACCAGGCGCCCGGAGCCCCATGAATGAGCAGGAGGGGAGGCAGTGTATCAGCTCCGCGCACTGCACAAAAGAGGGACAGCGAGTCATTTACTATCCTGTGGTATTCCGGTTCATCTGTTCTGCCTGCATAGTGGGCACGCAGCTCTTTCTCCGACATGGCATATCTGGAGAAACAGCTTTGCAGCAGTGTAAGAAGCAGGATGCCGGTGATCAACCGCAAGGGTTTCATTCACTAAAGATACGTGCCGGATGCAGTTCTGTCAACCAGCCTGCAGGGCAAGGATTTCTGCATCGGTAAAAAGGCGTGATCGGGTGATAAAGCGGATGCCCATCGGTATTTCGAGGGAAAAACTGGAGCCGCACCCCTTGGTAATATCAATGATCAGCTGGGTATGCTTCCAGTATTCAAACTGGTCGCTGCTCATGTAAAAGGGGCAGCCGTTGATCTCGCCCAGCAATACATCGGTACTGCCGATGCGGAAATCACCCTGCTGGAAGCACATGGGAGCCGAACCGTCGCAACAGCCACCACTCTGGTGGAAGAGCAAGGGGCCGAAGCGGTTCCGGAGGTCTTCGATCACAGCAGCCGCTGCGTCGGTAATACAGACTCTGGCAATCAAGTGATGATTTTTTGAAAGGGAATAAAAAAGCAGAAGGCCTGAACCAATCAGGCCTTCTGCAACATTGGAGTTTCTCAGAAGAAGCCCAGTTTCGACTTGCTGTAGGAGATCAGCATATTCTTGGTCTGACGGTAATGATTCAGCATCATTTTATGGGTTTCCCTGCCGAAGCCGGATTTTTTATAGCCGCCAAAGGGGGCATGTGCCGGATAGGCATGATAACAGTTCACCCAAACCCGGCCGGCCTGGATGGCACGGGGCACCTGATACAGTTCATGGGCATCGCGGGTCCACACACCGGCACCCAGCCCGTAAAGCGTATCATTGGCAATGGCAATGGCCTCTTCGGTAGTCCTGAACGTTGTAACACAGGATACGGGTCCGAATATCTCTTCCTGGAACACGCGCATTTTATTATGTCCCTGCAGGATGGTAGGCTTGATATAGTATCCGCTTTCCAGTCCGCTGTTCTGGTGGAAGGCTTCTCCGCCGCAGAGCACTTTGGCGCCTTCCTGTTTGCCGATATCCAGGTAGTTGAGGATCTTTTCGTACTGGTCGTTGCTGGCCTGGGCGCCCATCATCACATCGGGATCGAGGGGATGCCCCATTTTGATGGCACGGGTACGGGCCACCACGCGTTCCATGAAGGGTTCATAGATACTCTCGTGTACGAGTATGCGCGAGGGACAGGTGCAGACCTCTCCCTGATTCAAGGCGAACATTACGGCACCTTCCACGGCTTTATCGAGGAAATCATCGTCGGCAGCCATTACGCTGGGGAAGAAGATATTGGGCGATTTGCCGCCCAGTTCCATGGTTACGGGGATCAGGTTTTCAGAAGCATACTGCATGATGAGCTTACCGGTTGTTGTTTCACCGGTGAACGCTACTTTGGCAATACGGGTGGACGTGGCCAGGGGCTTGCCGGCTTCGATGCCGAACCCGGTCACCACATTCAGAACGCCGGGAGGCAGTACACCGTCGATCAGTTCCATAAGTGCCATGATGCTGGTAGGCGTTTGCTCAGCGGGTTTCACTACCACGCAACAGCCGGCAGCGAGTGCGGGAGCAATTTTCCAGGCAGCCATGAGGAGCGGGAAATTCCAGGGGATGATCTGTCCTACTACACCAATAGCTTCATGCAGATTGATGCTTACGGTGGTTTCATCGTGTTCGGAGATCGTTCCTTCCTCACTGCGGATCACACCGGCGAAATAGCGGAAGTGGTCGATGCTGAGGGGCAGGTCGGCGGCGCGGGTTTCACGGATGGCTTTGCCGTTGTCGATGGTTTCAACAGCCGCCAGGTAATCAAGGTTCTTTTCCATGATGTCCGCAATTTTCAGTAGCAGGTTGCTGCGTTGGGCTGCTGCGGTCTTGCTCCAGGAGGGGAAGGCGGCTTCTGCGGCATCGAGGGCCAGTTCAATATCTTCTTTGGTGGAGCGGGCTGCCCGGGTAAAGGCTTTGCCGTCCAGCGGCGAGATATTGTCAAAGTACTCACCTTTAACGGGGTCGGTAAACCGGCCGCCGATATAGTTGCCATACTTTGCTTTGAATTCGGGTCTTGCCACCAGTTGGGTGGGCTTTGCAGGGGTTGTTACAGGCATGGTAATCGTTTTAGAGGAGCTAAAACTCCCCTTCTTTTTGGCCCCGGTATGGCCCGATAGCATCGGAAAATGGAACTATTGTCTCATTTTTTCAGGTACATGAGCAAAATCACTTCATAGGAATGGTGGAAAACCGTAATTTTTTGCGGTAATTCAGATTGCATGCCAGCTGCCAGCCGTCACATACCCGGTTCTGTAACGCTTTCTCCCAAAAAGGAACTGCAGACCCTTGTGGAGAACCGCAAGGTGTACAGTATGGAATCCTGCGAGCTGAATATTTTCGAAACCTACCAGCCGGCCGAGCGGGTACCATTGAAATTCAATGATCTGGTGATCACCAGCATGTTACGCGGCAAAAAAGTAATGCACCGCAAGGAGCGGGACAGCTTCGAATATCATCCCGGCGAATCCCTTCTCTGGCAAGCCAATGAATGGATGGTGATTGATTTTCCGGAAGCCACCGAGGCAAATCCCACTCAATGCATTGCACTGACCATCAGCAATGATGAGATACAGGAAACCCTCCAGTACCTGAACCGCAAGCTGCCAAAGACGGAAGACAGTGGACAGTGGGAGCTGAATATGGAGGCTTTTTACCTGCTCAACTCCGATGAACTGGCTGAAGCGATCAGCCGGATCATAAAAGTATCCACGGATGGCAGCCGCATGAAGGATGTATTTGCGGAACTGGCTTTGCGCGAATTGCTGTTGAAACTGATGCAGACCCAGGCGCGCCAGTTGGTAGAGACCCATTACCGCCGCATGGCTTCGTTCAGCCGCTTTGCTGCAGTGATCCATTTTATCAAGGAGAATATCTACAAGAAGATCTCCATAGAAGAACTGTGCAAACTGGCCTGTATGAGCCGGCCCAGTTTCTTCCGGCAGTTCAAGCGGGAGTTTGGTATTACTCCGGTGGAGTATATCCTGAAGGAGCGCATCCTGCTGGCCAAGGAGTTGCTGGCTGAGCCGGGAATAACTGTCAGTGCAGCCTGTTACCAGAGCGGCTTCAACAGCATCAACTACTTCATCCGCACTTTCCGCGAATTTGAAGCCTGTACGCCCTTAAAGTATAAGATGAAACAAAGCGTTTAAGCCGTAACGCGAACGGCATGAATGGCTGCACTCATTTCCCGGATCAGGGAAGGGTCTTTTTCAATGGCATTTCCGATCACGATCACATCTGCCCCAGCCTTGCAGTTCAGGTAAGCTTTCTCGGGGTCCTTAATGCCGCCACCGATCACCAGCGGGGCTTCAATCACATGCGATACGGCTTCGATCATGCTTTCGGTGATGGCACGTTTGGCGCCACTGCCGGCATCCATATAGATCAGCTTCATGCCCAGCATTTCACCTGCCATGGCAGTGCACATGGCGATTTCATTTTTGTCGGCCGGGATCGGCGCCGCATTACTGATGTAAGAAACGGTGGTAGGGGCACCGCCATCGATCACCATATAGCCGGTAGACATGATCTCAAGTCCACTTTGCTTCACGGCAGCTGCTGAAATGACGTGCTGGCCGATCAGGAGTTCGGGATTGCGTCCGGAAATCAGGGACAGATACAGCAGGGCATCGGCGTGGGGGGTGATCTGAGAGGGGCTGCCGGGAAAAAGGATCACCGGTATGGAAGACTGCTTTTTGATCTGGAGCACCACTTCATCGAGCCGGTTACTGATCACAAGGCTGCCGCCAACAAGGAGGTAGTCTACTTTGGCATCATTCACCAGCTTCATAAGGCTGTCGATACTGGAAGGGGTGACTTTGTCCGGGTCGATCAGCACGGCAAAAGACTTCTCTCCTTTGTCTTTTTTGTGCTGTAAAGAGGTGTATAAGCTATTCTTCATTCCCGGGCTGTTGATTAGTTGCAAAAATGCGAAAAGTTTTTCAAACCTTCCGGATTGATTCCTTAAAGCCGTAAAAGCGTGGTTAACTGCAGGATATGATCATTAAAGTCGATGCTACCCCTGCCCTGTATACGCCGGAATTGGTAGCCCAGTTCCATATCAAAAAGCGGTGAAAAATGATGACCGATCCCTGCCATTGCCCGGTTCTGGTCGAAGGTCTTGCCGTTCACCAGTGATGTTTCCCCGAAGCCCAGGAAAAGCTCGTTCTGGAGGATCAGGTAGTTCCCTTTTCCCGCTTGTGGTTTTTGTTCCAGGGGAAGGGCAGCACGTATCCAATACCGGAAACGGCTCACCAGATGGGCGGTGCCCGCCTTGAGCTGGTTGCTGCTGACAGTTACCGGACTCACAAAGCGTTGTTCCAGTGAAAAACGGTGCGTCATATTCCACTTTCCCCAGGGATGACGGTACCAGAACTGTTCCCACACCTGTTTCTCCGGAATATTATCTGTGATACCCCCACTGGTGGTCCGGTTCATCACATAGTTCAGGCCCAGGGTGAACGTCCGGTGCTTATCCGGATTATAGGCCAGTCCGGGCCGGATAAACCAGGTATTCACATGTTCCCATTTGTCGGTACTGCGTACGGCGAAGTCGAACTGCAGCCGGAGTTTTTTGGTAAGGCCCACACTGTTTATGCCACTATACCATCCGGCGTTACGTTCCAGGTCCTGAGCCTGCAAAACTGAAAGGGTTAAACCAGAGAAAAAGAAAGCGAGCAGCAGTTGTTTCATTCCTGCGAAAATACGGCTCCGGCGCCGAACGGCAGCAGGGTGGGTTGAGCGGTTTATGCAATCGTTATCATGGGTTTGGAGCGGTTTTCATTGGTAAGCGGGAAGGACTAATTTTTTTTCCCGGATCAGCCAAAAAAATTTTTACTTGGAAATGAGGAAAAGTGCCTTTCCGGCGGCAAAATTGCGGCTAATGCAAGCGGGGTGGGCACTTTGAAATTGTCCCCATCTCTTTTCCACAGCCTGTGCATATCTGAAGCCCGGAAAATTGACTGGCTCTGGATATTTTCGTTTTCCCCGTTTCGGTAACAAATTCTTAACAATCCAAATCAAGGGACTCAATATGGCATCCAAGAAGCAATCGGTAAAAGGCTTGCAGTTCAGCCGTCGCTTTACCCTCGACGACGTCAGCGTTTTTGATCAGTTCGAGTATGATTATCGTACCTCAGTAATCCGGAACCCGAGCGGAGAAGTGGTGTTTGAAATGAATAATGTAGAAGTACCCCGGCAATGGAGTCAGATCGCTACAGACATTCTTGCACAAAAATATTTCCGTAAAGCCGGCGTTCCCCAGCCGGATGGATCATTAGGCCGCGAAACTTCTGTACGCCAGGTAGCCCACCGTATGGCCAACTGCTGGCGCGTATGGGGTGAGCGCTACGGCTATTTCGCTTCAGCGAAAGATGCCCAGGTATTTTATGATGAGCTGGTGTACAGCATCATGAACCAGGCCTGTGTACCGAACAGTCCGCAGTGGTTCAATACCGGATTGTATGAGAGCTATGGTATCAAGGGGAAACCCCAGGGCCACTATTATGTGGATCCGGTTGACGGGGAACTGAAAAAATCAACATCTGCCTACGAGCGTCCGCAACCCCACGCCTGTTTTATCCTGAGCGTGGAAGACGACCTCGTGAATGAAGGCGGTATCATGGACCTTTGGGTTCGTGAAGCCCGTATCTTCAAATATGGTTCCGGTGTAGGCACCAATTTCAGCAATATCCGTGGTGAGCACGAGAAACTCAGCGGCGGCGGTACATCCTCCGGCCTGATGAGCTTCCTCAAGATCGGCGACCGCGCTGCCGGCGCCATCAAGAGCGGTGGCACCACCCGCCGTGCGGCCAAGATGGTGTGCCTCGACCTCGATCACCCCGAGATCATGGAGTTCATCAACTGGAAAGTGGAGGAAGAGAAGAAAGTAGGAGCCCTGATCGCCGCCGGTTATCCCAGCGATTACGAAGGTGAAGCCTACCGCACGGTAAGCGGACAGAACAGCAACAACTCAGTACGTATCCCCAATAGTTTCTTTGAGCGCCTGGAAGCCGGCGAAGACTGGGAACTGAAAGCCCGTATGGACGGCCGTGTAATGAAGAAGATCCCCGCACGTGAAGTGTGGAACCAGATCAATTATGCCGCCTGGCGTTGCGCCGACCCCGGTACCCAGTATGACACCACGATCAACGAGTGGCATACCTGTCCCGCCGGTGGCCCCATCCGCGCTTCCAACCCCTGTTCGGAGTACATGTTCCTCGACAATACCGCCTGTAACCTCGCTTCTGTGAACTTCCGCAAGTTCTACAATGAAGAAACCAACACTTTTGATGTAGAGGGTTTCGAGTATACAGCAAGGTTATGGACAACCGTACTGGAAATTTCCGTACTGATGGCCCAGTTCCCGAGTAAGGAAGTGGCCCAGCTCAGCTACGATTACCGCACCCTGGGTCTGGGTTATGCCAACCTCGGCAGTATGCTGATGGTGATGGGTATTGCCTACGACAGTGAAGAGGCCCGCGGTATTGCCGGTGCCCTCACAGCCATCATGACCGGTATTGCGTATAAGACTTCTGCGGAAATCGCTTCCATCATTGGTCCTTTCCCCCGCTACGAAGAGAACAAGGAAACCATGATGCGTGTGATGCGCAACCACCGCCTGGCTGCTTACGATGCCGACGAATATGAGAAGCTGAGCATCAAGCCCCAGGGTATCAAGGCCAAATATTGCCCCGACTACCTGCTGAAATCTGCCACTAAAGCCTGGGATGAAGCAGTACAGCTGGGTGAGAAATACGGTTACCGCAATGCACAGACCACTGTAATTGCCCCCACTGGAACCATTGGCCTGGTAATGGATTGCGATACCACTGGTGTGGAGCCTGATTTTGCCCTGGTGAAATTCAAGAAGCTCAGCGGTGGTGGTTATTTCAAGATCATCAACCAGAGTGTGCCCACAGCCCTGAAGAATCTGGGTTATACCGAGAAAGAAAGCGAAGCCATCGTGAAGTATGCGGTAGGTGCCGGCAGCTTCTCTGGTGCGCCGTATATCAACCCGCAAACCCTCAGCGAAAAAGGATTCATTGCCGAAGAGATCAAGAAACTGGATACCGCTGTTGGTGCTGCTTTCGAGATCGGCTTTGTATTCAACGTATATACACTGGGAGAAGAATGTCTCCAGCGTTTAGGTTTCAAACCCGAGCAGTATTTCAACTTTGAATGGAGCCTGCTCGAGGCCTTAGGCTTTACCGATGAAGAAATTGAGGCTGCCAACGATTATGTATGTGGCACCATGACCATTGAAGGAGCTCCTTACCTGAAAGCCGAGCACCTGCCCGTTTTTGACTGTGCCAACAAATGCGGAAAGAAAGGCGAGCGCTATATCCATGCACACGGACATATCCGTATGATGGCTGCAGCCCAGCCTTTCCTCAGCGGAGCGATCTCCAAAACCATCAACCTTCCGAACGAGGCCAATATTGACGAGATCGCCGATTCTTATATGCTCAGCTGGAAACTGGGTCTGAAGGCCTGCGCCCTCTACCGCGACGGTTCCAAACTCAGCCAGCCCCTCAGCAACAAGAGCGACAAGAAGAAAAAAGGTGAGGGCAGTGAAGAAGCCAAGGCCGACGAACCGGCAATGGCTCCTGAGTCCAATATTGTGGATCTCGGCAAGCTCACTGTACAGGAACTGCTCGAAGAAGTACAGAAACGCGTACAGGCTTCTCCCGATACCAAGCTGAAACGTGAACTGGCACATATCGTGGAGCGCAGAACACTCCCCGCCAAGCGTCGTGGCTTCACCCAGAAAGCCAAGATCAACGGCCAGGCCCTGTTCCTGCGTACCGGTGAATATGGTGATGGTACTGTAGGTGAGATCTTCATCGATATGGCCAAGGAAGGGGCAACCATGCGCAGCATGCTCAACTGCTTCGCCATTGCCATCAGCATTGGCCTGCAGTATGGTGTGCCGCTTGAAGAGTTCGTAGAGAAATTCGTATTCACCCGCTTCGAACCCGCCGGCATGGTGGATCACCCGAATATCAAGACCACTACTTCCATAGTAGACTTCATCTTCCGTGCCCTGGCTTATGAATACCTGGGCCGCACTGATCTGGTACATGTACTGGACAAGCCCGAGGTGATGAATACAGGCACCGACGACTGGGATGAGATCCCCACCACCCTGGAGTATGAAAAAAAAACAACAACTCCGGAGCTGAGTGAAGTACGTGTGGTGGCTGCCACCAAGGCCAAGAGCACAGAGCCGGTAAAAGCAGTGAAAGCTGAAGCTACCCTCGACGCTGTCAATGCAGCCGCCCGCAGCATGCAGAGTGATGCACCGGCCTGTAATACCTGTGGCCACATCACCATCCGCAGCGGTACCTGTTACAAATGCCTGAACTGCGGTAACAGCATGGGTTGCAGCTAAAATGACCTATTTGCCTTGAAATACCCCTTGATCCCTGGCTTCGGCCGGGGATTTTTTTATTGCAGGAACCGTTAAATTTTTTCGCACACTACCTGTAGACAGCCATTTAGTTGCTCATAAACAGGACTTTAAGTTGGAACTGCTGAAACGGGTAGCCTCCTGTCCGGTTATTTTCTGGCCCGGAGCTTGCACAGGAAGTTTAAACTTATATTTTCGTAACCGCTTACCACAAGAAACCAATATGAAAACACGCAACAGCTTTCTTCTCGCGCTGCTGGCTATGGCCCTGATCGCTACTTCCTGCACCCGTTATATTACTACCTACGAGGCTGCCAATGGCAAGGCCAAATGCGGCCGTGCCTTACGCTGATTCCGAAAACCACTTTTTATTTATTGTCAAAACTGCGGTAGATGCTGTCCAGTTCTGCCCGGCTGTATTTCGTCAGCAGGGTGGAGTCAAGATGGAACAAGGTTACCGTAAAATGCGGATTGTTCATCAGGGGTGACAACACCTTTGCCGCTTTCATAATTTCCGGGTAATCACTTTTCTCCGTACGGATCCGGTCGCCTTTCTTTAAGGGATATCCATATAGCACGGTATCCAACAACAGTTCCCGGTAATTTTTATCGGTACGCGCCACGCCATTATCATTGAGGACGCTGTCGGGCAGGTTGGTGATCAGCGCATAGAACTGGTCGTTGCGGAACAGTACTTTCCATTCAAATATGGGCAAGGCCACATCGAGGGGCAGGGGATATTCTTTCAGTTGCCCGGTATATTGTTGCAGTTCATTCGCATCCAGGATGGAATTACCAGTTCCGGAAGATTTCAGGTTACCCATATTATAGCATAGCAATACTCCACGGTTCACAGGGGGCACGCCGGTCTTTTCCCGGAATTTGCACTGGTACAAACGGATCGTTGCCGATACCTGTGCTTTCATGAAAAAGGGGAGGGTCTTCAGATAACTCAGGAGGGAAAAATATTTATCCCGGGTCTGTTCTGTCCAGTCGCAGTCGAACTGCACTTCCTTGACCTTGTCGAGCAGGTTCACATTGTTGAGCATGCCCGTGAGCAGGTTGTTGATGCGTTCGCCCAGTTCATCGGTGGTGTTCTCGTTGATCGTCTGCAACACTTCGTTGGTGATGAAAATGGTGGGCACAATTTCAATACTGTCTTCATTGAGCCGGGCCAGGGCATTCGGGGTGATCTGCACTTTGGCAACGGGGTCGGGGCGGTTCCGTTCCTTATCCCAAACCACATCATAGAACTTGACATAGAGTTTCTTCACCTGCAGCTGCTGCAGGGTTTCCACTTCCTTGGGGTTAGCGCTGAGGATGGTCCTCCAGTAATAGAACCCTTTTTCGGTGACCCTCCGCTGGGTACAGGAGGCCAGACTCAGGAGAAAAAGGCAGGGCAGGATCAATTTTACCAGCCAGCTGCTCCGATACAGCCAATGTTTATTTACTTTGTGCTTCATTCAATCAAAATTATGATTCGCTCCAGACTCTCCTCCGGTATTTTTCTTACATTTTTTTTATTGGCAGTCCTCAATGGCTCGGCCCAGTTGGTTTCCGGCCCCATGCTGGGACATACGGAACTCCGTACGGCCCGTATCTGGGTGGAAGTGAAACCTGGATCTGTTGCGGATTGCTGGTACTGGAAGTCCGGAGAGCCCGCATCGGCCCGCCGCATCACCCTTACGGCATCCAATGCCTGGTTTACCCCCCTGATCTTTGATCTGGTGAACCTGGAGCTGAATACTGCATATGAGTATGCTGTCCGGGTGAACGACCGTTCCGGAAAGCAACCGGCTGCTGCCGATGGAAGCTTTCATACCGACGAGCTCTGGCAGTGGCGCAAACCAGCTCCCGATTTCAGCTTCCTGACCGGCAGTTGTTTTTATGCGAATGAACCGGTGTACGACCGTCCCGGCCCCGGATACGGAAAGGATTCTTCCATTTTTGAAGCCATGGCTAAAGAGAAAGCGGCCTTTATGCTCTGGCTGGGCGATAACTGGTATCTCCGGGAAGCCGATTATTTCAGCGCCTGGGGGATCTGGTACCGTGCCAACCATGCCCGTAGCCTGCCGGTATTGCAACCCTTCCTGAAAGCCATGCCGCATTATGCTATCTGGGATGATCATGATTATGGTCCCAACGATGGCGACCGCAGCTTTCCGCTCAAGGAAGAGAGCCGGAAAGTGTTCATGAACTACTGGACCAATCCCAGCTATGGCTATATGGGAGAGGGGATCTATACCAAGATCAGCAAAAGCGATTGTGATTTCTTCCTGATGGACGACCGCAGTTTCCGCAGCCCCGACGATATGGCGCCTTTCATTGACGGTAAGGCCAATCCGGAAAAACGCATGTGGGGGGTGAAACAGCTGGAATGGCTGAAATCGGCACTTGTCATGAGTAAAGCGCCTTTCAAATTTATCGTGACCGGCAGCCAGGTGCTGAATCCGGTTTCGCCTTATGATTGTATGCAGGATTATCCCTTCGAGTTCCAGGAGCTGATGCAGTTCCTGCAGAAGGAAAAAGTGAATGGGGTGCTGTTCCTGACCGGCGACCGTCACCACAGCGAGATCATCCGGTTCAGCAGGGAAGGATCTTATCCCCTGTATGATATCACATCCTCACCCCTTACATCCGGTACCGGTATAGCCGGCGGCAAGGAAAAAGACAATCCCTTCCGGGAGCCGAAAACCCTGGTGGAGGCCCAGAACTATACCCGGATCACCGTAAGTGGCAAACAGAACGACCGGATGCTGAAAGTGGAATTCCTTGGTATCAAAGGCGAACTGATCACCAGCTGGTCGGTCAGCGAGAAAGCCCTTAAACAACCCTAAATCCCGGCAATGAAAGTTTCGTTTGGCTATGAGAAGAAGCAGGTGCTCGATGCCCTGCGCAGTCATTTTTTTTCAAGGCGTGAGATCCGCCTGCTGGTCATCTTTGTGAATGTGTTTGCGATTCTCTCGGCTGTATTGTTCTACTTCAAAGTGATCCAGCCGCTCTCTTTCCTGGTATTCTCGCTGATGTGGTTTATACTCTGGGTTACTATCCGTATCGTATTGCCCAACAGTATCTATAAACGCTCCCAGACATTTAAAGACCATTTTGAACTGACTCTGGCCGATGAAGGGGTGTTGCTGCATACCGACCGCGGTGATCAGCTCTGGCAGTGGCAGCAGTTCAGCAGTTTCAAGGAAACCCTTTATTTCTTTCACCTCTATTTCGACAGCCGTTCGTTTTTCCTGGTTCCGAAAGATGCGTTCAAAGACATCACCGACACCCAGGCCGCACGCGACATGTTGAAATCGAAGATCAATCATTAACCACATAGACACATAGAAACACCAGTTTTATTTATTTTTCTCTGTGCCTATGTGGTGAAAAATTATTTCGGCCGGTATTTAGCGCCTTCGTAGATCTTGCGGGGATTGGTGCGCAGCAGATCTTCCGGCTTGAGGTCCGGGTTTTTGTCCATATAGGCTTTTACGATCTGCCAGCCGGTATACAATCCGATATAACCAGGAGAGCCATCACCCAGTTCCTGCGTTTTCGGCCCTTCAGAAAGGTAACTTTTCACCACAGCCGGATCGGTATTAAGAAGAAGATTGTTCATTGTGAAGAAGTTCCAGATCTTTCCTTCATTGGCCTGGCAGCCTTTTAACTGGGCGGCCGTATAACCGAGCTTCAGGGTATCTGACGTTTCGGGCATGAACAGGTCGAGCAGGTAGAGCCGCTTTCCTTTTTCCACCATCTGGTCTACCAGTGGCAGTCCACGGAGCTGTTCGGGATAGATATCGTCGATGATATTCCGGATGGCATTTACGGAGATGGTCTGCGGACTGAAACGGCGGGAGATATAGGCCGGATAGAGGGCCAGCCCCATTTCACTTTTATACATGGAAAAATCGGCACCCATATGCAACTGCAGGCCGCTGGCCAGTCCGGCAGTGGTGAGCACATCACTATAGCCGGCAGTAGATGCTTCATAGTAAGCATCCATTGGACCGATATAGGTGATAAAAGTGGCCGGTGTCTTGTATTGAGGGAAATAATACTTTACATAACGGAGTGCCTGGCGGATCTCTTCCACCGGTTTATCCATTGTTTCAAATTGCCGGGAGGCGGAATCCAGAACCGGGCGGTAATCGTGCAGAAACGCCTTGATGGCTTTGAAATAATTCCCGCTGCTGTCGGGCTGCGGGGGAAGCCCGAGGATGTTGATCAGGTAATCCTGCAAAAACTGCGGGTGTTTGGCTGCCAGTGCCTGTAAACCGGCAGGCAGGTTATTGGTATCCAGCGCAAAAAAGTCTTTCTCAAAACGAACTTGCTCCAGCTTTACGTCGATCTTGCTGACATCCGGCCCTTTCCGGCCGGTACAAGCTGCCAGCAGTACCAGTACCGTGATCAGTGTTCCTGTAATTTTCATGGTCCTGAAACGGGTTTTGCCCCGCACTATTGCAAAAATAAAATTAAAATCGCCAGCCCGGCCCCGAAAAGGCAGGCTTCTTGTTCCATGGGCTTTCAATTACCTTTGCCGGATGAAGATCGCACTCGCCCAGCAGAATTATCATATCGGCAATTTTGAAGCGAATACCCGGCAGATCATTGCTGCCGTGGAACAGGCCCGCGAAGCGGGTGCCGACCTGGTAGTGTTTACTGAACTCTGTATCTGCGGGTATCCGCCCCGCGACTTTCTCGAGTTCAGCGATTTCCTGCAGCAGTGCGATCAGGCAATCGAAGCGATAAAAGCCCATACACAGGATATCGGCGTGATCGTTGGCGCGCCGGCACCCAATCCGGAAAAAGCAGGAAAAGACCTCTTTAATGCGGCCTGGTTCCTCTATGAAGGCCAGGTGGCCGGAGTGGCGCATAAGACCCTGCTGCCTACTTATGATGTTTTTGACGAATACCGCTATTTTGAACCGGGCTTTACCTGGAATGTGATCCCGTTCAAAGGGGAGCGTATAGCCCTGACTGTTTGTGAGGATATCTGGAATCTCGGCGACAATCCGCTTTACCGGGTTTGTCCCATGGACCAGTTGCAGCACCAGCAGCCCACGCTGATGATCAATATTTCCGCTTCCCCATTTGATTATGATCATGATGATGACCGGAAGGAAGTGATCCGGGCCAATGTGCTGAAATACGGCCTGCCCATGTTCTACTGTAATACCGTGGGGGCACAGACCGATATTGTTTTTGATGGCGGCAGCCTGGTAATGGATGCCAAAGGCCATCTGGTAAAGGAGTTGCGGTATTTTGAATCCGATTTTGCCGTGGTGGACCTTGAAACCGTACGGCAGCAGGAACGGACAGAAGACCAGAAAAGCCTGAAAGCATTTGATAAGGATATGCGGGTGTCGCGGGTAACCGATCCGGAGAAGATCATTGATTACCTCGTGGCAGAGAAGAATATCAGGGAAATGCATCAGGCCCTGTTGCTGGGCATTCGTGATTATTTTTCCAAGATGGGGTTCACCAAAGCCATTCTGGGTTCTTCCGGGGGTATCGACTCAGCTGTTACCCTGGCATTGGCCTGTGAGGCCTTGGGAGCAGAAAATGTACGGGCCATCCTGATGCCATCCGGCTTTTCTTCCGACCACAGTGTAAATGATGCTGTGCAGCTCAGCAAGACCCTGGGCAATCCCTATGATATCATCCCGATCCAGCCGGTATATGAGCGCTTCCTGGAAGTGCTGGACCCGGTATTCGCCGGAGCACCATTTAATGTAGCCGAAGAAAACCTGCAAAGCCGTACCCGGGGTAACCTGCTGATGAGTGTAGCCAATAAATTCGGGTATATCCTGCTGAATACTTCCAATAAAAGTGAACTCGCCACAGGATATGGAACCTTGTATGGTGATATGGCCGGCGGACTCAGTGTGCTGGGGGATGTGTACAAGATGCAGGTCTATGCCCTGGCCCGGTATATCAACCGGAATACCGGGATCATCCCTGAAAATATCATCACAAAAGCGCCTTCTGCAGAATTAAGACCCAACCAGAAAGACAGCGACAGCCTGCCGGAGTATGATGTACTGGATAAAGTGCTGTATCAGTACATTGAACGGCGGCAGAGCCCGAAAGACATCATTGCCATGGGCATAGATGAAGCCCTGGTCAAGCGGGTGCTGCGGCTGGTGAACATGAATGAATACAAGAGAAACCAGTTCTGTCCCATTATCCGGGTCAGTGCCAAAGCATTTGGCGTGGGCCGCCGTGTACCTATTGTAGGGAAATACCTGTCGTAAGCGATCAATGTTTCAGCTCGATCACCACGGTTACTGTGGTACCGCTCACCACCACATCTTTCAGCAGGTCGAGGTCGGTAGCTGTAAGTTGTTTGATCCGCACATCACCCGAAATTCCTGCAATCAGTACAGAGGGGAAGTTGATGACAGTTTCATTCGACTGGAAGCTCCAGGTAAACGTATCGGTCTGCGGATCGGCAGGATCGCATTTGGTGGCACCTTCATCACCAATTCCGGTGAAATCTGTTTTGAACGTAATGCTGTTATCGGTATCGCAGGACTGCACATAGCCGGGAGGCAGGTCGGCATCGATCGAGCCATTCTTATCGAGGTCCAGGCCAACACGGTCGAATTTCCAGGTAGCACTGGTCAGTAATTCTGTTTTCGTGGGCCCTGAGCTGCCCTTTTTGGAGCAGGACAGCAGGGTGAGGCTCAGCAGCAGTACAAGGGCAATGGGGTGTTTCATGACCGGATATTTGGTGATTAGGAATGGGGCTTCCCGGGGCTTAACTCCGGGACTTCCGGTTTATTGTGCAAGCAGGGTGCCAGTTTTTGTCTTTTTTCCCTTGCCGCTGACCCATTTGGCAAGCATCTTGCAAAGGGAAGATTGTAAATTTGTGGAATTCAATACCTAAACACTAAATCCTTCCGAATGCTCACCTCCCAGGAGATCCGCCAGCTGAATGAAAAAATCCAGGCGCAGAGCGGTTTTATTGACCGTTTGCGCGATGAAGTAGGCCGCGTGATCATTGGCCAGCACAGCATGCTCGACCGCCTGCTGATCGGGCTGCTCAGCAGCGGCCACGTATTGCTGGAAGGGGTGCCCGGACTCGCCAAGACCCTTGCGATCAAATCATTGTCGCAGGCTGTACACGGCAAGTTCTCCCGCATCCAGTTTACCCCCGATTTATTACCGGCCGACGTGATCGGTACCATGATCTATAACCAGCCGCGCAACGAATTCATGGTACGGCAGGGACCCATCTTTGCCAATTTTGTACTGGCTGATGAAATCAACCGCGCCCCGGCCAAAGTGCAGAGTGCCCTGCTCGAAGCCATGCAGGAACGGCAGGTAACCATTGGCGACAGCACGTACAAGCTGGATGAACCGTTTCTGGTATTGGCCACACAGAACCCGCTGGAACAGGAAGGTACTTATCCGCTTCCGGAAGCACAGCAGGACCGTTTTATCATGAAAGTGATCGTTGGTTATCCCACCAAGGAAGAAGAACAACTCATCATCCGGCAGAATGTACAGGGCCTTCGTGGTCCTGAAGTAAAGCAGGTGGTGTCGATGCAGGAAATTTTGCAAGCCCGTGAACTGGTCCGCCAGGTGTATATGGATGAGAAAGTGGAGAACTATATCCTCGATATCGTATTTGCCACCCGTTATCCGGAAAAATACAAACTCGACAAACTGAAACCGCTGATCGCCTATGGCGGCTCACCGCGTGCCAGTATCAATCTGTCGCTGGCCGCCAAAGCACAGGCCTACCTCAATAAGCGGGGCTTCGTGATCCCGGAAGATGTGCGGAGTATTTCCAAGGATGTACTGCGCCACCGGATCGGGCTCACCTATGAAGCAGAGGCCGAGAACGTCAGCGTAGAGAATGTGGTCGACGAAATCCTGAAAGCAATACAGGTACCTTGATCTTGAACCACCAAGACACCAAGGCGCAAAGCATGCTTTTAATTTCTTTGTGCCTTTTTGTCCTGGTGGTTTAAAACAGTAATATGATGCAAACCGCAGAAATCCTCAAAAAAGTACGGGAGCTCGAGATCAAGAGCAAGAAGCTCACCCGTCATCTCTTCACCGGAGAGTACCACAGTGCTTTCAAGGGAAGGGGCATGCTTTTCAAGGAAGTGCGGGAATACCATCATGGCGACGATATCCGGTTTATTGACTGGAACGTTTCCGCCCGCTTTAACCACCCGTTTAGCAAGTTGTTTGAGGAAGAGCGGGAACTGAGTGTAATGCTGATCGTGGATGTGAGTGGCAGTTCGTTCTTTGGCACCACCCAGGCCCGCAAACGCGACCTGATCAATGAAATAGCAGCCGTGCTGGCTTTTTCTGCCATCAGTAATAACGATAAGGTGGGCGTGATCTTTTACAGCAACCAGGTGGAGAAAGTGATCCCGCCCAAGAAAGGCCGCGATCATGTGCTGTATATTGTCCGGGAGTTGCTGACTTCTGAGCCCAAAGGTAAAGGCACACAACTGGGCGAAGCCTTGCGCCGCTTCAATAATTCCACCCGACAGCAGTGTATTACGTTTATCCTGAGTGATTTCCTGGACAACAGTTTTGAGGACGCCATCAAAGTGGCCGGTAAAAAGCATGATGTGATCGGGATCAAGCTTTATGATCCGCTGGATATGCAATTGCCGGATATCGGATTGGTGGAAGCGGAGGATGCGGAAACCGGCAAAAAGAACATTGTAGATACAGGCGATTATTCCGTTCGCAAATATTATCAGGATGCTTTCTTCAACCATACCGCCTGGTGCAAGGAGAAATTCCTGCAAGCGGGCAGTGACCTTCTGCATATCCGCACAGACGAAGATTACGTAAAAGTGTTACAGAAATTCTTTATCGGGAGGAACCGTTAAACATGAACAGATTCCTCAAATATCTATTCCTGGTATTCGCCTGTGGGTTCATCCAACTGGTGCAGGCACAGGTATTGATCAAGGCGCTGCCCGACAAACCCCATATCCTGATCGGGGAACCCTTGCAGCTGACTGTGGAAGTCCGGATGCCGTTGGGAGCCAGTTATCAGTTCGCCCTGCCCGATTCGATCTATCATTGGGAATACCTGAAGAAAGACAGTGTGCAGCAAGAAGAGACTATTGATGCCAAACAGCTCCGTCAGGTTGTTGTGATCACGAGTTACGACAGCGGTTACCAGCAGATCCCCCGCCTCAGTATCAAAGTAGGCGGCAAGCTCTATTATTCCGATACGACCGGGGTTCAGGTAGATTACACCCCGATGGATCCGAATACGGATTACCGCGATATCAAACCTATTGAAGAAACGGCTGCCGGAACCCTGGATAAAAAAGTATTCTGGCTGGCCGGAGCAGGAGCGTTGGTGCTTATTGCCCTGCTGGTGTGGTTCCTGCGCCGCAAGAAAAGTCTGCCGCCACCTGTAGAACAGCCAAAGGTGGACAGCTGGGAAGGTTTCCTTGGGGAGCTGGAAGCCATCCGCCAGCTGTTCCAGAAGGGAAACATTGCTGTGAAGGACTATTATAGCCGGGTAGAAACTACATACCGGCATTATCTGGAATGGAAGAAAGGCTGGAAGGTACTGGAGAAAACCAACCGCGAATTACTGATCCAGAGCCGGGTGCTGGAAGCGCCGGAGCCTTTGTACCGGGCATTGACAGCAGCACTGCAGACCGGCGATTTTGTGAAGTTTGCCAAATACCAGCCTACAGAGGAAGAATGTGACCAATATTTTACTGCCATCCGTGAGGTCATGCAGTTCACTCAAAATACTCCCGACCGTGTTGTATAACTGGTTCCAGCATATCAGCTTTGCCTATCCCTGGTTTTTTACGGGACTGTTGCTGCTGCCACTGATGACCTGGTGGTATATCAGCAAACGTAAACAGGGCGAAGCGGGCTTTACGATTTCCTCCACAGCTGCTTTGCAGCGGGGCGGCAGCTGGAGGAGCAGTTTCCGGCACCTGTTGTTGGTGTTCCGCCTGCTTGCCGTAGCCTGCATCATTATTGCCCTGGCCCGTCCGCAGCGGAGATTTGATGAGGAACTTAAAGACGGACAGGGTATCGATATCGTGATCTGCATGGACGTGAGCGGCAGTATGCTGGCCATGGACCTCTTGCCCGACCGGCTCGAAGCTGCTAAGAATGTGGCAGCCGATTTTGTATCGCAGCGGGCCACCGACCGTATTGGCGTGGTGATCTTTTCCGGAGAATGTTTTACCCTTGTTCCCCTCACAACAGATAAGCAGGTGCTCCGCTCCCAGATACTTTCCATCCAGCGGGGCTTGCTGGAAGATGGAACAGCTATCGGCGAGGGACTTGGTATCAGTATTGCCCGCCTGCGCAGTTCCACAGCCCGCAGCAAGATCGTGATATTGCTGACAGATGGTGAGGACCAGGGAGGCCGGATATCTCCCATTGAAGCAAAGCTCATGGCCAAACAATACGGGGTGCGGGTATATACCATTGGTGTGGGTACAGAAGGATTTGCCCCTTTTCCGGTGGAACGTAGCGGCAAAGTAACCACGCAGATGCAGAAAGTGAATATTGATGAGCCGCTTTTACGGGCCATTGCCAGCGAAACCGGTGGCTTGTATTTCCGCGCCAGAGATACGGAAAGCCTGAAAGCCATTTACGGGGAGATCGATAAGCTCGAAAAATCGAAGATAGAAGTCACCAACCTGAAACGCTACTCCGAAAAATTCCATCCTTTCGCGCTGGCAGCAGCTGCATTGGTGCTGCTCGAACTCTTATTGCGCTATACGCTGTTCCGCAAATTCCCCTGACCGCTATTGCGGCTATTGCTGTACATTCGTGCAAGATGAAAGGACTTGTTTACAAATCAACCGGAAGCTGGTATACGGTAAAAACCGGAGATGGGAAAAGCTGGAATGCCCGGCTGAAGGGCGTATTCAAGATCGATGATATTACCAGTACCAATCCGATTGCCGTAGGGGATGAAGTGGAGCTCGAGAATGAACAGGTAGAAGAGAATGCAGTCATCACAGCCATACTCCCCAGAAGGAACTATATCAACCGGCAAAGTCCGCGAGCCAAGCACCAGCATCATATCATCGCAGCTAACCTGGACCAGTCGCTCCTGGTAGCCACCCTCAAAGAACCCCGGACCTCCCAGGGGTTCATCGACCGCTTTCTGGTGGCTTCTGAAGCCTATCATGTGCCTTCACTCATTGTTTTCAATAAAGCAGATATCTACCGCGACAAGGAAAAGGCGCAATTTGAGCAATTGCAGGAGATGTATGAAAAGATCGGTTACCGCGTATTCCTGGTGAGCGTGAAAGAGGGACTGGGTGTAGATGCGGTGAAAGCCGCACTGAAGGATAAAACTACCCTGATCAGCGGTCACAGCGGTGTGGGGAAGTCTTCCCTGCTCAATGCCCTGATGCCTCAACTGACCCTGCGTACCCAGGATGTGAGCGGCTGGAGCGGGAAGGGCTTGCATACCACCACTTTTGCTGAAATGTTTGACCTGCCGTATGGGGGCAAAGTAATAGATACACCCGGCATGCGCGAATTCGGGCTGGTGGATATCACCAAACAGGAATTGTCGCATTATTTCCCGGAAATGCGGGAGCGCATCACCTACTGCCAGTTCAATAACTGCCTGCACATAAACGAACCCGGCTGTGCTGTTAAGGAGGCCGTGATCAGTGGGGAGATCGCCGAAGACCGGTTTGTGAGTTATTACAACATGCTGGAGAGCATCGAAAAGAAGTATTAAGTTATCCTTGAACAATTCCCAATAAAAAATCCTCTTAAGAGGCAGTTTTCTGTATAACAGTAACCACGACTTAAGAGGATGTATACGTAAAGTATATTTCTGACCCGGGTTTTAGCTCAGGTATCTTTTGGCAGAGTGGATCATCAGTTTCTTCTCGATAAAGTCAGCCAGTTCAATCACTGCATCATTGTCCTTCCGCGGCGCTTCACGGAATTTATAGGGGTAGATCGAGATCCCTGTATAGATATTATAGTACAGGGTGAGTATATGTCCTTTGTAAGAGAAATTCCAGGTGAGGGTATCAAAGTCGTCTTCCTTTCCGGAAAATTTGATGTCGAGGTCGTCAGAAAGGATGTTGGCAACTTCGTAGAAGCGTTTCAGGCCGCAATCGTCGTCAATGATGGCTTCGGTACAGCCGAAATCAGTGCGTAAGGTCAGGCTCATAAAAACGGATTTAGGTTTATCAAATGGGTACGAAAAAATAGGAAGTAGAAATTACTACTCTTATGTTATGCTTTGAATTTCTTCGCTTTCGGCACTTTTTCACCGCTGAGGATGCGTTCTGCACCAACATCCTTACCGTTGGCCGGACATCCATACTTGGGACCAAACACCTTATTCCAGAGGCTGCAGGAGCTGCCGGTGAGCATAATGAGTGAGAGGAGGATCAGTAAAGAGTACGGCCGGAACTTTTTCATGGTTAGCATTTCAACGGATAACGTCACTTAAACTAATAATATTATCCGGGAACTGCAAGCCTAGCCGGCCGGGGTGGGGGGTACCTGGTCGCGGAACCAGTCGGCATATCTGACGTAATTGCCTGCTATTCTGTGGATTTCGCCGGAAATCTTGTCCGCCTCAATCGTCTTTACTTTTTTGGCCGGAACCCCGGCATAAATGCTGTTGGGCTCGCAAATGGTGCCTTCCAGTACCACAGCACCTGCCGCAATAATGGTATGGCTGTGTACCACCGCATTGTCCATAACAATGGCTCCCATACCGATCAGTACCTCATCGTGCAGGGTACAGCCATGCACCAGCGCATTATGTCCGATCGACACATTATTCCCGATTATGGCCTGCGTTTTCTGATAGGTACAATGGATAACGGCGCCATCCTGCACATTCACTTTATTACCTATCCGGATGCTGTTCACGTCGCCGCGGATCACCGCATTGAACCATACAGAACAGTCGTTACCCATGATCACATCTCCGACGATCGTGGCATTGGGTGCGAGGAAACAGTTGGAACCGAATTGGGGGAGTTTGCCGTCGACGTGGAGGATGAGGGGCATGGAAATGGGTTTTGCCAAAGGTAATGAAAGTAGCCGGTAGCCAGTAGTCGGTAGTCAGTAGCCGGTAGCCAGTAGCCAGTAGAAGGATAGTGTGTATTACTTCTGTCTTCTGGCTACCGGCTACTGGCTACTGATCCTTATCTTGCACCCATGTCCCAACGCACCGCATTTCTCCGTCATGTGGCCCAGACTTCACCGGCGCCGATTGCTATTGAGGTAGCAAAAGGGAAGGGTTGTGTGCTTACGGATGTGAACGGGAAGTCCTATCTCGACCTGATTGCCGGCATCAGTGTGTGCAATGTGGGGCACCGGCATCCGGCGGTCATCAAGGCTGCTAAAAAGCAACTGGATCAATACCTGCATGTATTGGTGTATGGAGAGCTGATCGAGAGTCCGCAGGTACAGTATGCCCAGGCTTTGGTAAAGCAATTACCCCGTTCACTGGATATGGTCTATTTCACCAATTCGGGTGCAGAGGCTGTGGAAGGGGCATTGAAGCTGGCCAAGCGGGTAACGGGCCGGACGCGGATCATCGGATTCCGGAACAGTTATCACGGCAGTACGCATGGGGCGTTGAGCGTTATGGGAGATGAGTATTGGCGCAATGCCTTCCGGCCTTTATTGCCGGATGTGCTGCACCTCGATTACAATAGTGCAACGGCCCTGGAAGAGATCAATGAACATACGGCTTGTGTGATCGCAGAAACCGTTCAGGCTGAGCAGGGGGTGAATCCGCCCGATCCGAAATGGATCAAGGCATTGCGGAAGAAATGTACGCAAACGGGAACCCTGCTGATCCTGGATGAAATTCAAGCTGGATTTGGCCGGACCGGAACTTTATGGGCATTTGAACAATATGGAATTGTTCCGGATATCCTGTTACTGGGCAAAGCCCTGGGCGGGGGAATGCCCCTGGGGGCGTTTATCGCATCCCGAGAGCGGATGCTGACCTTGACGGCCGACCCGGTTTTGGGCCATATTACTACATTCGGCGGGCATCCGGTTTGCTGCGCAGCCGGACTGGCGGCATTGAAAGTGGTATTGAAAGAAAAGCTGGCAAAAGGGGTAGCGAAAAAGGAAAAGCTGTTCCTGAAATTGCTGAAACATCCCAGGATCCGGGCCGTACGCAGTGCAGGCTTGCTGATTGCAGTAGAATTTGAGAACTTTGACCTGTGCAAGGCCGTTATAGATCATTGCCTGCAACAGGGGTTGCTTACCGACTGGTTCCTTTTTGCCCCGAACTGTCTTCGTATAGCCCCGCCCCTGACGATAACGGAGAAGCAGATCAGAAAAGCCTGTAATTTGATACTGGCTGCTGCAGACGCGCTCTG
Organism: Chitinophagaceae bacterium; assembly: GCA_044220945.1. Lineage (GTDB taxonomy): Bacteria > Bacteroidota > Bacteroidia > Chitinophagales > Chitinophagaceae > Endoryza. The sequence goes on along the minus strand of JBGAQC010000002.1, from coordinate 206,851 downwards.
ATTTCCTGTTCCAACACCGAAGTTTCCTTTTTTTATTTGGTTTGAAATCCGTTATATTTGGATACACCAAACTTCTTGTCATGAGAAAGCTCACTTTACTCTTTGCCTTTGTGCTTTTTGTGGCCTCCACTTTTGCCACATCTAAACCCGCTTCTGGTCCTGTAATGGCATCTTCCATTATGCTTCCGGTTGGTAAAACCGGCAAAACCATTTCCCTGCAGGACCTGTCCCTGATCTCGGTTAAGGATTTCCAGTTGCTGACTGGCCAGAAGATGAGCCTGGCAGATCGTCTGGGTTTCAAAGTAGCCCAGCGTGAGCTGCGCCAGAGCATTAATGCCGATGGTACGGTAAACAGCAAGAAAGTCGCTAAACTGGCCATGAAAGCTGATGGTGGTGGTGGCTTCCATTTAGGTGGTTTCGCACTCGGTTTCCTGCTGGGGCTGATCGGTGTACTGATTGCCTACCTGATCAAGGATGATAAAAAATCAAGCCGTGTGAAATGGGCCTGGCTGGGTCTGCTGGCCTGGTTGGTGATCTGGCTGGTGGTATTTGTTATTTAATACCTTATTACAGTATTGAAAAGGCTCCCAACAGGGAGCCTTTTTTTGTATGAATCAGGTTGTATGGTAAACATGTTGCCCCGAGATGTCATCTTCAGGTTTTTTTCGGTTCAACGGCTGAAATACAGAATACTCTTATTGCCTTGCGGGTTTTGTAATGTCAGGCGATTGTTGCTGATTGACACAATAGAATCAATAATAAATGGAGTCTGGTATTTGATAAAGCTCCGGGGCTTCCCGTCCACTACCTGGTAGGATTTCAAGGTGTCATAAACATTATTCAGATAGAGGTATAGATTGCCATCCGCCCGGAAATCATAGTAGAAATTTTGACCGGTATTTCTGTATATCGTTGTTGTTGTTTCAATGCCATTCGACCCCGTACTTTTCAACCCGATCGAATCGACCTGCCATTTTCCGGCAACAGACGAATTGGTCAAAGGGTCCTTTCCGCAAGCTGAAAGTACTGTTAACAGGGCGGCCAATGGCATTATCCGCGTGATTGTTTTCATTGGTTTTATTGTGAAGTTGTATGGTAAACATGTTGCCCCGAGATGTCATCTCGTATAAGCGTCCCTTACCCCGCCGGTTTTTCAGCAGGAAATTTGCTCATGTCCATATAAAAGATCTCCCAGGTATGTCCATCGGGATCTTCGATGGTGCGTTGCTGCATGAAACCATAATCCCTCGGTTCATTCGGTTCTGTTCCTCCGGCAGCCAGTCCTTTGGTCATAATACTGTTCATTTCTTCCACACTGGAAACGGAGAGAGAGAAGAGTCCGGCTATTGCCCCTTTGGTGTCCGCAATGGGTTTCGCTGTGAAAGAAGTGAATTTGGAGTGGCTGAGCAGCATTACAAAAATGGAGTCGCTCCAGACCATACATTTTCCGGCATCGTCGGAGAATTGGGGGTTATTGACAAAACCCAATGCAGTATAAAAGTTGAACGATAGCTGGAGGTTGCTTACCGGGAAGTTGATGAAGAGCTGTTTCATGGAACTGGTTTGACAGTTATGGATAAAGTTGCTGCTAAAGGTAAGTCTTTAACTCGTTCCCGGCTTATATACCTAAAGGAGAAATTTAGAAATCAGTCCTTTGCCGGATACACATGAACTTTCCATTCCTGCCGTTGGTAATCAGGGATTGATCCTCAATCTCCTTGCTGAAAAGGAGCGTTATATCTCTACCCTTGAAACAATGTTTTATGAAAAAGACCGGTTTCACCTTATTTTTAGCTTTAACGCTGTTGTCAACAGCTTTTGCTCAAACGAATTATGGACTTACTTTTAATGGTTCCGGTCAGTATGTTACACTTCCATCAGGCCTGATTACCAATGGTGCCACAAATTTTACCATTGAATTCTGGGCGAAGCCTTCCGCCTCTTCTTTTGATGGAAATTATCATGGCATTCTTGGCTATCAAGGCGCTGTGAATGGACGAAATCCCGGCGTATGGGCGAATAGCGGTCAACTTCACCTGGATGCCTACCAGTACAGCACACAAACCCGATATGATTATCTGAGCAGTGCCGGCTTTTTTGTCCAGGATGAATGGACGCATGTGGCATGGGTAAAGGAGGGAACAACATTTCATGTATACAGGAACGGGATCGAGACACATTCCTATCCTGCCCCGGCTCAGATCAATATACCAGGAAATTATTATCTGGGATATATTGATAACTATTTTGCGGGTATGCTTGATGAAGTACGTTTCTGGTCTGTAGCCCGAACCGCCGAACAGATCCGGCTGAACCTGTTTAACCGGAATCTTGCCAATAACGCATCGGGCCTGATTGCCTATTACAGGTTCAATGACGGCTCTGGCTCTACTTTGACCAATAGTTGTACCAACACGTCCGGGATCAATGGGACGCTGGGTGGAAGTCCGGCATGGACTGCCAGCCCGGTGCAATTCAGCCCGGGATCATTGAACCTGGATGGTACCAACGACTACCTGTCCCTTCCTTCCGGAGTATATTTCAACGATAATACATTTACGGTGGAAACCTGGGTGTATGAGCGGAGCTATCAATCCTACTCAAGGGTACTCGATTTCGGGAATGGCGCCCCTTCCGACAACGTCATTTTCTGCCTGAGTGATGGAATTTCCGGGAAACCTTCTTTGATGCTGTATAGCGGCACATCAGGAAGTAATACCGTAGTGGCCTCAGATGCCATTCCATTGAATACCTGGACCCATCTGGCGCTGGTGTTGAATGGTACGACCTGTAAAATTTATATCAACGGTCTGGAAAAAGCCTCTGCAACTGTGACCCAGGTGCCGCAAAACCTGTCAAGAGCCTACAATTATATTGGCAAAAGTAACTGGGTGGCGAACGGTTATGCTGATGCTTTGTTCGATGATTTCCGGATCTGGTCCACTGCCCGTACGGCTGCCGAGATCCAGGGGAACCGGAACAAAGAGCTCGATCCCGCTGCCCAAACTGACCTTCTTGTATATTATACATTTAATGAAGGAATTCCGGCCGGAACCAATACCGGATTAAAAACGATCACAGACCTCCGTGGTACTGCTAATGCTAGCATGTCGAATATGAACCTCAGTGGAGCTTCTTCCAATCTCGCTGCACAGACGATCATTTATGCATTACCGCTGCGCTGGGGACAGTTTACGGCGAATCTTGTTCGCAAATCAGTACAGTTGGAGTGGTATACATATGCCGAGACCAATTGCCTGAATTATACCATTGAGAAAAGTGCTGATGGGCTGAATTGGGAAAAGGAAGGCATCTTGTCTGCACAGGGGAATTCCCAGAATCAATACCAATGGCTGGATGAAGAACCGTATGACGGCTATACCTATTACCGGCTCAGGCAGACCGATCTGGATGGAAACTTCTCTTTCAGTGAAATCCGGAAAGTCATGAATGGCAAAACAGCCCCGGAATTCCGGATCAGTGGCATCAGTTCACGTAACAGGGTTGACGTGGAGATGTATCAACCGGCAACTTTGCATTGGTATAACAGCGAAGGCAAAGAAGTCCTGAAAATCAGCCTTGAAAAAGGAAAGCAGGTACTGGATCTGGCACAATTGCAAAAAGGTGTATATGTTGTGCGGACAAAGACACAGCTACAACGGATCATGCTTACAGACTAGACTGTTTTAGCTATAGCTGCAAACCGGCTAGTCTTCCACTTCCACGATCGCTTCCACTTCCACCGCTATATTGCCGGGTAATGCATTCATGCCTACCGCGCTTCGGGCATGTTTTCCTTTCTCGCCGAATATAGCGACCATTAAGTCAGAATAGCCATTGATCACTTTTGGCTGGTCGGTAAACTCGGGAGTGCAGTTGACCATGCCCAGCACTTTCACGATCCGCTTTACTTTTTTCAGATCGCCCAGCTCAGCTTTCAGTACGGCCAGATGATTGATACAGGTCCAGCGGGCAGCTTCATACCCTTGTTCAATGGTCAGGTCTTTTCCCAGCTTGCCGGTAATATCCGTACCATCTGCCTTTTTGGGACCCTTACCGGATAAATACAGCAGATTACCGACACGAACTGCATTGACGTAATTGGCAATCGGAGGCGTAAGTGCAGGCAAGGTGATTTTCTGGGCAGCCAGGCGCTCTTCCGGATTCTGTGCGGCTGCAGTAAGGGTAATACCAGCAATTAATGAAATCAGTATTAGTTTTTTCATGGTGACTCATTGCGTTCGAACTACAGATAACTTTTACAATTGGGTATACAGGAATGCCGCGATCAGCGCCCCAGCAATGGGTCCCGCTACCGGTACCCAGGCATAGCCCCAGTCGCTGCTGCCTTTCCCCTTGATCGGGAGAATAAAGTGTGCAATACGCGGACCCAGGTCACGGGCCGGATTGATCGCATATCCGGTAGGACCACCCAGTGATAAACCAATACCCAACACCAGTAAAGCCACTGGTAAGGCATCCAGTGCACCGAGTTTCACTTCAGCTGTGCTCAGGAGTAATGCACCGAGTACCAATACAAAGGTGGCAATGGCTTCTGTAACCAGGTTTTGAATAGGTTGACGTATGGCAGGTCCTGTACTGAATACGCCCAATTGCAGGGCCGGATCGGATGTGGCATCAAAATGATTCCGGTATACCAGCCAGTTCAATACAGCACCGGTAAAGGCGCCGCCAAACTGGGCTGCGATGAAGAGTCCGGCTTCATTCCAGCCGATCTTGCCCAGCCAGGCCATGGCAATACTAACAGCTGGATTCAGATGGCCTTTGCCTCCCATGGTGGTACAGGCATATACCCCTACAAAAACGGCCATGGCCCAACCGAATGTAATGGCGATCAATCCGCCGTTAAAACCTTTTGTTTTTTCGAGTATGCAATTGGCTACTACGCCGCCACCTAATAAGGTGATCACAGCGGTGCCCAGGAATTCTCCTCCGAGTGCAGTCATATGGCAGTTGTTTAGGTTAGGCAGGAAGGTAAGTTCCCGCAATCGTATTGAAAGATAAGATTTGTGCGTCAATCCACTGTTGGTCTTGTCCCAGTTCTTCCGCCATTTTTGCGGCTACAACTGGTGCAACATCCTTTGCAGCCTGTGCATCCAATAGCAACGCCCGGGTACGACGGCTCAGGGCATCTTCAACAGTCATGCACATTTCCTTGCGTACGGCCCATACTATTTCGGCCAGGGTATATGGCAACCGGGGATCCAGTGCTGCTGCCAGCGATGGATCAGCTGCACGCAGGGTTGAAAGGGATTCCCGGTCGCTGCCATAATAATAATCCGGACTGTCTGATGGCACAGCAACTCCCGATCCCTGTATGGGAAGATCCGTTGTGCGGCATTCGGCATAAGGGAGCCGGCCCTGCACCGCAGCAGTATTCACAGCATCTTCCGCCATCTTGCGGTAGGTGGTCCATTTACCACCCAGCACACTGATCAATCCGGATGCGGATAACTGAATGGTATGATCGCGCGATAATTCGGCTGTTTTTTTTGCAGTTGATTTGACCAAAGGCCTGAGTCCGGCAAATACACTGCGGATATCACTGCGCACCGGATCATGGGTTAAATAGCGGGCCGCATGGGTCAGCAGAAAATCAATCTCTTCTTCCCTGGCTTTTGGCTCCTCGTCTATAGTACTTACCGGTGTATCTGTGGTGCCGAGGATGATCCGGTCATGCCAGGGTACTGCAAATAATACACGTCCGTCATCGGTATGCGGGATCATGATGGCCGATTCTCCCGGCAGGAATTTTTTGTCAAGTACCAGATGGATGCCCTGACTGGGCGTAATGCTCGCCGGTTTATGGGGATCATCGAGTTGCTGCAGGCGGTCGGAAAATACCCCCGTTGCATTCATGATCACTTTGGCCTGGATGGAATAGGTATCGTTGTTCAATTCATCCTTGAAATGAACACCGCTCAATCGGTTGCCGGTTTTAATAAAGCCGGTAACGCGGCAATAGTTCAATACAGTTGCACCATGTGCTGCTGCAGTCTGCGCCAGATTGATCGCCAGCCTGGCATCATCAAATTGCCCATCATGATAGATCACACCGCCTTTCAATCCTTCCGGATCCAGTGTAGGGGCTTTGGCCAGCACTTCTTCTGTACTCAGCCACTCAGACGTACCCAGGCCCAGACTGCCACTCATCCAGTCGTATACTTTCAGCCCAAGTCCATAATAAGGCCCTTCCCACCATTTGTAATTCGGGACAATAAAGGATTGATTCCGCACCAGGTGAGGGGCGTTCCTCCGGAGTACGCCGCGTTCCCGCAATGCATCCATCACTAATTTGATATTACCCTGCTGCAGGTACCGTACGCCCCCATGTACCAGTTTGGTACTGCGCGAAGAAGTGCCTTTGGCAAAATCATGTGCTTCCAGCAATAAAGTACTATAACCCCGCGATGCAGCATCCACGGCGATACCCAGTCCGGTAGCACCACCGCCGATCACGATAATATCGTATTGCGCTTTCAGTGATTCTAAGAATACTGTCCTTTTCATGTATTTTTTCACCACAAAGACACGAAGACACAAAGAATAGGGTTTCTGTTTTCTGTCTTTGTGCCTTTGTGTCTTTGTGGGTTTGTATTATCCTTCATTCGCCCAGGCAATACTGGCTTTCACGGCCCGTTGCCATCCCTTCAGGTGCTGCTTCACCTGCTCTTCCGGCAGGGCAGGGGTGAACCTTGCATCGGCCTGCCATTGCTGCTGCAGGGTGTCGATACTGTCCCAATAGCCAACTGCCAGTCCGGCGAGATAAGCCGCACCCAGGGCTGTGGTTTCATACACTTTCGGCCGTACCACGGGGGTTTGCAGGATATCGCTCTGGAACTGCATGAGCATATTGTTTACCGTTGCGCCGCCATCCACCCGAAGCTCCTTGATGCTGATCTTGCTGTCGGCTTCCATGGCTTTCAGCACATCATAGGTCTGATAGGCGATGCTGTCCAGCGCTGCACGGGCAATATGGGCTTTTGTGCTGCCGCGCGTCAATCCGAAGAGTGTACCCCGCGCATAGGGATTCCAGTGAGGAGCGCCCAGCCCTGCGAAGGCCGGAACAATGTAAACGCCATCCGAATGGGCTACTGTGGCAGCCAGTTGTTCCACTTCAGCCGAACTGCGGATCAGTTGCAGGCCGTCACGCAGCCATTGCACTACCGCGCCAGCTATGAATACACTGCCTTCCAGGGCATAATGGGTTGTATTACCGATCTTCCAGGCGATGGTGGTCAGGAGGTTATTGCTCGAGGGGATCAGGGCTTCACCGGTATTCATCAACATGAAGCAACCCGTGCCATAGGTGTTTTTGACCATGCCCGGTTGGGTGCATTGCTGTCCGAATAATGCCGCCTGCTGGTCGCCGGCAATGCCGGCAATGGGGATATGGGCATTTTTTACAATGGCATCCGTCACACCATATACAGCAGAAGAGGCTTCTACTTCAGGTAATACCGAGGCTGGAATATCAAACAGGCGTAACAATTCTTCATCCCACTCTCCGGTGCGGATATTCAGCAGCAGGGTGCGCGATGCGTTGGAGGCATCCGTCACATGCACTTTTCCTCCCGTAAGTTTCCAGGTGAGCCAGGTATCGATGGTGCCGAATGCCAGTTCCCCTTTGAGGGCCATGGCACGGGCACCGCTTACATTATCAAGGATCCATTTGAGTTTGGTGCCGCTGAAATAAGCATCCAGAACCAGTCCTGTTTTTTCCTGGATCATCGCCGTATGTCCTGCTGCCTTCAGCGAATCACAATAAGCCGCTGTGCGGCGATCCTGCCATACGATCGCATGATAAATAGGCTTGCCGGTGCTGCGTTCCCAAACCACAGTGGTTTCCCGCTGGTTGGTGATACCGATCGCTGCCACCTGTTCCGCTTTGCAATTGGATTTGGCCAGCACTTCAGCCATAACCCCAAACTGTGTACTCCAGATCTCATCTGCATCATGTTCCACCCAGCCGGGCTGCGGATAGATCTGGCGGAATTCTTTCTGGGCGGTATTCAGGATCTGTCCGGAATGGTTGAACAGGATCGCGCGCGATGAAGTGGTTCCCTGGTCGAGGGCCAGCAGGAATTTTTCCATGGTACAAGCAATAATTTAGTGCTATAAGATAGCGAAGAAATCTTAAAAGGCCAGCCGGAAACTGAAGAAGGCACCAAAGCGTTTGGCCTGCTCTTTCGGAAGGGGGCGGGGGAGTACCCTCCAGAGGAAATCCACCCGGAATACCTTGAAGATATTGTCGACACCGGTGCCCAGTTCCATATAGGTCTTGCCGTCGAGGGAAGCAAAGGTATATGAGGATCCCGAAGGCATATTATACGCCTTGTTCGCATCACTCAGGCTGCCCCAGAGTGCCTTCGCACTCCAGAACTGGCGGAACTTGAGTTTGCGGGTCAGGGGGATATAACGGAAGATACCATTGCCGATATTATGTTCGAAGTTGATGCCGATGTACTTGTCGTGCAGGTACTCGTAGCGGTTCATCAGGTTGAACGCATATTTGTTGTAATAATAGATCTCATTACCCGGGGCAATGTCCAGCAGCATATAGGGTAAAGTGCCATAAGTGCGGCCGCCGAAAACATTATAGTAGATATGACCAAAGGGCGGGATCTTGGTATAATCCGAAATACTGTAGGTGAGTTTGTGGTAATTGTAGTTGCTCTGCGCCACACCGGAAATACCCCGGGTATACTTTACTTCTACAATGGGATATTGGCTGCCCAGGCTGTAGCGGTAGAACGAGCCTTCCAGGAATTTTTCCAGGTAGGCGAAACGCAGGCGGAAACTGGTTTCAAAGGAAGTAACTCTTACATTACTTCCATTATCGGGAGGGAAAATGGATTTGGGCGGCAGGTTACGCAGTGGTTCAAACTGTTTGTGGGAAAAGCCCAGTGTGCCTGAAAGCCCGAAATGGGTTTCGCGGAAGAAATCCAGCTTCACTTCCTGTTTGCCGAGGAATTTGATGGGCACACCCTGTTTGCGGATGGCCAGGGCGAAGATATTATCCTGAGTGATCTCGTCGTAATACATCTGCCCGTAATCGATATCGTTGAAATACTGGAAGCCGATATAGCTGCGGGGATTCCGTTTGGGGAGGTAGAGCATATCAAATTCCCCTTTCATACGGCGGTCGCTGAGGCCATAGGCCAGATACCCGTGCATAATGAATTTCTTGTTGAACTGGCGGGTGGTGCCCAGATCGAAACGGAGGCGCAGTCCTTCCTGGGCATTATAGGTGATCCAGTTGAACCAGGGACCGATCTCTACTTTCCCCAATGCCATATAACCGGTACCGATAAAGTTGACCCAGCGGGTCAGCTTCTGGAAGGATTCCATTTTCAGCAGGGTATCAATGGTTTGGTAAAGGGCTTTTTCCGTCTTATTCAGTTCTTCATGCCGGCTCTGCACCCAGAAAGAATCGGTTTTCTCTTTCGCTTCAGGAGGATAAATGGTTTCTTCAATGATCTTGTTCTTGCTCAGTTCGTTGGTTACACTGCTGTCGTTGATGACGATATTCTTATAGGTAGTCGATTTGCGGCCTATGGCAGCCAGCACTTTTTCACCGCTGAAGGAGAGGTCGACCACAAATTTGTCGCGCGACAAAAACCAGGTGGAATCATTCACCATTTTGAATTCCTGGATCAGGCTGAGCTTGTCAACATAATTGATATTGGCATCCTTGTCGAGCCGCAGGTTCATCTTCTGGATGGCCCAGGTTGTGTCATGCACCCAGCAATCACCTTCAAAAGTGTTTTGTCCCTTATGCTTCGGGGTGAACGACATATGGATGAGGCGGCGGTTGTTTACCATCTGGGTATCCAGCACCCGGTAGCGGTAATAGGCATCGCCATTATCACTGATCGGACTTACAAAGAGCTTGTCGAATACCGGGATGAAGTTGCTGTAGAAATTGATGTTCTGGTCCATGCCCCCCAGTAGTTTGGATACACTTTCATTATTCACGCCCAGGGTCTTGGTGGCCAGGAAAACTTCGCGGCGTTTTTTTGGGGCTTTCTGGTAATAGTAATTGGAAAGGGCTTCGGTCAGGTATACCGGCAGGAAGGGCTTACCTTCTTCCGTGGTATCCATATTATTGAAGACAAAGCCATAGTTCTTGATTACAGGAACCTTACTCCAGCGGTCGCGGGATACATTCTTCAGGTCGATCTCCAGTTTATTATAGAGCTCATAGCTGAAATTGTCGAAACGGTAACGGTCGTTATCCGGCTTATGGCGTACGATACGTTTCCACATCAGCAGCCCCCGGTCGATCTTGCGCTTGACCACCACTTCGTTGGCAAATTTGCCGCGGATGAGCTGTACTGTAACCTGAACTGTATTGTTTTTAACCTTGGAAAGGAAGAGCGAGTCAAAAGGAAGCAGGAAATCTTCATACCCCACATAGGTGATCACCAGGGTATCTTTGGGCCACTCCGTAAAGCGGAACACGAAATTCCCGGCGGAGTCGCTCAGGCGTCCGGCATTGCTGTTCTTGAATTTTACGGAGGCAAAGGGTATCGCTTCATCCGAATGGGCATCCCGGATCGATCCTCTTAATACCAGTCCCTGCGCCTTTCCCTGCTGGGCGATCAGGGTTAAGAATAGGATAAGTCCATAAAAAACAGTCTGTAAGACCATTCGGTTCATCAGTCAAAATTACGGTTAAAACCCTAAACGGTTTCTTAAATATGGGTTCTCGCTGCGACGCAAAGACGCTACGACTCAATTGCTTATGTGTTAACGTTGGGGTTGGTTCTTTTAGTTTCCAATAGGGGTCTGTTACGTAGTTTATTTTGAATGGAATTTTCGTGGCGTCTTTGCGTCGCTGCTCCTGCGCTGAAGCTTTGGCGCAGGCGCAGCGAGAACCCCACAAAAAATTTGGAGGAATGGGAATTCTGTATTTACTTTGAATCGCAAAGTGCTTTTAATATGGCAGAACAAAACAATCCCCTGGAAGCCCTGCAGGATATCCGCCGGATGATGGAACGCTCCTCCCGCTTTATTTCCCTCAGTGGCTGGAGTGGTATCGGCGCCGGTATCTGTGCCTTGGTAGCCGCATTCTATACAAAATCATTGATCCAGTGCTGGCAGCTGGGCGATTGCCTCTTCGGTCGCCTGCCTGGTGAAAGCGGGGAGGCCCTGCGCCGGGAGCTTTTTTTTATTGCAGCCCTTACCTTTGCTGCCGCTTTTGTGATCGCCTTTTTCTTTACCTGGATGCGCAGCCGCAAGAACGGTACCCCTATCTGGGATGCCACAGTAAGGCGACTGATGTGGAGTGTGGCCGTGCCGATCGCTGTTGGCGGACTTCTCCTGTTCCGGATGATCCAGCTCGAGCAATATGAATTCATTGCACCCGGCTGTCTGATCTTTTACGGTCTGGCGATCCTGAATGCATCGAAATATACACTGGGGGAGATCCGTTACCTGGGCTATGGACAACTGCTCCTCGGTATCATCAATCTATGGGCAGTGGGCTATGGCCTGCTCTGCTGGGCCATCGGATTCGGGGTACTGCATATCCTCTATGGTATCTGGATGTGGTGGAAATATGAACGTAAAGGCTAAAGCCGGAACATGAAGAATCCTATCGGACAATTGAATAAGGTGTTTGACAGCCGGATCCGGCTGGGTGTCATGAGCAGCCTCATGGTGAATGAGGAGGTCAGTTTCAATGACCTCAAACAACTCCTGGAGGTGACCGATGGCAACCTGGCTTCGCACCTGGTGAACCTGGAAGAGAACGGGTTCATCAAAGTGCACAAGGGTTTCGTGGGCCGTAAAACCAATACCACTTATTCTATAACCAAAGCAGGCGAGAAGGCCTTCCGCGAACATGTGGAAGCCCTGGAGCAAATGATCCGTGGCGTCAAGTGATTTTTTTTGGATTTATACTTTGAAATGCAAAGTACTTTTTAATATGAAAATCAAAATGATCCTCCCGGCACTATTGGAAGCCAAGAGCCCTTTCTGGCGGCCGGTGAAATATTCGCTGTTTCCGCCTCTGGGACTCGCCACCCTTGCTGCTTATTGTTCGCCTGATGATGAGATCCGGATCTGGGACGAGCATGTGGAAACGGTAGATCATGAAGACGAGCCCGACCTGGTGGTCATCCAGGTCTATATCACCAATGCCTTCCGCGCCTATGCCTTGGCAGATGCATACAGGGCCCGGGGGATCCATGTTTGTCTGGGTGGACTGCATGTCAGCTCCCTTCCCGATGAAGCCCTGCCGCATGCCGACAGCCTTTTTATTGGTCCGGGGGAAGATACCTTTCCGGAATTCCTCCAGGACTTCCGTGCGGGCCACCCCAAAAAGATCTACCGCAACCGTGATCGTTCCATTGAGCAGTTGCCGCCCTTACGCCGTGACCTGATCCAGCGGGAGCGCTATCTGGTCCCCAATTCTTTAGTGGTATCACGCGGTTGTCCGCACCACTGCGATTTCTGTTATAAGGATGCTTTTTATGAAGGGGGGAAATCCTTCTATACCCAGCGTGTGGATGCGGCCCTGGCCGAGATCGATCGCCTGCCGGGCCGACATCTCTATTTCCTGGACGATCACCTGCTCGGCAACAGCCGCTTTGCCACCTCGCTGTTCGACGGCATGAAAGGCATGAACCGCCTTTTTCAGGGTGCTTCCACGGTGGAAGCCATCTTAAGGGGCGACCTGATCGAAAAAGCCCGCGATGCCGGATTACGAAGTGTATTCATCGGTTTTGAAACCCTCAGTGCCTCGAACCTTCTGCAGAGCAACAAGAAGCAGAATATCGGAAAAGATTATGCGGCCGCCATACAACGCCTGCACCAGCTGGGCATCATGATCAACGGCAGTTTTGTATTCGGACTGGATGATGATGATCCGGATGTGTTTGACCGTACGGTGGACTGGGCAGTAGCACAGGGACTGACCACTGCAACCTTTCATATACTGACTCCTTATCCGGGTACCCGCCTTTTTGCAGACATGGAAAAACAGGGACGGATCCTGCACCGCAACTGGGACCTGTATGATACCCGACAGGTGGTGTACCAGACCCGTGGATTATCTGCCACACAACTGAAAGCCGGGTATGATAAAGCTTACCGGAATTTCTATTCCTGGTCGAATATTTACAAAGCCAGTATGCAGCACGAGCCCTGGGGCGACCGGATCCGGCATTTTGCCTATGCAGGCGGCTGGAAAAAATGGGAGCCACTCTGGAATTTCATTATCAAGACCCGCGGTCTCAACCGGATGCTGCCCCTGCTGGAATCCATTTTAAATGCTAAACGAAACAATAAGAGTCAAACGAACCAAACACTTTACCCGGCAATTGCCTGAGGTACGTTTCAAGGGATAATCAAAACGAAAAAACATGAAGACGAACAAATCCATCTTTATCAGCCTGCTGCTGGGCGCCTTTTTATTCAATGGCCTGTTCTGGCAGGAAAAAATGGGGATCAATACCCTTGCTTACGATATTTTTCTCAGCGCAGTTTTGTTCTGGTTATACCCTGATGCCAGGCGCTCTTCCACAGTGAGGTGGCTGTTTCTCGGCCGCCTCACCGCCCTGGCTATGATCATCGTCCAGAACACCCTGCTGAGTAAACTCGCTTATTCATTATTGTTGCTGCTCACCGCTGCTTTCATGCAATATGCCCACCGTTCGGCCTGGTATGCTGCCGGAACGCTGCTGCAGAACAGCCTTTTTGTGGTACCCGGCATACTGGATACATTGCCGCACCGCAGTGGTGTTCCTGCAAAACGAACAGGCTTCTGGCGGATCTTCCGTTTATTGCTGATACCGGGAGGGCTTACTTTTGTTTTCCTCATTCTCTACAGTGCCTCAAACCCTCTGCTGGGTGATTTCCTGGAAAAACGGATCGATGCCCTGGCCCAATGGCTGGGCAGCCTCTGGACCTATTTCCGTCCGGCCCGTTTCTTCTTCCTGATCCTGGGACTGCTCTGTACTGCCTGGCTCCTGTTGCGCAGCAAGTACAGTTATTTCAGCAGGCTGGATATGAAACAAACCGACCAGTTGCAGCGCGTGCGCCGCAAGCTGACCGATGCTTACAGTCTGCCCGAACAGTTCCACGTACTCCTGCTGGGAAAATGGGCCAAGGGCAACCTGGCCCTGAAGAACTGGTATCTTGTGGGACTCCTCTCGCTTTTCCTGCTGAACCTATTGCTCCTTACACTGAACTGCCTGGATATACCCGTACTCTGGTTTGGAAAGATCAGCGCCACACCCGCACAACTTTCGCAGATGACCCATATCGGCATCAGCTTCCTGATCTTTTCACTGGTGCTGGCAATTGGTGTACTCCTGTTGTTCTTCCGGGGGAACCTGAACTTTTATAAACAGAGCAGGCTGCTCCGGGTCCTGGTGATCGTATGGATCGTACAGAATATTGTTTTGATCATTTCAGTTTGGTTACGCGATTACTACTATATCCAGGAAGTGGGACTGACCTACAAGCGTATCGGTATTATTGTGTATCTGTTACTGGCGCTTACCGGATTGCTCACTGTTCTTTACAAAGTGCTGTATAACCGTTCGGTGTATTTCCTGTTCCGCACCAATGCCTGGGCGGCTGTAACCCTGCTGGTACTCGCCACAACCGTGAATTGGGATGGGTTTATCGCCCGCTGGAACATTGCACACAGTACCGAACGCCCGGTTCCGGTCAGCTACCTGCTGAGTTTGTCAGATAAAGTAATTCCAGAACTGGAGCCCTATCTGCAGCAACACCCTTCGGATACCCTCATCCTGCATGGTTCCTCGCAGATCTCCGCCTTGCGGAAGCTGGAACTGATGAAGGCTGATTTTGCTGCTAAGCAGGGAGAATATTCCTTCCTGTCCTGGAACCGGGCGGATGCCCGGATGAAAACCTATCTGGGTACGACACCCATTACACAACAAAACAATACAAAATGAACAGACCTCCTGTTGCAGCTGCTGTACGGCTGTGGTTCTTTTCCAATTTGCTGAATTCATTGGGTTGTTTTTTTTACTTATTAGTAAAAGAACCTATGGCCGCAGCATATGGATTGGTATTGATCCCCCTGATCGGGTTATGCCTGACTTCCATTCTGATTCCCTTTATCCATTGGGTGAACCGGCTGGTTCTGGCCATGCCGTATGGCTATATGAACCGGTTTATTTCACTGATCGTATTTCAGCTTGCCCTGGCCGGCATATTCTGGGTATTGTTTTTCCTCTGCTTCGGGATGGATGAGGGAGATCATTTTTTTACCGCATTGGCCATTATATCGGGTATGGCTGTTGCCATAACAGTTGCAACACACTATACCTATTTCCTTCAATTTGAACCTGAAAATGAAACACATGAAATGGTTTAAACAAACACCCTTGTTGCCTGTTCCGGTCCATCTGGCTGGATGGCTGCTGAGCTTGGCTGCTCTTGCCCTTGATAGCTGGTTTTTCATTGCCATCGACAGGAATTCGCATTCTGCCAGCGATACCCTGATTCGTTTTTTTATCTATTTCACTGCAGTAACTTTCTGGTGGAAATGGATCGCCGACCGAACCAGTTAAAATAGCAATCATGGAAAAAAAACAATTTCGCTGGGCCGACCGTGTCAAAAGTTTTAGCTACGCTTTTCGTGGCTTATTCCGGTTTATTCAGTCGGAGCATAATGCCCGCCTGCATCTGGGCGCAACAATAGCCGTGCTCATTGCCGGTTTCTGGTTCCACATCAGTTATCTGGAATGGATTGCAGTGGTCGCCGTTACCGGCTTCGTCTGGTTTGCCGAAGCGGTGAATACAGTAATTGAAAAACTGCTCGACTGGCTCCATCCGGAGCAGCATCCGGTAGTGGGACAGCTGAAAGACCTTGCTGCAGGCGCCGTGCTGATCGCCGCACTAACAGCCGCCATAACAGGAGGCATCATTTTCCTGCCCCGGTTATATGAAATCCTCACACATAGTGCATCCTGATACACACATCGGCTAATTGGCTCATCGGCTTATCGGCTCATTTGAAATTACATTTTATGCAAAAACTACTCTACCTCTTCCGCTGGACCTTCCTCCGCGATGAACTCGACCGGATCCTGTTCCTGTCGCTGGTCTATTGCGCGGCCCTGCCTGTAGTTGCTACTGCGTATACCGGCCATATGGTCTACTTTTTCCTGGGCTGGAACCTGTTTCTGGCACTGATCCCCTATATACTTACCCACCTGCCGGAGCGAACAGGTTTGCGCAGCGCATCTTTCATCCCATTGCTGCTCTGGTTCGGAGCCTGGCTCCTGTTTATCCCGAACAGTTTTTATATCCTCACTGATCTATACCATCTGGGCGAAATGGCTCATGTACCCGGCTGGTTCGACCTGCTGGTTTTACTGTCTTATGCCTGGGTGGCATTGGTGTTAGGTATTGTTTCTGTTCGGCAAATGGAGAAAGCACTGGCTTCCCGCTGGCGCTTCATCAGCGGTCCCGTTTTTGTATACCCGGTGATGTTCCTGAATGCTTGGGGCGTTTATCTGGGCCGCTACCTGCGGTTCAACAGCTGGGATGTGGTGACCAGTCCATTTAGTCTCATCCAGGATATCACCAACCTGCTCCTTCACCCGGTAGCCCACCGCTATGCATGGGGCATGGTGATCGGTTTTTCCGTGTTTATGACACTGGTGTATGAAATGCTGAAGCGGCTGTCGCGGATGTTGAATGGTGAGTAGTGACCACTCACTAAAAATCAATTCCCATCGCAAAATACCACACCGGCTTGCCCCTGAAGAAGCCATTCATCTGCCAGGCCGCATCCAGACGGAGGAAATACCCCAGCAGGGTGCTGCGGGCACCGAATCCATAACCGCCAACAAATGGGCCGATACCACCAGCCTTGATTAGTACATTGATCGTACCGTCATTATTGGGGTATACCACCTGCGGTCGTTGGATCTTGCTGTAAGCACCATTCCAGGCGGTTCCCAGATCGGTGAACTGCACCAGCTGGAAATTGCGCAGGAAGGCATTATTGATGGGCTTATTCAGCAGGGTGGAGAATACGGGCAGTCGGAATTCACTGTTCATCACAATGGCGTTATTTCCATTGGCCACGTTCTGGTGGAAGCCGCGCATATTTACGGCCAGTGACTGATAGGCATAATAGGGATCCTGTGGTACCGGCTCACGGGTATATTTGGGGAACATCCAGCCATCCACACCACCGAGGTAATAGATCAGCTTCTGGTCGCCCCAGGAAAAATCTGCAGCACCACGGAAGGCCCAGATAAAGTTGCGGTAAATGGGATAGTAATACCGGAAGTCGGTTCCGAAATTGAAGGAAACGCGTCCCTTGTTTCCAGTAGGTTGTCCAGATGCCGGATCATTGATACGGCTCAGCAGGTCGGCATATACTTTAAAGCGCAGGCCGTTCATGATATTGGTGGTCTTCAGTATCGCGTTGTCATAAACGTACTCGAATTTGGCAAGTGCAAACTGCTGCTTGTTGAGTTTGCCGGTTTTGAGCGCGGTGGTATCGAAATCACTGGCTCTTACTTCGAGGTGATCAGTTCGCAGTCCCACAGAAAGCCGGATGCTCTTCACTTTATCAAAGGGATACTTGATCACCGCCTGATAGAGGTTGGAGAACTGTTTGGCTTCGTAGTATTTCGTGGTCTGGTTGATGCCGTTTACTATACCCAGATTGGTCTGCCGGTAATAGATGATGGAGTAATCCAGCCGCTTTTTCAGATAATCGGCACGGGCATACCATTCACCGCCGCCATCGAAGAGGGATTGATTGATCGGTACAAACACACTGGTGCCGCCACCACCGAAGCCGAGGCCGGTACCGCCACCACTGATCAGGGGCAGTCGGATGGCGCCGGAAAAACGGATGTCTTCAAAAAGATCAAATACCGAAGCTTTCAGCATGCCGTTGAATGCGCCGCCACTCTGGAGGGTGATGGGCAAAGCACCGGTATAGGGCTGATACCTGTTGATCAGGATATCATTATTGAAGGCTGCCGAGAAATTATCCGCCGCAAATTTCAGGTTGTAATCAAACAGCCGTGCTTTCTTGACCAGGGGAGGTTCCTGTTCCTGCAATTGCCTGGTTTTATTCTGCTGCGCAGTATCATGTTCTTCTTTTTCAAATCCGGTATCGAAGAGGTCTTTCCGGGTTTCAGCAGTATCGGTTTCTGATTTCTGCTGGATGGCTTCCGCCTCGTTGAACTGCGCTTCTGCAATGGTTTTTTTCCGGTAATCGGTGGGACGTGGATTGATATTGCGTTTGCGGAGGGAGGCTTCATCCACTTTCAGCTTATAGAGGAATTTCAGGTTGCCTTGCTGGCGTACTTCGCTCACCTGACCCGCATCGCCGGCGATCTTGGTCTCTTTCAGGCTGCTCTGGTAATTGGTGATCGCGAATACATAGGCCGAGTCATTGGTCACGGAGAACGTGAATACGGAATCCGGTTCCGATTTGCCCCAGGCTTTGAGGGTGGAGTCCAGTTCTTTGTCGTCGGGATTCCGCAGGTATTCATCGCCCACCACATACACGCTGTCTATTCCGGCACGTTCAGTAGTGAAGAAGCCGGCAAAGCGGTTGGCGATCCCACTCTCGTCGCTGATAAATGTAAAGTGGGAGGTATTATACTGCATGGGATACCGGGCATCACCGAATTTCATTTTGGTGAGCTGGGTGATCTGGCGGAATTCGCTTTTGTTGTAATTATCGGCAAGGAAAATATTGAACTGCGTTCCCGGAACAGTTGTATCACTGCTCGGTGCATTGGCCGAAGGACGGTTCGATGAAAAGATGATACCGGTCTTATTGGGGAAGGCCACAAAGCTGGCATCCAGGTCGGCATATACGTCGTTGGTCACCTGCTCAATGGCGTCTTTGTCGATCTTGTAGACGAAGATATCCGACTGCCCTTTACGAACGGCGCTCAGGAGCAGGGTATTTTCATTGAGCATGTATTTCATATCGGTGATCTGCTCAAAATGCGGGATCACCTGCTTGATGGTTTTATAGCGGGCCACCATATCATACACAAAGAGGCGGGTCTGTCCCTCCGACCAGTACACGCAGGCCAGGCGGGTGCCTTTGCCATCCCAGGCCAGCAGGGGATAGTTGGGATTTACTTCATTGTCGTTGGCACGGATGCCGGTTTTCAGCAGCACTTTGCGGTCAACCATATTCTCATAGAGTACCACACAGTACTGCCCCTTGATATATTCCACCACTGCATAGGTCTGGTTGCGGGGAGCGGGGTTGGCGGTAAAATGCAGGAAATCGCGTCCTTTCTTCACTTCTTCCACAATCGAAACAGTCCCTTTAGGGATATCGCGGCGGCCTCTCAGGTCTTTGGCATAGAGTTCTTCGTATTCCACCATGAAACTCTTGAGCACTTCCTTGAATTTCATTTTGCAGATGCGGGCGGAAGCGCTGTTCAGGTTCCGGTAAACGCGGGCCAGGTAAAGGAAGTACGTAACATTCTCTTTCTTGTACTTGTTGGCGAAATAATACCAGAACGCATGTCCGGCCAGCAGGGGCTTTTCATGGGCAAACTGGTAAAAATTCTTGTAGTCGCCCGACAGCAGGGCTGATTTCAACTGGTCATCCAGTTCGGGGTTCCAGTCTTCCGCCACATAATCCACGTACCCGTCGACCAGCCATTTGGGTAGGTCGAGCAGGGTCTGGTTGGCAGCAAATTCGCCAAGGTCATCGCCAAAGAGGATATTCTCGACCAGGATCCGGGCAATACCCTGACGGATCTGGTGGCGCAGGTGTTCGTGATTGCCGTCGAAGTACACGATCATCTTGTTGTTCACCAGCTTGGTGATACCACCGGTGGTCTGCCAGTCAAGGTTCAGGCCGATATTGGATTGCTCCAGTTCATTGAAATTGTTATAGATCACGATATTGGCGCGGCGCTGCAGGCCGTATTCCACAAACTGCTCGATGCCGGGGAGCTCTTTCTCTGCCAGCTGCAGCACATAATTGGCGATCGTTTTGCCATCTTCGTAGAAGTAGGTATTGAAATTAGGCGTCTGCAGGTATTGCCACTTGAATTTCCGGTACTGCACCCGGTTTTTGCCGAACTCCACCGTACTCACCTGCGCTACTGCACCCAGACTGATGCAACAAGCCAGAACTGCCACGAAAAATTTTCCTGAGATAAGATTAATCTGCTGAAATTGCATATCCGGTCATTAATGTTTTAAAGGTAGACAAAATTGGCCTTTTGGGTAAAAAATTGAAGGATTCAATCCGGTACAGCTATGCTCTCTATAAAACAGTTTTTATTCAACCCGGTTCAGGAGAATACATACGTAATTTATGATGATCAGGGTTGGTGCGCTATCGTCGATCCGGGCTGTTATTTTGAACAGGAACGGCAGGCCCTCCTCAATTTCGTCACTAAAGAGAAGTTACGGCCTAAATATTTGTTAAATACCCACTGTCATCTCGACCACGTTTTCGGGAACCGTTTCGTGGCTGCCACATGGGAATTACCCCTGCACCTGCATGCCCTGGAACAGCCGGTGCTGGAGCGGGCCCCTGAATCGGGTATGCGCTGGGGATTACCCTTCGAAAATTATACCGGAAAACTGCATTTCCTGGAAGAGGGGGATCAGGTGCAGATCGGCAATGAGGTACTGGATATCCTGTTTACCCCGGGGCACTCTCCAGGCAGCATCAGCTTTTATCACAAGGCCGGCGGCTGGCTGCTGAGCGGGGATGTACTGTTCCGCGGCAGTATCGGCCGTACCGATCTTCCGGGAGGCGATTTCGACCAGCTGATCAGCAGTATTCATTCAAAACTCTATCCCTTACCGGATGATACAGAAGTCTATTCCGGCCATGGTCCGGTAACTACATTGGGATGGGAGAAAAAGCATAACCCTTTCCTGAATCAAACCCGGTAAATCAGTTTCCCGATATAGGGCAGCTTCTGCAATTCTTTTTTTTCCACCTTGAAGATCAGCAGGGCAAATAAACCGATCAGCACCACTCCGCTGCTGTAGTAAACCAGCAGGAAATGCGGAGCCGTTTTCGGCACAAATGCCAGCAGGGCTTTCTGGCTCAGGAAGAGCAGGGTGACGATGACGAGATAGGCGATCAGTTTCTTTTTGGCATAGGGAATGGGATAGTGTTTCTGTCCCTGGATATAACTGAACACCATCATGAAGGCATAACAGGCAAAAGTAGCCCAGGCGGCTCCTGTATAGCGGAAGAGCGGGATCAGGATGATATTCAGGATGATGGTAATGGCTGCGCCCGATAAGGTGATCCAGGCACCATATAGGTTCTTGTTCGTAAGTTTATACCAGACCGTCAGGTTGTAATAGATGCCGAGAAATACACTGGCCATGGTGAGGATCGGTACAATATGGATACCCTGTGCATATTCGGGATGCTTGGAGGCGATCAGTTTCTGCCAGAACTCCAGGAACAGGGATACACCCAGGAACATGAAGCAGCAGGCGATCACAAAAAACTTCATGACCCGCGCATAAGTTTTCGGGGCATTTTCATTTTTGGCCTGGTTGAAGAAAAAGGGCTCAAATGCCAGTTTGAATACCTGGATGAAGATCGTAACCAGAACAGCCAGTTTATAGCAAGCTCCGAATACACCCAGCTCAAACTCTTCGGTGAGCGGATTATCGGTTAAAACTTTCCGGTAGATCACCCGGCTCAGCATTTCATTGATCATGCCCCCGAAACCCACAATGATCAGGGGGTACGAATAAGTCATCACTTCCTTCCAGAGTTTCCAGTCGATCTTAAACCGGAAATGGGCCAGCTCCTTGTACAGCAACAGCAGGGTTGTGGCACTGGCGATCATATTGGCCAAAACAAAATAGCCAATGCCGATCTGCGGATCATAGAGTTTGCCCAGAAAAGAGCCGGGGTCTTTTTCCTGGGCCGGCTTGGCCACATAAAAGAAAAAGATCACGATGGCGATATTCAGCAGTATCGTGGATACATTAATGAAAGCATATTTCCTGGGACGCTCTTCCAGCCGCAACTTGGCCATGGGCAGGGTGTAGAGCGTATCAAAAAAAAGGATCCAGATCAGCCAGGTCACAAAAACCGGGTATTGCTGCATTTCAATGAAGGAGGTGAGGCTTCCTTTGAACACAAAAAGCAGTGCAGTAAATACCGTGGTAGTGATCAGGATGGAGCTGTTCAGGGTATTGTAAAGCTTATCCCTGTCGTGAGTCTGTGCAAAGCGGAAATAACTGGTTTCCAGTCCGTAAGAAAATAAAACGGCGAAAAATGGCGCCAACGCATAAACCTGGGTATAGGCATAAGACCCATTGGGATCGAAAAGGCGGAAGCCCAGCAGACTGATCCCAAAATTCAGGAAACGGGCAAAGATCCGGGGTACGCCGTACCAGAGGGTTTGTCCGGCCAGTTTTTTAATTCCGCTCAAATCAATGGATTTTGACAAAAATAGGCTTTGATGCGCACAATTTTTAGTCCATGCAACCGCCCCCTCCCTAAATTTGTCTGACTACAAAACCTTAAACCATGCGTACACTGCTTTGCGCTGCATTTTTTATCCTGCTGACGGGCAGCCTGAATGCCCAGGTTCAGTTGGGACGTATTGAATTCCAGAAGAAAGACCGTCAGGCCATCGTTCTACATACGCAATATGCCCAGGAGATCGTGGAAGGTGCCATCCAGCAGCGGATGAATGAACTGGGGAATAAGGGCAAGGAAAACAAGTCGCTGATCAACCTCAATAAAAGCAACTTCTTTGCATTCAAAGGCGCCCAGCTGCCCAATGCCCACCGCGATGTGGATCTCTATTTCAAGACAGAACGCCGCGGCGGAAAGAATAAGGATGAATCCACGGTATATCTCGTGATCGGCAAAGGTCCCGATGAGTTTGCCACCACCGATTCTGACCCCGAGCTGATGGAAAAAGGAAAGGAACTGATGCAGAAGCTGATTCCCTACCTCGACGAATACAAATTATCCGTTGATATCGCCAACCAGCAGGATCTGGTGAACAAGCTCAATGGCAAGATCAATAATCTCCTCAGCGATTCCACCGATCTCGACAAGAAGATCAAAGGCCTTCAGGAAAAAATGACCCAGAACGGCGCCGAACGCGAAAAACAAAAAGCCGAGCTGGAAAAACAGCAGCAGGCGCTGGAGGCGTTGAAAGCGCGAAGGAAGCAGTAGACGGAAGACAGAAGACAGTAGGCAGTAGACAGAAGACAGTAGTCAGAAGACAGAAGGAAGAGTGATTTTCCTTTTATTTAACGAATATCTTATCGCAGGCCTGTATTCTCCTGTATTCCGTCTACTGTCTTCTGACTACTTCTCACTGAGTCTTGGATCCTTCAAAAACACTGTGTCTGTCAGGGTATACAAAAACTGCGTGATGTAAAATTTATCTACAGCACTGAGGGGGATCTTATTTTTGACCAGTGGATCGGTAGTAGGTCCGGCTACCACACCATCACTGTAATGGTCCAGTACATTCTTTACAGTAGCAAAGCGGCCATCATGTCCGTAAGGGGCAGTCACCATCACATTACGAAGGGAGGGTACACGGAATTTTAGTGAGTCGGATGATAATAAAGTGATCCGCATACGCCCGGGATCGTTCAGGGCCGGTTTTACAGGCATGCCGGTATTACGATAACTCTGGTCGGTAAACAACGGCTCTGTGTGACAACTGCTGCATTTGGATTGAAATAACAGATAACCCTGTTGTTCAGCATCGGAGAAAGCTGCGACCCCTTTTTTTACTTTATCATATTTACTGTTACTTGAAACAATTGAACCCATGAACTGGGTGAGGGCCTGCAGCATGCGCTGGCTGGTGATCGTTTCATCGCCGAATGCAGCTTTGAATAATTTCGGATACAGGCTGTCGGCCTTCAGCTTCTGCAATACAGTATTGATGTCTTCCGCCATTTCATTAGGAGCCGTGATCGGTGCTAAAGGTTGCACTTCAATATGTTTTACACCGCCATCCCATTGCAGTTCCTTCAACCAGGCCAGGTTGAAAAGGGGCGGTGCATTCCGGGTGGTGAACTGGTTGTTGAAGCCGTGGCTCAGATCGTGGTCGGTATTCGCAAAGGCACTCACCTGCTGATGGCAGGAAGCGCAGGGGAAATTGCCGTCTTTACTGAGCCGGCCATCGTAGAACAACTTGCGGCCCAGCTGGAATCCTTCTTCTGTAAGGGGATTTGTAGAAAAATTGTATACCGGTGCAGGAAAGCCCTCCGGAACAGTGAACGTGAGCGCCTTGGTCTTGGTTCCCGCATCCGATTTTCGGCAGGCATAGACCAGTCCGCTGCCCAGCAGCAGGAACAGGCTAAGTCTTATGGTCCAACGGAAGGTCAAGCTTATTGATTCACTACGCTAATAACGGTAAACATTTTGGAATAATTATCCGCTACCTGACGGGCCAGCGGTCCGGGCGTGGTGATCACAGGATTGGTGGCGAGGGAGATATCATGGGGATTATAAAACCAGGCAGCCACATTGGCGTCGATCACCAGTTCGGTCAGTCCATCCTGCTTCAGCTGAACCGTTTGTCCAAAGGGAAACAGTAAAACCGGCGACCGGAGGGTATTGTCCACACCGGAAAAGCCGCCAATATGGTATTCAAACTTATTCCCGGCTACATTGGCAACCGGCGAAGTTCCTTCCAGTTTAGCCATGATATAACCGCTGTTCCAGGTCCAGAACATGCCATTGGCTGGATCCAGGGCACCCGTCTGCGCACCACTCACATTCAGGACACTGTCTACCCCGATCGTTATCCCGATCCGGTTATAGACATAGGGCCGGACGGTCAGTTTGATCAGGGTTGTGGCGCTGTCGGCAAAATCGATCAGGAAATGTTTGGTTTTGCCGGTAGAAACTTCATAGGAAGAATCGGTATTGAAGAAGCGGATATTATGGATGTAGAATTTGAACTTATTGACCTTATACGGCTCATCAAAGAAGTTGGTATACAGGGAGTCAAACTTGAGGAGATTGGTATCGGCCTTGGCCCGGAATTTCAGCACCAGGTTATAATCACGTACTGGCGGTACTTTGCCCGCATCTTCGAGGCTCTTGTCTTTTTTGCAGGCAGCCAGCAAGAGCAGGCCCATAGCGGTGACAACGATAAGGGTGGTTTTTTTCATAGTCGGTCATTAATAGTCGTTCCGGTTGATCTTTTTACGGCTGGCTTTTTGCTCACCCTGTTTTTTCTTGGATTCCAGCCGCTTTTGCTTGACGGCCTTGCTGACTTTGGTCGGGATCCTTTTTTTCTCTTTTTTCAGGGATTGCTCCAGCAGGAGGTTCAGTTTTTTGACCACTTCAGCCTTGTTTTCCAATTGGCTGCGGTGGACCTGGCTCTTTATCTGCAAAAACCCTTCCGAATTCAATTTATTGCCTAATCGTTTTAAAATGAGACTTTTAGCTTCATCTGAAAGCAACGCTGACCCCTCAACGTGGAAATAGCCTTCCACGGCGGTTTCCACCTTGTTGACGTTCTGGCCTCCCTTGCCGCCACTGCGGGCCGTCTGAAAATGAATTTCTTTTGAAACATCTATCTTCATCCCTTCAAAGGTAAAATTCTTCCCCCTATGCGTGCTGTAATTCAACGGGTTTCGTCGGCCAGTGTCACCATCCAGGAAAATGTACGGGCTTCCATCGGAAAGGGTTTGCTGGTGCTGCTCGGCATAGAAGACGCCGATGGCCCTGAAGATATTGCCTGGCTCAGCGCTAAAATCGTGAACCTCCGCATTTTCGACGATGAAAACGGGGTCATGAACCGCTCGGTACTGGATGTGTCCGGAGAACTCCTGCTGGTCAGCCAGTTTACCCTTCACGCTTCCACGAAAAAAGGCAACCGGCCTTCTTATATCAAGGCCAGTAAACCCGATATCGCTGTTCCCCTTTACGAAGCCTTTATCCGCCAGCTGGAAACCGACCTGGGCAAGCCCATCGGAACGGGGATATTCGGCGCCGATATGCAGGTGGCCCTGGTAAACAATGGCCCCGTAACCATCATTATTGATACCCAAAACAAGGAATAATGGCAGCAATCACCCTGCAACAGGCACAGGAACAGGTAGACCAATGGATCCGGACCGTTGGCGTCCGCTATTTCAGCGAACTCACCAATATGGCCATCCTCACCGAAGAAGTGGGTGAACTGGCCCGCATCATGGCCCGGAAATACGGCGACCAGAGCTTCAAGGAATCGGATAAAAAATATGAGCTCGCCGATGAAATGGCCGATGTGCTCTGGGTGCTGATCTGCCTGGCCAACCAGACCGGGGTAGACCTCACAGCAGCGCTGGAAAAGAATTTCGAGAAGAAGAATATCCGGGATGCGGAACGGCACAGGAAGAACGAGAAGCTGTGAGAGCGAGAACCGAGAATCGAGAATCGTGAATCGTGAATGGGTATTAAGGCAAGGATACGTCATTCCGGCGAAGGCCGGAATCCCTTGTTTGAGAAATTAATATATCAATAATAAGATTCTGGCCTTCGCCAGAATGACGTCCCCCTAGGAAAAAGGCTTCGATTCATGA
The DNA here is from genome assembly GCA_044220945.1 of Chitinophagaceae bacterium. GTDB lineage: Bacteria > Bacteroidota > Bacteroidia > Chitinophagales > Chitinophagaceae > Endoryza. The sequence goes on along the minus strand of JBGAQC010000002.1, from coordinate 180,298 downwards.
TTGACGATTCTCGATTGTCGATTCTCGTTTCTGCCTTACCTTTGCCCCCACTATGGCAGCAGAAACCAATAAATTCCAGGCAATTATCTCTCATTGTAAAGAGTATGGCTTCATCTTTCCGTCGAGCGAGATTTATGACGGACTGGCCGCTGTATACGATTATGGCCAGTGGGGCAGTGAGCTGAAACGGAATATCCGCGACTACTGGTGGAAATGGATGACCCAGTATCAGGAGAATATTGTGGGTATTGATGCTGCCATCTTCATGCACCCTACCACCTGGAAAGCCAGCGGGCATGTCGACAATTTCAACGATCCGATGATCGACAATAAAGACAGCAAGAAGCGCTACCGCGTGGATCACCTCATTGAAGGCTATGCCGACCAGCTGAAAGAAGCCGGAAAAGCTGCAGAAGCCGATGCGCTGATCGCTTCCATGGAAGCCCTGATTGCTGCTGATGATTTTGCCGGACTCAAGCAGCTGATCGAAACCAACAAGATCAAATGCCCGGTAAGCGATACCTGCAACTGGACGGATATCCGCCAGTTCAACCTCATGTTCTCCACTGAATTCGGTTCCACGGCTTCGTCAGATGATGAAGACAATAAAGTATACCTCCGTCCCGAGACAGCTCAGGGCATTTTCGTGAACTTCCTGAATGTGCAGAAAACCGGCCGCATGAAAATTCCCTTTGGTATTGCCCAGGTGGGCAAGGCCTTCCGGAATGAGATCGTGGCCCGCCAGTTCGTATTCCGCATGCGCGAATTTGAACAGATGGAAATGCAGTTCTTCATCCGTCCTGGCACAGAAGGGGAGTGGTATGAGTATTGGAAGAATGCCCGGATGGAATGGCACCGCGGACTCGGTTTTGCTCCGGAGAAATACCGTTTCCATGATCACGTGAAACTGGCGCATTACGCCAAAGCCGCCTGCGATATCGAGTTTGAATTCCCCATTGGATTCAAGGAAGTGGAAGGCATCCACTCCCGTGGTGATTTTGACCTCAGCCAGCACCAGCAATACAGCAAGAAGAAGATCCAGTACTTCGATACAGAGATCAACCAGAACTATGTGCCCTATGTCATCGAAACTTCGATTGGTCTCGACCGTACGGTGCTGATGGTACTAAGTGAAGCCTATGAAGAGCAGGATCTAAGTACACCTGAAAAGCCCGACAGCAGGGTGGTACTGAAATTCCCGCCCAAACTGGCACCCATCAAGCTGGCCATTTTCCCGCTGACCAAAAAGGATGGATTACCCGAAATTGCCCGTGGAATCCTGGATACCTGCAAGAAGAAATTCCGCTGTTTTTATGAGGAGAAAGATGCGATCGGTAAACGCTACCGCCGTATGGATGCCATCGGAACGCCCTTTGCTATTACAGTAGATCACCAGACCAAGGAAGATAATACGGTAACGATCCGTCACCGCGACAGCATGCAGCAGGAACGGATTCCGATCGACAACCTGGTGAAATTTATTGAAGATCAGATTGCTTATTAAGTTTGGGTTGTATACCTTTACGCCGAAGAATTCATATCCGGAAAGGCCATTTTATTAAACAGCTTGAATCAGTCTGTCTATGGACCTTTTGCTTTATCCTGCGGTTTTTGTAGTGGCACTGCTTACCGGTTATCTGCTCAAAACAGGCAAAATAAAATCTTATCGCAAGAAAATCAATCATTTAGAGCAGGAAATGCTGCGCAACCATGCAGAAATCCTGAAATTGCAGAAAGAAAAGATTGAATTACTGAAGCAACTGGAAACCCCTTCCATTCCGGTGATCTCGATCAAGTCGGCAAAAGAAGAGCGCACCGCCGCTGTTGCAGATGCAGCCGGAACCAAGCGCTGATCGCCTTACCCGTAAATTTCCTGGATAATATCGTGTTTCGTATAGCCAGCTGCCTGCAGGGTAGTCTTGGCTTCATCAATCATATTCCTCCAGCCACAGAGGTAGAAACGGGCCGGATACAGCCCCTCTGCACCGGCACTCCTTTCCTGTAACAGCCGCTGGTATACGCCATGCACATAGCCCTTCTCTCCAGCCCAGTCTTCCCGGGATAATACCGGATGATAGCGGAATCCTTCCAGTTCCTGTTCCAGTGCCCGAAACTCATCCCGGTACAGCAGGTCTTCCTGTGTACGGCTCCCGAATATCAGGTCGATCCGCTTATGGGGTATTTTGTGGAGTGCTATATATTGTAACATGCTCCGGAAAGGCGCCACACCGGTTCCGGTGCAGATGAAAAAAGTATCACGGTCCAATGGTTCCTGCAGCGTGAATACACCTTGCGGACCACGGAAACGCAGTTCGGTTCCGGGAACACATTCTTCAAAAAGATAGCGGGTGCCGGCGCCATCCTGCAGGCGAACGATCACCAGCTCAAAAACATTATGCTGTGCCGGTCCGCTGGCAATGGAATAACTCCGCAGCCGTTTATTGGGCCGCTCATGGATCGGCAGGTCGATCGTAACAAACTGTCCGGGTGAAAAGGTGAATACCGTACTGTCCTGCACTTCTATCCAGAAACGCCGGGTCTGCGGTGTTTCATCCAGTATGCGGATCAGTTTTCCGGTTTGCCAGGGTTGTAGCATGAAGTGTGGTTTAGTCAAAATTCGGATACGAAACCCAATAAAAAAAGAGCCGGCTTATTGCACCGGCTCTCTTAGTAAGTTGCCTGAATGGCAAACAATCGTTGCCGCAATTTATGAAAATTTCTGAACTACCAAATTCTTTCTCCTTTCTCCTCTTCTGGCTACTGGCTACAGACTACTGGCTACTATCTCTTCACCAGCTTCTGCACAAACTGCTGCTTTCGGTCTTCACTGGTGATCGTCAGTATATACGTTCCTTTACTCATGGCGCGCATGTCAACCGTTCCGCTGGTATAGCCGGTTTCCTTGCGGGATACCAACTGTCCATTGGAATTATACAATTGTACAGTGAGTTTTTTTACGGTGAACATGTTGCCGGTCTGGTAGAAGATCTGGTCACTCACAACAGTGGGGTATGCCCGCTGGATAAAGTTTTTATCGTTGCGAACCGGATCGATCACCGGAGTGGGCCCTGTACTCGGACGGAAATCAGGTGTGCCGGTCTGGGCATAGTACATGCCATTGCCGTGTGTGCCTACCAGCAGGTAGTTATCCTGTGGACGATAATCGAGTGAAGTGACCACTGCAAAATTCAGGACACTGCCACCTTCGCGCACCCAGTTCACCGTACCGCCGCCCAGCAAGGTAGTGCCTACGTTCACTGCACTGTAGAGACCCATGGAAGTGCCGACAAAATATTCTGTTACCGGATTATTGGACGCATCTTTTTTCACTACGATCATACAGCTCCGGAAAGAAGGTGTTGGCATGGTGCCTTCTGCGGAATACCAGGTGGGATTGGCTGATTTAGCCGTTTTGGTCCAGAACACACTGGTTACACCATAGTTGGAAACGGTTACCATGATCTCGGCATCATCATTCGGATTTACCGCGATATCAGATACATAACCATTCATCACGGGGGAAGAAGGCGTGATATTCACCGGGCTGACACCGGCACCAGCATTGCGCGGGTCATTCAACCGGAATACACGGCCATCGGTGGTGCCGATATACAAGGCATGTCCGGTATTATAATCCCCACGGCTCATTTCCAGCGCACTGATGGATACATTGGTGCCGCCGGCCGGATTGATCGAACTGCTTACACCAGTCAGTTCCGTCCAGGTAATGGATGTATAGGTGGAGGTGGCGTTGGTGCTACGGAAGAGGCGGTTGAAGTTTACGTAATACAGGTCGGAGTTGTTGTCAAAATCCAGTTTGTAATACGTAACAAAATCACCATAAGCGTTGGACAGGCCCGGAGTGGCGGTTAGTCCGCTGGGACGTATCGAGCCGCCGGTGAGACTGCCTGCAGATAAAGTGCCTTTGATGATGTTGCCGAATTGTGTGGAGCCGTAGATGTCCTGTGTACTGCCATTCACTTTTGCAACTTGCGCCATACCACCATCACCACTGAGAATGCGGTAGTGAGAGTTGCCGGGGCTGGGTCCGATCAGGCCGGAACCATCGCGGTAGCGGGTACCATTATCCTGCGCACCGCCGATAAAGTTGAAACGGCCGGCACCGGGGTCCATGGCTACATGATAATACTGGATGGTCTGGTATTCGGGAACCACTTCCCAGAGTACGGGCTCGTCACCCGCAGTTGTACCCATGATATTGGCAGTGATCTGGATACCCCCATCATTGGCACAGATCGCCTCATTGGGATCTGAAGGGTTAAAGACCAACGCATGCATATCGGGGTGACTCCAGAGGGAGAAATCATTGGGGTTGGTTTTGCTGCCGTAGATATTCAGTCCGCTGGCAAAACTGATACCGTAACCACCGATCCAGCTGGTATTAACAGCTGAACTGAAACCATTGGTGGAACGGAACAGGTTGACACCACCGAGGAAAACCGTATTCGGGTCATTGGGTTTCACCGCAACCATCAGGTCATAGCCTTCCTGGATATGGAAGGGGTCCACACCATCCAGCTGTCCGGGGAAATCGGGTACATTGGCGGAGAGGTTGGTCCATACATTGCCACTGGTGGCATCCAGCTTGTAAAGGTCGGCTTCTGTTTTGGAAGAGGCGCTGGACTGATCATCTCCGTTTTCATACGTAACGTAGAGGATATTGTTATTGGAAGGCGCCAGCGCCATTACAATACGTCTGCTGATAAAAGTGCCGCTGCAGAACTGGCTGGGCACATACGAGTTGGCTCTCCAGTTGGCCACAGAGTCGGTACCCAGTGTGGAGCCGCCGGCTATGCGGGTGAAACTGTTGGCATTTCCTGTTGCGGAGGTCCAGATACCGCGGATACCGGAATCGGGGTTGCCACCATTGATGGCGATATATACTTTACCGGTATTGGTGATCACCACATCGGTCTGTCCATTATCTGAACAGGCACCAGTGGTTCCGGTGAAGATCACATTCCAGGTTACACCACCATCGGTAGAACGTATAATACGGCGGTGGGCAGCCACATACACATGGCCGTTTACCGGATTCACCGCTATGCGGTGGCACATATCGAGTGGATTGTCGAACGCTTCCAGTGCACCGCCACCCAGTGTGGCGCCGGTAATATCGGTTACCGTGCGGGTAAGACGGGTCCAGGTTGCCCCATTATTGATCGATTTCCAAACGCCATAGCCGAGATAAAACGCACCGGGCCCACTGGCCGAGTTGGCAATGGGTTCACCACCACCGGCATACCAGGTATCTTCAAATCCGGCACGGGGGTCCTGTGCGAGAGATACCAGGTTATGGATATCGTCGTCGGGACTGGTTCTGGTCCAGGTGGTACCGCCATCAGTGGAGCGCATGATACCGCCACTCACTGATCCGGCAATGATCACTTTATTGGAAGTGCCGTTATAACGTTTGTCGTAGGCTACAGCACGGGTGCGGCCACCGATATTGTCAGGGCCGGCCGGCAGATAGGTATAGAGGTTGTCGGCTCCCAGCGGTCCGTTCATGATAGACTCCCGGGTGGGCATCGAACGGGCCAGGGCCATTTCGGTCTGCCGGATATTCAGGGGAATTTCACCAGTAAGCGGGTTCTTCAGCATCTGCTGTTCATGTTCCCAGCGCTTGCGGGTAAAGAGGGCACGCTCTTCTTTAGACAGTTCTCCCTCTTCATTGTCAAACTGCATCAGGCGCAGCTCATTTTCAGCTTCAGGGCGACGGTGCTGCACGGCAAACCAGGTACCTGCAGCAAGGGCAGTAAGGGAGAGCAGTCCAAGTAACTTCTTTTTCATGGAGCCAATTTAGAATGTAAGAAATCGGGCAAAGCAAATTAAGCTTTTTACACATACCCTTCAAGCGAATGTTGAAGCCTGAATATCATGGTTGTGCGTCATTTTAAAAATACGTTTTCCGGGTAAAAAGGTTTGCCTGAAGCCCTGATTTTTAAGAATATATTTACCTTTGCGTCCGCGTTATGAACCTGAAGCTGTTGCTGGAGCAGTATCAACAATCCCCCCGCCTTTTTCAAGTGGCGGACAGGCTCTCTTTTGCCCAACCGCAGCAGCTGCAGCTGACCCATCTTTTCGGCAGCGCCCCCGCACTGGTTTTCAGCAGTATATACCTTCATGAACATTGCCGCAACTGGAATCATGTGGTGGTTTGTGAAGATGCAGAAACAGCGGCCTATTTCCACAATTCCGTGGAAAACCTCACCGAAGCCCTGAATATCCATTATTTCCCGTCTTCCTTCAAGAACCGGAAAAACTTCCGCCTGCTGAATCCCTCCCATGTGATGCTGCGGACAGAAGCGTTGACCCGTTTCGCCTCGCCCACCGGGGAACGGGCCGGTGCACTGATCACCTATCCTGAAGCCTTGTTTGAAAAAGTCGTGATCCCTACGGCGCTCTCCAGCAATATCATCCGCATCAAGTCGGGCGATGTACTCGATGTGAACGGCCTGATGGAAAAACTGGTGGGCTATGGATTTGAGCGTACCGACTTTGTTTACGAACCCGGACAGTTCGCCCTTCGCGGTGGTATTCTCGATATCTATTCCTACGGTAATGAAAAACCGTACCGGGTGGAATTATTTGGTAATGATGTCGACTCCATCCGTATCGTGGATCCGGAGACCCAGCTCAGCGAACGGAAGCTGCTGCAGGTAAACATCATTCCCAATGTGGAGACCCAGTTCGAAACCGGAGAAAAAACCTCGCTCTTCGAATTCCTTCCGGAAAATACCCTGTACTGGTTTTATGATAAGGCCTTCACACTGGAGAAAATCGACCAGCAGTGGGAGGACCTGAACTTGTTCCTCGAACTCCGTGAACAGATCAAACAGCAGGAGAAGCCAAAAGACCGCGAAGAGGAAGATGCCCTGTATAAAGGCGAGTTCAGCGCAGCCGATTTTGTGGATACTGCCGCAGTAAGTGCTTTCCTGAAAGCGGCGTCCACCATCACCTATGGCGCAGGAGAAGACCCCGGGGCCTTTGAGATCGCGTTCACCACCCGGTCACAGCCCTCCTTCAACCGGCAGTTCGATCTGCTGATCCGCGACCTGAAGAGCTGGCATACCAAGGGCTTCAGCATTTATCTGTTTGCTGATAATGCCCGGCAGCTGGAACGGCTCTATACGATTTTCCAGGACCTCAAAGCCGAGATCCCTTTTACGCCTGTGCCGGTATCGATCCATGAAGGATTTATTGATGAAGACCTGAAACTGGTCTGTTATACCGACCACCAGATCTTCCAGCGCTATCATAAATATAAAGTCAAGCAGGCTTATAATAAAAACAAGGCACTCACCCTGCGTACCCTCCGCGAACTGCAGCCTGGGGATTATGTAACCCATATCGACCATGGAGTAGGGGTATTCAGCGGCCTGCAGAAAATGGAAGTGAACGGCACATTGCAGGAAGCGGTACGCATCATCTACAAGGATTCGGATATCCTGTATGTGAACATCAACTCCCTGCACAAGATCTCGAAGTACACCGGCAAGGAAGGCACGGTGCCCAAAGTGAACAAGCTGGGCAGCGATACCTGGAATAAGCTGAAAGAGAAAACCAAGACCAAGGTCAAGGAGATCGCTTTCGACCTCATCAAACTCTATGCGCAACGCAAGGCTCAGCAGGGCTTTGCTTATACGCCGGATAACTATATGCAGACGGAGTTGGAAGCCTCCTTTATATATGAGGATACGCCCGACCAGAGCAAGGCTACTGCCGATGTGAAGAAGGATATGGAATCCCCATCGCCGATGGACCGCCTGGTTTGCGGTGATGTAGGCTTTGGTAAAACGGAAGTGGCGGTGCGTGCTGCATTCAAAGCCTGTGTGGATGGCAAACAGGCGGCTGTACTGGTGCCCACTACCATTCTCGCGTTCCAGCACTATAAAACCTTCAAAGACCGGCTCAAGGATTTTCCGGTTACGGTCGATTTTGTCAACCGCTTCAAATCCTCCAAAGAGAAAAAAGAAACCCTGAAGAAACTGGAAGAAGGCAAGATCGATATCATTATCGGAACGCATGCCATTCTTGGCAAAGATGTCAAGTTCAAAGATCTCGGCATCCTGATCATCGACGAGGAGCAGAAATTCGGTGTGGCGCATAAAGAGAAGATCAAGACCTTGCGAACGAATGTGGACTGTCTCACACTGACCGCCACGCCCATTCCGCGTACGCTGCAGTTCAGCCTGATGGGTGCGCGCGACCTCAGCATTATCAATACCCCGCCACCGAACCGGCAACCGATCCAGACGGAAGTGGCGGTATTCCAGGAAGATTTCATCCGCGATGCGGTTTATTTTGAGACCGAGCGTGGCGGACAGGTCTTCTTTATCCATAACCGGGTGCAAAGCCTGCCGGAAATGGCGGCATTGATCCGGGGATTATGTCCCGACCTGAGTGTGGGCTTTGCCCATGGACAGATGGAGGGCCATGAACTGGAAGAGCGGATCCTCGATTTCATCGACCGTAAATATGATGTGCTGGTCTGCACCAATATCGTGGAGAGCGGGGTCGACATCCCGAATGTCAATACCATCATTGTCAACAATGCCCACCAGTTCGGCCTGAGCGACCTGCACCAGTTGCGGGGCAGGGTAGGGCGCAGTAATAAAAAAGCCTTCTGTTACCTGCTGGCACCGCCGATGAGCACCCTGCCAACGGATTCGCGTAAGCGCTTACAGACCCTGGAGCAGCACAGTGAACTGGGCAGTGGCTTCCAGATCGCCATGCGCGACCTCGATATCAGGGGTGCGGGCAATATGCTGGGTGGGGAGCAGAGTGGATTCATGGCCGAGATCGGCTTTGAGATGTACCAGAAGATCCTGGATGAAGCCATCCGCGAGCTCAAGCGGACCGAATTCCGCAACCTGTTCAAGGAAGAGATCTCGAAGCAGGATGATTTTGTGCAGGATTGTACGATCGATACCGATTGGGAGATCCTCATTCCCGATTCTTATGTGGAAAGCATTGCCGAGCGTTTGTCACTCTATACCCGTCTCGATGATTGTGAAACCGAAGAGAGCCTGCAGCAGTTCTACCAGGAATTGCGCGACCGGTTTGGTCCCATTCCCCAGCAGGTGACCGACCTCTTTGATACCGTACGTGCCCGTCGACTTGCCGTGGAGCTGGGCTTTGAAAAGATGCTGGTGCGTGATGACACCCTCAAGTGCTTCTTTATCAACCGGCCCGACTCCCCCTATTTTGAATCGGAGCTCTTCCATAACATCCTCGGCTACCTGCAAACAGGTACCAACAAAGCCCGGTTAAAACAGACCGGTAAACTCTTTTTGCTCGTGGTGGATCATATGAAGAATATGCAGGAGATGCTAAGGTTCCTGGAGCATATGCATAGAGCGGTGGTGAAGTAGGTGGCGTTGCGTAACTTTTGTCTGGAGCAGGATTTGCAGGATGGGAGGATGGACGGGATTTCTGTTACTGAAAATAGTTGTGGTTGTTCTATACTGCTTGCAATCGGTTAACGGTTGGTTCACCTGTATACATAACTGAGATTTGTATAAAGAAGTGTATGACGCTGGATGAACTCACGTATACCATAAATGGGTGTGCCATGAAAGTGCACAATACGCTGGGTAATGGGTTTCAGGAGTTTATTTATCAAAGGTGTCTGGCAATAGAACTGGATCGTGCCGGCTTGTTGTTTGGTCGAGAGATTGAACAGGATATTTATTATGATGGAATCAAAGTAGGAACCCGCCGGGCGGATTTTCTGGTGGAAAACAAGGTAATTGTTGAACTGAAGGCTGTGATCAGCCTTGAAGACGTACATCTGGCTCAGGCGAAAAACTATGTGGTGATGTATAATTTTCCCATTGGATTACTGATCAATTTCGGATCCAGGAGCCTGCAATTCAAAAAAATCTTTAACCCGCGGTATGATCCTGAACTCCACAAAAAAAGAGTTAATTGCTGATCCGGCAACTTTATAATATTGGGCATCCTCAAACTTAGGAAATCAAAATCCTGTCCATCCTTCCATCCTGCAAATCCTGCTCCGGACGGGTGAGGAGGGGCATTGCGTATAATTGTCTGCATCAGGATTTACAGGATTACAGGATGAACAGGATTACAGGATGAACAGGATTTTTGCTACTTGTTTTTGCCGATCAATAATACTCCTTGATATACGCATACGCCCGGTCAAACAATACCTGGTCCTTGATCTTATACTTGGCCCATAAAATTTTGCGCAGGGAACTTTGTACTTCCCTTTCGCCGGAAACAGACAATTGCCAGCCCGGAAAGCGCACCACACGCACAATAGCATCGATATCGGTGACGATACGCTCAACTACGGCGGGTGTCTGGTCGGTTTTTAGTTCGAGGAATAATTCGGTAAGTGCAGCTTGCGGGGTTTTTTCTTTGATCAGAGCTTCCAGCTCCTTTTCTGCCTGTACGGTTTCCTTGGCCAGTTTGCAGAGTTCTTTCACAAACTCAATGGAACTGATCAGGCCCTGTTCGGCTTTGTTTCGTAATTCTTCCAGCCGCTCGCTGAGTTTCTTGAATTGCGGGTTGCCGGCATGACGCTGAAAACGCTTGATGAGGATTTTTTCCAGCTTTTTGGCATTCTTGGGGTCAGGGTTGTTGAAGATCTCCTCAATGACATCAGCATCCAGTACAAATTCATCCAGCTGATGCACGGCTCCTACATGTATATTTTCATGGATCAGTTTGGTGGTTTGCGCCCCTAAAGAAAACCACAGGAGCTTCCCGATATTGTCGGCCGCGGGTCGTACGGATTCAAAGACCTGCGATAGCCATTTGTAGTCGGCATTATAGAGGTCGAGGATATTATCGGGTGAAAGGGATTCCCAGATTTTGGATAAATATTTATAATCGCGGGCAAACGCATCTTTTTTTTCATCGGTATTTATTGCATTCTGCGCCGCTTCCAGGCCTTCAAAGCCGCCCAGGGTTCTGTCTACACCCGCAAAATGGGCCAATGTTGCTTGCAGGGCATCGGGCAGTTTGCCGCGCAATTCAGACAGGTTGGAAATGACTTTCTTCACGGTTTCCTCATCGAACTGCAGGGCTTTGGCGGCATCGTCAAATACGCCAAAATAGTCCACAATGCGTCCAAAGGATTTTTGCGGATACAGGCGGTTGGTCCGGCAGATGGCCTGCAAAAGCGTATGGTCTTTCAGCGACTTGTCCAGATACATCGTCTGCAAAATGGGCGCATCAAAACCGGTCAGGAGTTTGGCGGTCACAATGATGAATTTCAGGTCCGTCTGGGCATCATTGAATTCATCCACGATCTTCTCCTGCTTGCTTTTGTCTATGCCCCATCGCTGCTTGAATTCGAGGGGGTCATTGGCTGTAGTGGAGATCACCACGGCACTGGCCTCCGTCGGAAAATACTTATCCAGTTCTTCCTTGTATTGTACACAGCCAAAGCGGTCGGGCGTCACAATCATGGCTTTGAGGCCATGGGGCGCTACTTTTTCGGTAAAATGTTTCGCAATATCTTCTACAATTCTCGCTACCCGCTCCGGCGATTTTAGAAAGGCTGCCATCCGCGCCGATTTCTGGTTGAGGGCATCCGCTTCTTCATCAGTGAGCGCAGCTTCTTCCTTGAAAGCGGCAAAGGCTTTGTCGATGGTCTCTTTGTCTACATGTACATCCACCAGGCGGGGTTCAAAATGCAGGGGCAGGGTGGCATTATCGCGGATCGAATCCTGAAAAGTGTAGCGCGACATATACCCTCCGGCATCCTCTTCTGCACCGAAGGCCCAGAAAGTATTTTTATCGGCTTTGTTCACGGGGGTACCCGTAAGACCGAATAAGAAGGCATTGGGCAGTGCCGCCCGCATCTGCCGGCCCAGATCCCCTTCCTGGGTACGGTGGGCCTCGTCTACCAGCACAATGATATTGTCGCGGGTATTCATATTGGGCTTTGCATCCCTGAACTTATGGATCATGGAGATGATGATCTTGCGGGTATCCCGCTCCAGCAGGGTCTGCAATACACTGATGCTGTCGGTGGTTTCCACATTGGGAATATCGGCGGCATTGAAGGTGCTGCTGATCTGGGTATCGAGGTCGGTGCGGTCGACCAGTACAATAACGGTAGGACTTTTCAGCTCTCTGGCCCGGCGCAGTTTCTGCGCAGCATATACCATGAGCAGGGATTTACCCGAACCCTGGAAATGCCAGATCAGGCCTTTTTTCACCCGGCCTTCCAGTACCCGTTCCACAATTTTATTCGCGCCCTCGTATTGCTGAAAGCGGGGGATCACTTTGATGCTGCGTTTCTTTTTATCGGTGGTAAAAAGGGAGAAGTTTTGCAGGATATCGAGCAAGCGGGCGGGATGCAACAGATCAGCGAGCTCTTTGCCGATCTCCGCCAATCCCAGCCGCTTGGCCAGGGCATCATCATCGTTTTCCAGGCGCCAGGGGGCCCAGTATTCCAGGGGACTGCGGATGGCGCCATAATACAATTCCTTGCCCTCGGTGGCGAAGGAGAGGATATTGGGCACAAAAAGCTGCGGTACGCTGTTCTCATAAATATCATGGATCTCGTGCGCGCCATCCAGCCAGCTCACGGAGGGGCGAATCGGCGTTTTGGCTTCCCCCACCACCACCGGAATGCCATTGATGAGCAGTACAATATCGGGTATCTTGGTTTCGCGGTGGTGGATGCGGTACTGGTTGGTGATGACGTAAGTATTATTGGTCAGCACTTCAAAATCGATCAGGCGTACCGGTACATGGCGGTTGTTCTCGCCGAAGGGCATGGTCTTTTCGCCGGTCAGCCATTTGAAACATTCCTCATTGGTTTTCACCAGGCCCACCTGGTTCACAGCCAGGAATACGGCCCGCAGTTTATAGATCACTTCATCGGCCAGGGCGGGGTTTTGACTGATCTCCGGATTGAGCCGGATCAGGGCTGCTTTCAGCTCCGCTTCCACCAGTACTTCATTCACTCCCCGGGGGATTTCACTGGCCGTTTTATACACCCATGCCGCTCCATAGCCCGCTTTACCCTCCTGCACCCCGGCAGCATTCAGGTTCACCCCACTCAGCTGGTGGATGATATAATGCTCTACGCTGTTGAGTTCGTTAAAGGCCATGGCTAGAAGATTTGGTTGATAAGGGATTTTTGGAGGGATTTGGAAAATGTATTCTTCTCTTTCATATGTGAAATTATCTCCGTTATTCCCCCCAAAAAATCAACTACTACTTTTTGGTAACTTTTTTCAGGTATTTGTAGATTGCTTTTCTTTATATCAGCTAAGTAAATAGCTTGTTGAGCAGTAGATCCAGAAATTGCTAATAGTCTTTGTTGAAAATTTTTTCGTCTTATAGCCATGCAAAGATATTCTCCTAAAATTAGATCATTCGGCTTCAAAAGTATTACACTTCCCATTAAAGCAAATGGAGTCTCTAGTTTATTTACTGTTGTTCTACCTATTGTAGCTCCCCTACTTACAATTAATACGTCATTAAAATCGGGGTTGCATCTCTTTCGTGAAATAGTAAATGCTTCCTCGGAAATATAGTTTGCATTTTCGATTTGGATATCATTATCTCTGATGTCTTTAGCAGACAAAATTGGCTTTCCAAATTCCAAGAATTTAGGAGATAAATGCTCTCCATCTGTGACTTTGTGGCACAATTCATCAATTGAAAAATATTTCCATTTTTTCTTTGTCGAATTATTTTTTATGATTTTGAAAGTGTCATTATTTTTAATTATTTCTGACTTGCCTTCGGCTAAATCTTCTATTCCAGCATTGTTCAATTTATTTAATTCAGCTAATAAAATATTCTCCCTCTCAATCACCTTATCCGTCGCCCAAAGCAGTTCGGCCAGTTGGGCTTGCTGGTCTTTGGGGGGGAGGAGGAATTCGTAGTTGGCCAGGTCTTTAAATTTCACCCTTGGAGATAGTCCGCCTGCAGAGTGTTTCACTGCATAATCAAAGAACTTTTCATTGTTAACAATAAAGGGTAAAAGAGCAGGCAGTAAGTTTTTCTTTGCTCTGAATACGGTGATGTCTCCCGAACAAATCCCATCAAAATCAGCCAATGCTGCTTTCTTCAGATAGGCACGCCTTCTGCCAAAAAGTACATCCCCTTTTTTGAACTTTTTGGAAAATGTAGTGCCTTCCTCAGGCTTATCGGAGCGGGTAAGATGAATATTTTCAGGTTCTATATGCTCTAAGCCAACCACATGTTCAATGCCTTCATGGTGGATATCTTTGGCCGTTTCCTTAGGTTCAAAAACCACCTCACCGAATTTTACGGGTGTCCATTCGGTTTTATCTATTTTTAATATGGTGTTTGCAGTTGCTTTCATCGGGTTTCCAGGATTTTAAATAATTCATTCATTGACGATTGAAGCATTTTCCCGGATTCCTCCCAGTTTTCAAACGCTTCTGAAAAGGGCAATACAGGATTGTCGCTATGTTTTTTGGGCTGTACATAAAGACTGAGCGTCATGTTTCCTTTATTGGACAGCACTTCATCAATAGTTTTGAGTGCGGCAAAATGTTCTTCACTTTCAAACTTTTGGTAGGCCCCAAATATTTTCTCTATATGTTTTGCTTCAAGGAAGGCCATGGTTTTTTCCTGCCTTACTTCATTTACCGCATTGATGAATAGTATCTTCCCTTTCTTCCGGGCTTCCTTATTTGTTTTCGTAATCAACAAACAAGCTTCCATGGGAGAGTTGTAAAACAGGTTTGGCCCCAGGCCAATCACACATTCGACCAGATCCTCTTCAATCATTTTCCGCCGCATTTCCGCTTCGCTGTCCCGGAATAGCACCCCATGTGGCCATAGGGAAATGGAACGCCCGTTTTTCGGGTCCAGGCTCTTCTGGATATGTTGCTGAAAAGCATAATCTGCGCAACCCTGTGGCGGCAGGCCCCAAATATTGCGGCCGTAAGGATCGTTGGCAAAACTTTTCTGGTCCCAGGCCTTGATGCTGTAAGGCGGATTGGCCAGGATCACATTGAAGGTTTTGAGGGCATCGTTATGCAGAAATGCCGGGTTGGCCAGGGTATCGCCCCGCACAATACTGAACTCTTCAATACCGTGCATGAACATGTTCATGCGGGCAATGGCCGAGGTCAGCAGGTTGATCTCCTGTCCATAGAGTTTGAGCGTACGGTATTCCTTGCCTTCTTCTTTCAGGTGCAGGGCGCAGTTGAGCAGCAGTCCGCCCGAGCCACAAGTGGGATCGTACACGCTTTCTCCGGGTTGTGGATCCATAATCAGGGTCATGAGCTTGACCACTGTTCGGTTGGTATAAAACTCTGCTGCGGTATGGCCGCTGTCGTCTGCAAATTCCTTGATCAGGTACTCATAGGCATTGCCCAGTTTATCATCGGCAACCGTACTCAGATTGAGTTTATGCTGGGAATAATGTTCAATGAGGTTGGTCAGGGTTTCATCGCTTAGTCGGTCTTTATTGGTCCAGCTGGCATCCCCGAATATGCCGTATAAGGTATCCGGGTTGGCTTTTTCAATGGTCCGCATGGCTTCCTGCAAGGCCATACCCACATTGGTGGTGGTTTCCCGCACCCGGTTCCAATGCGCTTTTTCCGGCACCTGGAAATGGTGGTGTTCGGCAAAAGCCGCATATTCCATATCCCCGTCACTTTCTTTCAGCGCTTTTTCAAATTCCTCATCATACACATCGCAGATGCGTTTGTAGAATAGCAGGGGGAAGATGTACTGCTTGTAATCACCGGCATCAATTGTGCCGCGCAACAGGGTGGCTGCCCCCCAGAGGTATTTTTCGAGTTGTTGTTGGGTCATGCAATAAAGAGGTTTACGCGCGCTGCAATCAGTTTTATATAGTCATTTTGCCGGTCGGGTCTTAGGAAGGAGCGGGTTACCAGTTCCATCGCTTCTGGTAACCATTTCTGCAACCGTTTATACACGGCATTGATTTGTTTCTCATTTAATTTTAATACGGCTCCAAAGCGGTTGAAATAGCTTTTGGTGAAGTTTTCTTTTTTGCCGCCCAGCAGGAGGGCCAGGTCTTCCTTATCGTTTGGTAAAATCATTTTTGCATTGATCAGGTCGTAAAAGGGCGAAAGCACCCAGCCTGTGCCGGAGAGGAACATCGAATAGTTTTTCAGGTGCATATCGTTGTTCCCGATACAATAGTTAAAGACCGTTGATTCGAAAAAGCGCAGTTTGTCGAGCAGGGTGTTGACCGACAGCTCACCGATTTTTTTGCCGACCTGTTCCATGGTTCCTTTGTATTTGTCATCCGTCTCCATGATTTGATGAAAATCTATCATGTGGTTTTTGGAACCGTCTTCATTCCGGTCAATCCGTTTGGTCAGGAAGCATAACTCCCCGGATTGCAACCGGATGAGATTGACCGGTACAATGGCTATCCGGAATAATTCAGCCAGTTTCATCGACAGGTGCTCGTTTTCCGGCATTTGCGGATAGTCTGGGTTCTGGGGCTTTAAGATATAATGGCCATCCAGGGCATCCATGATGGTCAGCCGGCCCTGCTGCCCGTTTTTCAACGCCTCTTTTATCCATCCCAATGATAATTTCGGTTGTACCCCGGGCACACTGATCGAAAGTGCAGCGGCTTCTTTGGCCAGTTGTTCCATTTCGGTGAGCCGGTAGGGTAGTACGGGTGCATGGGTTGTACCAAAGAAGGCTTTGGCGCACTTCGGGTGATAGTCCACCTGCTGCTCATCCAGTTCCTTATAGCAATACAGACAATTAGCCACCGGCATTCGGATTTACAGGGTGAACACTTACGGCACCGATGGCATTCTGGCAACAGGCCAGCAGCAGCCCCATACGGTCGTTCCGGTTGATCTTCCAGCTTTCCGCGGCAATATTCAACAGCCAGCCTTCCGGTATCAGTCCATCGAAGAAAGGGAACAGGGTTCTGCTCCGGTAGGGATGCTTATTGACGGGCATTTGAAAACAGATGAATTGGTCCGGATAGCTTTGTATATAGGCATCGTCATACACAAACAGGTATTGCCCATTGTCTTCTTCTGTGAGAAGTCCCGCAGGTATATTGTTGTATTTAATGATTCCTTGTCGCATCGTTCCATTTTAACGGGCCCAGCACATGGCCAAAGAGCAGCAGTACCTGATTGACTTTCGAAAGGCTCAGGTTTTCCTTGCCTTGTTCGATCTTTCGGATCACCGTCAGGGCTACACCGGCCTTTTCTGCAAATTCTTCCTGCGTGAGGTCCAGTTGCTTTCTCCGGGTCTTTACAAATTCGGATAATTCGCTCATTTTATATGTTTATGCATATAAAAGTACGAATTATGTTCGAATTATATGCAATTAAATATAATTACGAAATAATTATATAAATTATATGCAATCAGATATAATTTTTCAGAATTTTCTTGAATTGCTCTTCTGCCTGCAGGCTGGCTTCCCAGGCTTTTTTCAGGTCGGAGAGGGCGGTTTCCACGCTAGGTAAATCGTCTTCGATCAGCTTTTCAACATAAAGCGGAATATTCAGGTTGAAATCATTTTCCCGGATCTCCTCCAGCGAGGCCACTTTCACATAGTTCGTAACGTTGGCGGAAGCCTGGTACCAGGAAAAGATCTGGTTTACATGTGCGGGTTCCAGGAAGTTCTGTGCCCGCCCTACGCGAATCTGTTCTGAAGCATCAATGAATACTACCTTCCCTTTTTTGGCGGCTTCTTTGTTTTGGCGGAATACCATTACGCAGGCGGCCAGCTGGGTACCATAAAAGATATTAGGACCTAAGCCAATCACTGCTTCCAGCATATCCTGCTGAATCAGCGCTTCCCGGATCCGTCCTTCCGCTCCTTTACGAAAGAGGGCGCCATGGGGTAATACCACGGTCATGCGGCCGGTACTGTTCATAGACCTGATCATGTGCTGCACCCAGGCCATATCGCCATTGCCCTGAGGAGGCACGCCGGCGATATTTCTGCCAAAGGGATCGTTAGCCCAGTTTTCAGCGCCCCATTCTTTCAGGGAAAAAGGCGGATTGGCAATCACGCAATCGAAGGTTTTCAGGTGATCGCCTTCAAAAAAAGCGGGATTGCGCAAGGTATCTCCCCGTACGATCTGGAAATCCTCAATACCGTGCAGGAACATATTCATCCGGGCAATGGAGCTGGAGGTCAGGTTTTTTTCCTGACCATAGAGTTTCAGGGTGCGGTAATCCTCTTTATTATCTTTTAAGTGTGCCACACATTCCAGGAGCATCCCCCCTGTACCACAGGCCGGGTCGTAAATGGTTTCGCCTTCATGCGGATCAAGGATCAATCCTAACAAATGCACGACAGAGCGGGGCGTATAGAATTCACCGGCTTTCTTATTGGTGAGATCCGCAAAATGTTTGATGAGGTATTCGTAGGATTGTCCCAACAGATCCGGATCCACCTGGCTGTTCGACAAATTGTATTGCGAAAAATGTTCGATCAGGTCGATCAGCAGGCGGTCGGAGAGCTTATTCTTGTTACTCCACTGCGCATCCCCGAAAATACCATAGAGAAATTCCTGATTGGCCTGTTCAATACCCCGCAGGGCTTTTTCAATGGCGAGGCCCACATTAGCTGTAGTTTCCCGTACATTTTTCCAATGGCAGCCATCGGGCAGCATAAAGCGGTGAAACTCCGGTAAGGATGCATAGCTTTCATCACCCTCCGATTCATTCAGGGCAGTCTGGTATTCCTCGTCATATACATCCGAGATCCGCTTAAAAAACAACAGAGGGAAGATGTACACTTTAAAATCCGATGCATCCACCGGGCCTTTTAAGATCCAGGCTGCTTTAGCGAGATATTGTTCGAGTTGGGAGAGCGTAAGTTTAGCCTTCGTCATGCTGCGCGAAATTGATTGCAAGTAATCGAATTGGAATTATTGCACCAAGTTAGGAAAACTACGGACTTCGGGTATTTGTTTATACTACCAGTTAGTGGTATTCGAGGGTTGACTAATGGGGAGGGGATTCCCACCTTCGTGGGAATGACATTACTTAGGGAAAAGACATATAAGCGGAGGGGATTCCTGCCTTCGCAGGAATGACAATACTCTGAGGGGATGGGATTCCCGCCTACGCGGGAATGACATTAAAAGAAATGGAATGACATTAAAAGAAATAGAATGTCAAAAAGGAACGAAATCAAAATCCTGTCCATCCTTCCATCCTGCAAATCCTGCTCCAGACTATAAACGTTTCTCCATCTCATAATGCGGTATCCCGATCTCGAGGAATTCATCACTGCACACTTTGTACCCCAGCTCTTCGAAGAAGCCGGCAGCCGACTTACGGGCATGCATGGTGATTTTTTTATAGCCGCTGTCGCGGGCGATATTTTCGGCAAACTGGAGGATGGCGCGGCCAATGCCCTTGCCCTGGAGGTTCTTGAGTACCGCCATCTGGCGTAACCGCACTTCCCGGTCTTCTTCCCGGATCATCATGCAGCAGCCCAGGATCTTTTCCTCTTCAAAAGCACCGATCAGTATATTGGCTTTTTCCGCGGCCAACTCCTCCGGGTGGAACTGCATGCCCAGGGGCTTGCGCAGTACTTCCGTACGGAGCTGTACCATCTGCTGGTACTCGGGACTGCCGTGATCGATGATTTTTAAGGCCATAATAGTTGATGCTGCGGGGGTTAGCTTCTCGCAATATAAGGATTCCGGACCTGATTTGACCCCTGCCCTTCCAAAAAAATAGGTGGGGCTCTGAAGCACGGAAATGCCCTCTAAACCCTCAAAATACCCACATTATCAATTAATAAGCAGCTTTTTGGTGGTATTATCGCAAATACCATATTTTTGCAGCCGTAACTAAACTTTACAAAAATGTCAGACATCGCAACAAGAGTAAAAAAGATTATTGTTGATAAGTTAGGTGTGGAAGAAGCAGAAGTTACCAATGAGGCTTCTTTTACCAACGATCTGGGTGCCGATTCACTCGATACCGTAGAACTGATCATGGAATTTGAAAAAGAGTTCAACATCTCTATTCCTGATGAGCAGGCCGAGACCATAACCACTGTAGGTCAGGCTATTGCATACTTAGAAGAACACGCTAAGTAAGAAACGGACCTGTTCCGCAAGCAATAATATTGGTATGATCCGCCTTCGTTAGCTTTGCTGCCTGGGCGGATTTCTTTCATAATTTCATTGCCGTTTAACTGATTTTTATGCAAACCAAGCGGGTTGTAGTTACAGGGATTGGTGCATTGACTCCTGTAGGAAATAATCTCCAGGACTACTGGAATGGCCTGATCAATGGCGTATCCGGAGCCGCACCCATCACCCTGTTTGATGCCTCCAAGTTCAAGACGAAATTCGCCTGCGAACTGAAAGGTTTCGACCCGCTGCAGTTTCTCGACAGGAAAGAAGCCCGTAAGCTCGACCGCTTCACCCAGACCGCCCTCGTGGTGAGCGACCAGGCCGTGGCGGATGCCCGACTGAGCGGAGACGATATCAATAAAGACCGCGTGGGTGTGGTTTTTGCCAGCGGTATCGGTGGCCTCATCACCTTCCAGGAAGAAGTGACCAACTTCGCCAAAGGTGACGGTACACCCCGCTTCAATCCCTTCTTCATCCCCAAGATGATCCTGGATATTGCCGCCGGACATATCTCCATGCGCCATGGCTTCCGCGGACCCAATTTCGCGGTAGTCAGCGCCTGCGCTTCTTCTACCAATGCCATGATGGAAGCCTTCAACCTGATCCGCCTCGGTAAAGCCGATGTGATCATCACCGGTGGGGCCGAAAGCGTGGTGAGTGAAGCCGGTGTGGGTGGGTTCAACGCGATGAAAGCCCTCAGCGAACGCAATGATGCTCCCGAAACGGCCAGCCGCCCTTACGATAAAGACCGCGATGGCTTTGTAATGGGTGAAGGCGCCGGCGCCATTGTACTGGAAGAACTGGGCCATGCCTTGCGCCGCGGTGCCAAAATATATTGTGAACTGGCCGGTGCCGGAGCTACCGCCGATGCCCACCATATTACGGCTCCCCATCCCGAGGGACTGGGCGCCAAAAATGTAATGTATGCGGCACTGGAAGATGCCGGCATGCAGGCTTCCGATATTGATTATATCAATACCCATGGTACCTCCACACCGCTCGGCGATATTGCTGAAACCAAAGCCATAGTGGATGTATTCGGGGAGAATGCCTATAAGCTGAATATCAGCTCCACCAAATCCATGACCGGTCACTGCCTCGGTGCCGCCGGTGTGATCGAAGCGATCGCCTGTGTGATGAGCGTACAGCATGATATCGTACCGCCCACCATCAACCACTTCACTGATGATCCCGAACTGGATCCCAGACTGAACTTTACTTTCGGTAAGGCCCAGCAACGCACGGTGAATGCGGCATTGAGTAATACCTTTGGATTCGGCGGACATAATGCCTGTGTGATCGTCAAGAAATACTCTGCATAAGCCGATGATCCGGGTCAAGTAACAATTGCCCTTTCTGCCAGAATTTTTTACTGATCTAAAAAATCACTAGCTTGTTGCTCGTGGGAATACTCGATTTTTTTACCGGAAAAGGCAGTGATGCCGCATTCAAGAAGAACCTGAAGAATGTTCTGGGCTTCAAACCGGATAAGATCGCCCTCTACAAAGCTGCGCTCACCCACCGTTCGGTACGCGATACAGCCGATGAAAACAACGAACGCCTCGAATACCTGGGCGATGCCATCCTCAGCGGTATTGTAGCCGATTTCCTCTTCAAGAAATATCCGTACAAGGAAGAAGGCTTCCTCACCGAAATGCGCAGCAAGATGGTGAACCGCAACAAGCTCAATGAAATTGCCCTGAAAATGGGGCTCAAGAAGATCACCTATTTCAACAAGTTCGATAATTCCCTTAAGGTCAGCCAGATCTTCGGCAATACCCTGGAAGCCGTAGTAGGCGCCATTTACCTGGACAAAGGTTACGACAAGACCCGCAAATGGGTACTCAAAAGCATCATCCTGCCGCATCTTTTCATGGACGATCTGGAGAATCTGGAGATCAACCATAAGAACAAGCTCTATGGCTGGGCCAACAAGAACGGCAAGAACCTGGAGTTTGAAACCCTGGAAGAGCGCATGGAAGGCGGCCGCCGCCTCTTCACCATCGGAGCTGTGGTGGATGGTACTGTTATTGCCCAGGGCAAAGCCTACAATAAAAAAGACGCCAGCCAGATCGCTGCAGCCCTAGCCCTTGAAAAACTGGGACTTGCCAGGGAAAATGAGGAGACAAACTCCCCGGAAACCCGGAATTAACTTCACATTTGTTAATATTTTTTGCGTAAAACTTGACTTTTTGCCGGAGGGTTTCTAATTTGCCGTCCCAACCTGTCCGTCCAATCCTCCGTAATTCCATTCCCACTATTTACTGAAATAACCTTGCGCTCGATCCGGCGCCTTTTCATCTGTTGTCCGTACCTCATGAAGCAGTACCGTGCGTTTACTTTTTTAATCATAAAAACTGGACACAATGAGAAATTTTATTTTTACACTGATCATCGTCGTTGCCGGCGTTACGGCAGCAAACGCCCAAGGGCGGTTGAATACGTGGGTGGGCAGCACCAATGCCAACAACATTACCAATGCCAATTTCCTGAATGCAGGAAACTGGACCTTTACTCCTGCTAATGGCGACATTCTTTACATCAACAATGCCTCTATCCGTATTACCGGCAATGTGAATATCACTTTGACGAACATCGTTATCCGCCTCGGCGCTCCCGGTGGGCAGACATACACACTGGGAATTCCTTCAAGCAATTCGGTCATCAATTTCAATATCACTGCATCAAGTTCATATGATATCCAGACTGGAGGTAGCCTTTTCGTAGCTGGCACAACTTCCGGAACCCGTACAAAATCATTCCAGATCGGAGGTGTGGTTAAAGTAGGCAACTTCAATACGAATACCAATAATACTGTAACTGGTCCCAAACAGGCAACTTCCTCTACTCCTGCAGCTAATGCCGGTGCACAAACACAGGGCTTTATCTTTGGCGCCCTGCCCGTTGTGCTCGTGAATTTTGATGCCGTTAAACAAGGAAATGGTGTGGCCCTGACCTGGAAAACCCAGCAGGAAAGCAATACCGATTTCTTTGCCATTGAAAAAAGCACCGATGGTGCCGTATTCACTGAGATCGGCCGCGTACAAGCTGCCGGTAATGCATCCACACCCCGCAGCTATAGCTATGCCGATAACAGCAGCCTGAAAGGCATTGCTTATTACCGCGTTCGTATTGTGGACCTGGATGGCAAAGTGGGCCTTACCCCTGTTAAAGCCGTTCGTGCTTCAGCAATCGGAGGCAAAGTGGGCATCTATCCCAATCCTGCCGTAAGCATTGCCAATATCGTGATCGATAATCCCGAATACCTGTCCTTCGGTGTGAATGTATTCAACCGCAACGGTCAGTTGGTGGCCCAGAAACGTGCCGCTGCCGGTACTACAGTAGTACCCCTGGAAGTGAGCACCCTGCCTGCTGGCGATTATATGGTTGATATCCAGTTCAGCAATGGTACACGTACCAGCATCAAGCTCCTGGTCAATAGATAAGCAGGTTTTAATGCTTTAATAGTAACAGCGGCATACCGGAAACGGGTGCCGCTGTTTCATTTTGGGAATCTTTCAAAAAATTTCGGGAGTAACTGATTCATTTGCAGGAGTAAATAACGGAAACCCCTTGTAAATTCATAGAGGGTACTTGCATTTTTTCAAACTGCGTATTATTTTGGCAGCCAATCCATCTCAAGATCCTCTTGTAATTACCTCCCGGACTTGCTCCGCCATTCCTGAAAAACAGTTTTTTTCCGATCCTTCTTCCTGATAAAACCTTTGGGTCCATTTATACCTGTGATCAGTTTATCGCTTACTATTATTCATTTATAAAAACTGAACACAATGAGAAAGGTTTACTTCACACTCGCATTCATCATTACTGCTGCAGCAGTACAGGCCCAGGTAGCTCCCCGTAAATTGACCTGGTCCAGAACCGGAAACTATCAGGTTTCAAGCGCCGCAACATTTACACAATCCAGCAACTGGGGTGGTTATACCCCTGCAAACAATGATACATTGTATATCAACAATGCATCTGTAGAGATCCGTGGTAATGTGGATCTGACCAGCCTGAGCAATATCGTTATTGTATTAGGTACGCCTGCTTCTGCTGCACCCAGCTGGACCTTAGGTATTACCCGCCGGGCTAACTTCTCAATGTCGGCCTCCAGCGCCATCAGCGTTCGTTCTGGTGGAAAGGCTTATGTTGCCGGCAGTACTTCATTCCTGAGACAGTTCATTATCGGTGGCGATATTAAGATGTCGAACTTCCTGTCTGCCACCAATTTTACAGCAAACGGTCCTTCTTCTGCCAGTTCTTCTACTCCCGTTGCCACTTCCGCCAGCTTTGCCACTGCAGGATTTATTGCAGGCACCCTGCCTGTAGTACTGGTTTCTTTTGATGCTGTTAAACAGAGCAATGGTGTAGCCCTCAACTGGAAAACACAGCAGGAGTCAAATACCAGCTTCTTCGCCATCGAAAAGAGTACGGATGGTATGAGCTATAGCGAGATCGCCCGTGTAGCCGCTGCCGGCAATGCTTCTACCCCCCGCAGCTATTCCTATACCGATGCTGCTGCCCTGAAAGGCATGGCGTACTATCGTGTTCGTATCGTTGACCTCGATGGCAAATCAGGTCTTACTATGGTGAAAGCTGTTCGTGCAACTGCTTCTGCTGCTAAAGTGAGCCTCTACCCCAATCCTGCTGTAAGTGTAGCGAATCTGGTAGTAGACAATCCCGAATCACTGGCCTTTGGTGTGAATGTTTTCAACCGTAACGGCCAGCTGGTTGCCCGCAAGAACGCCGCCGCCGGTGCTACCGCTGTAGCCCTGGAAGTCAGCAGTTTCCCTGCAGGCGACTATATGATCGACGTACAGTTCAGCAACGGAACCCGCCAGAGCTCCAAGCTCATCGTTGCCAGCCACTAAGCACTTTCTCGTTCATTACCGATAGATACAGGCATACCGGACCTCCGGTATGCCTTTTTCTTTCCCAATCCTGTAGAATTTGTCCCGTTTTGGGATGGTTTTTTGGTTTTTTAGCCGGCTACCGGTACCCCTGAAAAACTATTTTAAAGAAAACTGTAATTAATTAAAATACAGACAATCAATTATTTATAATATATTTCTTTCCGCCTTTCCGCCTTCCCGGCCCCCTTTTCCCCCGTGCCAAAAATCCGGGTACGCCCCTTGAATATTTAGATTCAAACAAACAAAAACTTACCTCTATGAAAAAGATCTTTACCCTCCTCACAGTAGTAGTACTGATTTCCGGTATCGCCCAGGCCCAGGCCCGCATCACCCTGGTACGTAATAACAGTAACTGGTCGAATACCAATAGCTGGGACCTGAACCGTAAACCCATTGACCGTGATACGGTGGTGATCCCCGCCGGTTTCAATGTGTATTTCGACAAGAATGAAAGCCTCGGCAGCCTTTATGTAAAAGTATATGGCACCCTCACCCTGAGAAAGAATATGACGCTGGATGCCCTGTCTACTGTAGAAGTTGCCCTGAACGGCCAGATCCGCGCTTATGGCGGCGACCGCAATAATGAAACCATCAAGATCGGCAGCAAAAAGAAATTTGACCAGAATACGACCGGTGCTGTAACAGGTGCATCTTACGCCAGTAGTGTTACCGGTACTTCACCCAACGGGTTTACTTATACCACCACGCTTCCTGTGAAATTCGCCGGATTCACCGCTGTGAAAAAACAGGATGCCATTGTACTGAACTGGAGCACTGCCCAGGAGTCGGATAACAGCCATTTTGAAGTGGAAAAAAGCACCGATGGCCGCAACTGGAACATGATCGCCATGGTAATGGGTAATGGTAATACCAATACCGTAAGCAACTACCAGTATACAGATAAAAAGAACAACAGCGCTGTGGTATACTACCGCATCCGCCAGGTGGACCTGAATGGTAAAGCCTGGTTTACCGATGTACGCACGATCCGTGATAATGGTACCGCTCCGGCTTTCAAAGTATATGCTTCAGGTACCAATGAACTGACCATTGCACTGAACAGTACGGTAGCCCGCCTTGAGGTGAGCGTGTTTACCCTGGATGGTCAGAAAGTTGCCGCCGGCACTTACACAAATGCTGCCTACCAGGTAAAACAGCAAATGCCGGTACTGCCCGCAGGTATGTATGTGGTGCAGCTGAATGATAACAACGGAACTGTTCTGGCCCAGAAGATCGTCCGCTAAAAAATGTTCATAGAGGGTTTTGTAGCGCATCCCGCCAAGGGTGCGCTTTTTTTATTGGGCGGCAGGGTCATCCATGCAGAGCTCCACCAGCACACCGTTGGTATGTTTCGGATGGAGAAAACAGATCAGTTTATTGTCGGCCCCTTTTTTGGGAACAGCGTTCAGCAGTTGGTAGCCCGCTTCCGATAAACGCTTCATTTCGGCCTCAATATCCTCCACGGCAAAAGCGATATGGTGCAAGCCCTCTCCTTTTTTCTCGATGAACCTGGCAATAACTCCTTCAGGATCATTGCCTTCCAGTAATTCCACCTTAGTCTGCCCGGTCTGCAGGAAGGCCGTGGTCACCTGCTCTGATTCCACTACTTCGGTTTTATAGCAGCGCGTGTTCAGCAGGGTCTCGAAAAGGGGGAGGGAAACCTTCAGGTCTTTTACAGCAATACCGAGATGTTCAATATGTTTCATATCAATGAATTATACAGGTTCAGGCAGCGGTTTACGAAATCGGTAATTTAAACCCGCCGGGGCCTTTCCTTCCTTAAAATTAGAACCATTTGCGGTAATTTTGTGTTACTCAACTGGATTTAAACTCACTGTGTATATGTTGCAATTACCTATCTACCTGGATCATAATGCCACTACCCCCTGCGATCCGCGCGTGGTGGAAGCCATGGTCCCCTATTTTACCAACCATTTTGGCAATGCCGCCAGCCGGAACCATCCTTTTGGGTGGGCTGCTGAAGAAGCGGTGGATTATGCCCGTGAGCAGGTGGCCAAACTGATCGGTGCCGACCCCAAGGAGATCATTTTCACTTCCGGCGCTACCGAAAGTGATAACCTCGCCATCAAAGGGGTATTCGACATGTATGCAGCCAAAGGCAATCACGTGATCACAGCAGTTACCGAGCACAAAGCCGTGCTGGATACCTGTAAGCATATCGAGAAGGAAGGTGGTGAAGTCACTTATCTCGCAGTAAAGCCCGACGGCCGTATCGACCTGGCTGAACTGGAAGCGGCCATCAAGCCGACAACTGTTCTTATTGCCATCATGTACGCCAATAACGAAACCGGCACCATGCAGCCCGTTCGTGAGATCAGCGCCATTGCTAAAAAACATGGCGTATTGTTCTTCACCGACGCTACCCAGGCTGTAGGTAAGGTTCCGGTAAACGTACATGCCGATGGTATCGACCTTATGGCCATGACCGCACACAAGATGTATGGTCCCAAAGGTGTAGGAGCGCTCTATGTACGCCGCAAGAACCCCCGTGTAAAAGTTACTTCCCAGATGGACGGTGGCGGCCACGAAAGAGGCATGCGAAGCGGTACCCTGAACGTACCGGGTATCGTGGGTTTTGGTAAAGCCTGCGAACTGGCCCAACAGGAAATGGCAGCCGATGCCGCCCGCCTGAGCAAATTGCGCGACAAACTGGAACAAGCCCTGCTCGGTCTGGAAGAAGCCTATGTGAACGGCAGCGTGGAACACCGCCTGCCCCATGTAACCAATATTTCTTTCAAGTATGTGGAAGGAGAAGGCCTGATGATGGGCTTCAACAAGAACATCGCCCTGAGTTCCGGTTCTGCCTGTACCTCCGCATCACTCGAACCCAGCTATGTACTGAAAGCCCTGGGCCTCGGCGATGACCTCGCCCACAGCTCCCTGCGTTTCGGACTGGGCCGCTTCACTACAGAAGAACAGATCGACTATACCATCGAAGCAGTACGCAATACCGTATTGAAACTGCGCGAGATGAGTCCGCTCTGGGAAATGTATAAAGAGGGGATTGATATGAATTCGATCGAATGGGCGCACCATTAGAAGTAGACAGTAGACAGTAGACAGTAGACAGAAGACAGTAGACAGAAGACAGAAGACAGAAGACAGAAGACAGAAGACAGAAAAAAAATAAGAGACAAATTAATTAATAAACAAGTAGGAAGTTGGGGGATTGCTAAATTTTCACATCTCCACATCTCCACATCAACACATTAACTTATGGCTTACTCAGAAAAAGTCATTGACCATTATCAGAACCCCAAAAACGTGGGTACGCTCGACAAGAGCAAGAAAAACGTAGGTACCGGACTGGTGGGTGCTCCGGAGTGCGGCGACGTGATGCGCCTGCAGATCGAAGTGGATGATGCCACCGGTGTGATCACCGATGCCAAATTCAAGACCTTTGGCTGCGGCAGTGCCATTGCCTCTTCCTCCCTGGCTACCGAATGGCTGAAGGGAAAGAGCGTGGATCAGGCCCTCCAGATCGACAATATGGAGATCGTGGAAGAGTTGAACCTGCCCCCGGTAAAGATCCACTGTTCTGTACTGGCGGAAGACGCCATCAAGGCTGCCATCAACGATTACCGCGTGAAAAACGGTATGGAAGCCCTGAAATTCGACGATAACGTAGTTCACTAAGCATTTGAGCAACGCCAACCTGCTGCTGCTAAAATCAAAGAATCATGAGTGTTGCATTAGATAACGGCATCTATGTGAGCGATAAAGCAAAGGAGAAAGTCCGCAAGCTGATGGAAGACGCCGGCATTGCGGATGATCAGACCTACTTCCTCCGTGTGGGGGTAGTGGGTGGCGGCTGTTCCGGACTAAGCTATAAACTGGACTTCGACAACGAGTCGAAACCTACCGACCAGGTATTTGAAGATAACGGGGTAAAAGTGGTGACCGACCTGAAGAGTTTTCTCTACCTCGTGAATACCACCCTCGATTTCAGCGACGGGTTGAATGGTAAAGGCTTTTATTTCAGTAACCCCAATGCCAGCCGGACCTGTGGTTGCGGGGAAAGTTTCGCAGTATAAGTGCCAACACATACTGGATTATTTTTGCATCCCGTTGCATCCGTGCAGCGGGATTTTTTTTATTTCTCGCAGCGACGCAAAGACGCAACGGTCTTATGAAAATCAAAGCTACTAACGTCGCGCCGTAGCGTCGCTGCGAGAACCAATCGCTGCGAGAACCCAAAAAAAAGACCCCTCGGGGGAGGGGCCATGCAGTTGGTTTCGGAAAACCATTTATAGCAATCGCCAGAAACCGTAATATGATTTTATTTTACAGGAAGGTTTATTGGAGGCCCAATATAGGAAAATCTTTCCTTTTGCCAAGAAAGCCCCCCCCAAAATCCTGATAATCCATTATTTTTGGCGCCATGTGGTCACTCTGTAAAAAGGAATTCCGTCAGTTTTTCAGCAGCCTGACTGGATATATTGCCATCAGCGTTTTCCTGCTCCTTACAGGCCTTTTCCTCTTCGTTTTCCCGGATACCAATATTCTGGATTTCGGGTACGCCACGCTCGATAAATTTTTTGAACTGGCTCCCTGGATCCTGCTGCTGCTGGTGCCCGCCATTACCATGCGCAGTTTTTCGGAAGAATTCAAGACCGGTACCTTTGAGCTGCTGCAGACCCGCCCATTGAGTCCCGGACAGATCGTGCGCGGCAAATTCCTCGGTGCCCTCTTTGTGGTTTGGCTGGCCCTGTTGCCCACCATTATATATGTAGTATCTGTTCAAAAGTTAAGTGCCGAAGGGGGCATAGATACCGGTGCCACCATCGGATCCTATATCGGATTGCTCCTGCTGGCTGCTGTTTTTACCGCCATCGGGGTATGTGCCAGCAGTTTTACCCAGAATGCCGTGGTGGCTTTCCTGCTGAGTGCCTTCGCCTGTTTTATCATGAGCAACGGATTCAATGCCATCAGCCGGATCCCTGCATTTAAAGCCGGAGCCGATTACTATATTGAAATGCTGGGCATCGATTTTCATTACCGGAGTATCAGCCGGGGAGTGGTCGACAGCCGCGACCTGGTATACTTTGCTGCCGTGATCATTTTCTTCCTGGCGTTGACCCGCCGTAACCTGATCAAACGAAACTGAGGATGAAAAAAATCCTGAACCATACTTACGGGATCTGGGTGCTGCTGGTATTGCTGGCAGGAGTAGTGTATCTGAGTGCCGTATTCCATACCCGCGCCGACCTTACGGCTGAAAAGCGCTATACCTTATCGGAGCCGACCCGCAAACTCTTGTCGGAGCTGAAGAACCCGGTTACGATTACCGTATTCCTTGAAGGTGAACTGCCTTCCGGCTTTAAAAAACTCCGCAACAGCACCCGCGAACTGCTCGACGAGTTCAAGGCCTATGGAGGTGCCAACCTGAAGATCAGTTTCCAGAAAATAGCAGAAGGTAAGGAAGGGCAGGAAAAGGACCAGTTCCTGGATTCCATGGCCCGGCTCGGCATCAAACCCTATTCCATCGCCATCAGCTCCAAGCAGGATGAGTCCAGTGAAGAACGGGTAGTCATTCCCGGAGCACTGATCCAGAGCGGTGAACAGGTACAGGCCATCAACCTGCTGTCGGGACAGAACAGTGCAGAACTCGATTATGCCACCATCAACAGTACGGAAGCCCTGCTCGAATATAAATTCATCAGCGCGATCCAGCATGTAACGGTAGAGAAAGTTCCCCTCGTCGGTTACCTGCTGGGCAATGGGGAGACCTTCAGTCCGAATGTAAAAAGCCTGGTGGAAGATGTGCTGATGCACCAGTACAATGTCCGCTTCCTGCCGGTCGACAGTGTACCCGTCATCCCTCCGGTATTTGATGCCCTGGTGATCATGAAGCCAACAATTCCATTCAACGATGGCCAGAAACTGAAGATCGACCAGTATATCATGAATGGCGGTAAAGTACTCTGGCTGGTCGACCGGCTCTACGCCGAAATGGACAGCCTCATGCGCAAGCAGAGTGATTTTGTGGCCTTCGACCGGAACCTGAACCTCGACGACCAGCTCTTCCGGTATGGCGTGCGGATCAATCCCGACCTGCTGCAGGACCTGCAAAGTGATAAATTCCCGCTTGTGGTGGGTAGTGTAGGCGATCAGCCGCAGATGCAATTGGTCGACTGGCCTTATTTCCCTTTGCTGAATCCCTCTCCCAACAGTCCGATCACCAAGAACCTGAATAAAATACTTTCTATATTCCCGAACACGCTGGATACGGTAAAAGTGCCGGGTATCAAAAAGACCATACTGCTTACCAGCTCGGAGAATGCCCGCTCGCTGATCACGCCGGCAATCGTTTCACTGAACAGTGTGAAAACCCAGGAGGACCTGAAAACCTTTAACCGGGCTTTTGTGCCTGTGGCGGCTTTGCTGGAAGGAGAGTTCCCTTCCTTGTACAGCAACAGGCTGGGACTGGGTACGCTGGATTCGCTCAGCAAAGTATACAATACGCCTTTTCGCAATAAGTCGGTGCCCAACAAGATGATCGTCATCTCCGATGCCGACATTGCCACAAATGTGATCACCCAGCAGGAAGGTCCACTGGAAGTGGGTACCAACCAGTTCACCAAGCAGCAATATGCCAATAAGGATTTCCTCATCAACAGCATGGAATACCTGGTGAATCCCAGCGGTATCCTCGAAACCCGCGCCAAGGATTTCACCCTCCGGCTGCTGGATCCCCGCAAATTGGAAGGAAACCGTACCTTCTGGCAGGTGATCAACCTGGCGGTTCCGGTAGCCCTGATCCTGCTGTTCGGGTTCTTGTTCCAGTACCTGCGCCGCAGGCGTTACCAGTCTGTAAACTAAGGTGGTAAAAGCCAGCCCTTTCCCCGCTGAAGCGTATCTTTGTATACTCAAGCTGCACCATGACACATGATCAGATCACCTTTCTGGTATTCGGGTTCCTGCTGGTAATGGCCCTGATCTTTGATCTGGGTCTGCTGAGTAAGAAGAACAGTACTGTCAGCATCCGTCAGGCCTTGTACCAGACTTTTTTCTGGGTGGCACTGGCACTCGCTTTCTTTGTTTTCGTGTGGTTTGAAAACGGGCAGCAAACTGCATTGGAATACCTCAGTGCCTACCTGATGGAGTGGAGCCTGAGTATTGACAATATCTTTGTTTTCATCCTGATCTTCACCTCTTTTGCTGTCAAGGAAAAGTATTATGGCCGGGTGTTGCTGATCGGCATCCTTATGGCTGTCGTTTTCCGGATCATCTTCATTACGATCGGCGTGGCACTGGTAGACCGCTTTTATTGGGTTCTTTATATTTTTGGCGTATTCCTGGTGTATACCGGGTACAAGATGTTTGCTTCCACTGAAGAAGAAGAATTTGAGCCGCATAATTCCAGGGTCTACAAATTCATGAAACGCTTTCTGCCCCTGGCACCCCATGATGGCAATGGCCGCTATGTAGTCCGTGAGAACGGGAAGCCGGTCTATACTATCCTGTTTGTAGTAGTAGTGATGCTGGCTACGGTAGACATCATTTTCGCCATGGATTCCATACCAGCAGTAATGGGTATTTCGCGCGACAAGCTGGTGATCTACACCTCGAATATCTTTGCCGTGCTGGGCCTGCGCTCCTTGTTCTTCCTTCTGCGGGGTGCCGTCAGCAAATTCGATTACCTGCAGCAGGGCATCGCCATTGTGCTGATCTTTATCGGACTGAAAATGCTGGCCGATCACTGGATCAGTCCTTATATAAGCAAGAACATCCAGGTGTTCATTTCCCTGGGTGTGATCATGGCCTGCATTTCAGGGTCCATTGCGTACTCCATATTCATGAAACGGAAAGGCGTTCCGGAAGATGTAACCGACGAATCCATAAAATAGCCGAATGGCCTATACCTTATCAGCGATCAGTAAAATCATCCGCAGTACAGCTCCGGCCGAAGCGGAATGGTCGCCCCAATACCTGCTCACCGACAGCCGCAAGCTGGTTTTCCCGGCAGACACCCTGTTTTTTGCACTGACCGGCCCGCGCCGCAATGGCCACCAGTTTATTGGTGAACTCTACCAGAAAGGGGTCCGTGCCTTTGTAGTGAGTGATCCTGTTGCTGCGGAAGAATTCCCTGAAGCCGTACTGCTTCCGGTACCCGACACCCTGCACGCCCTCCAACTGCTGGTAGCCCATCACCGCAAGCAATATGCGCTTCCGGTAATTGGCATAACAGGCAGTAATGGAAAAACCATTGTTAAAGAATGGCTGTTCCAGTTGCTGGAAGACCGGTACAGGATCATCCGCAGCCCACGCAGTTACAATTCCCAGATCGGCGTGCCGCTTAGTGTTTGGCCACTCAATGAAACACATGAACTCGGCATTTTCGAGGCCGGTATCAGCCAGAGCGGTGAGATGGATAAACTCAAGAAGATCATCCAGCCCACTATCGGCATATTCACCAATATAGGAGAAGCACATAGTGAAGGGTTTCTGAACAACCGGCAGAAGATCAACGAAAAGCTAAGGCTGTTCACGGATGTAGACACCCTGATCTACTGCAAGGATGATGCGCAGGTGCATGAAGCGGTTGCCGGATTCTGGCAGCAGTTATCCCGGGGCGACCGCAATATCCGCCTGCTGAACTGGGGCAGTGTATCGGACGCTTCCCTGCAGATCCTGACCCTCTTCAAAGACAATGGGAAAACAGAGATCTCCGCCACCTGGCAACAGCAGGTGATCGGTATCACCATACCCTTTACCGATGATGCATCCATCGAAAATGCCATCCATTGCTGGTGTGTGCTGTTACATCTTGGAACCGCGCCGGATCAGATCCGGAAGAAGATGCTGCAGCTGGAACCTGTATCCATGCGGCTGGAACTGAAACCGGGTATCAACCAATGTACCGTGATCAACGACAGCTACAGCAATGATATCAACTCATTGCGTATTGCCCTTGATTTCATGACACAGCAATCCACCCAAAGGCAGAAAACGGTGATCCTTTCCGATATCCTGGAAAGCGGCAAGCCTGAAAAAGAGCTCTATCAGGAAGTGGCGCAATACCTGCAGCAGCATGGAGTGAAGCGCCTGATCGGTATAGGCGACCGGATCCACCTGCATCAGTCCGCTTTTCAATCCCGAATTCCGGAATTGCAGTTTTATCCCGACACATCCCATTTCCTGCACCAGATCCATCAGTTGAGCTTCCGTGATGAGGCCATCCTCCTGAAAGGCGCCCGCCGTTTTGCATTTGAAGATATAGACCGCTATTTTGAATTGCAGCAGCACCAGACCGTTCTGGAGATCAACCTCACGGCTTTGGCGCATAACCTCAATACCTACCAGCAGCGGCTGAAGCCCGGTACCCGGCTGATGGCCATGGTAAAAGCGTTTGCCTACGGAAGTGGGAGTTTCGAGATTGCACGTGTACTCCAGTTTCACCGGGTCGATTACCTGGCTGTTGCTTATACGGATGAAGCGGTGGAACTGCGTAAAGCTGGAATACGGTTGCCGATGATGATCATGAATCCCGACCGGGGCGACTACGAAAAGATGACCGAGCATAACCTGGAACCGGTACTGTATTCGCTGCAGTCGGTGAAGCAGTTTGAACAGTTCCTGCATCGGGAAGGCCTGAGTGAATACCCCGTGCACCTGGAACTGGAAACCGGTATGAACCGGCTGGGCATTGCTGCCCATGATATGGAAGCCCTGGAAGCATTACTGGAAACCGGGGTACTCAAGATACAATCCCTTTTTACCCATCTGGTAGCCAGTGAAGATCCCGCCATGGATGCATTTACTGCAACACAGGCCGCTTTGTTTGAACAGTTGAGCAACAGGATCACCGACCGTCTTGGTTATAAAGTGCTCCGGCATATTGCCAATACCACAGGCATCAGCCGTCATTCCAACCTCCAGCTGGATATGGTCCGCCTGGGGATCGGTTTATATGGTATTGACCGGTTTACGCCCGGCTTGCGCAATGTATCCACGCTCCGTACGGCGATTGCCCAACTGCGTTCCCTGAGCAAAGGGGAGACCGTGGGATATAACCGGAAAGGCGTGCTTACCCGTGATTCGCTGATTGCCACGATCCGGATCGGTTATGCGGATGGCTATCCCCGCAGCCTGAGTCAGGGGAAGGGCTATGTGCTGATCAGGGGTAAACAGGCACCTGTGGTTGGTACGGTTTGTATGGATATGACCATGGTGGATGTTACGGATATTCCCGGAGTGGCAGAAGGGGATGAAGTGGTGGTATTTGGCGAAGCACTCCCGGTACCGGAACTGGCCCAGGCCGCGGAAACCATTCCCTATGAGATCGTTGCAGGGATATCACAGCGGGTGAAACGGGTGTATGTGGAGGAATAGCGGATTCAGTTATCTTTGCCCATAAATTTTTTGTACGTGAAGACCAGAACGGTAGTCTTTTTAATTGCAGCGGTGATCATTGCCGACCAGGCCCTGAAAATATGGGTGAAAACGAATATGTATTATGGAGGCCATATCACCATCTTTAAAGACTGGTTCCGCCTCTATTTTATTGAGAATGTGGGTATGGCCTGGGGCTGGAAATTCGGGGGTGACTGGGGTAAAATGGCCCTGACCCTGTTCCGCCTGGTAGCCGTGATCTTCGGTATTTTCTATATCCGCAATATCGTACGCCGCCAGTATCACAAGGGCTTTATCATTTGTGTAGGACTGATCTTTGCGGGTGCCCTGGGTAACCTGATCGACAGTCTTTTCTATGGACTTATTTTCGATAAAGGCATGGTGCTCGACCCGCTGAGCAGGGAGTATATGGGTTATGCCGGACTGGCCCAACCTACCTTCCATGGGTATGCATCCTTCCTGCATGGGAATGTGGTGGATATGCTGTATGTGCCCATCATCGAGAATAAGATACTCCCGTCGTGGGTACCCTTCTGGGGAGGTGAAAGCTTTACCTTCTTTTCACCCATCTTCAATATTGCCGATGCTTCGATTTCTGTTGGTGTGATTGCCATCCTCCTGTTCCAGAAACGTTTCTTCCATAAACCGGAGGAGCCGGAATCACCTGCCATTGAAACCAACTCACCGATCAATGACACGGCGCAGATCTTATAAAAAAAGTCCCCCGATAACCGGGGGACTTTTTTTATAAAGTGTATGATCAATGTCCTGCTTTCACAACTTTCCGGTTAATCACTTTTCCATCTGTTACCACACTGAGTGTGTAAGTGCCTTCCTCTATGCTGGAAAGATTCTGCAATTGTATTTTGTTGATCCCTGTAGTCAGCAGCATCTTTTCCTGTTTCACCAGGCGGCCGAAATTATCGAGTAAACTAAAGGTAGCCGGTTGGTTGCCCGGACTCACCAGGGTAAAGCTGAGCTGTGTGCTGAAGGGGTTGATCAGGTTGCGGATCGCCAGTTCGGTTTCGCCATTCAGGACAATTACTTTCGAATAGAAACTTATGGCGCCATTAATGACCCGTAATTTATAGAAGGTCATGCCGGTCAGTGCCTTGTTATCCGTATAACTATACGTTCCCTGTCCGTTCGCATCTGCATTCCCTTTTAGTTCGCAAACCGGATAGTAGGCAGTTCCGTCATCACTCCGCAGCAATTCATATCGGGTGCCGTTTTCTTCGTTATTGCTGGTCCATTTAATATAAGGGAGGTTGTTTTTCAGGGCGCCGTCAAAACTGACCAGTTGGGTTTTCAGGGGCGACATACAGTTATTGACCAATACGGTAATGGTATTGCTTGCCGTAAAGGAACAGTTCGCATCGGCCAGGTTTGCTGCGGTGGAAGCCACTCGTACCCGGAACATATTATTGTGATAGGGAGCAGTGGCCAGAAAACTGGGATAGGTAGCCGTATACGTCCAGTTGCCGGAAACCAGTACGGGACTGCCCGTTCCGCTGTAGCCGGTGCTGTTCCAGGTTGCGCCACCGTCTGTACTCCGTTCCCAGGTCCAGTAAATATAGTTCGGGGAGAAGCAGCTCACCGTAGTATACATGTCAACCTGATTGCCAAAGCAGATATTGACACCACCACTGGGTACCAGGTTCAGCGTGGGCGTACAGGTTGCCAGGCTGATATCATCAATGGCCCAGTCGTTTCCGCCGCCTCCCGGCGCATTATTGCGGATCGTCATGGTAAGTGAGGTCTGGGAAGGGCCGGTTACATAGGTAAATCCTTTTTTAACCCACACTCCTGTATATCCCATATTACCTGTTGTATAATAGTCGATGCCATCTACACGTATAGTGAGATTGGGGTTAACTCCGGATGAGTCACCGGCAGCACTGGGGATATAGGGCAGAGCGCCTGAAGTGGCAGTGGCACCCCGTCCATTCGAATCACAGCCGCATTTGGAACAGATGTTCCGGAACCAGGCGGATAATTCATAATAGGTATTGGGGCAGAGTCCGGAAATGGTGTGTGAAAAGGCAGAGTCGATCCGGTAACTGGCATTCACGACCAGCATGTAGCCGCCGGTATTGCTGTTCACCGTATCAGCAGGGGGATTACCTGCAGTGGGAGAAACGGCATTGGTATGGTCGCCTATGATATCCCAGACTTTATGTACCCGATGTGTGGGAACAGTATTGTCCGGAATTGCCCAGGTGTTCGCTGTGGTAAAATTGGCCGCACAGGTATTGTTGGTGATGCCGTAATAATAGTCTTGCGGACTGCTGGCGGCAAACACATTATAGGTATAGTTGGCCGGAACACTGACAGAAGTACCCCGGTTGCGCGGTTTGCCGAAGCTGAATGTTCCGTTGCTTTCTGCCCCCAGGGCATTGGCGCCGATCGTATTGCTGCATATCCCGAAATTGGTAAAAACCATCGAATTGTTGTAAGGCATGTTGATGGTTTGTATCGAAGATAACGGGGGCTTGTAGGTGATGGAGCCGCCTCCGGTATTGATCACGGTATTCAACGCGGCGGTTACAGTAACCCGGTATGAGATCACCATAATGCACGTGTTGCTGTAAAAAGAAGGCTTGTGCGTGTTGCGGATCCGCCCTCTCCTGAAAGCTGTAGCAGGGGAATCTGTTGTATTATAACCCAGATTGATCCTGATATTTCCTGCATTATAAGAACCACAGTCGTCGCCTGAAGCATCGGTAAAGGACTTATAAACTTTTCCTTCATTGGTTAACACAGCCAGACTGCCTGTAACATAACTCATGCCCGCTTTAACGGTGTCAAAGTAAGCACAGCTGTCAACATAAGAACTACGTACAACAAAGGTAGTGCGGAATTCAAGTACATCTCCCGTTTCTATGGTGCCACCGGTGGTTCCTTTGGTGACATTAATATAGCTTTTGCCATAGTCTACAGCCTGGGCAGTTGAGGGCAGAACCCTTGCTGTAAGCAGCAGTGCAAGCAGCGTGAAGCGGGAGTATGTACACAAAGCATGTAGCGTTGTTTTCATAGCCGGATCGGGGTTTCAGGAGGATAAAGAAAATTCAAAATAAGTTTACAATGGTATAACGTCAATCGTATATTTTACGTGCGTTATTACGATTACACCCCAGGCGGAGAAACAGTGCTTTGTCCAGGGTAATGTTTTGACCGGAATACACTGTCTTGGTTTAATGGAAGATAATACCTTGTAAAATCGGGGTTCAAAAAACTTCATTTTCAGGCACTTGAAAACCCTCAGTAGTTTTGCTGCATTTCGCATAGATAAAAACACCTTATTCCCTGAAGGGTTTACACTTAAAAAATCATAATTGTATTACTAAAACCGCACTCAGTTGTAACCTTTATCAGGTTGGTAGATCTACGAATAGGGAATCCGTTTTTTTTAAAAATTATTTTACTGAACTAAGTGTTTTCTGAGACCCCCGAAGGGGCTTAGTCATGGGAAAATGAAAAAAGGGGACAGTTGTAGTCCCCTTTTTTATAAGCTGTAGCCCTGTTATGGTCAGATCTTTCCGACCATTTTGGCGGGATCCACCCATTCGTCGAATTGTTCGGGAGTTACATAACCCAGTTTCACAGCCATTTCCTTGAGTGTAGTACCTTCCTTATGGGCCTTCTGTGCAATTTCAGCGGCTTTGTAGTATCCGATCTTTGTATTCAGTGAAGTAACCAGCATCAGCGAATTGTCTACATGCTTTTTGATATTCGCTTCGATGGGTGCAAGGCCAACCGCGCACTTGTCATTGAAGCTCAAACAGCCATCGCCGATCAGCCGGGCACTGTGCAGGAAGTTGTAGATCATCACGGGCTTGAATACGTTCAGTTCAAAGTGGCCGGTGGCACCACCGATATTGATGGCCACATCATTTCCCATTACCTGTGCGGCGATCATGGTCAGTGCTTCACACTGGGTGGGATTCACTTTGCCGGGCATGATAGATGAACCAGGTTCATTATCCGGGATAAAGAGTTCTCCGATGCCGCTGCGGGGACCGGAGGACAGCATGCGGATATCGTTGGCGATCTTCATCAGGCTTACGGCAACGGTTTTCAGTGCGCCATGTGCTTCCACAATTGCATCGTGTGCAGCGAGCGCTTCAAATTTATTTTCTGCTGTTACAAAAGGAAGTCCGGTGAGCTTTGCGATCTGGCCGGCCACATTTTCAGCATAACCATCGGGAGTATTGATGCCGGTACCCACAGCAGTGCCGCCGAGTGCCAGCTCACTCAGGTGAGCCAGTGTGTTCTTGATGGCCTTGATACCATGATCGAGCTGGGATACATATCCGCTGAATTCCTGTCCAACAGTGAGCGGTGTGGCATCCATAAAATGCGTACGGCCGATCTTTACTACATGCATGAACTCCTTGCTTTTAGCGGCAAGGGTATTGCGCAGTTTTTCGATGCCCGGCAAGGTCACTTCCACCAGGATCTTGTAAGCGGCAATATGCATGGCAGTGGGAAAGGTATCATTACTCGATTGCGATTTGTTCACGTCATCATTGGGATGGAGGAATTTATCCTTATCAGCCAGGGAACCACCCTTGATCACATGACCACGGTAGGCCACCACTTCATTCACATTCATATTGCTTTGTGTACCACTGCCGGTCTGCCAGACCACGAGCGGGAAATAAGCGTCCAGTTTGCCATCGAGTATTTCATCGCAAACCTGGCCGATCAGGTCCGACTTCTCCCTGGGGAGTACGCCGGCTTCAAAATTGGTAATGGCGGCAGCTTTTTTCAGGTAGGCAAAAGCGCGGATGATTTCCCTGGGCATCCGGTTGATATCCTGGGCGATCCGGAAATTGTCGATACTGCGCTGGGTTTGTGCTCCATATAAGGCATCTATGGGAACTTTCACTTCTCCCATGGTGTCTTTCTCTATTCTGAATTCCATATAACGTTGCTTTTAGAAGGGCAAAGTTAACAGAATTCAGTTTCCCGGTGGACAGGAATCTGTACGGTCAATGCTGGATCAGCTCACTGTGCAGGATGATATTTTCGAATGGTGCCACCCCTTCCTCCGCCTGTTTGCTGTCCATGATCTTGAACAGGAGGTCGGTCGCCCGTTCTCCCTGTTCGTAGGGAAACTGCTCTACAGAAGCCATTGGCGGGGTTTCGAGGTAGTGGGTCACTGGTAGGTTGGCATAACTCACAAATACAATGTCTTTATTGATCCGGATCTTGTTTTTCCGGGCATGCTGCATGGCATCGAGGGCTACATAATCATTGAAGGCAATGATGGCGGTAGGCCTGTTTTTCAGGGACAACAGCTTGTCCATGGCTTCCTGGGTGGATGCTGCAGAAAGATCGGAGCTCACCACCAGTGCATTATCCTGGGGCAATTTGTTTTTCTTCAGTCCGCTGTGATAGCCCTGCAGGCGTTCATTTTTAATGGTCAGGGTATTGGGGCCCTGTATATATCCGATCCGCTTATGCCCTTTCCGGGCCAGCAGGTCGATGGCGGCAACCGAACTGTGGTAAAGGCTGCACCATACCGAATTGATATTGGGGGCATCCGGTACCCGGTCAAAATACACTACCGGAATATTAAAACCCTGCAAGGCTTCAAAATGCTCCAGTGAATTGGTTTCCTTGGATATGGAGACCAGCAGTCCGTCTACCCGGTGTTTCTTCATAGTTTCCACTATCGCTTTTTCACGTTCCAGGTTGTCATGGCTTTGGCCGATCAGGGCGATATAGTTGTTCCGGAAGGCAGTCTCTTCAATCCCGCTGATGGCGAGCGAGAAGAATTCCTCCCGCAGGTTGGGGAGGATGACCCCAATGGTGAAGGTCTTCCGTTGCTTGAAAAAGATGGCCGTCTGGTTCGGGACATAATTCAGTTCTTCCGCCAGTTTTTTCACCTGCATCTTGGTACGCAGACCAATGGAAGGGTGGTCGTGCAGGGCGCGGGATACGGTGGAAACCGAAATGCTGAGCCGTTTCGCAATTTCCTTGATAGTGGGGAGCTTCTTTTCCATACGCGATATTACGACCCTTACCGTTAAAAAAATGCGCAATCGGTTGAAAGATGGTTTACAATCGTTTGCACACCGTTTACTGCCCTCCAATCAGGCTCCCGGGTTTCCTGCTCCACC
The DNA here is from genome assembly GCA_044220945.1 of Chitinophagaceae bacterium. Classification (GTDB taxonomy): domain Bacteria; phylum Bacteroidota; class Bacteroidia; order Chitinophagales; family Chitinophagaceae; genus Endoryza. The sequence continues at coordinate 138,766 of JBGAQC010000002.1, read as the reverse complement.
GGAAATGACAGACCTTAGGAACCTGCTTGTTTATATTGAGGGTATAAACTTTGGCAAGAGCCGGTATACACCGGCTTCTTTTTTTTCAACACTGCCTGTCTTTCAGTAGCTTTAATCCAAATCAACCGGATATGATCCGCTGGCGCTTCGTACTATTGCTTGTTCTCTCTGTTCCCGCTTTTGCCCAAAAGGATTTTCCCGTTATTCCTTCTTCAGGGGCCACCTGGTTTCAACAGCCGGATCAGGACTGGCTGATCACGAATTTCCCATTAAATACCAGTCTGATCCAGTCGGCAGATGGGAAAGAACTGATCCTGACCAACCGGCTGGTTCGCCGGACGTTCCGGCTCCAGCCCGATCTGGTTTGTTCCGATCTGTATAATGTTACCAATGGGCAACAATTACTGCGTGCGGTAAAACCCGAAGCCCGGATCACCATAAACGGAACGGATTATCCGGTAGGCGGACTGCAGGGACAATCCGAACAGGCCTATCTGCTCCCCGAATGGCTGGATAAGCTCCGGCCCTTCGAGAATGGATTTCATTGCACCGGCTTTTCGCAGGGTGCCCTTGTTCCCCGTATCAGAACGCCGGAGAAATTCTGGAAGCCGGCAGCAGCAACGAGTAGTGGATTGCAGGTTAATTTCTTTTATGCACATCAGGCATTCCCCGGACTGAAAATTACGGTTCACTATGAAATGTATGATGGCATCCCCTTGATGGTAAAACAGCTGCTGGTTGATAATACTGGTACCCAGACCGTAAAGATCGACCGCGTAGTTAACGAAGTACTGGCTCTGGTGGAAGAAGAAAGTGCCGTAGTGGGTAAGCCGGAAGTGATGAAAAAGCAACACGGCATATATGTGGAGACCAATTATGCCTTCAATAATGCCATGCGCTATGATATCAGCGACCAGACCACGCACTGGAAAACAGACAGTACCTATACTTCGCAGGTCAACTATAATTACGAAACACCCTGCCTGCTGGAGATCTATCCCGAAAAAGCTCCCGGTATTGAATTGAAGCCGGGTGAATCCTTTGAATCGGTACGAACCCATGAACTGTTGATGGACAGCTACGACCGCGAGCGCCGCGGGCTGGCGATCCGGAAAATGTACCGGACCGTAGCTCCCTGGACCACCATGAACCCCATTTTCATGCACCTGGTGAGTAAGAACGACGATGAAGTGAAAACCGCCATAGACCAGTGTGTGAACACCGGATATGAAGCCCTGATCCTGAGTTTCGGGAGTCACCTGAATATGGAAGACAGCAGTGCAGCCAATATTGCCCGCTGGAAAGCGCTGGCTGCCTATGCGCATGAGCGGCATATTTTTATTGGCGGCTATTCCCTGTTCAGCAGCCGCCGGATCAGTGATGCAGATGACGTGATCGATCCGAAAACAGGAAAACCCGGAGGGGCCTTTTTTGGAAATGCACCTTGTTTCGGCAGCAAATGGGGACTGGCTTACCGCGACAAGATCAAGTACTTTTTTGCGCAGACCGGTTTCGATATCTGGGAAAATGATGGCCCCTATCCGGGTGATGTATGTGGTTCAACCGTGCATCCGGGACATAAGGGACTGGAAGATTCCCAATGGAAACAGATGGAGATCCAGAAAGAATTATACCGCTGGCTGAATGAACGGGGCGTCTATATCAATGCACCCGACTGGTATTTCCTGGATGGCACACATAAAATTGCCATTGGTTACCGCGAAGTGAATTTCTCCCTTTCCCGGGAACAGCAAAAGATCCTCAACCGCCAGAATATACATGATGGAACTTTTGAGAAAACCCCTTCCATGGGCTGGGGCTTTGTACCACTGACCCGCTACCAGGGCGGTGGCCCTGAAGCGATCCTGGAACCCCTGAGCGAACACCTCGCCGATTATGAACAACTGATGATGCAATACTATGGTGCAGGTGTGCAGGCCTGTTACCGCGGGCCACGCTTATATGATACGGATGCCACCCGGGAAACCGTCAGCCGTGTGATCAGCTGGTATAAAAAATACCGCGTAATCCTGAATGGCGACATCATTCACCTGCGCCGTGCGGATGGCCGCGACTGGGATGGCTGGATGCACACAGATCTTTTTAGTAAACAAAAAGGGTTAATGCTGCTCTTTAATCCCCTGAAAGAGCCTATCAAACGTACCATTCGCATTCCGGTCTTTTATACCGGCCTGGAGAAAAAGGTTAAAATACGCAAAGGCGAAGGCACTTCTAAAGTGTATCGGATCAACAGCAAACATGAAGTGGAATTCAGTTTTGAGCTGGGGGCGGGGGAGTATGCGTGGTGGGTGATGGAGTAGAAGGCAGTAGGCAGAAGACAGAAGACAGAAGACAGAAGACAGAAGACAGAAGACAGAAGACAGAAGAAAATGGGGAATAAAATTATACGATAATTAAATGCATATGAAAAAAATTGCAGCAGTATTAGTGGCATTAGCAGGTTTATGTGCCGTACAAGCACAGCAATACCAGCCGAACTGGGAGTCGTTGGATAAGCGGCCGGTGCCGGGATGGTTCCAGGATGCCAAATTCGGCATCTTCATCCACTGGGGTGTGTATTCGGTACCTGGATGGAGCACAAAGGGTAATTATGCCGAATGGTACCAACAGGGATTGCAGACCACTGATTCGGCCCGTAAAGCGTTTCATGCCGCCAAATTCGGTGACCGCAGTTATTATGACCTGGCGAAAGACTTTAAAGCTGAATTGTATAATCCGGATGAATGGGCCCGGCTTTTCGAAGCAGCGGGTGCAAAATATATAGTACTGACTTCAAAGCACCATGATGGTTATGCGATCTGGCCCAGTAAAGAAGCCAGTAAACTCTGGGGCTTTCCCTGGAATTCCATGGAGGTTGGCCCCAAGCGGGATCTGCTGGGTGACCTGTTCAAAGCTGTCCGGAAAACTTCAGTACATGCTGGCATGTATTATTCCCTTTATGAATGGTTCAACCCCCTCTGGAAAAAAGACCCGGCTGCTTTTGCGCAACAGCATACCTGGCCGCAGATGAAAGACCTGATCAACAGTTACCAGCCTGATGTATTCTGGACCGACGGTGACTGGGATGCTTCCGCCGAAACCTGGAAGAGCCAGGAATTCATTGCCTGGTTATATAATGAAAGTCCGGTGAAAGACAAGATCGTGATCAATGACCGTTGGGGTTCCGGCGTGCGCTTCAAGCATGGAGGCATCTATACGCCCGAATACCAGCCCGACCTCGACTTTGAAGACCATTATTGGGAAGAAAGCCGGGGTATGGGGTATAGTTATGGTTATAACCGGGAAGAAGATGCCTGGGATTATAATTCCACCCAATCGCTGATCATTGCCCTGATCGATAAAGTAAGCCGCGGCGGTAATTTCCTGCTGGATATCGGTCCTGATGAACACGGTAAAATTCCACCGATCATGCAGGAACGCCTGCTCGAGATCGGCGACTGGCTGAAAATAAACGGAGAAGCCATCTATGGTACGTCGCGTTGGAAAACTGCCCAGCAATGGAGCGATGGCCGCCGCGACTTCAAACTCAGTCATGATCCGGGCACCGACTGGCGCTCGCATCAGGATATCATGCTGAAGCTTACAGTAGATCCCGATCCGGGGTATGCAGTCAAAGAAGTATTCTATACCTATAATGCAAAGAACAATGACCTCTATGCCATTTTTCCTAAATACCCTGCAAATGGAAAGCTGGTTTTAAGAGATATTCAATTGCCGGCTGGTACTGCAGTTCAGTTTCTCACTGCCGGGAAAGGCCAACTGAACTGGCGTCAGGAGGGAAGCAATGTGGTGGTGGACCTTCCCCTCTATGACCCCAACCTGTTCAAAGCCCCTTATGCCTATGCCATTAAAATCGGGCAGTTTGGTAGCTATACCGCCAAACCCGTGATCAATGTAATTTATAAAACGGGTGAACTGGAGCCCATGATCAGCATCAATGCACCGTCTGGCGCCAGTTTACAATATACAATTGATGGCAGCCATCCCAATACGAAAGCGGCACCGGTATATTCAGCACCTTTCCGCCTGAAAGACCCGGCTACCATCCGGGCGGTGGCCTATTCCGGAAACAGCCTGCCCAGTGCTGTGGTGGAACAGCAGGTGAAAGTGTACCGTTGGAAGAAAGCCTCCAATTACGCAGGGATCAAACCCGGATTGAATGTTAAAGTATTTGAATTAAAGCCTGCATCTGTAGCAGACCTCGATAAGACAACTCCATTGCGTACCGTGCAGGCTGCGAAAGTTGACCTGAGTCCGGTCAGCCGGAAAGAGAATGTGGGACTGCGTTTTGAAGGAATAATTAAAATTCCTCAGGATGCCATCTACCAGTTCTACCTGGCTTCAGATGATGGCAGCCGCCTCTGGATCGACGATGAACTGGTGATCGATCATGATGGGCTTCACGGCAATGATGAAAAGACAGCTGCGGAAGCACTGAAGAAAGGCTTTCATAAGATCCGCGTGGATTTTATTCAGGCTACAGGGGGGATTGACTTGGTACTCAAATACAGCAGCAGCACGATCCCGAAAACTGAAATTCCGGCAAGTGTATTTTACCGTTAATTAAGCTATCTTACTGAACTGTGCTGACGAATAAGAAAATAGTGATCATGGGCGGTACCACCGGAATCGGATTTTCCGCGGCAAGGGCCTTTATTGCCCATGGTGCTGCTGTAGTGATCGTGGGTCGGGATCCGGACTCCTGCACAAAAGCAGGTGAAGACTTAGGCAATAATTGTATCACCATTGCAGCTGATGCGCAGCATCCGGAAACCGCCGTTCGCGCCATTGACACTTGTATCAATAATTTTGGAGGCTTCGATGGATTGTATCATGTTGCCGGGGGCAGTGGCCGCCGCTTTGGAGATGGGCCCTTGCATACCATGACCCTGGAAGGCTGGAATAAGACGCTGGAATGGAACCTGACTTCACTGATGTTGTCCAACCAGGCTGCTGTCCGGAGTTTTCTGGAACGGAAGCAGAAAGGCTCGATCCTGAACCTGTCTTCTGTGCTAGGCTATTCCCCTGCTCCGGGATATTTTACCACCCATGCTTATGCAGCCGCAAAAGCGGGGATATTGGGTTTCAGCAAAGCCATTGCTGCCGCTTACGCGCCACAGGGCATACGGGTGAATGTGCTGGCCCCTGCTGTAGTGGAAACACCCATGGCACAACGTGCCCTCAATGATGAAAGCATCACCACATACCTGAAAACCAAGCAGCCGCTCGATGGTGGCCGCGCCGGTCGGCCTCAGGACCTCGATGGCCTTGCCATATATTTTATGAGTGAACAGTCGGTTTATACGACCGGACAGGTCATAGGAGTGGATGGTGGCTGGGATATCAGCGAAGGACAATTTCCACAATCATGAAGGCATCCGCAGATTCTATAACTGTAATCGGTATCGATCTCGGGGGCACAAGAATCAAAGGTGTGCTCCTGCAGATCTCAACAACCAATTCTGGATGGAGTGAAACTATCCTGGAAGAACTCGTATTGCCCACTTCCGATGATTCTACCGGTGGATGGCGTGCTGTTGTAAAAGAAGTAGCCGACACATTAGCTGCAAAAGCCGCCATACCTGTTACTGTCGGATTAGCAGCTCCCGGACTTCCCAATGCCACCAATACAGCCATTGCGTTTATGCCGGGGCGTCTTTCCGGCCTCGAAAATTTCGATTGGTCGGCATATCTCGGCAGGCCCGCCTGGGTATTGAATGATGCCGTAGCTGCCCTGATGGCGGAAGCCCGCTTAGGCGCAGCAAAAGGCTATCAGCATGTAGCCCTGCTGACCTTGGGTACCGGGGTAGGCGGTGCATTACTGATCAATGGCAAACCTTACCAGGGCAGTTTCCAGAAAGCAGGGCATATCGGCCATATGGTCATCAACGATCAGGGGGAACCCGATGTAACCGGCATGCCGGGCAGCCTGGAAGATGCTATCGGTAATGTCACTATTGGAAGACGGACCAGTGGCCGCTTTCAGAACACCAGCGATCTGTTGAAAGCAGCTGCTGACGGAGACGAGTATGCGCAAGAAGTATGGTTATTGTCTGTTCGCCGTCTCGCAATCGGGATTGCTTCAGTCACCAATATCCTCTCGCCGGAATTGGTTATCTTAGGTGGAGGCATCACCGAAGCCGGTGACCGGCTCTTCCATCCGCTCGAAGAATTTATGGCACTCTATGAATGGAGGGCTGGCGGACACCGGGCAGCGATCCGGAAAGCCCGTTTTGCAGACCGGGCTGGTGCTGTTGGTGCGGCCTGCTTTGCAGCCGACCGGCTCATCGAAAATCAATCAGCATGAGTTATACCCAACAATATATCAGTAAAGCACAGGCCCTTCTTGCAGCAGTAGCTGCACAGGAAAACAATATACTTAAGGCTGCTGGCTGGTTTGCAGAAACCATACTGGCCGGACGTATGGTACATGTATTCGGCAGCGGCCACAGTCGTATTATGACTGAAGAAATGTGGCCGCGCTACGGGTCCTTTCCCGGATTTAATCCCATCGTGGAATTATCACTGACCTATCATAATAATGTAGTTGGACCCAATGGCCAGCGACAAGCCATGTTCCTGGAAAATGTTTCCGGACTGGCCGAACGGATCCTGCGCAATTTTGCGCTCGATAAAAAGGATACCGCATTGGTCATCTCTTCTTCCGGTACGAATGTAGTACCGGTTGAAATGGCCGAATGTTTCCAGCAAGCCGGAATTAAAGTAGTGGCCTTGATCACCCAAGCCCACTCCGCTGCCAGTAAAAGCAAACGCGCTGATGGGAAAAAGCTGGGTGATTTTGCAGACCTGATCCTGGATACCGGTGCCCCTGTAGGGGATTCGATGATAACAGTGGATGGATTGGATACACCTGTTGCACCGGGCTCTACCCTGGGTGGTGTTTTACTGGTCAATTCCATCAAGGCAGAACTGGCAGGATTACTGACAGCAGCCGGGCATCCGCCAAAAGTGCTGACAGCCGGTGCAGTAGTGGGCGATCAAAGGGCGAAAGAACTTTTTGAAAGCGCCTATGATGAGCATGCGAGACGTTTGGCGCAGCTGTATATGATGAAGTAGCCAGTAGCCAGTAGCCAGAAGACAGAAGAGACAGAACGAATTACGTAAGACGTAAAACTTAAAACTTATATGAGTATTCCGGTGCGTACAACAGTAGTGGGCAGTTATCCTTTTCCGGGGTGGCTGGAATTCGGTAGCCGTAACCTGGACCAGTTTGGTCCGGCGGATGTGGAAGAAATGATCGAGGATACCGTAATTGCCGCGATCCACGATCAGGTAACAGCCGGACTGGATGTGATCACCGACGGGGAACAGACCCGGCTTGATTTCAACCTCTCCTTTTACGGATATATAAAAGGGATTCAGAATAATGAAAGCGAGACACGTCGATTTGGGCCACCGGCGCACGATCAGCGCGGTAAACATTCCATTGTGGATACTTTGTCTGCTCCTGGTGGATTGGGAGCTGTTAAAGAATTCCAACGCCTGAAGAAACTGGCTCCCGCCGGTCCGGTGCTGAAAGCCAGCGTACCGGGTCCTTACACCCTGAGTGGCCGATTGTTACCCAATGCACAATACAAAGACCGGTATGCCATAACTGAAGCCCTCCTGCCTTTTGTACGCAAAGAACTGGAAGACCTGGTGGCAGCAGGTTGTAAAGAGATCACTGTTGATGAACCTTCCATGAGCTGTTATGCCTATAAGGAAGATACCAAACGTTTCGTGGATATATTCAATCGTACAGTAAAACCGGTAGTGGGCCAATGTAACCTGAGCACGCATCTTTGCTTCGGTAATTTCAAAGGTCGTCCGGTAGGTTACAGGAGTATCAAGCCTATGTTGCCCGATTTCCTGGACCTCACGGTGGATGAGATCCATATTGAAATGGCCAACCGGGAATTTGCCGAGATCGAACTCCTGAAGGTATTCGCGGAAAAAATGCATGTGGCGGTGGGTATCATAGACGTCAAGAATTATTATATCGAAACCGTGGCCGATGTGGAAGCCCGCATCCGCCGTTGCCTCGATTACATTCCCGCTGAAAAACTCAGTGTGGCGCCCGACTGCGGATTAAGCCAGACGGCGCGTTGGGCTTCCCGGCAGAAACTAACCAATATGGTACAGGGCGCGAAGAATGTGCGTGCTACACTTTAATAAAATGGATCTGATTCCTGCTTTCAAGAAAGATGATGTCCTCCTGGAGGAGATGGATAGCCTGCTCCATGAGCGTGACCGCCTTTTTATCTGGTGGCTCGGGCAAAGCGGGTACCTCCTGCAATGGAATGGACAAAGGGCATTGATCGATCCCTATCTTTCGGATTCGTTGACCAGAAAGTATGCAGCCACAAAGAAACCCCATATACGTATGAGCGAAAGGGTGATCGATCCGGAACTGCTGAAGGGTATCCAGGTTGTCAGCTCCAGTCACAACCACACCGATCATCTCGATGCGGAAACACTGATGCCGGTACTCCGCAATAATCCCGGTATTCAGTTCATCATTCCGGAAGCCAACCGCGATTTTGTAGCAGAACGGGTACAATGCCCACGTGAATTTCCTGTGGGACTCAATGACGGCCTGTCTGTTACCATCGGAGCGTTTACATTTACTGGCATACCAGCTAAGCATAATGAACTGGAGCGCGATGCAAAGGGACAACTGAAATATATGGGCTATGTGATCAGTGTCGGGAACAGAACCGTTTACCATAGCGGCGATACGCTTTGGTTCACCGGCATGGAAGAATGGCTGCGCCCTTTTCAACTCGACCTTGCCTTGTTGCCCATAAATGGCAATGACCCTTCCCGGGAAGTGGCAGGCAACCTCGACACCCGGGAAGCTGCCTTACTGGCAAAAGCGGCAGGAGCGAAGGAAGTCATTCCCTGTCATTACGATATGTTCACCTTTAATACGGCAGACCCTGCTGATTTTGCAAGGGAAGCGCAAACGATTGAACAGCCGCATACGATACTCCGTCCCGGGGAATATTGGTCGATTCCCTGTTTTTCCTGAATGAAAACTGCAGGCTGCCGTTTTTTTTTTATCTTTAAAAGAAACCAACGGCTTGCATGATGAGAGGGAAATTACTCCGGACTTCCATTCTTTTTGGGGCACTCTTTACTGCCGCACTATTCAGTTTCAACAGCTGCTCCTTTCTCTCTGCCAAAGTGGATTACAATACACAGATCAAACCCCTGATCAATAAAAAATGCATTTCCTGTCACGGTGGCGTAAAAGCCAAAGGTGGATTCAGCCTGCTCTTCCGTGAAGAAGCGCTTGCTCCCACCAAATCGGGTAAGCCGGCCATTATTCCCGGTGATCCGGATGGGAGTGAACTGATACGCCGCCTGGAACTGGCTGATCCGGAAGACCGGATGCCTTATAAACACGAACCGCTCAGCAGTGAAGAAATCGCCTTGTTCCGCAACTGGATCAAACAAGGCGCCCAATGGGGTACACACTGGGCCTATGCGCCGGTCAAAGAAGTTCCGGTACCGGGTGTGAGTGACAACTGGGCGAAAACGGATCTGGATAAATTTATTCTGGATAAGATCAAGGAACAGGGACTGACACCCTCCGGACAGGCTTCCCGTGAAGTGCTGCTTCGCCGGTTGAGCCTCGATCTTATTGGCATCCCGGCACCAGACAGTATAGCAGGAAACTATCTTAAAGGGACAGATGAAAAAGATGTTGAAGCGCTGACCGACCGCCTGCTCTCTTCTCCTTTGTTCGGCGAGAAATGGGCCTCCATGTGGCTGGATATTGCCCGATATGCCGATACCCGGGGTTATGAAGCAGACCGTGGCCGGAATATTTGGAAATACCGCGACTGGGTGATCGATGCATTCAATCAGGACAAACCCTATTCCGTTTTCCTGAAAGAGCAGTTTGCCGGAGACCTGTTACCAGAGCCTACCGATGAACAATATATCGCGACCGCATTTCACCGGAACAGCATGACCAATGATGAAGGCGGATCCGACAATGAAGAGTTCCGCACTTCGGCTGTAATGGATCGGGTGAATACCACCTGGACCGGTATCCTGGGTACTTCCTTTAACTGTGTGCAGTGCCACAGTCACCCTTATGACCCTTTCCGTCATGATGAGTATTATAATTTCCTTGCGTATTTCAATAACAGCCGTGACGAGGACACAGAAGCAGAATATCCCTTGCTGAAGCAATTTGATTCCGCCCATAACCGGGAATTGCTGCAACTGCGCGAATGGGTCAGCAAGGAAGCCGGCGTACAGAAAGGTAAAGAACTCTATACCTTCATCAAGACCGGCCAGCCCGCCATTAATTCCCTGCAATGTGACAAGTTCGTGAATGCCGCCCTGGTGAGCAGCTGGTATGCCGGAATCCGGAATAAAGGGACCTGCCGGTTAAAAAATGTTCCTGTTGACCAGCATACGGAACTGATGTTCCGGTACATCACTTATAAGCCCGGCGGAAAGTGGAGTATTTATCTGGATACCCTTTCTGCAAAACCCTGGAAAACGATTTCACTGGACGATACGAAAGGGAACTGGAAAATTACTGCTATACCTATTGATCCGGTGGCCGGACGACATGACCTCTATTTCCGTTTCGATAATGCAGCGATCAGTAGCCCCGATGAAACGGGCGTGCTCTTTGAATGGTTCCGTTTTGCAGAACCCTTCCCGGGCAAAGGCAAACCCGGTTATGATTCAGCCTTTGCTTCTTTTAACCGTCTGCTGAATGCCGATGCTGTGAAAACACCGATCCTTGTGGAAAGTAATGCAGCACTCAAACGCACTACACAGGTTTTTGAGCGCGGCAACTGGCTGGTCAAAGGTAAAGTGGTGGAACCGGCCATTCCGGCTGTATTCGGTGGCAAACCAGATGTTTCGGCTGATCGTAGCCGTTTGGCCGACTGGTTGGTATCGGATGAAAACCCGCTGACCGCACGGGTGCTGGTCAACCGGATCTGGGAGCAGTTATTCGGACAAGGTATTGTAGAAACCCTGGAAGATTTCGGTACCCAGGGAATTCCGCCCACTCATCAGGAATTACTCGATCACCTTGCCTGGAAATTCATGAAAGAAGATAACTGGAGTCTCAAGAAACTGATCCGGCGCATGGTGCTTTCAGCAACCTACCAGCAGCAATCTGCTGCAACTGCCGAAGCCATTCAGAAAGATCCTTCCAACAAATGGTACGCCCGTGGTCCCCGCTACCGGCTGAGTGCAGAACAGATCCGCGATCAGGCTTTGTACCTCAGCGGTAAACTGAGTACCAAAAAGGGCGGACCTGGTGTAATGCCTTATCAACCCGATGGAGTCTGGAACTCACCGTATAACGGCGCTCAATGGATTCAGAGCAAGGGTGAAGACCAATACCGCAGGGCAGTGTATACCTACTGGAAACGCTCTGCAGCCTATCCATCCACTATTACATTCGATGGCCCCGGAAGGCAGGTCTGCGTGGCCCGCAGGATCCGTACGAATACCCCATTGCAGGCATTGACGCTGCTGAATGATCCCGCTTATCTGGATCTGGCGCGGCAGTTTGCCTACCGGTTACAGTTCACAGGAAGCAAAGACCCGGTGGAACTGATCCGGAAAGGATATGAGCAGGCTACCGGAAGGAAGGCCACAGACAGCAAATTGAAACCCCTGCTGACGCTTTACGAGAAAAGCCTGATCCAATTTAAGAATGATAAAGAAAAAACCTGCGCCATGATCGGCGTCATGGATGAACATAATAATCCGGAAACAGCAGCCCTGGTAACAGTTACCAATGCCCTGCTCAACCTGGATGAGGTAATTATGAAGATGTGAATTTTAGTTTTAAACCACAAAGACACAAAGGCACGAAGTATTTTGGATCGTAGTAATAACTATTTATAAAACTTGGAGTCTTTGTGTCTTTGTGCCTTCGTGGTGAAAAAATAAATTATGACCCAGAAAGAATTACATAACCAGCGATTGCTTCGCGAAGCCGAGCAACAGGTCTTGCACCAGGTCACCCGCCGGCATTTTCTCAAGGAAAGCGCCATGGGATTCGGTGCGTTGGCACTGGGCAGTTTGCTGGGCGGTTGCGGCAGTACCGGTTCGTCTGCCAAAGGCAATCCGGTATTTGATGCCGCTCATCCCTTGTTGCCTAAGCCGCCGATGTTTCCGGCCAAGGCAAAATCGGTGATCTACCTGCACATGGCAGGTGCTCCCTCACAATTGGAATTGTTCAATTACCGTCCTGAGCTTATGAAACTCGATGGACAGGATTGCCCGCCAAGTTTACTGGAAGGTAAAAAGTTTGCTTTCATCCGCGGCGTACCCAAAATGCTCGGTCCGCAGGCCCAGTTCAAACAATACGGACAGAGCGGGCAATGGATGAGTAATTACCTGCCCCACCTGAGTACCGTTGCCGATGAACTGGCCATCATTAATACCGTATCGACCGACCAGTTCAACCATGCACCAGCGCAGTTATTGTTCCATACCGGTACACCGCGCCTGGGCCGCCCGAGTATCGGTGCCTGGGTGACCTATGGGCTGGGTACGGTGAACCAGAACCTTCCTGGTTTTGTGGTGCTTACCTCAGGTGGCAGTGATCCGGATGCGGGAAAGAGTGTGTGGGGAAGCGGTTTCCTGCCCAGCGTATATCAGGGCGTACAATGTCGCAGTACAGGTGATCCGGTCTTGTTCATCAAGGATCCGGAAGGCATGACCCGCGATATGCGGAAAGCGTCGATTGATGCCATCAACCAGGTGAACCAGCAGGAATACGAAGAATATAAAGATCCGGAGATTCTCTCGCGCATTTCACAGTATGAAATGGCCTACAAGATGCAGATCACGGCGCCGGATGTCATGAATATCAATAATGAACCCGAATATATCCGCGAGATGTATGGCATCCGTGATGGCAAGAACAGTTTTGCCAACAATGTTCTGCTCGCCCGCAAACTGGTGGAGAAGGGCGTTCGCTTTGTACAGCTCTTCGACTGGGGCTGGGACAGTCACGGTACAGATCCCTCGACAGCACTCGATATTGGCCTGATCAACAAATGCCGTCAGGTGGATAAAGCCATAACGGCACTGATCCTCGACCTCAAGCAACGTGGGCTACTTGATGAAACCCTGATCATCTGGGGTGCAGAATTCGGAAGAACACCGATGCTGGAGAACCGCGAAGGCAAACCGCTGCCGTATAAAGGACGTGACCACCATACTGAAGCCTACAGCATGTGGATGTGCGGTGGCGGCATAAAAGGTGGTGTAACCTATGGTGAAACAGATGAGATCGGATACAGCATTGTAAAAGGGAAAGTGGAGGCTTATGATGTGCAGGCCACGATCCTGAATCAGCTTGGCTTTGATCATGAGCAGTTCACCTATGAATTCCAGGGCCGCAACTTCCGCTTAACGGATCTCAGTGGAAAAGTGATCAATGATATTCTTGCTTGAAAAATGACCACATAGTCACATAGAAATTTAAGTTGTAAAGTCAGATTGTAAATGTATATCCGAAGCAGCCAGTAAAGGAACTTTGGAGATTATGATTACAAAAAGATATGTCGACGACCTCGGGTTTATTATTATCGGTGCGGCTATAGAAGTGCATAAAGCGTTAGGGCCTGGACTTCTCGAATCTGTTTATAGTAAATGTTTGGAACAGGAGTTGAGAATACGAGGGTTGCGTTTTGAGAGGGAAAAGAAATTGGGAATTAGCTATAAGGGTATTGATCTGGATAGTGAACTAAGATGTGATTTTATAATTGAGGATATGATAGTGATTGAGGTAAAAGCCGTTCAGGAAATTATTCCTTTGTTTCATGCACAATTATTGACATATATGCAGATGCTAAAGGCTCCAAAAGGGATTTTGATCAATTTTAATTGCTCGAATATTTTTCGTCAGGGTCAGAAAACAATGGTAAATGAAATGTATCGGAATTTGCCACTCTGAATGGCCTTATTTAAAGCCTTTGCTTGAGTAAATTGTCGATTAATCAGTGATTATATATAATTTATCTATGTGACTAAGTGGTAAATATCAAAGTAGTGAATTAAATATGAAAAGAAGGACATTTTTAAGGAATTCAGGATTGGCAACAGGAGGATTGGTACTTCCGGCATGGGAGCAGGAGTTGCAGGCAGCAACATCGAAAACCGCTGCGGCACCAGGCTATCAGCTGAAAGTGCTTGCAACCAACTGGGGATTTGACGGCACTATGGATGCCTTTTGCGCTAAAGCCAAAAAGGAAGGCTATGATGGCATTGAAGTATGGTGGCCCGGTACGTCCGAAGCACAGCAACAATTATTTGATGCCCTTAAAGTATACAGCCTTGAAGTTGGCTTTCTCTGTGGTGGTTCGCAATCCAATGTCGAAGAACATCTGAAAACCTTTACCGCTGCGGTTACTGCCGCTGCAAAGAATACAAGACAGAAACCACTGTATATCAACCTGCACTCCGGCCGTGATTATTTTTCAGAAGCGGAGAACCAGCGGTTCATCAACTTCGCCACCTCTATGTCGCAGGAAACGGGAATAAAGATCATGCATGAAACCCACAGGGGACGAATGATGTATTCTGCTCCGGTATGCCGCAACTTCCTGGAGAAAAATCCTTCCCTCAAACTCACCCTGGATATTTCCCATTGGTGCAATGTGCACGAAAGTCTGCTGGCCGATCAGCCCGATACCATACGTACGGCACTTGAACGCGTAGAACATATTCATGCCCGTATTGGTCATGCCGAAGGCCCCCAGGTGAATGACCCCCGTGCTCCTGAATGGGAAGCGGCTGTTAAGGCTCACTTTGCCTGGTGGGATAAAGTTGTGGAACGCAAGAAAGCCAGGGGAGAAGTAATGACTTTTCTTACCGAATTCGGTCCGGCTGATTATATGTGGACCCTTCCCTATACCCGTCAGCCCCTGGCCGACCAATGGGATATCAATGTATATATGATGAAACTTTTACGGAAACGATACGCCTGAGCGGCACTAAACCCGACTGACTGATGCTGGAACTGATTGGACATTTTCATCCCCTCCTGGTGCACTTACCTATAGGTGTACTGTTACTTGCTGGAGTATTCCATATTCTCGATAGCCGTAACCCTGAAGCCGGATGGCGTAAGCCGCTTTTATTATCTGTAGTAGCGGGTATGATTACAGCATTGTTTTCCTGTCTCACCGGTTATACCTTGTCGCTGAAAGGGGATTATTATGCCGGTATTGTGGGCAAACACCAGAATATCGCCTTGCTGACTACTGCAATCAGCCTGTGTTGGTATTATGCACTTGCGGTCCATGCTAAAAAAATCTACCAGCATGGAGCTGCATTGGCCGTACTGCTGGGACTGGTTTTCACCGGACATCTTGGCGGTACACTCACCCATGGAGAAGGTTATCTTTCCCTTGGTGGTTCAACAACTGCCAGTGAACCCAGAAAACCCATTGCCGATATTCAACATGCACTCGTATATAAAGACCTGGTTGAGCCCCTGCTCCGTGAAAAATGTTATTCCTGCCACGGCTCTGCCAAACAAAAAGGCAAACTGCGCCTGGATGGCAAGGAAGTTATCTTGAAAGGCGGGGAAGATGGAGAGATCGTTACGGCAGGTAATGCAGAAAAAAGTGAGTTGATCCGCCGCCTGCTGCTGGCAAAAGACCATAAGGAACATATGCCACCTAAGGAAAAGGCGCAGTTGACCAAAGCAGAAATTGAAGTGTTGCAATGGTGGGTACAAAGCGGCCTCTCTTTTGATAAAACCGTTGCGGACCTGCATCCGGCAGCCAGTATCAACAGTAGCCTGCAGGCTTTTGCACAACCCGCTGCAGCAGGAACAGGAGTAACTGCCGAAAGCAGTTTCCTTCCTGAACTGGATGTTCCCGCTGCTGACCCGGAAGCCCTCCAGGCCCTGCAGCAAAGGGGGATTGTGGTGGTGCCCTATACCAGAAGCACCCATTATGTATATGCAGACCTGCTGACTGTTGAGAACCTGACAGCCAAAGACCTTGAATTACTGATACCCATCCGCAATCAGTTACTGGCGGTAAATCTTTCGGGGCAGCCGGTAGATGATGCCGGACTTCAGGTACTGGCAAAGCTCACCAGCCTGCGACAGTTGCAATTGCAGCGTACTGCCATCACCGATAAAGGCATTGCTATGCTGAGTGCCTTGCAGGAATTGCAGCAGTTGAATCTTGCCGGAACTGGTGTTACTACAGCAGGCCTGGCCCCATTGGCTGCATTGAAAAAACTCAACCGGCTCTTCCTCTACCAGACCAAAGTGAATGCCGCCGGATATGCAACACTCGCCCGGCAGTTCCCGGCAGCAAGAATAGATACCGGTAATTATACCGTACCCACACTGGCTTCCGATACACAGTTAGTCGAAAAGAAATAGTCATGAACAAGGTTATTAAGATCATCCTGCTGTTACTGGTTTGCAGTAAGAGCTATTTCAGTTTCGCACAACCCGCTCCGCAGTATAACCTGCGCTTCGACAGCCTGGCAAAACACTGGGATGACGGGATTCCCCTGGGAAATGGCTGGTTAGGCACACTGATCTGGCAGAAAGGAGACCGCTTGCGCATTTCGCTCGACCGTGTGGATCTCTGGGACGACCGCCCCATGCCTGAGATCCATAAGCTGAAATTCGACTGGGTATACAGACAGGTTATGAAAGGTGAATATGATACGGTTCAGAAACTGGGAGATGAACCCTATGAAAAATATCCGGCACCCACCAAGATCCCCGGTGCTGCGCTCGAATTCTCCCTGTCCCGTTTAGGAAAAGTAGTGTCTAATGAACTGCATATTGATAAAGGCTGGAGCGAGATCCGGTTTGATAACGGCATGGTGCTGAATAATTATGTACATGCGGTAAAACAAACCGGCTATTTCGGGTTTGAACAGATACCGGATGCGCTTTTAAACGATAACGCATTTGCGGCCTTATTGCCTCAACTGATACCTCCTGCCTATAACAGTGGCCAAAAAGGCGGTACCGGTAATAGTGTGGAAGGCCAGGGACTGGAGCGGCTCGGATACCCGCAAGGAACAGTAACGTTTTCAAAAGAAAGCCTCCGCTACCACCAACCGGCCTGGAACAACAGCTTCTACGAAGTACTGGTGATGTGGAAACGTTTTCCCGGTAACCGGCTCATCGGACAATGGACGATCAGCTTTAACCGGAAAGCGGAACTACCTCCTTTGCAAACCACGGTTACCGAACCTACCGGCTGGGCGGAACATGAGAACTGGTGGAAGCAGTACTGGAGTAAGTCATCCGTACAAGTGCCGGATCCCCTGATCCAGAAGCAATATTATCTGGAGATGTATAAGTTCGGTTGCGTGGCACGAAACAATACACCGCCCATTTCGCTACAGGCTGTTTGGACTGCAGATAACGGCAACCTTCCTCCCTGGAAAGGTGATTTCCACCATGATCTCAATACACAGTTGAGTTACTGGCCTGGCTATACCGGTAACCATACCGATCTGACGGCCGGGTATACCAACTGGCTCTGGAAAGTGATGGGAGAGAATAAACGCTGGACGAAATCCTACTTCGGGGTGAATGGACTCAATGTGCCCGGTGTAACGACCATTTCCGGAAAAGCCATGGGCGGCTGGATCCAGTATTCCAATAGTCCGACAACGGTAGCCTGGCTGGCCCAGCATTTTTACTGGCAATGGAAATATACCATGGACAGCAATTTCCTTCTCAAAAGGGCCTATCCCTATTTCGGTGAAGCTGAACGGTATTTCATGGAGTTGATGCATAAATACTCCGGTAATACATATAAAATTCCCCTGAGCTCAAGTCCGGAATACAATGATAACCGGATCACGGCCTGGTTTCCAGAATTCACCAGTTATGACCTGGCCCTGGTAAGATCTTTTTACCGTTACGGAACAGCAATTGCTGAAGCAGCCTATGACCGTAAGCCCGTTGAATGGATTGATGTGCTGCAGCAACTTCCTGAATTCTCAGCAGATGCCACAGGTTTACTGATTGCACCCGGTCAGCCTCTTGCCGTATCACACCGGCATCATGCCCAGCTGATGGCTATTTATCCGCTGGAGGAACTACAGATAAATGAACCGGGCGATACCGCCCTGATCCGGAATTCGCTCCGGCACCTGGAAAAAACCGGTACCCGCGAATGGTGTGGCTATTCTTTCAGCTGGGCAGCGGCACTTTATGCCCGGGCCAATGAAGCCGATGCTGCAGTACAGCACCTGAAAATCTTTGCCACGAATTTCTGTGGCCCCAACAGCTTTCACCTGAACGGTGACCAGAAAGGGGGGCAGTATTCCAATTTCACGTATCGTCCCTTTACCCTGGAAGGCAATTTTGCTTTTGCACAAGCAGTACATGAACTATTGATCCGCAGCCATTCCGGTGTTATTGAAGTGTTTCCTGCAGTTCCTGATTCATGGACATCAGTTTCGTTCCGCGACCTGCGTGCTGAAGGAGCTGTATTAGTGAGTGCAGAAAGGAAGGCTGGTACTACCGCTACTGTGACTTTGAAAGCATTGGTTGATGGGGAAGTGGTACTCAAAATGCCCTTTAAGACCTGGACGGTTACCGGAATTGACCGAAGCAAAGTTAAACCGTACGGTGTTGGCCTTTTTAATTTGTATCTGAAGAAAGGCCAGACGGTACAATTCAACAACGCCTATGAGTAAGGATCTTTCGTAAGTTCGTATCAGCAACCTATAACAGCATACACAACATGAGAAAATGGATTTGGGCAGCCCTGCTGCTCACCGGATGCCCGGCCAGTGCCCAGTTGATCACTACATCTGGTCCTTTGCCGACAAAACAACAAATGGACTGGCATGACCTGGAATTCTATCTCTTCATGCATTTTGGTCCCAATACATTCACCGATGAGGAATGGGGACATGGTACTGAAGACCCCGACCTCTTTAATCCGACACAGCTCGACTGTCGTCAATGGGCACGCATCGCCCGCGATGCCGGAGCCAAAGGCATCATCATAACAGCCAAACACCATGATGGATTCTGCCTCTGGCCTTCTAAATTTTCCACCCATACGGTCCGCGAAAGCAAATGGCGCAATGGAAAAGGGGATGTGCTGAAAGAACTTTCTGCTGCCTGCAAAGAGTATGGTTTAAAATTCGGGATCTATATCTCTCCCTGGGACCGCAACCATCCTGCTTATGGCACACCGGCATACAATGATGTGTATGTGAAAACCATGCGGGAAGCCGTCAGGAAGTACGGACCCATATTCGAAATGTGGTGGGATGGTGCCAATGGCGAAGGGCCCAATGGCAAGAAGCAGGTCTATGATTTTCCCCGTTTTGAAAAGGAGATCCGCAAACTGGCCCCCAATGCGGTTGTATTCAGTGATATTGGTCCTGATATCCGCTGGGTAGGCAACGAAAGCGGCTATGCAGGTGAAACGAACTGGAATTACCTGGATACGGCAGGATTTAAACGCGGTGCCGGCGGTCCGCCTCAGGATACGTTGAACAGGGGAAATTATAATGGCAGGAACTGGATCCCGGCCGAATGTGATGTGAGCATCCGCCCGGGTTGGTTCTATCATGCCAAGGAGGATGATAAGGTAAAATCCGGCAACGAACTGATGAGCCTCTACCTCAAATCGGTGGGCCGCGGTTCCAGCCTTTTGCTGAATGTACCGCCCGACCGGCGTGGCCTCATCCATGAAAATGATTCCGCTGCACTGATGGCTTTCCGGAAACTCCGGGAATCCTTTTACCAGACCAACCTGGCCCAGCGCAGTAAAGTAACCGTATCGGTTGAACGCCCCGGTTTTTTACCGTCATTGTTAACCGACGGCTACCGCTTCTCACATTGGGCACCTCCTAATGGAGTGGATACCTGTACCATCATTGTGGAACCCGAAACACCCCAGACCATAAACACGATCGTTCTCGAAGAATATATTGAATATGGGCAGCGCATCAGCCGCTTTGCTGTTGATATATGGGATGGTACTGCGTATAAGGAACTGTGTAAGGGAACTACAATAGGGAAGAAGCGGATCCTCCAGTTTCCGCAGGTCACCAGTGCCCGGATCCGGGTCAGGATCACCGAAAGCAAGGCAGCACCGGTGCTGGGGGAGATCCGGCTCTATAATGCACCAGTCTACTGATTTACTGGGATTTGTGTAATCGGCAGGCCTGTTCTGTTAAAAATACTTTAACAGAACAGGCCTGAGTTCTTAACATAGGTCAATGGGTGTATTCAGCAGGAATAGCAATTTTGTGTTCATAAATAAACAGACATGAAACAAATTTTTATTGCCGCTGCAAGCCTCCTGATCGCTACTGCCAGCATGGCCCAGGGAACCTGGAAAGTAGACAACTCCCATTCTAATGTGAAATTCACTGTTACGCACCTCGTGGTTAGCGAAGTGGACGGTGCTTTCAAAGTATATTCCGGCTCTATCAATGCCCCCAAGGCGGATTTTGCTGATGCTGCCATCACCTTCAGCGTGGATGTGAACAGCGTAAACACAGATAACGATGCCCGCGACAAGCACCTGAAATCGGATGATTTCTTCAATGCCGAGAAATTTCCCCAGATGACTTTCAAAAGCACTTCTTTCAAGAAAGTGGGCGACAAGAAATATGTACTGGAAGGCGATCTCACCATCCGTGATATCACCAAGAAAGTAAAATTTGATGTTACCTATGGCGGAACTGTAAAGGATCCCTGGGGCAACACCAAGGCTGGTTTCAAAGCAAAAGGAACCATCAACCGTTTCGATTATAACCTGAAATGGAATACCCTCACTGAAGCCGGTGGTGCAGTTGTAGGAAAAGATGTTGATGTGACCCTGAACCTCGAGTTCGGTCTCCAGAAGTAAGCTGGGATTTTTTGAATACAGAAAAAGGCGCGGATCCCGCGCCTTTTTCTATTTACCGGTGAATACCGGTTTTCGTTTTTCCAGAAATGCTGTTGTCCCCTCTTTCATATCGGCCGTACCAAAACAGGCTCCGAACTCGCGCACTTCTTTGTCAAATCCATCCTGTGTTTCATCAAATACGGCATTGGCGGCCCGGATACAACCCGCCAGGGCCAAGGGCGCTTTGCTGTTGATCAGCAGCAGGATCTCCCTGCATTTTGGCAATAACTGGTCGGCACCCACTACATGATTCACCAGCCCGCTTTGCAAGGCCTCGGCAGCACCGATCAGCTGACCGGTCATCAGCCACTCCATCGCCTTTCCTTTTCCGGCCAGTTGGACCAGCCGTTGGGTACCCCCATAACCGGGGATCAGTCCAAGGTTCACTTCCGGTTGCCCGAACTTGGCATTCTCACTGGCCAGCCGGAAATGACAGCTCATCGCCAGTTCACAACCGCCACCCAATGCAAAACCGTTTACGGCGGCTACAATTGGTTTAGCATTCCGTTCGATCCGGAAAAAAGTCTCCTGACCTCGGCGGGCCAATGCCATGGCGGCTTCCGTATCCAGGCTGCTGAATTCACTGATATCAGCACCTGCCACAAAGGCTTTGGGACCGGCACCGGTGATGATCACCGACCGGATCGCCTGATTATTGTCCACTTCATCGAGGGCCTGATTCAATTCGGTGAATACCGTTTTATTCAGGGCATTCATCTTGTCGGGCCTGTTGATGGTAATGGTAAAAATGCCATCTTCCAATGCGGTGAGCAGGGTGGTATACATAATCCGGAATTTTGGCAAAGATAACAGGTTTGTGAAGTAGACCTATCTTTGATGTAACCTGGTCTTACCCGGTTTTGTCTAAATTCAGCATATGCGTACACTACTTCTCGGACTCAGCCTTATGTTGCTGCTGCAGGTATCCGCACAGAAAACCGCTCCTGCGGCACTGGACAGCAAACTCGATAAACTGGTGAATGCAGTCTTCAAAGCCAATGGCCCCGGGGCAACCGTACTGATAGCCCGGAACGGGTCCGTTATCTACCGGAAAGCGGAGGGTCTTGCGGATATCGAACGGAATGTTCCCATGAAACCGGAGATGGTATTCCGCATCGGCAGTATTACCAAACGTTCACCGCTGTAGCCATCCTCCAGCTCATGGAAGAGGGAAAACTCAGCCTGCAGGATGAACTCACAAAATACATTCCCGATTATCCGGTCAAGGGAAAGAAGATAACCATTGAACAGCTGCTCACCCATACCTCCGGGATCCGGAGTTATACGGATATGGGAAGCTTTGATGATGCCATGCAGGCGGTGGATAAAACCCCTGCCCAACTTATGGACGTATTCAAAAACGAACCCTTTGATTTTGAACCGGGCACCCAGTGGCATTATAATAATTCCGGTTATTTCCTGCTGGGAATGATCATTGAAAAGATCACCGGCAAACCATACGGGGAGTTTGTTGAAACCCGTTTGCTGCAGCCGCTGGGAATGACTACCAGTTTATATGGCAGCAATACCAAACTGATCCCCAACCGGGCGACTGGCTACGACCCTGCTAAGAATGGAGTGCAAGTGGCCACTTACCTTAGCATGACCCTGCCTTATGCTGCCGGTTCACTTATGAGCACAGTGGATGACCTCTTTAAATGGAACCGGGCCCTGAAAGCAGGCAAACTTCTCAAGACCGAAACCCTGGAGAAAGCCCATACCGGTCATATCCTTCCCAACGGACATGATACCCACTATGGGTATGGCTGGTTTTTGGGAGAACTCGGTGGACAGAAAGTGATTCATCACAGCGGGGGTATCAACGGTTACCTCAGTGATGCACTCTATATTCCCCAATCCGACCTCTTTGTTGTGGCATTATCGAACTGTACCTGTAATCCACCCAATGACCTGGTGACGCACCTGGCTGAAGCAGTGCTCGATATAAAGACAACGTATAAGCAGATCACGGTAGACAGTGCAGCACTTAAGCTTTTCACCGGAAACTTCGAAAACGACCTGGGTGAGATTCGTGCCATCACTATAAATAATGGGAAGCTGC
This sequence comes from Chitinophagaceae bacterium, assembly GCA_044220945.1. Classification (GTDB taxonomy): domain Bacteria; phylum Bacteroidota; class Bacteroidia; order Chitinophagales; family Chitinophagaceae; genus Endoryza. The sequence continues at coordinate 115,774 of JBGAQC010000002.1, read as the reverse complement.
AATCGCAGCGTAGCGGAGGTCCCGCTTATACCCTGACTCCGGTCGGAAAAGATTTCTTTGAGATATCAGGTACTGGCAGCTTTTTTACCTTCCAGCGGAATGAAGCCGGTAATATCAAAGGCCTCACCTTCAAAACCGGCCGTCAGGCTCCTGAAAACTGGAAGCGTACGGACAAACCATTTACTCCCGCCCGCACCGAAATAAATCTTCCGGAAGCAGAACTGAAGCAACTGGAAGGCGAATACCAGCTGACGCCTGCATTTGGAATTGTGATAAGGGTGAAGATCGGCAGTCTAAGGGCACAAGCCACACAGCAACCAGAATTTGAACTCTTTGCTGAAGCACCGGATCATTTTTTCCTGAAAGTAGTGGATGCGCAGGTGGAATTCCTCAGAGATCCCAATGGGGCGGTTACACACCTGATGCTGCACCAGGGCGGGCAACACCTGAAAATGAAAAAAATAAAATAGACGGGTGTGTCAGAATGAACGGTGCTCTTTAACCCAATGGGTAATATATTCGGCTATTTCAGTGGTGGCAGTACCCGGAGCAAATAAGCGGCCAACGCCCAGTTCCTGTAATTGCTGCGTATCATCTTCCGGAATGATACCGCCGCCGGTAAGCAGTACATCTTTCATTCCCTTCTCCTGCATGAGGTGTACCACTTTCGGAAAAACGGTGTTGTGCGCACCACTCAGAATGCTGATACCAATGGCATCCACATCTTCCTGTAAAGCGGCATTCACCACCATCTCAGGAGTTTGACGTAACCCGGTATAGATCACTTCCATACCTGCATCCCGGAGGGCAGTGGCAATAACTTTGGCGCCACGGTCATGGCCATCCAGTCCAACTTTGGCAACCAGTACACGGATGGGTCTGCTCATATCATTGAATTATGCAATAAAGGTACTGCGTTTCCCGGCATCCTGCAATCCCTGCTTACAGGGCTTTCAGTCCGGTTTGAATCCGTTCCTGAGTTTCTGTTTTGCCCAGTACAGCAGCGATATCAAATACAGGAGGCCCGAACTTGCCCCCAACCAGCATAAGGCGGAAAGGCAATTGCAGGTCGCCGGGTTTGATCGCTTTTGCTGCTGCCAGCTCTTTGAAATAGGCTTCCAGTGCAGCACTGGTCCATTCCGGTACAGTATCCAAACCCGCAGCAAAGGCTTCGAAGAAGGCCGTTTTTTCAGGTGACCATTTGGGTTTGGCTGCACTCATGTCGGGTGCTGCAGGTGCCTGGAAGAAAAATCCAGCCTGTACGGTGAAGTCGGGCATCAGGGTACACCGTTCTTTCACCAATTCAATGACTGCAGCCAGTTGCTGCGGATCGCTTATAGTAATGCCGGCAGCTTCCAATTGTACTTTGACCGGTTCCAGTAATGCAGCTGTTGGAGTCCGTTTGATCCACTCGTGATTGAACCATTTGGCTTTATCATAGTCAAACTTCGCACCACCACTATGGACCCGCTCCATTGAAAACGCTTCTACCAGTTCTTCCAGGGTGAAGAGCTCTTTTTCGGTACCGTCGTTCCAGCCCAGCAGGGCCAGCAGGTTTACAAAAGCTTCGGGCAGGAAACCTTTTTCGCGGAATCCTTCCACCAGTTCTCCTGTCTTGGGATCGGTCCAGTTCATGGCAAAGACCGGAAAGCCGTATTTGGCACCGTCGCGCTTGCTGAGTTTCCCGCTGGGACCGAGTATCAGGGGCAGGTGCGCCCATTGGGGCATCTGGTCGAGACCGAACAGGTATTTCCATAACAGGATATGTACCGGTGCACTCGGCAGCCATTCTTCACCCCGGAAGGCATGCGTGATCTTCATGAGATAATCATCCACCACCACAGCCAGGTGGTAGGTAGGCATGCCATCGGCTTTCAGCAATACTTTATCATCGGACACCCCGGTTTCAAAACTCACTTCGCCCCGGATCATATCGGTAAAACGCACGGTTTCATGTTCCGGCATCTTGATCCGGATCACATGACGGGCACCGGTTGCCAGTAATTCTTTGGTTGTGGCCTCGGGAAGGGAGAGCGAATTCCGCATCTTCATCCGCAGGGAATGATCATACTGCGGATTGGGCTGAGCTTCGGTTTTGTATTCCGAACGCATTTTTTCCAGCTCCTCCGGGGTATCAAACGCATAATAAGCCTGACCGGCAGCTACCAGTTTTTCGGCATATTCCCGGTACAGGGCCTTTCGTTCGCTCTGGCGGTAAGGACCATAAGGCCCACCCTTGATCACACTTTCATCCGGAACCAGTCCACACCATTCCAGGCACTGGAAAATATAGGCTTCCGCCCCCGGCACAAAACGGCTCTGGTCGGTATCCTCGATCCGTAAAATAAAATCCCCTCCGTGCTTTCGGGCAAATAAATAGTTGTACAAAACCGTTCTTACACCACCGAGGTGCAGGCCTCCTGTTGGACTGGGGGCAAAGCGTACACGAACACGTTGACTCATTGGGCAAAGATAGCGAATAGTGAATAGTGATTAGTCAATGATGGGTAGAGCATAAAATCGGCTCATCGGCTGATTGGCTCATCGGTTAATCATTTATTACCTTCGGCTTGTTGTAATGCGCAGCTTTCTTACCATAATACTCCTGATTGGGTTTGCAACAGTAAACGCACAACTTACTTATGCGAAGCTGCTGGTGCAGTATGATTCTGCCATTAGTTTCCGCAACCTCAAGCTTATTCCTGTTATTCAGAAAGGCCAGCCGAATGCCGCCACAGCCAACTGGCTTACGCTGCAGAAAGCGATTGAAACCGGTCAGGCGGTGATTTCTGAACGGGGCACAGCTTCTACCGAGAATGTCCATTTCCTGCGGATCAATAATAAGTCGGATCTGCCCATCCTGGTGGGGGCGGGGGAAGTGATCCTGGGCGGCAGGCAAGACCGCATGGTGACCCGCGATACCTTACTCTGGCCTACAGGCAGGGACCAGTACATCAGTGTGATGTGCGTGGAGGAAGACCGCTGGAGTGATAAGGAAAAAAAATTCAGTTACCTGAGTTATGCCAATACAGGGTTACGGAAAGTGCTGCAACAGCATGCCAACCAGGTACTGATCTGGAAAGAAGTGTACCGGCAGCTCGACAGTAGCAGGATCAAAGCACCTACACTGAGTTATGCCGGGAAAAGACTGGATAAGAAAGTACAGCCGGAACTTGAAGCCTACCGGAATTTTTTCCACCAACGGATCCGGAATACCGATAGCGCATGGACAGGCATGATTGTGGTGAGTGGTAACCGGGTGATCGGTGCGGAAATTTTTGAAAGCCCGCACCTGTTCTACGATTCCTTTGATGCGCTGCTGCAGGCTTATGCGGAGGAAGCCGTTTGGGAAGGCGCGCCGCCTGTGAAAAAAGATGAGGCTGTCCGGAACTATATCGAGCCTGCCCTGAAGAACGAAGCATCGCAACAGGAATTCCTGAAAGAGCATGGCAAACTGTTCCGGTACCTGGGCCGGCCTATTCACCTCACCCTGTTTGGTGAACATTGATGCTGGCTCCGACTCTTTCTTTCGATAACTCAGTAAACCCAGTAAACGCAGCAATCCCCTTATTCCGGTAAAATAGTTCGTAAGATTTATCCCGTTCGCAGTCCTTTTATCTTCCGCTGGTGGTACCATGAAGCCATCTGGCGGATGCCTGCTTCCGGGAAGAAAGTATACCTCACTTTCGACGATGGTCCCCATCCATCCATTACCCCCTATGTACTGGATCAATTGGAGCAATACCAGGCTCCTGCCGTGTTCTTCTGTATAGGCGATAATGTGCAGCGCTATCCGGAAACCTATCAGCTGATCCGGCAGAAAGGGCATAAAACCGGTAACCATACCCAGCATCATGTAAATGGATGGAATACATCCCTTGAAACTTATATCGCAGAAATACGTGAGGCAGCTGCATGCATTGATTCCACTTTATTCCGTCCGCCTTATGGACGGATCACCAAAGCACAACTCCGTTCACTGAAAGCAACGCTGCCGCAGCTGAATGTAATCATGTGGGATGTGCTGAGTGGTGATTTTGATCCTTCGATTGATGCAGATCAATGCGTATCTAATGTGATGCGCCATGTACGCGCAGGATCCATCATTGTATTTCATGACAGTGAAAAAGCTTTCCCAAGATTGGAAGCGGCATTACCAATTATTCTGAAAAAACTGAAAGAAGCAGGGTTTGAATTTGCGCTGTTGTAAAAAAAGCCGTCAAAATGGCGGAAATATGCTGAAATAGAAGGGGCTAAAAAAAAGTTGGGCCGGGGTAGACACCCTGGCCCGTTTTTAATCCGTACCCTATGAAAACTGACTTAAAGGTAAAGAAATTTTAATTATCGCAAAGTAATTTCCTTAGACACCCCATTTACCGTGATAACAGCCTTATTATCACAGGTTCCATCGCCATAATTCAGGGTGGCTACCGGGGCATTGCTTTTACGCATAGTCACGATACCTTTTACAAGCCAGCGACAGGTAAATTTCTTGATCAGGGGCTCACTGATGACAGTTGACCACTGGAAAAATTTGTCAGTTCTTTTTACAGAACCGTTGGCACCGCCTTCAATTTTGAACCAGTCGTCGAGGGGGAAGAGGGGAGTACCCAGGCCTTCGATCTGCGTGATGTTCTTTTCACTGTTCCACTCGGAATAGTTGCCATTCGGCTTGGTGATCCTGGCACCGGTTACAACGATCCGGAAACTTCTGGTATTTGAAGTGCTGGTATTCAGTACTTTATGAGTTCCTTCCACATGGATATCATTTACATAATAGCCATCAAAAGTGGTGGTGGTTGATTTGCCGGGCACGAAAAGGGGACCGGAATATTCAATGATGATCTTGCCTTTACGGGTGCGTCCGTCGCGGCCGGTACAGCCGGCTCCGAAATCAAGCACCACTTTCAGCGGGAAGCGGGCAGGCGGATTGAGTTGTGTGTAAGTAACTGTAAAGCAACGAACTGTGTCCATCCCGGCAGCGCCGCTGATGGTTTCCTGGCCAATGCCGCCACTGTAATTGTTGGCAGAACCAAAAACACCGGTGCCTCCGATGCCCACTTCGGCATCCACACCAGCCACATTGTCAAACACATCATCAAAGATCACTTCGGCTTCAGCATCTGCTTCAGCGGTAGCGCTGGCAAATTCCTCCTGCTGGGCCGGGGTATCTACACTGGCTTCCTTTTTACAGGAAACGATGAATAATGAAGCGGCCAGACCAAAAATGGTGAGCAGCCGGGTCAAACTGGAAAACGATTTCATAAAGGATTAATTTAATGATGTAATGGGAACAACGTTATTCTGACCCGGAATGATCTTTCAGGTTTAACAGAATTGTAAATATTTTTGCCGGAACGAATTCCCATATATTTTGCAACTAATTGATACTCACAGCCATTTATACGCCACTGCATTCCGGAACGATATCGCCCAGGTGATGGAACGTGCTGAATCGGAAGGTGTTACAAAGATCTACCTGCCTGCTATAGACAGTACGGAACACGATGTGCTCCTGGCCCTGGAACAACAGTATCCGGGCAAATGTGAGGCCATGATGGGACTCCACCCCTGTTATGTAAAGGAAAACTACCGGGAAGAGCTGGATCTGGTCAAAAAATGGCTGGATACCCGTCCCTTTAAAGCGGTGGGGGAGATCGGACTGGATTATTACTGGGACAAGACCTTCACCACACAGCAGCAGGAAGCGTTCCGGCTGCAGGTGCAATGGTCCATCGATTTCCAGTTACCCATTGTGATCCACAGCCGGAATTCGGTGGAAGACTGTATCCGGATCCTGCAGGAGTTTCCGAAAGGCAGTGTACGGGGTATTTTCCATTGTTTTTCTGATAGCCTGGATATTGCGCGTCAGATCATGGACCTGGGCTTTTATATGGGCATCGGTGGGGTGATCACCTATAAAAAATCGGGACTCGATGCTGTTGTGGCTGAACTGCCGCTCGAAAGCCTGGTATTGGAAACGGATGCACCCTACCTGCCGCCGGTACCATTCCGCGGGAAGCGCAATGAAAGCAGTTATATCAAATATGTGGCGGCCAAAGTAGCGGAAGTGAAGCAGGTTGACCTGGAAACGGTTGCCGCAATAACTACGGCAAACGCCCAAAAAATATTCGGAAGCTGACGGTGTTTTCGTATTTTTGCTGCCCTTTCAAAAGGCCTTCTGACCTTAAGTAATTGATCTGGAGACTTGTCCGAGTGGTTGAAGGAGCACGCCTGGAAAGTGTGTATACCCCTAAAGGGTATCGAGGGTTCGAATCCCTCAGTCTCCGCCTTCGCCCACCGAAGCCTTGGCGTAGGTGGGCAACAAAACCCTGTAAGTTCAACTTACGGGGATTTTTATTTATGCTTGGGCCGGGCATTGCCCACCAAAGCTATAGCAAGTGGGCTACGGCGGATGCAATCCGCTTTTGATCATTGTCCACAGCAACTTAAGTTATGTTTTGCCTTCGCCCACCGAAGCCTTGGCGTAGGTGGGCAACAGAACCCTGTAAGTTCAGCTTACGGGGTTTTTTATTTATGCTTGGGCTGGGCATTGCCCACCGAAGCGTTAGCATAGGTGGGCTACGGCGGATAAAATCCGCATAATGTGTGGAGTAAAAATCAAAAAGTGCAGCAACGATCTCTTCACTGATATTACTCAAAAAGTTGAGCTAAATACGGTTGTACCATGTTTTAATCCTTTTTTATTCATTTAATGCAGTCATGTTCTTTGAATAAAAAATGCAAACAGTATATATTCTACTTTGCAGTGATTCATCAGTTTATGTTGGATGTACTTCATCTATGATTGACAGGCTCTCCAGGCATCAAAGAGGAGAAGTAAAGTATACAAGTTCAAGGTTGCCTGTTTCATTGATCACAAAAATTGAATTTTCTGATAAATACAAGGCATTTGAATTCGAAAAGTACCTGAAATCCGGCTCTGGTAGAGCTTTCATGTACAAGAGATTAATCTAGTTTTTTTATTTCATACAATTCGCAAGTTGCTTTTTCTCCGTGTCTCACAGATACTACAACAGATGAAAGGGTTGTTCCATCCATGTCTGTTTCGATCAACGCTTTTAGCTTTTTGCCATCTACATTAATGTAGGGATGTTTGCCCCGGAAGCAGGCTTTCCAACGAATGGCCTTGGTGCCCGTATACTGTATTGTGGTACGGTTACCTCCTTCCATTTCCATTGTAAATTCAGTACCCAATACAGTGAGTGCTTCTAGTTTCAGGCGAGGTGCCCCACTGCCGCGGAAACAGGTGCTGAGGGTATTGGTGGCCGCATCCGCATCAACACCCATCATGCCGCCCACAATGCCGTCGATCACTCCAAAGGAAACCTCCGGATACTCCCTTCTTTTAGTGGCAGGATCACTCAGTTCCAGGAGATACTTTCTGCCATATTCCGGCAAGCCGGCCCGGAAACAAAGCCTTGCCAGATAACTCCGGCTTTCCACATTCAGCGGAAGGGCTGCAAGGTCTTTCAGGATTTTCTTTTTCCGCTCCGGATCTATTACCGCATCAAACCAGAGCAGGAATAAGGCACCTTCTCCTGATCCGCTGGCACCCGATTCAGTGAAATAGGTCCGGTAGCTTCCGGTATTAGTGTCAAAGCAATATTTCCCGATGCATTCGAGGTATAGTGCTGCCTTAGCTTCATAAAAGCTGGCTTTTTTGTAATCTCCCTCCAGTTTCAAAATCCGGCTGTATGCGGCAAAGCCCTGATAAATGGCCGCCATCAGGTCGGCACTCATGCGGATCCCGTCTACACTCTCCACATAACTGGGCAGTCCGCGTGAACCGGTATAGTTATCATCAGGCCGGTAATTCGAACGTTGTACAGCGATGGGCTTTCGCCTGAATAATGACGCCGTATCCAGTTGCCAGATACGGATATAGTCGTTCAGGGTTCTGGCGAAAAAAATTTTATGAGCTGGGTCGGCAATATAAGTCCGGTCACCCGTCCACCGGTACAACCGCTCCGCCGCATAGATCAGCTCAAAATTCGCATTGAGGTTATACCAGAAGGCGGTATCATTCTGGTAGTCTGCCGGCGCCGGACGGTTATACCGGTCCATTTCCCAGTAACTGCACCAGTCTTTTGACTCTGAAATATGCTGCAGGAATTTTCCAATCATATTCCGGTTTTCTGCAGTAAAACCCAGCATGGCTGCGGCTATGCATTGGTGGGAGACATCCCGGATGCAGAATGCTTCCCGCGAGGGGAGAGCTGCTTCATACCAGGGGCCCACCGGGTCGGTAGCCGCACCGCGGTACAGGTGGGCCATACCCACAGCCCACTGGAAAGCGGTTTCCAGTTGTTTGTCGGAACTGGTGAGCCGGAGCTGCCCGGATTGTGCTGTTGCTGGTTCCAGCAGTTGTAATGCAATGAACAGTAATACAAAAGGTTTCATCAGTCTGGTATGCCGGTTTATCAATCCCATTCCAAAAGACCTGCCCGGAAATTGCTGCAGTGATACCTGTCACAAGTTTCGCTGCCGTCAGTCATTCCGGAGGCCTGTAGCATAAAGCTAACTTACAGGTAATTTGAAAGCTATGAAAAAGATTCTTTTTGCCTGCGATGGTCCGCATTTCGCGGAAGGAGCATTTGATTTTGTCCGCAAGATCAATGAACAGGAGCCGGTATTACTCACCGGAGTCTTCCTGGCTAATGCTGAATTTTCCTCGCTCTGGAATTTCGCCGATGGCATGAGCGGACCGCTCTTTGTACCAGTCATGGAACAGAAAGATACGGTCGGTGTCCGGCATTCTGTAGCCCGTTTTGAAGAACTCTGCCAGAAAAACAATATAGCTTACCGGGTACACGAAGACTTTTATGATTTCGCACTCTCCGAACTCCGGCTGGAAACCCGTTTTGCCGACCTGCTGGTGATCGGCAGCGAACATTTTTATGAGAACCTGGAGGGTATTCCCAATCAATACCTGCTCGATACCCTGCATGAAGCGGAATGCCCGGTGCTGATCCTGCCCGATGATGCGCAGTATCCGGAGAAACTGATACTGGCTTATGACGGAAGCCCTTCTTCCGTATATGCCATCAAGCAACTGAACTATATCTTCCCGGAATGGAATGCTATACGCGCACAACTGGTTTTTATAGAAGAAGATGAAGAGCTGCCCGAAGTGCCCGATCAGGTACCGATGGAAGAACTGGCTGCACGGCATTTCAACGATCTTACTATTATCCGCATGGGAGGTACTTCCCGAAAGCAGTTTAACCAGTGGATCAGCAATCAGGGTAACGCATTGCTGGTATCCGGTTCTTATGGCCGCTCCGGTTTCAGCCGTCTGATGAAAAAAAGTTTTGTCAGCGAAGTGATCCAGAACCGCAAAGTGCCGGTGTTCATTGCGCACAGGTGATGAATCGAGAATCGAGAATCGACAATCAAGAATCGAGAATCGACAATTGGGTAATGGCCATTGGTAATTGGTCATTGTTCTGATCTCCATCACGATTTTCACTGCCTTCCATCATTCCGATCCGCTCCCGGCTGAAGCTACCTTTGTACAGGGTTTACATTTAGTCACCACTTAAATACAGCGTTATGAAAAACACGAATAAACTGCTGATCGCCCTGGGCGCCGGCATTGTGGTCGGCGGTGTACTGGGTCTACTCTTCGCGCCGAAGAAAGGCGCTGAGCTGCGTAAGGATATTGCCGACAGCGGCAAAAAACTGACCGGGTCCATCAAGGATGCCATTGAAAAGGGAAAAGAAAAGCTGAACGGCATCAGAAAGGAGGCAGAGGAGATGGCAGGATAGGATTCAGGCCTGAGGTAGCAGTAAAAAACAAACAAACACTATAAAAAAGGAGGCGTTTATGTCAAAACAACACCTGATGAAACCGGGAAGCATGCTGCCTTCCGTTTTCGATGATTTTTTCCGCCCCTGGAATGAATGGTTTGATAATAAGGAACTATGGCCCAAAGTCTGGAATGTGCCTGCAGTGAATATCACAGAAGAAAAAGAGGATTTCAAAGTGTCACTGGCTGTGCCAGGCATGAAGAAAGAGGATTTCAATATTGATATGGAAGGCAATATGCTGACCATCAGTTGCGAAAAGGAAGAAAACAAAGAAGAGAAAGAGAAAAAATTCACCCGTAAGGAGTATAATTTCTCTTCCTTCAGCAGGACATTTACCCTGCCGGATGAAGTAAACCGGGAAAAAATTGATGCCCGTTATGAAAACGGCGTACTCATGATCGTTCTTCCTAAGAAAGAGGAAGCCAAAAAACTGGTGGCCAATAAGCATATTGCCATCAGATAGTCAGGCCTTAAGCTGGTGATAGCGCCCCGGTTCTTGGTACCGGGGCTTTTTTTTACTGACCGGTATCAGCCGCTTCCTTGATGCGGATTATTCAGGAAAGCTGGAACTGCTGCTAACTTTAAAGCAGTTCCATCACCCAATCCTCCCTTTTATGCAAATCAGTCACCTCCGCGAAGAAACCGAAAGCTGGAAGCGCTATCTGGATTTTATCAAGTCGGAAAATGTATTGCTGAAAAGCCGGTTGTACTGCAGTATGCAGGATACCAGCGACCTGAACTACCAGGCCCGGGCGGATATTTACAGGAACCAGCTCGCCATTAGTGATGAAATGCTGATCCAGCTGGGCGAAAGTATCGATGTGCTGGAAAGCCTGCAGGCCGATGAAGGCCTGGCAAAGCCTGCTGTTCAAAAACAATTGCTGGAACGCCAGCGCACCCTGCGCGATGAAGTGGGGGAATTCGGGAAGTATTATTTCACACTCCGTTCGGAATACAATGCCTTTATGACTGAACGTTTTGTATAAGGGCGGTCAGTTCACCATTCCCCTGAGTTTTTTCTCGTCCAGCACCTGGATCTGTCCCTCTTTGATATCAATGATTTTTTCAGAACGGAAATCGCCCAGGGTCCGGATCAGTGATTCTGTTGCTGTTCCGGCCAAAGTGGCCAGGTTTTCCCGGCTGATATTGAACACATAGAGTCCGTCGGTTTCAGGACTGTATTTCGACATCAGCGTGAGCAGGGCATCGGCTACTTTTTTCCGGAGGGAATTATAAGCGAGTTTCACCAGATGCTCTTCCAGCTCGGTGATATTTCTGGACAGGAGTTTCAGGAATTTCCGGGCAATCCCGGGATGGTTGTTGATCAGTTCTTCAAAATCCTCTTTGGGAATCACAGCTATTTCAGCATTTTCCAGTGCATCTGCCGTTTCCCGGTAGTTCGTACCTTCCAGCAGTGCTGTATAGCCGAAAAAATCCCCTTCATGGTAGATCTCCATTACCAGTTCCTTGCCTTCCTCATTTCGTTTAAAGGTCTTTATTTTGCCACGGACCACATAATACAACCGTGAAGGCCGGTTGCCCTCAGTATAGATCACCTGTTTTTTCTTGTAGGTATTGATATTCCGGTTCTCCACCAGCATTTTTTCTGCATCCGATACACCGGCAGCACTCAGCAGCTGGCTCATCCCCTTGATCCCCGGCAGCAGGTCTTCCCGGATCTGGTCTATTTTCCGCAGCCGGCTTTCTATGGCAGTCAGGAGTTCTGTACCGGTGAATGGTTTCATGATATAATCATCGGCACCCAGCTCCATGCCCTTGCGGAAATCATCCCGTTCTGTTTTGGCAGTCAGGAAAATAAACGGGGTATTGCGCAGGAGTTCATTCTTGTGGACCGCGTGTAAAACAGCATACCCATCCAGTACCGGCATCATGATATCGCAAACGATCAGGTCGGGGTGCTCCCGCAGGGCGGTAGACAGGCCTTCCTTGCCATTATTGGCTGTGAAAACTTTGTAACTGGCCAGTTCCAGGATCTCGGCCGTGTTTTCACGGATCTCGTCATTGTCTTCGATCAGCAGTATCTTTTTCATATTGGAGCGTTTCGGTGTTAAAGGATAGTGTGAAGCAGGTGCCGGTGTCGAGTTCGCTTTCATAATGTATGGTGCCATGCATCAGTTCCGTATACCGGGATACGATATGCAGTCCCAGCCCTGTGCCCTGTATGGAAGCCGCATTGGCTCCCCGGAAGAACCGTTCAAAGAGGTGTTGCTGGTCTTTCCGGGAAATACCGATGCCTTTGTCGCATATCGTCAGTTCCAGGTTGCCCCGGTACAACCGGGTATGGATGATGATGGGTTTGTTTTCCCCGGAAAACTTGATGGCATTGGTCAGCAGGTTGACCAGGATATGTTTGAATAATACAGGGTCGATATGCACCAGGTCTGTGCCCTCGTGTGAATATTCGAAATGTTGCCCCGCTTTAAGCAGGGGTTCCAGTTCATGGCAGTTCTCCGCGACCCAGCTTTCGATTTCCAGTTCCCGGGGGGTAACTGTTACTTTTCCTTCTTCGATTCTGCCTTCAGAAAGGAACTCGTTCAGGATGGCGTTCAGTCCGTTTACAGAAGCCATGATCCTGTTCAGGTGCTTATCCCTGCGGGGCTGGTCTTCCGTCTGTGTATATTTCTGGAGCAGGAATACAGAGGAAAGGATCGTGCTCAGCGGGGTACGGAATTCATGTGAAGCCACCGATACAAACCGAGATTTCAGTTCATTCAGTTCCCGCTCTTTGTCCAGTGCGGCCTGCAACTGGGTCTGCATTTTTTTACGTTCTGAAATATCAATGGCTACCCCGATATATCCGGTGATCTCGCCACGGCTGTTGCGCAGCGCTGTAGTGGTGAGTGATACCGGGAAGCGGGATTTGTCTTTGCGGATATATGTCCATTCCTGTTCGGCTGAAATGCCCCGTTTGGCTTCGGCAATGAATACGGCGAAACCGGGAACTATGGTTTCATTCAGTTTTTTACTGAGCCGGAGGGCTTTCTGGCGGATCTCATCCCGGCAATGAAAGAGTACCGGACTGTGTTTGCCGATGATCTCTTCAGCTGAATAACCCAGATTTTGCTGGGCAGCAGTATTGTACAGGGTAAGAATTCCATCCGGCCTTGTGGCAAAGATCATTGCCCCTGAATGATTCAGTACCCCGTTGAGGAAGGTGTTGAGGTTGTGGAGGGTATGGTCTTTGGCTTCGGTATTGCGGACCTGTTCCGCCAGACGGTTGATGGTTTGTTCGAGAACAGTGGTACGGCGGCTGATCATCAGTTGATAAAGTTCTTCCATCCGCTGCCGGTTGCGGAGGTCGGGGCTCCGGTCGGTGATCACAGCAATGGCATACAGCTCGCCCTCCATTTCCTTATAAGAAAGAGTGACCTCCACCGGCAGTTCACTGCCGTCTTTACATCGGCCGTTGATCTCCGGACTATGTCCGCTTCTTCCCATATACGGGTGCTGGAAATAATCATTCAGGAGTTCGGTATGCCGGCTGCCCAGGTGATCGGGGATGATCAGGTTGATGGGTTTGCCGGTAAGCTCATCGGGTTTATAGCCGAACAGGGTGGCGCAGGAGTCATTGACGGCACAGATCATCCCCTGCCTGTCGGTTATCAATAAACCAATGGCAGCCTGTGCAAACATTTCAGCAAAGGGGAATGCGACCGGCATAATTAAAATTACCGGCTCCCGTCCGGGGGATACATGATTTTACCACTATAGGACTAATGATTTATTTCAAGTTTTTAAATGTATTGCCCTGCAAAGGGGCTGGATTCGCTACTTTTAATGATGCAACGCTGGTTTTTTCTCGTCTTTTTCTTTGCGCATACTGCCGTTGCGCTTGCCCGGCAGGCCAACCGGATACCTGTTTTTGAAGCAGGGAAAGACGGTTATGCGAGTTACCGGATCCCCGCCATTATCCGGACCCCCCAGGGGATGCTCCTGGCTTTTTGTGAGGGCCGCAGGAACGGTGCTGCTGATTTCGGGCAGATCGATATCGTATTGAAGAAAAGCAAGGATGGGGGCAAGACTTGGTCTGCCTTGCAGGTAGTGGTAAAAGGGCAACCGCAAGCCGGTAATCCCGCACCCGTATTCGATCAAACCGATCCCCTTTATCCGGGCGGACGGGTACTGCTTTTTTATAATACGGGAGATAATCATGAAGGAGAAGTCCGCAAACATAAAGGACTCAGGGAAGTATTTTATACCGGCAGTACAGATGGCGGAGAGCACTGGCAGGATCCGGTGAATATCACGGCACAGGTGCACCGGCCTTATTTCCCCGAGCGGAATCCGGCCTACCAATTTTCAGCCGACTGGAGGAGTTATGCCAATACACCCGGTCATGCCCTTCAGTTATCATCGGGCCCCTATGCCGGCCGCATCTTTGTTGCAGCGAATCATTCTTCAGGTACCCCGCAGGCCCATTTTGAAGACTACCAGTCGCATGGATTTTATACGGATGATCATTGCCGCAGTTTCCGGTTAAGTGAAACCATAGCCTTTGCAGGCAGTAATGAAGCCACAGCAGCATTTCTGGGCGGTTCCACTTTGATCATGAATATGCGTAACCAGAAAGGTCAACCCCGCCAGCGGCTCATTGCCAGAAGCAGCGATGGAGGCGCCACCTGGGATACTGTATATTCAGATCCTGCCTTGCCCGACCCCGTTTGTGAAGGAAGCCTGCTGAACATAGAACAAAAAAAAGGACGCATGCTGCTGGTTTTTTCCAATGCGGCCGACAGCCTGCAACGCAATCACCTTACAGTGCGGATCAGTAATGACGGGGGCCAACATTGGGATAGATCCTGGCAGATTGAATCCTGTGACGCGCCCAAAAGCAAAGACTGCATTGCCTACTCCGATCTTACTTTAGTGAAGCGTAAAAGACTGGGTATATTATATGAGCGCGACGATTACCGGCAGATCGCATTCACCACCCTGCGCTTCTGATTTTCATTTTTTTCAATTTTTTTTGAAAGCGGACAGTGTTGCCCGTCATAGAAGTGGCATGAGAAAACCCCTGAAGGATACTGACCACTGTCATGGGGTCACATTATCTGAGTCATGTGGTGTTTCTGGCCGCGGGGATATTTTTGTTCTGCATTCAAGAGTCTCTCTCATATACAACAAATAGCAGTTGAGTTGGCAAGTAACGGACCGGTTCCCCGGTCCGTTCCATTTATACGAATGCCAATGACCAATGGCCGGTCAGTCATTCATTATTGACTACTCCAACACCTTCTCCATCGCCATACTCCTCGACCCCTTGATCAGTTGCGCTGTGCCGGTAAAGCCCTGGGCCTTGTACCATTGCGCTGCTGCTGCTGCATCAGGGAAGGATAGATAAGGGTGGGGGATCCGGAGGAAATCACCGCCAACGAGCACAACTGCTTTCCAGGTATGCTGTGCAATCAGGTCTATAATGGCCTGGTGTTCGGCAAGGCTTTCTTCACCCAGTTCTGCCATGCCGCCCAGTAAGAGGATTTTTTGAGGGTAGGGTAGTGCTGCAAAATTTTCGATCGCCAGTTTCATGCTGGAGGGATTGGCATTGTAGGCATCCAGAATGATATGGTTGCCGTTACGCTCAACCAGTTGGGAGCGGCTGTTTCCCGGGGAATAACTTTCTATTGCCTGGCGGATTGCGTCATCCGGTACTTTAAAGTAACGTCCAACAGTAACCGCCACCAGGAGGTTGGGCAGGTTGTAGGCACCTACGAGCTGCGACTTTATGGTGAGCGGGGGATTTCCGGTTACAGTGATTTCCAGGAAAGGTTCACTTTTCAGCACGGCTCCGTTCACTGATGCACCCGATGTGCCGTATGTGATAATGTTCGGAATGCCCTGGCTCATGGTGCGCAGGTAATCATAGTCCCACATTACAAAGGCCGTACCCTGATGGCTGCGCAGGAAATCATACAGCTCGCCTTTGCCTTTGCGCACGCCTTCCACACCGCCAAAGCCTTCCAGGTGTGCTTTTCCGCAATTGGTGATGATGCCGTAATCGGGTTCGGTATAACGGCAATAAGATGCAATTTCCTTCTGGTGATTGGCACCCATCTCGATCACCGCCAGTTCTGCATTATCCGGAATGGCCAGTATGGTGAGGGGCACGCCGATATGATTGTTCAGGTTGCCCTTGGTGGTTGAAGTGCGGTAAGTGGTGGACAGTACAGCGTGTACCATTTCCTTGGTAGTGGTTTTTCCGTTACTGCCGGTGATGGCGATAAACGGGATCCTCAGCTGCCGCCGGTGGTACAAGGCCAGTTCCTGTAAAGCGCTGAGCACATCTTCCACCAGAATAGTCCGTTCTCCCTGCATAAAAGCGGCCTCATCAATAATGGCATAAGCTGCACCTGCAGCCAGGGCCTGCGCGGCAAAGGTATTGCCGTTGAAGTTCGGCCCTTTCAGGGCAAAATACAGGTCACCCTGCTGCAGTTTGCGGGTATCGGTCTGGACAGACGGATGCTGTTTGTAGATGGCGTAGAGTTGGGCGATGGTCATGGGGCAAAAATAGTGAATAGTCAATACACCTTCGCTGTAGCTACGGTGCATGAAATGCACTTTGGTCATTGGTCATCGGTCATTGGTCATCGGTCATTGGTTATTGGTAATTGGTAATCGGTCATTGAAACAAGAAGCCCGGACAATATTGTCCGGGCTCCGAAAAGGGTATGATCAACCGATTATTTCTTTCGGGTGTTCTGTCTGCGTGTAGCATAGTTGATACCGGTCTTGCGGCCGTTACCTTCAGGGCTGCCGAGGCGGTCCATTGCGCAACGGAAACCTACAGTGCTGCTGGCCTGGTCTTCTTCCAGGAAGCGGCGGGTTCCGGGAGAGAGCCAGTAGGCGCGGTCGTTCCAGCTGCCACCTTTGATCACGCGTGATTTGTCGCTGATCAGGGTAGTGAAGCCATAACCACGGCCTGCAGTGGAATCTGCATTGTAGTTAACTCCGAGGAGGAGGGAGTCACCATCCAGGTAGTTCACCACATTAGCTTTCTGGTAGTTGCGGCGGCTCTTGCTTTCGTCGTCTGTGGCATATTCGCGTTTTACGCGGCCCAGGCTGTCTTTCTCGAACTCACCGTCTTTATTTTTTGCATCTTTCTGGAAGTAGTTACCACGGAAAGGTGCTACGTCATCATTATCGGTTCCGTTCATGGGGCGGTAAACGTCGGCTACCCACTCATTCACGTTACCAGACATGTTGTATAAACCAAAGGCATTCGGGAAGAAGGAATTTACAGGGGCAGTGTAAACGGCACGGTCGTTCAGACCACCGGCCACACCCATGTTATCACCATTACCACGCTTGAAGTTTGCGAGGAAGGTACCCTGCCAGCTGCCACGGCGGCTGTCACGCAGGCCGTTCACATTCTGGTTCCAGGAATACACTTGCTTATTGGTGATGAGTTCCTCACCACGTTGTTTTTCTTTCTTGGAAGGCTTGGGGTTCATACCCACCAGTGCCAGAGCGGCATATTCCCACTCAGCTTCGGTAGGCAGACGATAGCCCGGCAAGAGGATACCATCTTCAAAAGTCACCTGGCTGCGGGGTGTACCATTCGGGTTTTTCAGCGGGTTCTTTTTGGAACGTACGCCGGGTCCCGGAGTAGGAGTGGTCAAACCGAGCAGGTAGCTCTTGGTGTTGAATGATTCAGCACCCTGGCCCTGTATGTTTTTCAGTGAATTCTTATTGATAAAGCCACGGTCGATCAGGGCTTTTTCGTTCACGCGGTCAGTCCGCCAAAGGCAAAAATCATGTGCCTGCTTCCAGGTCACACCTACAACCGGATAATAGTTATAGGAGGGGTGACGGAAATAATATTCCACCATCGGCTCATTATAAGCCAGCTCGCTGCGCCATACCAGGGTATCCGGTAAAGCACCATCACGTACGGCTTTGTATTCATCACCATCAAAGGTGTTGTTCAGCCAGTAGAGATACTCGCGGTAGTGGATATTGGCCACTTCGGTCTGGTCAATGTAGAAAGAGTTCACGGTTTTCCGTGCAGGCGAGTTGTTCCAGTCGCCCATAACATCTTCTTCAACAGCACCCATGGTAAAGGTACCGCCCTGTACGAACACGAGGCCCGGTCCAGTGCGTTGCTCTTTTTCCTGGGCTACCTGGTAGCCCCCCATGTTCTTGTCGTTGTAGTTCCAGCCGGTGACATCGGATTTCTCCATTTTCTTCTTGAACAGCCCGCCATTCTTACAGGAAGCAAGAGAGGCCGCACAAACGGAGAGGATGAATAGGTTTTTCAGGTTCATTTTGATAGCTTTTGCCTTTGATTCAATACGATAAAACGGGATATTCTCGTAAATATTGTACAGATTTATAAGTGTTTATCCACAGGGACGGAAGGGGAAACGAAGATAGTTAGTTTCTGGTATACAACCCTTTACGCCTGTTAATTGTTCCGTTAAAAATGCCCTATTTTTGACCTGATGGCCTTTTTCCCGATCCGCCGCTGCTTACCGGCTGTGCTCTGCCTGTTCTGGGGCCTGACTGCCTTATCCCAGCGGAATTATGCCGGCCACTCCGTGCTGGCTTCCGGCTCCTGGTTTAAAATCGGGGTCCAGGAAACCGGTATTTATAAGATCGACCTGCCTTTTTTAGCCCGTTTAGGGCTGAATACCAGTAACTTATCATCAAATTCCCTACGTCTTTTCGGCAATGGCGGCGCTATGCTGCCAGAATCTCCTTCCGGAACGTATACAGACGATCTCCGGGAGGTCGCCATTTGGGTGGAAGACGGGGGAGACGGTCAGCTGAATGGATCCGATTATATCCTCTTCTATGCAGAAGGCCCTCATACCTGGATACGGGATTCGGCCAACCAGCGTTTCCAGCACCTTAAAAACAGGTATTCCGACTTTTCCTTTTTCTATCTGACCATAGGGAATAATGGCAAACGGATCAGCAGCCAGCCTGCCAGCGGTCCGGCCTCCCTTCCGATAAACAGTTTTCAGGAGCATTACTATTATGAACGCGATACCTTCAATTTTCTCAGCAGCGGGAAAGACTGGTATGGGGAAGAGTTTTCGGCCCTGCCCGGGCGTAGCCTGAGCCGGCAGTTTCCGGTGCCTTTGAATGGAGGTACGGTTTCCCAGGCCCGGGTCACAGTAAGTGCCGTTGCCCGCTCTATCGGATCACCTGCCAGTCTGCAGGTCAGTTCCGACGGACAAAACCTGCTCACCCTTGGATTTTCTGCCCTGAGCAATGGGCAGTATGAAGTCTTTGCCCAAACCGCCACAGGATCCGGCACTGCAGGTGCAGGCATTAGTGGCAGTGGACTCACCCTGGAATACAGTTCCTCCAGTACGGGCAGCCAATGCTGGCTCGACTGGTTTGAAGTGCAGGCCAGGGTTGCCCTGCAATTGAATCCCGGCAGGCAACTCTTATTCCGCGACTGGGCAACGGTTGGTCCTGGCAATACTGCTGCCTATACCATTTCGAATGCAGCCAGCCTGCAGCAGGTCTGGGATTGTACCGATCCTGCCGCACCCCGCAATTTGCAGGGTAACCTGTCGGGCAGCCAGTATACGTTTACAGCAGATGCATCCCGGCTCCGGGAATTTGCTGCCTTCAGTTCCTCTTCTTTATTGCAACCTGAAGCATTCGGTCGGGTAACCAATCAGGACCTGCACGGTTTACCACAGGCCGCCTATCTTATCATAGCACAGGATAACCTGAAAGGACAGGCCCAGCGGCTGGCCGACTACCACCGCCAGCAGGAAGGACTCACAGCAAATGTGGTCACCGTTTCACAGGTATACCAGGAATTTGCATCGGGGAGTCCTGACCCCACTGCCCTGCGTGATTTTGTAAAAATGTTCTACGACCGGGCCGGTGCGGACAGTACAAAACGGCCCCGCTACCTGTTATTGCTGGGAGATGCTTCCTTTGATTATAAGTCGCGTATCCGGAATAATACCAACGGGGTACCCGCCTGGGAAAGTCCACAGTCGCTCGACCCGCTCAGCACCCATGTGTCGGATGATTTTTATGGTTTCCTGGATGATGGAGACGATCTGAATACCTCTACGCCCCTGTTGGATATCGGCATCGGACGAATTCCGGCAAATACAGAAACAGAGGCAGCTGCATATATTGATAAGGTAATCGGTTATGCATTACCGGAATCAATAGGTCCCTGGCGCAATGAGTTCACTTTTGTGGCCGATGATGAAGACCAGAACCTGCACCTGCAGGATGCCGAGCTGATCACCCAGGCTGCTGCCGCAGTGGCGCCGGCATTTACTTTGGGCAAGATCTACCTGGACGCTTTTCCCCAGGTAGGTGGTGCTGGCGGCAGCCGTTATCCGGAAGCCAGTAATGCCAGTAATGGCCGCATCAATAATGGTACCCTGATCTGGAATTACAGCGGTCATGGCGGATTCCGGCGGCTGGCGGAAGAAGTGATCCTCGACCAGTCCATCATCAATGGGTTTTCCAATGCCGGTAAACTGCCATTATTCATCACGGCCACCTGTGATGTGGCGCCTTATGATAATCCGCTGATCAGTTCCATAGGTGAGAACCTCCTTTTGCGCCCCAAGACCGGGGCTATTGCACTCATGACCACCACCCGTCTGGTTTTTGCATTCAGCAACCGGATCATGAATAAGAATTACCTGGAGGCCGCCCTGCAACGGAAACCGGATGGCAGCTATCCCACACTCGGCGAAGCAGTGAAGCAGGCCAAGAACACTACCTATGCATTTTTTGGGGATGCCATCAATAACCGCAAATTCACCCTTTTGGGAGATCCGGCCCTGCGGCTGGCCCTGCCCCAATACCAGGTAAAGACGACGGCAGTTAATGGCCGCCCCCTGCAAGCTGTACCGGATACACTGAAGGCGCTGACTACTTATACTGTGAGTGGGTCGGTACTTGATGCCACCGGCAATCCCTTGCCGGCATTTAATGGTACAGTGTATGCTTCTGTGCTGGATAAGGAACGCCAGCAGCAAACCCTGGGTAATGACGCGGCCAGTCCGGTTACTACTTACCGCGAGCAGAAAAACCTCATTTTCCGGGGCAAGGCTGTGGTCGAAAACGGCAATTTTACTTTTTCCTTTGTGGTGCCGGCTGATATTGATTACCGGTTTGGCAAAGGCCGCATCTCCTATTATGTGGAGAACGGCAAGCTGGACGGTAACGGCGTGCTGTCGGATATTATAGTAGGGGGAACCGGAACCGGTATCAACGACAACCGGGGTCCGGAACTGAAAGCCTGGCTGAATGATGAAAAATTTACAGAGGGCAGTATCACTAACGCCAATCCGGTATTGTTGCTGAAACTGACCGATTCTTCAGGGATCAATATCCTTGGTTCCGGGATCGGACATGACCTGGAAGCTGTGCTGGATGGCGACCTGCAGCAGCGCTTTGTATTGAATACGTATTATGAAGCTGATCCGAATAGTTTCCGGTCTGGACGGGTGCGTTTCCAGCTGCCTCAGCTTTCGGAAGGGCTCCATACCCTCACCATCAAGGCCTGGGATGCCTTGAATAACTCCACCGAGATCCAGATCAGTTTCCGGGTGGTAGCGAACACGGAGTTCCGGCTGGAGCATGTCCTGAATTATCCCAATCCCTTCACCACCCGTACCCAGTTCTGGTTCGACCATAACCGGCCGGGTGAAGCGCTCCGGGTGACCATACAGGTGTACACCATCAGCGGCAAACTGGTAAAAACCCTCAGTAATACAATAATTTCCAATGGTATCCGTTCCAATGAGGTAGAATGGAATGGACGGGACGAATATGGTGAAAAGCTCGGAAGAGGCGCCTATATCTACCACCTGAAAGTGACCACACCGGATGGCCGGACCGCACAGCAGTGGGAAAAATTGTACATCTTATAGTCGTTATTCCTTGAAAACCCCTATTTTAGCCTATCATATTTACAGTCTATCGAGTATAACAATACCCTAAAACCTTTACTGCTGGCTGATATTCTTTCCCACCAAAACAGCGATAACCGTATCCTGAAAGCTTAAAAAGGAAAGTTTACAGCTGAGCATCACATCGAAAAACTCAAATATGAAACGATCGACCTTTAGACTGACTGCAGTGCTCTGCTGTCTGATCGGATTTCAATCCGCCAGTGCACAGACAGACACCATTAACGTAGTAACCACGGCTGTGCCCTTCCTCCGGATTTCCCCGGACGCCCGTGCTGGTGGTATGGGAGACCTCTCCATGGCGACTTCACCGGATGCCAATTCCGGTTTCTACAACCTCGCGAAAACCCCCTTTGCCCAGAAAAATGTAAGCTTTGGACTCACGTATACCCCCTGGTTGAAAGACCTCGGGCTGAACGATGTTTACCTGCTTTCTTTCGGCGGCTATTATAAAATGGATGACCAGCAGGCCTTGTCTGCCGGTATCCGTTATTTCAGCCTGGGTAATATCCAGTTCACCGATATCAGTGGTGTGGATTTCGGCGAAGGCCGCCCCCGCGAATTCGGACTGGATTTCGGTTATTCCCGCAAACTGAGTGACAAGATCGGCCTGGGCCTCGCCCTCCGTTATGTATACTCCAACCTGGCTGCAGGCCAGGTGATCGGCAGCACTACCTATAAAGCAGGTAATGCAGTTGCTGGTGATGTATCCTTCTTCTATACCGGTGTGAAAGAAGATGGCAGTGGCTGGAATTTCGGCGCCGCCATGACCAACCTCGGTACCAAGATCGGCTACACCAACGATGCCACCCAGAAAGACTATATTCCTGCCGACCTCGGTATCGGTACCACCTATACCAAGGCTTTCGACGAGAATAACAAGATCACTTTCGGTATCGACGCACACAAACTGCTGGTGCCCACACCGCCTAAGTTCACTGGCGACTTCACCACCGACTCAACCGCCATTACTGCTTACCGCAGCAAAAGCGTAGTGAGCAGCTGGTTCAGCTCTTTCGGTGACGCCCCCGGTGGCTTCAAGGAAGAACTGCGTGAGTTCACCCTTTCGCTGGGTGCCGAGTATTCTTATAACGACCAGTTCCTGGTTCGTGCCGGTTACTTCTTCGAAGACAAGACAAAAGGTAACCGTAAATATTTCACTGTTGGTTTCGGTATCAAATACAATGTATTTGGTCTCAACTTCTCCTATCTGGTGCCTTCCGGACAGGGTGTAAACCGCAACCCGCTGTCGAATACCCTGCGTTTCGGCCTGATCTTCGATCTGGATACCGATTCCAAATAAGTCATATTCGCTTATTTAAAATACCTTTGAAGCGTCCCGCCAAAACGGGACGCTTTACTTTTTAATACCTGTTATGGCATACCGTATCGGTTTCGGCATCGATTTTCACCAACTGGTTGAAGGACGTGAACTCTGGCTGGGAGGCGTGAAGATCCCGCATCATAAAGGGGCATTAGGGCATAGCGATGCTGATGTATTGCTGCATGCAATTTGTGATGCCATGCTGGGCGCCCTTGCACTTGGAGATATCGGTATCCATTTCCCCAATACCGATCCTGCCTTCAAGGATATTGACAGTAAGATCCTCCTCGCAAAAAGCTTTGAAAAGATACAGGCCAAAGGATATAAAGTAGTGAATGTAGACAGTTCATTATGCCTGGAAGCTCCCAAGATCAAGAAATACGGTCCAGCCATGCAGGACGTGATTGCTGCTGCACTGCAGTTGTCGGTCGATGAGGTGTCTATTAAAGCCACTACCACAGAGAAGATGGGTTTTGTAGGAAGAGAAGAGGGTTTGGTGGCTTATGCAGTAGTATTACTCGAAAAGCAATCCTGAGCAATCCGTTAAAATAGCCAGCTGCCGCTGCAGGAACCCTTAAATTTGCGCCATGTCTGTACTGACCGTACGAATTATCAATCAGTCTCAAAACCCCCTTCCCGACTATGCCACTCCAGGCAGTGCGGGCATGGACCTGCGGGCAGATCTGAATGCTCCTCTAACGCTGCAGCCTTTGGAACGCCAACTGATCCCCACCGGATTATTCATGGAGCTGCCGGATGGATATGAGGCACAGGTCCGTCCCAGAAGCGGACTGGCCATCAAACAAGGACTGACCTGTCTGAATACACCCGGTACCATAGATGCCGATTACCGCGGGGAGATCAAGGTTATCCTGATCAATTTATCACAGGAACAACAGACCATACATCCCGGCGACCGTATCGCCCAGATGGTGATCAATAAAGTGGAGCGGGTTCTGTGGGAAGCCGTGACCACCATTTCCACCACCGACCGGAATGCCGGCGGTTTCGGGCATACCGGTAAACAATAAACTATGCATGTTTTGCTGAGAATTACAGGAATGCTGCTGCTGACCTTAGGACTGTTCAGTTGCCGCTCCACTAAAAAAATTCAGACCGCCATTACGCCTAAAAAAGATACAGTAGTGGTGGTGCAACCGCCTGCTGTTGATCCCCATGCTGATTCGGTGGCCTACATGCAGAAGGCTTATGCAGGTATACTGAAGAACCAGATCGACTTCCGGACATTCTCCGCCAAAGTAAAAGTCGATTTCGAAGGCAAGGATGGCAAGAAAAGTGATTTCAATGCCTACCTGCGCCTGAAAAAGGACTCTGCCCTCTGGATCTCCGTGAATGTGGCCCTGGGTATAGAAGGGTTCCGCATCCTCATAACACCCGACAGTGTG
This sequence comes from Chitinophagaceae bacterium, assembly GCA_044220945.1. Lineage (GTDB taxonomy): Bacteria > Bacteroidota > Bacteroidia > Chitinophagales > Chitinophagaceae > Endoryza. Next base: position 91,286 of record JBGAQC010000002.1, on the reverse strand, counting down.
AAAGTGCTCAATAAGATCGACAGGATCGTACAACTGCGGTCTGTTGCCGCTCTGCAGGAAATGACCCAACTGCCCTTCACCTTCACCGAATTGCAGAATGTGATCATTGGTAATCCGGTATTCCTCGACAGTACTATTGTCTCGTATAAGACCGGAGATAACGGTTTGTCATTATTCATGGTGAACCTGTTCTTCAAGCACATGCTCACGGTCAATAGTGATAATTTCACTTTACAGAACAGCAAGCTGGATGATGTGGATGTGAACCGGGCCAGGACTTGCCTGGTTTCCTACAGTAATTACCAGAAAGCGAATGACCTGCTGTTCTCCACTTTCCGGAGGATCACCGTCAGCGAAAAGAATACCCTCGATATCCAGATGGACTACAAACAGTTCGGCTTTAACGAAGAATTAAGCTTTCCGTTCAGTATTCCGAAAAATTATAAGCGCCAGTAAGCGTTAGAGCAGTATTATGTAAATTTGCCTTTCCTGCATCCTGTTGCAGGAACCCGATCCGGACCCCCTGTTAATAAAGATTAAAAAATCCTTATGCTGAGAGCAGTCTTATTTCTCCTGCTGACCGCAGGTATGGTGATGCCGGTACTGGGCCAGACCAGTGAAGAACTCCGTAAACAACAGATCGAGATCCAGAAGGAGATCGATGAGCTGCGGGCCACCCTCGAAGCCACACAGAAAAATAAAAAAGCCAGTCTGGGCCAATTGGCCCTTGTGCAGAAAAAGCTCCGCCTCCGCGAACAGGCTATCGGCAATATCAGTGCCCAGATCAATATGATCCAGGGAACGATCAACCAGTCGCGTTCCGAGATCAGCAAGCTTCGTCTCGAGCTCGATACCCTCATTGCACAATACGAAAAGAGCGTGGTGTATGCATACAAGAACCGCAGCAACTACGACTTCCTCAATTTCATATTTTCGGCAGCCAGTTTCAATGATGCCATGAAGCGGGTAGAATACCTCAAGACCTACCGGAACTTCCGCCAGCAACAGGCTGAAACCATCCGGAATACACAGACTACATTAAAACAGAAGATCGCCAGTCTGGAAGCCACCCGAAAGGAGAAAGATGTGGTGCTGCAGAAACAGGAAAAGGAAAAACAGGTGCTGGTGGATGAGAAGAAAGAAAAGGATGATGTGGTCAACAAGCTGAAATCACGGGAAAAGGAGATCAATAAAGAACTGACCGCCAAAGCCAAGGCCGACAGGAAACTCCGCGATGGTATTGCGGCCGCGATCAAACGCGAAGTGGAGAAAGCCGAAAAAGCCGAAAAAGCAAGGCTGGCTGCAGAAAAGAAAAATGCAGATGCCAATAAGCCTACTGTTGTCACCAATAATGCCAATAACAATAATACCAATATTGCCAAACCGGCAAGACCCCGTACAGCCCTGGAAGCTACTCCTGAAGGTGCTATCATTTCCGCTGATTTTGAGAAGAACCGCGGCCGCCTGCCCTGGCCGGTAGAGAAAGGCGCCATCAAGATCCACTTTGGCATGTATACGATCGAAGGAACAACACTTCATGGGAACAATCCTGGCCTGACCATTGAGACCGATCCCGGTGCTTCAGTAAAAGCGATTTTTGAGGGGGAAGTGATCACAGTGTTTGATGTGGATGGGTCATCAGCTGTAGTAATTAAGCATGGCAAATACTTTACTTCTTATGGTAACCTGTCTTCAGTAACGGTTAACAAGGGGCAGAAAATAGCAGCTGGCCAGACCATAGGCCGTGCAGCCCAGAATGGTGATGGAAACGGGGAGATCGAATTTCTGCTGATGCAGGAGTCGAAGAATGTGAATCCGGAACCGTGGATCAGGAGGAAGTAGACAGTAGACAGAAGACAGTAGACAGAAGACAGTAGACAGAAGACAGAAGAGAGAGACAGAAGAAAGTAGATAGAAGGGGAAGAAGGACCGGTTGGGTTGTTCTTCCCCTTTTTTATTTACAGAAACCGGTTATAGAGTTTTTCGTATTCGGGCACAACGTTGTCAATATCAAATTTCAGTGCCTGGTCTTCGGCGTTTTTCTTGAAGCGGGCCAGTTTATCCTCATCGGATAAGAGTTCGATGGCTTTGCGGCTCATGGTGTCCACATCTCCTACGTTACCCAGGAAACCGGTTTCACCTTCTATATTGATTTCAGGCAAACCACCCACATTGGTGGAGATCACGGGTACACCGGCTGCCATGGCTTCCAATGCGGCCAGGCCAAAACTTTCATACTCAGAAGTCAGCAGGAAGAGGTCGGAGATCGCCAGGATATCTTCCATTTGCTCCTGACGGCCCACAAAGCGGATATCGTCGCAGAGATTCAGTTCGCGGCAGAGGCTTTCAGCAACCGCACGCTCGGGTCCATCCCCAACAAAGAGCAGCTTGCTGGGCACTTTTTTAATGACTTTATCGAAGATGTGGATCACATCACCCACCCGCTTGATCTTCCTGAAATTCGAAGCATGCATCAGGATCTTTTCGCCATTTGGGGCGATCACCCGGCGGAAGGCGTCGATGGGCTTTTTGCGAAAGCGTTTTACATCCACAAAGTTCTGGATCACTTCAATATCCTTGTCGATCCTGAAATTTTTATAGGTTTCTTCCCGCAGGTTATTTGATACAGCAGTGATGGCATCACTTTCATTAATAGAGAAAGTGACCACGGGAGCAAAGGTCTTGTCTTTCCCGACCAGGGTAATATCGGTACCATGCAGGGTGGTGATCACGGGGATCTTCTTGCCCTGTTTTTCGAGGATCTTCTTGGCCAGGTAGCCGGCAGAGGCATGTGGCACCGCGTAATGCACATGGAGCAGGTCGAGGTTGTTATTCACGATCACATCCACCATGGTACTCGACAGGGCCGTTTCATAAGGCGGGTAGTCGAAGAGCGGATAGGTGGGCACCACCACTTCATGGTAGAAGATATTGGCATTGAATTCACTCAGCCGCACGGGTTGCTGGTAGGTGATAAAATGGACCTGATGGCCTTTATCCGCCAGTGCTTTCCCGAGTTCTGTAGCCAACACACCGCTCCCCCCGAAGGTGGGATAGCAAACGATTCCAATGCGCATGAGCAAACAATTAAGTGTACAAAGGTAACTGAATATTTCCAACGGCACCAACCGCCCCTGTAATTGCCAAAACCTTATCTTTAGCTAAAATTCTACTGATGAAGCGTTTCTTTCCCCTCTACGTTATTTTGCTGCTCTCCGTTTCTGCCACCTGGAGTTTTACCGCCCGGGCCCAGCAGGAAGACTCCCTGATGATCCGCAAAATTGCCGACGAAATTCTTGTCAACGGCAAAGCTTACGACAACTTGCGGGTACTCTGTAAAACTGTAGGCCCCCGCCTGGCCGGTTCTCCCGGGATGGTGAAAGCGGAAGCATGGGGAGTGAAGACCCTCAAAGATGCCGGTGCGGATAAGGTATGGCTGCAGGAATGCATGGTGCCGCATTGGGACCGTTCCGGGAAAGATGAAGCCTGGTACCTGCTGAATGGCAAAAAAGTTGTGCTGGATGTACTGGCGCTGGGGAATTCGCTGGGCAGCAGCCCCAAGGGCGTTACGGCTCCGGTGATCCTCATCAACAGTTTTGAAGAACTGGAACAGCGTAAAGATGAGATCAGGGGCAAGATCGTTTTCTACAACTATAAGTTCAATCCCCGTTTTGTGAAAACCTTCCAGAGCTATGGGGATGCATCCCGTTACCGCGGTCAGGGTGCCAGTCGCGCTGCCAAATACGGAGCCGTTGCTGTATTGGTGCGATCCATGAGCCATTCCACCGACAACAATCCGCATACCGGTGCCATGAACTATGATACAGCTTATGCAAAAATCCCGGCTGCTGCTGTAGGGCTGAAAGATGCCGATCAGCTGGCTGCAGTACTGGAGAAATCAAAAAATATCACCGTTTTCCTGAAAACACCTGCCCGTATGCTGCCCGATGTGCCCGGTCATAATGTGATCGGCGAGCTGATCGGCACTGAACATCCGGAGCAGATCATTACCATCGGCGGGCACCTCGATTCCTGGGATCCGGCAGAAGGCGCTCATGATGATGGTGCCGGCTGTGTACATTCCATTGAAGTACTGCGGGTACTGAAAGCCATCGGCTACAAACCCAAACGTACCATCCGCATCGTACTCTTTGCCAATGAAGAGAATGGTCTTCGCGGTGGTATGAAGTATGCCGAGGAAGCCAAGGCAAAAGGCGAGCAGCATTTCTTTGCACTGGAGAGTGATGCCGGCGGATTTACCCCGCGCAGCTTCGGTTTCAGTATGAAAAAAGAACAACTCGAAAAAGTACAGGGTTGGCTGGAACTGTTCAAACCTTATGGGGTCTTTGAACTGACGGCCGGTGGTGGCGGTGCCGATATTGGTCCCCTGGGCCGTACCCTCGGTACACCCATGGCGGGATTCACCCCTGATTCGCAGCGGTACTTTGACCTGCACCATGCCCGCAACGATGTATTTGAGAATGTAAACAAACGCGAGCTGGAACTCGGTGCCGTGAACATGGCTGCACTGATCTACCTGGTCGATAAATACGGTTTATAATCAAACCTTACTGTTTATGAAACGCATCCTCCTTGTTGCCAGTCTTATCGTAATCATTGCTACAGCCATCTTTTTCTATTTTCGCTTCAGCTTTGTGTTTGGTGAAGGGGTGAAAGCAGGTGAACTGAATTTCTTTGTTAAGAAAGGATATGTGTTCAAGACCTATGAAGGACGCCTGATACAAACCGGTTACCGAACACAGGTTCCGGGCAGCATCCAGTCGAATGAGTTTGAATTTTCAGTAGTGGATGAAAAAGTTGCCGACATCCTTTCCCGCAACAGCGGTGCAACTCTGGAGCTCCGCTATAAAGAGTATCTGGGTACATTGCCCTGGCGGGGAATGAGCAAATTTGTGGTCGATAGTGTGATCGCGATCCGCGATGCCAATGGAAAACCGAAGGGATTGAACTGATCACTTTGCCAATAAAAGAAACAGGGCCGGCTTCTTATGAAGATCCGGCTTTTTCTTTGCCCAGGCTGAAAGGGGCAGAGTGCTGATATACTCATCAGGGGCGGTAAGATTGGCTGCAATACAGAGCAGGGTTTCGGGGCGGCAGGCTTTGATCACCGTTTCCAGCAAAGCCGTATTGCGGTAGGGTGTTTCCATGAATACCTGGGTACAATGTTCCTTTGCAGAACGTTCTTCCAGCTCGCGGAGCAGTTTGATCCGATGCCCGGTATCGATAGGGAGATAGCCATTAAAGGTAAAGCGCTGTCCGTTCAGTCCGCTGGCCATCAGTGCCAGTAGGATCGAGCTGGGCCCCGTTACCGGTTTAACAGTCACTCCTTTTTCATGGGCGAGTGCCACCAGGGGCTGTCCCGGATCGGCTATACCTGGGCAACCGGCTTCACTGATGATCCCGATGTTTTTACCATCCTGTATCGCCTTGATGAACTGCTGCCTCGTTTCAGGATGTCCGGTGGTGTCTTTATCGGCCAGCACCCATTCATAGGAATCAATCACCAGTTCTTTACGGATCGACTTTAGAAATCGACGGGCACTGCGCTCATTTTCTACGAAGAAGACCTGGCAGTCGAGAACCGCGTCCAGGATGGCTGGCGGCAGCGTGCTGAATGCGGATTCATGTAGCAACGAAGGAATCAGATAAACCATAAGATGAATGTGGCGGTGTGGCAATGTGCCAATATGACAATAAGGAATACAGCTGTAAATGTAGGGTAGTTTGCGTATAACGTAAAACGTATTGCTTCTTATGCTGCATCTCGGTGATAGAGGCTGATGGTGGCGGCCACCACAGCATAACTGGGGGCCAGTACCCATCCGATAAAGGGGAGCATGTGCATGAGGTAGAATACGATGCCGTTGCCGATAGCGAGACCTTTGTGTTTCCCGATGTACTCAATACTTTCTGCTGCAGTGAGCTTATGCCTTTCGCAGCTGTAGTCGAGCATCGAAAAGCCGTAATAATAACATTCCACCAAAACAGTGATCACCGGAACGATCCAGCCAGCCACCGGAATAAAGGAGAGCAGCAGCAGGGATACAATATAAACAGTTTGCCAGAGTGAATTGCGCAGGGCCAGCCGGATGCCGCGCACCATATCTTTCAGCAATTGTTGCATGCTGAATTCGAAGGTCTTGCCTTCTATGATAGACTCGGTGCGTTCGCTCAGGTAGGCAAATAGCGGAGAACCGAGGATCAGGAAAATATATTTGAACAGGGAGAAGTAGAGCAGCATCAGCAGCAACCACAGTATGATTCCCGCAAAGGTGAACAGGAAGCCCAGCCAGGTGCTTTCCATTTTCTCGGCCCAGTGCTGCAGGCCGGTCTGGATCATGAGGTAATCAATAACAGCCGTGGCACTCTTTCCAAAAAAATAAATGCTGACCAGGAACAGGAGGGTATAGAGAATGCCGGGTATCAGGATCCATTTCCACAAACGGTGTTTGCTGATGAACTGGTGCGCCCGGTAGTACGATTGCACCGCTATGACAATTTCCTTCAGCATTACCTGGGTTTTTCTGTTTTTTTGAGTTCAGTGGCTCAATAGGCAGGATAACGGTTAAGCATTCAAACATACCAAATATTCGCGAGTGACGCAATTCGAAAACTGCCCCCTTCACTATTTGACCGGGCTGAACGGTGTATATCGCCTGGGAATTTGTCCCGTCCCATGGCTCCCATACCCGGAATGCAGGATTTCCCCTGCCGGCTTATCCTCGCAAATAATCCTTATGTTAGCGGACCAAAACTTCCTGCACGTTGATCAAGTTGTCTAAATCCCTGCTCGACCGCCTGGCCTTTTTTGCCGGCATCCTGTTGTTTGTAATCATGTATTGGGTGAATCCATTCGGCGTGGATGCGAAAGCCGTAAAAGTGCTGGCTGTGGCAGCTCTTATGATCACGTGGTGGGTTACGGAAGCGCTGCCCATGCCGGTTGTGGCACTGGTGCCCCTTGTATTATTCCCCCTGTTCCGGATCGCCACCATGAAAGAAGTGGCAGCCGGGTATGGCGACTCTGTTATCTTCCTGTTCATGGGTGGCTTCATGATCGGCCTGGCCATCGAAAAATGGAACCTGCACAAGCGTATCGCCCTCAGTATTGTGAATATTACGGGTACCAGCGGTGACCGGATCATACTTGGCTTTATCCTGGCTACAGGATTTCTCAGCATGTGGTTGAGCAACACAGCCACCACCATGATGATGTACCCGATCGCTGCCTCTGTAATTCATGTGGTGAATGAAAACCATAAAGGGCAGGCGAAGCTGGGCAATTTTGCCCTCTCCATCATGCTGGCCATTGCCTATGCGTCCAATTTCGGAGGCGTGGCCACCATTATCGGTACGCCACCAAATGTTGCATTTGTAGGGTTTATTCACGATAAGTACAATTATACTGTACAGTTCGCCGACTGGGTGATCATCTGTGCACCAGTTGCCCTGCTCCTGCTGGTGTCTCTCTATTTTGTTACTACAAAACTGCTCTATCCGAATAAGCTCGCATCTGATCCGGCAACCAAAGAACTGATCCGGCATGAACTCCGGCAGCTGGGGCCCTTGCAATCTGGGGAAAAACGGGTACTGATCATATTTGCCACCACTGCCTTGCTCTGGATCTTCAAGGACCTGATCAACCTGGGGCTGGAAAAGCCGCCCGTTGTTGCTGTTTTGGGTAAGGTTAAACTGGATGATACCATCATTGCCATGCTGGGTGCCATCTCACTCTTTATTGTACCAAGTGGCAAAACGACCGGCTCGCCTTCCGTAAAAATCCTCGACTGGAGTGATACGTCTAAAATGGCCTGGGGGATCCTGCTGCTCTTTGGCGGCGGTATCGCACTGGCGGGCGCTTTGGAAAAAGCCGGACTGATCCAGCAACTGGGCAGCTGGGTGGCTTCTTTTTCAGGATCAGGAGGGTTTATGCTCGTGTTCATGGTCACACTGGTATCCCTGTTCATCAGTGAGGTGATGAGCAATATTGCTCAGGTTATTGTCTTCTCACCTGTAATAGCAGGTATTGCAGATGCCATGGGTGTGAATCCGCTCTTGCTGGGCATACCGATGACCCTTGGTGCCAGCTGTGCCAGCATGATGCCCATGGGTACACCGCCCAACGCCATAGTATTTGCCAGTGGTCATATCAAACTGGGGCAGATGGTGAAAGCGGGATTTGTAATGAATATTATTGCCGTCATACTCATTTCCCTTTTCAGCTGGTTCGTGATACCCTGGCTGATTCCTGCAGTAAAATAATCGGGAACTTCCCTGCAACATCAGAAGCGCGGACAAGGCATTCCCTTGTAGCCGGGCGGACGTTTGATGAAGATCAGGGAGATCTCGAGACCACCGCGTGATTGGGAAGCGGTTTTCAGGCTCGAGATATTAACGTCATAAGAAGCACCGAGGCGGAAGCCGTTGAATTCGAGGCCTACATAAGGAATCACCGCATCATTCACATTATTCAGTCGGGTGAATACGCCCGCATAAAAATTGGAAGGATTGTCCGGATCATCATTCAGGGCAAAGCCGGCAGCTCCACCCAGCACAAAATTATTGGCACCGGCCTGATGGCTGTACAGTGAACTCAGATAGATAGTCCGGGTGGCGTCTCCGAGTGGAATAGCGCCTCCTGCATGCAGGGTATAACGCTGACTGAGGGTGTAATAAATATCTCCAGTAAAGGTTTCACGGGGCTTATTCAGGTGGTATGCTGAAGCGCCAAAATAGAAATTATTATAGCCATCCGTGGAACCATTGTAAAGGAAGCCGGCGCTGAAATCGAAATAGTCGAAATTCAGCATCTGGTCGTTGATCGGTTCACCGCTGGGAATGGACCAGCCACCGAACTGGTCGAGCTCATCTTCAAAATTCAGCTTGGTGCCATCCAGCCGCTTGGTATTGTATGTTGCCTGAAAACCTACACCGATCTGATGCAGGCCATCTTCATCCAGGCCTTTATGATATGCTGTTGAGATAGAAAGCAGGTTGGTAGACAAAATACCATTCGCGGTGCGGTCGGTCATGGCCAGAATACCTACACCCCAGGTATCCAGTTCGCTGATCTTGCCCCGCAGGATGGGGGCATCCAGTGAAGCTGTGGAGGTGACAAACGCCTTGCTGATGGAAGGCCACTGATCGCGGTAATTGCCTGCCACACGGAAATCGCCGTTGAATTTGCCGGTCAGGGCCGGATTCAGCGTGAGCGGGGAAACAAAAAACTGGGAAAAGTTCGGATCCTGGGCACGGAGTACCAGGGTCAGGGACAAGGCAGTTATGATCAGGAGTGTCTTTCTCATCCGGTTGGCGGAATTCGGTGGTTACTGTCTTTATAGGACAAGCAAAATACAAAAAATGCTGAACGGCAACCGTTAATAATTACTTTATTTCCGGGATACGGTGAAAATAACCCCTGGGTTGCGTGAGGTATCCCTGAAACTTGTGCTAACCGCTTAATATACAAGGGGGAAACAGAAATCGGTTAGTGCTGGGTTTTAGTGCCATAGGCCAGGTCGCCGGCATCTCCCAGTCCGGGTACAATATATCCCTTGGCCGTCAGTTCCTCATCAATAGCACCACACCAGATAGTAGCCTGTGGTATTTCGCGGATAACGTATTCGATACCAACGGTGCAGGCAATGGCTGCTACGATGTGAACCTGGGCAAAATCACCTTCTTCCTTCAGTTGCTGTATGGTTTTGACCAGGGAAGCACCTGTAGCCAGCATAGGGTCGCTCAGGATCAGGATCCGGTTATCCAGATCGGGGCAGGAAACATATTCAAGGCTGATTTCAAAGGAGCCGTCGCGGTGATGCTTCCGGTAGGCAGAAATAAAGGCATTATCGGCCCTGTCAAAATAATTGAGCAGGCCCTGATGCAGGGGCAAACCAGCCCGGAGGATGGTGGCGAGCACGGGTTGTTCTTTCAGTGACAGTGTGGTAGTGATACCCAACGGGGTCTGGATCTCTTTCTGGACAGTGGGCAAGGTCTTGCTGATTTCAAGGGCAGCTACTTCACCGATCCGTTCCAGGTTGCGGCGGAAGCGCATACGGTCGTTCTGAACCGTAACATCACGCAGTTCTGCAATCCACTCATTCAGCAGCGAATACTGCTCGCTTAAATTGATCACCATACCGATTGTTTTGGTTTTTGCCCTGTATAACAGGAACTTTGAACAGCAAATCTACTCGTCAAATTCTGTAATTCGAAAAATATCTCGCTATGGTATATCGTGTTTTAGGGCTTATGAGCGGCAGCTCGCTGGATGGAATTGACCTTGCCCTTGCCGAGTTTCAGCTAACCGGAGGCCGCTGGCAGTTTACCCTGAAACAGACCGCCTGCTATCCGTATGACGCAGCATGGACAGCCCGGCTTGCAGGGGCATCACAATTAACGGCTCGCGATTACCTGTTACTGCACAGTGCTTATGGGGCTTACCTGGCGGGTGCCATCAACCGGTTTATAGAAGAAAACGGCCTGGTCTTCCAGATCCAGCTCATTGCTTCACACGGCCATACGGTATTCCATCTGCCGGAAGGGAAAATGACTGCACAATTGGGTGATGGAGCCGCTATCGCTGCAGGTACGGGAATCAATACTGTGAGCGATCTGCGGGCGATGGATGTGGCATTGGGCGGACAGGGCGCACCGATTGTTCCTATCGGCGACCGGTTACTCTGGCCCGATACTGCATTCCTGCTCAATATCGGTGGTATTGCCAATCTTACCCGGAATACGGATAGCCCTGTGGCTTTTGATATCTGTCCGGCCAACCGCGTACTCAACCTGCTGGCAGCCGACCTGGGAAAAGCCTATGATGCAGATGGCGCCTTTGCAGCTTCGGGAACCGTGAACAATGCATTACTGGAACAATTAAATGCGCTTGACTATTACCGTAAGTCGCCTCCGAAATCGCTCGATAACGAATTCGGTACAGAAACTGTTTATGCGCTGATCCGGTCGTTCGGCCTGGGTACTATTGATGCCCTCGCCACCTATACCCGCCATATTGCGGAGCAGATCGCTGCAGCATTGGCACAAAAGGGAGCAACAGCGGAACATTCCCTGCTGATCACCGGAGGGGGCGCACATAACAAATTCCTGGTGCAACAGATTCAACAGCTCACCCCGGTAAATATTACCGTGCCGGATGCAGCAGTGATCGATTACAAAGAAGCACTGGTCATGGCATTTATTGGCGTGCTCCGCTGGAGGGAAGAAGCTAATGTGCTGGCGAGTGTTACCGGAGCAAAAAGGGATAGTATTGGTGGGGCGGTGTGGATCGCTTAATTAATGTGGAAATGTGGAGATGTGGAAATATGAAAATGAATACTACGTTAATTTCCACATTTTCACATCTCCACATCTTCATATTAATCCTTTGGTACCGGCGGCGGTCCATCCGGCAACATTGCCTTCCACACTTCCTTGCCTTTGCGCTGTTCAAATTCTTTGCGGATCTCCTGGCGGAGTTTTTCATTTTCAAAGAGATCCACCATGGTGGTGCCCATACTCTTCGCAGCGAACAGCATGCCTTTATGGCCAATGCTCATGCCTCCGCAAGCTACCACCACCCAGCTGTGCCAGGGCGATTTGGCAGGGGCGGTAACTGCATTCAGGGAAATTTCAGGGACGATATAGCTGACATCGCCCACATCCGTTGAACCACCGTCGGGATCGGGGCGGGTAACTTCGAGTGGTTTCACCGCACCATCAATCCCCAGGGGTTCCATCCCGTATTCGCGCATGATCTTGTCGGCAAAATCCTTCTCTTCCTGGGTGTAGGTGATCGGTCCTACCAGCTGCATATTGGCATGGAGGGCTTTTGCACCGGTTTCATTGATCAGGAGTTCATAAAGTCCGTTATTCAGTTTCATGTCTACTTCCACTCCCGCCATTAGGGCGGCTCCTTTAGCTACCTGCTTCATCCGTTCTTCCACGGCGGCTACACCGCTTCTTTTGGAATCGCGGATCCAGATCCACACACTGGCTTTGTCGGGGATCACATTGGGATACATTCCTGCTTCTTTGAATACATAGTGAATGCGGACACTGGGCTTGATATGTTCACGCATATAGTTCATGCCAACTGAAAACAGTTCGGCTGCATCGAGGGCGCTTCTGCCATTCCAGGGATCGGCAGCAGCGTGGGCACTTTTCCCTTTAAAGGAAATGGTATAATCAACAATAGCCTGTGAACTCTGCATATTGGCCAGGTTCTCGGAAGCCGGATGCCAGTCGAGGCATACATCCAGATCGTTGAACAAACCGGCTCTTGCCATATAAACTTTACCGGCAAGGTCTTCTTCAGCCGGGGTACCATAGAAGCGGATCGTTCCTTTGAGCTTTCCGGAAGCGATCAGTTCCTTGATCGACAAGGCAGCACCCAGGCTGGCCGCGCCGAACATATTATGTCCGCAACCATGGCCCGGGGCCCCGGCATTCAGCGGTTCTTTAGTGGGTTGGGCTTTCTGTGAAAGGCCGGGTAAGGCATCAAACTCACCCAGGATTCCGATGATGGGTTTGCCGGAACCGAACTCTGCAATAAATGCAGTAGGGATCTCGGCAACATTTCGGGTTACCCGGAAGCCCTGTTGTTCTGCATAATCGGCCAGTACTTTTGAAGACTGCTTTTCCCGCATGGCCAGTTCTGCAAAACCCCAGATCTGGTCACTGAGTTGGATCAATTCTTCCTGGTGTTTACCTACGGAATTCAGCACCGCCTGTTTATTGGCCGGTACGGAAACTGTTTTATTCTGAGCTAAAAGGGGAGCGGCAAGGGTAAGGGCATACAGTGCCATCAGCATTTTCTTCATAAAGCCATGAGTTTGAACGGAAATTACCGAAAAGCAGGCATCTGGAAAAATTTCAGCCCGGGCTGACCACAATCAGTATTCCGCCCCCCGGCGGTTCTGCCTGCAGGAACAGCGCATTACTTAACTTATGCATGTAATCGATGTGGATGCCGGATACCCCCGCTAATATAACAGGTATTCAGACCGCTACGCTTTTTGAAAAGCCCGCAGCCTCTTTTTCCCGGTTCTGGGAAGATGCAGCACCATTTCAACAACTCCAGCTGGACTTTGCAAGCAGCTATGAAAACGTATTTCCCGACCGTGAAGCCGCCAAGGCTGTCGTGATCATTCCCAGCCTCACACTCGACCAGGACATCCTTTCCCGAATACCAGGCATCAGCCACTATGAAGAACGCCTGCTCTGTTTGCTCCTGCTGCTTCGTATGCCCCGCACACATGTGATTTATGTAACCAGCATGCCCATCGATCCGGTGGTGATAGATTATTATTTGCACCTGTTGCCCGGCATTACGAACTATCATGCGCGCAAGCGCCTGACTTTGCTGAGTTGTTATGACATGTCGGCCCGTTCATTGACTGAAAAAATACTGGAGCGTCCTTTGCTGCTGGAGCGGATCCGCAGCGCCATTCCTCCCGCGCATCCGGCACATATTGCCTGTTTTAATGTTACCGAATGGGAACGGCATCTGGCTGTACAGCTCCACCTGCCGATTTATGGTTGTGATCCCCTCTTGTATCCCCTCGGTACCAAGTCGAACAGCCGGCGGATTTTCAGGGAATGCGGTCTGCAGGTGCCGGATGGCTACGAAGACCTGCACACAGTACATGATCTCGCAAAGGCCCTTTTTTCACTCCGGCAGCAGCTGCCGCAGCTACAAAAAGCCGTAGTGAAAATGAATGATGGTTTTTCCGGAGAAGGGAATGCTATTTACACTTTTAATGTACAGGACTGTTCTGTTGATTCCATAATAGAAAGCATCCCGCAACAACTGTTTCCTGTTGCACCGGATCACAATACCACCAGTTTCCTGGAACAGTTTATGGAAATGGGCGGAGTGGTGGAAGCCTTTATTGAAGGGGAAATCAAGACCTCTCCTTCCGTACAATGCCGCATCAATCCACTTGGTGTCTGTGAAATCATTTCCACCCACGACCAGGTGCTGAATGGCCCGGATGGACAGGTGTTTACCGGGGCCCGCTTTCCGGCAGATCCGGAATATGCAGCAACTCTTGCTGCGCATTCAATGGAAGTGACCCGCTGGTTGCAGCAGAAGGGTGTGATCGGCAGGTTCGGGATCGATTTTGTTTCAGTGAAAGAAGGGTATCAATGGAAGCATTACGCTATTGAGATCAACCTGCGCAAGGGGGGAACCACTCACCCATTCATCATGTTGCAATACCTCACCGGCGGACATTATAATGCGTATCAGGGAACTTTTTTTACCGCGAATGGCCTGAAGCGCTATTATTATGCATCAGATAATTTTGAAGATGCCTCATTCAGGGGACTGACTCCCCAGGACCTTATAGAGATAACCACCTGCAATAATCTTCTCTATGACGGCACCCGCCAGGAAGGTGTGATGTTCCATATGATCAGTGCTTTGTCCCAATACGGAAAAGCCGGAGTTGTTTGTATTGGAAGTACTCCCGAACGGGCAATGGCTTTTTATGAAAAGGCATTCCACACCATTGGCAATGCTATACGGCGACCCTGAAATGCTTTTTGACCAGGCGGATGACCTGGTTCCGTGTCAGGTTGTCTGTGGTTTCCACTTCCATATACACATGCTGCATGGTTTTTCGGCGCTCCACTTCATGTTGTAACAGGTACTTGGTGTCGGAAGGCCCGAATATGAACACTTGACCGGCATTTATCATTCGTGCGACCAGACTCTTGCACCACTTTTTCAAGTCTTCTTCTTTTTTTCTTTGCTGTTGTTGCTGGCGGTTCAGGGTATGACCGAACAAGCCGGTTTTTGATGAGGCTTCTCCGGCAAAATGAAGTGTGGTAACAGGAGAACTGAAATCTGCCGTACTCAATTCCCGATTCCCGTCTAAACTAACCAATACGGCTTTCCGGCGGTTGATATAAATGCCATATTGCAGGGTATTCAATGCCTTTTTCATAACCGTGGTTTTACTCTGCCAAGGTAGCATTGAACGGCATGGCTTAATAATGACCGCCATCAGGAGTTTGAATAACACTGGAGAGGGGGCGTTGTTTTACAGTCACATTGCCACATAGTCACATTGGCAAATTAAATCCCCAGCACTTCCTTCAGCTTTGCATAGCCCGTTTTGCTCACTGGAATCAAGGCATTGCTTTTCAATACTGCACGGTAATGTTCTTTTTCATACGGATCGATGCGGGTGATTTCCTTAATATTTACGATATATGAACGGTGCGTGCGTACAAAGGAAGCCGTGTCGAGTGATTTCTCGAAAAAGTTCATCGTTTTGTTTTTCAGGAAAGCTCCTTCGGCTGTATGGATCTTTACATAATCGTCGGCTGCTTCCAGATAGAGGATATCTTCTGCAGGAATGATCTTGATCCGGCTGCCGGTTTTCACCACCACCCGCTGGTTCTGGGGCGGCTGCAAACCGGTGGCTTCCAGCAAAGCGGAGGTATTGGCAACAGGTGTGTTTTTCCGCTGTTCCTCCCATTTTTTAATGGCTTTATCAAAGCGTTCCTGTGAAAAAGGTTTCAACAGGTAATCAATGGCATGACTTTCAAAAGCCTTGATGGCGTATTCGTCGAATGCAGTGGTGAAGATCACTGCCGGCGGTTCTTCCAGCAGCTCCAGCATTTCAAAACCATTGATCTTGGGCATCTGGATGTCCAGGAAGATCAGGTCGGGTTTATGCTGCTGTATGGCTTTAAAACCTTCGAAGCCATCGCCGCATTCCTGCGTCAGTTCAATTTCAGGATACTGCTGCAGGTATTCACGTACGATCATCCGGGCCAGGGGTTCGTCGTCAATGATCAAAGCCTTTATCATGGTTGGGGTATTTTGATTGTGGTGGTGAATAATTGGTTGTCCGAGGCAGTTGATACCAGATCGTTCTGACCGAACAGCAAGTAGAGCCGGCGTTGTACCGACCGGAGCCCGAATCCGGTACCTTTCCCTCCTGCAGCAGTGGCTTGCTCAAAAGGATTGGTAACCTGTATTACCAGATCGTTCTCTTGTTTGGCAGCATGCAGGGTAATGGTGACGGCCCCTGTGGTATCGTAGAGCCCGAACTTGATCGCATTTTCCAATACAGGTTGCAGCAGGAGAGAAGGGATCTTCAGCTGCAGGGCAGTATCATCGGCTTCCAATGCGGTTTCCAGCCTGTGGCCAAAACGTACTTTTTCTATGTCTAGATAGAGTTGCAGGTGCGCCAGTTCATCAGCCAGCGGGATCAGCTGGTTTTCTTCCTTCTTCAGTGTGCCGCGCAGGAAATCAGACAATTGCTGGATCATTTTCCGGGCCCGCTCGGGCTGGGTGCCGGTCAGCGCACTGATCGAGTTAAGGCTGTTAAAAAGAAAATGAGGCTGCAGCTGCTGTCTTAAATTATAGAGTTCAGCTTCCCGGGCCATCTTTTCCGTTTCATTTTTACGCTGCTGCTGCTCTTTCTGGTCTTCCAGTGCATACCAGAGTGTAGCGAGCAAAGCTGCGGAACCCAGGATCAGGAAGCCCATGGCGTAACGGATCGAAAGCGATAATTGCAGGAATGTGGTATAGGCCGCATCAGCCGGTATCAGGAGGGGAAGGCCGTAGCGCAGCAGTACGCCCCAAAGTGCAGTCAGCACCGCGATCAGGATCAGCAGGTAAATAAACTGCCCTTTTTTAGGACGGTAATACCGCAGGTTCATGAAGATCAGTAACACTGCCAGCGCGAGAAGACTGTTGGTGAACAGGGTATCGATCACTGCATTGAGAAAGGAGATATGCCAGTTGCGGAAAATTAAAATGAAGTAGAGCTCGGCCCATACAAACCAGATGGTTCCGAAGATCACTTTATTCTTGACAGACTGTAGCGGGGTTGCTGGCACAAAAATCAGATTAGTTGGAGGATAGCAGGGCAGCTGGCTTCTTTCAGGCGGGAAGCACTGTGTCCGATATGGTCAATATAGGTGTCCGGATTTTCAGATTCACGGATCAGCGAGTACATTTCTGCGCCATCCACCTGATCGGAAAGCCGTAATAATTCTGTGACGTGAAGGTACTGCCATTGAACAGTTTCCTGGTGTATATTCAGGAAGGACTGGGCTTCCTGGACGCCGATCCGTTCCGCTTTTTCAAGAGCTGTTTTTGCATCTGTTGCTTGAAGCAGACGAAGTTGCTCATCGAATTGGGCTGTGTGGTTGCCGTCTCCCGAAATAATCCGGTACACGATCTTGGCGAGATACCAGTTCATAGAAGCAGTTTTAGGTAAGGTTTATCAGAAACTTTTGATCTCAATGCCGCCGAACAATACAAATCCTTTCAGGATGATGACTTTATCACTGGCGGTTTGCTGCATGCGGGGCGGCCGTTTGTCTTCCACACCGCCAAACAGGGCTACAGACTCATTGATCACCGACCAGTCGGCCGGCACGATCAGTTTGGCACCGCCAAAGATCTGCACACTTTCTATGATCACCTGCGGACTGGCCAGTCCGGCCTGCAGCAGGTTTACATCGGCACCGCCAAATACACTGACAATTTCACCACCTTTGAATTGTTTGGAATAGACCATCCGTTTTACTGAGCCGAATACCGCTACAATTTCCAATACTTCGTCATGCGTATATGCAGGTGATGTAGCCGCATCGGGCTGAGCTGCGCCGGATGGTTCTGTTGGAGTAAAGGGAGTAATGATGGGGGAAGCCGGTGCTCCGGTTGGATTGGGTTCGGCAGGTGATGCAGGGGGCGGAGGCGGGGGTACCCCATGATCGCGGTAATAACGGTTCTGGTAACGCTCCCATTTGTGTTCCCAACGGCTCTGCCATTTCTGCTCCCAGCGGCGGCTGCGGCGCGGACGCAGGATCATCATCAGTCCAACAGCAATTATGGCCAGCGGCCAGAAATACCGGCCTATCGAAATATCTACAAAGTATTCATCGATCAGGAAAAATGCACCGACGCCCAGGAGGATCAGCCAGCCGGCTCCTTCGAAGCCGTGTTTAAAGCCCAGGTAAACCCCGAAAGCCATCATCAGCATGGGCCAGGAAAACAGCCATTCGGGTTCCGTCACAAACATGTTCAGGAAAATGGCGGCACCTACCAAAACGATAAATATGCCCGTCCAATAATTACTCCGGTCTGGATGCGGGGGCCGTTGCTGCTGCTCCTGTGGTGAAGTTGCCATAACATCAATTTTCACCAAAAGTAAGCTCCCTGCTTGCACGCAACAAGTTGAAACCGACCATTATGGGCTGGTTTTCGGTGAAAACGGGATACAGGGCGGTGAAAACGGAATTACTTCCTGTTATGGCTCATGCGGCTGCGGATCCGGCTCAGGGTTTCCAGCGTCATACCTAAATAAGAGGCAATGAACTTGAGCGGAATGCGGTTCAGTAAATGGCTCTTGGTATTGATAAAACGGTGGTATTTGGCCGTCGCTTCGGTAAGCCGGCTGATGTAAGCCCGCTCCTCGGCATCCTGGTAATATTTCTCCAGGATGATGCGTACAACGGTGTTGGACTCCGGGAAGTGGGTGTAGAGATATTGCATATCGTCCCGGTGAATACCGATCAGAAAGCAATCTTCCAATGCTTCAATATTCTCTATGCTGGGGATCTTCTTGTAATAACTGGAAATGGAGGTGACCATTTCATTTTCTGCAGTGATCCAGGTGGTGATATCTTTCACACCCTGTTTTACAAAGCCGCGTAAAACGCCTTTCTCCACAAAATAAAGGTGGTCGCAATGTTCACCACTTTGTACCAGTAATGTGCCCTTGGAGATCTGGACAGGTTTGAATTTGTCCGACAGATAAGCAAGCGCCCATTCGCTGACGGGGTGAATGTTGTTGATCAATGCTAATAACGAGCCTCCTTTTTCCAATTGGAGGGCGGAACCAAAAATCTGAGTCATATCCTTATTTAGCGGATAAAGGCTTAACTGGGAATCTCTTGTGGTGGAGGTGCACAAATATAGTGTTTCTACATCGAAAAAATTAATCTATGTCAATCAAACGGAAAGATTCTCCGTCAAATAAGCCTTTATCACTCAGTTTCATTTTGGGAATAACCAGCAATGCCATAAACGAAAGGGTCATGAATGGAGCTTGTAAAGTACTCCCGGCTTTTTTGGCTGCAGCATCAATGGCAGTATAAGCTTCAGCAATGGCATAACCATCGGACCCGCTCATCAATCCGGCTACTGGCAAGGCCAGGACCGACTCAGTGTTTCCACTTATGCAGCTGACCCCGCCTTTGGCTTCAATCACGAGGTTTACCGCCCGGGCCAGGGCATCGTCGTTGGTACCAACCGCCACAATATTGTGACTGTCATGGGCAACCGAAGAGGCTATGGCGCCATTTTTCAGGCCGAAATTTTTGATGAAAGCAATTGCGGGAGGGGCTTCCCGGTAACGGTTCACCACAGTTATTTTTAGGATGTCGCGGTCCACATCACTGATGGCTGCCCCGTCTTCAACTTTGGGAACGGCCAGGAGCCGGTTCGTGATGAGTTGCCCATCCAGGCATTCGATCACAGCGATCTCCCGGTTTTCCATTCCGGCAACGACCGTGTAGCGGAAATCAGCAGCCGTTTTCGGGCTGCACTGAAAACGGTTCAACTGGCCTGCCGCTACGGAGCGGATCAGGGACTTTCCCTGATCTGCCACCAGAACTCCATCTATATAGGTCTGCAATACCCGGAAGTTGGTCAGCTCTTCCACTATAATAAAATCGGCCGGATCGCCTTCCCGCAACTGCCCTACTGGAAGTTTATAATGCTGCACCGGGTTGATACAGGCGGCCTGCAGGATATGAAAGAGGGGCAGCCCTTTGGCTACAGCCCGCTGGCAAAGCAGGTTGATATGCCCTTCCACCAGGCTGTCGGGATGTTTATCATCGCTGCAAAACAGGACCTGGTCGGGGTAGTCTTTCAGCAAAGGGGCCAGCGCTTCAAAATTCCGGGCGGCACTGCCTTCCCGGATGATGATCTTCATGCCAAACTGAATTTTATCGAGAGCCTCCTCAAGGGTAAAGCATTCATGGTCGGTACTGATACCAGCGGCTATATAGTTCCGGGCAGCATCGCCTCTCAGGCCGGGGGCATGCCCGTCTACCGGTTTACCAGCCCGGTGAGCTGCCGCGATCTTTTTCAGCACTTCTGTATCTCCGTTAAGCACACCCGGGAAATTCATCATTTCGCTCAGGTAGCGGATCTCGGGGCGTTCCAGTAAACTGGCTACTGCCTTGGCATCCAGACTGTCACCAGCTGTTTCAAAAACCGTAGCGGGGACACAGCTGGGGGCGCCAAAATTGAACTTGAAGGGCACTTCAGCCCCGTTGGCTATCATGAAATCCACCCCTTCCAGGCCGCATACATTGGCAATTTCATGCGGATCGCTTACTGTAGCCACCGTACCGTGTACCACTGCCAGGCGGGCAAATTCGGAGGGGATCAGCATGGAACTTTCGATATGCACATGAGAATCAATAAAGCCGGGGAGTATATAGGGCATCTGGGGATTTACACCAGCGGCAGCGGGATCCGGAATCAGCCGCTTTATCTTGCCGTTAACAATTTCCACCGTTCCGCAGTAAACCCTGCGGCCGGGAATATCGACTATATTACCTGTAACAGATTGAACATTCATTCGACTAACGGGTTATTTAATGGTTTTTCCGGTTAAAAGTACGGAAGGGACCGTTAAGGCCCCTAATTTTGGCTCAAATTCATGGTTATGCAAAAGTACCTGACCTTAGTGGTTGTCCTTTTTCTCAGCGCAGTACTCCGCGCACAGACTGCCGATGATGTGATCGCAAAGTATACCGATGCACTCGGCGGCCTCGACAAACTGAAAAGTATCAGCTCTCTATATATGGAAGGGGTGGCGGTTTCTCCCAACGGCGCGGAGATCACCTCAAAAACCTATAAAGTGCAGGGTAAGCTCTACCGTCAGGAAATAGATTTTGGTATGGGCAGCTTTACGTCCATCATTACCGATAAGGAAGGCTGGTTCTCCAATCCCCGTAATGGCGGCGCATTTGAAGCCATGCCTGCTGAAATGCTGGGGTCCCAGCAGCAGGAGCTGGACTGTGTCTTTCCCCTGGTGGATTATGCAGCCAAAGGCCATAAGGCCGAACTGACCGGAACAGAAACCATTGAAGGTACCACCTGTTATGTGATCAAGCTGACCCTGAAAAACGGCAAAGTGATCAACTATTTTATCGATAACAAGAACTGGTATGTGATCCGTACTTCGCAGAAAGGAAGCGGTGGCATGTTCGGTGGTGGTAACCGCGGTGGCGGTGGTGGACAGCCTCCTGCTGAAGTGGAACTGAAAACCGACTATTCCGATTACAAGAAGACAGCCGACGGATTTGTTTTTCCCATGACGATCACCCGCGCTGGCATGGGTGGCCGTGGCATGGCAACCAATATTGAAAAAGTGGAAGTCAACAAGCCGGTTGACCCCAAACTCTATAAGCCCGAATAAACCTTCTTCTCAATAACAAAACAAAAAAAGATGAAAAATCTGCGTATTGCCCTCTTTACCCTCGTTTCACTTACAGCTTTCTCCGTTAAAGCACAAACCGTTGATGAAGTTGTAGATAAGCATATTGAAGCGCTGGGTGGAAAAGCCAAACTGGCTGAACTGAAATCCGTGCGGATGGAAACCAACCTGAGCGTACAGGGTATGGATATTCCTGTAGTGATCACCCGTGTACACAATGTGGGACAGCGGGTTGATATCTCTGCCATGGGAATGGATGGTTATATCATCAATACTCCTACTGCCGGCTGGAGCTATATGCCTTTTATGGGACAAACAGCTGCTGAAGCCATGCCCGAAGATGCTGTTAAAGAAAGCGTGGACGAGCTGGACATGCAAGGCTACCTGCTCGATTACAAAGCCAAAGGAAACACCGTTGAACTGCTCGGCAAGGAAGATGTGGATGGTACAGAAGCGTTCAAACTGAAAGTAACCACCAAGTCGGGTAAAGTGCGCACCCTTTTCCTGGATACAAAAAATTATTACATCATCCGTACTGTTGCCAAAGCCGTGGTAATGGGACAGGAGCAGGAAGTGGTTTCCAATATGGGTGATTACAAGAAAACAGCTGAAGGTTTTGTGTTTGCGCATACCATCGGAGGTGCTTTCGGCCAGGGTGACCTCACAGTTACCAAGATCGAAGTGAACAAACCGGTGGATGAAAAAGTATTCAAGCCCGCCAACTAATTTTCTTTCATATCCAGTAAAACCCGGTCCCGAAAGCCGGGTTTTCTTTTACCATTACTGATTCAATTATTTTCCATGAGAAAAATTGTTCTTGCTGCTTTGGCCTCTGCTGTATGCGGACTGGCGCAGGCTCAAACCATTAATTCCGCCACTTTTGGTATGCTGGAAGCCCGTCAGCTGGGCCCGGGTACCATGAGCGGGCGCATCAGTGCCATCGAAGGCGTGAATGAAGACGGGAAAACCATTTATGTAGGTACGGCCGGCGGAGGGGTTTGGAAATCCACCAACGCAGGTGCCACTTTCAAATCGGTATTTGATAAATATTGCCAGTCGATCGGTGCTATTGCCATCGACCAGAAGAATCCCAAGACCCTTTATGTGGGAACCGGGGAAAGCAATATGCGTAATTCTGTTTCCATCGGTAATGGTATTTATAAGAGCACTGATGCCGGAGATAACTGGGTGAAGCTGGGACTTGACAGTACAGAGCATATCGCCCGGATCGTGATCGACCCCCGTAACAGTAATACCGTTTATGTAGCTGCACCCGGTCCGCTCTGGAGCGACAGCAAACACCGCGGCCTGTACAAGAGTATGGATGGCGGCAAGACCTGGGACAAAATATTATACATCAACGAGAAGGCCGGATGCGCCGAAGTGGCCATCGATCCTTCGAATCCAGATGTCGTATATGCTTCAACGTGGGAATTCCGCCGCCTGCCTTACCTATTCAATTCCGGAGGCTCTGGCAGCGGCATGTACAAAAGCACCGACGGGGGCAAGACCTGGAAGGAACTGACCAATGGGCTGCCGGCAAAACCTTTCGGCAGGATCGCCTTTACCTTGGCACCCAGTGCGCCCCAGAATATGGTGGCCATTGTGGAATCTGCTGAAACCGGTCTGTACATTTCCGCAGATGGCGGGGAAAGCTGGAAGAAACAGAGCGCGGTCCTCAACGTGGTGGCCCGGCCTTTTTATTTCAGTACAATTGTCATTGATCCGAAAGATCCGAAGCGGGTATACCGTCCGGCCTATACCTTTTCCTACTCTGCTGATGGTGGTTACTCCTTTGCGGAATCTTCCAGTGAAGGCGGCTGGCTCCACAGTGATATGCATGCCCTCTGGATCAATCCGAATAATACCAACCAGCTGTATGTAGGCACCGATGGTGGTGTATACTACAGTCTCGATAAAGGAGCCAACTGGATCTTCTGCCAGAACCTGCCTGTGGGTCAGTTTTACCATGTGGCGGTAGATAACCAACAGCCCTATCATATGATGGGTGGCCTGCAGGATAATGGCAGCTGGGTGGCCCCTTCTGCAGCACCTGGAGGGATCAATAACGGCAGCTGGATCGCGGTAAACGGTGGTGATGGATTCTGGGTACAGCCCGATCCCAATGATCCGGACATAGTTTATGCCGAGTCGCAGGGCGGCAATGCCAACCGGATCAATGTAAAGACCCTGAAAGCAGTAGGCATCAAGCCGCAGCAAGTAGTGGGAGAAGATAAACTCCGCTGGAACTGGAATACGCCCATTGTTACAGGTAAAGCCGGAAAGAAAAACCTCTATATGGGGGCGCAATACCTCTACAAGAGTACCGACCAGGGCCGGAACTGGACCCGCATTTCACCTGATCTTACGACCAACGACAAGAAAAAGCAGGAGCAGGAAAACAGCGGTGGACTGAGCGCAGATAACACTTCAGCTGAAAACCATACAACGATTTTTACCATCGCTGAATCACCACTGGATGAAAACCTGATCTGGGTAGGTACTGATGATGGCAACCTGCAGTACACCACAGATGCCGGAAAGACCTGGACCAATGTGGCCCGGAATTATGTGGCTGCGGGTATCCCGGCACAGACCTGGGTGAGCAGTGTGGAGCCTTCCGCATTCGATAAGAATGTGGTGTATGCCAGTTTTGATAACCATATGTATGGTGATCATAAAACCTATATCGCGCGTTCGGCAGATATGGGAAAGACCTGGACTCTTTTCAAGTGCGACGAGTTCACCGGATTTGCTCATAAGATCAAGGAAGATCCCGTAAACCCGAAACTGCTTTTCGCCGGTACGGAAATGGGGCTCTTCACTTCTGTGGATGGCGGCAGCAGCTGGTTCCGCATGAAGAATAAATTCCCGGAATATGCATTGGTACGAGATATCCAGATCCACCCTGCCACGCATGACCTGGTAGTGGCCACGCATGGCCGCGGCATTATTGTGGTTGATGATATCAGCCCCATCCGTAAGCTGAGTGCGGATATCGCTGCAAAAGATGTGTACTTCTTTGAAACGCCTTCCCAGAAACTCACTATGGGGGATTATGGTGATGGCGGTTTCCCGGGTACTGGTGGCTGGATCACCGGCAATCCGGCTTCCATCAAACCTTTCCAGTACTACCTTAAAGACCGCCTGAGTACAGGCAAAGTGGTTATTGAGGTATACGACAAGTCTGGTAAGCTGGTGCAATCGGTTCCCGGCAGCAACCGCAAAGGCATCAATAAAGTATACTGGAACCTGCGCAGCAAGCCTCCTAAAACTGCTACAGGAGGAACCAAGCGGGATGTGGGCGGATTCATTGCCCCCATGGTACTTCCCGGGGAGTATACAGTGAAGCTCAAAGTGGGGGATAAGGAATATCCCGGTGCTGTTGTACTGGAACACGATGCTTCCAATAAAGGCTTCACCCTGGCCGACCGCGAACAGCAGTATAAAACCAGTATGGAATTATATGGCATGCACGAGCAGCTGGCCGCACTGGTGGATGATATCAATGCCAAGCAGAAACTCATTAAGGAAAGCATGGATAAGGTGAAAAGCAAAAAGGTGAAAACCCTGCTCACCGAATACCAGCAGCAGCTCGAAACACTTCGTGCCGAGTGCCTGGCCACCAAACAGAAATCTGTTTTTGCCGATGAAGAACGGATCCGTGAACGCATCACCGACCTGTATATGAATATCTGCATGCAGGAGGCCCCGCCCTCCAACCTGCAGTTACAGCGGGTAGGGGTATTGAAAACGGAGATCAGCACTGCTGAAAACACAAACAAGACCCTGACGGATAAATATTATACTAAAGTAAAAGAAGCCCTCATCAAGGAAGGATTGCTGAAAGAGGAGAAGAAGGGGCTGGAGAATAATTCGGGTAAACAATAAACCTAAAAGCCTGAAAAACAATTTTTCCGGGGTTGTACAGAGTTGCCAACTGTATACAGTTTGCAACACTTTTTTATGAATCAATGGTGGTAACGTGTTATTTTTCCCGCTTCCAGATCTTTTTCGCTTCTTCCGCCAACTCACTCAGTTTATCTTTTGCTTCCTTGGTCAGTTCTCCGGATTCTGCTTTTTTCAGGAGTTCGCCGGCTTTTTCCTCCACTTCTCCCATCAGGTTTTCAGCCTGTTTTTCAAATTTCTCCCAATGCTTGTTGGCTTCGCCCTTCAGTTCTTCAAATTTCTCTTCCACCTTTTTAGTGAAATCATCGCCAGGAGGCGGGGTCTGCTGCTTGTCTTCCATAAAAGAAGGTTTGTTTGTACATAATTTACGGATTTTTAAACTTACTGCCGCCATTGGTCCTATTTCAGCACCTGAATCAGGCTTTGTTTCGTAAATTCCCCCTCTAATTCCAACAGCATCATGAGAAAATTGCTCTTTACCGCTTGCCTGGTCATTCCAGTACTTACCGGAACTGCCCAGAAGAAAAAAACCGTTCCTGCCGATCCGGCTCCAGCCGTGAATGCAGACGAGACCCTCTTTTCAAAAGTCAAATACCGTCTGGTAGGTCCCTGGAGAGGTGGCCGCAGCGGTGCTGTTACCGGCAGCTACAAAAACAAGAACACCTTCTATTTTGGTGCCACCGGTGGCGGCATCTGGAAAACTGCCGATGGTGGCAATAACTGGAAGAATATCAGCGACAAATTTTTCGGCGGCACCATGGGTGCTGTAGCCGTTGCACCCTCCGATGAAAATATCATCTATGTGGGGGAAGGCGAAAATACCATGCGCGGAAATGTGAGTGAAGGACTGGGCGGCCTTTGGCGCAGTGATGATGGCGGACGCACCTGGAAAAACCTGGGACTCAAGGAAGGCCGGCATATCATCCGCATCGTGATCCACCCCCGCGATCCCAACACCCTCTGGGTTGCGGTAATGGGCCATCTCTTCGGGCCCAGTGAAGAACGCGGTGTGTATAAATCCACGGATGGTGGCAAGACATGGAAAAAAACACTTTATGTCAATAACCAGACCGGTGCCTCTGATCTGGTAATGGAACCCGGAAACCCCTCTGTATTCTATGCCGGTACCTGGCGCCTGATCCGCACCCCCTACAGTCTGGAAAGTGGCGGCGAAGGCAGCGGCCTCTGGAAAAGTACCGATGGTGGTGAAACATGGACCAGCCTGTCTGCCAAAAAAGGCCTGCCTAAAGGCGTATGGGGCATTGTAGGTGTGGCCGTTGCACCTTCCAATACCGATAAAGTGTATGCCATTATCGAGAACGCCGGAGGCGGACTCTTCGCCAGTAACGATGGTGGTGAAACCTGGAACCTGACCAGCAGCGATAATAATATCCGTCAGCGGGCCTGGTATTATACCAAAGTGTTTGTGGATCCGAAAAATGAGAATACGGTATACTGCCCGAACGTGAACTTTATGGTAAGCCGCGATGGTGGCCGCAATTTCACTTCACTCCGTACACCCCACGGCGATCACCATGACCTCTGGATCGACCCTGAAGATCCCCGCCGTATGATCGTAGCCGATGATGGTGGTGCACAAGTTAGTTTTGATGCCGGGCAGAACTGGAGTGATTACAATAATCAGCCTACATCCCAGATCTACCGCGTATCAACAGATAATTCCTTCCCTTACCGGATTCTCGGGGCACAACAGGATAACTCCACCATCCGTATCAAGCACCGCACTTATGGATCTGCTATTACTGCAGACGACTGGGATGTAACTGCCGGCAGCGAGAGCGGATATGTTGTTGCCGACCCGCTCAATCCGGATGTTGTTTACGGAGGCAACTATGGTGGCTATCTTTCCCGGCTGGATCATAAAACCGGCGAAAACCGGGCAATCTCTGTTTGGCCGGATAACCCGATGGGTGCCGGTGCCGATGTACAGAAATTCCGCTTCCAGTGGAACTTCCCGATTTTCTTCTCTCCCCATAATCCCAAACGCCTGTATACAGCAGGTAATGCCCTTTTTGTAACTGAGAATGAAGGCGCCAGCTGGGAACAGATCTCGCCCGACCTCACCACCAACGACAAAGCCAAACAGGTATCCAGTGGTGGTCCGATCACGAAAGACAATACGTCCGTAGAATACTATTGTACCATTTTCACGGCTACCGAAAGCTGGGTGGAAAAAGACCTGCTCTGGACCGGTAGTGATGATGGAGTATTATCTGTAAGTAAGGATGGTGGAAAGAATTGGGAGAATGTTACGCCGAAAGATTGTCCCAAATGGATGATGTGGAATGCCATTGAAGTGGATCCCTTCAAAAAAGGTGCTGCCTATATTGTTGGTACAAGATATAAGAGCGATGATTTTGCTCCGTATATCTACAAGACAGAAGACTATGGCAAGACCTGGAAGAAGATCACCAACGGTATCGATCCCCTGCATTTTACCCGGGTAATGCGGGCCGACCGCCAGCGTCCCGGTCTGCTCTACGCAGGTACAGAATATGGCATGTATATCAGTTATGATGATGGTGCCAACTGGAGAAAATTCCAGCTGAACCTGCCGATCGTTCCCATTACCGATCTTACCATAAAAAATAATGACCTGATCGTGGCTACCCAGGGCCGTGCATTCTGGGTGATCGACGACCTCACCGTTGTACAACAATATGATGCAGCCCTGGTCAATAAGAATATGCATGTGTTCCCGGTAAATCCGGCCTGGCGTATTCCGGGTGTTGACGGACGCTTTGCCGCCTTCATGCGTGCTCCGGTGAATGCCGGTGCCAACCCTGCGAATGGCGTAGTGATCAATTATTTCCTTAAGGATGTAACCGACTCTTCAAAAGCCACGATCACGGTGTTGGATAAGAATAAGAAAGTGATCAAGACCTTTGGCACAGATTCAAAAGACAATAAGATCGACATCGTTAAAGGCATGAACCAGTTCAACTGGAACCTGCAGTATCCCGGTGCAGAAACCATTGATGGCATGATCCTCTGGAATGGCACTCCGGGTGGCATTGTGGCAGCGCCTGGGGAATATTTCTACAAGATCAAAGTGGATAAGGATTCCGCTGAAGGGAACTTTATAGTTAAAGCAGATCCCAACTACAAATGCAGCCAGGCTGATTACGAAGCCCAGTTCGCCTTCCTGCAGGAATGTATGGGCAAGTTCAATGATGTGCAGAAAGGCATCAAGACCATCCGCGCCCTGCGCAGCCAGATCAATGACTTTGTAGGTAAGCAAGGCAAGGATTGTCCGAAAGAAGTAAAAGACATGGCCGATGCCATCAACAAGCAGCTTACCGGCGTGGAAGAAACCCTGTATCAGACAAAGGCAAAAAGCGGACAGGATGTGCTGAACTTCCCGATCCGGCTCAATGATAAGCTGTCTGGCGTGTTTGATGCTGCCAATAGCGGCAATATGGCCCCCAGCAAGCAGGTGAAGGAGGTGTACGCTGTACTGGCCGCCCAGTGTGATGAGCAACTGGCGAAACTGAAAAAGATCCAGGACGAAGATGTGGTGAAGTTCAATCAGCTGATCCGCGACAAGGCCCTGCCGGTGATCCAGGTGAAGCAGTAAGTTTGCAGGTAATGTAAATCAGCAGTTTAGCTTTAAACACGCTGAATTCCGCAGGTAAAACCAGAAAAAAAACAGCCCACAGCGGGTAGAAATACGAATCCCAATTATTTCTTCTGGCATTAAATTGGAAGCCCCGTAGTAGTACGGGGCTTCTTTTTATCATCCAAACTGATCTTATGAATAAAACGGTAACCGGCAATTTTCTGATCAACCTGCTGCTGATTGTTTTGTTCCTCTGGACATTGTATTCCATACAGCTGGCCTGATCCGGATCATTACTTGGCCACTTTCCGCACTCCGGTATTACCTCCGCCATTCAGTGTGAGGTCGTGGGGCTTATTGGTTTTCCAGGCACCACGGGTAAAATCCGGAACATCCAGGGTACGTGATTTTGCCGCTACTGATGCTTTGCTGAGGGGGATGATACTGCTCCAGGTGGCGGCATCATATACATCCATATCCATCGGCAGTCCATTGCGCAGACAATCGATCAGGCGCCAGTCCATGATGAAGTCCATACCACCATGCCCGCCTACTTCTTTTGCAATTTCACCGATATACTTAACGATAGGAGGGGAGTATTTGTCATAGAGCGCTTTCAGCTCTTCTTCTTTGATCCAGCTGTGACCAAATGCAACGCGTTCGGGTCCAGGCCATTTTTGTGCAGCACCTTTGGTGCCGCTGATCAGGTGGATCCGGGAATAAGGCCGTAAGGAGCTCACATCATGCTGCAGCATCATGCTCTTTCCTTTGTTGGTACGGATCAGGGTGGTATTCATGTTGCCGCGGAATTTCTTTCCCTTGAACTGGTTGAAGAAAGCATCTTTCGCAGCCATTTCTTCCGCCAGGGGTGCCAGGGTGAAATCGTTCGTGCTCATGGATACCAGGTGATCCATCTTGTCGCCCCGGTTGATATTGAAAGTCTGTGCAATCGGTCCCAGACCATGTGTCGGGTATAAACAACCACTGCCTTTCATATTCTCACGCAACCGCCACATATCCGTATAGGCATTCTTGTTGAACAGGTATTCGCGGCTGAGGTCGTGTATATAGGCGCCTTCTGCATGTACGAGTTCCCCAAAGAGGCCATTACGTGCCATATTCAGTGTAAGCAGTTCAAAGAAATCATAACAGCAGTTCTCCAGCATCACGCAATGCTGTTTGGTGGCTTCAGAGGTTTCCACCAGCTTCCAGGCATCTTCCACGGTGAGTGCGGAGTTTACCTCAGTAGCCGCATGCTTGCCGTTTTTCATGGCATGCAGGGCAACAGGGGTATGCAGTTCCCAGGGGGTGGGGGTATAGACCAGGTCCACGTCCTTGCTTTCACAAAGCGCCTTCCAGCCTTCAGCGCCGCTGTATTCTTTGGCTTTGGGCCGGCCCATCTTGCTCAGGGTTTCCTGTGCTGCGGCTACCCGTTCAGGTAATTTATCGCAGAGCGCAGTGATCTCTACCCCATCAATATAACTCAGGCGCTCCACCGCTCCGCTGCCCCGCATACCCAGGCCCACTACCCCGATCCGGACGACATCCAGTTTTGGAGCGGCATAGCCACACATATTGAATTTCTGGGGAGCGGTCTGGTCGGGATGCTCCAGACGGTCGGCTTCATCCTGCACTACCCGGGCACTGGCCGGTGCTGCAGTGATGAGGGCACCTGCACCAATACTGACCTGGCGCAGGAAATGACGGCGGTTCGTAGACATAATAGCTGATTTTGTGTTCCTGCAATTTCCTGAAATCCGGCGGAATTCCCACGCTTCAGGTAAAATGGCACAATCGTTTGCCGGTCAACACCATTCCAGTATCTTGCAGCATGCCCCTGCTATCCAGTTTGAAAAGATGGGTCCGCATCCAGAATCCCAAGTTCAAGTTCCTGAACCGGCAATTCGGCAATCGGTCTTTTACCCTGCTGGATATCGGTTCGGGTAACCGTTCTGCCACCAAAACAGTCTCCCTTTTTCCGGGTTGTGAATACCATGGGCTCGACCTGAGCCGGGAGTATAATAATACCCCGGAAGATTTCCAGGTGATGAAAGCCTTTTACGAAATGGACCTCACCCGGCTGGATTTTGCGGCACTTCCTGAAGCCTATTTTGATGTGATCCTGCTGGTACATGTTATTGAGCACCTGCATAATGGTGATGAAGTACTGTTGGGACTGCTGTCGAAGCTGAAACCCGGCGGCAAGATTTATGTAGAGTATCCGGGGGAAAGAAGTACCCGCCTGCCATCCATGAAAGGGACTTTGAATTATTATGATGATTCCACCCATGTACGGGTCTACAGCGTTGCCGAACTCAGTAAACTTTTCCGTTCACATCATTGTCAGGTGATCAGCAGCGGATTCCGCCGCAGCTGGTTCTATGTGCTGGTTACACCCGCCCGTGTGGTGCTGCGCTGGCTGCGCGGCAAGCCGGTTACTGGAAATATTTTCTGGGATCTGCTGGGCTTCGCGGAGTATGTTGCAGTGGAAAACCGAGAATCGAGAGTCGACAATCGGGAATAGGTTCAATGCATCAGGACTTCCGATTGTCGATTGTCGATTCTCGATTGTCGATTCTCGTTCACAAATTCAGCCAGTAATTCATCTTGAACACCAGCGCCCGGTTCTTATTCTTGAAGAGCGGATCCACGAAATAATTATCGGTATAAACCAGGAAGAAATCGCTCACCGGCTTATAGCGCCATTGCAGTCGGCTGTTGATATTGAAATTATTCCCCTGGGTATAATATTGGACAAAAGTGGTCCAGAACAGTTTGGTACTGAAATTCACTTCCACCCGGGAGGAGATCAGGAAGAGGTCGGCTTTTCCATAGGGGTCCGGGAAATGCAGGCGGTTGTATTCACCTTTCAACTCCACAGAAAACCAGGGCTGGTTGCGGTAAATAAATCCCAGAGATGCCTGATGGAACACTGCAGAATAGTATTTGCCGGCACCGCCAGAGAACTTGTACGAAAAACTTTTACGGGTGTCTGAAATATAGGTTCCTGAAACAAAGTTGGAATAATAAGTTCCCGGTGGCAGTGGGTCGCCATCCGCAAATGCAGTGTGGTAGGGCAAGGCCGACTGTACATGGTCGTATGAAATTTCCATTGCACCGGTATTCTTATACTGCTGCTGGTACTGCAGCTGCAGGTTGTACTCATTGAAGGTCTGGTTGGGATTGCGTACCATGAAATTCTGCAGGGAGAACTTGTGCTGTACGATCTTCCCTTTCTTCGGATTGATCTGGTAGGAATTTTCATTGAAATACTGCCAGAAGCCCAGCCGGATCGTTGTATCGTTCCGGGCATCATAGTTTTCCACCCGGCTCACAAACCCCATGTCGGCGTAATAATTCGTGCCCAGCTGGCCCACATCAACGATCGAAGTGAATTTTGAACCGAAATAACCGCCGCCCATATCCATATAGGCCCGGTTTTTTTTGACACCTTCTTTTATAGAATGATGGTATCCATACCAGGCCTGCCAGCGCCCATTGGTGCTGGTAAAGGCCATTTCCAATCCGGCATTGCGTCCGTATTTGTCTATCGGGTCATTGATTTTATGTTTGTTGTCTTCAAAGCCCTCCCGGTTCAGGAAATAGGCCTTGATCACCGACCGGGTATGCACCTGTTGCATTACAGTGACCGCACTGTAATTCTGTCCGGCATAGTCGCCCGAAGGTTTGGTTTGCATGCTCATAATTCCTACCCTCGTACGGGAAGTAACGTTTCCGGTTAATCGTACACCTCCAAGAATGGGTATGGTATTGGCGTTAGGGTCCAGCCCGATCCTCCGCGAATAGAAAGGCCGGATGGGAGGAATGCCGTATTCGGAAAAGAGATCGCTGTTCTCCAGGAAGAAATTACGGCGCTCGGGGAAAAAGATGCTGAACCGCGACAGGTTGGTGACCTGCTGGTCTACTTCTACCTGCGAAAAATCCGGGTTAACGGTCAGGTCGAGGTTCATGGAAGAAGACAGTGCGATCTTGGCATCAAATCCGGCATTGCCGGTAGCTTTCATGGGGATATTCTCCTCTTTATTTTCCGATACGCCTCCGGTTATATAAGGGATCACGGCAATATTACTGCCGGGAGAAGGCGGCGGGGCATCCCATACCAGCACACCAAAATAGCCGAAATCCTGTGATGGGAAATTGACGGGCACCCGGGTCCAGGTATGGAATTCATTTGACTTCTTATCACTTCGGATGAAATTCAGTCCCCAGCGCAGGTTGTTCTTATCATAGCGCAGGGTCTTGAATGGAATCGCCATTTCGATCACATAATGGTCTTCAAAAGTCTTGGTGGCTGAAAACCATTTATTATCCCAGCTGAAGCTGAGCTCACCACCCGAGTTCACGCTGAGCAGGTCATCGGCCTGGACATTGAAAGAGGTTACAGTAAAGTAAAAGCCATTCGTCTTCTTGTTCATGGGGTCGAGCATCACCCCAAGTCCATCACTTTCCCGGATACGCGAGTCACGCTTGAGCGATTGGGCGATCAGCGGCATGCTGTCGTAGATCGTGGAACTGATATAGAGGAAATGCTCATCGTAGGTCATCCGCACTTCTGTACGGTGACTGGCTCGTTCATCGTCGCGGGGGTATTTGAGCCAGAAATTGGTGGCTATATCAGCAGTAGTCCAATCGCTTTCGTCGGCAAGGCCGTCTACTTTTATCGGATTACGGGCTTTCTTAATATGAAGCTGGTATTCTTCCGCATAGCGGGAATTGTCGAAAGTCTGGCTGGAGGCGGTCAGGCCGGCCAGGATCAGGGCCAGTACAGGGAATGTTTTTCTCAAAAAGGTTGTTTTTCGGGTCGCGGGTGCAAGATTTCACTTTTTCGGGTATAAATACCGTTAAAACGGGTGAAAATCAAAAAACCGGGATGAGTGGCGCAGCGTAAGGTTGAACTAATCCAGCAGTCCCGGTCTTCTCTCCTGGGTGCGCCGAACACTTTGTTCATGACGCCATTCCGCGATTTTTTTCAGGTCACCGCTGAGCAGGATATCCGGCACTTTCCAGCCCCGGAATTCAGCCGGACGGGTATATACAGGAGGAGCCAGAAGATTGTCCTGGAAGGAGTCAAATAAGGCAGACGTTTCATCATTCAATACCCCCGGGATGATCCGGCCAATAGCATCGGTCACCACGGCCGCCGGCAACTCGCCGCCACTCAGCACAAAATCACCCACTGATATCTCCCGGGTTATGAAATGGTCCCGGATCCGCTGGTCGATCCCTTTATAATGGCCGCAGATGATCATCAGGTTCTGCTTCAGGGATAGTTGGTTGGCTACAGACTGGGTGAAAGGGGCACCGTCTGGGGTCATATAGATGATCTCATCATATTTTGTTGTGGCAGAAAGTTCTTCAATAGCATGCGCCAGGGGCTCACACATCATCACCATGCCCGCGCCACCGCCGTATTGATAATCATCAATAGTGCC
This sequence comes from Chitinophagaceae bacterium, assembly GCA_044220945.1. Classification (GTDB taxonomy): domain Bacteria; phylum Bacteroidota; class Bacteroidia; order Chitinophagales; family Chitinophagaceae; genus Endoryza. The sequence continues at coordinate 56,844 of JBGAQC010000002.1, read as the reverse complement.
ATATTCATTGATGGCCCATTTCCGCAGGGCATGGGTATGCACTTCCAGCAGCCCCTTCTCCCGGGCCCGTTTCAGGATGGAATGATTGAAAAAACTGTCGAGCAGCTCGGGCAGTACCGAGATAATATCGATGCGCATGCTGCAAAGATAAGGACCCTCGGCAGATCAGCCCGGCTGCGGTATGGCTGCTTTGTAGTAATTTACTGCCGAAATCCGGAATGCATGTTTAAAGAAAGGCCCTTCAATGTTGTTCTCTTCTGTGCCATTGTAACCCTTTGTACAGCGGTATTGCAGTACCTGATGCCCCAGTTCAGCTTTTTTGATGGCGGACTGATCGTGGTGATCATGCTGACTGTTTTCCTGAAAGAAGATAAGTACACCCTGTTTTTCGGGATCGTCTGCATGATCCTGGTCTTCGTATCTTCCTTCTATGAGCATGATGGCATGGAGCAGAAGCAGATAATCATGCAGCATATTTTCTCTGTTATTATTATGCTGATGACCACGGTGGCCGTACTGTATGTCAAAAAGCTCTATGGATCCATGGAAGAGGACCAGAGCCGCATGAATGCCCTTTTTGAACATGCTACCGAAGGGATCATCCTCGCCAACGCCAAAGAAGAGATCGTGCTCGTCAACCCTGCAGCAGAACAACTGTTCAAATTCACCCGCGAAGAGCTGATCGGCCAGCCCGTGGAAATGCTGATTCCCTCCCGCTTCCTCGCTCATCATGATACCTACCGCCGCCAGTTCCACGCCTCACCATCCAACCGGCGGATGGGGCATGGCCGCGACCTGTTTGCCCGCGATAAGACCGGAAATGAATTTCCGGTGGAGATCAGCCTCAGCCATTTCCGGCAGAAGAATGAATCTTATGTAATCGCTTTTATCATTGATATCACCCAGCGCAAGGAGGCAGAAACCCGTATGACCCGCCAGCGGGAGCAACTGGAAAAGGTATCGCACGAGATCCGCCTGCTCAATTCCGGTCTGGAAACCAAAGTGCAGGAACGTACCCTGATCCTCAAAGAAGCCCTGCAGGAATTGGAGCAATCACAGAAAGACCTGAGCGATGCCCTCGACAAGGAAAAAGAACTGAACGAGATCAAATCCCGCTTCGTATCCATGGCCAGTCACGAGTTCAGGACCCCACTGAGCTCTATCCTCTCTTCCGCATCCTTGCTGGCCCGCTATACCAAGACAGAAGAGCAGGATAACCGCAACCGCCATATTACCCGTATCAAGGATTCTGTAAAACACCTGAACGACCTGCTGGAAGACTTCCTCTCCCTGGGCAAACTGGAAGAAGGGCGGGTACAGACCCAGACCGATGAAGTACACCTGAAAGATTTCCTGGAAGATGTGGTGGATGAAATGCGCGCCATTCTCAAGGCTGAGCAGGAACTGAAAGTGCTGTGTGAATGTGTGACTGCTGTATATACCGATAAGAAACTGCTGAAGAATATCCTTATCAACCTGATCAGCAATGCCGTCAAGTTTTCCGGTGTGGATGGAAAGATCGCGATCCTGGCCCGGCCGGTAGAGGGTAATCTTGAACTATCGGTAACCGATAATGGATTGGGAATTTCGGAAGAAGACCAGCAACACCTGTTTACCAGTTTCTTCAGGGGCAAGAATGTAGTGAATATACAAGGTACCGGACTAGGTCTGCATATCGTGAAGCGCTATGCCGATCTTTTGAATGGCTCAGTAAAATTGCAGAGTGAACTGGATAAGGGAACAACGATAACACTGGTCGTGCCTTTGGCACCATTAGCCTGATCCGGATTGGATTAATGGCAGCTGGCTGCATTGCCCGGAGATGAGGCCAACACTGGACTGATAAAAGGTATACCCAGGTTCAGTCCCCGCAGGATCAACACCACAGCAACAGCAGTAACGACTACAGGCATCAGTTTGCGGATACTCCTTCTTACATTGATATCCACCCGCATGCCCAGCAAACTCAATACCAGCATGGCAGGGAGGGTAGCCAGCCCGAATGCAGCCATAAAACCCACACTTTGGAGGGTTTCCTGTGTGCTGAGGGCGCCCGCAATGGCCAGATAAACCATGCCGCAGGGTAAGAGTCCATTGGCCATGCCCAGCAGGGTATAGGCACCTAAGGATCCATTCTGCAGGAAGCGGCTCATCAGTTGCTGTACCTGGAAGTGAAAGCGCTGCAGCCAGCGCGGTTCCCAGTAATTTTTCAGGAAGAAGTAATGACCGGCCATCAGCAGGATCAGTACTCCCATGCTGATGGAAAACCATTGCTGCCAGCCGGCAATAAAAAGCTGCCTTCCGGCCAGTCCGAAAAGCAGTCCCAGTAAGCTATAGGTGATCACCCTGCCGAGATTATACAGGATAAATGCACTGTATTGCTGGTAGCGGGGCAGGTGCTGTACAGGCAGGGAAAGCGCCAACGGTCCGCACATGCCCACACAGTGGAAACTGCTGACCAAGCCCAAGGTACCGCCTGCGAGTAAAGCCTGCCACATATTGCTTATCGGGTATAATTCAGTTCAGAATAATAATTCAGTTGCGCAGATTCCCAGCTGATTTTCACCGTGTAAGTTCCGGGTGCAAGCCCGCCTGCAGGGATCAGCTGCTCGGCATCCTGATTGATGGCCAGCTTCAGCTTCCGGTCTTTCCGCACATCAGTTGCACAGTAAAAAAAAACGGTGCCGTTTACTGTTTTGCCTTTCATTTCCTGCGGCAAACGCAACAGGATGCCTGAATCGGTTGTTGCCAATGAAGCCGGATTGCTGAGCGTGGCAGCACGGTTGGTGCCGTCAATCACTTTCTGGTAATCCAGTTCATCCTTATAGTATTCCTGCGAAACGAGGTCGTAGTTGGTATTGACACTGCGGTATACCAGATAACCCATGCCGGCAATAAAGACCAGAATAACGGCCAGGATCCGGTTTCCCCAACTGATTTTCATATACGTTTGTTTTAGTGTGTTACCGGGCCAAGGAAACTGGTTTTGATCACATCCAGTTTCTTGTCCCCCTCATAAACGCCGATCCGTAAAGTGGACTTGCGCTCATGTATGGCTGATTTCGGAAGTATGATAAAGAATGAACCGGCACCTTGCCCTTCTTTCTGTACATCAATGATATGATGCGATCCGATTATTTCTATTGACCCATTTGCATTCTCCAGTTTCAGCTGCAGGGGCACTTCCTTGATCGTTTTATTCGCCACTTTGATATTATACAGGTTGGAAATACTGTCGGTACCTCTTTCCTGGAACAGCTGTCCGGGTGTGCGCATAATGGTTGTATCCACATCTTTGCGGGTGAAGAGCAGGAATCCGAGAATGCTCAGCAGGATACCGAGTAATACGGTATACATTTTCATCCGGGTAGTGTAATGGAGCTTCTCATGATTGGCAATGCCGTTCTCGGAAGCATAGCGGATGAGCCCCTTGGGCTTCTGGATTTTGGTCATTACATCGTTGCAGGCATCGATACAGGCAGTGCAGTTGACGCATTCCAGCTGGGTGCCGTTGCGGATGTCGATACCGGTCGGGCAGACCCGTACGCACTGGAAGCAATCAATGCAATCGCCGATATTCCGTTCTGCGCGCTTGTCGTACTTGCCGCGGGGCTCGCCACGTTTGTAGTCGTAGGCAACAATCATGGAGTTCTTGTCGAGCAGTACACTCTGCAAGCGGCCATAGGGACAAACCACAGTACAGGCCTGCTCCCGGAAAAAGGCGTAGACTGCATAGAATACGGCTGAAAAGATGGCGAGTGCAAAGAGGCCGCCGATATGCTGGCTTACCGGTTCTGTGATGATCTTCCAGAGTTCTTTCACCCCGATGATATAGGAAAGAAAGAAATTGGCGATCACAAAACTCATCAGGTAAAACACCACATGTTTGAGGGTCTTGCGGATGATCTTGTTGCTGTTCCAGGGTCCATGAGCCATAGCGCGCTGCTGTGCCGCATCCCCTTCAATGAAATATTCCAGCTTGCGGAAGAACATTTCCATGAATACGGTTTGCGGACAAACCCAGCCGCAGAACAGGCGCCCGAAAGCGGCGGTGAACAACACGATGAAAACAATGAATGTGATCATCGTGAGGCCGAAAATGAAGAAATCCTGGGGCCAGAATACCATGCCGAACAGGATGAATTTCGCCTGCACTACATTGAATAAAAACAAAGGCCTGCCGTCTATATGAATAAACGGCAGGGTGAAGAAAATAATGAAGAACCCGTAACTGACAATGGTTCGTATATTATAGAACCGTCCTTTCGGTTTTTGTGCAAAGACCCACTTGCGTTTGCCTTTGGCATCCACCGTGGCTATCCGGTCTCTGAACGATACTTCCGGGTCATCGGGTACATGTGTTTTAACGTCACTCATAACTCATATTTTACAGAACAACAGGTTGGCAGCAGTCAGAAACAAATGAACGGGCTTACTTTTTCACGGCAGTATCAACAGCAGGGGCAGCAGTTCCTGCGGCTTTTGTCGTGTCAGCAGGGGCTGCACCTTCCTTGTACAGTTCACCCTGAGGCGCTTTCGGATTGGCCGGATTGGTGCCATGAAGCGTATGTATAAAAGAGGCTACCTGCGCCATCTGAGATGCAGTGAAATCCTCTTTCCAGCTCTTCATGCCTTTGTCCTGCCAGCCGTATTTAATGGTCTTGAAGATATCCTTGATGCCACCACCATGAATCCAGTAATCGTCAGTGAGATTGGGACCCACACCACCCTGGCCGGCTGCACCATGACAGGCCACACAGTTGGCAGTGAAAATGGCCTTACCGGCACTGATATCGGCATCTGCGGTAAGGAGGGTAACCGTATTCTCATCCACCTTGTTGGCGGCTGTTTTCAGGTATTCGGCCTGCTGACGTTCTGCAGCTTTCATGGAGATCTCAAACTCCTCGGCACTCAAAGGGGCACTGTGCACCACGTGATAACGCCAGAGGTAAATACCGGCAGCTACAATAGTGATATAAAATCCCCAGAGCCACCAAGGCGGCAGGCGGTTATCGAGCTCGCGGATACCATCATAGTTGTGTCCCAGGTCGATATCAGCCTCCTGCTCCTGCGGACGGAAACTGTTGATACGGTCCCACATGCTGACAGTGGGCTTCACCACAGCACCTGCTGCTACAGCTTCCGCAACTTTGCGGGCTTTTTCCTTGGCCAGAATGGCTTTAAGCTGCACCAGCATGAACAGGATCGTGATGATTTCTATAACAATAACTCCAATGACAAGATAGAATGTTGTTGCACTCATGCCACCATAATTCACGGCTTCAGCCACTGGTGCGGCAGCCGGAGTGGTTTGTGCTCCAGCAAGGGCCGGTAACAGCAGCAATGCACCCACCAGGGCAGCAGCGCTGCCCACCTTTGTGGCTGTTTTTTCATTTTCCTGCTGGAATTTCACCGTACCCAGCAGCACATTGGCCAGCAGGGCAATCACCAGCAGCAACAACAGCATCAATACTACCAGCGTAAATACCAGCGGTTCAGAAAGGGATGACTTTGCAGGAGGCCCGGCTGCCCAAACAGCAGGGCTGGCCAGCAAGGCAGCAGCCAGAAGTCCGGTTCTTGACCAGTTCCTGTTGCGGAGTATGGAAGCGAACTTTAAAAACATATTTCTATTTTTTAGGTGGTGGTTGTTTTAATCTAAAGGCATCCGGCTGATGTCCTGGAGTGATTTTTTATCAGCTTTGATGACATAATACACTGCATAGATGAATACCGAAGCAAATATGGCAAATGCTGTAAGTGCGTAAACATCTACGTGGTTGATCTTATCCAGGTAATGAACGAATTTCATCTGTTATCTTCCGTTTGCGTTTTTGAATTTATTTGGCGGCCTGTTGCTGCTGTGAAGCAGTGATGTCTTTACCCAGACGCTGCAGGTAGGCGATCACTGCAATGACCTCACGATCGGCAGGTGTCTCGATCTTTTCACCTTTCAGACTCAGCCGGATACTGGTAGCCTGGAGCATCAGGTCCTTATTGGCTTTCTGGTCAAATCCTTCTTCATAAGGAACTCCCATCTTCTGCATAGCACGGATCTTGGCTGGTGTACTTGCCGTATCAATGGGGTTATCAAGCAACCAGGAGTAAGAAGGCATGATCGAACCCGGAGACATCAGGCGCGGATCCATCAGGTGGTTGTAATGCCAGGCATCTGATTTCTTGTTGCGGCCAACACCTTCACGGGCCAGATCCGGTCCGGTACGCTTACTGCCCCATTGGAAGGGGTGATCGTATACGAATTCACCTGCCTTGGAGTATTCACCATAACGGGCTACCTCATCACGGAACGGACGTACCATTTGCGAGTGACAGGTATAGCATCCTTCACGTACATAGATATCACGACCCTGCAATTCCAGCGGTGTATAAGGCTTCACGCTGGCAATGGTGGGGATATTGCTTTTTACCAGGAATGTAGGAACCAGTTCCAGTATGCCGCCAACGGCTACCAGTACCAGTGCCAGTACCAGCATCATTACCGGTTTGCGTTCAATAACACGGTGCCAGTATTCCTTGTGGTGCTGCTCTTTGGCCAGCGGCGCTGCTTCTGTTTCCTCATTGGCAGTAAAGCTGCCACTGGCTACTGTTTTGGCCAGGTTATACACCATCATCAGTGCACCAGTGAGATAGAGCAGGCCACCAAAACTGCGGGTCACATACATCGGGATGATGTGGGTGACTGTTTCCAGGAACTGGAATTTCAAAGTTCCTTCTTCAGTAAAGGTCTTCCACATCTGTGCCTGCGTAAAGCCTGCCCAGTACAGGGGGATAGCATATAAGATGATACCAATGGTACCCAGCCAGAAGTGGTTGGTCGCCAGTTTCTTGCTGTAGAGCGGTGTGTTCCACATTTTCGGAACCAGGAAGTAGAAAAGGCCAAAAGCCATAAATCCATTCCAGCCCATGGCGCCAATATGCACGTGTGCAATGGTCCAGTCGGTAAAGTGGGAGATGGCATTGATGCTCTTGATACTTAATAAAGGCCCTTCGAGGGTACTCATACCATAGCAGGTAACTGCCACAACAAAGAATTTCAGTACCGGCTCTTCACGAACCTTGTCCCAGGCACCCCGCAGGGTAAACAGGCCATTCAGCATACCACCCCAGCTCGGGAAGATCAGCATCACGGAGAAAACAGATCCCAGTGATTGTGCCCAATCGGGCAGCGAGGTATAGAGCAGGTGGTGTGGACCAGCCCAGATATACAGGAAGATCAGCGCCCAGAAGTGGATGATGGAAAGGCGGTAAGAATATACCGGGCGGTTTGCTGCTTTGGGCAGAAAGTAATACATGATTCCCAGGATCGGAGTGGTCAGGAAGAAGGCCACCGCATTGTGTCCATACCACCATTGTACCAGCGCATCCTGAACACCTGCATACCAGCTGTAACTTTTGAACAGTGATACCGGCATTTCAAAGGAGTTCACAATATGCAGCATCGCCACGGTTACCCAGGTAGCGATATAGAACCAGATGGCCACGTAGAGGTGACTCTCGCGGCGGGTCAGGATCGTACCGAACATATTGATACCAAAAACCACCCAAATCAGCGTAATGGCGATATCGATCGGCCATTCCAGTTCGGCATATTCCTTACCGGTGGTGATACCCAGTAAAAGCGTGATGGCGGCCGAGGCAATGATCAGCTGCCAGCCCCAGAAATGGATCCAGCTCAGGGTATCACTCCACATACGGGCCTTGGTCAGGCGCTGCAGGGAATAATACACACCGGCAAACATGTAGTTGCCCACAAAGGCAAAGATCACGGCATTGGTGTGCAGGGGACGTACCCGGCCGAATGTGGTGTAGGGCAGGTTGAAACTGGCAGCCGGATAGTAAAACTGGATGGCCACCAATAAACCGGCCAGCATTCCCACTATGCCAAAAAGAATAGAGGCATAGGTGAAGGCTTTAACGATCTTGTTGTCGTAATAAAACTTTTCTACTTGCATACGGTAAAGTTTCTATGATTGGTTTTGGTTTTATTGCTTATTGCTGTTTGAAGGGGTCCCGGGTTTGTTATCGAAGAGCATCCGGATCGGGGGGGAAGCTTCATCCTCATACTGGCCGCTCTTTACACTCCACAGAAATGCGCCGAGAAACAATGCGGCTACGGATATACTGGCAAACAGGAGAAGAATGATGGCACTCATGAGTTATGGCTTAAGTAAAAACTTGGTAAAAATATCCGCCGGGGGCTGGGTTGATGCTGATCACCCTCACCGGTAAAAATGATTCTTCTCATACGGGAGCAGACGCCGTTAACCATCAGAGTTTCAACAGCCTTGCCCAGAAATTGCTGGTCCCGAAAGTGACCAGTAAAATGCTCAGGGAACTGGCCGGCATCAGGATGGCCGCTACCAGGGGAGAGAGGAGCCCTTGCACCGCAAAGCTCTCACCCACAATGTTATAGAGGATACTCAGGATAAAGGCCGCCCACACGATCCGGCGGTTGATCCGGCACATCTTTAGGAACCGGGTGAACCGGTCCAGTTTGCTGGCCTCCAGAATGGCATCACTGGCCGGGGTGAAATTGTTGGAGTTTTCGGTAAGCGCAATACCCACATCACTTTGTTTCAGGGCACCGGCATCGTTCAGGCCATCGCCGATCATCATCACGGTCTGGCCTTTTTCCTGGAGCTCCTGGATAAAGCGCAGTTTGTCTTCCGGACGCTGGTTGAACCGCAGTACGGCTTCAGGTCCCATCAGCTGCTGGAGATTGCTTTTTTCGGCATCATTATCTCCGGAGATCACCGATACCGGATATTTTTTGGATAATTCCCGGATCAGCGCCGGTATGGATTCGCGGTATTGGTTACGGATCGTAAAATATCCCAGAGTAGTACCCTCACAGGATATCCAGACCTGGGTGGCTGTATTGAACTGCTCCCGGCTGCCGGTTATGAAAGAGCGGGAACCCAGCCGGTATTCCAGCCCGTCTACCCTGCCTTCTGTTCCCTTGCCCGGAATTTCCCGGTAATCGGACACATCTCCCATCGGACTCAGGTGGCGGAAATGGCGGACCAATGCCCGGCTGAGCGGGTGGTTACTCTGTGCCGCAAGCAGGGCAATAGCAGTTTGCTGCAGGGTGTTTAATGAGCTGCCATCGTACGCAACTTCCTGTTCATGCGTAGTTGTGAGCGTACCGGTTTTATCGAAAACGATATGGGTCACTTTGTCGATATCCTCGATCACCTGCGCATTCCTCAGGTAAAATTGGTTCCGGCCGAGGATGCGGAGAATATTACCATTGGTGAAAGTGTTCGAGAGCATCAGCGCACAGGGACAGGCCACGATGAGCACCGCTGTGATCACCTGCCAGACCCGGCTGCTGTCGTGCGCCATCCAGTACCAGGCAGCACCTGCCGCAATCGTGAACAGGATCACCGTAAAATAGCGGCTCAGCAAGTGTACAAATGAAGTGGTGTTTTCCTCCGAAAACCTGCTTTTTTTGAACTGGTCGCCACTCCATAAACTGGTTAGGTAGCTCTGCGCCACTTCTTTCACCACCAGCAATTCAATATTGCCGCTGGTCTGTTTGCCCCCGGCATAAATGATCTCGCCCATTTCTTTGCTTACCGGCAACGATTCTCCGGTTACAAAACTGTAATCCACCAGGGCCTTACCCCGGGTCAGGATGCCATCGGCAGGGATCAGTTCCTCACTATGGATCAGCAGGGTGTCTCCGTTTTTGATCTCCGGCAGGGGAGTGGGCACTTCTTTACCTTCTTTTAAAACCGTTATGGCAATCGGGAAGTAGGAGGTGTAATCCCGTTCAAAGGATAATTGCTGGTAGGTTTTATCCTGCAATACCCGGCCCACCAGCATGAAAAACACGATCCCGGTCATGGAGTCGAAATAGCCGGATCCGGTTCCGGTAGCTACTTCATACACACTGCGGGCAAAAGTTACAATGATGGCAAGGGCAATGGGGGCGTCAATATTGAGGAAGCGGTGTTTCAGGCCTTTCCAGCCACTGATATAGAAGGGCTGGGCACTATACAGGAATACCGGCAGAGCCAGCACCAGGTTCATCATCCGGAATACCCCCTGCAGGTTTTTTTCTGCGTCTGCCAGTCCCAGGTATTCGGGAAAACTCATCAGCATGATATTGGAAAAACAGAATCCTGCCACACCCAGCTGGTAGATCATGCTTTTTTTGGTGCGGGGCTTATGATTTTTCAGGTCGTTCAGGCTGATATAGGGTTCGTAACCCACAGCGGTCAGCAGTTCTGCTGCTTCCCGCAAGCTGAAAACGGACTCATCGATCACCAGGCTCACTTCCTTGCTCGTGAAGTTCACTTTTGAACTGATCACGCCTTTCTGGAGCCGGTGTAAGTTTTCCAGCAGGTATAAACAGCTGCTGCAATGCATGGAGGGCAGGTAAAACTTCACATGGGTTTGGTTCCCTTCCGAAAAACTGATCAGCTGCCGGCGGATCGTGACATCTTCCAGAAATGCAAATTTGTCTTTGCGGACCGGTATTTTCCGGTTGATGCCGGGGTTATTGTTGAGATCGTAATATTCACAGAGATCATTCTGGCTCAACAGCTGATACACCATTTTGCAGCCCTCACAGCAGAATACCTTTTCTTCCACCTTGATCCGGGTGGTGGTACACTCTTCTCCGCAATGGTAACAGCTCAGCTGCTCCCGGGTAACTGTTGAGGACATGGCAAAAATTTGCGCTAAGGTATCCCCGGGTACCCCCGGTGGGGATGAGGGTTCTCATTTAGCCGTCTGATATTCCTCAATAAGCCGCTAAGGGGTATTTTTTTTCCCGGAAAAGCCTGATTAGCCTTAAATTGTGACGCTAATTCACTGCACCAATGAAGAAAATTCTGGTTATCGACGATAACACGGATATCCGTGAGAATACGGCAGAGATCCTCGTTCTGGCCGGATACAAGACCTTTACCGCAGAAAACGGCAAAAGAGGGGTGGAAATCGCCCTCCAGGAGCGTCCAGACCTGATTGTTTGTGATATCATGATGCCCGATCTGGATGGATACGGGGTATTGCACTTGCTGAAAAAGAATGCAGAAACCGAGCGGATCCCCTTTATTTTCCTGACCGCTAAAACCGAGCGTTCCGATTTCCGTAAAGGCATGGAAATGGGTGCCGATGATTATATCACCAAGCCCTTCGACGACCTTGAGCTGCTGCGGGCCATCGAGATCCGCCTGCGCAAAACGGCCATCCTGGAAGAACCTTACGCACAGGGTGAGAAGGGCGTGAACGACCTCATGAAAGACCTTAATAGTTCCGGTCTTTTCGAACTCAATCCCGACAATTACGACAGCGAACACCATTCCCGCAAACAACTGATCTATTCGGAAGGAAAACGCCCCAAATACCTCTACTTCGTGAAAGCCGGTAAGGTGAAAACCTTCAAGGTACATGAAGATGGAAAGGAATATATCACCAACCTGTACAGTCCGGGCGATTACCTGGGCTACACGGCTTTGCTCGAAAACCTCAGCTACGACGATACCGCTGAAGTACTGGAAGATGCAGAAGTGATTATGATCCCGAAAGATGATTTTCTGCAGGCTGTTTATAAAGACCTCACCATCGCCGGCAAATTCATCCGCCTCATTACACATGATGTAAAAGAGAAAGAAGAACGCCTCCTGCATCTGGCCTACGATTCCCTGCGTAAGCGGGTGGCCAAGGCTTTAGTGGATATTCACGAAAAGTTCAACAAAGACAATGGTCAGCACCAGATCGACATATCCCGGGAGGATATCGCACAATATGTGGGTACCGCCACCGAGTCGCTGATCCGCACACTGAGTGATTTCAAATCGGAAAGCCTGCTGGAGATCAAGGAAAGCAAGATCCGCATTCTGAATGTCGATAAACTGAAGAACCTGCTTTACTGAAGCACCGGCTGCCCCAGGGGCAGTGAATTGCAGAACGCATTCTTCAGCCAGTAACCACCCTGTTTCAGGTAAACCTGCACCGGCAGGTGAAATTTTTTACGGAATAATGTCTCCACTTCCGAAACGGTCATCGTGTCTTCAATCACGATCTCGCGGTCTTCTGTTTCATGCATGAGTTCAGCAATGCTGATGCTGGGAAAAGATTTTCCTTTCAGGGCTGTACAGCGCATCGGCTCCGTACCGCTGAATGAAAATTCCAGTTTCGCTTCAGGAAAGCGCTGGTGAAACTGCTGCTGGATCTGGCTGATCGAGTATTGGCTGTGAAGGTGAAGCGGCATTTATCTGGTTTTTACCTGAAATCAAATACGGTTAGTCTTCACCCGGATTGCTGTTCCGGAAGGGCGAGGAGATCTCCTTACCATGATCATTCTGTTGTTTCAGGGTCCAGTTATCGGTCATGGTGGTTTCCAGCCAGAGGTTACCCGAACGGCGGAAAACCTGTACCGATAAACCATAACGGTCCATAAATGCATTTTCCAGCTCCGACACGGTCATCAGGTCGCTTACATCAAGCTCACCTTCCCCTCTTTTCCGGCTCCAGGCATCGCGAAGGAACCGGGACCCGGCAATCATCTGGCTGGCAGGGTAACGGTCTTTCCGCACCTCTCCATTCCGGAAGAACTCGATCTTCAGGTAAGGAAAGGCACCGGAAAAATCCTGTTGCACCTCACTGATCTTCCGGTCAGCATAGATCGCCAAACGCATACTGGACATATTAATAAACATATATACTTAACTTTTCCCGCTCCTTCACGGCTGTGTCGGATCTGGGAATATAGATCAGCAGTTCGCCATTCCGGTAAACTGCTGTGGTCATCAGTGAATCGGCATCATCGGGTAAGAGGAAAACCCGTTCCCAGCCAGACAGGTCAAATTCCATCAACTGGTGAACCGGAGCTTCGGCCCCCTGACGTTTTACCGCACTGATTTTCAGCAACTCCTGTTCCAGCTCGATCCGGAATGATTCCCGGTCGAAACCCGGAGCGCCGAGTGTAAAAATGTATTCCCGGTCCGTTTCATCAATATTCACTGCAGGGGCAGATAAAATCCTGCGCAGGGCAGGATTAGTACTTTGCTGCGGTACCACCAAGACAGGATCCTGCTGTACCTTTTTATGCGAAGGGGCGGCTGTCATCGGTTGACTTTTAAATGGTTATGAAAAAACGGTCCGTTGGTTATACGGGAAACGGCATTTTACTCAACCAAAACTAAAAGAAGGCAGGACCCTTTAAGATGACTTAAAAGAAAGGGGATACTGATTTTAATCAGCCAATAACCGGGTGAGAATTAAACGTTAATAAATATTAAAAGCCCGTAAAATCATCCAGGTCGCGGCGTTGTTTTTTGGTGGGCCGGCCAATTTTTGAAGGCCTTTTGCCGGTATGGAAACTGGATGCCTGGAATTGTAAACGCTCCAGCTCTTCCGCAGGAGTAATGTCGATATAATATTTGATGGCTTCGGTATACTGTACCCGGTGATCCAGCAGTCCGCTTACCTTGATGACCCAGCGCCGGGTTTCCGTTTTGATCTCATATTCATCGCCGGGATTCACCGCTTTCGCTGCTTTGGCCGCTGCACCCTGGTATTTCACCTTCCCTTTATCGCAGGCCTCTGCCGCTGCAGTCCGGGTCTTGAAGATCCGGATGCACCAGAGGTATTTGTCTAAACGGATTTTGACTTTGTCGGACATGTAATCGTGAATCGTGAACTGTGAATCGTGATTCGATGGTTGACAACAGTAATAGTCCAAAACAGGTCGTCATTCCGGCGAAGGCCGGAATCTCTCCACCCCATTCACTATTGACTATTCACTATTTCGCAAAATACTGATGGAAATACGGTATCGTTTCAATCCCCTTATAAAAATTGGCCAGCTCGTATTTTTCATTGGGCGAATGCAGGTTATCGCTGTCGAGACCGAAGCCCATGAACACGATCTTGATGCCCAGTTCTTTTTCAAAAAGGGCACAGATGGGAATGCTGCCGCCGCCCCTGACGGGAATCGGCTCTTTGCCGAAAGTGGCTTTGATAGCGGCTGCTGCTGCCTGATAGGCTTTGGAATCCAGCGGCGTCATATAAGGCTCCCCACCATGATGCTCCATGGTTTTCACCGTTACGCCAGCAGGTGCAATGCTTTTGAAATAATCCAGCAGTTTCGCAGTGATCTTTTCCGAAGATTGGTTCGGTACGAGGCGGGCAGAGATCTTCGCCGTGGCTTTGGAAGGCAGTACGGTTTTGGATCCTTCGCCCGTATAGCCGCCCCAGATGCCGTTCAGTTCGAGCGTGGGCCGGATACCGGTCCGTTCATTGGTGCTATAGCCTTTTTCTCCCCAGAGTTCACTTACACCCAGCTCTTTTTTGTAGGCAGCTTCATCGTAAGGGGCCAGTGCCATCTTAGCCCGCTCTGCTGCAGTGGATTCCACTACATCATCATAAAATCCCGGGATGGTGATATGGTTGTTGGCATCATGGCAACTGGCGATCATTTTCGCCAGGATCGTGATAGGGTTGGCTACGGCGCCACCATACACGCCACTGTGCAGGTCGCGGTTGGGACCCGTCACTTCCACTTCAATATAGCTGAGGCCACGTACGCCGATATCAATGGAAGGCGTGTCCAGGCTGATCATGGCAGTATCGCTGATCAGGATCACATCTGCTTTGAGCAGTTCTTTCCGGGCAGCTACAAATTTGCCGAGGTTCGGGGAGCCGATCTCTTCTTCCCCTTCAATACAGAATTTGATATTGGCAGGCAGGCTGTTGGTTTGCACCATGATTTCCAGCGCCTTCACGTGCATATAAAATTGCCCCTTATCATCGGCACTGCCGCGGGCATAGATCTTACCGTCTTTGATCACCGGATCGAAGGGGCCGCTGTTCCAGAGTTCCAGCGGATCAGGCGGCTGTACATCATAATGTCCGTATACCAGCACAGTGGGAAGGGCTGGATCCTTGATCTTCTCCCCGTATACAATGGGATGGCCTTCGGTTTCATAGATCACTGCCTTGTCAGCACCGGCTTTCAGCAGGGAATCCCGCACGGCTTCGGCGCAGGTCTTCATATCGTCTTTATGTTCACTGCGGGCACTGATACTCGGGATGCGCAGCAGGTCGAGCAATTCGTTCAGGAAGCGGTCCTTATTCGAGTCAAGGTATTCTTTCCAGGCGTTCATAGTCCTACAATTTTAAAATTAAGGGGTACAAAGATACGGGTTCAGTCAGTTGTGGCTGAGACCGGCAGCTGGTGTTTTTTATTACTCAGCAGGTGTTCTTTCGTCCAGCTGATGCGCTGTGCAAACGGATGCTTGCGTTCGCTGCATTCTTCCACCGCACAGATGCGGCAGGAAAAATCGAGACAGCCATCGGCATGTACAAAAAATTCAACACTGTCGCCGAATTGCGCGCGGATCAGGCCGCTCAGGGCATCGATCTGCTGGTGTGCTTCGTGTACGTTCAGGTACCAGGGTACGGTCAGGTGGCAGTCGATATGGAGCTGCCCGCCGTATTTGATCACGCGCAGGTTATGCAGGTCGATCCATCCCGGCTTTCGTTCTTTTTCGAGCAGGGCGATGATCTTTTCGAGAAGGTCCAGGTCTGCCTCGTCCATGATACCGGCAATGGATTCGCGTAAAATGCGGTATCCTGTAAATATGATAATGAAGGCAAAGATCATGGCCACCAGGCTGTCGAGCCAGGCCAGGTGGGTGAAATAGATCAGGGCGAGGCCTGCCATTACACCCAGGGTGGAATAGGTATCACTCTGCAGGTGTTTGCCACTGGCTACCAGGGCCAGGCTGTTGTTCTTTTTGCCTCTTTTAATACTGATGGCCCCGGTGATATAATTGATAGCCGCGGTGATGGCAACCAGGAGGATGCCGTAATCAAGTTGTTGTAAGGGGTGGGGATGGATAAAGTTGTTGATGGCTTCATAGATAATGATGAAACCGGCGATGATGATCAGTGTGCCTTCCACGGCGGCCGACAGGAACTCGGCCTTGCCATGGCCATAGGGATGGTCATGGTCTTTGGGTTTGGCAGCAACATAAAGGCTGTACCAGCCGATCAGTCCGGCCACCACATTCACGGTACTTTCCAGGGCATCGGTCAGAATGGCTACGGAGCGGGTGATCCACCAGGCGGCTACTTTGATCAAAAAAAGCAGGATAGCGACCATCACCACCCAGCGTTGTATCCGGAGGTTTTCCTGTTGCTGGTTCACATGATGAATTTGCGGTAAAAGTAACTGAAATCAGGAACCGGCCACATGACTTTAAGCATAAAAAAACCCTCCCCAACGAAGTTGGAGAGGGCTATGCATTGAAAAGGATTAATTAAAGATTAATGCTGTACCAGGATCTTTTTGGTATCCAGTAATTCGCCATCGAGCAGGATCTGCAGCATGTATTCGCCATTGATCACGCCGGGCGTTTTGATATCATAATAATAGTTAGCAGCCTGTGTAGCGCTGATCTCGCGGATATGCAGGGTTTGTCCGGCCTGGTTGACCAGGTTCATCCGGATCTTCTTGTCTGCAGGATTCAAAACGGGAACCTGAATGGTGAAGCCATCCTTTACGGGGTTGGGGTAGATGGTGATGTCCTTATTAAAACCCGTGAAACGAAGGGAGCGGATCGGGAAGATCAGTTCTTTTCCGTCCATATCAATTGAACGAACACGGTAAAAGGCAGTTTTGGATGCGCTGACACCATCGTAGGCATTTGCATCACTGAAACTGTATTTAGAAGGAACGGTGGATTCACCTTTAGCTTTTACCTGACCTACAGACTGCCAGCCTGAATTCTGGGAATAGCTTTTTTCAATTACAAAGTGGCTTACATTGAACTCCTGAATAGTGGTCCAGGTCAGTGAAGCACCTTTGTCGCCCTGTTTCAGTACATTGAAATCCCCCAGGTTGGCAGGGAGTGATTGTGATAAAGAAGTATAATAATCAGGATTGGCACCGCCAACATTAGTGAGCGGATAAAAAAAGCTGGAAGGCACTGGAACGTCTGAGTTATCTCTCGCCATAAGATCAGCGCCTGTGTTATTTGCGATTGCAAAAAACCAGTCAGTTTGAGTGTCTTCGTGCGCGAGTTCTAATCCAAGTAATGTCGGGTTGATGGATGTGGGCACACTAAAAACTTCGTACGAATTGCCATTTGCGTAGGAGGTAGAAGTAGTAGGTGTTCCAATATTCAGGTTTTCAAACAAGTATACAGTGTAAGAACCTACTGTATAAGTTGAAGTTAACGACATGTTTACACCTGGAAAATTAGTTGTGTTATTGGTGATGCTTCCCCAAGTAAAAGTTCCGGCAATTGCAGTCGGTACTCGTACACAAAAATTGACTACAGTAAACGAAGTAGTCGTATTTACCAATGGCCGGAGTCTGAAACTAACCGTGTTTCCAGCGCTGGGTTTGTTGTTAATGTTTGCCTGAAACCCCCGGGTTGCTACGGGTTGGGCGCTTGCAGAGAAAACAAACACTGAAAAACTTAATAAAAATGCGAGGCTTAAAAATCTGGACATATTGATTGTTTTGAATATGATTTAGAAAGCGGGCTGAGTGATTATCGAAGTGGCACCTAAGATGGCAGCGAATTTGGAGAAGTCATTCACGGTACTGCCGCCGGTTTTCCTCACCGTGCCATCCATATTAAAGTCTTCTCTTCTGTATACGTTTGAAATGATTGAGCTTGCGCCCAGATAGGTGCTGAATACAGAGAAATCATTTACAGTACTGCCACCTGTTTTACGTGTAACTCCATTGCCATTGGCGTCTCCACCCCAAAGCCCAAATACACCAGTCGTGATTGTGGCTAAAGGTGCGTTGCTGACAGTTCCAGGGAAGGCCTGGGTGGTTGCCGTTGTAAAGTCATAAGTAGTCGTGGAAGTGCGACTCAGGGCTAAAGTAGCTGCAGTGCGTGCTCCCAGATGGTTTCTGTGGCGAACAGACACATAATAATTGCCACCAGTAAACCCGGCAAAATTTACAAAATTGGTCTTGGTATTTGTACCATCTACATCCACAATGTCACCGTCTCTTTCGATCAGTGCAGCCCTGGTGGCAAGAACCGTTCCTGTTGTACCATCGTGAAGCTGAAGGAACACCCAGTCTACAATGCTGTTATTCACCGGAGCTTGTGCTACCAGGATAGATGAAGGAATCGTTTCGGCACCACCACTGCCACTGTGTGTATAATTGCTTAATCCGGTGTAAGGTTCAGTTGTGGGGATTACACCTGCAGCACGTAAACCATCAGCCATCAGGCCACTGGCAAAGGTCGGACCCTGAAGGAAAACCTTGGGACTTACTAATAAAGGTATATATACAGGTCTGTTTCCTACTGCTAAGGCACCAATATTTGTAATATTGCTTCTTGTTACCGTATAAGGACCGACACCTGTTGCTGCAGCCGTTTGAGCATAGGTCAGGTCCCAGCTGGTTCCATCATAAACGGATAATCCGGTTTTTGTACGACTGAACCCTGTCAGTTCATCTGTACCATTCCAGGTAGCGGTAACGCTGAGGCTGCTGCCACCAGCAGTGCCTTCTGAAAGCACCCAACTGGCATCCACCACCTCTTTAACAAAGGCAGCACCAGAGGTCCCGGCCTGTTGTACGTTCTGGAGTACACGAACACCAATGTTATCAGTGGTTCCGTTCTGTGTCACAGAAAGCGGATTATAGGTTGTGGCATCATAACCAACCGGGTAAGTAAAGGGAGTGGTACTCAGGCTGTTTTTCACCAGTTGGCCCGTACCATTTGTAACTACATATTTTGTAGCGTCAGCTCCCGTGATGGTTGCTGCACTTTCCAGAGTAAGATTGTTGTTGCCGAGCTGCAATTTACCGTTTGTAAACAAAAGGGAATTGGTTACCACTGCGCCTCCACCAAACGTAATGTTGCTGGCATTGTCGACCTCCAGATTGGCAACGGAATTGCCATTCATATTGAAATTCTGAGCAGATGTCCCTTTTAACTGCAGCAAACCAGTTCCTTGGATATTCGAATTGCTGGTAACATCCCCCTGCACTGTAACAGTGGCTCCAGTCTGAATAAAAAATGTGGCCCCCGACTGGATGTTCAGCTGCGCTGTTCCCGCCAGAGAAATGAGCATAGTTGCTAATAGCAGATAATTCTTCCGCATAGAATGATGTAGGTTAAGCCGTAAATAATTAAAAGGATCTTGTGATCGGTCAGAGGAATGACAGAGGATTGGATAATGCTACATCAGAAAAAGCTAACCGGTGGTTATGCCTAGATTGGATTGCGATTGGATAGTTTCAGCTGGTATTGGGACTTCAGGAGGGAATAACTCGCTCAAAAATGCCTCTTTTTTGTAGATTTTGCAATACCCTTTTTAAGGTATTTTGGCTTTTTTTTATTTTTTCCCAGACAGAGACCCGCTATTTCACGAAGAAATTATGTAAAATATTGATTATTAATTAGTTTTATTTTTCGAAAGCCGGCATACAACTCAAAAAAAATTAAAAGATTTCAACTCAAGCAGCCTTTTTCCTCCCCGGAAGCCTTCCGAATAAAGCCCGGCTGACCCGGTAATAAAATTCCTTGTTGAACAGCTGGGAATCATGGAGAGCCTTGTAAATCAGGAAAAAGCCGATCGGCAGCAGTACAAAAGTAGCCAGCCACATGCCCGCCACCGGCTGGAGCACGTCTTCCTTCACGAATTTGCGGCCGAAATTGGTGAAGAGGAAAAAGATCACGAAAAAGAAAACGGCAAAAACCACCGGGGTGCCTATTCCGCCTTTACGGACAATGGATCCCAGCGGGGCGCCGATCAGGAACAACACCAGTACTGCGATCGACATGGTGAACTTGTTATGCCATTCGATCAGGTGCAACCGCAATTCCTTCCGTTTATTGTCATAATCCACCGCAGAGGCTTCCAGCGAGGATTTCAGGGAATTGATATAGGAAACCGCCTGGTCGGTCACCAGCAGCTTGGCACTGTCGGGCAACAGGTCGCGGAATGTTTTGGCTTTAACCGGAGGCGCCTTGATTGCATGCCAGCCGGTATCCAGATAACGCATAAAGCCCAGGTAAATGGACATATCATTGCGGCTGCGCCGGTCGAATCCCAGATTGGTCCGTTCCAGCGAATCAATGGCTTTGTTCAGCTGGCGTACGCTCAGCATTTCATACCGGTTCTTGAATACGGAGTCGGCTGTAAAACTGATCTGCAGCGAACTCAGGTCCAGCACTTTCTTGTATTCTTTAAAACCGAGCCGGATGAACTCGGATTGGGCTGCCGAATGATTGGTACGTTCCTGATAGCGCCAGCCGTTTTTCAGGGTGAATTCCAGGAAACGTTTGTCCGCTGTTACCCGCATGATTCCCGACTCTGCCGTGATCAGGTTATCCTGATAGCCGCCGGAGTTTTCATAGATCAGTACCGTATACAGCAGTGAATCATTTTTCTTTTGCGCCACTTTGATGGAATATCCGGGAATGGTATTGTAGAACTGCCCTTCCTTGAGGTCGAAAGCCGGCTTCTTGTTCACCAGGTCGCTGTGCAGGGTCTTCATCTTCAGGTTGGCCACCGGGATCACATTGTTGTTGAAAAGGAAGGCCAGTCCCGACAGGATGATGGCGGTAACCAGCAGCGGCCGCATGAACCGGAGCAGGCCGATTCCGGCCGATTTGATGGCCACCAGTTCAAAGGTTTCTCCCAGGTTGCCAAAGGTCATGATCGACGACAACAGCATGGCCAGGGGCAGGGCCAGGGGTACCAGGGTTGCTGCCAGGTACAGGATCAGGCGGAGCATGGTGAACGTATCGATCCCCTTACCCACAAAATCGTCGATCCAGAGCCAGAAAAACTGGAGGATCAGCACGAAAAGCGTGATGAAAAATGTGGCGATGAACGGTCCGATGAAAGCCTTCAATACCAGTATGTCCAGTTTCTTTACCAATGCCCAGTGAAGTGATTATCTTTAATTTATGAACCCGGCAAAAATACAGTTTTCGGCAGAGGAATCCGCCCTTTTGCAGGACCCCACCTGGCTTTTAACAAAGAATAGGGTGATCGCCCGGATCTATGAACTGCTGGGCCAGCATGCTGCCCTTTTACAGCAATACCGCCCTTTATTACCACCAGAGGTCTGTGAAACGCCGCCCAAGATCTCCCGGGGCGAAAACTACCAGGATCTGCCCTGGGTGATGCTGGATTATCCGCGCAATTTTTCAACAGCCGATATTTTCGCCCTGCGCAGTTTTTTCTGGTGGGGCCGGTTCTGGAATATCAGTCTGCACCTCAAGGGAACTTATCTGGAATATCTGCATGGCTGGACCAACAAGCGCTGGGAAGCTTTTGAAGCAATGGGAGGCCGCTGCTGCTGTTCCGGTGATGAGTGGAAGCACGACTGGTATGAAACAGTTGGAATGCCGGTACAGGAGTTCAGGAACGATAAGCTGTTGAGCGGGCTACCCTTCCTGAAACTAGGGGTAAACCTGCCCCTGACCCGGCCCGACGCCTGGGCCGGAAGGATGGAAGCGGTATATGCAGTATTGCTGGGCGGGGAAACGGATCAGTTACCGAGCCGGTGAAACAGGTCCTTGACCTGGTAACCCCAGAGCTGGGTCTGGTCTTTGATCTCTTTTTTATCGGCAAAATCGCGGATCACCAGGATCGTCTGGTTGGTGACTTCCGATTTCTCGATCCGGAACTCAAAAAATTCTTCATTCGGGGCATGCAGCCAGTGAAAACGGATGAATTTATCTTCTTCACTTTCCAGGACCTCGGCCTTGTCTACGGTACCATTCCAGGAAAAGCTGAACACATTATCCCTTTCGTCCACTTTATCGGCAAACCACTCCTGCAAACCGGCAGGAGTGCTCAGGAATTCATATAAAATGGAAGGAGAACACCTTACCGGATACTCAACTGTAAATTGCTGTTTCTTACTCATCTGCTCCTTTGAACATTTGATTACCAATCTTGCAATAATAGAAAATTAATCCCTTCAACAAAATAAATTTTGGCAAGCGGAAAGCCTGAAACACACTGTTTTGGACCGCTTAATGGGTTCCCCATAGGAGAGGGGGACCGCCACAGGGTCAATACAGGGCTTTTTTCGCTGCACGGGTGGATAAATTGTTGAAACCTAGTGGTTTTAATTTCTGCAACCACACACGAAAACGATCCCTTTTAACGTTTTGTTCGTAATCCGGTCCCAAAAAACCGACATCCAATCACTATCCTTTAAAAAGGCCACTATGAGTATGCGACAACTCAAGATCACGAAGAGTATCACCAATCGTGAATCGCAAAGCCTGGAAAAATACCTCCAGGAAATCGGCAAAGTGGAGCTGATCAGCCCCGAAGAAGAGGTGAAACTCGCCCGGCAGATCAAGGAAGGCGACCAGTTTGCCCTCGACAAGCTCACCAAGGCCAACCTGCGCTTTGTGGTGTCTGTAGCCAAACAATACCAGAATCAGGGACTGTCCCTGCCCGATCTGATCAATGAAGGCAACCTCGGCCTGATCAAAGCCGCTCAGCGTTTTGATGAAACCCGGGGCTTTAAATTCATCTCCTACGCAGTATGGTGGATCCGTCAGAGCATCCTCCAGGCACTGGCCGAACAGGCCCGTATCGTACGCCTGCCCCTGAATAAAGTGGGCCTTACCAACAAGATCCAGAAAGCGTTTTCCCAGTTGGAACAGCAGTTTGAACGGGAACCCTCAGCCGAAGAACTGGCCGAGCTGCTGGATATGGATATTGAAGAAGTGAATGCCACCCTGGGTACCAGTGCCCGGCACATCAGTGTAGACACGCCGCTGGGCGAAGGGGAAGACAACACCCTGATCGATGTGATGGAAAACAAGAATGCAGACCGCGCCGAAACGAATATCGAGCATAACGAGTCGCTTTTACAGGAGATTGAACGCTCCATGCAGTCGCTCACCGAAAGGCAGAAGGAAGTGATCTGTTATTTCTTCGGACTGGGTATCGATCATCCCATGACCCTGGAAGATATCGGGGAGAAATTCAACCTCACCCGCGAACGGGTCCGCCAGATCAAAGACAAAGCCATTACCAAGATGCGCACCAATTCACGCTCCAAGGCCCTGCGGGGATACCTGGGCGTATAACTAAAAATATAGCCGCATACAAAACTGTACACTTCGTTGAACTTATCGTAAATTTGCCCTCCTGTATATCAGTGAATGTAATTATGCATTCACTTTTTTATTGTTGTCAACCGGAAGACCATGTTTGAAAATTTATCGGAACGGCTCGAATCAGCGTTCAAACAGATCAAGGGCGAAGGAAGGATCACGGAACTGAATATTGCAGCCACCGTGAAAGAAATCCGCCGTGCCCTGGTGGATGCAGACGTTAACTACAAGATAGCCAAGGAGTTCACAGATACTGTACGGGAAAAAGCCCTGGGACAGAAAGTGATCAATGCGGTCAGTCCCGGCCAGCTGATGGTCAAGATCGTGAAAGACGAACTGGCCGAACTGATGGGCGGCTCCGAAAGTGAACTCAATGCCAAGGGCAGCCCGGCTGTGATCCTGATCGCCGGCCTGCAGGGTTCCGGTAAAACCACCTTCAGTGCCAAGCTCGCGAATTACCTCAAAAGCCGTAAAGGCCTTTCCCCCCTGCTCGTGGCAGCCGATATCTATCGCCCAGCGGCGATCGACCAGCTGAAAGTGCTGGGGGAGCAGATCGGAGTGGATGTATATGCTGATCCGGAGAACAAGAATGCAGTTGCCATTGCCGAGCAAGCCATCAAAGAAGCCCGTTCCAAAAACAAGAATGTCGTGATCGTGGATACGGCCGGTCGACTGGCTGTAGATGAAGTGATGATGACCGAGGTCGCCAATATCAAAGGGGCGGTTAAACCACAGGAGATCCTCTTTGTGGTCGACTCCATGACCGGTCAGGATGCAGTGAATACCGCTAAAGCCTTTAACGACCGCCTCGATTTCAGCGGCGTGGTGCTGACCAAAATGGATGGCGATACCCGTGGTGGTGCCGCATTGTCTATCAAATATACTGTCAGCAAACCCATCAAGTTTGTCAGCAGCGGGGAGAAAATGGATACCCTCGATGTATTCTACCCCGAGCGTATGGCCCAGCGGATCCTCGGCATGGGTGATATCACCACCCTGGTGGAAAAAGCCCAGGCCCAGTTTGACGAAGAACAGGCCAAAAAACTGGAGAAAAAGATCCGGAAGAACCAGTTCGATTTCGAAGACTTCAAGACCCAGCTGGAGCAGATCAAGAAAATGGGTAACCTGAAAGACCTGATGGGCATGATTCCCGGAGTGGGTAAGGCTGTCAAGGATGTGGATATCAGCGACGATTCCTTCAAAGGTATCGAGGCCCTGATCAATTCCATGACCCCGCAGGAGCGACAGAACCCCGACCTGATCAATATGAGCCGCAAAAAGCGCATAGCCGCCGGCGCGGGGAAGCCCCTTGAAGAGCTGAATGCCTTCCTGAAGCAGTTCGAACAGATGAAACAGATGATGAAAATGATGAATAAGATGCCGATGGGACGCATGATGCCGGGGATGAAGCGTTAGGATTCCGGCTTCCGGAATCCTTTCCTAAAGATTTGGTATTTATTATTTTAGCAATTAATTTTGAACTCAGCTACAGGATCGCTACATTTGCCATCCTATTTAGAAAACCCTATTCATTAACGCATTTAAATTTCTATTTAAAATGCCTGTAAAAATCAGACTCCAGCGCCATGGGTCTAAGAAGAGACCATTCTACTTCATTGTGGTCGCTGATGCCCGCTCTCCCCGCGATGGGAAATTCATTCAGAAATTAGGTACGTACAACCCCCTGACTGTTCCTGCCACTGTGCAGATCGACCGTCAGAAATCACTCGACTGGCTGCACAAAGGCGCCCAGCCTACTGATACCGTACGCCGCATCCTTTCTTACAAAGGCGTGCTCTACCTGAAACACCTGCTCCGTGGCGTGAAACTGGGCCTTTTTGATGAGGCTACCGCCATGCAGAAATTCGCCACCTGGCATACTGAGCATGAAGCTCAGGTACGCAAACGCCAGGAAGCGGAAGCAAAAGACCGTCGGGTACGCAGAGGCGGTTCTCCTGCTCCAGAGCGCAGACCCAGAACAGAAGAATAATCAGTATAGCATTACGCTTCAAACGCATCAAATCCCGGCGAAAAACTGCCGGGATTTTTTTATGAAAACCCTGTCATGACCAATTACTGTCATATCGGAAAACTGGCTGCCGTTTTCGGTGTTAACGGACAGCTCGTGCTCAGCCATTCCCTGGGTAAAAAAACCACCCTGAAAGGACTGGAAGCGCTCTTCGTGGAACTGAAAGGCGGGGAGCTCCTCCCGTATTTTATCCAGGAAACCACGATCAAGAACGAATCGGAAACCTATATCCAGCTCGAAGGCATTGCCACAAGGGAAGCTGCCCAGAAACTGGTGGGACGTCCCGTCTGGCTGCCCGAAGAACAGTTCCAGAAATATGCAGCCAAAACTGCCGCCATTTCCCTGCTGGGCTATCACATCATAGACGGTAAAACCGATCTGGGTGAGATCCTGGAAGTTATTGAACAGCCCCACCAGCTCCTCTGCCGGATCGACTGGAAAGGGAAAGAAGCCCTGATACCCCTGCACGAAAATTTCCTGGTGAAGATCGACAAGAAGAAGAAACAGGTGGTGGTGGAGTTGCCGGAGGGGTTGCTGGAGATTTATTAGTAGACAGAAGACAGAAGACAGTAGACAGAAGACAGTAGACAGTAGACAGTATGTGACTCAATATTCACTATTGACTATTCACTATTGACCATTCTCTCCTGACTTCTGTCTACTGTCTCCTGTCTACTTACTCTTTATCCACTCCGCCAGTAATTTCATCCGGTAATACAGGTTACTCAGTATGGCGGGAATATTGTTTTTGGCTTTCGCAACAGATCCGTTACTGAGCTTCTTGATGTTTTTCAATTCCGTGATCTTTTCATCAATTTTCTCGACCAGTTTTTCTGCGGTCCAGCCGATATATTTCCGGTTGCGTTCATCTTTTACCTGCGAGGGAAGCAGGGTGCCCTCCTTCAGTTTGCTGAATTTGAAATTTTCATCAATGGCGTGCCGGATGGCTTCATTAGAGAGCAGGTCGATCAGGTTATCGGGAGGAGAATCGTTGAGAAAGGCATTGCTGAATACATTCAGGTTATCGCGCAGTTCAATAATGAGTTTTTTCTTGACCACATCATTGGTGCGGCTCTGCTGGTGCAGGAAGCTGATCAGGTCTTTCAGCGGACTGATACTGAGTTTGAGCCATTCGGATGCCATAGGCCGAAGATAAGAAATCGAGAATCGACAATCGAGAATCGAGAATCGACAATCGACAATGAGGCATCCAGGATTCCCCTAAAAGCCTCCTCTTTTTAAAAACTTCCCGTATTACTCTTTTAGACTCCCGGCTCTCGATTGTCGATTGTCGATTCTCGTACTTTTGTACCATGTCCTCCTCCCAACGCCTTATCGCCCACTTCGACCTCGACTCCTTTTTCGTGTCGGTGGAAGTGCTGAATAATCCTTCATTGAAGGACAAGCCGGTGCTGGTGGGTGGGGGAGAGCGCGGGGTGGTGGCCGCAGCCAGTTATGCTGCCCGCAAATTCGGCATTCATTCGGCTATGCCTATGAAAACGGCCCTCCGGCTTTGTCCGCAAGCCATCGTGGTCAGTGGTGGCCGGGGGGAATACAGTAAATTTTCGCGATGGGTAACCGAGATCATTGCAGCAAAAGCCCCCCTCTTTGAGAAAGCCAGTATCGATGAATTCTATCTCGACCTCTCGGGAATGGATCGTTTTTTTCAACCTTATGAATGGACGATAGCCTTACGTCAGGAGATCATCGAAAAAACCGGGTTGCCGATCTCCTTTGGACTCGCAGCCAATAAAATGGTCGCCAAGATCGCTACGGATGAAGCCAAACCGAATGGCTACCTGTTTATCCCTCCCGGCAGGGAAAAAGACTTTCTCGCACCGCTAAAAGTCAACAAGATCCCCGGAGTGGGAGAGCATCTCTACCAGGCCCTGCAGGAGCTGGGTATCCATACTATAGGGGATATCACCCGCTGGCCTCCGGATGTGCTGGAGAACCGGTTCGGCAAATATGGTGCGGAGCTCTGGAACAAGGCACAGGGCATTCATAACGGGGCTGTGGTATCCTATCATGAAGCCAAATCGGTGTCGACCGAAAATACTTTCGACCAGAATATCCGTGATGAAAAGCAATTGCTCAATGAGCTGGTCCGGATGACCGAGAAAGTGGCGTTTGAACTGCGGCAGGACAACAAGACCGCAGGATGTATCGCGGTCAAGATCCGTTACCCCGATTTTGAAACCACTTCCAAACAGACCACCATTCCCTATACCTTTTATGACGATGAGCTGATACCGGCTGCCCGGGAGCTCTTCCGGAGGCTCTACCGGAAAGGCGAGCCGGTACGGCTCCTGGGGGTGCGGTTGAGTGAGCTGACCGACCAGGCGGTGCAGACAAATCTTTTCAGTAATGTGGAACGGAAGACCGAACTTTACAAGGCCATAGATGAGGTCAAGAACCGTTTTGGAAAAAATGCACTGACCAAAGCTACCGGCAAGAAGAAGCCCCCTCCGGAGAGGGGCACCCCTTAACCGACGATTGAATCCTACGCTTTATGTTATCGAAGAAAACACAGTATGCATTCCGTGCGCTGACCTACCTGGTGGAAAAATATGATCAGGGTCCGGTGCTCATTGCCGAAATTGCCCGTAAGAAAAAGATCCCCCTCAAATTCCTGGAAAACATCCTGCTCGAACTCCGCAAAGCGGGTTACCTGGAAAGTAAAAAAGGGAAAGGCGGCGGCTACTACATCGCCAAACCCCCTTCGAAAATTCCCGTTGCTGCCATTATCCGGGTGGTGGATGGTCCGATCGCCATGCTGCCCTGTGTGAGCCTGTATTTCTACAAACGCTGCAAGAACTGCGACGAGAAACATTGCGGCCTCCATGATACCATGGAAGGGGTGCGGGATGCCCAGCTGGCTATACTGGAGAAGAAGACCCTGCAGGACCTGGTGGTAAAGTAGTACGTATTAAGTAGTAAGGCATAAGTTGTGTTTTCGATAATAAGGAGATGGAGAATCCATTAAAGTCTATAATATAAGTAGGGTAATGATTTTACCCCTATCTTTACAGTGCTTTTCTGCTTAGGTCTGAGTTCTTACAACGTATAACCTATAACTTAAAACTCAATTTATGTCATTACGTCTCGGCGATATCGCCCCCAATTTCAAGGCGGAAACCACTATCGGACCAATCGATTTTTACGAATACCTGGGTACAGGCTGGGGTGTGTTGTTTTCGCATCCTGCCGATTATACACCGGTATGCACTACCGAACTGGGAAAAACAGCCCTGTTGAAAGAAGAGTTTGCCCGCCGCAATGTAAAAGTGCTGGCCTTGAGTGTAGACCCGATCGACAAACACAAAGGCTGGGTGAATGATATTAACGAAACCCAGCAATGCGAAGTAAGCTTCCCGATCATCGCTGATCCCGACCGTAAAGTCGCGAACCTCTACGATATGATCCACCCGAATGCTTCGGAAACCTTTACCGTTCGTTCACTCTTTATCATTGGCCCCGATAAGAAAGTAAAACTCTTTATAACGTATCCCGCTTCCACTGGACGTAATTTCTATGAAGTACTGCGGGTGATCGATTCCCTGCAGCTTACCGCTCAATACAGCGTGGCTACACCGGCCGACTGGAAACATGGCGAAGACGTGATAGTTGTTCCTGCCGTATCGACCGAAGATGCGATCAAGAAATTCCCCAAAGGCGTGAAAGTGGTGAAGCCGTATCTGCGGTATACGCCGCAACCGGATAAATAGAATACAGAAGACAGAAGACAGAAGAAAGAAGACAGAATACAGAATACAGGGATTTACATTTATATGATGAGGCCGGAGCGATAAGCTCCGGCCTTTTATATTTAACGTAATGCCTTTATTTCTTCTGTCTTCTGTCTTCTTAGTGGAACAGCTCCAGCGGCTTGATCGGCGTGCAATGCTCAGAGAGGATCATGACCTTGCCTTTCTTCTTTACAATCGTAATACTGCAACGCTGGTCTTCATCGAAGGGGCGTCCCCGGTATACACCCACGCCTTCCCAGCGGGTACTGACCGTAGCCACATCACCACTCAGCTTAACCTGGAAGGAGGTGCGCTTGACGCGGCTCAGGCTATAACTGGGCGAACCAGCTGTAGCCACCACACTGTCGCGGCTGAATAAACCACCCGATTGGGTGAAATAAATGTAATCGGGTGATAACACCGAATCCACCAGCTCCAGGTTCTTGGTGGCCCAGCCTTCATCAAATCGTTGGATCACGGCCACTGCTTCCTGCTCGGTAAGCGGTTTGTCTTTCCGTTTGCAGGAAATCAATAAGGAACTGAACAACAAGGCAGTGAAGAGCAGGCGACATATTTTCATAGGAGCAAATTTAACATTTGGCGGCAGTTTTTCCACCTGCACTATACAGACGGTGTGAATGCAGTATATTCAGCAAAACCACGGTGTTGCGGAAGCAGGATTCCTAACAAGCGTTCATGTGGAAAATTATTAAACAAAATGACGGCTAGTTGCCGGTTTTGTTGTATTTTTAAGCGCTTGCTTGCTATGGTTTTGATGTCCATTTGAAAAACGGCCCATTTTATTGAAAATTTTCAAAAAGCAATCATCAACGATGGCAAGTAACCTCGGATTGTATCATCCTTCCTTTGAACGTGATGCCTGTGGCATCGGTTTCGTAGCCAGCATCAAAGGCAACAAATCGCACCAGAATATTTCCGATGCGCTCACTGTTCTGGAGAACATGGAGCACCGTGGCGCCTGTGGCTGCGAGAACAATACCGGTGATGGTGCCGGCATCATGATCCAGACCCCCCACGAGTTTTTCTTTGAAGAATGCCTTAAGCTGGGTGTGCACCTGCCTTCCTTTGGCCGCTATGGCGTGGGGATGCTCTTTTTTCCCAAGGAGATCAAACTCCGGGAAGAATGCCGGGACATCTTCAACCGTACTGCAGAACGCCTGGGACTGGAAGTACTGACCTACCGTAAGGTTCCCGTAAATCCGGAAGGAATCGGTCCCACAGCGCTCAGCGTGGAACCCGAAATGGAACAGGTATTCGTGGCCTGTCCCGATCATATCACCCATCCCGATGATTTCGAACGCAGGCTTTTTGTACTCCGCAATTATGCCACCCACCTCATCAACAGTACTGTTAAAAAAGATGCCATTGGTTTTTACCTGGCTTCACTGAGTTATAAGACCGTAGTGTACAAGGGACAGCTCACCAGTATGCAGGTGCGCAATTATTTCCCGGATCTCAGCAATAAGCGCGTGGTCAGTGCCTTTGGTCTGGTACACTCCCGTTTTGCCACCAATACCTTCCCGTCCTGGAAACTGGCCCAGCCCTTCCGCTATATCGCCCATAACGGGGAGATCAATACCCTGCAGGGGAACCTGAACTGGCTCAAGACCAGTGAACATGGTTTTACCTCTCCTTATTTCACCCATGAAGAAATGGAGATGCTGCTGCCCATCGTTACCGGTGGTCAAAGTGACTCTGCCTGTCTCGATAACATGATCGAACTGCTGACCCTTACCGGACGCAGCCTGCCCCATGTGATGATGATGCTGATCCCCGAAGCCTGGGATGGCAACGAGCATATGGATCCTGTCAAGAAAGCCTTTTACGAATACCATGCCTCGATCATGGAACCCTGGGATGGACCCGCTTCCATTTCCTTCACCGATGGTAAAATGATCGGTGCCACCCTCGACCGGAATGGCCTGCGTCCTTCCCGTTATTGTGTGACCACTGACGACCGGGTGATCATGGCATCGGAAACCGGTGTGCTGCCGGTTGATCCCAAAACCGTGAAAGAGAAAGGCCGCCTGCAACCCGGCAAGATGTTCGTAGTGGATATGGAACAGGGCCGCATCATCAGTGATGAGGAACTGAAGAAAAAGATCTGCAGCCAGAAACCGTATGGCGACTGGTTGAACCAATACAAGATCCGCCTCGAAGAGCTGGAAGAGCCCCGCGTTACGTTTACGCATCTCAGTGATGCTTCGATCCTGAAGTACCAGAAAGCCCATGGCTATTCCACAGAAGATATCGAGACGATCATCAAACCCATGGCACTCGATGGCAAAGAGCCGATCGGATCCATGGGAACCGATATTCCGCTGGCTGTACTGAGTGACCAGCCCCAGCACCTGTCGTCTTATTTCAAACAGCTTTTTGCCCAGGTGACGAATCCGCCGATCGATCCGATCCGCGAACGTATGGTAATGAGCCTGGCAACTTTTGTGGGTAATAACGGCAACCTGCTGGAAGAAGATCCCATGCACTGCCATACCGTTGCCCTGAAACAACCCATCCTCACCAGCAAGGAACTCGAAAAGATCCGCAGTATCGATACCGGTATCTTCCAGGCCAAGACCCTGCAGACCTATTTCCGGGCCGATGGCAAACCGGATTCGCTCAAAAAAGGACTGGAGCGTCTCTGCCGCTATGCTGAAGATGCCGTGCATGATGGTTTTGAAGTACTGATCCTCTGCGACCGCGCGATGGACAGTGATCATGCTGCCATTCCTTCCTTGCTCGCTACGGCTGCCGTACATCATCACCTGATCCGGAAGGGGCTGCGTGGACAGGTAGGCATTGTAGTGGAAGCCGGTGATGTGTGGGAAGTGCACCATTTTGCCTGTCTGCTCGCTTTTGGCGCCACTGCCATCAACCCCTATCTGGCCCTGGCTACGATCCGTAACCTGAAAGTGAGCGGTCATCTCGAAACCCCGCTCGAATGGGAACAGCTTCGCTACAACTATGTAAAAGCTGTTTGCGACGGATTGCTGAAAGTGTTCTCCAAGATGGGTATTTCCACCCTGCAATCTTACCAGGGTGCACAGATATTCGAGATCCTGGGCCTGAACCAGGAAGTGGTGGACCGCTACTTCACAGGTGCCACCAGCCGTATACAGGGTATTGGCCTGGAAGAAATAGCCCGCGAAGCACTGGTGAAACATTTCTTTGCCTTCGGTCGCAAGGAAGTGCCGGTAGACCGTCTTCCTGTTGGAGGTATCTACCAGTGGAAGCGCAAGGGGGAATTCCACCTCTTCAATCCCACTACCATTCATCTGCTGCAGTATGCCACCAAAATGAATGATTACAGTGCCTTCAAGAAATATTCCAAACACGTTAACGACCAGAGTGAAAAAGCCGCGACCCTGCGCAGCCTTTTTGAATTCAAGCGCAACCGCCCTTCCATATCCATCGATGAAGTGGAACCGGCTACTGCGATCTTCAAACGCTTTGCTACAGGTGCCATGAGTTTCGGCTCGATCTCTTGGGAGGCCCATACCACGCTGGCTATTGCCATGAACCGGATCGGTGCCAAAAGCAATACGGGTGAAGGGGGTGAAGATGAACGCCGCTACGAACGGCTGCCCAATGGTGATTCCATGCGCAGTGCGATCAAGCAAGTGGCTTCAGCCCGTTTCGGCGTAACCAGCCTTTACCTGACTGAGGCGGATGAACTGCAGATCAAAATGGCGCAGGGCGCCAAGCCCGGTGAAGGCGGACAACTGCCCGGACATAAAGTAGATGAATGGATCGGCAAGACCCGTCACTCCACACCCGGTGTAGGACTGATCTCTCCGCCGCCGCATCACGATATTTATTCCATTGAAGACCTGGCCCAGCTGATCTTCGACCTCAAGAATGCCAACCGCGCGGCACGGATCAACGTGAAGCTGGTATCCAAAGCTGGTGTAGGTACCATCGCTGCCGGTGTGGCCAAGGCCAAAGCCGATGTGATCCTGATCTCCGGACATGATGGAGGTACGGGTGCCTCACCGGTGTCTTCGATCAAGCATGCTGGTTTGCCCTGGGAACTGGGCCTTGCAGAAACGCATCAGACCCTTGTGAAGAATAAACTCCGCAGCCGCGTGGTGGTACAGGCCGATGGACAAATGAAGACCGGCCGTGATATTGCCATTGCTGCACTGCTGGGTGCAGAAGAATGGGGTGTAGCCACCGCCGCACTGGTAGTGGAAGGCTGTATCATGATGCGCAAATGTCATCTGAATACCTGCCCTGTAGGTGTGGCCACACAAGACCCTGAACTGCGCCAACGCTTTACCGGTAATCCGGATCATGTCGTGAACTTCTTCCATTTCATGGTACAGGAGCTGCGCGAGATCATGGCGGAACTGGGCTTCCGGACCGTCAATGAAATGGTGGGACAGGTGGAATGTTTACAACCCCGTGAGAATATCACGCACTGGAAATACAGCAAACTTGATCTCTCGCCCATCCTTTATAAAGAACCGGCTTCCCAATACACCGGACTGTATAACCAGGAGCAGCAGGATCATGGCATTGCTTCCGTGCTCGACTGGCGCCTGCTGGATAAAGCCCTGCCGGCTATTGAGAAAAAAGAACGGGTATTTGCCGAGTTCCCGATCATCAATACCGACCGTACGGTGGGAACGATCCTTTCCAACGAGATCACCAAGAAATACAAGGCAGCCGGATTGCCGGAAGATACCATCCATTTCAAGTTTACCGGTACTGCCGGACAAAGCTTCGGGGCCTTTGCCACCAAGGGCCTTACGCTGGAACTGGAAGGCGATGCCAACGACTATTTCGGCAAGGGCCTGAGTGGATCCAGGCTGATCATCTATCCGCATAAGGAAGCCAGTTTTGTTCCGGAAGAGAATATCCTGATCGGTAATGTGGCCTTCTATGGTGCCACTGACGGGGAGGCTTTCATACGGGGTAAGGCCGGTGAACGCTTTGCGGTCCGCAATTCCGGTGTGAAAGCAGTTGTGGAAGGTGTGGGTGATCACGGGTGTGAGTATATGACCGGTGGCCGCATTGTGATACTCGGGGATACCGGACGCAATTTCGCAGCAGGTATGAGTGGCGGTATCGCATATGTGTATGATGTGAAAGGGAAGTTCAGCGGCAACTGCAATCCGGAGATGGTGGACCTTGATCCGGTTACAGCAGCCGACGTGACAGAACTGCAGGATATGATCCAGCGCCATTATGCCTATACGGGCAGTACCGTAGCCAAATTTGTACTCGACGACTGGGATAACCAGGTGCAGCATTTCGTGAAAGTATTCCCCAGGGATTACAAGAAAGTGGTGCTGGCAGCAGCGGCGGGGAAGGCGTCGGAGAATGTAAAGAAGTAGTCAGTAGACAGTAGTCAGTAGACAGTAGTCAGTAGACTGGAGAAGTGATATTAGGTTACAAGGAGATTATTTAAAAGATAATTGTTACCATATGGGTAAACCAACAGGATTCATGGAGTTCACCCGGGAGCTGCCCGGAAAGAAGCCCGTTGCTGAGCGGGTGAAGCATTACAATGAATTCATTGAACGTTTCAGTGAAGAAAAGCTGAACCAGCAGAGTGCACGTTGCATGAATTGCGGTATTCCGTTTTGTCACAGCGGCTGTCCGCTGGGCAATGTGATCCCCGAATTCAATGATGCCGTATACCGGAAGGACTGGAAAGAAGCCTATGATGTGCTGACATCCACCAATAATTTCCCTGAGTTTACCGGAAGGATCTGTCCGGCGCCCTGCGAAAGCGCCTGCGTGCTGGGTATCAACCAGCCGCCTGTTGCCATTGAAGAGATCGAGAAGCATATCATTGAAATGGCTTTTGATAAAGGGCTGGTGAAAGCCCGGAAGCCCAACCTGCGTTCAGGCAAGAAAGTGGCGGTGATCGGCAGTGGTCCTGCCGGACTGGCTGCTGCAGCGCAACTGAATTATGCCGGGCATAGTGTTACTGTATTTGAGCGGGACGACCATCCCGGTGGTTTATTACGGTATGGCATACCCGATTTCAAACTGGAGAAGTGGGTGGTGGAGCGCCGGGTAAAGCTGATGGAGGAAGAAGGTGTGGTGTTCCGTTGCAACGCCAATGTAGGAGTGAATGTAAGTATCAATGATCTGCTCCGCGAATACCATGCTATTGTACTGGCGGGTGGTTCCACCCAGCCGCGCGACCTGCCGGTGCCGGGACGCGACCTGAAAGGGGTCTATTTTGCCATGCAGTTCCTGAAGCAGCAAAATAAGCGCAATGCGGGACTGGTGCCCACAGTGAGTGCTGGTGGGGAAGGTGTTGAAAGCAATATTTTCCCGGAAGAGCTGCATGCAGCCGGCCGTAATGTGGTGGTGATCGGTGGCGGAGATACCGGCAGTGATTGTGTGGGAACTTCCAACCGGCATGGAGCCAAATCGGTTACCCAGTTTGAATTGTTACCAAAACCGCCTGAAGGACGGACCTCCTATATGCCCTGGCCTACCTATCCGATGACCCTCAAAACATCTACTTCACATGAAGAGGGTGCCGACAGGAAATGGGCAATTGCCACCAAAGAATTTGTTGGGGATGGCAAAGGCAACCTGAAAGCGGTCAAGGTTGTGGATCTGGAATGGACTGCCAGTGCTGACGGCCGTCCGGCCCAGTTTGTAGAGAAACCCGGCAGTGAGCGGGAATTACCTTGTGAGCTGGCTTTGCTGGCCATGGGATTTGTACACCCGATGCAGGACGGCTTGCTTACCGAGTTGGGTGTGGAGCTGGATGAACGGGGTAATGTAAAAGCTGCCGAAAAGGAATACAAAACTTCGATCCATAAAGTATTCACCGCAGGGGATATGCGCAGGGGCCAGAGCCTGGTGGTTTGGGCCATTAGTGAAGGAAGGGAATGTGCCCGGAAAGTGGACGAATTCCTGATGGGAACCTCTTTGCTGGAGTCAAAAGACCAGTTTTTGGTGGGTGTGCGCTGATTCTTAAATCTAAATAATTGAAAACCATCCCGATAGGGGTGGTTTTTTAAGCATTAGTCATATATATTATAATTAATTAGATATAATAATTTATAGCAAAAGTGGAAAAAAGTTGAATAAAAATGACAAAATACTCTGCAATGCTAACGCTTGTTATAGAATTTAAGAGTTATTTTTACCGTATAAATAATATATAGAATTATTTATAATATTAACAACTAAAAACAAGCTCATGAGTAAGAGAACTGCTAAGCAAATCGCGCCATTCCTGATTCTGGCGATCCTGGCTATAGTAGCCATGTTCATTAAGCCGGAAGCTGACTATGTACCGGGTGCTGCTGATCCCCAATACAGCAGTGCGGATATTGCCTGGGTACTGGTATCAACCGCTTTGGTGTTTCTGATGACTCCTGGACTTGCCTTCTTTTATGGTGGCATGGTACACCGCAAGAATGTGATCTCAACCATGATCAAGAGTGTGGTGGCTGCCGGTGTGGTAGGTGTGCTTTGGGTATGCTGTGGATTCAGCATGGCTTTCGGCAAATCTATCGGTGGATTTATCGGAGACCCTTCTACCTATGCCTTTTATCACGGGGTGAAGTCGGGGGCTGCCTGGCCGCTGGCGAACACCATTCCGCTCACTTTATTCTCCCTGTTCCAGCTGATGTTTGCGATCATTACGCCCGGTCTGGTAGTAGGGGCAGTTGCTGAACGGATCCGTTTTACATCTTATATCTTATTTATAGTATTGTTCTCCCTGCTGGTATATGCACCGGTAGCGCATTGGAGCTGGCATCCGGAAGGATTCCTGGCCAAGATGGGTGCCTGGGACTTTGCCGGTGGTACAGTAGTACACATTACTGCGGGTTGTGCAGCCCTTGCGGGTGCCCTGGTGCTGAAGCGCCGTCAATCCCATATTGAAAACCGTGAGATTCCGCCAGCCAACGTACCTTATGTGCTGATCGGTACCGGTCTGCTTTGGTTTGGCTGGTTTGGTTTCAATGCCGGTTCAGCTGTTGGTGCAACACCCCTGGCCGTAAATGCTTTCGGTACTACGACTACTGCTGCCTCCGCTGCAGGTCTGGCCTGGATGTTCTTTGATGTTATTAAAGGCAAAAAGCCTTCTGTACTCGGTTTCTGTATCGGTGCGGTGGTTGGCCTGGTAGCCATTACTCCTGCAGCCGGTTATATCGGTATTCCGCAGAGTATCATGGTGGGCCTGGTGGGTGCACTGGTATCCAATATCGCTGTTGGCATCAAAGCCAAATCCAAACTGGATGATACACTGGATGTATTCCCCTGTCACGGTTTAGGTGGTATGGTGGGTATGCTGCTCACGGGCGTATTTGCGAATACAGCTGTTCATGGTATCAAAGACGGTCCCCAGGGCCTGTTCTATGGTAACCCTGCTTTCTTCTTTACCCAGTTAAAAGCCATGTCGATTGTAGTGGTGTACAGCTTCTCTGTATCCTGGCTGATCTTCAAGGCCATCAATTTCTTCCTGCCCCTGCGTGTTACACAAGAGGAAGAGGAAATTGGTCTGGATGCTTCCCAGCACAATGAGAAATACCTGCAGGGTACATTGCTGGTGCATTCAAACGGAGAGGTGAAAGAAGAACCCGCTTCGCACTAAAATAAAACAAGAAAGGTACAGCGTGATGTGAGTTGCGCTAACAGCTCACTGCTGTACCCTTCATAACAATTAAAAACTATTACAATGTTACGAAAAATATTCGTGGCAGCGCCTGCTGCCCTGTTATTGACCTTGTCCGCTGCTAGTCAGGAAACCGCTGCAACCAACACTCCTCCTCCGGCTGCGGCTCCGGAAACAAAGCCCCCGGCCCTGACCATTACCGGATCTGCTGACGTGTATTACCGGTTGGATTTCGGGAAAACCAAGGCGAATAACCTGACCAGTTTTACCAATTCACACAATTCCTTTTCACTGGGAATGGCCAGCGTAAAGCTGGAGCATAAGGGAGAGAAAGTGGGTGTAGTGGCCGATTTCGGGTTTGGTACCCGTGCTTCGGAGTTTGCCTATACCGATAATGGGTTACTCAGTGCTGTAAAGCAATTGTATGTGTCTTATTCACCGAACAGCTGGCTCAAGCTGACGGCAGGTTCCTGGGCTACTCACGTGGGCTATGAACTCCTGGATCCTCAGCTGAACCGGAACTACAGCATGAGTTATATGTTCACCAATGGTCCGTTCCACCACACCGGTGTAAAAGCGGAAGTGACCAGCGGCAAGCACGGATTCATGCTGGGACTGGCCAATGCCACAGATTACCGCATTCCGCCCAGCGGACAGATCAATAAGAAATTCCTGATCGCCCAGTACAGTGTAGCGTTCACTGAGAATGTGAAACTCTACCTGAACTATGTAGGTGGCAAGAACCCTGATACTTCTAAAACCAGCCAATTCGATGCAGTGCTTACTGCCAAGATCAGCGACAAATTCAGTGTAGGCTATAACGGAACCGTTAACAGCAGCAAGTCCTGGGATGGTGCCAAGAATACTTCCGGCAAAAGCTGGTGGGGTTCTGCAGTGTACCTGAATGTGGATCCCACAGCAGCATTCGGACTCACCCTGCGTGGTGAACTGTTCAGTGATAAGAATCAGCTGAAAATGTTTGCGCCTTATGCAGGCGGTGGCAGCATCTTTGCCACAACCATTTCGGCTAATTTCAAAACAGGAGGATTTATTTTCATACCGGAATTCCGGTTCGATAATGCCACCAAAGCTATATTTGCCGATAAGGACGGTGCAGCCACCAAGTCGTCGGGAAGTTTTGTGCTGGCAGCCATCTATTCCTTCTGATAACATAGCGCTGTTCTTGCTTTAAATATATCGCCAACTTCTTTTTTTCAAATGGCAAGCAATCGTTGATGTCCTCCCGTTTCTACGGGAGGACTTAGTTTTTTGAGAAGAGAGAAGTGAGAAGTGAGTTATGAGTAGTGAGTGGTGAGACTCACCACTCACTTTCAGCGACTTAACATTATTTTAATAGAAATCACAACAATCGCAGGTTACCTTTCGTTATATTTGCGTATCAATAAGTATACAGAAGTGCCGGACTGATCAACTGCCTCGCGATTACCGCCTTCTACTTTCTCTCTCGATTCGATTTGCCGCTCTAGCCAGATGTTAGCCAGTATTGAAAAATGCATTGCTGCCTTTTTCAGTCACCAAATCGATTATTATATGAAATCACAAGTCAATTTTCGTTCTGTTATTGCAGCTCTGGCCGCTGCAGTTGTTGTATTCTCTTCTTTCACTGCGCCTGCAGTAAAGAAACCTGCTGCTGTAGCCGCTGAAACAGCTGCTGCCGATGTACAGGTAAAGTTCCTGGGTGCCAACGGCGAATACCTCTATTTTGAAGTAGCGCTGCAGCAGCATGCCAAATCCCGCTCTAATTTCCGTATCCGGAATGAGCAGGGAAATGAACTCTATGCTGAAACCATTTTCGATAAAGCTGCCACACGCAAGCTGAAGATCGCAAAGGATGAAGCTGAGAAACTGGAGTTCCTGTACAACACCAGCCGCACTGAAGTAAAGAAAACCCTGGAGATCAAGATCCGGGTGCAGGAAGCGATTGAAGTAAAAGAGATCGCACGCGGTTGATTTTCACCACGTATTTTTTTAGGGCTTATAAACAATGATTGAACGTCCCCCATTTCTATGGGGGACTCTTTTATTTACGCACTTTTCTCCAGCGCCTGGCGGATATCAGCCAGAACATCATCGGGATGTTCGAGGCCAACAGAGATCCGGATCAGTCCTGGAGTTATACCCACAGCATTGCGCTCTGCTTCGGATAATTTGGAATGGGTGGTGGATGCGGGATGCGCCGCAATGGTGCGGCTGTCGCCCAGATTATTAGTTACAGAGAGCAGCTGCAGGGCATTCAGGAATTTGCGCCCGCTTTCCAGTCCGCCCTTGATCTCAAATGTAAACAGTCCACCGCCGTTTTTCATCTGCTTTTTGGCAATGGCGTATTGCGGATGTGTTTCAAGGAACGGATATTTCACCCGGTTGATCATAGGGTGGTGTTCGAGCGCTTTTGCCAGTGCCAGTGCATTCTCAGCATGTTTATCCATACGGAGGAACAAAGTTTCCAGGCTTTTGGTCAATACCCAGGCATTAAATGGACTCATGGAAGGTCCAGTATTGCGTACAAAGAGGTACATCTGGTAGATCAGGTCTTTTGGCCCTACCACCACACCACCCAGCACACGGCCTTGTCCGTCGATGAATTTGGTGGCGCTATGCAATACGATATCGGCACCCAGTGCGATGGGTTGCTGCACGGCCGGTGTGGCAAAGCAGTTATCAACCACAAAAAGGATCTTATGCTTTTTGCATATGGCGGCAACAGAGGCAATATCGATCACATCGAGTCCGGGATTGGATGGCGACTCCACATACAGCATTTTGGTTTCCGGCCGGATCAGCGCTTCGATCGTTTCCGGTTGGGTCATGTCGAAATAGGTCGACTGGATGCCCCATTTCGGCAGGTATTTGGTCAGAATGGTATGGGTGGATCCGAATACGGCGGATGCGGAAAGGATATGGTCGCCTGCGGAGAGAAAGGTCATGAAAGTAGAAAACACGGCAGCCATACCGGTTGCTGTGGCGATGCCGTCTTCGGCCCCTTCCAGTACACAGATCTTCTGAATGAATTCATCCACTGTTGGATTGGAAAAGCGGGAGTAGATATTCACATCCAGCGAATCATCCTGGAAAGCAGCGGCCATTTCCTCGGCGGAAGCATAGGTAAAGCTGCTGGTAAGGAAGAGCGGAGTGCTGTGTTCCTTCTGGCTGGTTTTTTCCGTCTGAATGCGGATGGCATTGGTTTCCGGGTGACGTGACATGGTTAATTCGTTTAAGCGCGTATTGATCAGGGTTGAAAGGGCTGGCCGTTAACAGTAACAGTAAATTGGATCGTGGCACCGGCGCGGCGCAGGGTTTCTGCCACGGAGCAATATTTATTGATGGATAATTCTGCTGCACGATAGGCTTTTGCGGGTTCCAGTTCGCCGGTAAATACAAATTCAACCGAGAGGGTTTCCCATACACT
Source organism: Chitinophagaceae bacterium (assembly GCA_044220945.1). GTDB lineage: Bacteria > Bacteroidota > Bacteroidia > Chitinophagales > Chitinophagaceae > Endoryza. The sequence continues at coordinate 15,914 of JBGAQC010000002.1, read as the reverse complement.
GGGCTCTTTGCCTTTTTCCCGCTCTCCATCCACCTTGATCTCGAAGCTGTCGTATTGCTGGCGTTGTTTTTTGAGGATACTGACTACATCCACGCCGCTGCAGCCGCAAAGGGCGGCCAGCAGGGTTTGCATAGGACGGAATCCGGTACCACCACCGCCCTGGTCTACAGGAATGTCGATGGTTAAATTGTGCTCCTTTTCATCGGTAACTGTAAAAACAAAGTCGGCTTTGGAGCGAACCGCGTGCATGAGTGGCATAATCAGCTTTTTATGTGGGCAAAGATAACCTTCCATGCGCAGACAGGAGCTAAAAAACCGCCTTAGAATAATTTCAGGAGGATGCGTCCGCTCCAGAAAATCACCAGCAGGCCCAACAGGAACATGGCCGTTTTCCGGGGAAGTTTTCCGGCAATTCTGGCAGCAAGGGGGGCAGCAACCGTGCCTCCGATCACGAGGGCAACAATTACCTGCCAGTGACTGACGCCCAGCAGGGTGAAAAAGGTAAATGCACTTGCCAGGGTTACAAAAAATTCGGTCAGGCTGACAGAGCCGATCACATATTTCGGGCTCCTGCCTTTATTGATGAGTGTGGTTGTAACCAACGGGCCCCATCCACCGCCGCCGAAAGAGTCGAGGAATCCGCCCGCTGCTGCCAGCCAGCCATAATGCTTGAAGGGTCTGGACCGAACCTGATCCCTGAAAGCATTCCAGATGAACTTGATTCCCAGGAACAAGGTATAGCCCGCCAGCAGTACACGTAGCCAGCTGTTTTCTTGCTGTCCAAATACAGTGAGCAGAATGGCTCCAAGAATGGCTCCCAGAACTCCAGGAATAACAAGGGCTTTGAAAAGTTTCTTATTGACATTCCCAAACCGGTAATGACTGAACCCGGACACACCGGATGCAAAGGTTTCTGCCGTATGAATACTGCCGCTGATGGCTGCGGGGCTTACTCCAACGGAAAGCAAGACAGTGGCACTGGTTACCCCGTATCCCATACCCAATGCGCCATCCACCAATTGTGCCAGGAAACCCGTGCCCACCATGATCAGGAATTGCCGGTCGAGTGAACGAGCTATGTTCAGGGCACGCTCAGCCATGGGTTGCAGCGGCAGAAATGAAAAAATGAAATGCCCGATCAGCATAACCACGAATACCAATATAGAATATGTGGCAATTTTTTTCCAGCGGGCTTCTTTATCTTCCTGTTCCTTGTTGACCATTACGGCCGTGATCGCATTCATTTTTTTCACTTTCTCGGCGAAGTTTCCCTGAAGCCGGTTCCTGATCAGGTGGAGGTTGCCGATAACTGTATCCATTTCATCGGGCAGGTATTCCTGCAACACTTCCCTGAGCCGTTTAGCTGTAGTGGGCGATTTGCCATTCGTAGAAATAGCGATTTTGAGATTTCCCTTTTGTACGATACTACCCAGGTAAAAATCACAGAGTTCGGGTGTATCTGCTACATTGATAAGGATGCCCTCTTTTTTGGCGAGTACTTGTATATGCTGATGTATTGCAGGATCGTTGGTGGCAAGGATCGCCAGATCTTTACCCGCCAGATCGCTATCAACGAATTCTCGTTCCAGTATCCGGCAATGTGCCGTCTGGGCAACTAATTCCTTTAATTCCGGCAACACAAAAGGAGCAACGAGGGTTACCCTTGCATCAGGCGCATTACCAATCAGGGCTTTGAATTTTTCAAGGCCCACTGCACCTCCGCCCACCAGGAGCGTGTTTAACTGTTCGAGTTTCAGGAATACCGGAAACAAGTGATTCTTAACAGGGTTACTTACTGTTTGCATGGGATTCCGTGTGTTGAATGGTCAGTAGTATTATATGAGTGATTCCGGTTACCTGGTGGGCAAGCATATAACCCGTTTGGCATTTAAATCCTCCGAACAGGGGAATAGCCGTAACAAGTGATAACCTGTTCTGGATGTATTGAAAAGCGTATTGTTGCTGGAACATGATTTCATCTGCCAGGGTGAGCTCCCATTGATTACAGAATACCCAGGTTGCGGCAAGCCTTCCCCGTAAGCGCAAGGCCCGGGCTGCTTTTTTGTTTGCAGAAGCCTGGAAAAACCGTTCTTCAGTCCGGAACCGGTACTGGAAGCTTACTGGTTTGGGCAGAGCCTGTTTCAATGTGACCTCCTGCCAGATACGGTTTTCATTACCGAATCCGGATTCCCTGATATCAGGTTGCAAACGGGTGACAAAACGGGCAACGCCCAGGGCCGCTTGCATGTTTTCACGGAACTTCATCCGGATACCGGTTCTGTAATAGTATTGATTGGCTGCCGGTTTAAATTCCAGGGTTCGGAAGCCGGCATCCTGAAGCCAGTCCAGTTTTCGGGTAAGGGCAATTGGATAGTTCAGGGTGAACCATAAGCTACTTTTCTGGGAAAAGGCAAAACAGGGAACTGCAAATATCAGTATCGTTATTTGTATACTTTTTTGCATCAGTATTCCAGTTTTTTGATCCATCCGGCAGCTTCTGTTGCTGCATAACTGATGATTAGCTGTGCCCCGCTTCTGGTGAGGGCTGCCCATACTTCAAGATGGGCCTGATCCCGCCGGAGCAAGCCTTGAGCCGCCAGGGTTTCAATTGCTGCATACTCACCGCTGACGTGATAGGCGGCAACGGGTTTCAGGGTTTGTTGCTTCAGCCGGCTGATAATATCCGTATAGAGTGAAGCTGGTTTTACCATAAGGATGTCTGCGCCTTCCGCAGCATCCCTTGCAGCAGCTGCCAAAGCATCTTCCGGATGGAAAGGAGAGATCTGGTAGGTTTTCCGGTTCTGCAAGGCCGGGCTTCGTGGCACAGAATGACAGGCATCACGGAAAGGTCCATAAAACTGGGAACTGAATTTGGCGGCATAACTCATGATGGATACCATATCCATACCCAATGCATCCAGCCGGGTCCGTATGGCAGCAATGCGGCCGTCCATCATATCACTGGGGGCGATGCAATCTGCCCCGGCCTGCGCCAGTAGGGTAGCATAGTGGCTGAGCTTTTCAACTGAAGCGTTGTTCAGCAATGCCGTTCCTGTTTCGTTCAGTATGCCGCAATGGCCGTGATCGGTATAGCTGCACAGGCAGCAGTCGGCTGCAATCCACACATCAGTCCCGAATCGTTTTTTCAGGCCTTGCAATGTAGCAGAGGCAAAACTGAAATCAAATGTTGCGTTACGGTCTGAAGCAGGTACCGGGAAGAAAAGAAAACTGCTGATACCCTGCTGCAATGCCTCCTCGATATATCCGGGCAGGGATCCGGTGGTTTGTACGGCAATACCCTGCAGGCCTTCAATGGCACGGGGTTTCCGGAGACCGTCCTCCACGAATACGGGTTGTATGAACTGTTTTTCCGACAGCCGTACTGAAGCCGTCAGTTCCCGGATCTGGGCTCCGGCCCTTAAACGGCGTAAGGTTGCGGGATACCAGCTGGTCTCCATTGTTGAAAAGCTTTAATGTGAGGGAATACAACAGGTTCAATGCCTGCTTCACGTAATAAGGTGACGGTTTCTCCGGCGGGACAATAGTGTATCAGGTTCTTCTTCAGCACTGTGCGGTACTGTTCAAATTGCCGGAAACTGGTCCAGAATACGGCATCGGCCTGTTCCAGCTGCAGGAGCAGGAATGGGTTCACGGTATCGGTTAGCCGATAAACGGCTCTCGCTTTCCAACCTTTCGATCTCCAATGCGTGGCAGCATCTTCATGTGTGATGAGCCGGATACCGGTCCGGGATACGGTGAACAGCGGGCTGTTCCATACCGGCTCCAGGGTTTCCAGCCCCATGGCATCTGCTGATCCGGTGACCCAATATCCTTTTTTGGCTAATTCCAGCCAGGTCTTGGTTCCGGAAGCCCAGATGTCTTTCTGGCGGAGCCAGGGTAGGGCCGGTTCCGTAACCGCTTTATAGTTGGCTACAAAAGCTACAGGTTCCGGAAAACAGTTGATCTCCGGGAGATATTGATACCCGAAAAAGCGCCCCATATGATCGGTGGTGCTGAATAGTTTTTTTCTTTCGGGCAGGGCAGGGGGCAGTACTTTCCAACTGGTAAAGGGTTGGCCCTGCTGATCCGTGCCGGCGGCATAACGGATTTTTTTCTCCTGGTAACGGATCGTTGCCACGCCAAAGCGCTGCAAACAACCGGTGCCGTAGTGCAGGGCGATCTGTTTTTCCTGTACACAATCTTCCATATGGTCCATCTGGTTGATGGACTGAAGGATGCGTACTGCATTCTTATTATCGGGATGTGCTTCGGCAACAATGGCGCCCTGACAGGGAGCGGGCACACATTCGATGAGGGGCAGCAGCATCCGTTTTTTGTTTTTCAGTAAAGCGCAAAGGTTGGCCTGATCGGCTTTGCTGCGCAGGAGCCGGTTGATTCCGGCAGCAGCGAGAATGATGCCATCATATTCGCCTTCATGCAGCTTCCGCAAACGGGAGTCGATATTCCCCCGGATGATTTTTGTGGTGATACGGAAGGCGCCGGTCTGGGGAAGCGCTTTTTGGAGGAATTCAAGCGCCATTTCTTCACGGCGCGGGGAGCAGGTACCGATCCGGATCTCCTTACCCTGTTGCAGTTTTTCTTCAATGTCAGGATTGAAGAACACCACATCACGCACTTCATCCCGGTCTACCACAGCAAAGCGGTTTGCACCGAAGAAATGGGCCGCACTCATGTCTTTCAGCGAGTGAACGGCAATATCCGCTTCATTTTTTGCAAGGGCATCAAAGATATCCTGCGTAAAAAAATCGGAGCCTTCCACTGTCTGTAAAGGAACATCAGGCAACTGGTCGCCCCGCGAACTCCGGGGCAGCAGGGTTACCGGAAGATCGGGAAACAGCTCCCGGATCCGGTCACGCACCAGTTCCATCTGGACCAGCGAGAGCCTGGAGTTCCGTCCTATGATACGTATTGCTTTCATTCATGGATCATTGTTGCGGACACCAGGCATTGCTGCAAGGCATAGATCAGATGATTGATGTGTTTGGGCAGGTGCCGGGAAGTGATGATCAGCCGCAGGCATTCTTCCCCGACAGGTACAGTGGGGTGATTAATGGGTTGCAGGTAGATTCCATGATGTTGCAGCAAACGGTCGGCAACCGCTTTACACAGTGTGGCATCACCTACCGGAATGGCAGTAATATGCGATTCATTCGGAATAAAGGGAATTCCATGCGCCTGGAGCGAAAGCCGGACATCGGCCACCTGGCGGTGAAACTGTTCCCGGCGTTCCGGTTCCCGGATGAGGATTTCGATACTTTTTCGTGCAGCGGCACAAAGCGCCGGAGGTAAAGAAGTGGTGAAGATAAATCCTGGTCCGAAGCTGCGGATAAAATCGATCAGCAGTGCCGAACCGCTGATATATCCACCGAAACAACCAATGGCTTTCGACAAAGTGCCATTCACCAGATCAAATTTCCCGCTGAGGCCTTGTGCCTCGATCTGTCCGGCACCGGTTTGGCCATAGAGCCCCGCTGCATGAACTTCATCTACATAAGTCAACGCGTTATAAGTTACCGCCAGCCTTTGAATAGCGCGCAGGTCAGTAACGGTTCCTTTGATCGAATAGACAGATTCCAGTACAATGATTTTTGGAACAGCAAGGGGAATTGCTGCAAGTAAGGTTTCCAGGTGATCGAGGTCATTATGCCGGAAAATCCTGCGGGGATTGCCTGCGGCCCGCATGCCTTCGATCAGGGAAGCGTGATTGCGTTCATCAGAAAAAAAGATCACCTCCGGGATATGCCGGCCCAGGGTCATCAGGGCTGTAATATTGGCATTATAGGCGCTGTTAAATAAAAGAGCTGCTTCCTGTTGGTGCCAGTTTGCAATGGTCAGCTCCAGTTCGCGGTGGTGATTGGTGGTTCCCGAAATATTACGCGTGCCTCCGCTGCCGGCGCCACTCCGGTGTGCAACAAATGCGGTACGGGAAATGACTTCTTCTTCGGTACTCATGCCCAGGTAATCATTGCTGCACCAGGTAACAGCAGTCCGGGGCTGTCCGTCTGTTCCTGTATACTGGAAACGTGGAAAATGCTGGGCACTCCGGTTCACTTCCAGGAAGTACCGGTAATTGCCGTTGCCCTTGAGGGCATCCAGTTTCCTGCTGAGCAATTGAGTATACATACCCTACAAAAATAGTAGACAAAAAAAGTTCTACCAAATAAAAACCTCCAAATCGCAGGAAACGAACACTTGTTACGGGAAAATGACCGTAAGCTGACAGGAAAGCCTTGCTTTATTTGGACAGGAGCCAGCGCTGCCCTAATTTTGAAAGTCTACTAATATAGTAGGTTAATTACTGCTCCTGTTAGGAGTGGTGCTAAATCGTTGTATATGCAGAGCTTCCGCTCGGAACTGGAGAACCCGCTGGTGGAGAAAGACATCCTGGACCTGGAACGCAAGATCCATGCTTTCCGTAATGGCGAGATGCCGGAAGAAAAATTCCGGAGTCTTCGTCTGGCGAGAGGGGTATATGGACAACGCCAACAGGGTGTCCAGATGGTACGTATCAAACTGCCCTATGGTAAAATGAGTTTTGCCCAATGGAAACGGATCGCTTCCGTTTCAGATGATTATTCAACCGGGAACCTGCACCTGACCACCCGGCAGGATGTACAGATCCATTTCGTAAGCCTTGACCGGACGCCGCAGTTATGGGCTGAACTGGAGCGGGATGCCATTACGCTGCGTGAAGCCTGCGGCAATACTGTACGGAATATTACAGCATCTGAACAGGCTGGTATTGATCCTGAGGAACCCTTTGATGTGTCTCCTTATGCACAAGCGGTATTCGAATTTTTTCTGCGCAAACCGGTTTGTCAGGAAATGGGCCGCAAGTTCAAGATCGCTTTTTCCAGTAGTGAACGCGATACGGCCTACACCTTCATGCACGATCTGGGTGCCATCCCCCGGATACAGGAAGTGGGCGGCAAGGCCGTCAGGGGTTTCAAGGTTTTGCTGGGGGGCGGGCTGGGTGCACAGCCACATCTGGCAGAGACTGCCTATGAATTCCTGCCAGCGGAACAACTCATTCCATATCTGGAAGGGGTATTACGGGTATTTGACCGGTATGGTGAACGGAACAGTCGCCATAAGGCGCGGATCAAATTCCTTATCCGTAAGACTGGAATCATCGCATTCCAGGAACTGGTTGCCGGAGAAGTTAAAGCGCTCACCCATCAGGTCTATCCAATAGATGCCGCCGCGTATCCCGAACCCCTGCTGCCCGATTATATTTTGCAGGAACCGTTACAGGCCCTGCATGATCCCCTGCATTTTGAACGCTGGAAGATTACGAATGTGGCAGAACAAAAGCAGCCGGGTTATTTTGCCATCCATGTACGCGTGCCGAACGGAAATATCAGCAGTGCTACCAGCCGTTTCCTGATCGGGAAGCTGCGGAATGTAGTGGCAGATGATATCAGGATCACCATTAACCAGGGATTGCAATTCCGTTTTGCAAAAGCGGAACACCTGCATTACATATACCGGGTATTGGATGAAGCCGGACTGGCTGCACCTGGATTCGGCTCTGCAGCCGATGTGACTTCCTGTCCTGGAACCGATACCTGCAACCTGGGCATCAGTAACAGTACCGGAGCCGCACTGGCCCTCAGTGAACTGGTGGAAGAGGAATTTCCACAGTTCCTGTTTGATAAAACGATCTCCATCAAGATCAGCGGTTGTATGAATTCCTGCGGGCAACATGCGCTCGCCTCGATTGGCTTTCACGGCAGTTCTCTGAAATATAAAGGCCAGGTAGTGCCGGCTCTGCAGGTTTTGATTGGTGGAGGTGGTTTGGGGAGCGGTGCCGCCCGTATTGCAGATAAAGTGATCAAAGTACCCAGCCGCAGGGCCAAAGATGTACTCCGGGTGCTGTTTAATGATTATCTCGAAAATGGTGCCGGAGCTGCACATTTTCCCGAATATGCCACATTTAAGGGGGAGCTTTATTTTTATGAGCTCCTGAAACCTTTGGCCCAGCTGGATGAAGTGACCGAAGATGAATTGTTGGACTGGGGGCAGGCAGAGAAATTCAGTACGGCCATTGGAGTTGGAGAATGTGCCGGAGTGATGGTAGACCTGGTGAGTACCCTGATACTGGAGGCGGATGAAAAACTGGCCAGTAGCCTTGAAACACACGCTGCAGGGCAATGGGCAGATGCCATTTATCATGCATATGCCGCCTATGTTCATGCCGCTAAAGCGTTATTACTCCAGCAAGGCGTTCAGTGCAATACTCAGGTCGGAATCCTTACCGATTTTGACCTTCATTTTTCCGAAAAGGGATTGTACCCCGGGGGAAGCCTGAAAGAACAGGTTTTGAAAATGAATACTGAATCACCGTCAGCTGCTTTTGCAGCAGCATATTTGAAAACAGCAGTATTGTTCGTGGACTGGTGCCGCAATTACCGGCAACAACTGGTCCATACTACAGCATAAGAGCGTTGACCAACCCTGGGTAATTACCCGTGCTTTCCTTTTGACAAAAGCCCCGGAAATCCGGGGCTTTTAGCATGAAAGGGGTTAAGGTGTGTGATCTTCTTCCTCTTCCTGCAAGATGGTTTGATCCTGTCCGAAATAAGATTGATGGCTTTCACTGTTCCGCAACCAGGCGAATTGTTCATAAAGGGCGACCACTCTTCCTATAATGACCAGAGAAGGTGAAGTGAAACGGATGCCTTCAAACTGTTGTTGCGCTGTGGATACTGGTGCCACATACACATTCTGCAGTTTTGTAGTGGCCTGCTCAATTACGGCAATGTATTTGTCGCCACTGATGCCACTGCCTTTAAGCAGATCGATCACTTCATCGAGTGTGGAGAGCGACATGTAGAAAACCAGTGTATCGTCGGTGGAAGCCAGTTCATTCCAGAATTGGCGGGGGATCACTTCATGGTGATGGTAAGAGAGGAAGCGTACCGCAGTGGCATAATTCCGGGCGGTGAGTGGAATGCCGGCATAGGCGGCAGCACCCAGTGCAGCAGAAATGCCCGGTATGATCTCATAAGGGATACCGTTTTCCACGAGGGTCTGTAACTCATCCAGGATATTCGAGAATACGGATACGTCGCCTCCTTTCAGCCGTACAACCGTCTTTCCCTGGCTGGCGTATTCCACCAGCAGGCGGTTGATGGTTTTCTGTGGTGTTGATACATTTTTCCGGCCATCTTTCCCGACACCGATTATGGTTGCAGTCAGCGGTACGTATTCTTCGAGTATACGCGGACTCACCAGGCGGTCGGTCAGTACTACATCGGCCTGTTGAAGGGCTTTGGCTGCTTTTACGGAGATGAGTTCGGGATCACCGGGACCAGCGCCGGCCAGTATCACTTTTCCTTTATTCACGGTTCTTTTTTTATTGGAATAATACAGCAGCAACAGTGCTGTTACTTGTTTCATCAATCAAAATCGCGTGGCCATACTCCTTATGGCTTGCATAGCTGTCATAAGCCAGTGGGCTTGCGGTTTTCAGTTTTGCTTTCACCACTTCATTCAGTTTCACCGGACCCTCCACAGGCAGCTGTGTAAGGGTATTTACATCCAGTTTATATTCGAGCTGGCGGACCACTGTTTTCACCAGGCGGCTGTTATGCTGCAACAGGTATTTGTTTCCGGTTTGGAGGGGCTTGTCGTCGAGCCAGCAAAGCAGTACGTCCTGTTCCTGCGAAAGTCGTGGCTGACCCGAAACCGGTACGATGGTATCCCCCCGGCTGATGTCGATATCGTCTGCCAGATGAAGTACTGCAGGCTGGGGAGTAAATACGGCATCCACTTCCTTGCCCCCGCTCTCAATCCGGCTGATCACCGATTGCTGTTGCTGGGGGAGTATCATTACCTGGTCTCCCTTTTTATAAACGCCACTGAGTATTTTGCCGGCATATCCCCTGTAATCGTGCAGTTCGGCTGTTTGCGGGCGGATGACGAGCTGCACCTGGAAGCGGGCTGTATCAGCAGCAGCTTCGGTACTGTCTACCGTTTCAAGAAACTGCAATAGCGTGGTACCTTCATACCAGGGCATATTAGCTGTTGTATCCACGATATTATCTCCGAGCAATGCACTGATGGGGATGTAGGTTACTTCCGGAAGCTGGAGCTGACGGGCCACGGCGGCATAATCGATCACGATATCATTGAAGCGTTGCTCGTCGAAGCCGACCAGGTCCATTTTATTAATGGCTACTACTACATGCGGAATCCGTAACAACGAGGCGATGATGGAATGACGGCGGGTCTGCTCCACTACGCCCTGACGGGCATCGATGAGGATGATGATGAGGCTGGCATTGGATGCGCCTGTGATCATATTCCGGGTATACTGCACATGGCCGGGGGCATCGGCAATAATGAATTTCCGTTTCGGTGTGGTAAAGTACCGGTAGGCCACATCGATCGTGATGCCCTGTTCGCGTTCGGCACGCAGGCCGTCGGTAAGCAGGGCCAGGTCGATGGCGCCGTTCTCTTTATTACGGGTTTGTTTTTCCAGGGCTTCCAGCTGGTCGGCCAGTATGTTCTTGCTGTCGTAAAGCAACCTGCCGATGAGGGTGCTTTTTCCATCATCTACGGAGCCGGCGGTGATAAAGCGGAGAAGATTCATAATGAGTAGTGAGTGGTGAGTAGTGAGTGTGAGTTTTCAGAAGTAACCGTTTTTCTTCCGGTCTTCCATGGCGGCTTCAGTTACTTTATCGTCGATACGTGTTTCACCGCGTTCGGAGATCCGGGTACTGATGATTTCATGGATCACTTCATCGAGCGTATTTGCGGCAGAGGGTACAGCTGCTGTACAGGTCATATCACCTACGGTACGGTAACGGACGCTGCGTTTCGCTATTCTGTCTCCTGCATCGATCTGGATAAAAGGGGAGACGGCAATGAGCTGCCCGTCGTATTCCAGTACTTCACGTTCGTGTGCAAAATAAATAGAAGGCAGTGCAATTTTTTCGCGGCGGATGTAATTCCAGATATCCAGTTCAGTCCAGTTGCTGATCGGGAATACGCGTACATTCTCTCCTTTATGGATGCGGCCATTATAGGTATTCCAGAGTTCGGGACGCTGGAGTTTGGGATTCCATTGTCCGAATTCATCGCGCACTGAAAAGATGCGTTCCTTGGCACGGGCTTTTTCTTCATCACGGCGTGCGCCACCGATACAGCAGTCGAAGCCGAATTCTTCAATGGTATCGAGCAGGGTATAGGTCTGCAGCCAGTTGCGGCTGGCAAATTTGCCCTTGGGTTCAGTCAGCTGCCGGGTTTTGATCGTGTCTTCCACCTGGCGGACGATCAGCCGGGCCCCGACTGCTTCGGCCAGTTCATCACGGAAGCTGAGGGCCTCCGGGAAATTATGTCCGGTGTCGATATGTACCAGGGGGAAAGGGATTTTTCCGGGTGCAAAGGCTTTCCGGGCCAGGTGTACCAGGGTGATGGAATCTTTTCCGCCGCTGAAGAGCAGGGCAGGATTTTCAAATTGTCCGGCGATCTCCCGGAAAATATGAATGCTTTCCGCTTCCAGCTGCTCCAGGTAATCCAGTTCTTGTATTGTCATATTTTAAAAGTCTACTTTTTAAGTAGGAAATCAGGTCAAAAAAAATCAGGATGCGTTTTCATGCAGATGCAGGCCGCATTCCTTTTTTGTGGCGTCTTCCCACCACCAGCGTCCGGCACGGAAATCCTCTCCGGGTTTCACAGCCCGGGTGCAGGGTGCGCAGCCAATGCTGACAAAGCCCCGGTCGTGCAGGGGATTATAGGGAATGTTTTCCTGGTTGATCAGGGCTTTTACTTCCTGTGTGGTCCAGTCCAGTAATGGGTGGAATTTCAGGAGCTGATTTACCGGATCCCATTCAAAATGGCTCATTTCTTTCCGGTTGGGCGAATGTTCGGCCCGGATGCCTGTGATCCAGAGTTCCTGTCCCGCCAGTGCACGTCGCAAGGGTTCCACTTTCCTGATCCTGCAGCATTCCTTGCGCAGGGATTCGGATTCGTAGAAACTGTTGGGCCCATGGGCAACAACATAATTTTCCAATACTGTTGTATCAGGATAATAAGGTTTAATGGTTGCCTGGTATTTGCTGAGCGTATTATTCCAGGTACTGTAGGTTTCCGGAAAAAGGCGGCCGGTATCGAGGGTGAATACCTTTACAGAAAGTTGTTGTGTAAAGATCCAGTGGCTGATCAGCTGGTCTTCCTCGCTGAAACTGGTGGAAAAGCAAGTTGTTCCTGCAAAGCGACGGCTCAGCCATTCCAGCTGTGCCGACGGTGCCAGGCCTCCAAGAGCGCTATTCAATTCAGGTATCTGTTTTGCTTCAGACATAGTGCGAACCAGCAGCAGAATTAAAACCCTACTAAACTGGTGGACAAATATACAACAGCACGGGCAATAAATGTCAGGTTATTGTCATCTTAAATTCTGAAACTTGTAGACTAACATTCGTGAGCGATGATTTTGTTATTGTCTTGGAATTCCGGAAAAACCATATATTTGCATCAGTTCTTTGCTCAACACTTATCAAGAAAGGCTGAGGGAGTGGCCCGATGAAGCCTTGACAACCTGTTGCGATGGAAACATTGCGGCAAGGTGCCAATTCCAACCCCGTATGGGGATAGATAAGTCGGATGATCAGCTTGAAATACCTGTATACCAATATATGAGCTCTTCTGACGACTGTCGGGAGAGCTTTTTTTTGCCTTATATAAGTGTTGTGCAGAACCTGTTTAACCAATTTATCATTCCGCGGAAGCGGAGCAAAAACTGTTCAGCATGACACATTACTCCACACCTGCGAAGCCCGCTGTATTCCCGGGCTGGACGGATGTTTTTCCTCCCATTAACCTGAATTTTACAAATCCATTAAGAAGATTTCTGAAAAACCCTACTACCTTTATAGGGAACTCTTATTCTTCATGGCAACAACATCCCGTATTACGTTTTTTCCTGCAGTGGCCTGCTGTTGTTGTTGCTGTTGTATGCCCTGAGGCATACCACTCATCATATCTACCCTCGGGTCCCCAAGGCCGCACTCCTCTTTTCAGCAACTGAAATTTATTGGTAACATCTTATAACGAATAACAAAAATCTAAAAACTTATTTTATGAGCCATCGTTTTGAAACCTTACAACTGCATGCCGGACAGCAGATCGATCCCACCACAAAATCACGGGCAGTTCCCATTTACCAGACCACTTCCTATGGGTTCAATAACAGCGAACATGCTGCCAACCTGTTTGGTCTCCGGGAATTCGGCAATATCTATACCCGGATCATGAATCCGACCACCGATGTGTTTGAACAGCGGATCGCTGCCCTGGAAGGTGGTGTGGCAGCCCTGGCTACCGGTTCCGGACAGGCGGCACAGTTCCTTGCACTGAATAATATCCTCCAGGCCGGTGATAATTTTATCACCACAACCTACCTGTATGGAGGTACATACAACCAGTTCAAGGTGGCCTTCAAACGCCTGGGCATTGAAGTCCGGTTTGCAGATGGGGATGATGTAGAGAGCTTTGTTAAGCATATCGACAAGAATACGAAGGCCATTTATCTGGAAACACTGGGTAACCCCCGTCTCAATGTCCCCGATTTTGAAAAATTTGCTGCACTTGCCAAAGAATATGATCTGCCCCTGATCGTGGATAATACATTCGGTGCTGGCGGGTTCCTGTTCCGTCCGCTCGAACATGGTGCCAATATCGTTGTGGAATCGGCCACCAAATGGATCGGCGGACATGGCACCACTATTGGAGGCGTGATCATTGACGGCGGTAACTATAACTGGGGCAACGGCAAGTTTCCACAGTTCACCGAGCCTTCTGAAGGTTATCATGGGCTGAAATTCTGGGATGTGTTCGGGGAGAATAATCCGCTGGGCCTGCCCAATATTGCCTTTATCATCCGGGCGCGTGTGGAAGGGCTGCGTGATTATGGTGCAGCACAATCACCCTTTAATTCATTCCTGTTACTCCAGGGACTGGAAACCCTATCCCTCCGGGTGGAGCGCCATGTGCAGAATGCACTGGAACTGGCCCAATGGCTGGAATCACACCCCCAGGTGGAATTTGTATGGTATCCCGGATTGGAAAGCAGTCCCTATCATAAACTCGCCAAAAAATACCTGAAGAATGGTTTTGGTGGAGTGTTGCAGTTTGGCATTAAAGGCGGTGTGGCCAATGGCAAGAAATTCATTGACTCGCTGAAACTGGTCAGCCATCTGGCGAATGTCGGAGATGCCAAAACACTGGCCATCCATCCGGCATCCACCACACATGAGCAGCTCAGTGATGCGGAACGTGAAACCAGTGGTGTGCTGGCCAACCTGATCCGGATCAGTGTGGGCATTGAACATATTGAAGATATCAAAGCCGATTTTGAACAGGCATTTTCCCAGGTTTTTTCCAATGAACTGGTAGGTTAATCTTTTTTTGCTGTATGTCGACGCAACTGTTTATTCATGATCAGCCGTTCCGGCTGGAGAGCGGGAAATCCCTTCCCCGGCTGGAAATGGCTTATACCACACTCGGCAAGCTCAATGCCCGCAAGGATAATGTGGTCTGGATCTTCCATGCACTTACCGCGAACAGTAATCCGGCCGAATGGTGGCCGGGCCTGGTAGGGGAAGGGAAGTATCTGGATCCGGCCCGCTATTTCATCATTTGTGTGAACAAGCCCGGTAGCCCTTATGGCAGCAGTTCCCCGTTGAGTATAAATCCACAAACCGGAACCCCCTACTACCTGGATTTTCCGGTATTCACGATCCGGGATATGGTAACAGGCTACGGGTTACTCTGCCAGTCGCTGGGGATTGAAAAAATCTTTGTGGGACTGGGGGGCAGTACCGGTGGCATGCAGTTGCTGGAATGGGCGATCCAGGAACCGGAGCGTTTTGAGCATATTGTTCCCATAGCTACGAATGCGGTGCTGAGTCCATGGGGTATTGCCTTTAATGCTTCACAGCGTATGGCGCTGGAGGCAGACAGCAGTTTTAATGAACGTCATCCGGAAGCCGGGCAGAAAGGCCTTGCTGCAGCACGTTCTATTGCGTTATTATCCTACCGTCACTATAATGGTTACGGCATTACCCAGCCCCGCGACAAGAAGTTCATGGCATTGGGGGAGGAAGTCATATATGCAGCAGATAATTACCAGCGCTACCAGGGGCTGAAACTGGTCAACCGGTTTCAGGCGCATTGTTATTACCGGCTTACCCAGGCAATGGACAGTCACGATGTAGGCCGCAACCGCGGATCCGTGGCTGCAGCATTGAAACAGGTAAAGGCCCGGACACTCGTCATCGGTATCCAGTCGGATGTATTGTATCCGATCAGCGAGCAGGAGTACCTGCAACAGCAGATCCCGGGCGCTGAACTGCTGACCATTGCCAGCGATTTCGGGCATGACGGCTTTTTGCTGGAATACGAGAAAATCGAAAAGGCCCTGCAGCAGTTCATCGATCATTCATCATCTTCTCATCATTTAAAAGTGGTTCATCAGTAATTATGGAAAGTCAGAAACAGTTAACAATCGGATTATTCGGATTCGGCGTAGTAGGGGAGGGCCTTTACCGTGTATTGCAACAAACACCTTCACTTAAAGCCACCATCAAGCGGATCTGTATCAAGGATGCTTCGAAGCAACGGAATGCGCCGGATTCCCTGTTCACCACAGATAAAAACCTGCTCCTGAATGACCCCGAGATCAATGTGATCGTCGAAGTGATCAATGAAAGTGAACCGGCATATGAAATTGTATCTACGGCATTGAATAACGGAAAAGAAGTGGTCAGTGCCAGCAAGAAAATGCTGGCAGAGCACCTGCCCCAGTTGCTGGAGCTGCAGCAACAGACAGGACTGTCGTTGCTGTATGAAGCATCAGCCTGCGCCTCTATTCCTGTGATCCGCAACCT
>JBGAQC010000032.1:0-12867 GCA_044220945.1 Chitinophagaceae bacterium | reverse complement strand
CGCATGAAATCCGTTCACAAAATATTCCCGGGGCCTTCGACTTTGCCGCCTGGTGCCGGCAACAGGGCATCCATCACCAGTTGTATGCAAACAAGGGACGTTATCGTGTATTGAATATAACGGCATCAAACAAGCGAATAAAAACAACATCCGTTTTTTCCCGGTGGCAGGAAAAGTTATCCGGTATGCTCCGGCAACGCATGACAGACCCGCAGGCTGCCGGTATGGCAGCAGCACTGCTGGTAGGATTCAAGGCGGAACTGGATCCGGAGCTGGCACAGACCTATGCAGCGACCGGGGTTTCACATGTGATTGCCATATCTGGTATGCACCTGGGGCTGATCTATTGGATCATCTCCCTTGTACTGTCGGCTTTGCCCCTTTCAGGCCGGTTATACTGGATAAAACCGCTGCTGTCCATCCTTGGGATCTGGGCCTTCAGCCTGCTGACCGGTGCGGGACCTTCTGTGCTGCGGGCAGCTGTTATGTTCAGCTTCCTGAGTGGCGAGCAGTTTTTCAGCCGCAAGATGCCTTCCCTGAACGGGCTGGCTGCTTCTGCCTTTGTATTGCTTTGTTTTAAACCCGGTTATCTGCATGATGCCGGCTTCCTGCTCTCTTATGCTGCCGTACTCAGTCTGCTCCTCTTTTATCAACCCCTTTACCATCTCCTCTGGTTCCGGAACAGGGCTGCAGACCTGGTATGGAAAACCATTGCTGTTACCCTTGCCGCACAGGTTCTCACTTTCCCGTTAAGCCTGTTTTACTTTCACCAGTTTCCGGTTTACTTCCTGCCGGCCAATCTGATCGCCGTTCCCTTATCCACTTTATTGCTGTTCATCGCAATTGCTGTGGAGCTCCTGTTCGGAATCGTACCGGTTTCTGCCTTTCTGGGGCAGCTGCTTGAAAAAGGAATCCAGCTCATGAACCACAGTATGGAATTCATTCAAGCATTACCCGGCGCATTATGGTCACCCCTGCAGGTTTCCGTCTTTCAGGCCTTGCTGATTTACGGGATGATCGCCTGTTGGTACTGGTGCTGGATAGGCAGACAACGCCAGTTCATCTGGCTCTTGCTGGCAATTGCACTGGTGCTGGGCATACACCGTTTAGCTGAATTCCGGCAGCAGCAAAGGCAGACGGTATTGGTCATTTATCCGGACCGCCAGCAGGATGCTGCAGATGTTATTTCCGGGACCAATGCACTGGCACTGGATGTCAGGGATACAAGCGGAGTCAAAAACCTGTTATCCTGGCGACAAGCCTGCCACAGGTTTTTCCGCTGCACCCATTCCGATTCCAGCTTCCTGGCGCCCACGGCGAACCGCTTCATGGATCTGGGTTCATATACACTGTTGCAGGTGAACGGGCCAATCCGTGAATGGCCTCCTGGCAGCAGCGGAAAGCCCTGTATACTATGGGTTTGCAATGGGTCACCACCAGATCTTCCGCTTCTCGTTGCACAGCTGCCCGTCTGCCGGGTAGTCATCGGAAGCCGGATCAGCCCGCGAAAAGCTGCTATCTGGGAGGCTTTCTGCAGGGAAAACAGCATACCCTGTCATCATCTTGTGGATAAGGGCGCCTTTGTGATGCCCCTGCGGTAGCGTACATTTGCGCCTTCGAAAACGACATCTTCACGCTTCATTTCCCTTTATGCAGAAAAAAATTCAATCAGCACTGTTGTCCGTATTCTACAAGGATGGCCTGGAACCCGTTGTAAGGCAATTACATAAAATGGGTGTTACCCTCTATTCAACAGGTGGCACACAGCAATTCATCGAAAAACTGAATATCCCTGTTGTACCAGTGGAACAACTGACTACCTATCCATCCATTTTAGGCGGCCGTGTGAAGACCCTGCATCCTGCGGTATTCGGTGGTATCCTGGGCCGGCGCAATGTTGCCAGGGATCTGGAAGAAATGAAGCAATACCAGATCCCCGAAATCGACCTGGTGATCGTTGACCTCTACCCATTCGAAGAAACGGTAGCCTCAACCACAGAAGAACAACTCATTATTGAAAAAATCGATATCGGCGGACCTTCCATGATACGTGGTGCTGCCAAGAATTTCCGGGACGTACTGGTGATTGCTGCAAAGAAGGATTATGCCGGGCTGGTGGAACTGCTCCAATCCCAGTCGGGAACCACCACAATCGAACAACGCAAGGCTTATGCGGCAAAAGCTTTTGAAATTGTAGCACACTATGATGTAGCCATCTCCCGCTATTTCAATCCGAAGCCCGATGCTTTTTTCCACACCTCAGTTCCCGATTCCCGCTCGCTGCGCTATGGCGAAAACCCGCACCAGCATGCCATGTTCTTTGGGAACCTTAATGAACTTTTTGAACAGCTGAACGGTAAAGAACTTTCTTACAACAATCTCGTGGATGTAGATGCAGCGGTTCAGCTGATCCGTGAATTCTCAGATACAACCTTCGCGATCATCAAGCATACCAATGTGTGTGGTATTGCCAGCAGGCCAACGGTGGAAGCAGCCTGGGCCGCAGCGCTGGCCGGTGATCCGGAAAGCGCATTTGGTGGCGTACTGATCTGCAATGCAGCGGTCAATAAAGCCACGGCAGATGCCATCAATGAGATCTTCTTTGAAGTATTGATCGCGCCTTCCTTCGATGCAGATGCCCTGGAGATCCTGAAAACGAAAAAGAACCGGATCCTGTTACAGCAGAAGAAATCATCCTCTGCAAAAGACCAGTATAAATCACTGCTCAATGGTGTACTGATCCAGGGAACGGACGAAGGCAACTTCACCCAATGGGATGAAGTGGGTGCCCGCCCTGCAACAGCAACAGAAAAAGAAGACCTGGTATTTGCCAACCTCGTGTGCAAGCACCTGAAGTCGAATGCCATTGCCCTGGTAAAAGGCCGGCAGCTGATCGGCAAAGGTTGCGGGCAGACCAGCCGTATTGACGCCCTGCGACATGCCGTGGAAAAAGCCCGCCAGTTCCAGTTCGATCTTACAGGAGCTGTAATGGCCAGCGATGCCTTCTTCCCCTTCAATGATTGTGTGCAATTGGGTCATCAGGCGGGTATTACAGCATTTATCCAGCCCGGAGGATCCGTACGGGATAAAGACTCTGTTGCTTACTGCCAGGAAAACGGGCTGGCACTGGTCATGACCGGACAGCGCCATTTCCGCCATTGATCGTTTACCCGACAGATAATTGTGCGTTGTGAAAGGCATTCATTAGATTTGCCCTCCACAACGCTTTTTTTGTTGAACCCGTCAACCATAAAATCCATTTTCCGGTTTACCGGAGTGCTGCTCATGATGGCCCTGCTGGCCTTCCTGACCACACTGAATTTTGTGGTATACAGCAGTGCTGTTATTGAAAAAAGGGGTGCAGCTACAACCAGTGCCGGAAACAGCCAGAACAATGCTTTTCCGGATGAGAAGGTCCCCGACAATCCCAACAGTTTTTCTGAAGAATTCCTGCACGAACCGGAAGAACTTGTCGCGCTGACGCTTACCCTTTCCACTGATTTTCCTGATATGAACAGTTCGGCATTACTGAGCCGTGCTGCTGCATTCGTAAGTCCTCCTCCAGACCGCTGCTGAGCCTTTCCCAGTATCCCTTACAACATTTATCTTAACTGCAGCCGGCTACCCGACTGTTTCATTATTACAACCTTACATGAGTATGTCTCATTCTTATCTGCGTTCCTTAAAAAATGATATTCCCGCGGCGCTGGTCGTGTTTCTTGTTGCGCTGCCGCTTTGCCTGGGAATTGCACTGGGCTCCCAGGCACCTTTGTTCAGTGGCATCATCGCCGGCATTGTGGGCGGTATCGTCATCGGCACCCTCAGCGGATCCCAACTCAGCGTGAGTGGTCCGGCTGCCGGTTTAACCACCATTGTAGCCGCAGCCATTTTAAAACTGCCGGCATTTGAAGCCTTCCTCCTCGCAGTAGTGCTTTGCGGGGTATTCCAGATCATACTCGGTTTCATCAAAGCCGGCGTGATCGGCGATTATGTACCCGGCAGTGTGATCAAAGGCATGCTGGCCGCGATCGGACTGATCCTGATCCTGAAACAATTCCCGCACCTGATCGGCTACGACAAAGACTTTGAAGGGGATGAAAGTTTCCTCCAGAATGATTCGGACAATACGTTCAGTTCACTCAGCCATGCACTGGGATTCCTGAGTCCATTGGCCGTGCTGATCGGCGTTTTATCCCTCGCCTTCCAGTTCTTCTGGGAGTCGTTCAGTACCGGAAAGAAGGGGTTCATCAAACTGATACCCGCCCCTCTGGTAGTGGTGCTGCTGGGTGTAGGGCTCAATGAATTTTTCAAATCGCGCGGCTCTGCCTATTCCATTGATCCGGAACATATGGTGAATATCCCGATTGCTGCCAGTACAGTAGAATTCCTTTCTTTTTTCCGGTTTCCCGACTGGTCGCAGTTGGCCAATAAGCAGGTATGGATCACCGGTGGAACCCTGGCCTTGGTGGCCAGTCTGGAAACCCTGCTGAGCCTGGAAGCGGTGGATGACCTCGATCCTTACCAGCGGGTATCCCCCACTAACCGCGAACTGAAAGCACAGGGGGTTGGCAATATTGTTTCTGGCCTGCTCGGTGGCTTACCGGTAACCAGTGTAATCGTCCGTTCTTCTGCCAACGTAAATGCCGGAGCACGCACCAAACAATCTGCCATAATTCATGGCGTTTTCCTGTTACTGAGTGTAGCCCTGATCCCCGGCTTGCTGAACCTGATCCCCAAGTCGGCCCTTGCTGCCATTCTGATTTATACCGGATACAAGCTGGCCAAACCGGAATTATTCCGCAAGTATATTAAAAAGGGATGGGACCAGTTCCTGCCCTTTGCCATTACTGTACTGGCCATCCTCCTTACCGATCTGCTGATCGGCGTTCTGATTGGTATTGTGGTCGGCCTCTTCTTTGTGATCCGGAGCAACTTCCGCTCTTCAGTGTTCGTGGTGAACGACCGCAATAATTTCCTCTTCCGGCTCCGGAAAGATGTGTCCTTCCTCAATAAACCGATCATTAAATACAAGCTGGAAGAGGTTCCGGAAAATGCTTTTGTACTCATTGATGCCAGCCGGGCCGATTTCATCGACAAGGATGTGGTGGAAGTGATCGAGGATTTTATCCAGCATGCCCACCTCAAGAATATTACGGTGGAGTTGAAACGGAGCCTGCTGAAAAACCAGGGCTTCAACCTCTCTTATACCCAGAATAATGGTTCCGGCTACAGCCGTTTTGATCCCGCTGCCGGTAATAAAGACCTGTAAAACAGCCTTTCATCGGCCCGAAACCCTGAATTTTGCAGAAATTAAGTGGAAAAGGACCGAAAGGCTAAACAAACCGCTTTTTTTAATTGTATAATAAACACCGACATGAAATCATACGAAAAACTCCTTTTACAGAATAAAGCCTGGGCAGCAGAAACCCTGAACGAAGATCCCCAGTTCTTCGACCGGCTGCTGCATGTGCAAACACCCGAATTCCTCTGGATCGGCTGCAGCGATTCGCGGGTTCCGCCCAATGAGATCACCGGCACACAGCCCGGAGAGATCTTCATCCACCGCAATATCGCCAATATGGTGGTGCATACCGACCTCAACCTGCTTAGTGTGCTGGAGTATGCCGTTAACGTACTCAAAGTAAAACACATCATTGTTTGCGGCCATTATGGCTGCGGAGGTGTAAAAACCGCCATGAGCCGCCACAGTGTGGGCATCATCAACAAATGGCTGCGGAATATCAAGGATGTTTACAGGATCCACAGCGAAGAGTTTGACCACATACAGGACGAAGAACAACGGGTCAACCGCCTTGTGGAACTGAATGTGCAGGAACAGGTATTGAACCTGGCCAAAACCTCCATTATCCAAAAGTCCTGGAAATACGAGAAACACCCCTACCTGCATGGCTGGGTGTACGACCTGCACGATGGTATCATCAAGCCTGTGAGTGAAATGGGACCGGATGATCACCTCGACGAATTATACGAATACGATAACCTTTAAATGAACAGCACTCCGGATGGATTATTCAATATTGATCAGTAATCTCACCAACCCCACATTACTGTTCTTTGTTTTAGGTGTAGTGGCAGCATTGATCAAATCAGATCTTGAAATACCCGCCCAGAGCGCCAAGTTCATTTCACTCTATTTGCTTTTTTCTATCGGATTCAAAGGCGGCATGGAGCTGAGTCACAGCGGCATTACCCGTGAAGTAGTGACCACGCTCCTGCTGTCTGTTTTCATGGCACTCGCTGTTCCGGTATATACTTTTTTTATTCTCCGGAAAAAACTGGACGTGTATAATGCCGGTGCCATTGCAGCGACCTATGGATCCGTAAGTGCAGTAACATTTGTAACCGCCTGCAGTTTTCTCTCGGATAAACAGGTGGAATTCGGAGGACATATGGTAGCTTCCATGGCACTGATGGAGTCGCCCGCCATTATTGTAGGCCTGCTCCTGATCCGGTTCTTCAGTAAGGAAAAAAACAGCACCGGACATTCCCCTGCCTTCATTCTCCGGGAAGCGTTCAGCAATGGTTCCGTTCTCATGATCCTGGGCAGCCTGATCATCGGTATTGTAGCCGATGAGAAACAGGCTGAGGGCATCAAGCCTTTTACCAGTGATATCTTCAAAGGATTCCTGGCCATTTTCCTGTTGGATATGGGTATAACCGCCACCCGGCGCATCAAGGCCTTCAGCAAAGCCGGCGCATTTCTTACCCTCTTCGGTATCCTGATCCCGGTTTTCAATGCGGTGATCGCCATCTTATTGGGAAAATACTTTGATGCATCTACCGGAGATATCTTCCTGTTGGCCATACTGGCCTCCAGCGCTTCCTATATTGCCGTGCCGGCCGCACTGCGGCTTACCGTTCCGCAGTCGGATCCCGGCTATTATATACCCATGGCACTGGCCATCACCTTCCCTTTCAATATTGTGGTCGGAATTCCTTTATATTACAGCCTGATCAATGCATTCTGATCAGTTGTAGTATGAAAAAAATATTTTTCTTTTTCTGCATTGCCGGAATGCTCTCCTGTAACCAGCAGGAAACCGGCACCTCCTGGGCCCTGCTGCCCTTTCAGAAAGTGGATTCCCTCAATCCCGTACTGGCGGCCGACTCCACCACTTTATTCCATTGTCCGCTGCGCGACAGCAGCGTGGCCTGGGAAGCCAAGGATGTATTCAATCCCGCTACCGTGGTTCGCCACGATACCCTCTTCCTGCTCTATCGCGCTGAAGATGTGATCGGGCGTTTTGCAGGTACTTCCCGTATTGGTTTGGCCTGGAGTACGGATGGTCTCCGTTTTCACCGTACCGCCAATCCGGTGCTCTATCCGGATAAAGACAGTCTGGCCCGCTATGAGTGGGAAGGCGGTTGCGAAGATCCCCGTATTACAGAAGACAGTAACGGCCGGTATATCATGACTTATACCTCCTATGACGGCGACAAGGCAAGGTTGATGGTGGCCAGTTCCACCGACCTCTACCACTGGACCAAACATGGACTGGCCTTTGGAGAAAAATGGATTTCCCTCTGGAGTAAATCGGGCAGCATCATCAGCAAGCTGCAGGGCAGCCGCATCATCGCCACGCGCATCAATGGGAAATACCAGATGTATTTCGGGGACACCGATATTTTCCTTGCAGAGAGTGAAGACTGCATTCACTGGACGCCGGTTACCGACAGTACCGGAAAACCAAAAACCGTATTTGGTCCGCGCAAAGGAAAATTCGACAGCGACCTCGTGGAACCGGGTCCGCCTGCCCTGATTACAAAAGACGGTATTCTCCTGCTGTATAATTGCCGAAATGTTCCTTCCAAAGGCGATACCACGCTCGCAGAAGGCACCTATGCCCCTTCACAGATCCTGCTGGATCCGGCAGCACCGGGTAAAGTGCTGCAACGTCTGGACAGCTGGTTCCTGAAACCGGAACAACCGTATGAGATCAACGGACAGGTGAACCATGTCTGCTTTATAGAAGGGCTGGCCTTTTATAAAAACCGCTGGTTCCTGTATTACGGCACGGCAGATTCGTGGATCGCTGTAGCTGTAAGTGATCAGCCTTCCCGTTAAAATTTGTAGGTTTGCAGTATGTCCATCACCATTGAACAACTCACCAAGCAGTATGGCGAACAGAAAGCCGTAAACAATATTTCCTTTACCGTCAATAAAGGCGAGATCGTTGGCTTTCTTGGTCCCAATGGGGCGGGCAAATCCACCACCATGAAAATCATTACCGGATACCTGCAGCCCGATGGCGGACAGGTGGCGGTTTGCGGCGTGGATGTGGTGAAAGACCCGCAGGCTGGCAAGCAGAAGATCGGTTACCTGCCGGAATCGAATCCACTGTATTACGATATGTATATCCGTGAGTACCTCCACTTCATTGCAGATATCCATGGAGTTGCCGAAAAAAAAGCCCGGATAGAAGAAGTTATCGTTCAGGTGGGACTGACCCCGGAATCTTCCAAGAAGATCGGGCAGTTATCCAAAGGTTACAAGCAACGTGTAGGCCTGGCAGCAGCCTTGCTGCATGATCCGGAAGTACTGATCCTGGATGAGCCGACTACCGGACTCGATCCGAACCAGATCATCGAGATCCGGGAAGTGATCCGTTCGCTGGGAAAAAACAAGACCGTACTCTTCTCCTCCCATATTCTGCAGGAAGTGGAAGCCCTTTGCAACCGGGTGGTGATCATTAATAAAGGCCAGCTGGTGGCAGACAGCCAGCTCAGCGGATTGCTGCAACAAAACAATACCAACGAAGTAGTATTGCAACTGAAAGAAAAAACAGCGGCTGATTCCTTTGCTGCTTTTAACGGACAGCTCCAGGCCGACGGAATAACCTGGATCTTCACCACTGAACATCCCGATACCCTCAAACGCCAGTTACTGGAACATTGCCTCCACCACCAGTTGAATATCGTTTCCCTGCAGAGCCAGCAGGCGCAGCAACTGGAAGCCATTTTCCGCCAGCTGACCAGTCCGCAACAGCAAGGCTAACAAACTTTAGTTTAGTAATCCGGATTTACTGGCTGCTTCATAAGGGCATACCCGAAACTTTCAATACCTTTGCCCCCGTAAAAACGCACTTAACCAATTACTAAAAAGATCGTATGAGCTACATTGCAGAAATTCATGCCAGACAGATATTAGACAGCCGCGGTAATCCCACTGTAGAAGTGGATGTGATCACCGATAACGGTATTCTCGGCCGTGCTGCTGTTCCTTCCGGTGCCTCCACTGGTAAACACGAAGCGGTTGAACTCCGTGATGGCGACAAAGGACAATTCCTGGGTCGTGGTGTGCTGAAAGCCGTAGCCAATGTAAATGATACCATTGCCGACCAGCTGATCGGTATCGAAGTGGACCGCCAGGCTTATATTGACAGCCAGCTGATCCAGATCGACGGAACAGAAAACAAAGGCAAGCTGGGCGCCAACGCCACACTGGCGGTATCTATGGCGGTTGCCAAAGCAGCTGCACAGGAAAGCGGACTGCCGCTCTACCGTTACCTCGGTGGTGCCAATGCGAAAGTGCTGCCCATGCCCCTGATGAATATCCTCAATGGTGGTGTGCACGCCGATAATAAGATCGACTTCCAGGAATTCATGATCGTTCCCGTAGGTGCTCCCGACTTTGCCACAGGCTTACGCTGGGGTGTGGAAACCTTCCACCACCTGAAAAGCGTGCTGAAGAAAAAAGGCTACAGCACCAACGTAGGTGACGAAGGCGGATTTGCCCCCGAGATCAAGAGCAATGAAGAAGCCCTGGAAATTGTACTGCAGGCCATTGAAGCTGCAGGTTACAAAGCCGGTTCAGAGATCTCCATTGCCATGGATGCAGCGAGCAGTGAAATGTTTGACGACAAGACCAACACCTATAAATTCTATAAGAGCAATCCCGGTAAAGTGATCAGCAGCGATGAAATGGTGGACTATTGGGCCAACTGGGTGAACAACTACCCCATTGTTTCCATTGAAGACGGTATGGCTGAAGACGACTGGGCTGGTTGGAAAAAACTGACTGATAAAGTAGGCAGCAAATGCCAGCTGGTAGGTGATGACCTTTTTGTTACCAACGTTAAGCGCCTCCAGCAGGGTATTGATCAGGGTATAGCCAACAGCATCCTGATCAAGGTGAACCAGATCGGTACCGTTACTGAAACCATTGATGCCGTACAGCTGGCACAGAACAGTGGCTATACCTCTATCATGAGTCACCGCAGCGGCGAAACCGAGGATACAACCATTGCCGACCTGGCAGTGGCCCTGAACTGCGGACAGATCAAGACCGGCAGTGCCAGCCGCACCGACCGTATGGCCAAATACAACCAGCTCCTCCGTATTGAAGAAATGCTGGGCACAAACGCCATTTATCCGAAGGGAAAGATTAAATTTGGTAAGTAATCGCCTGAAATACAGGCAGGAGGAAGGGTGATCCCCTCCCTCCTGCTTTCAAATAAAAAAGCGGTCCAATCCCATGCGCCTGTTGAATTTTATACCTAACTGGCTGAAAAACAAATACTTCCTCACCGGACTGGGCTTTCTGGTCTGGATCACCTTCTTCGACGACCGCGACCTGCTCACCAATTTTCACCACCGCCAGGAGCTCCGTGAACTGGAAAAAAGCCGGGATCATTATTCTACGCTTATTCAGCAAACCCGGGAAGAACTGGATCAATTGAAACAAGATCCCGCCACCCTGGAAAAATATGCCCGGGAAAAATACCGGATGAAAAAAGAAAATGAAGACCTTTTTATCATTCCCGAGTAATCGTAGATTTACTAGTGCCTGATATTCAATCTTTTCCTTAATTTCACCCTGACCATTCGCTTACCGGTTATCATTGGCCCCGCACAATAACCCACACTGAAACCCGTTTAAGAAAAGGACGGATCCGAAAACTGACTCATTTCGGACATATTAAAGGACATAAATGGTTTGCTAATGACAGTTCTCTTTACACCGGAGGAATTGATACAGTATTTGTATCAGGAAGCCACTCCCGAAAAAGCCGAGGCTATTGAAAAAGCCCTGCACAACGACTGGAGCCTGCGCGAAAAAATGGAAGTACTCAAAACTTCCGTACACAATCTCGACCGCATTATGGAATCACCCCGTACAGAAACCGTGCTGAATGTTTTACGCTATGCGCGTGAAACCGCACCGGCTGTACAGCATTAAAACCTGCTGTCGGATTTTATACTGCCGCACTGTATACGGCAGTCGCCTCCAACGCTCCGCTTTCCCAACCCTAGTTAAACCTTTTCCCGTTATTGTATTCCGGACCCTGTTCATCTTCCCATGAACAATCCTGCTTATTTTTGCAGGCCTTGTTCACTATATGACGAGAAAAGAACGCTTCCAGTACATTACCGGATATTTTCTGCAACATGCTCCCGACGCGGAGACGGAATTGTTGTACGACAACCCGTTCCAGCTCCTGGTAGCAGTTATTTTGAGTGCACAATGCACCGACAGGCGGGTAAACCTCACTACGCCTGCATTATTCGACCGTTATCCGGATGCAGCCAGTCTGGCCAAAGC
Source organism: Chitinophagaceae bacterium (assembly GCA_044220945.1). GTDB lineage: Bacteria > Bacteroidota > Bacteroidia > Chitinophagales > Chitinophagaceae > Endoryza. The sequence goes on along the minus strand of JBGAQC010000032.1, from coordinate 1,304 downwards.
CGGTTTCGACGAACTCTTTCCCCTGATCCGGAGTATTTCCTATCCCAATAACAAGACCAAGCACCTCATTGGCATGGCCAATATGCTGCTGGATCAATTCCAGGGCGAAGTGCCGCTTACCGTTGATGAATTGGTTCAATTACCCGGCGTTGGACGCAAAACAGCCAATGTCATTACATCGGTAATTGACCAGCAGCCCAATATGGCTGTAGATACACATGTATTCCGCGTATCTGCCCGCATTGGATTAACCGTTGGGGCCAAAACACCACTGGCAGCCGAGAAACAACTGATCAAATACATTCCTCAGGATCTGGTACATAAAGCCCACCACTGGCTGATCCTGCATGGGCGGTATACCTGTCTGGCCCGCAACCCCAAATGTGCGCAATGCGGCATACAGGCGGCTTGTAAATATTATCAGAAACATTTTGGTTAAATTTTTTTGCACCGGGTACAACCGTTTTTTTCCATTTGCTGCTCTCCGGTAAAAGATCATTTTCAAGGTTCAACCCAACGCCATGAAAAAGATCTTACCTCTTCTGCCTTTTGTGATGTACCAGTCGCTCCAGGCACAAACGTATTTCTACAAAGACCACTATCTGGAACCTCCTGTATTGCTTGAAACAGGTTCCGGCATGGGCCTGCTGCAGGCCTTTACCGATCTGGATGGGTACAGCGGCAGGCGGCTAACCTTTAAAAACAACAGGCCTTTTGGTTCCGCCTATCTGCAAGCCGGCATAGCCAATGGCTGGGGTCTGCGTGTTCAACTGGGTTATGGACAACTGCAGGGTGCCGACAGTAACAGTACTGCAGGTGGATTACAAAGGCTGCAACGGAACCTCCAGTTCCGCTCACCGCTGCTGGAATGTTCCTTAGTGAATGTGTGGGAGCCGCTCGCCTGGTTAAACAGTGAAACCATCCACACCGTCAACCCGGTATTGCTGGCAGGACTAGGCTATTATCATTTTAATCCCCAGGCTTACTTTCAGAACAACTGGCATGACCTTGCGCCCTTGCATACAGAAGGACAGGGTTTTGCGGAATATCCTTCCCGCAAACCCTATTCACTTCACCAGTTCAACCTGCTCTTTGGTGCCGGACTCCGGCTGGAACTTCATCCGCGCTGGATGCTGCGTATGGAATGGCTCTACCGGCGCCTGTTTACCGATTATCTGGATGATATCAGCACAACCTATATAGACCCTGCCCTGTTTGCCCGTTTTTTGCCTGAAGACCGTGCCCTGCTGGCACAACAATTGGCCGACCGGCGGATCGCTACGCAGCAACTGGAACCTGTTGCC
>JBGAQC010000001.1:0-331561 GCA_044220945.1 Chitinophagaceae bacterium | reverse complement strand
CCTCATTTACGAAACAATGAATCATACAGATCAGCCCAACCTGGATTACAACTATTGATCAAATTCTCTTTCCACTCTCTATTCCATTTCTTCAACTGTTTTTCCCTACGAATAGCATCCTCGATCCTGGGGTGATTTTCATAGTATACTAATACATTACAAGAGTATTTACCCGTAAAAGTATTCCGGTCTGTATTCGACTTATGCTCTGAAACTCTTCTTATAAGATCAGTTGTTACGCCAATATATAAGACATTTTTCCATTTATTAGACATTATATAGGTTGCGCCACCTGTTTTCATTCCACAAGTAACTAAGAATGTAAATGGGATGCTAATTGTAAAATACAACTTGAAGGCAGTTGAAATAAATTGATGGGGATTCCCGCCTGACTGCATAAGAAGCGCGGTATTGGCTATTAGGGAGGGGATTCCCGCCTTCGCGGGAATGACAGTAAGGGGCGGGATTACATCTCCACATCCCCACCGCTCATCCAAATCTAACCTTGAATCCCGCATTTTCATTAACTTGAATCAAAATCATTATTATGCGCTTGCTGCGTTTTTTCCTCCTAAGCACACTCGCCCTCTTCTCTCTTTTCTCCTTTGCCCAGCCCATCAAATGGACCCCCGACGGCACCGGCTATTACAAGAATGAAGGCGGGGAGATCGTATCCTACCTGCTGCCCCTCAACAGCCGCTCCGTGCTGGTGACCAAACAGCAGCTGACCCCGCAGGGACAAACCAAAAACCTCCAGATACGCAACTATAGTTTTTCTGATGATGGCCGGAAAATGCTGGTCTACACCAATACCAAGAAAGTATGGCGCCTCGATACCCGCGGCGACTACTGGGTCTATAACAGGGATGATCAATCGCTGAAACAGCTCGGCAAGGGCCGTCCCGCCAGTTCCCTCATGTTCGCCAAATTCTCGCCCGACGGCAAGAAAGTGGCTTATGTGAGCGAATACAATCTGTATGTCGAAGACCTTGCCAGCGGACAGATCACCGCCCTCACTACCGATGGCAACCGCAAATTCATCAATGGCACCTTCGACTGGGCCTATGAAGAAGAGTTCTTCTGTCGCGACGGCTTCCGCTGGAGTCCCGACAGCAGATCCATTGCCTTCTGGCAGATCGATGCCCGCGGCACCAGGGATTACCTGATGATCAACAATACCGATTCCATTTATCCGGTAGCCGTGCCGGTGGAATACCCCATCGCCGGAGAAGCCCCATCACCCTTTAAGATCGGGGTAGTGGCCGCAACAGGTGGCAAGATCCAGTGGATGCAGATCCCCACCGATCCCGTACTGCAGAGCTATGTGCCCCGCATGGAATGGGCCGCCAACAGCAACCAGCTGATCGTACAGCACCTCAACCGCAAGCAGAACGAAAGCACCTTGTTGCTCTGTGAAGCTGCTACAGGAGCCGTGAATCCCATCTATAAAGAAACCGACCCGGCCTGGATCGATATCCAGCAGCTTTGGGATAATGATTATATCAATGGCGGCTGGGACTGGCTCAGCAATGGCAAGGAATTCCTCTGGCCTTCGGAGAAAGACGGCTGGCGCCACCTCTACCGCATTTCCCGCGATGGTAAAAAAGAAACCCTGGTAACAGTGGGCAATTACGATGTGATGGATATTTCCGCCATTGACGAGAAAACAGGCTACCTGTATTTCCTGGCCTCTCCTGAAAACGCCACGCAGCAATACCTCTACCGCATCAAACTTGATGGAAAGGGTAAAGCCGAGCGGATCTCCCCCCTGAACCAGAATGGCACACACGAATACGATCTGTCGCCCACGGGAAAATTTGCCCAGCACAGTTTCTCCAATTACTACACACCACCTTCCAATGAGATGGTTTCCCTGCCCGACCATACGCCAATAGGTCCGGGAAGAGTGGGAGAGGCAGTTGCGGCTGCAGATAAATCAAAAAGCAAAGTGGAGTTCTTTAAAGTCACCACTTCCGAAGGCGTGGAAATGGATGCCTGGAAAGTGATGCCGGATAATTTCGATCCCACAAAAAAATACCCTGTGGTGTTCTATGTATATACCGAACCCTGGGGACAGAACGTAAAAGACCAATGGGGGGCGGATTATAATTTCCTCTATCAGGGCAGCATGGCGAAAGACGGCTATATCTATATCTCCATCGATAACCGCGGCACGCCTGTTCCCAAAGGACGCGAATGGCGCAAAGTGGTGTACCGCAAGATCGGTACGGTGAATATCCGCGACCAGGCTTTGGCCGCCAAAGAGATCCTGAAATGGAATTATGTGGATACCAGCCGCATAGCAGTATGGGGCTGGAGTGGGGGAGGATCAGCCACTCTCAACCTGATGTTCCAGTTTCCGGAGATCTACAAGACCGGTATCGCCGTAGCGGCCGTGGGCAACCAGCTCACGTATGATAATATCTACCAGGAGCGCTATATGGGCCTGCCCCAGGAAAACCGGGAGGATTTTGTAAAGGGATCCCCGATCACCTATGCAAAGAACCTGACCGGGAATCTCCTCTATATCCACGGTACCGGTGACGATAACGTGCACTACAACAACGCCGAAATGCTCATCAACGAACTCGTGAAATACAACAAGCGGTTCCAGCTCATGAGCTATCCCAACCGCACCCACAGCATCAGCGAAGGCGCGGGCACGGGCCGGCATTTGGGTACGCTGTACACGAATTATCTGAAAGAGCATTGTCCTCCGGGAGGAAGATGATGTGATGATGTGGAGATGTGGAGATGTGAAGATGAAAATACAATCGGGACCTTCCCCCCGCGAAGGGGAGGGGGCTGCCAATTAGACAGCTGCCACGCTTCGCGATTGTTTAAAAACAAAAAACTGTCATTCCGAGCGAAGCGAGGAACCTTAGCGAAGCGAGGAACCTTAGCGAAGCGAGGAACCTTAGCGAAGCGAGGAACCTTAGCGAAGCGAGGAACCTTAGCGAAGCGAGGAACCTTAGCGAAGCGAGGAACCTACCGCAGCGAGGAACCTTAGCGCAGCGAGGAACCTGTTTTGCCGGGAAAGCGGGAAGGCGGAAAGGAATTCAGTCCGGAAAGCCGGAAGTCAGAAAGCCCGGCAGTCGGAAAGCGGTATAGTCGTTTTTGTCATTCCCGTCCCCAATGCAGTTGGGGAGGAATCCCCATCCGGTATTACAGGGGATGTGCTCGAATCCAGAAGATGATTTTTATCGCTGCGCCCTCCGCGCCCGCTGCGCGAATATCATATTGATTATCAAAGAATTAATCTCTTTGAAACCCAACCGGTGCAGCCGCCCTCAAATTCTCCCAAAAAACTTTCCGATTTCTTTTGTACAAACCGCACGATCCCCTACCTTTGCATCCCCATTAGAAAAATGGGTTTTGATGTATGTCTCAGCGAATTAGAATCAAATTACAGTCTTACGATCACAACCTGGTAGACAAATCTGCCGAGAAGATCGTAAAAACCGTGCGCAGCACAGGTGCCGTAGTAACAGGTCCTATTCCTTTACCTACGCGTAAGAAAATCTTTACCGTTCTGCGTTCCCCCCACGTGAACAAGAAGAGCCGTGAGCAGTTCCAGTTAAGCACACACAAGCGCCTGCTGGACATTTACACCTCTTCCAGCCGTACCGTGGACGCGCTGAGCAAGCTCGACCTTCCCAGTGGTGTGGAAGTGGAGATCAAAGCATGACGAATCGCCCTGCAGGTGATGCAACGCATTACAGCAGGGTTTTTTCATAGAAGCTCTTTTACAACTTATCTGCAAACTGATCCGCCGGTGGCGGTTCACAAAGCAGCGCTGAGTTAAGCGTCGCTCAAAAAGCGGCGGATATTTAAACAACATTTAAATATGAACTAGCCCTTCGAGGTTAGTTTACTGTTGGTACTTCCATCGACCACCGAAGCTTTAGCGAAGGTGGTTATCACTCACCTTCGATGAAGCTCCGGTGAACAAAATTCACCTCATGAAGGCTCCGGTGAACAAAATTCACCTTCGCCAAGGCTTCGGTGAACAAAAGGAAAAGGTCAACAGCAAACGGGGATTGAAGATCCGATCAAACTTTCATCGGAACTGTCTCTTTAACCTTACAGGGCACAAACTGTAAATACGATGAAAGGTATTATTGGTAAAAAGATCGGGATGACCAGCATCTTCAGTCCTGATGGCAAGCAAACCGCTTGTACCATCATTGAAGCTGGTCCCTGCGTGGTTACCCAGGTCAAGACACAAGAGTCTGACGGGTACAACGCCCTCCAACTCGCTTTCGGCGACAAAAAAGAAAAGCACACACTCGCAGCCGAAAAGAATCACTTCGCTAAAGCGAATACTCCCGCCAAAAAATTTGTAAAGGAATTCCGTGACTGCTCTCTGGAGAAAGCACTCGGGGATGCTGTAACCGTCGACATTTTCGCCGAAGGCGAGAAAGTGGACGTTGTTGGCACTTCCAAGGGTAAAGGTTTCCAGGGTGTGGTAAAACGCCATGGTTTCTCTGGTGTGGGCGCTCAGTCGCACGGCCAGCACGACCGTCAGCGTGCCCCGGGTTCTCTGGGTAACTCTTCCGACGCCTCCCGCGTTATGAAGGGTATGCGCATGGCCGGCCGTATGGGTGGCGACCGCGTAAAGGTGAAAAGCCTGAAGGTCCTGAAGATCTTCCCCGAAAAGAACTATATCCTCGTCAGCGGAAATGTTCCCGGACACATCGGTTCCATTGTATACGTACAGAAGTAATCCTGAAGTAAACTATTAACAGATTCATCATGCAAGCAGATGTATTAAATATAAAGGGTCAGAAGACAGGTCGCTCCGTAGAGCTTCCCGAAGAAATCTTCGGTATCGAGCCCAACGATCACGTGATCTATCTCGCCGTGAAACAGTTCCTGGCCGCCCAGCGTCAGGGTACACACAAAGTGAAGACCCGCCTGGAAGTGAAAGGTTCCAGCAAGAAACTGCACCGTCAGAAGGGTACCGGTGGTTCCCGTAAGGGCAATATCCGCAACCCGCTGTATAAAGGTGGTGGTACCATCTTCGGACCCAAGCCCCGCGATTATGATTTCAAGCTGAATCAGAAAGTGAAAGGCCTGGCCAAATGTTCCGCCCTCTCTTACAAAGTGAAGGCCAACAACCTGGTGGTTCTGGAAGATGTGAACCTCGACCAGCCCAAGACAAAAGAGTTCATCAGCATCCTGAAAGGACTGAATGCAGACGGCAAGAAAGTACTGTTCCTGTCTGGCGACGAGAACACCAACCTCTACCTGTCGTTCCGCAACCTGCCCAATGTACAGGGTTATCCGTTCAACGACATGAACACGTACGACATCGTGAATGCCGATGTGGTGGTGATCACTGAAGGTTCTGTAAAGGATATCGCTGCAGACGTAAAGGAAATGGCTGCTAATTAATTCAACGCAAAAACATTAAAGAGATGAAACTCTCTGAAGTACTGATAAAGCCCATCGTTACCGAGAAAAGCAACAAGCTGACGGAAGCCCGCCGCACCTATGCTTTCCGCGTGAGCCGCAAGGCCAACAAGCTGGAAGTGAAGAAGGCTGTGGAAGAGTTCTACGGCGTAAGCGTGGTGGATGTGAATACCATCGTGGTTCCCGGTAAAACCAAGAACCGCTTCACCAAGGCCGGTTTCATCACCGGTATGAAGCCCGCTTTCAAGAAAGCTTATGTAACCGTGGCTGAAGGAGAAACGATCGACCTCTACGGACAGATCTGATCCTGAACAGAAGTATGGCGCGTCAAACGCCGCAAAGTATTGACCGATTAATTAAAACGTATAAAAAGAACACATGGCACTGAAGAAATATAAACCGATGACCGCCGGCACCCGCTGGAGAATCGGTAACGCCTATACCGAAATTACTGCCGATGCTCCCGAAAAGAGCCTGGTAGAGAAGATCTCAGCCACTGGTGGCCGTAACGCCCAGGGTCGCCGCTCCATGCGCTATATCGGCGGTGGAAACAAGAAAATGTACCGTCTGGTCGATTTCAAGCGCGACAAGAAGAACATCCCCGCTACTGTAGCCAGTATCGAGTATGATCCCAACCGTACCGCCTTCATCGCCCTGGTGAATTATGCCGATGGTGAGAAGCGTTATATCCTCGCTCCCCAGGGACTGCAGGTAGGCGCTACCGTGATGAGTGGTGATGACGTGGCTCCTGAAGTAGGCAATGCCCTGCAGATGAAGTTCATGCCCCTCGGTACGAACATCCACAATATTGAAATGCAGCCCGGTCAGGGTGGCAAACTGGTGCGCAGCGCCGGTACCTCTGCCCAGCTGACCAACAAGGAAGAAAAATACGCCGTGCTGAAAATGCCCAGCGGTGAACTGCGCAAGATCCTGATCAACTGCGTGGCCACTGTAGGTGTAGTGAGCAACAGCGACCATAACCTGGAAATGGCCGGTAAGGCCGGTGTGAACCGCTGGAAGGGTATCCGCCCCCGCAACCGTGGTGTGGCCATGAACCCCGTAGATCACCCGATGGGTGGTGGTGAAGGTAAATCTTCAGGTGGTCACCCCCGCAGCCGTACCGGTAAGTACGCCAAAGGCGAGAAGACCCGTACACGCGGCAAGGGCAGCGACAAGCTGATCATCCAGCGCAAAGACGGTAAAAAACTGGCTAAGTAATCAACCATTTCAACACACTTATCAAAATAAGATATGGCTCGTTCAATTAAAAAAGGTCCTTACGTTGCTGCCAAACTGGAGCAGAAAGTACTGGCCGTTAACGAAGGCAAGGCCAAGAAAGGCGTGATCAAAACCTGGAGCCGCCGTTCCACGATCACTCCCGATTTCGTAGGTCACACTTTCGCTGTACATAACGGGAACAAGTTCATTCCGGTGTATGTAACAGAATTCATGGTAGGTCACAAACTGGGTGAATTCGCCCCGACCCGCCAGTTCAAAGGTCACTCCAGCAAAAAAGTAGCTTAATAAGGTGAGGCCGGGTTCCGGTACGCCAAAAACTAAATAAGAATGGAAGCAGTAGCTAAATTGAAAAATTACCCCACTTCTCCCCGCAGAATGCGTCTGCTGGCTGATGAGATCCGTGGTATGGGTGTTGAGAAGGCCCTGGCCTTGCTCGAGCATCACCCCCAGCATTCCTCTACCCCGCTGTACAAGCTCCTGAAGAGCGCGATCAGCAACTGGGAACAGAAGAACGAAGGACAAAGTGCCGCTGATGCTGCACTGGTGGTAAAGACCATTTTCGTGGACGGTGCCCGCTCTATCAAGCGGATGCTGCCTGCTCCCCAGGGCCGTGCCTACCGGGTGCGCAAGCGCAGTAACCACGTTACTTTAATCGTAGATGCCAAATAATTCATTGATCAACATTTTTAAACCATAATATGGGTCAGAAAACAAATCCAATTGGTGCCAGGTTAGGAATCATCCGTGGTTGGGAATCCAACTGGTATGGTAACAAAAAAGATTTCGCTGCCAAACTGATCGAGGACAACAAAATCAGGAACTACCTGAATGCCCGTATCAACAAAGGCGGTATCTCCAAGATCGTTATTGAGCGTACGCTGAATAAGCTGATCGTTACCATTCATACCTCCAAGCCCGGTATCATCATTGGTAAAGGTGGTGGTGAGGTTGACCGGATCAAGGAAGAGCTGAAAAAGCTCACCGGCAAGGAAGATGTGCAGATCAACATCCTGGAGATCCGCCGTCCCGAACTGGATGCCATGATCGTTGGAGACACCATCGCCCGTCAGATCGAAAACCGTATCAACTATAAAAGAGCCGTGAAAATGGCCATCGCTTCTGCACTGCGCATGGGTGCTGAAGGGATCAAGATCAAGGTAGCCGGCCGTCTGGGTGGCGCCGAGATCGCCCGTACCGAGGAGATCAAGCAGGGCCGCACCCCGCTGCATACCCTCCGTATGGACATTGATTACGCCAACGTATTCGCCCTTACTGTTTACGGTAAGATCGGTATCAAGGTATGGATCTGTAAAGGTGAGATCCTCGGCAAACGCGACCTGAACCCCAATTTCGTGGGTGGCAAGAGCGAAGTGAGCGACCGTCGCGACCGTCGGGATGGTGATGACCGTCCGGGTGGTGACCGCGGCCGTGGTGGTGACCGTCGTGGTGGCGGCGACCGCAACCGTGGTGGTGGTGCACCCCGTGGTGGACGCACCGGCGACCGTGCTCCCCGTAAAGCATAACCGAAAAGAACCCACCTGCACCGCAGGTGATTAATAAAAGATAATCAACGTACCGGTTGATCCGGTACAGCAAAACGTCAGAAAATATGTTACAGCCGAAAAGAACGAAACACCGGAAAGCACAGAAAGGCCGTATCCGTGAAGTAGCCAAGCGCGGTACTACCATTGCTTTTGGTTCTTTTGCCCTGAAAGCCCTGGAGCCGGTTTGGATGACCAACCGTCAGATCGAAGCTGCCCGCCAGGCCCTGACCCGTGCCATGAAACGTGAAGGTAACGTGTGGATCCGCATCTTCCCCGATAAGCCCATTACCCGCAAGCCCCTCGAAGTGCGTATGGGTAAAGGTAAAGGTAACCCCGAGTTCTGGGCTGCCGTAGTGGAACCCGGTCGTATCATCTTTGAAGCCGATGGCGTTCCGATGAGCGTGGCCAAAGAAGCCCTGGAACTGGCTGCACAGAAGCTGCCGATCAAAACCAAATTCATCGTGCGTCCCGATTACGTGGCCTAATCACAAAACGATCAAAAGCGAAATAACATGTCAAAGCGTATTGATTTTGTAAAAAGCATCAAGGATATGCCGGTTGCGGACCTGAAGGCCCGTATCGCAGAAGACGAGCAGCGCCTGAAAAAGCTGGAATTTGCACACGCAATTTCCCCGCTCGAAAATCCGATGAGCATCCGCGCCCTGCGCAAAGACCTGGCCCGCCTTAAAACGGTGCTGCAAGGCCGCCAGTAAGACCGCGGAACAGGAACCAAACAGTAAATCATTCAGGCCGCCACAGGCAGCCGATCAAAGCAAAAGCTGAATACAATGTCAGAAAGAAATTTGCGGAAAACAAGAACAGGGGTAGTAACCAGCAACAAGATGGCCAAGACCATCACCGTTGCGGTAGAACGTAAAGTAAAGCACCCCATCTACGGTAAATTCGTGAAGAAGACCACCAAGTTCCATGCACACGACGAGAAGAACGAGTGCACTGTAGGTGACGTGGTTCGTATCATGGAGACCCGTCCTCTCAGCAAAACCAAGCGCTGGAGACTGGTGGAAGTGGTGGAGAAAGCCAAATAAGCCGGAAGATCCCCGCACCTGCGGTGCGGGGTCGACCTGAAGATAAAATGAACGTGTTAAATGGCTGGGGCCTGTCCTCAGCACAAAGCTTAAAACAATGATTCAGCAAGAAAGCAGATTAAACGTAGCGGATAACAGCGGTGCCAAGGAAGTATTGTGTATCCGTGTGCTGGGTAACAGCGGTCAGGACTATGCCAAGATCGGCGACAAGATCGTGGTTACTGTAAAAGACGCGATCCCTGCCGGCGGTATCAAGAAAGGTACGGTAGCCAAGGCGGTGATTGTTCGCACCAAGAATAAGCTGCGCCGGAAAGACGGTTCCTATATCCGTTTCGACGACAACGCTGTAGTGTTACTGAACGCCTCCGACGAGCCCCGCGGTACCCGTATTTTCGGACCTGTTGCCCGTGAGCTGCGCGACAAGGGATACATGAAGATCATCTCCCTGGCGCCGGAAGTACTGTAAGCGTACTGCGCATCAGGCACACACAACAACAGGTTGTACTAAATGTAAAAACAGCGGTTCAGGCCGCAAAAGCGAAATAAAATGAGCAACAGATTCAAAGCGAAGTTCAACATTAAGAAAGGTGATTCCGTAGTGGTAATCGCTGGTGATGACAAAGACCCCAAGAAAGCCCGCAAGGTGCTGGAAGTATTCCCGGAGAAATCCCGTGTACTGGTTGAGGGCGTGAACATCATTACCCGCCACACCAAGCCTTCTGCCCAGAACACCAAGGGCGGACTGGTTAAAAAGGAAGCGCCGATCCACATCAGCAACGTAATGCTGTATGATGCCAAGAGCGGCGGCGGTTCCAAAGTGAAGCGTACCCGTGAGAACGGCAAGCTGGTGCGTGTCGCCAAGAAATCAGGCGAAGCCATCAAGTAATCCAAGCGTTGAACCAGTAAAGAATAATAAAAGTATCTAGCACATGAGCACTACAAAATATACTCCCCGGTTAGCCACGAAGTACAAGCAGGATGTGGTACCTGCGCTGCAGAAGCGTTTCAATTACGGCAGCGTGATGCAGGTTCCCCGTCTGGAAAAGATCTGCCTGAACCGTGGTGTTAACGGTGCGGTATCCGACAAGAAGCTGATCGATATCGCCCTCGACGAACTGACGCAGATCACCGGCCAGAAAGCGGTGGCTACCATGTCGAAGAAGGATATCTCCAACTTCAAGCTCCGTAAGAACATGCCCATCGGTGCACGTGTTACCCTGCGCGGCGTGAAGATGTACGAGTTCCTCGACCGTCTGATCTCCACTGCACTGCCCCGTGTACGCGACTTCAAAGGCATCAACGAGAAAGCCTTCGACGGCCGTGGCAACTATACCCTGGGCGTTACCGAGCAGATCATTTTCCCGGAGATCGATATCGACAAGGTGAACAAGATCACCGGTCTGGATATCACCTTCGTGACCACTGCAGGTACCAACGAAGAGGCATATGAGCTCCTGAAAGAAATGGGCATGCCTTTCCGTAATACCGCCAAGAAAGAAGATTAATTCATTTGTTTCTAACAAACACTCAATACAACACATGGCAAAAGAATCAGTAAAAGCCAGGCAGCGCAAAAGAGAGCACCTCGTTGAAAAATTCGCCGAGAAGCGCGCTGCATTGAAAGCTGCAGGTGACTGGAAAGCACTGGATGAACTTCCCAAGAACTCATCTACTGTACGCCTTAAAAACCGTTGCCAGCTCAGCGGCCGTCCGAAAGGATATATGCGTTATTTCGGGATCTCCCGTGTAACCTTCCGCGACATGGCATTGGCCGGAAAGATCCCGGGCGTCAGAAAGGCATCCTGGTAATCCTGATCACTCGTCAACACATTCCGAACAGTATAATTAAATAAGTATATGGTAACTGATCCTATTGCAGATTTCCTGACCCGGGTGCGTAACGCACAGATGGCTGGTCACCGCATCGTGGAAATCCCTGCCTCAAACCTCAAAAAGCGTATCACAGAGATCCTCTATGATCAGGGGTATATTCTGAAGTACAAATTTGAAGACGACAGCAAGCAGGGCGTGATCAAGATCGCGTTGAAGTATGATGCCCAGACCAAAGAGCCTGCGATCCGTTCCCTGGAACGCATCAGCCGTCCCGGTCTGCGCCAGTACGCCAGTCCCGCCGAATTCAAGCGTGTGAAGAACGGTCTGGGTGTGGCTATCCTCAGCACTTCCAAAGGAGTGATGACCGACAAGCAGGCGAAGAGCCAGAATGTTGGTGGTGAAGTACTCTGCTACGTTTACTAAGAACAGCAACGGTTTTACTGAATACGTAAAACCCCGAACAAACTGCCGATACATTAAGCCGAATACCGATAGGCTGACCGGTCTGCAGATTACATAAAAGAATAAAAAGATACAGTATGTCCCGTATAGGAAAAAAGCCGGTAACACTTCCCGCAGGTGTAACCGTAACCATCGGAAAGAACAACGTGATCACGGTGAAAGGCCCGAAAGGTGAACTGAGCGAAACCGTAGACCGCGATATCGTTGTGGAAATGAAAGACGGACACGTCGAGATCGGCCGCCCGACCGACCAGATCCGCCACCGTGCCATGCATGGTCTCTACCGCTCCCTGATCGCCAACATGGTAAAGGGTGTAACAGAAGGATACAGCAAGAAACTCGAACTCGTGGGTGTGGGTTATAAAGCCGCTAACCAGGGCAACCTGCTCGACCTGTCACTGGGTTATTCGCACAATATCATTTTCGAAGTTCCCAAGGAACTGAAAGTGGCTACTGCCCAGGAAAAGGGCCAGAACCCCACCATCAGCCTGGAGGGCATCGACAAACAACTGCTGGGTCAGGTAGCTGCCAAGATCCGCGGCCTGCGCAAGCCTGAGCCTTACAAAGGAAAAGGTGTGAAGTATGTAGGTGAGTATATCCGTCGCAAGGCAGGTAAAGCAGCCGGTAAGTAATCGAAATTAGCAACACGTTCCCGGCAGCATCGGGAACCCAAATAAAGAACACATGCAAACGAAATTAGAAAGAAGGCAAAAGATCCGTTACAATATCCGTAAGAAAGTAACGGGTACCGCTGAAAAGCCCCGTCTGTCTGTATTCCGCAGCAACGCAGATATCTACTGCCAGCTGATCGACGACGTAAATGGTGTAACCCTGGCTGCTGCTTCCTCCCGTGAAAAGGAGATCGCTGCCCAGAAGCTTCCCAAAGTGGAAAAAAGCAAACTGGTAGGCGCTTCCATCGCTCGCAAGGCCAAGGAACTCGGTCTGGAGAAAGTGGTGTTCGACCGTGGTGGTAACCTCTACCATGGCCGTGTGAAGAGTGTGGCCGACGGTGCACGCGAAGGCGGATTACAATTCTAATTAGTACTACAATCACATTTCAAACAGCAATAATGTCAAAAGTCAATTTAAACAGAGTTAAAGCCGGCGACCTCGAGCTGAAAGAGAAAGTAGTGGCCATCAACCGCGTGGTGAAAACCACCAAGGGCGGCCGTGCCTTCAGCTTTTCCGCTCTCGTTGTGGTAGGTAATGAACAAGGTGTGGTAGGACATGGTCTGGGTAAAGCCAAGGAAGTTCAGGAAGCCATCACAAAGGGGATCGAGGATGCCAAAAAGAACCTGATTAAAGTGCCCATCATGCATGGTACTGTTCCTCACGACCAGTGGGCGAAAGAAGGTGCCGCTAAAGTGCTGCTGAAGCCCGCCGCTCACGGTACGGGTGTGATCGCCGGAGGCAGCATGCGTGCTGTACTCGAAAGCGCCGGTGTTACCGACGTACTGGCTAAATCACTCGGCTCAGCTAACCCCCACAACGTGGTAAAAGCCACCTTCAAGGCCCTGGCCCTGCTGCGTGAGCCCATCACCGTGGCCAAACAGCGTCGCCTGAACCTGAAGAAAGTATTCAACGGATAAGTTAAGCGAGGATGGGAGCGGAGCAGTCCAAACCCGGTCCGCAAATCATTTCAAATATGAAAAAGATCAAAATAACACTGGTAAAAAGTCCGATCGACCGTCCGGAACGTCAGAAGCAAACGCTGACTGCCCTCGGCCTGAACAAGACCAATTCCAGCCGTGAAGTAACTGCTACTCCTGCTATCCTGGGTATGGTCCGCAAGGTGAACCACCTGGTGAAAGTAGAAGAAGTAGCATGATGATGTGAAAATGTGAAGATGTGGAAATGGTTTCCGGTCTCTTCTTCACATTTCCACATTTTCACATTTCCACATTAAAAAAAAGCGAGGGGCGATTCCCCGTAAGTAAAAATCAACGTCATGAAATTACATGAACTCAGGCCCGCAAAAGGTGCCACCAAAAGAGAAAAAAGATTAGGCCGTGGTGAAGCTTCCGGACATGGCGGAACCTCCACAAAAGGTAACAAAGGTCACCAGAGCCGCAGTGGTTTCAAGAACCGCCGCGCCCACGAAGGTGGTCAGATGCCCATCCAGCGCCGGACACCCAAGCGCGGTTTCACCAACAACAACCGTGTTTCCTACAAAGTATTTAATATCGGCCAGGTAGAACAACTGGTGGCCAAATACGGCTTCACCGAGTTCTCCCTCGAAACCCTGTTCATGAATGGTCTGGTAAGCCGTACCGACCTCGTGAAGATCCTGGCCAACGGTGAACTGAAAACCAAGATCAGCTTCAAAGTGAATGCGGTGAGCGACAAAGCCAAAGCGGCTATTGAAGCAGCCGGAGGTTCTGTGGAGATCATCAAGTAATTTGCGTAAATTGGCGCACGCCTGGCGGGCGTCATTTTTTGTTTGAGCTGAACACTAAAATTTCAGGATTCCGTGAAAAAATTCTTACAAACGCTGAAGAATATCTGGAGTATCGAAGAATTGCGCAGCAAGATCCTCGTTACCCTTTTATTGATTGCCATTTACCGTTTGGGAACCCATATCGCATTGCCCGGTATCGATCCCAATAAACTGCCCAGCAGCGGTGGCGGTACAGGTATTCTCGGGCTGATCGATGCCTTCGCCGGTGGTGCCTTCTCCCAGGCTTCCATCCTGGCCCTCGGTATCATGCCCTATATCTCTGCTTCTATCTTCATGCAGCTGATGACCATTCTCTATCCGCCGTTCCAGAAACTGCAGAAAGAAGGGGAAAGCGGCCGCAAGAAGATCAACCAGTACACCCGTTTCCTCACCATTATCGTAGCCGCCCTCCAGGCCAGCGCCTATGTGGCCTACCTGAACAGTCCCGGCTATAAGGAAGCGATCATCACCAACTACAACAACTATTTCTACCTGTCTACCACTATCGTGCTGACAGCCGGAACCCTGTTTGTGATGTGGCTGGGTGAGCGCATCACCGATAAAGGTCTGGGTAATGGTAGCTCTGTGATCATCATGGTGGGTATCCTTGCCCGTCTGCCGCAGAGCCTGGTACAGGAGTTCAGCTCCGTTACCACCAAGTATACCGGTGGTGGTGGTCTGCTGCTCTTCGTGATCCGCATTGCCATCCTCGTAGCTATTATCATGGGGCTGATCATCCTGATCCAGGGTGTCCGCAAGATCCCGGTACAATACGCCAAGCAGGTGGTTGGCAACCGTCAGTTCGGTGGCGCCCGCCAGTTCCTGCCTATCAAGGTGAACAGCGCCGGTGTAATGCCCATCATCTTCGCACAGGCCATCATGTTCCTGCCCACCCTGTTGACCAATTTTGACTCTACCAAGGGTCTGGCCCGGGTGTTCAGCGACCACAGCAATGTTTGGTACATGATCGTTTATGCGGTAATGGTGATCGGTTTCACCTTCCTGTACACAGCCCTTATCTTCAACCCCAAGCAGATCGCCGACGACCTGAAGCGCAACAACGGATTCATCCCCGGTGTGAAGCCCGGTCAGCCGACTGCTGATTATATCGGTGCCATCATGGACCGGATCACTTTACCCGGTGCCGTATTGCTGGCCCTGGTGGGTATTCTGCCCGGTTTCGCCCAGCGTCTGGGTGTATCACAGGCCTTCTCTACCTTCTTCGGCGGTACTTCACTGCTGATCATGGTGGGTGTAATCCTCGATACCCTGCAGCAGATCGAAACCCAGCTCCTGATGCGCCAGTATGACGGCCTGATGAAGAGCGGCCGCATCCAGGGAAGACAGACCAGTTCTTCTCCCGTATCGATGTAAGCAATCTGATTTTGTATACTAGAACCTGACATCGCCCCGGCTGTGTCAGGTTTTTTCATAAAGGTGTACCTTGCGTAATATGATCTATTATAAAACAGCCCCGGAAATTGAACTGATGCGGCAAAGTGCCCGTTTGGTGAGCCAGACCCTGGCCACCATCGCTGCCCGCCTCCGCCCCGGCGTCACCACCCTGGCGCTCGACGAGGAGATCGGCCAGTTCATCCGCGACCATGGTGCTGTTCCCTCTTTCCTGAATTATCACGGCTATCCCTTCAATTCCTGCATCTCCGTGAATGATGTAGTGGTGCATGGTTTTCCCAATAAGAACGAGCTGAAGGAAGGCGATATCGTTTCCATCGATATTGGAGTGATCCTCCACGGCTGGCACGGCGACCATGCCTATACCTTCGCCATTGGCGATCCCGGTCCGGAGGTGATGCAGCTGATCCGCATTACCAAGGAATCCCTCTATAAAGGCATTGAAAAAGCGGTTGCAGGTAACCGTGTGGGTGATATCTCATTCGCCATCCAGGAGCATACCGAGAAGAAACACGGTTATGGCGTGGTGCGTGAACTGGTCGGCCATGGCCTGGGTCGTTCCCTCCATGAAGACCCGCAGGTGCCGAACTATGGCAAGCGCGGTACGGGACCTACGCTCAAGGAAGGCCTTGTGCTGGCTATTGAACCCATGATCAATATGGGGAAGAAGGATGTGTATACCGAAGAAGATGGCTGGACCGTACGGACCAAAGACGGCAAGCCATCCGTACACTTTGAACACGATATTTGTGTGATGCGGAACAAGGCGGATATCCTCTCGGATTATTCGATCATTGAAGCAGCAGAAAAAGCGAATCCCTCCTTATACACCGGCTCCTGAGCCGGTTTTTTTATGCCGCGTTACAATACCGTTGCGGTAGAGTACCGTTGATGTTTTGTCGAGCTGTGGCTTGATCCACTGGTAACACCATCCCAGTGCAGGCAAAAGCAGAATAACTCCCAGGCTATAAGCCGAACCGGTGAATAGATAAGCCAGCAGTGTAAGGAGCAGCAGGTAAAACGGATAGGTAAACAGCAGGCCCGCCAGCATAATGGAATCGAAATGCACGGTTTTGCCGAAACGCTTTTTCACCAGGGCTTCCACTGTAGCATAGAAGGGTAGGTTCAAAACATAACCGGCAGCAGCAGGCAAGGCAAGAAGTCCTTTTAGTACAGGAGATACCGGCCGGGTCAGTTTTTCACGGATCTGCGGGTCGTCTTCAAAGGGAATATCGTAAACTAAATCCAGCAATTGTTCCTGAAGGTGCTGGTTGAATTGTCTGTTGCGGAGCCCATCGCTGTTCAGTCCGGCTGTAACGGATGCATCAAAGGGCTCTCCGAAATGGATGAACAGGTTTTTCCCTGTGCGGCGGAAGGAGCTGTAGTTTAATCCTACTGGTAATACGGTAAGGGGAATGCCCTGTTCCCAGGCCTGCAAGGCCAGGCGGGCCGTACCTTTTTTCAGGGGTCTTAATTGCCATTCATTTTCACAAAGTCCTTCGCTGAAGATCAGCACCACCCCGTTTTTACGGAAGAGTTCAATGCAGGCATTGAAAGTATCGTAATTGCCGGAGAGGTTCTCCACACCTTCACTGGTCCGGTATACCGGCAGGATGCGGAGTTTGCGGAAGATGGAACTGAAAAAACGGTTGCGGAAGGCATCGCCGCGGGCCAGTGACCAGATGGGTTCATCAAAAAGGACATCCAGAACAATCGCATCCAAAAAGGAATCGGGATGGTTGCAGGCGATCAGCAAGGGCCCTTTGGAATCCGTACGGTCGGTTCCGGAAATACGGATCTCGCGGAAATAGAAGCGCAGGCCCAGCGAAACATAATATTTTAATAAGCGGTAGAGCAAGTATTTTTGTTGTTCAGCTAAAAGGCCGTGGAAGATAGTTCAAATAAACGAAAAAGACTGCTGGTGATCGGTGGCGGAGCCTCCGGAATTTTCTGTGCCGTCAATGCCGCCCGTCTGCATCCGGACTGGGCGGTTACCGTCATTGAAAAAAGCCGTCATTTATTGTCTAAAGTCAAAGTGAGTGGGGGTGGCCGTTGCAATGTGACGCATGCCTGCTTTGACGTGAACGAACTGGTGAAACGCTATCCCCGTGGCGGCCCCTTCCTGAAAAAGACCTTTTACCAGTTCGGTCCTGCGGATACGGTACAATGGTTCAGTGAACGTGGGGTACAATTGAAAACGGAAGCCGATGGCCGCATGTTTCCGGTAACGGACCAGTCGCAGACCATTATCGACTGTCTCATGCGGGAAGCCAACCAGTATAAAGTCAATTTCATCATGGGAGCCGGGGTGGAGCAGGTCCGCAGAACGGATGAAGGCTGGGAACTGGAGATCCGGGAAGGGCAGTTGCTTCAGGGCGATGCGGTTGTGGTGGCCTGTGGCGGTTTTCCCAAAGCCAGCCAGTTTGCCTGGCTGGAAGCGCTGGGGCATAGCATAGAACCACCGGTACCCTCGCTGTTTACGTTTAACCTTCCGGGTAATCCGATCGTGGCACTGATGGGAGTGGCCGTTCCGGAATGCCGGGTGAAAATAACCGGCACCAAGCTGGAAACCGAAGGTCCGGTGCTGATCACGCATTGGGGACTGAGCGGTCCTGCCATATTACGCTTGAGCGCATGGGGTGCACGCTTGTTGGCTGAAAAAGACTGGCAGTTTACCGCCATGGTGAACTGGGTGCCGCAGTATAATGAGAATACGGTCCGCGAATTCCTGCAGGAATACCGCAGTGGACAGCCATCGAATAAAATACAAGTGAAAAATCCGCTGGGACTGCCTGCACGGCTCTGGGAATTCTTCCTGCTGCAATGCGGGGTGGGTGAGGGACAACGCTGGGGCGAATTAACTGCCAAAGCCCTGAACCAGCTGGCGAAATTGCTCTGCACCTATACCGCGGAAGTTAAAGGCAAGACCACCTTCAAGGAAGAGTTTGTAACGGCGGGGGGTATACGCCTATCGGAGATTGATCCGCAGACCATGGAGAGCAAGAAGCACAAAGGGCTCTTTTTTGCCGGGGAGATCGTGGATGTGGACGGGATCACGGGCGGGTTTAATTTTCAGCATGCGTGGACGAGTGGGTGGATAGTAGCTAGTAGGCAGTAGACAGTAGAGAGAAGACAGAAGACAGAAGACAGAAGACAGAAGACAGAAGACAGAAGGGAGAAGAGTGGAGACTGGTGGAAGATTTTCTTTGTGTCTTTGTGCCTTTGTGGTTTAAATATTTAACACGCTGATTATTAGTTGTTTACGATTTGTTTTTTAGAGCCAGATTTCTGGCCTAAACTTCTTCATTTCCAGCTTTTTAGATTATCTTTGCTGCCCCGAAAATTTTAAAACCCTTTCGGGCTATTTATCATGTTATTTTTCAAACAATTAAACGCTGATGCACAGGAGTCTGCTGCGGCTAATGCCGAAGCAGCTGCAGCGACACCAACAGCACCTGTGGCGCAGGAAGCTCCCACTGCGCACGACGATTTCGACTGGAGCATCGACAAACGCAACGTTACTTCTTACTCCAAAGAGGAGAAAGAAAAGTACGATGTGGTGTATGATGGAACATTCAAGTCTGTTACCGATGGCGAACTGGTTACTGGTGCCGTGGTAGCGCTGACTAAGACCGATGTGGTGATCAATATCGGATTCAAATCCGATGGTCTGATCTCCTTCAACGAATTCCGTGACCTGCCCGGTCTGAAGATCGGTGACAGCGTGGAAGTAATGGTGGTGGAAAAAGAAGACCGTGAAGGTCATCTGAACCTGAGCCGCAAGCAGGCCCGCATTACCCGTGCATGGGAGCGCATCGTGGAAGTTCATAAGACCGGCGAAGTGATTACCGGTGTGGTGACTTCAAAAACCAAAGGTGGTCTCATTGTGGACGTATTCGGCATGGAAACCTTCCTGCCCGGTTCTCAGATCGATGTGAAGCCGGTTACCGATTACGACCAGTTTGTAGGCAAAACCATGGAGTTCAAAGTGGTGAAGATCAACGAAGCCATCAAGAACGCCGTTGTATCGCATAAGGCGCTGATCGAAAGCGATATCGAAGCACAGCGTGCCGAGATCATGAGCAAGCTCGAAAGAGGCCAGGTACTGGAAGGTACCATCAAGAACATCACCGACTTCGGTGCGTTCATGGATCTGGGTGGTCTCGACGGTCTGCTCTACATCACCGACATCAGCTGGGGCCGCATCAGCCATCCTTCAGAGGTGCTGAAGCTCGACCAGAAGCTGAAAGTGGTGGTACTCGATTTCGACGACGAGAAGAAGCGTATCAGCCTCGGCCTGAAGCAACTGACCCCGCACCCCTGGGATATCCTCCCCGAAGGTGTAACCGAAGGTTCTGTTGTAAAGGGCAAGGTGGTGAATATCGAAGATTACGGTGCATTCCTGGAGATCATGCCGGGTGTGGAAGGTCTGGTACACGTGAGCGAGATCACATGGGCCAATACCCCCATCAACGCCAAAGAGTTCTTCAAACTGGGCGACGAGCATGAAGCCAAGATCGTTACGCTCGATAAAGGCAGTCGCAAGATGAGCCTTTCCATCAAGCAGATGAGCGAAGATCCCTGGAGCACCATTGAAACCCGTTTCCCCGAAGGAAGCCGCCACAATGGTCTGGTGAAAAACATCACTCCTTATGGCGTATTTGTGGAACTGGCAACCGGAATCGGTGGCATGATCCACATCAGCGACCTGAGCTGGCTGAAGCGTTTCAACCATCCTTCTGATTATACCAAGGTTGGTCAGCACATCGACGTGGTGATCCTCGGTATCGATAAAGAGAACCGCAAACTGCAACTCGGACACAAACAGCTGGAAGAAGATCCCTGGAATGCCCTGCAGGATACGTTCGCTGTAGGTACCGTACACGAAGGCACAGTGATCCGCAAGGACGACAAGGGTGCTATCGTGCAGCTGAGCTATGGTCTGGAAGGTTTTGCGCCTAACCGTCACCTGAACAAGGAAGACGGCAAGCAGGTACAGGCCGACGAAACCGCTTCTTTCATGGTGATCGAATTCGACCGCAATGAAAAGCGTATCGTACTCAGCCATACCCGTCTGTGGGAGCAAGGCAAGGTAGAAGAGAAGGAAGCTGCGAAGAAAGAAGCCCGCGCTGAAGCCGACAAGACCAAGAAAGCTGTCAAGAATATCCAGAGCAAAGTGGAAAAAGCTACCCTCGGTGACCTGGGTGCACTGGCTGAGATCAAGGCCAAGCTGCAGGAAGGCGAGAAAGGTGGTGAAGAAGCCGCTGGAGCCTGATTTAGCTAACTACCTGATACTCAAAAAGCCCTCCCAACTCTGTTGTGGAGGGCTTTTTTATTGGCTATCAAAAGGTTGCAGTTTTTTATTAAGAATTGTTAATGGAAAGCTTGCATTATAAAAGTCTGTTATCTATTTTAGTCCTCTCTTCCAATTCCTCTTAAAAGCCTTTCGGTAATTCCACCTATGATTAACGGTTAGATCCAATGTCGTAAAAAACATTAGTTAATCGTCAATCGTACCCCATGATCAAGAAATTGCAGGCCGTGCTGCTTACAGCAGTACTCCTGAGTTCAACCTTACCTGTCTTATCAGCCACAGAAACACTTCCGGCTGGATCCTTCATCATTAATATGGGTGTTAGCCCTCAGACCGTTGGAAACGGCCTGAAACCATATGGGCTTATCTACACTTTGCTTAAAACCTATAAGGTCCAGGTAAAGTGGGTGATTAACCCTTCCAAGAGCAAAGATGGTGTGGACTTCATCCATAATGGTGTCCAGTATAAAGGCGGCACCTTTATTATAGAAGCTGGTTTACGGAACACTACTATCGATTCCGTGATCAGTTCCTGGATCGCCAAAGGAGTGGTTGGTGCCTATGCCAGCACGGCCATTACGGTTGAGGTATACAAGACCCTGCATTATGCGCCTACGTGGACACTTGACAAACAGAATGGCACGATAGCGGCCAACTACTTTATCAATGCGGGCATTCCTTCCTCTGCACATGGTGGATCCAGTTCTTCAGGATGGAAGAACCCTTCCCAGTTGGGTGCCTGTGATGATATCTTTGTTATGCCCCATGCCGATCCTACCTGGGCTACACACAGTAACCTGTATAGCTGGAACCTGACCCATAAGGGGAATATCTGGGCAGCCTGTCACGCCGTAAGTGTTCTGGAATCTTTAACCAGTCCGATGGGCGGCCTGCAGATGAATTTTCTCAGTAATACTGGCCTTGTAAATTATAACAACCACGTCAATGGTACAGCTCCCTATACATACCAGAACCATGCGGATGCCACCATGCAGTTTATGGGTACTGCTGATAATGCCTTTGCCAATGGATCCGAAGAGATATTCCTGCCCCTGCTGGGTGGTGGTTGGAGAAGTTCAACCCGCGTAGGTGTTTTCGATAATACCATGAGTGATGTGCCTACGCTTTCACCGGGCCCTGCCGCGCTGGTAGCTTATGGCCGTGGTTTTGGCGACCCGAACCGGGGATATGTGATGTATGAAGCCGCTCACGATCATACAGGAAGTGGTTCAATTGCCGAGCAGGTAGCTGCACAACGCATGTTCTTTAATTATTCTTTTGATGTAGCTACAGAGAAAAATGAAACTTTCCCGATCACGATGAATAACCTTCCCAGCTTTATGATTCCCGGTATTCCGGTGAACCTCAGCTTTTCTGTGCCGGGTTGGGTCAATCTGGCGAATTATACCATCACCTGGACATCTTCTGCAGGCGGTACGTTTTCGCCGAATGCCAATCAGCAGAATGTAACGTTTACACCTCCTGCCTATACAGGAACCAGTATTATTACAGTAAGTCTTACCGACGGCTGTGGCCGTGAGATCTTCTCCAGCCAGGGTACTTATATGAATGCCCTGCTGGCATCCGGTGAAAACGGACTCACTGCCCGCTTTGACCAGCAGCAGGCTGCTGTGTCACTGAACTGGTTCACCCTGCATAATGAGCAGCATGCGACATTGGTAGTGGAAAAAAGCAAGGATGGTAAACAATTCAGTACCGCTGCCGTGCTGAACCCCCTCGCGGCTTCTGGTAAAGTGAATTACAACTGGACCGACAAACAGTGGTCGGAAGGACGCAGTTATTACCGGATCCGCTGGGTGTCTGCATCCGGAAGCAATTCATACTCCACCATCGCCCTGGTGAATATCGGTGCAGCTGCCGACCGGTCTTTCCAGGTCAATTCCGCCAGCACCGGCCGGATCAAACTTTCTTACCTCTCCTCCAATGCCGGCGCCATGCAGCTTTCGGTGATGGATATGAAAGGTTCCCTGTTGCGCAAGTTGCAGACTACCGTGCAGAAAGGACTGAATCAGCTGGAAGTGGATGGTCTGGAGCGGTACAGCCAGGGGCAATATATCCTGGTGGCCCAGCAGGGCGATCAGAAATTCGTACGCAATTTCATTCTGGGTAAATAGGACGATTACTTTCCTCAACTTCAGTAAGGCCGGACCTCGTCCGGCTTTACGCTTTTTGTACAGTTACTGATTTCCCAATGCAATAGTGAGGAAGCTTGCTTTCAGGAAAGCAGGTTATATTTGTAAAAATTTGAGTATGCAAGCCAAGACCGCCAAGGAATCTGAAGTAGTGATGACAGAACTGGTGCTGCCCAACGATACCAATACCTTTGGTAACCTCATGGGAGGCCGCCTGATGTACTGGATGGATATTGCCGCTGCACTGGCTGCCATGAAGCATTGCGGCTCTCCGGTAGTTACAGCCTCTGTTGATAATATCTCCTTTGAATCTCCCATCAAGCTGGGCAATGTGGTGCATATCGAAGCCAAAGTGTCCCGGGTGTTCAATTCCTCGATGGAGATCCACATGAAAGTATGGGGCGAGGATGTGATCCAGCAATACCGGTATAAGAGTAATGAAGCCTACTATACCTTTGTAGCCCTCGATCCCAACGGCAAACCCCGTTCGGTACAGCCGGTACATCCGGAAACAGATGAAGAGAAAAAACTCTTTGAAGGGGCCCTGCGCCGCCGCCAGCTCCGCCTGATCCTGGGCGGCAAGATGAAGCCGGATGATGCGGCTGAGTTGAAGGCGTTGTTTGTGAAGGATTAGCCGGGAAGCCGGTAAGACGGGAAGAAATACGAGTTGGTTCTCGCAATCCCCAACTTTGTTGGGGACAGCGCCGCAACAATGCATTAAAAAACGAAAAAGGCTACGGTCGCAAACCACCAGCCTTTCTTTCTTACTATATTCTGTCTTCTGTCTTTTTTCTTCTGTCCTCTGTCTACTGACTACAGGCTACTGGCTACCGGCTACTTGTCGATCTTCAACCAATGATGCGCCCCTTTCAGCATATACTGCTTGCTCTGTTCGATGGAGTCCATCACTTTTTCCAGAATGGTTTCGGTAGGGGCATTGTAATCGATATCGAGGGGTTCCTTGAAGTGGACCGATAAAACGGAGCCTTTCTTTTTGAATTTCAGTCCTTTTTTATTGAAGGCCCTCCAGAAGCCGCTGATTACAACGGGTACCACAACAGGACGGGTTTCCTTGATGATATAGGCGGTGCCTTTACGGCCGGGTGCGAAGGGTTTGGTAGTGCCCTGGGGGAAGGTGATCACCCAGTTATGGGCCAGTGCGCGCTGGATCTTGCGGGTGTCTGAAGGGTCGAGAGTACGGCGTACTTCAGTGCCTTCCGAGCGCCAGGTGCGCTTTACGGTCAGCGCCCCTGCCAATGCAAAAAGCCGGCTGATCCAGCTGCCTTTCATGGTTTCTTCAGCCGCAACATAATTGACTCGTGTAAAAGGATTGAGCAGGTAGTAGGGGATGCCGAGGCGGTCTTGCTTGCCCCATTTTACGGCGCAGAATATATGCAGGAAGGTGATGACGTCGGCGAAATAAGTCTGGTGGTTGCTTACAAACAGCACATTGTTCTTAGGCAACTTTTTCAGGTGCTCGGTACCTGTAATAGAGAGCCGGTTAACCAGGGCCAGTCCGGGATAAGAAAAGATACCCACCACCGCATATACGCACTTCCGCACGATATTCATTTCCTTGATTCGGTCAGCGAATGAACTCATGAGCAATCAGTTTGACAAACAATCACCCGAAAGTAGCGATTTCATATCAAAAATCCATCAAATGTGAATGCCCTGCAGGGGATTGCCCGAAATTGCGCACATTTGCATTGCTATGGCACTCAACACTGTATTATTTGATATGGATGGCCTGCTGATCGACTCCGAGCCACTTTGGCAGGAAGCCGGTTCCGCAGCGCTGGCTGAATATGGAATCACGCTTACTGATGAGCAGTATCATTCGTCTACCGGACTGCGTACCCCTGAATGGATCGACCATTGGTTCCGGGTATTTGGCATTGATGCCGGCGGTGCCCGTCCGGCCATCGACCAGATCGAATCGAATGCGATCGACATGATCCGCAGCAAAGGAGTGGTGATGCCCGGTGTGGATTATATCATTGATTTTTTCCGGCAGCAGAACTTCCGGATCGGACTGGCTTCTTCATCGCCCATGCGGCTGATCCAGGTAGTAGTCGATAAACTGAATATCCGGGAGCATCTGGAAGTGATCGTTTCTGCGGAGAAACTTCCTTACGGTAAGCCTCACCCGCAGGTGTTCATGGAGGCTGCGGCAGCCATGAAAGTGAGCCCCGGTGAATGTGTAGTGTTTGAAGATTCCTTTAACGGCATGATCGCTGCGAAAGCAGCCAAGATGAAATGTGTGGTGGTGCCGGCACCTTCGATGCACCACGAAACCCGCTGGGATGCTGCCGACTACAAACTCTCCCGCCTCGATGAATTTAATGAAGCGATACTGCAAAAATTGTTTTAACCACTAAGACACAAAGACGCAAAGGCACCAAGAATTGATGAACAGCGCCCTGAATTGTAAGACAACCTAATCTTTGTGTCTTGGTGTCTTTGTGGTTAAATAATTACTTGTTCCAGCCCGCTCAGGAAATCCGGGTCGATATCTGCCGCTATCCCCGGTTCGTCTGTAATTTCCAGGAAATAATTATTGTAGCGCGCGCCACCGATCACCGGATCGAGTTCATGACCCAGCAGGCAGGTGTCGAGGTCGTAGAAGATCACATTATCCTGGCTCATGGCAAAATGCACTTTGGCTGTTAGCCCAAGACGGCTTTCCACCATGCCCCCGATCATGCAGGGGGTATTCAGTTTGCCGGCGGTTTCTGCAATGCGTGCCGCTTCCAGCAGTCCGGTGGATTTAGCCAGTTTGATATTGATATAATCGCAGGCACCTGCTTCAATGAGCCGGATGGCATCGTAATGGTCGAATACGGATTCATCCGCCATGATCTTGATCGGGCTTTTTTTACGCAGTTCAGGTAAGATCGGGTCATTCCAGCGGCGCATGGGCTGTTCGCAATAGGCGATATCATATTTAGCGATCGCGTTCAAAGCGAAAACGGCATCATCAAAACTCCAGCCCTGGTTGGCATCGATGCGTAATCCGATAGCCGGTCCAACAGCTTCACGGATCAGCCGCATGCGTTCCACATCTTCGCGCGCATCCTTGCCCAGTTTTACCTTGATGATCTTTACACCATCTGCTACAAAGCGGATGGCTTTATCGCGCATTTTTTCAGGGGTATCAATACCGATGGTCAGGTCGGTCTGGATGATCCTTCTTTTGCCGCCGAGGAACTGGTAGAGGGGAACACCGGCTGCCTTGGCTGCAATATCATGGAAGGCCATGTCGAAGGCGCTCTTGATAGTGGTATTGAAGGCGATATAGTCGTTCAGTTCCTGCATGCGTTCTGCAATGGCGAGGGGGTCCTTGCCAATGAACATACGGGCAAAATCCTGTCCCACTAAAAAGCAGGTATCCTGTGTTTCGCCACAGAGAATGGGGAAGGCCGAACACTCACCCATGCCGGTGATGCCGGCGTCGGTATGTACACGGATAAAAACATTCTGGGTATAATCGGCGGTTTCGGTCGCGATCACAAAGGGTTCCATCGGGATCGTGAGCTTGAACAGTTCGGTGTGCGTGATCTTCATATCGCGGGTTGGTTGTAAGGGGGCTAAAAATACCGAATTATTAACAAGTGGGTTATCTACCTTTATGAAAACTGATGCTATGTGGAAAGGAAACCGTTATTGGCTTTGGGTACTGCTGCTGCTGGCAGGCCAGGCCGGGTTGCAGGCGCAGGACCTTACCGGCACCTGGCAGGGTGACCTGAGCAAGAATGTGGTCTATAATGATATTGACCGGAATTACAAGATGGTCTGGGAACTGGTGCAGGTGGAGCGGGAAGTATATGGAATTGTGTATTTCTATCCGCAGGACACCCATACCGGCGACCTCCCCAATGCCTGGTATACCTGGTACGGCAAGCAGGCCAAAGACCATGCCTTTCCCTTTGCCTTCATACAGGGCCGCTATATAGACGGATTGGGCTCTTCCAGTGTGTTCCAGTTTAATGTAAAGCTCGATACTACAGTGCAAACACCAACGCTGACGGGACATTGGTTTACCCAGCTCGAATCACTCAATACCCTCGAGCGGGCCAATGGCAGTTTCCGGATGGAGCAGGTCAGTTCCCGGGTCAGCGACCGGCTCTGGCTCAAGCGGAAGGAAAAATCCATAATCGAGAAGCTGAAAACTATCGGATACCAGCCGGCAAACTGAGCATGATCAGGTGTTATTTCCGGTCCTTTTGGCTATTTTTGCTCCAATTGCATTGCTTCTATGAGTGTTAAAAATCCCGTTACGGTATCGTTCGATAATACCGAAAATGCCTTTGCATATAAGTCCGACAAGGAACTCAATAAGGCCCATTTCCTCTTTAAATCGATGAGTTATGGAACCCTGGTGAAATGGGGCACCCGCCTCACGCCCTGGGCCATTAAGGCAGGCCTGCCTGTAAAAGGGCTGATCCGCAGTACCATATTTCCCCAATTTGTGGGTGGCGAAACCCTCCAGGAAACCGCTCCGGTGGCCAAAAAACTGGGGGATTATCATGTGCAGGTGATCCTGGATTATGGCGTGGAAGGCAGCGATGCCGGAGATGCCGGTTATGATCATGCCTGTGATGAGTTCATCCGGGTGATCGAATACGCTGCCACGCAGCCGAATATCCCCTATATGAGTGTCAAGGTGACGGGCATCGCCCGATTCGCCCTGCTTGAAAAGCTGGATCACTCGGTAGACCAGCATGCAGGCAGCCTGATGAAGCGTTATGTGCAGGCGCTGGAATCCCTGACACCGGAAGAACATGCCGAATGGAAACGGGTGGAAGCCCGCCTGCAGCGGATCTGTTCCACTGCCGCCCAAAAGAATGTGGGTGTATTCATTGATGCCGAGGACTCCTGGATCCAGGACCCGGTGGATGTGGTGACCACCCTGATGATGGAACAATACAACAAGGAGAAAGCGGTGGTCTATAATACCTTCCAGTTGTACCGTCACGACCGGCTCCAGTTCCTGAAAGATTCGCACGAGGCCGCCCTGCAGCGCAATTTTATTCTCGGTGCCAAACTGGTGCGTGGTGCCTATATGGAAAAAGAACGGGAACGTGCCGCTTCCATGGGCTATCCTTCCCCGATCCAGCCCGACAAGGAAAGCACCGACCGCGATTACAATGCCGCCGTTAAATTCTGTGTGGACCATCTCGACAAGATCGCATTGATCGTAGCCTCGCACAACGAATACAGCAGTCTTTATACCACCCAATTGCTCGATGAAAAGGGATTGCCGCACGATCATCAGCATGTGCATTTCTCCCAACTTTATGGCATGAGCGATAATATCACCTTCAATCTCGCCAAAGCCGGATTCTCAGTCAGTAAATACCTGCCTTTTGGTCCCATAAAAGATGTAATTCCTTACCTGATGCGCCGGGCCCAGGAGAACAGCAGTGTGAAGGGGCAGACGGGAAGGGAACTGGGGTTGATCCGGAAGGAGCTGGCGCGGAGGAAGAAATAGCGAGAAGCAAGAGGCAAGAAGCGAGAAGGGGAAGCCTTATTTAGGAAAATCGTACATTGTAGTATGAGCAGAATACTCACCTTAATCCTGATACTTGCCATGACTGCATCCTGCGCCGGTCCGGAGTCGTCGAAACACCGCACCATTGGGACTATTGAAAAAATGGATCCTTCTTTTGATCAGTTGGTTGATCCGGGTGCAACTATAGAAATCATTGCTGAAGGATTTGACTGGACCGAGGGTCCGCTCTGGTTGCCCGCTGAAAAAGCCTTGTTGTTTTCGGATATCCCCCCGAATAAGATATTTAAATGGACTGAGGAGAAGGGCGTATCCCTTTACCTGCATCCTTCCGGATATACCGGTACTGTGCCAAGAGGTGGTGAGCCCGGTTCCAATGGACTTATCCTGAACAAAGAAGGGAAACTGGTACTCTGCCAGCATGGCGACCGACGCATGGCACTAATGGATGCCGAGTTGCATGCGCCTGCCGCCCGCTTTATCACGCTGGCCGATAACTGGCAGGGCAAGAAACTGAACAGTCCCAATGACGCTGTTTTCCGCAGCAATGGCGACCTGTTCTTTACGGATCCTCCATACGGGCTGGTGAACAATGACAAGGACAGTTCCAAGGAGATCCCTTTCCAGGGTGTGTATAAGGTTTCCAATGGGGAAGTAACCCTGCTCACGGATTCCCTGACCCGTCCCAATGGCATCGCTTTTCTGAACAATGAGAAAACCCTGCTGGTGGCGAATTCGGATGAGAACAAAGCGGCCTGGTATCTCTTTGATCTTGGGGTGGACGATAGTCTTACCAATGCAAGGCTCTTATACGACGCCACACCGATGGTGAAAGGAAATAAAGGATTGCCTGATGGATTGAAAGTGGATCCACAGGGGAATATCTTTGCAACCGGTCCGGGAGGTGTATTTGTATTCAATTCTGCCGGAAAACAGATCGGCAAGTTCCATATTCCGGAAGCATGCAGTAATATTGCACTCGCTGATGACGGCAAAACGGTTTTCATCACTGCAGACATGTATGTGCTCCGGGTGAAACTGCGGAAATAAGACAAAGGACTGCTAGCTCAGTTGGTTTAGAGCATTACTTTGACAGAGTAGGGGTCACTGGTTCGAGTCCAGTGCAGTCCACCAGAAAAGTCAGGACTTAGAAGTTCTGACTTTTTTGCTATTCACAGCTTCCCCACAGCCTCCTGCGCCCCACTCATTTTCTGTAAATTGCAGCATGCAACAGTACCACCAACTTCTCCAACATATTCTGGATCATGGTGTTCAGAAGCACGACCGGACCGGTACCGGTACCCTCAGTTGTTTTGGCTACCAGATGCGGTTCGACCTGAACCAGGGTTTTCCTATGGTGACCACCAAGAAAGTGCACCTCAAAAGCATTATTTATGAGCTGCTCTGGTTTTTGCAGGGGTCCACGAATATTAAGTACCTGAAAGACAATGGAGTAAGCATTTGGGACGAATGGGCCAATGCCGAAGGAGAGCTGGGGCCGGTTTACGGCAAACAATGGCGGAGCTGGGAAGGAGCCGATGGGAAAGTGGTGGACCAGATCAGCGACCTGATCGCCCAGATCAAAAAGAACCCCGACAGCCGCCGGCTGATCGTAAGTGCCTGGAATGTGGCCGACCTGCCGCAGATGGCCCTCATGCCCTGTCATACCCTCTTCCAGTTTTATGTGGCGGAAGGCCGACTGAGCTGCCAGCTCTACCAACGCAGCGCGGATGTGTTTTTAGGTGTTCCTTTCAATATCGCTTCCTATGCCTTACTGACCCTGATGATCGCACAGGTATGCGGCCTGCAACCGGGTGATTTTGTTCACACTTTCGGTGATGTACACATTTACAACAATCACATGGAGCAGGTGAAATTGCAGTTGAGCCGCGACTTTTTCCCGCTGCCAACCATGAAACTGAATCCCGAAGTGAAAGATATTTTCAGTTTCCAGTTCAGTGATTTTACATTGGAAAATTACCAGTGTCATCCGGGGATCAAGGCGCCGGTGGCGGTGTAGTTGATGAGCCGATTAGCCGATGAGCCGATGAGCCAATGAAAACAAGTATAAAAGAGTTCTTTCGGACTTCCCGACTTTCGGACTGTCCGTCTAAAAATAATACATCTCTTACATGATCATCTCCATCGTTGTAGCGGCAGCTGAGAACAACTGCATCGGCAAAGACAACCAGTTGCTCTGGCATTTGCCGAACGACCTGAAGTTTTTCAAGAATACCACCTGGGGCATGCCTGTGATCATGGGAAGGAAAACCTTTGAGTCTGTAGGCAAGCCGCTTAATGGCCGCACCAATATTGTAGTGACCCGTAATGAAAACTGGTCGGCCGATGGCGTACGCGTGGCCGTTACTCTGGGCAAGGCCCTGGAGCTGGCTGCTGAAACCGATGCCAAGGAAGCCTATATTATCGGCGGCGGGGATATCTACCGTCAGGCTTTACCCTTGGCCCACCGGATCTACCTCACCCGGGTGGCCGTTAGTCTGGAGGGCGACACTTTTTTCCCGGCATTCGGTGAACCGGAATGGAAATTGCTGAGTACGCTGGAGTTTCAGCAGGATGAAAAGCATCAGTGGGATTACCGGTTTGAAGTGTGGGAGAGAGCGAGAAGTTAGAAGACAGAAGACAGAAGACAGAAGACAGAAGACAGAAGATAGAAGACAGAAGATAGAAGATAGTAGTGAATGGGGAAAAGAAGTCAGCCAACTCAGTTACCATAAACTTATAACTAATAACTTAAACGTATAATTTCTTAGTGGCATATTCCCGATTCCAGCTTGTTCTAAAATATCTCCAGTATTGGATTGCTGCATCCAACAGCAAGGGCCACGGTGTCCATTCCCCTTTTGTCTATCATTTTATTGAAAAAGTACTGAACGACGAACGTCATTTTTATGCATATGATGAGGTGGAGATCCTGCGGGCCACGCTGGAAGGCGACCAGACCCTGCTCACGGTAGAAGACCTGGGCGCCGGGTCTGTAACGGGTGCCACCAAACAACGCACGATATCATCTATTGCACTTAATGCCGTCAAGCCCCGGAAATACGGCCAGCTGCTGTTCCGGATGGTGGAGCAGTACCAGCCGGAAACCCTGCTGGAACTGGGTACTTCATTGGGGATCACTACCCAGTATATGGCCCGGGCCATGAAATCGGGGGCGCTCCATACCATTGAGGGAGCAGCAGCTGTAGCAGCTGCTGCAGATGCAGGTTTCCGGGAAGCCGGATTAGACAAGATCACCCTTCATCAAGGTGATTTTAATCATGTTTTGCCGGGTTTATTGGAGCAGATTCCTCCGGTGGACTTCGCTTTTATTGACGGAAATCATAGGGAAGCGCCCACACTGGATTATTTCAATCGATTGCTTGCGCATCACAGCGAAAATGCGGTGCTCATTTTCGACGATATTCATTGGAGTGAGGAGATGGAACGCGCCTGGAAAGCAATCTGCACACATCAGGAAGTGATGCTGAGTGTGGACCTGTTCTTTATCGGCATTGTTTTTTTCAACCCGCAATTCCGGGTGAAACAGCATTTCCGGATACGGTTTTAAAACCGTATCTTCATAGCGTATTTTACCCGCTAACACCAGCATAATTTCAATATGACGATCGGCGTATTCAAAGAACCCGGTTTTGAAAACAGGGTATCTCTTCTTCCCGAAGCAGTAGCTGCACTAACCAAGAAAGGAATCAATGTATGGGTGGAACAAGGCGCCGGTTTGCGCGCGTTCAGTACGGATGCCGACTATGAAAAAGCCGGAGCCCGTATCGTTGCTTCCCCCGAAACTGCAGATGTTTTTCTGGCGATCCATCCGCCTGCTGCAACACCCAAGGGTGTTTATATCGGCGTGTACCAGCCTTTGTTCCAGAAAGACCTCATGAAGACCTGGGCCACCAACGGACTCACGGTATTCAGTCTCGATATGCTGCCCCGCACCACGCGGGCACAAAGCATGGATGTGCTGAGTTCACAGGCCAATATCGCCGGATATAAAGCCGTATTACTCGCCGCTTCTTCCTATGCACGCTATTTCCCCATGTTCATGACTGCAGCAGGCAGTATCGCTCCCGCCAAAGTTTTGATCCTCGGTGCCGGTGTGGCAGGCCTGCAGGCTATTGCCACAGCCAAACGGCTCGGGGCTGTTGTAGAAGTATTTGATACACGTCCTGCGGTTAAAGAAGAAGTGATGAGTCTGGGTGCCAAATTCGTGGAAGTGGAAGGCGCTGCCGATGCCTCAAAGGCCGGTGGTTATGCGGTGGAGCAGAGTGAAGAATTCCAGCAACGCCAGAAAGCCCGTATTGCCGAAAGTATTGCCAAGGCGGATATCGTCATTACTACTGCGCAGATCCCCGGTCGCAAAGCACCTATACTGGTTACCACTGCCATGATCGAAGCCATGCGGCAGGGTAGTGTGATTATTGACCTGGCTGCAGCCACAGGCGGTAATACCGACCTTACCCGCAATAATGAGACCGTGGTGCATAACGGAGTCAGCATTATCGGAAACTCTGCCTTGCCTTCCGCCATGCCGGCCGATGCCAGCAAGCTCTATGGCAAGAATGTGCTGAATTTCCTGCAGCTGATCACCAGCAAGGAAGGGGGCCTGAACCTGAACTGGGAAGATGATCTGGTGAAAGGCAGCTGTATCACCCGCGATGGTGCAGTGGTGCACGAACGCGTACTCGCTTGATAACAATCTCAACAACTGATTAAATACGTTTCTATGGAGTCTATACTGAACTGGATAACCGCCCACCAGCAGATGATCTATATCGTGGTGCTGATGGTATTCGTGGGAATTGAAGTGATCGGGCATGTGCCCAGTGTGTTGCATACGCCGCTGATGAGTGGTGCCAATGCCATTCACGGTGTCGTGATCATCGGTGCCATCATTGTCATGGGCAAGGCGGAAGGCGACAACTATGTGGCACTGGTACTCGGCTTCCTGGCCGTGGTGCTTGGCACCCTCAATGTGGTCGGCGGCTTTGTGGTGACCGACCGGATGCTGGAAATGTTCAAGAAGAAAAAATGATCATTGTAATAGGTACAACGTACTGCTTATAACACAGAAATTATGGAGCTCAATATTCTCACCCTTTGTTACCTCATCGGCAGTGTAACTTTTATCATCGGCCTGAAAATGCTCTCTCACCCGGCTTCAGCACGGAAAGGCAACCTTGTTGCTGCAGCGGGTATGACTATTGCCATTGCCGGAACAATTTTCCTGTATACCGATGAGAATGGTAACAAACTGGGCAACTACGGTTGGATCTTCGGTGGTCTCCTGATCGGTTCCATCGTGGGCACACTGGCAGCCAAGAAAGTGAAGATGACGGCCATGCCCGAAATGGTGAGTATGTTCAACGGTATGGGTGGTGCCTGCGCCGCCCTGATCTCCATTATAGAATTCCGTCACCTGGTGCATGAATATGATCCCGCTTCTTATGCGGGTGATGGCACCCTGTTCTTTTCATCGCTTGATCCGGTAACCTTGCTCATTATTCTCCTGGGACTGATCATTGGTACGGTATCCTTTGCGGGCAGTATGGTGGCCTGGGGAAAGCTCAATGGTAAAGTGAAAGATTTCTCCTTTCCGGGTCAGCATATTGTGAATCTCGTAGTACTGGGCCTGATCCTCACGCTGGCCGTACTGATCCTGGTGCTGCATCCGAACCAGACTATCCTGTATTTCTATCTGATTCTGGCGCTTGCTATTGTATATGGTATTTTCTTCGTAATGCCGATCGGTGGTGCGGATATGCCCGTGGTGATCTCCCTGCTCAACTCCTTTACAGGAGTGGCTGCTGCCTGCGGTGGCTTCCTGTATGATAATAAAGTAATGCTCACCGGTGGTATCCTGGTAGGCGCAGCAGGTACACTGCTCACCATCCTGATGTGTAATGCCATGAACCGTTCCCTGAAGAATGTACTGATCGGTTCCTTTGGTGGTGGTGCAAAAGCCGGTCCGGCTGGTGCAAAACAACAAGGTTCCTATAAAGAGATCACCCTCAGTGATACGGCTGTGCTCATGAGCTATGCACAGAAAGTGATGATCGTTCCCGGTTACGGTCTCGCTGTAGCCCAGGCCCAGCATGCCTGTCACGAACTGGAAAAGATATTGAGTGAAAAAGGCGTGGATGTGAAATATGCCATTCACCCGGTTGCCGGTCGTATGCCCGGACATATGAATGTGCTCCTGGCCGAAGCCGATGTAAGCTATGAGAAACTCCTGGAAATGGAGCAGGCCAATGATGAATTCAGTTCAGCCGATGTGGTGCTGGTGCTTGGTGCGAATGACGTAGTAAACCCTGCCGCCAAAACAGATACCGCTTCTCCGATCTACGGCATGCCCATCCTCGATGTGGAACTGGCCAAACATTGTATCGTCAATAAACGCAGTATGAAACCCGGTTATGCCGGTATCGAGAACGATCTCTTCTTCCAACCTAAGACTTCGATGCTGTTCGGTGATGCGAAGAAAGTGCTGCAGGATCTGATTGCGGAAGTGAAGAGCCTGTAGTCAGTAGACAGTAGACAGTAGACAGAAGACAGAAGAGAGAAGACAGAAAACAGTAGACAGAAGAATTGCTGTACGTTTAAATCGTTTCTATTGCCATTACCTCAAGCATTGTTGCAATCCTTGCAAGGCCTGCCCGGTTTTGAGGAGGAGGCGTTTGCAAGGGTACATGAACAGCAGGCATCCATCACTTCCATACGGCTCAATCCGGCAAAAATGACAACGCTGGAAGGGCATCTGTTTCCGGATGATACCGGAAAGTGCGTCGATCCTCCCATATCGGCACAAGTTGTTCCCTGGACCACAAACGGGTATTACCTGAGTGAGCGTCCGTTTTTCACTTTCGATCCCTTTTTACACGCAGGGGCTTATTATGTACAGGAGGCTTCCAGTATGCTGCTGGAACAGGCTTTCCTGCATGCTACTGCAGGCAGTAGCGGATTGCGGGTGCTGGATCTTTGCGCAGCACCGGGTGGCAAATCGACCCATCTGGCATCCTTGCTGCCGGAAAACAGTATGCTGGTCAGCAATGAAGTGATCAAAAGCCGTGCTGCAATACTATGCGAGAACCTGACCAAATGGGGGGCTGATCGTGTGGTGGTGACCAATAATGACCCCGCAGCTTTTGCACGGCTGGAAGGTTTTTTTGATGTGGTGGTGGTGGATGCGCCCTGCAGCGGCAGTGGCTTGTTCCGGCGTGAACCCGAATTGGTGGTGGAATGGGGATTGCCGCAGGTGCAACTCTGCAGCCAGCGGCAGCAACGGATACTGGCTGATGTGCTCCCTGCGCTGAAGCAGGAAGGTATACTGATCTATTCCACCTGCTCCTATTCTGCCGCAGAGGATGAACAGATCCTCGACTGGCTGGTGCAGGAATTTGAATTGGAGCCTGTCCGTATCGAAATGCAGGAAGGCTGGGGTATTACCGAAGTGCATACGGATTCCGGTGCTGCCTGGGGCTACCGTTGCTGGCCCGATCAGGTGAAAGGCGAAGGATTCTTTATCGCCTGCTTCCGGAATACACAAGGCGCCAGCCGGATGACGGCAAAGGGCCGTAAGGAGAAACTGGTCCGCGCCAGTAAAAAAGATGCCGCCGCAGCTGCTGCATGGGTGCAAGCGGCCGGACAGGGTTTTTATCAGCAGGGAGAACAGGTTTATCTGTTTCCGGAGCAACTGGAGCAAGACCTTCAGGCACTGATGCAGGCTTCCCTGTATCTGCAGCAGGCGGGCGTTACCCTCGGCAAATTAGCCAATGGACAACTGATACCTGAACATGCGCTCGCCCTTTATCCGGGCCGCAGTGCATCGATTGTTGCAATAACGTTAAATCGGGAACAGGCCCTGCAATATCTCCGCAGGGATGAAGTTATACTGGATAACTCCAATAGCCTCCGGGGGTGGTTGCTGGCCCAATATGAGGGACAGGCACTGGGCTGGCTCAAGCAGCTCGACCGCCGCAGCAACAACTATTACCCTAAGGAGTGGCGCATCCTGAAAAGCCCATCCTATTAATTTTTTTCACATCTTTGCAGACGAAATACATTACCTATGTTGACAATCAGGAATGGTTTAGGAGTGCTGGCCCTGTTGCTGAGTTTTTCACTGAGCGCACAGAACCGGTTGGAAGTGCTGGGTGTGGCGCCACAACTCCACCTGAAGCATACTGTTGTGCCGAAAGAGAACTGGTATAGTGTAGGCCGCCTTTACAACCTCTCCCCGAAAGAACTTGCAGCATATAACAAGACGACGATCGACAAACCTCTCGTGATTGCCCAGGAACTGCAGATCCCCCTCACGGCTTCCAACTTCACCCAGAATGGACAGAAAGCCAATGATGAAGTTTTTGTGCCGGTATACCACCAGGTACAGGAAAAGGAATGGATGTACCGGATCGGTGTGAATTATAAAGTGAAGCCGGAAGACGTGGAAAAATGGAATGGCATCAAAACCAGCCAGCTGAAAGCAGGCATGTTCCTGGTTGTTGGTTACCTCAGGGTAAAGACTGGACAGAGTGCATTAGCAAGCAGTGGATCGAACAAAATCACTCCGGTGAAACCGGAAACAGGAACAGCCCCAGTTGTGGCCAAAGAAACCAAACCCGTTCCCGATCCCAAGGCACCGGTTCCCCCTGCAAAGGAAGAACCCGTAAAAACAGAGGTAAAATCAGAACCCGTAAAGCCGGAACCGCCCAAGCCTGAACCGGTGAAAGCAGAAGAGAAACCGCTGGTGGTGAATCCCACTCCCGGTGAGCCTGCCAACCATAAGGGTGGCGTATTCCGCCGGAATTACGAAGACGGTTCCAATCTCGTATCCGGCAATGCCGGTATTTTCCGCTCAACCAGTGGCTGGAACGATGGCAAGTACTATGCCCTGATGAATAATGTACCTGTTGGTACTAT
The DNA here is from genome assembly GCA_044220945.1 of Chitinophagaceae bacterium. Lineage (GTDB taxonomy): Bacteria > Bacteroidota > Bacteroidia > Chitinophagales > Chitinophagaceae > Endoryza. The sequence continues at coordinate 294,256 of JBGAQC010000001.1, read as the reverse complement.
TGTAAAAGTAACCTTCAGCTCCACCAATAAAAGCATCTACGCCAAAGTGCTCGGCCAGCTTCCCGAAATGAAAGAGAGCGCCGGACTCAGCTTACGCATCAGCGACGCCGCAGCGAGTGAGCTGGGGGTGAGTAATGCGAAGTTTTATGTGGATGTGAAGTATTAGACAGTAGACAGTAGACAGAAGACAGAAGAGAGAAGAGAGAAGGCAGAAGTTAGAAGTTAAAGGACAAATAAAAAAAGATAAAAGAGAAAGGCTGATGGTGTAGAGACCTTCAGCCTTTCTCTTTTTAATTATTTATCGTAGCGTCGCTGCTCCTACGCTGAAGCTTCGGCGCAAGCGTAGCGAGAACCAATCAGCCTTTCTTCCGGTCTTTCCGACTTCCCGACTTTCCGTCTAGCACCAATATCTCCACTTTCCGGAATTCGATCGGATGGCTTTCGCTTTGCAGGCTGATATACCCGGAGTTAAGGAGCTTGCCTTCGGGTTTGAAGGCTTTGTCGAAGTGATCTACATTACCGCCACCGGTTTGCGGTTTCTGGTATACCAGTACGGTGTCTCCATTGGCGATATGCCGGATGAGGGAATCCCCATAAACTTCCACTTCCGCGCGCACCCACTCATCATTGCGAAAGGTTTTCGAAGTTGAATTGATACAATGACTGGTCACCAGTTTATTATTCATCACCACATTGGTGCCGGGTGTGCAGAGGTTGCAGGTGCTGCGCTCTCCGGTAGAGTCGCCGCCGAGCAACTGCACTTCAATGGAGATCGGGAAATCCTGATCGCGTAACATGCTGGCCGGAGGCTGGCAATGGATCATGATGCCGCTGTTACGGTAAGCCCAGTCGGGACCATCATGCACTTGTTGTCCGGTGAAGCGGTATTCAACGGCAATGATATAATGCGAATAGGGCGTTTTGTAAAACAGGTGACCGAATTGCTCATTGAAGTCCTTGTACTGATCGTAGCTGACAGTGATTTTTCCATCCACCACCCGGAAGGTATTTTTATAATTATCGCCAAGCGGATGCCCGGTGATCTTCGGGGTCCAGCCCTTCAGGTCTTTACCGTTAAACAACTGTTGCCATTTTCCTTTTCGCTGTGCCTGTGAGCTGAGAACTGCCAATAAGAGTAATGTGGTGAATATTGGTTTCATGATCCGGGTTGTTTAATTAGTTATTGAAGCGGTAGCCGCGCAGAAAATCTTCTGCCGGCATCCGTTTTTTGCCTTCCAACTGGATTTCCCTGAGCTGCACCGGTCCATCGGCACAATTCAGAGCCAGGAATGTTTTTCCATCTGTTGCGAGCCTGCCTCCGTCAACCTGCTGTAATCCTGCAGGAACAGATCCGGGAATGGTGCTGCTGTAAATTTTCAGGGTTTTGCCGTCAAGGGTTGTAAAAGCGCCCGGAAAAGGGGAGAGGCCGCGGATCAGGTTGTGTACGGCAGCTGCAGGTTTCGTAAGGTCGATCCGGCAGGTATCGGTAAAGAGTTTCGGTGCATGGGGCAGCTGGCTCAGGTCTTCAGCTGTCCATTCCTGTTGGGGTACTTCCTTCAAGGTACCATCTGCCAATCCTTTTACAGTTTTGACCAGCAGTTGTGCGCCGATGGCTTTCATCCGGTCATGTACTTCGCCGGCTGTTTCGTCGGGGCCGATCGGGAATGAATCCTGCATCAGGATATTGCCGGTATCTATAGCATGCTGCAGTTTGAAGGTAGTGACGCCGGTTTGTTTGTCGCCATTGATCACTGCCCAGTTGATGGGAGCAGCGCCGCGATAGCGGGGCAGGAGGGAGCCATGGAGGTTGATGGTACCCATAGGAGGCATATTCCAGACTTGCTCCGGAAGCATGCGGAAGGCCACAACGATCTGCAGGTCGGCTTTCAGGTTGCGCAGGGCTTCCAGGAATTCGGGGTTCTTCAGTTTCTCCGGTTGCAGTATCGTGAGGTTTTTTTCAACCGCATATTTTTTTACAGCGCTTTCCGTCAGCTTCATGCCCCGGCCTGCAGGTTTATCGGGCGCTGTGATCACGCCGACAATGGTACAACCCGCCTGCAGCAAGGCATCCAGGGAGGCCACCGCAAATTCCGGGGTGCCCATGAAAACAATCCGGAGTGACCGGTAAGCATCAGTACTCATTATTCAAAGTCTTCGTAGAGCAGGTATTTCCTGCGGATTTTTTTAAATTCAGTGAGGGCAGGCTCCCAGCTCTTGCGGATTTCCGCCTCTGTTTTACCGGCTTTCACCTGTTGCCAGAGTTCGTTATTGCCGGCGAGTTTATTGAAAAAGGATTCTTCCATATTGCCGGATTTGGGCAGCAAAAAGAATTTGTCTTTATCCGGAAACAACTGGTAGGCTTCGGTCAGCCATTTCAGTTGTACCTGGTGGTTGATTTTTTTGAGGGTTTCTTCCGGACTGCCGCCCAGGTCCCAGCCATAACAGGTTTTGCCGAAATGCTTGGAGCTTTTGGATCCTTCATTCGGATTGGGGGTAAATGCTTTTAGTGTCTTGGGCAGGTCCGGATGTCCGAAAAGCTGGAAGGGGCGGTCAGTACCCCGTCCTTCGCTGAGGTCGGTCCCTTCGAAGAGGCAGGTCGACGGATAGAGGTAAATGGAAGTCATATCCGGCAGGTTCGGCGAGGGCTTCACGGGAAGGCTATAAAGGCTCTTATGGGTATAGTTGCCGCATTTGATCACCAGGAAATGAAAGGGGGTATCGGTACTGTTCTGGGCTGTACGGTAATAATCATAGCGGGCATTGGCCTTGGGGCTCAGCCAACGTTCACCAGCCAGCAGCATAGCATATTCGCCGATCGTCATGCCGTATACGATGGGAACGGACTGCCGGCCCACAAAGGACTGGTATTTTTTATCCAGTACAGGGCCATCAACATAGAATCCGTTGGGATTGGGACGATCGAGCAGCAAGAGGGGTTTACCCAATTCCAAAGCGGCTTCCATGAATTCTTCCAGAGACGAAATAAAAGTGTAGAATCGTACGCCTACATCCTGGATATCAAAAATAAGAATGTCCACATCCTTTACATCTTCAGCAGAAGGGCGGCGTTTACTGCCATAGAGGGAGATAACAGGGATGCCGGTTTTTTCATCAGTGAAGTTGCCTACTTTTTCACCGGCATTTGCTGTTCCACGGAAACCGTGTTCCGGTCCGAAGATCACCCGGATGTCCACACCTGCTTTACGGAGGGTATCCACCAGATGGGTATGTCCCACCATGGACGTCTGATTGGCAAAGATGCCTACCCGCTTTCCTTTGATCAGGGGCAGGTAAACCTGCATCCGTTCGGCTCCGGCCAGAATGGTGTTTTTGGCTTTCGGGCTGCCGGCAGACTGTGCACGGCAGGAAAGAACCAGGATGGAGAGGCTGAAAATGAGCAGGATTTGCTTCATCATAACTGGTGCTGTTAGAGCCTCAAAGGTGCTGAAAACTTTAATTCACCGCCCCTTTTTTTTGTCTTAACTTGCATCTTTTCGGTCTCTGCAGCAACCCGGGCTGAGCGATGAAGCTGTACGGTTCATGGACTGGTTGAAACCGAGCAACTCTAAAAACAACAACTATGCAACAAGTGAAAAGTGGTGATACTGTAAAAGTGCATTACCATGGACGGTTAACTTCAGGCGAAACCTTCGATAGCTCCAATGGCCGTGATCCCCTCGAATTTGAAGTGGGCAGCGGAATGGTGATCAAGGGTTTTGATGATGGGGTTACCGGAATGGCCATCGGCGAGAAGAAGACCATTACCATTCCTGCTGATGAAGCTTATGGCCCCCGCCAGGAAGAGATGATGGTGGAATTCCCCATTAACCAATTCCCGCCCGACCTGAAGCCGGAGCTGGGTATGCCCCTGACCATGACTACAGCGCAAGGTCATCCGGTACAGGTGGTGATCGCCGAGATCCGTCCCGAAACCGTTGTGCTGGATGCCAACCATCCGCTGGCGGGTAAAGACCTGGTATTCGACCTGGAACTGGTAGAGATCAAAGGCGGCAGTCCGCTGATCATCATGCCCTGATCCATGTAACATACTGAAAAAAAAAAGAGGCCATCCGGCCTCTTTTTTTATGGTGTTATTTGCGGGGTAACCACCAGCCGAGCCAGAGACCACAGAGTCCCCAGCTGAGTAATACATCCACCAGATTAGTGGTTGCATCCGGTGTGGCGTACCAGATATGTGCGGAATAGGGTATAAATAAATAGCCAACAATTCCAATGAATACAGTAGCCAGAAATGTGGAGCCAAAGGTGGGGCTGCTGTTCTTGGCAAGGATCCAGCAAACCAGGAATACCGATAAAATGGAGGTAATCAGGCCACGGAGGATATTCATCATCATATCCGTATTATAGGACTGATGGTAACTGACGATGGCCCAGGGCTTCCCTTTCATTTTATCTGCAACTTTCTGCATGTCTTCCATGGAAGAACCGGGAGCCTCCCTGGGGATCAGGTATTGCCCGTCTGCAGAAAACTGGGAACTGAGGTAACTGATGATGGAATCCTGTTTAGGAGTGTGCTGGTACTCCTTTTCATGGAGTCCGAGCACGGTCCAGGAAACCGTTTGCCAGATAAAGACAAGCAATCCGCCTACTAAGGCGCCAACCAATAGCTTTTTCATGTTGCGTTGAGTTTTGGTTGGATAAAAGGTAAGTAAATTTAGGGGTGACCCCAAAAAATCCCGCCCGGGGGCTTAAATTGCCGGGGCAAAAATTGCTGTAAAATGTTTGATTCTTATGCTTTTAGCGTGAAAGACCGCCTGCTGCGCTATGTACAGATCGACACCCAGAGTGATGCGGCTTCAGGGTCCACGCCTTCCACCCGGAAACAGAAGGACCTGGGGCGGCTGCTGGTGGAGGAACTCCGTCAATTGGGATTGGCCGGTGCTGAAATGGATGAAAACGGATATGTATATGCGCAGCTTCCTTCCAATATAGACAGGCCAGTACCAGCTATCTTTTTTTGTTCGCATATGGATACGGCGCCCGATTGTTCGGGCACCGGTGTAAAACCGCTGGTACACGAAAACTATGACGGCCGTGACCTGGTACTGCCGGATGACCCTTCGCAGGTCATTACGGTAAAAGAACATCCCTATCTCGCTTCAAAAACCGGGGATACGATCATTACAGCTTCGGGGACAACTTTATTGGGGGCTGACGATAAAGCAGGTATAGCTGTTATTATGGATCTGGTGCAGTTCCTGCAGCAACATCCGGAAATTCCCCATGGTCCTGTTGAGATCATTTTCACACCGGACGAAGAGATCGGCCGGGGGGTGGACCATATCGACCGTAGCCGCATCAAGGCTGTAGCGGGTTATACAATGGATGGCGGTGAACGTGGCGCTCTCGAATGGGAGAATTTTTCTGCCGACGGGGTGACGATTGAGATCTTCGGGGTAAGCGCCCATCCGGGGGATGCCAAAGACAAAATGGTGAACGCCATAAAAGTGGCCGCCGACTTTATTGATTCACTGCCCAAGGATGAACTGAGCCCGGAATCCACGGAGGGCCGGTATGGTTTTGTGCATCCGGTGCAGGTGTCGGGCATAACGGAAAAGGTTACCCTGAGTTTTATTATCCGGGATTTCATGACGGTCCGGCTCGAAGCTTATGAGAATTTCCTGCGCGATAAACTGAACGATACCCTGGGACGGTTCCCCGGAGCCCGGGCCGAATTCACGGTAAAGGAGCAATACCGCAACATGCGGGAAGTGCTGGATCAGCACCCCGAAGTGGTGGAACGGGCCCGGAAGGCCATACTGGCAGCTGGCTGCACCCCCAGGGAAGAAGGCATCCGTGGCGGCACGGACGGCGCGCGGCTGAGTTTCATGGGCTTGCCCTGTCCGAACCTGTTTACCGGTGAAATGGCCCTGCATGGCAAACATGAATATGTAAGTGTGCAGGATATGCAGAAGAGTGTGGAAGTGGCGGTGAGGCTGGTGATGATCTGGGCTGAAGAAGCGAGAAGCTAGAAGGTAGAAGGTAGAAGGGAGAAGGGGGCCTTCCATTTTATTTTTAGTATCTTTATTCAAATACTGTTTTATGCAAGATTTCCTGACTAGCAACTGGTGGCTGTTTCTCATCGTAATCATTCTGTTCATGGGGTTGAAAACCATCAACCAGGGAACGATAGGGGTGGTCACGATTTTCGGCAGGTACCAGCGGGTGCTCAAACCCGGTTTGCGTTTACTGATCCCGTTCATTGAGCAGATCTATAAGAAGATCAGTATCCAGAACCGTTCTGTGGAGATGGAATTCCAGGCGGTAACGGCAGACCAGGCGAATGTGTATTTCAAGAGCATGTTGCTGTATGCCGTACAGAATGCTGAAGAGGAAACGATCAAGCGGGTAGCTTTCAAGTTTATCGGGGAGCGCGACCTGATGCAGGCCCTGACCCGTACCATTGAGGGAACGATCCGTTCTTTTGTGGCTACCAAAAAGCAGGCAGAGATCCTGGGACTGCGCAAAGAGATCGTGGAGTATGTAAAAGAACAGATCGATCACCTGCTGGAAGATTGGGGCTATCACCTGCTCGACCTGCAGATCAATGATATTACATTCGACCAGGCCATTATGGATTCGATGAGCCGGGTGGTGGCTTCCAATAACCTGAAAGCTGCTGCGGAGAATGAAGGCCAGGCCTTGCTGATCACCAAGACAAAAGCCGCAGAAGCGGAAGGTAATGCGATCAAGATCGCGGCAGAAGCCGAACGTCAGGCGGCGCAGTTAAGGGGACAAGGTGTGGCCTTGTTCCGGGAGGAAGTGGCCAAGGGGATGAGCCAGGCTGCCGAACAGATGAAGCAGGCCAATCTGGATACCAATGTGATCCTGTTCAGCATGTGGACTGAAGCGATCAAGAATTTTGCTGAAGTAGGAAAAGGGAATGTAATATTCCTCGATGGTAGCAGTGAAGGGATGCAGAAAACCATGAATCAGATCATGGGTATGCTGGAAATGCGGTCACAGAAAAACGGATGACCAGAACAACTATTAATTCCTGTCATATGAAAAAGAGTATTATCCTGCTGGCACTGATCGCCGCAATGGTATCCTGCCGCAAGAATACAGTGGAATCGGGTCCTTTCATGATCGTGAATGCCTCGCCCGGTTTAGGTGCGGCAACTTTCCAGATTGACGCCAATCCTTTTGGTACAGGCGCTGTTGCCTATCCGGGCAATACAGGATACCTGCCTTTATTGCAGGGGCGTCATCTGCTGAATGCCCTGGTGAGTGGTACGCCTGTATTTGATGTGAATTTTACCAGCGCCGGCTTGCAGAACCAGTCACTCTTCATTTACGACCGGCCCAATTCTTTGCAGGTCTTTGCTGTTGTCGATAACCTGACCTCTCCGGGAAGCGGTAAGGCGGGAATACGCTTTTTTCACCTCAGTCCCGGAAGTCCGCTGGTGGATGTGGGCACGCTCAGCGGGGCCACTTTTACTCCATTGTTTACCGCACGTTCTTTTGAAACTGCATCCACTGCATATACCAATTCCGGGTTCACGATACTGAATTCCGGAACTTATACTTTTCAGGTAAAAGTTACAGGTGCAGGAACAGAACTGCTGAAAGTGGATAATATCCAATTACAGGAAGCAAAAAACTATACCCTCTTTATCAAAGGTATTTCGGGGAATGCCACTACACCCCTGGGACTGGAGTTGATCACGAATCAATAAGGCGGAAATAGTTTAATGTTCAAAGAGGCAGACACTGCCGCCTACCCATTCCTTGTCTTTATTGTAGCGGACGCCGATCATCTTCCCCTTGCTCAGGCGGGCGAGGTTGATGGCTGCCCTGGGGCGATCCCAGCCGTCTTTCCATAAATACATCATGCGGATTTCCGCTTTCGCGGGCACATCAGGTGTTTCGATGATATCGGCATAGCTGACTTTTTTCTGCAGGATCCAGTTGGCCGGATCTTTAATGGCTGCAATATCTGCCGGAGTCACATCAATGACCACACCTTGTCCCGCAAAGGAAAACAGCGGCTTGAGTACATAGTTTTCCAGGTCAGCAGGAAGCTGCTGAAGGCTGCTGAGGTATCGTGTTTCGGGAATATAGGGGTGATGGATCAGGGGCAGGGTGAATTTGCTGATCCGGTAGAACCAATTCGGATGCGGGGCCCATTCCACATCCAGATCCTGAGTAATATCAGTGAAAGCGCCTAAAGCCTCCTTTTGTGCATGAAGGTCATCGAAGATCACCCGGTTGTAGATCCGGTGTACGGCTGTCTTTTTACCGGTAGACTTATTGATGTAAAAAAGTTTGCGTCCTTCCTGGATCAGCTCTGTGATACAAACGGGCTGTATGTGCAGGTATTCTTCCGTGCAATAGAAATCGATGCGGGTCTTCTGCTCATGGGGTTTTATTTCCAACAGGATCACATGTTCGGGCGCATGGTTGCCCAGGATCACTTCTTTCAGGTCGGCGATATAAGACTCCCGCGTATAATCACCCAGGTATTGTGTATAATTAGAAGGGATACTGAAATGCCGGTTGATCACTTCTGGGTAATAGACCTGAAATCCGAACAGGGTGGGGAAGCCCTGCATTTCGATCAGCTGGGGCTCCAGCTCGCCCTTTACATTGGTACAGATGCCAAAGTCAAATGCGATCATGTGGCTGTGGCCATTTTCATTGGGAACAGCATCACCGGCAGGTATGGCCCGTTCTGTTTTTGCCTTGAAGTCCGGCGCAGTGATCACATCGATGATAGATTCACAGGCACTGGTCAGTTTGGCGGCAAAGGCTTTGTCAATAAATACCGGGGTTTCAGCCACACGGAATTCGATGGCGCCGGGAAAGCGGCTGTGCAGGTCGGTCAGGAAATGCTGGTATGTTTCCGGAGTGAATGCAGCGTTGAAGGCCTTGCGCAGCTGGGGAACCATGGGAGACGTTTAGGGGAAGATAAGGAAAATTCGAGAATCGGGAATCGACAATCGACAATCGAGAATCGAGAATCGACAATCGAGAATCGACAATCAGCAACATAAACGCTGCGTCATTCCGGCCTTCGCCGGAATGACGAATTATGTAAAGGGTTACTTTCCCATATTATCAATGTCAATATAGTTCATTGAGCAATTTGTCAGGCATCCACTACAACATAGTGCTCCACTGCCTGCGACAGGAAATTGGGGATGATATGCGAGTAGGTCGACAGGATCTTATCGGGATCGTTCAGATGATCGATCATGCTCTGCCATTTTTCAATGCCATAGTTTTCGATCACGGTTTGTTTCTTGTCTTCCCGCTGGAGGTACATGGTCATGCCGATGGCATCTGCTTCGGGGTGGAATTGCGTACCGATCATATAGGGGTTGAACCGGACCGCCATGATGGCTCTTTCGAGGGGTACATGGGGGCGTTCTTTTTCAATACAGAGGATACTGGCGCCGATTTCCTGTAGGCGGTAATAATGGGGGCGAACCACCTGGTAATCGCGGCTGTCAACGGCATAGAAGGGATCGTTCAGTCCTGCGAAAAGGGACTCGTGTTTTCCTTCCGGAAGCATATGCACCGGAAAAACGCCGAAAGCGGTGGATTTCCGTTTGGTGACTTCGGCAATGCCGTAGTGGCGGCAGACCAGCTGGAAGGAATGGCAAATAAAGAGGACGAATTTCTTGAGGTCGTTGGCGGTATCGCGGTTATAATCTTCCACACTGTTCAGCCAGTGGAAATATCGCTTTTCCCATTCACTATCAACCGTTTCGAGGGGGGAGCCGGGGCCGCCGCTGGAAATATAAATATCGTAACTGAGGTCAGGAATATCCATTTTACCGCGTACGTCGAATTCGTCCCAAACCAGTTCGAGATTGTTGGATTCCCCGTATTGGTTCAGGATCTCCCGTATACAGCGCATGCCTTGATTTTCAGCACCTTCATAGAGGTCAAGGATGGCGACGCGGATGGATTTATGGTATTCCCGGAACATGGCTGCAAACATAACGAATTTTGGAAAAAGGGTATTGTCTGCAGTTTCCACAGATGTGGATGCCTTAGGTGTTGATACTTAGAGGGTTTGCATGTTTTGTTTTAGATAATACGCTGAATTTTTGATGAGCCGATATGCCGATTAGCCAATAAGCCGATGGATGAAAGACATTTCTTTTCTATCTTCTGTCTTCTGACTTCTGTCTACTGTCTTCTGTTTACTTCCCCACCAGCTCCCGGTACATGATCTCCGCCACAAACGCATTGCCCTTCGTATTCAGGTGTACGCCGTCGGTGGTCAGGATGTCACGATCTTTGTTTTCCGGGTTATTCGTGAGGTTGTAGTCCAGAAAGGCTTTGCGCAGGTCGATCAGTTTGCAGTTATTGTTTTTGGCAATGTTGCGGATAATGCCGGAATATTTATTGAGGTCGCCGTCCAGTTCGTTGCTGAAGTCTGTTTTTTCACCGATGGCGGCTGGCGTACAGAGCAGCACTTTGATATTCCGGGCCTGCAGTTTTTTTATGATCGCGTTGTAGAATTTCTCGAATTTATCTGCATCCGTTCCGGTGCCGTAAGAGCGCTTATGCCACACATCATTCACACCCACCCATATCACTACAGTATTCGGGTTTTTGGCCAGTACATCGTCTTCCATGCGCAGGTAGAGATCGTACACTTTATTACCACCGATGCCGGCGCCTGTAAGCTGGTAACGGTCGGATTGTCCTTTTTCACGTATCATATTCCCCAGAACCGTAATATAACCATCGGGGCCAACACCGGCCTGGGTGATGGAATCGCCGAAGAACAGGATATGTTCCTTTTGCTGTTCTTTACTGAAGGAGAGCATCGTAAGCAAAGTGAGTGCAGTCATGAAGCGCTTCATATTGGTTGATTGAAGGCTAAATGTACAGAATCAGTTGCACAATCAGATCAGGTTATGGAGCATGGCAAAGCGGACCAGGGCTGCCGTGTTGCGGACATCGAATTTGGCGAGCAGGTTTTTGCGGTGGGTATCTACTGTGGTGACACTGATAAAAAGTTTGGCAGCGATCTCGGCATTGGTCATGCCTTCAGCGATCAGTTGCAGCACTTCTTTTTCCCTTCGGCTGATCACCGGAATCGGGCTCTCATTGTTTTTGCGCAAGGTAATGGATACTTCATCGCTCAGGAAGGTTTTCCCTTTCTGAACGGTATCGATGGCTTCCAGTAATTCTTCGCGGGTGGCATTTTTCAGTACATAACCGGAAGCGCCGTTTTCCATCATTTTCCGGATAAAGCTCTGCTGGTTGAAGGTACTGAGGCCGATAATGAAAACGGCGGGATAAAGTTTCTTCACTTCCAGGCACAGATCGATCCCGCTCTGGTCGGGCAGATTGATATCCATCAGGATCACATCGGGCTGCTGGTTTTTCAGGAAGGCCAGGCAGGAGGAAGCGTTAGACGCATGTCCCATCCAGTTGATGCCGGATTCTTCCTTGAGCAGGGAGTGGATGCCTTCCACCACCATATAATGATCGTCTACGATGAATAAGCTGGTTTGCATGCCATTTGGGTTATATGGGTACTTCGAATGCAATTTATTCCAATCCTTCGGTTTCCGAATCCTCTTTTTAGGGGATATGAAGGGTAATGAAAACGGAACAGCCTTCTCCGGGATTTGACCGTAGGTCTAGGTTGCCTTGCAGGAACTCGACACGGTTGCGGATATTGGCCCAGCCGATCCCTTTTTTCTCTTCGAGACGGCTGGTATCCATTCCAATGCCATCGTCTTCCACTGTAATGCTTAATTGGTTTTCCTCCAGGTACAATTGCACAAGGGCATTTCGGGCTTTGGCGTGTTTCATTGTATTATTCAGGAGCTCCTGGATAATCCGGTAAACGGTTATGCTGGTAGTAGGAGGCAATGCTTTATTGTCAAGACCAGCGGATTGATAAGATACATTCAGTGTGCCGGCACTGTTGATATCTGAACAGAAATCGCGCAATGCCGTATCCAGCCCGAATTTCACCAGTGATTCCGGCATCATGTTATGGGCTACCCGTCGCATCTCGCGGATGGATTGGTCGAGCATGTCCAATCCCCGGTCAAAAGAATGCTGCGTTTCTTGAGTGATCACCAGATTGCCTTTAATATTGCGGAACAGGTGTTGAATGCCGGAGAGCATGCCACCGAGTCCGTCATGCAGGTCTTTGGCCAGCCGGCTCCGTTCCTTTTCTTCTCCCCGCAGCAGGGCTGCTGTAGTGAGCAGCTGTTTTTCCTTTTCGAGTTCCGTCAGTTGCTGCTGCTGGATCTTTTGTTTCTGCCTGAAGTTGATATAACCGACTATACCCAGGATGGTCAGCACCAATGCCATAATCCCCAGCAGGAAATTAATGGTGGTTTTCTGCCGGAGCAGCTCTTGTTGTTGTGCGGTTTCGGTCTGCAGTTGGGAGATCTGTTCTTCTTTTTGCCGGCTTTGGTACCGGGCATCGTAGAGCAGGATCCGGTTATGGTCCTGTACCTGCATTAAGCTGTCAGTGAAAAATTGTTCCTGTAATTTGTATTTATAGGCATTTTGATAATCCCCGGATTGTTCGAAATATTGTGCCCAGTCTGCCAGCACGGTTTTTAATTTCGGAAGGTACCCGTATTTCCGGCAATAACTGATGGCAGTTGTCAGGTAAGCAAGTGCGGAATCAACCTGATTCAGGCGCAGGTAGAGTTGTCCTATGGCAGCACTTTCATCGGTTATATAGTAGGGATCATTGTAGCGATAGCTGGTATCCAGTGCTTTTTTATGCAACTGTAAGGCGTCCGTTATGTTTCCGGAATAGCTGTATTTTTCGCCCTTTGCATTATTAATGTAAATAGATGAGATCAGTGTTTGCGTTTTCGGGTACAGGCTGTCGCAAATGTTCAAAAGCCGGTTACCTTCTTTAAAATTCCCTTTCTTGAAATTGATCGCTGCGCATCTGGCAACAGAGTTCAGCATTTCTCTTGGATTGTTGGAAAGGTAGCCTGCCTTGATGCTTTTATACAGGTATTGAAGCGCTTTGTCCCATTCCTGTATGTCAATATACAGGAATGCCATATTGAAATAGCTGGTGATCAGCGCATCCTGATCGTTGAGCAGTACCAGCGAATCGATCCCTTTGCTGTAAAACTGCTGGGCATTGGGGAGGTCGTTGATCAGCGAATACGTGCCACCCAGGTTGACCAGGCAGGCAGCCAGGGATCTGGTTTTTACTGGGCTCTGGGGCATTTTTTCAAAATGGGCGAAACTTTCCTCATCATACAGGATACTTTGGATATAATCCCCGTTATAAAAGCATAAAGCACTCTGATCTAGTGCAGCATTACCCATGAAATACGGCAGGTTGAGTTTCGCAGCTATTTTTTTAAGTGAGTCATGGAGCTGGATGCCTCTGGCCCTGTCGTGAGTTCCCACCCTTTTTCCATATTCAAAAAGATAGTCCAGCCGGAGTGAATCATCTTTTGTTGTCTTCGCGAGCTGGTAGAGCGAGTCTTCGGATAAGACCTGGCTGCTGCCGGAAAGGGCAGCTGACAATAAAAGAAGCAGCAGTACAGTCAGGTATCGAAATTTCATAAATGTGTTTAAGACTTTTCCAGCGGGAGTTCTATTAATGCGGAACATCCTTTACCCGGTTCGCTTTGGATGTCAAATGACCCATTCAGCAGGTCTACCCGGTTCCGGATATTCTGCATGCCGATACCAGTTCCTGAATGTTGCCCAGTCTGCAAACCCACACCATCATCTTCCACAGTTATGGACAAAGTAGTACTGTGTACCGCCAATTGTACGAGTATATTTTCAGCCTGGGCATGCTTAAGTGAATTATTCACCAGTTCCTGTACGATGCGGTACACGGCAACCGGGATATTTTCCGGAAGGGGTATATGGGCAAGCCCGATGGATTGATACGTAATATTGACCGTGCTGCTTTGGCGCAGCTCCTGGCAAAAATCATTCAAAGCCGTATCCAGTCCGAATTTGACCAGCGCTTCGGGCATCATATTGTGGGCCACCCGGCGCATTTCCTGGATGGAGCTGTTCAGCATTTCAATACTCTTATCAAGTGATACAGCATTTTCTGTGGACATGGACAGGTTTCCCTTGATATTGTTCAGCGAAAACTTGATGCCCGACAACATGCCGCCCAGTCCATCATGCAGATCACGCGCCAGCCGGGCGCGTTCCTGTTCTTCCCCTTTCAGGACCGCCTCGGTGGCCATTAACTGTTTCTCCTGTTGCAGGGATTCGATCTGTTTTTGCTGGAGGAGTTGTTTGTTCCGGGAATTGCGGTAAAAGAGCAGACCAATCACCGCAACTGCAAACAGTCCGCCGATCAGCAAGCTGTTCAGGAGGTTCTTCTGTTTCAGCGAGAGGGTTTGCAGTTCTTTTTCTTTTTCAAGCCGGAAATTATCGTTCTGTGTTTTTTCATAGTTGTAACGGGCCCGCCTGAATTCCATCTGCCGCAGGTTGTCGGCATTGTAAACAGAATCCTTGATCACACCAACCGAATCCTTAAAGGAAAAGGCCTTGTCGAACATGCCCAGCTGGCGATATACTTCAGCATAATTCTCAAAGTACATCTGTTTGGCTGCAGTTGGGGTTTTCAGGTCGATATACTGTGCCACGGAGTCGAGGTGGGAGGCTGCCAGCCTTGGCATTTTCAATTCGGCTTCCTGGGCTGACATATTCAGGTAACTGATTCCTATGCCATAAGTAAAGTTGAATTTCCGGACTATGGCCAGGCACTCCGAATATTCCTGTAAGGCTTCTGCATATTGCTTTTTGTTGTAATAATACATGCCCTTCATGTTATGGATCATGTATTGATAATTGGCATCATCCAGTTGAATTGCAATCGCCATTGCACTGTCCAGCAGCAGCAGCGCTTCCGTGCCCTGGGGTTTGGCTGCCAGATTACCACCATGTGCATAGTAGGCGGACATCAGCTGGAATTTATCCGGAAGATTGCGGACACGCTCCAGTCCCTTTTTGCTGTAGAGCTTCCCTTCATCATAGCGGTTCAAGGAACCATAGGAAATGGAAATATTGCTGTATAGTAAACCAAGATCGGATTTTGAGGGGTCGTATTTCAGGATCAGTGGTTCAGCCTGCCGGTAATAATCCAGGGCGCTGGCAAAATCCTGGTTGTTGGCATGGATCACCCCAAGGTTTATATATGAACTCCAGAGGGTACCCATGGCCTTGCGGTTGCCGGTAAATGCCGTCAGCGACCTGACGGCGGTTTCCAGTTCATTGATGGCCTGGTACTGGTTTGTAGTAATGAGGAGGGTGCCTTTTAAAAAATGGTATTGTGCGGCGAAATAGGGTTTCCCTGTTTTACGGGCTATTGAGTCCACCCGGTCGAGACAACGCATGCTCTCTGTGGTATCCAATGTCCGGAGCCGGTTTCCCGCCTGGATCAGCAAACGCACCTGCTCGGTATCACTTTTTTCTGAACGGAATCTTTTCAACAGGCTGTCGGTATATTCCTTTTGTGCTGCCACAGGGAAATAAAATCCCAGGCATAGCAGCAACAGAATTGGTTTATTGAACAGGCGTTTGGGGCTTTGCATGAAGTAAATTAAGAAATCCCTGGAAAATATACGGTAATCCGGCTCATGGGATCTATTGAATTATCCCAATTCATCGAACCGTTATTGCGTTTTATAAGTGTCTGCATTTCCCGCCAGTATTTCCCGCCTTGTATTTCCAATGAACCGGGGTTGAGCCAGTTGTTATTGCCTGTCAGACGGATGACCAGTGTTGAATTGTCGAATTCCAGGTCGAGATCTATGCGGTCGGCTTGCGGTGAGCGAATGGCTGTATACAACAGGTGCTGGATTATCCGGTAAGCAGTACTGCGCCGGAAACCGGATTCAGGGATCCGGTCCAGGCCCATCGCCGAAAACTGAACCGGGATTTTGGTATTCCGCTGCAGTTCACGGCAATATTCTTCCAGTTCGTTTTGGAAATTACCCGTTGCCGGGGAGTACGGTGTCAGCTCCATGGTGATTTTATGTAGGGAGAAGACCGAGCGAACCAGGTTTTCAAAAGCCTGATTCAGGGCAAGGGCATTATCAGGGGTTATGATGAGTCTGTCCATCAGTTGCAATACCATCCGGTTCAGGATGATACTACAAATTAAAAAAGTAAAATGCCGGGAACTATCCCCTTTTTCTGTGATTTTTTAAAAATGGAAATCCTCTTTTTAGGGGACTCTATTCCAGCTGGTAAATGGGATTTTTGTTATATGAAAACGATTATGCATAATCTGGCTTTTGTACTCCTGGCTGCCTGCGGGAGTTTTTCTGTTGTGCTTGGTCAAACCGGGAATACCGGGATCGGTACCACTGATCCACAAGCCAAACTTCATGTGAACGGCGATCTGCGCCTGCAGAATGGCGTGTCGGTAAACAAGTTCAGTACCGACAGCCTTTTCAGTTCCAACAGCCATAGTGTGATCCCGACCGAAAAGGCGATCAAAGACTATATCCAGCGTGGATTATGGCTGGGTGTGGATACCCAGCAGGTAAGCGGGATGGCTTTGGTTCCCAGAACTGCAGTCAATATTGGTGCCGGCGCACCTTTAGATGTGGCTATTGAAGGGGATTATGCCTACGTTATCAATGATGTATATGGTTCGATCAGCGTATGGAATATCGCTGACCGGTATAATCCTGTTTTCCGGTCGCAGACTGCCACTAATCTGTCCGCCCCCGCTTCGGTCGCTGTACAGAATGGGATCGTATATGTAGCATCTTATGCTAATGATCGTCTTTGCCTGTTTAACGTTAGCAATCCCGGTTCCATCCAGCCGCTGGGATATGTAACAGGAACCATGCGGCAGCCAGAGCAGGTAAGGGTTTCCGGCACAACAGCCTTTGTAAAATGCAGGCTGACTAATGCCATTCATATTTTCGATGTCAGTAATACCGCAGCGCCTGTGCAGGTTGCTGCTATCGCTACCGGCTATCTTGATGATTTTACGGTTAACGGCAGTTTTCTCTATGGCGTCAGCAGTTCCAGTAATAAAATGGTGATTGTAAATGCCACCAACCCTGCAGCGCCGGTGATCAGCTCACAATATACTTCAGGAATGACCGGAGCCAGATGTATTTATGTTAAGGATAACTATGCATATGCAGGGCTCTATACCTTCGGACGCATGCGGATCATCAATGTCAGCGACCCGGTGAATCCGGTATATGCCAATCAGATCGACGCGGATATTACGGCTCAGACAAAATTCAGAGGGTCGGGCAGGTATCTGTTCCTGAACGGCTGGGTAAACGAAATACAGGTATTTGATATTGGAACTGCAACAGTTCCTGTTTTCAAGGGGTACAATAATACCAATTTGTCGGATGTGCAACCCTTTGCTGTTTCGGGGGATCTGGTAGTGGTACCTTCTTATTCCAACGGTAACCTCGCCCTTTTTGAACTCGACAGGAGCCGGCAGCTCACTTTTACATCATCCGGAGTGCAACCGGTGAGTTCACCCTGGATTACTAATGGGACCATGACCTTTCATGCCGGCGACCGCGTCGGTATCGGCGTCAGCAATCCCAAAGCCCGGTTTCATGTGGAAGGCGGGTCTTATCTGAATGGATATGTGGGTATCGGTGTGGAAAGCCCTTTACAACAGCTGGCAGTAGGCGGAAATGCATATACCACAGGAAATATCAGTATCGGCACATCCGATCAGTTTGCAAACCTTACCCTGAGCAATCTCTTAGGCCCCCGGATCGCATTGTGGGCCAATTCGGCAACATCACAATATGGACTGGGCATCCAAAGCGGACTTATGCAATTTTACACGGATTTATCCGCCTCCGATTTTGCCTTCGGATATGGCTCAAGCAACAACTTTACTGAAAAATTCCGGATCAAGGGTAATGGGAATGTAGGTATCGGATTGAGTAATCCCACCCGCCCGCTGTCTTTCCCGGCCACGCTGGAAAAGAAGATCTCTTTTTATCCGGGAGCTACCGGAGATGTGGGGATCTCCGTTTCGGGAAATGACCTCAGGCTGTATTCCGATAATGTAAATGCCCGGGTGTCTTTTGGATATGATGATTATACGAACGGATTTACCTCCAGGGCTTATGTACTGGCAACAGGCACCACAGCTATGGTGGTACAGGGAAACATGACCGTAAACGGGACGAATTATAATTCCGATGTTCGGTTCAAGCAGCAGATCCGGCCCTTACAGGGGGCACTGGAAAAAGTAACTGCGCTTCAGGGCGTGCAGTATGAGATGCGCGTAAAAGAGTTTCCCGACCGGAATTTCCAGCCGGGCACTGAGATCGGCCTGATCGCCCAGGACGTTGAAAAAGTACTACCCGAGCTGGTGCGTACCGATGCAGATGGGTATAAATCGGTCGATTATGCGAAGCTGGTGCCGGTATTGATTGAGGGTGTCAAATCACAACAATTGCAGATTCAGGCTTTGCAGGAACAAAACCGTAGTCAACTGGAAAAAATGAATCAGTTGCTCCGCCGGATCGAACAACTGGAAAAATCCGTGAAGCAATAATTTGGCCGGAAATCCCCTTTTTAAGGGAGCATATTCAAAGCACGCATAGCTACATTTGAACAAAGCTCCTGCTATGCGTATCTTCCTGTTACACCTTATTTTACTTTACTCCATAACTGTACATGCCCAGAATGTTGGTATTGGTACTGTTAATCCTCTGGCCAGGCTACATGTTGTTGATAGTGCTGTTGTATTTACAGGCCCCACTGAGGTTTTGACCGTTACAGATTTTGCACCACCTATTAGTGGTGCGGGAACCCGGATGATGTGGTATCCGCAAAAAGGAGCATTCCGCGCCGGGAGTGTATTTGGAACGGAGTGGGATAAAGATAATATAGGGCCGGGTTCATTTGCAGCCGGAATTGGTACGAAGGCCAGTGGACAATTGTCTTTCGCCATGGGATATGGATCAGTGGCGAGTGGAAATTTATCAGTGGTATTTGGCCAACTGTCAACTGCTAGTGGCTTTTATTCAATTTGTAGCGGTAATATGTCTGTTGCAAGTGGTAATAATGCTGTGGCCATGGGGGATCATGCCTTAGCCAGTGGGTATAATTCTTTTAGTATGGGTACCAACAGTACTGCAAACAAAGATTATGCGACCAGCATAGGATACTATACCGTGGCCAGTGGAGTTGGTGCAACAAGTTTCGGTTCCGGAACAAATGCAAGTGGGCAAGTGGCCACAAGCTTGGGGTCAGGTACTGTGGCGAGTGGGAATTATGCTACCAGTATGGGTTGGGGGACAAAAGCTAAAAGTCAAAGTAGTTTAGTGATTGGTCAATTTAATGACACTACTGATGTTGACCGTTTGTTTGAAATTGGAAATGGTACAGCTAATAACCTGCGTCAAAACGTGATGACCGTATTGGCTAATGGGAATTCCGGTTTTGGTACTGTTTCTCCCTCGTTGACTTCAGGTTATATTGGGGTACATATTTTAAATAATGGGTACACACAGTTACGTCTACAGAGCTCCTCCAGCTCCGCAGGGCTGGAACTTGACCCCGGTGGAACGGGGCATCAATACGAAATACAGGCTAATGTAGGGAGCGATTTTTTTGTTTATGACCGCGCAGTAAATGCATTCCGGTTTCTTATTTCCGGTACGGGAAATGTGGGGATTGGGAATACGAACCCTTCGCAGGCGCTGACAGTAACGGGAAATATCCTTGCATCCGGAACGATTACACCTTCCGATTTCCGTTTGAAGCGGAATATCCGGCCATTAACCGGGGCTTTGGATAAGCTGATTACGCTTAACGGAGTTTACTATGAATACCGGAAGGAGGAGCATCCCGATTTGCCGTTGGCCGCAAATACCCAGATTGGCGTAATTGCCCAGGAAGTGGAGGCCGTACTGCCTGAAGCGGTGATCACTGATCCCTCTGGATATAAAATGGTTGATTATTCCAAACTGGTACCGGTACTGATCGAAGGCATGAAAGCGCAACAGGACAAGATCCGGCAACAGGATGAGAAAATGGCACAACTGCTGAAACGGATCGAAGCCCTGGAGCAGCAAAAAGAGCGGTAAAATCACCTTTTCAAGGGAGGTGGTAGCTTCTACGGCTATAGTACTTTTAATAAAACGCTATATGAAAAAGTTATCGCTTGTCTTTTATACCTGTGTGGTTATGCTCACAGGCAGTGCATTTACCCCTTCGGGGCGTTTGCTGTGGGCAGATGCTTTTGGGGAACTCAACCTGTCCGAAAAAAAAGGGGAGCGGATCATCTTATCCACCATGGGTGAAGGTTCAGTGAATTTCAGCAGCGACCTGGTGAGAAAAGCCCGCAGCCTTTCTGCAGAAACCAAAGTGGCCGTGATACGGGAACTGGTGCGGGCGGCCCGGCAATACACTGCCAGCACGGGATTCCGGAAAGACTATCTGTCCTGGCGTGACGAAAGGCTGGGGTATAAGCAAAAGGGTCTTGGCGCATTGCGTAACCCGCTGGGAGCGCTTGAAAACAAGGTGGACAAGGAAATTGACCGGCAGATCAATAAAGCAGATGATGAAAAACGTTATCCCTCAGACCCCAACGTGCTGATCCGCCAGCGGCTGGAAGCTTTTATGCAACTCTCTGCCACAGTGAATTTTGATGCTCCTACCCGTTCAAACGGAGGAACGGTATATTTTGTAAATGGATCAGATGAAGCACAATCCAATGAATGGAAAGCCTGTTTCCGTGCGGGTGCTCCTGTAGTAAATGCTGCAAGGGAAGAAGTGAAGCTCTGGCTGGCAGCATTAAAGTAAGCAGAATGACAAGGCGTTTTGATTTACCTGACAGAAAAATCACCTTTTTTAGGGATAGGCCAGATGCCCGGTAGTCGTAATTTGGACTCAGGGTAAATCTGGATAGACTGTAAATACCAACCAGATTTTTATGATTAAAAACGGGGTGCCTTTTCAGGCGCCCCTCTTTTATTTCAGAAACAGTTCGGGGTGTTTTTTATTCCATGCCGTTGCGTGCTGATAGCGTTGCGCCAAGGCCAGGATCTGCGCTTCTCCATACAGGTTGCCGATAAAGGTGATGCTCTGTGGTAAACCGCTGGCATTGAAACCAACAGGGAAACAAACCACCGGATGACCGGTCAGGTTGGTCATCGACAACTGGCTGCCGGCAAAAGTGGGTGTGATCACTACATCGTATTGCTGCATAAAATGGTTCAGTCCTTCGATAAGCGTATAGCGGTGCCGGTTGGCATTGATATACTCCACAGCCGGAATGAAACGCGAAGCGCGGAACCCATTCGGCCAGAAATTCTTATCCTGGCGCCGGATCAGGTCGTCGCGGTTACTGCGGGTCAGTTCATCGAAAGCCGCCGCACTCTCCGCACTGATCACCACATCTACTATATTATACGGATAGAGTACTGAATCCGGAAAGTTCACTTCCTCGATCTTTGCACCGAGCATACGCAGAGTATCGAGTACTGCCCATTGCGGCGCTGTTTTGGGGAGGTTTTTGAAATAATTCGCTGCTACCGCGATGCGCATTTTGGAGAGGTCTTTAACGGGTTGGTAATTGAAGGCCCGGTCTACTGCTCCTGCATCCTTGCCATCGGTCCCTTTTAGGTAATAGAAAACAATAGCCGCATCTTCCGCACTACGACAGATAGGCCCCGCTTTATCGAGGCTCCAACTCAGCACCATGGCGCCACTCCGGCTCACCGATCCAAACGTGGGCCTTAAACCCGTAGCACCACAGGTATGGGAGGGAGAAACGATAGAGCCCAGCGTTTCCGTACCAATGGCAAAGGGTAGCAAGCCTGCCACAACAGAAGAAGCAGAGCCTGCTGAAGAGCCACTCGATCCCAATTTCAGGTTCCAGGGGTTACGCGTGCGGCCGCCAAACCAGAGATCATTATAAGCGAGTTCACCCAAGGTAAGTTTGGCGCATAATACGGCGCCGGCCTTTTTGAGTTGCAGGTACACGAAAGAATTCTCATCGATCACCTGGTCTTTATAGGGCACACTGCCCCAGGTGGTTTTATAGCCCTTTACGGCAAACAGGTCTTTTAATCCATAAGGTATGCCATGGAGGATGCCCCGGTAAATACCTTTTTTCAATTCTTCATCTGCTTGCCGGGCTTCCTGCAAAGCCAGGTCTTCTGTCAGACTGATCACGCATTCCAGCGTATCGCCCCATTTTTTCAGGCGGTCAAGAAAAAAGCGAGTCAGTTCCACGGAACTGATCTTTTTGGATTTGATCAGGCTGGCCAGCTGCGGAATACTGTACCAGGCCAGATCCGCTTTATTGGCGGGCAGAACAGCGGCCGGCAAGGGCAGGTTCAGGGGAAGCTGTTTCATGGGGATTGTCATGCCCATGGGCCGGTTATTGAATCCCAGTGTATAGGGCAGGTCATTGGGCGTGGCCACTTTCCGCATCTTTTCATAATTGGCGCGGTTACCCTTCAGTTCATCCTTCATGGAGTCCCGCTCCGCCGGAGTGAAGGTCAGCCCCAAAACTTTTTCCGCCTCCCGGATAACATTGGTGTCGATGGTTTGTTGGGCCTGTAAAGATAGGGGGAAGAGCAGAAGGAGGAATTGTTTCATGGTGAGTAGTGAGTAGTGAGTAGTGAATGGTGAATAGGCAATAGGCAATAGGCAATAGGCAATAGGCAATAGGCAATAGGCAATAGGCAATAGGCAAATAAAGCATATCAAGATACAAAAAAGTTCTCTCGCCTCCAGCCTCTTGCCTCTCGCCTCATGCCTCCCGCCTCTCGCCTGATTTTCTTATCTTTCCTAAAACTACTGCATATGAGAAGGTTTTCGCTCTTTTGTTTAGTTACCTTGTTTTTCGCTTGCCAGCCCCCCGCGACAGATCAGCAACAAGCTGTAGTAGCTTCACCTTCCGTTAAAGACTATTTCAACTATGGCGATACCGGCGTTCGCTCCGGTGGCGTGCGCATGATACCCATAGAAACACCCATTGGTAAATTCAAAGTATGGACCAAACGCTTCGGCAATAACCCGAAGATCAAAGTACTGCTGCTGCACGGCGGACCAGCCATGACGCATGAATATATGGAATGCTTTGAAGGGTTTTTCCCGCAGGAAGGATTTGAGTTTTATGAATACGACCAGCTCGGGTCTTATTACTCCGACCAGCCCACCGACAGCAGCCTGTGGACCCTGCCCCGTTTTGTGGAAGAAGTGGAACAGGTGCGTACGGCACTCGGATTGACGAAAGATAATTTTTACCTTTTGGGTAATTCCTGGGGTGGTATGCTGGCCATGGAATATGCGCTGAAATACCAGCAAAACCTCAAAGGACTGATCATCTGTAATATGATGTCGAGCTGCCCCGAATACGGGAAGTATGCCAATGATGTACTTGCCAAACAGTTTGATCCCAAAGTACTGGCTGAAGTACGTGGCATGGAAGCGAAGGGCGATTTTGCCAATCCCCGCTACATGGAATTACTGATCCCCAATTTCTACAAGCAGCATCTCTGCCGCCTCGAAGAATGGCCCGATGGGTTCAACCGCAGTATGAAGCATGTCAACGGTACAGTATACACCATGATGCAGGGGCCCAGTGAATTCGGGGTAGGGGGACGCCTCGCCAACTGGGATGTGCGCGACCGGCTGAAAGAGATCACTGTGCCCACTTTAACCGTAGGTGCAAAACACGATACCATGGATCCCGAACACATGAAATGGATGAGCACACAAGTGAAGAACGGTGAATACCTGTATTGCCCCAATGGCAGCCACCTGGCCATGTGGGATGACCAGAAAGTGTTTATGGAGGGGGTGATCGGGTTTATTAAGAAAGTGAATGGGGGGGAGTGAGAAGACAGGAGACAGAAGACAGGAGACAGAAGACAGAAGACAGAAGACATGAGACAGAAGAAAGAAGAAAGAAGTCAGAAGAAAGTTGGGAATTGAATAGCATTAAAAGAGGCGCTAAGTGATCTTAGCGCCTCTTTTATATATTTCTTAGAGTCTTTGTGCCTTTGTGTCTTGGTGTTTTAGAATCTATTCCACGACTGTTATCTTCAGCACGTTGGTGGGCAGGTGCAGGTGCACGGGAGTGCTGCCGGTATTCACCACCACATCTCCGGTATGGATAAAGCCGCGTTCTTTCAGGATATCGATCTGGTCGTTGATGATATCATCCAGACTGTCTTCTTCATCATAGAAGAAGGCGCGCACACCCCAGCTCAGGGAGAGCTGGTTCACCAGGGAACGTTCTTTGGTGAAGATATACAAAGGGCAACGCGGGCGGTAGCTGCTCAGCATGAATGCGGTATAACCGCTCTGTGTCATGCCGATCAGGGCTTCCGCCTTGGTATCGTTGGCCAGTTTACAGGCATTGTAACAAATGGCATCGCTGAGGAAGGAAGGGGAGTGGGGCTGTGGCACCAGGTCTTCTTCCCGGTCGTAGCGGTATTCGGTCTTCTCTACTTCAAGGATGATCTTGCGCATGGTTTCCACGACAAGGGCCGGGTGGTTACCGGTAGCGGTTTCGCCACTCAGCATCACGGCATCGGCACCTTCCAGTACAGCATTGGCCACGTCGGTGATCTCACTGCGGTTCGGCTTTACGCGGTCGATCATGCTCTCCATCATCTGGGTGGCAACGATCACGGGTTTGGCGCGGTGCAGGCATTTGCGGATGATATCACGCTGGGCCATGGGAACTTTCTCTACAGGCAGTTCCACGCCGAGGTCGCCGCGTGCTACCATCACACCATCCGATTCAAGGATGATATTGCGCAGGTCGAGCAGGGCGGAAGGCATTTCGATCTTGGCGATCACCTTCGATTTGCATTTGCAGTCGGCCAGGCGTTTTTTCAGGTCAATGATATCTTCCACTTTCCGTACAAAGGAAAGGGCGATCCATTCCACATTCTGCTTTACGATGAATTCCAGGTCGGTCAGGTCTTTTTCTGTAAGTGCCGGCAGGGAGATCTTGGTGTCGGGCAGGTTCACGCCTTTCTTGGGGCTCAATACACCGCCATAAGTCACTTTTACTTTCACATCTCCGGCGGCTGTGATCTCGGTAACCACAACTTCCAGTTTGCCGTCGTCGATCAGGATCTTGTTACCCACTTCCACATCTTCATGCAGGTTGGGATAGGAAACATAGATCTTCTCTTTAGTGCCTACAACTTTTTCCTTGGAAGTAAAGGTGAGGATCTCGCCCGGATTGATGGTCATCTTGCCGTTCTCGATTTCGCCTACGCGGAGCTTGGGGCCCTGCAGGTCGGCGAGAATGGCAATATTATAAGGTTCTGTTTTATTGATCTGGCGGATATGTTCAATGATCTTTGCCTTGTCTTCATGGCTGCCATGTGAAAAGTTCAGGCGGAAGATATTAACGCCGGCGCGCACCAGTTCGAGTAATTTCTCATAGGTGTCGCAGGCAGGCCCTACTGTAGCTACGATCTTGGTGCGGTGCGTGCTGTGCTTGATACCCGCTTCCTTGTTCATTTCCTGGTGCAGGTATTTCTTGAGGTCTTTTGCCATAGTGGGGTTGCAGTTTATTGGAGAATCAGGAAGCCAGGATCTTTACGATCTTGACCCATTCATCACTGATCTTTTGTTTGGCTTTCACCGCTTTTTCGAGCGGGGTATAATGCATCTTGTTGTTCATGATGCCTACCATTACGTTGTGCTTGTTTTCCAGCAGACATTCCACCGCATGATAACCCATACGGCTGGCAATGAGGCGGTCGAGACAGGAGGGGGCGCCACCACGCTGGATATGACCGAGGATACAAACCCGGGTCTCTGCCTGCGGCAGACGGGCCTTGATCACTTTGGCCACATCATCGGCACCGCCAAATTTCTCGCCTTCTGCCACCACAATGAGATTCACCAGCTTCTTCCGCTTTTCTTTTTCGAGCAGCGAATCCACCAGCTCTTCAATATCAGTCTTGCGTTCGGGGATCAGGATGTTCTCGGCACCGGTGGCAATACCACTGTGCAGGGCAATATAGCCGGCATCGCGGCCCATCACTTCAATAATGAATAGGCGGTCGTGTGCATCCGCAGTATCACGTACCCGGTCGATGGCTTCTACCGCTGTGTTCACTGCGGTATCAAAACCAATCGTAAAATCGGTTCCGGCAATATCTTTATCAATGGTACCGGGCAGGCCGATACAGGGGATATCATATTCGCGGCTGAAAATATCTGCACCCCGGAAAGAACCATCACCACCGATGATGATCAGGCCGTTGATGCCGTGTTTTTTCAGGTTTTTATAGGCTTTGGCGCGTCCTTCCTTTTCATAGAACTCCATGCAACGGGCCGTTTTGAGGATGGTACCACCCCGCTGGATGATATTGGCCACACTCCGGGAATGCATGGGAATAATATCGTCATCGAGCATACCGCTATACCCGCGCATGATACCGAATACTTCCATTCCGTGATAAATGCCGGTACGAACCACTGCACGGATGGCGGCGTTCATACCAGGGGCGTCTCCACCTGAGGTCAGCACGCCGATTTTTGTTACTTTATTTGCCATGAATGCTACTACTTCAATGTTTTAAGGTCAAGCGGCAAGAACGTTGAAAATGATCCGTTTAATTCTAAAAAGCGCCCAAAATTACGGTATTGTTTCGACAAATCACCCGGTAAGGGCTGTTCTGTTGAAACATGTTGAATATCACTCATTCATAAACGAACAGTTGTTATTGTTTGTGCAGTTTTTTTGTAACCTGAAGCGTAAATTTGAAACATGAAGATCGCCGTCACCGGAATTAATGGATTGCTGGGCCAGCACTTGGGCCATTTGCTGCTCTCGGAAGGCCATGAAGTGCATGGTATCGGTAAAGGTCCGGCACGCGTGCCTTTTCAGGCACATCCCGGTTTCCGGTATTATGCGGTGGACATCAGCAAGCCTGGCTCTTTTTCCCTATTTTTTGAAAAAGCAGGAAGTTTCGATCAATTTGTTCACGCCGCAGCGCTGACTCAGGTGGATTATTGTGAGGAGCACCGGGAAGAAGCCATGCAGGTGAATGTGCATGCAACTGTGCAGGCACTGGCTGCGGCTGAAGTCTACTGCAAAGCCATCTGTTATATTTCCACTGATTTTGTTTTTGACGGACAAAAGGGTGATTACTCAGAAGAGGATGTATTGGCACCGGTAAACTGGTACGGGGTTACCAAACAACTCGCCGAATCATTGATCCTGGAAGCAAAGATCCCCTGGTCCATCATACGTACCTGCCTGGTCTATGGCAATGCTTTATCAGGCACCCGCAGTAATATCATCACCTGGGTCCGTGATAACCTGCAGCAGCAAAAACCGATCAAAGTGGTGAGTGATCAGGTCCGTACTCCCACCTATGTGAAAGACCTGGCCAAAGGCATTCAGCTGGCACTGGAAAAAAATGCCACGGGCATCTATCATATTTCGGGAAAAGAAAAACTTACACCTTATGATATGGCAGTGAAAGCTGCTGCATTGTTTGATCTGGATGCTTCACTGATGACCCGGGTGGATGCAGCTACATTTTCACAGCCGGGGAAGCGCCCGTTGAAAACAGGTTTCGTGATTGAAAAGGCGGAACGGGAACTGGGGTATGTGCCGGTGGGGTTTGAGGAGGGGATGAGGGATATGTTAGCGAGTAGCCAGTAGCCAGTAGTCAGTAGTCAGTAGCCGGTAGTCAGTAGCCGGTAGCCAGATGGTAGAGTAAATTACATGTTTACGTCATTCCGGCGAAGGCCGGAATCTGTATTTCTTCTGTCTACAGACTACTGGCTACTGGCTACTTGCTTCAGTTCATCATCAATATATTCACACTCCGCTGCAAAATATTAAATGCAATTTCGCTGGTCAGGTTTTCGCGGTCGAGGGTGGGGTTTACTTCAGTGATCTCAAAGCAGCAGATCTTGCGGTTCTGCATGAATTTACTGATCAGGTCCTCCGCTTCACGCTCGCGTAAACCATTACTGACCGGAGTGCCGGTTCCCTTGGATACACCCGAATCCAGGCTGTCTACATCAAAACTGACATAGATATCGGTACAGTCGGCCAGGTAACGGATCACACTCCGAACTACATTTTCCGCGCCTTTGCGGCGTACTTCACCTGTGGTGATCACTTTCATACCGTATTTTTCGATCAGGTGCTTTTCTTCTTTTTCAAAATCGCGCAGGGAGATGAACACGATATCTTCGGGCAGCACTTTGGGTGCGATCTTTCCCCAGTTCTTCAGCTGTTTCCAGTAGGCTGTCGTTTCTTCATCCAGTTCATGAACTGCAAAATCCTTGTTGTCTTCATTGATGGCTGTTGCCAGTGGCATGCCATGAAGGTTGCCCGAAGGTGTTGTATAAGGGGTATGCAGGTCGGCATGCGCATCGATCCAGATCACGCCCAGTTTGCTCTTGGGCTTGGCCATCTTGATCCCGCTGATGGTGGCACCCGCTATACTGTGGTCGCCACTGATCACTACCGGAAAGAAATTATTTTTTATCGTATCACTTACGGATTTGCTGACTTTATCATAGAGACTGACCAGTCCCTTGATACGCTTGGCATAAGGGGATTCGATCGGTTCATACAGCAGTTTATTCTCGTGCGGAATTTTCTCGGAAGGAAAATGGATGAAGAAATTACTCATGAAGTCGAGCGCCGCGATCTTGATGGCATCAATACCCAGGCTGGCACCTCTTGTACCGGCACCGATCTCGGAAGGAACTTCAATTAACTTGATATTTTTCATGACAAGCGTTTAAATGAAAGCATAGTCTTAACTAAGACTGTGGAACAGGAATACAGAAAAAGTAAGGGGACTTAGTCCGGAATGTAAAAATTGAAAGGCAGCAGCAGGGCGCTGCCGGGAATGGAGATACAATGGTATTTTCCTGCGGATAACATGGTTCGACTGACCAGGTAAAGGTAATAAAAAATCCATTGATCTTTCAAGTTAATGAAAATCAATGGATTGCAATCTTTTATCTTCTGTCTACTGTCTTCTGTCTACTGTCTACAGCCTACTCATTCCACTCCACCTTCTTTGAGGCATAATAATCGATCTTCATGGCTTTCATGCGACCGGCATGGTTGCCGAGGCGTACTTTGTAGGTGTCCCAGTTGCGCAGGGAGGCAGGGCTCCAGGAAATTTCAGCATAACCGGGGAGACGGGGGAAGACCATGTATTCCAGATCATCCATTTTGGCGATGGTTTCTGTCCACAACGCCGCTTCCACGCCGAGTATATTACTTCTCTTGATACCGGGCTCCAGTGTGGCCGGATCCCAGATATAGGCACTGTCTACTTCAATATAGGCGGCCCAATGCAGTCCCAGGCGGGTAGTGGAATCATATTGCATATCCAGATAAGCTTTGCGGGCCGGCGACATCATCAACCTGGCCCCTTTCTGAACAGCCATTGTGGAATTGGCCGCATCGGCCCAATATTGGGCAATGGTATTGGGCTCGAGTTTGCTCTTGGCGATCTCATCCCAGCCAATGGCCAGTTTGCCATTCTTTTTTACAATGGCTTGTACCTTTTCCATGAATGGGATATAATCTTCCAGCTTGGTGGCATGGCTTTCATCTCCGCCGATATGGATATAGGGGCCGGGTGTGATGGCTGCCAGTTCGCGGATCACATCTTCAATGAATTTATAGGTAATGTCTTTGCTGGTGCAGAGTGAGCTGAAGCCTACTTCTGTTCCGGTATAGAGTTGTGTGGCAGTATCATTACAGTTAAGGCTGGCGTAGGATGCCAGTGCTGCATTGGTATGCCCGGGCATATCAATTTCGGGAATGATCGTGATATAGCGGTCGGCTGCATATTGTACGATCTCCTTGTATTGTTCCTGTGTATAAAACAGGTTGCCTTTGCGGCCACCAACTTCAGTGCTTCCCCCAATAGTGGTGAGGTTAGGCCAGGATTTGATCTCGATGCGCCAGCCCTGATCGTTGGTGAGGCCTATATGCAGGGCATTCATTTTATAGAAAGCCAGGAAATCGATATAGCGTTTCACATCTTCAACAGTAAAGAAGTGCCGGCCCACATCCAGCATGGAGCTGCGGTATTCATATTCCGGATGATCTTTGATGGTTACTGCCGGGACGGTCCAGGCGGTACCTGCAGCTTTTTCGCCTTCAATGGCATTGGGCAGCAACTGGCGCAGGGTCTGAATGCCATAAAATACACCGGCGGGTGCTGCACCTTTAATGTCGATGCGTGTTGTAGTTACGGTCAGCTCGTATCCTTCCCGCTGGATTGCATTGTTGGTGGGGTCCAGACTCAGGTAAATGCCGGGATGATCGCCTGTACCTTTTTGCATCAGCTTTGGACTGAAACCGGTAGCTGGTGCGATCAGCTGCGTGAAATAAGCAGCCAGTTTTTTCAGTTCGGCATTGGCTGTATCAATAAATAAAACAGTACTGTCGGTCAGTGTGAATTGGCCTTCACCTTTGGTCAGGGAAGCGGGAACAGGGATCAGGTTGTCTTCAGGAAGAATGGGCTTCTTCTCCTCGGCCTGTTTACAGGAAAAGAGCAAAAACAAGAGCGAGGCGAACAGCAAGCGTGCATAAAGGCGCATATCGTTTCGGTTTGCACCCAATTTACGAAGAATCTGCCGAACAGGATCAAGATCAGGCAAACGGTTTCGTAGGTTTCCTGAAAAGAGCGATCATGGTTTGTATTGATGTAAGAGCTGCTCAGCCTTGGCATAAGGCAATTGTGCAATGGCTTCAGTGCGGTAATAGGTCTCCAGTCCGCTGATGCTGAGCAGTCCAGCTGCAGCCAGCATCAGGTTGCCATCTTCCTGCAAAATTTCTCCTGGGAAAAAGAGTTTTTCCACCGCACCGATCACCAGCCGGGTATTATTCAGCTGGATGGGGATCACTTCCACGCAACGCAGACCGATCCGTATGGGGCATTCCTTCACAAATGGTGCAGGAAAATCGGCTTGCTCGATAGCCGTCAGTCCACATACATCAAATTCTGAAATGTCTGGTGCAAAGCGTGCCGAAGTATTATGTGCCTGTTGCAGGATCGTTTCCGGAACAAGGTTAATTGTATAGTAACCGGTTGCTTCGATATTCCGGAAGGTATCGCCCGACTGCCCTACGGGCCGCTGGATGAATCCGATCAGTGCGGGATCGGCCCCGAGATGTACGATTGAACTGAAGAGTGCCAGATTGGTCTGTCCTGCGGCATTCCGGGAGCCGATCAACGCTACGGGTTTGAAGCCGCTGATGCTGTTGATGAGGTTGGCCCGGTAGAAACGTTCCATTCCGGACAGTGCTGTTACGTCAATCGCTTGCATGAAGATCCGTTTGCTGCTGTAACAGTCCTGAAGCCGGAAAGTTCATTCACCGTTTGCAGGGGTACATATGCCGGATAAAAATAACACCGTTATAGACCTGTGTCCAGTTCTGGCTGAAGCCCATATGGGCCAGCCCTTTCATAAAAAAGAAAGAATGTTCCTCTGGATAGGCTTTCCGGAAAGGCATGAAGTCCGTAAAACTGTATTCCATGGATTCCGGTATCCAGGTCTCAAAACTGTTTTTACGCGGTTGCTGCACTTTGCTGATGGGAAAGCCCAGTCGGCCGGCTTCGCCGTCGTAAGAAGTAAAGCCGATAATATACGTGTCATTATTGTGATTCAGCTCCTGGGTAAAGATCCTCCCCATGGAAACCATGTCGGGTTTTCCTTTGGGTGGGTTACCTTTCCAGGGGGCAATATGCCCATTGGCCGCCCATACAATGATCTTTGCTTCCGGGTATTTCACCTTCAGGAGCCAGTCGAGGTTATGTGCCATTTGAAGGTCCCGGACATTTCCACCTTCAATACGGTTGTTCTTGTAAATTTCGAATCCATCATTCTGGCTGATCATATTCTGCAACAGCAAATACGCCCAATCTGTTTCTTTTACCAGCGGGGTCAATTCCGTTTTTAGTTGAAGCAGGTCTTTCCGGAACTGTTCATGGTCAAACCGGATATTTTTAATGCCTCCATAGGAGTATCGTACGGTATCCATGGCATGAAGGATGCGGGTGCGTACAGTAGTATCTTTCCAGGAAGGCAATTGTAATGCATGGAAAAGGCTGTCCATATGCTGCGGAAGGAAATGGCTGCTGTATCCCAGTATCATCTGGCTATCGAATCCACTGACCTGCAAGGGACGATCCGTTTCAAATGTGGAGGGGATATAGGTATTGAAAAGAAAGGAGCAGCCATCGCAATAGGTCCAGATCGGGAAGATATTGGACCGCAGGAAACGGATCATGGTGTCTTTTGTCTTGGGAAGGCGGTCCCATCCCAGATTCAATCCGAAAAAATCGCTTTCAAATGCCAGCACTGTGAATCCCTTTTTTTCATGCAGGTAGCGGATCAGGCGGGTTTTTGCCAGAAATGCGGGGGCGTCACCATGATCCTGTTCGCCCAGCATCACTACCCGGGCATTGCCGATGGCAGCACCAATGGGTTCCAGGTCTACATACAGGGTGTCTGCTGCGTCGATCGTCCGGAGGCTACGGGTGTTTTCCTGGACATATTTTTTCTGCAGCGACTGACCGATGGATGGTACCATCAGGCCCATTGCAAAAAGCAGGAGCATGAAACGGATTGGACTAATCATATCTTTTAAAGATACAGTTTGGCAGGAGTTTAACAGGAAGGCTGCACGTTAATTACATGAACGGCGTTACCTGTTCCGGAATCCCTAAATTGCCTGTTATGACTGTTTCCCGGAACCGATTTTTTGCCTTTCTCGTTCTGCTTTTCCTGCCTTTTTTCATTCCCCGGCTGATCTGGCTGCAGCGGAGCCGGCCGGTGACCGGCTCGGTCAGTTTCACCGGAAAAGACCAGGCCGGCCAGTTCATGCATACCTATGCGGTCGTTACATTCCGGGTTAATGATTCCCTCTATTGGTTTAATGGGCCGGATAATATGTTGTATCCGGAAGGGACTTCGATCCCTGTTTTATACCAGCCCGCACACCCTGCTGATGCACGGATCCATTCATTTT
Organism: Chitinophagaceae bacterium; assembly: GCA_044220945.1. Classification (GTDB taxonomy): domain Bacteria; phylum Bacteroidota; class Bacteroidia; order Chitinophagales; family Chitinophagaceae; genus Endoryza. Next base: position 261,279 of record JBGAQC010000001.1, on the reverse strand, counting down.
TGTCAGTATGGGGTGATCTGCTGGTGTATACCGGTATCCCCTTTTTGCTTTTACTTATTCTTTTCTTTCATCCAGAAATCATACCCTGGAAGAAAAAGATCCGGATCCAGGCAGCATCGCCCTGGTTTGCCGTTGTGGATTAAGGAACTGCTTTTGGCGAATTGCTGATCCCATGGCATATTTGCAGCATGGAATGGCTCCGGGTGCAACAGCTCAGTACAGAAAAGGACGGCAATCCGGTTCTGGAGGCGATCAGCTTTTCGCTGGAGCGCGGAAAGAAGCTGGCTATAGCCGGTGAAACCGGTTCGGGCAAGACAACCTTGCTGAAAGCGATCGGCGGATTGGTGCAGCCCCTGAACGGATCTGTATATTTCAAAGGAGAGCCGGTACCCGGTCCCAAAGACCAACTCATTCCCGGCCATCCGCGCATGGCTTATCTCTCGCAGCAATATGAATTACGGAATCATTACCGGGTAGAAGAGGAGCTGGCCTATACCAACCAGATCGGGACCGGCAAAGCCCGACGCATTTTCGAGATCTGCCGCGTGGATCACCTGCTGAAAAGATATACGCATCAATTATCGGGTGGCGAACGCCAACGCATTGCCACAGCCCGCGTATTGGTGGCCCAACCCGAGCTGCTCCTGCTCGATGAACCCTTTTCCAACCTCGATCCCCTGCATAAAAAGACCATGCAGGATGTGGTGCAGGCCATCGGCACCGAGCTCGGCATCAGTGCGGTGCTGGTGGATCATGAGCCCAAGGATACGCTGTCCTGGGCCGATGAGATCCTGGTGCTCCGGAATGGTAAACTGGTGCAGCAAGACCATCCACAGGCCATCTATTATATGCCGAAAGATGCCTATGTAGCCGGACTCTTCGGCGAGTTCAATATCATTAAGGGAAACCTTTGTGAAGAGCTGATGGGCCGGCCCACCAATATCTTATTGCGTCCGGAACAGCTCGAACTCTTTCCCGGACATATTCCCGGGCCTAAGGCCCGCTTCATCCGCAAAAAGTTTTACGGCAGTATTACATTGGCAGAAGTGATCTGTCAGGGAGAAAAGCTGTATACCTTCCCCGGGACTGCTGATCTGCAGGAGGGTGAAATGGTGACGATACGCCTGCGCAATGCCTGATCTTAACTGATCTTTACGGAAGTCATACTCAAAGAGCCCGCCAGTAATTCGTCATTGAAAAGCGAGAGTTCTTCTTTCTCCTTCTTTAATCCCAGTATGTATAGGAGCGGCAGGTAGTGGTCGGGTGTGGGAATGGCAAGCCGGGCAGCCAGGCCCAGCTGGTTGAATAATAAAAGCGATTGGTGGTCTCCGCTGATCAATAGCTTATTGAATGTTTCACGGGCTTCAATGGCCCAGTCGTAACCATAATCGGGCCGGTCCATATGCTGGAAATCCACCAGGCCCAGATTGTGTATGATATTGCCACTGCCTACGATCAGGATCCCTCTTTCGCGCAGCACGGCGAGCGATGCGGCCAGGGCATAATGCCATTGCGGCGGCTTGGTATAATCAATGCTGAGCTGGATCACCGGCACATCCGCTTCCGGATATAAATGCTTGATCACCGACCAGGCGCCATGGTCCAGTCCCCAGGTATTATCCAGCGTTACGGGAACAGGAGCCAGCAGTTCTTTGGTAGTGCTTGCCAGCTGCGGACTGCCCGGAGCCGGGTACTGCACTTCATAGAGCGCTTTAGGAAATCCGCCGAAATCATGGATGGTCTTGGGCTTTTCCATTGCGGTAACCATTGTACCCCGGGTATACCAGTGGGCAGATATACAGAGAATGGCGTTGGGTTTGGGCATCGAGCCGGCAACCGAACGAAAACCACGGGTAAAGCGGTTTTCCTCAATAGCGTTCATCGGACTGCCATGCCCGAGAAACAAGACCGGCATTTTCTCCGTTTTCGGAAATGCCGCTGCGAGGTTTTCCAGTTCCTGTAAACTCATAGTACAAATGTACCTTTTCCGCTGCCCCCTGCCATTGACGTAGGATAATATTGCAGTATATTCGGTGTATGATGAGCAAACGCCTGATCTTCTTTTTTTTAAGCGCAGTATTCTTTGCAGTCACGACAACTGCACAACCGCGAACAGCCCAGTATTTCCGGCAGGAAATCGCCAGGTTCGACAGCCTGAACCGCGTAGAGACCTATTCCAAAAATGCGATATTGTTTACCGGCAGCTCCAGCATCCGGCTCTGGACTACTATCCGGGAAGATATGCAGCCTTATGAAGTGATCCAGCGGGGATTTGGCGGGGCACGTATCGAAGACCTGGATTGGTATTACGATCACATTTTCGTTCAGAAAAAATATAAGGCCATCGTGATCTTCTGCGGGACCAATAATATCACTGGAAGTAAGGATGATATGAGTGCCGATTCCATCCTGTATTATACCAAAAAGATCAATGACCGCATCCGTAAGCAATACCGGAAAACACCGGTCTACTGGGTTGCTATTACACCCGTGAATTCCCGGATCAAAGTGATGGATAAAGTGGCGGACATGAACCAGCGATGGAAGGAAGAATTCTCACATCAGAAAAATATACGGCTGATCGAAACCACTGCAGCGTTTCTCGGTGCAGACGGCAAGCCGCGGGCTGAACTGTTCATCAACGACCAGTTGCACCTGAACCGGGACGGCTATAAGATCTGGTCTTCCATCATCCATAAAGTACTGGATGAGACCTTGCAATAAGCCTACCGCTTCCGGTGATACACCACCCGTTGCAGGTTATTTACGGAATAACTGGTAACTCCATTGGTAACGGCTTCCAGTTGTTTGCCGGAGCTCACTTCAAAAACCAGTTCTTCCCCCTTTATTTCATAACAGGCCGTGAGATAAGCGCCTTGAACGGCAAATGCACTGTAGAGCTTGTTGCCGAATTCATAATCATATAACAGGATACCATCGCCTTCATCGGTGATATACACCCGCTTTGCAGGGTCACTGAGTTTTAAAAGATAGTCTTTGGTCATGGGACGGGTAGGGGACAGGTACTCCGTTTTCCAGCTCCAGACAGCGGAATCCTTTTGCTTGATGATGGTCATTCGTACTGGCAGACTGTCTTTGACCTGACCGCCATTCCACAGGTACATGGTACCTTCCCAGATGCCGGTACACCGGTCGGGGAACAGGGGCTGGGCTGATAAACTGGCAGTAAGCGACAGGATGACGGTGAATAAAAACAATGCTTTCATAATCCTAAGTTAAGGATTCTGATTGTTTGGGTTCCCCCGGATTTCTGCATATTTGCAGCATGGATTGGAATCGTTTGCCCAAAGTGGAACTGCACCTGCACCTCGACTGCTCCCTCAGCCATGATGTCGTGAAAGCCATTGACCCTTCTGTGAGTTATGAAGCCTACCGCGACAGTTTTATAGCCCCGCCCAAGTGTACCGACCTGGTCGATTATATCAGCCGTGCCGTAAAGGGATTTGAACTGATGCAGACCCCGGAGCAGTTGCGTCTGGTAACCCTCGATCTCTTCCAGCAACTGAAACGCGATAACAATATTTACGCAGAGATCCGTTTTGCACCTTTACTGCATATTGCCAAAGGCATGAAACCGGAGGCCGTAGTCCGTACCGTGAATGACGCTGTAACCGAAGGTATTGCAGCTACCGGTGTGGAAGCCGGATTGATCCTCTGTACGCTCCGTCATTATAATGAGGAACAAAGCATGACTACGGTAAAGCTGGTGGAAGCGTTCCAGGGCACAAATGTAGTTGCATTTGATATCGCCGGTGATGAAGCGGGTTTCCCGGTTGATGCCCATAAAAAGGCTTTTGCCTATGCCCGTGAAAAAGGACTCCATGTGATTGCCCATGGGGGTGAAGCCCGGGGGGCAGACAGCGTTCGGGAAGTACTTGGTAATTTCCATCCTTCCCGGATCGGGCATGGCGTGCGCAGCGTGGAAGACCCTGCATTACTCGACCTGCTGAAAGCAAGCGATATCCACCTGGAGGTATGTCCCACCAGCAATGTCCAGGTGAATGTAGTAGATACCATTGCAGATCATCCGGTGGACTACCTGTACCGGAAAGAACTTTCCATCAGTATCAATACCGACTGCCGCACCATTTCCGATTGCACCCTTACCAGTGAATACCGGTTGCTGGAAAACACCTTTCAATGGACACTGGCTCATTTTTACCGCTGTAACTGTGAAGCGGTCCGCCATTCCTTTGCCCGCCCGGAACTGAAAGCCCGTTTGCTGCAGCAACTGGATACTGCTTATAATCAGGGTAACCCTGCTGTTTAAACGAAATGCCTCTTTCTTGGTTTTCTTTTTTGATTTAAGTATATTTAAATCATGATATGTTTTTCGCTTCCGGCTGTCCGTCGCCGTCTTGTCCTGTACAGTTTACTGGTGCTCAGTACTGCAGCTTTTTCCCAGCAACAGCACTATAACGCCCTCCTCTGGAAGATCTCCGGACGGGGATTGAGCAAACCTTCCTACCTCTATGGTACGATGCACCTTACGGATAAAAAACTATTCCAGTTTTCCGATTCATTATACAAAGCCATAGAATCCACGGATGGATTTGCTGCAGAGCTGGATCCGGAGTTGCTGATGCCTGCCATGTTGCGGCGTGCAACAGAAGAGATCGCTGATGATCGCCCGTTGGAGCCCCTGATTCCGGCAGACCTGCCCGAACAGCTCCGGAAGAAGCTGGAGAAGGCCATGAAGAAAAAAATCGGTAAGGCTGTTTATGGCGACCTGAAAAATGCCGCTGCCAGGCAATCACGCTCCATATTGCGGGAAGGTGAAATGGAAACCTTCATGGATATGTACCTGCTCGGGCTCTCCCGCGACCAGAACAAATGGACCGGCGGGATTGAAGATGTGGAAGATCAGCTGGAAGTAGAGACGGAAGATGATATGGTCCGGCATAAGATCATTCAGGTACTCACTGATCCCGGAGAAATGCGGGCTTCACTCGACCAGCTTATGCAGATATACTTGTCGGAAAAACTGGATGAAATAGACCTGTCCAGTTCCCTGTTCAAGGGGGCAGACCTGGAAAAGCTGAACCGGCGTAACCGCAAAATGGCCCGGCGTATCGACAGTATCATGGCGATCCGAACCTGTTTCTTTGCAGTGGGGGCCGCACATATTCCCGGTGATACAGGGGTCGTTAACCTGCTCCGGCAACGTGGATTTACTGTATCTCCCGTATATGCTGTGAACCGGATCGCCCCCGACCAGTACAAAAGACCCGGACGTGTGGTGAACTGGCAACGACCGGATGGAATGCAGGATTGGTATTATGTGGAAATGCCGGGCAAGGCAACACCCTTGCAGCAGAAGAACAGCGAAACCCCTTTTGATATCTTTTCATATTTCGACCTGGCGAAGATGACCGGTTATTTTACCATTGGTTCTCCTATGCCGATCGGCCGGAATGCCAATCTGGATTCCTTGTACAACGTTTGGATGAACCGTATGAAGGAAAAGGGGAAATTGCAGGATGAGAAAAGGATTGCCATCAACGGTACAACTGGCCGTGAGTACCACTTCATTTCAGGCAAGGAACATTACCTGATCCAGGTGTTTATTGTTAACAACCATCTGGTCATGAATATGGCAGGTGGAGAAAAAGAAGCATTGATCCATGCTCCGGAAGTGGCTCATTTTATGAACAGCTTCCGGATCACAGCCGATCTTACTAAAACCCACGAACTGGAATGGAAGCTTTACAGTTTCCCGCAATCGGGTTTCCAGATAAGAAGCCTGCCCCGCTTTAAGTTCAATGCTGCGAATTCGCGGAGTGACAGTGCAACGAAAGTGACCACCTATACTGTGCAGGACAATGCCTACCAGCTGGGCTGCTGGATGATGGTGATAGAAGCACAAAAGGGCTATTATTTTTCCACTGGCGACTCTGCCTACTTCAAGGATGTATCAGATAATCTCAAGGCTGCTTTTAATGTGGATACGCTTTACATTACACCTGGTGAATTCAAGGGTTACCCCAAGATCGACTTCCTCCTGCATGCCATGATCGAGAATACTGAAATTCAGGTAAACGGCATGATCATCAACCGGGGAAACCGGAAATATTACCTGTATGCGGTTTCCGATACCAGTATTGCCCACCAGGCCTGGAAGCAGTATATTTCATCCTTCGATTTCCTTTCCATGAAAGAAATGGACTGGAAGCCACAACAGTTCGCCAATACTTCACTCCAGCTCTGGTTACCCGAAAAACCGGTTTCTGGCAGTACCGATGAAGAACCCGGTGAAGCTGTTTACCAGAGCTATGACTCCGTGGCGCCGGCAACGGTTCATATAAAATGGTCTGTTCCGGGAAAGTTTGAGTCGTGGACAACCGACTCAGCCTATATGCATTCGGTGATCAAGGATTATGTAAACTATTCCGACTCCCTGGTATACCTGAAAACAGGTTCGAGGGATGGTATCCCTCAACTGGATGCCCTTTATCATATCGAGGGCAATCATATCCAGAAAGCCTTTCATCTTGAACTGAACCGGGATACCGCATTCCTGCTCTTTACCTATGTTCCCTTGCAGGTCTGGAATTCGGATCAGTACCAGACACTCATGCAATCTTTCCGCTTCAGTAATCCCGGCCCCAGTACTGCACACCTTAAAAGTAAGACCCGCGCCTTGCTGGCTGCACTGAAAGACGGCGATTCCACGGAATTTGAACAGGCATCCAGTGCACTCTATGGTTTTGAACTGACGCGGGAAGACCTGCCCCTTTTCCATCAGGCCTTACTGCAACGATACCGGGATTTTGAATCGGAGGATTATTCTGCAACAGACCGTATCCTCGGGAAAATCGTGGAACTGAATGACAGCAGTTCAACCCGTTTTTTCCAGGAAGCTTATCCGGAAATGGCAAAAAAGGATCCCGGGATCTGTACCTATCTTTTATCGGGACTGGTGAAACTGAAAACGCAGGAGTCTTTTACTGCATTTACCCGACTGGTGAAAACGTATGGATTTCCGGGCAAGGCCAATGCCTATCTGTTCAACTATGCAATGTCAGACAGCCTACCGCTCACAGCCACCCAGATCAGCGAATGGCTGCCCCTGGTAAAAGATACCAGTTTCGCCGTATTGCTGCCCCCTGTATTGGAAAACCTGCTCGACAGCGCTTTGATAAAACCTGCTGCATTATTACCCTACGAAGGAGAGTTAATCAAGCTGGCTGAACGGATCGTGAATGCCCATAAAGCCGAAGGGGCAGATGCCTATGATACAGAATCCGCCGCTGTTGCCGGCATGCTGCAGTACCTGAAAGCTGCAGCATCAGACAATTTGCTGAACAGCTTGCTGAAACGCAAAACCATGAATGTGAAATTCGCGGCTGCTTCTGCCCTGATTCGTAAAAAGAAACCGGTACCGTCATCAGAACTCAATACCCTGGCTGCCGATTATTTTTACCGGCTCCAGCTGTACGATGTAATGGAGAAAGAAGCTCAGCTTAAGCTTTATCCATCAAAATACCTGAACCAGAGAGCTTTTGCTGAAGCGGAAGTGTATCAATATGCATCAGATGACTACAGTCCCGACAAGATCAGCTTTATCGGGGAAAAGGAATTAATGATAGACGGATCCCTGCAACGGTTTTTCCTCTTCAAAGTCCATTTCGGGGAGGAAGCAGAGCTGGAAGGGTACTATCTCGGGTTAGCTGGCCCATATCCAAAGGGAAAGAAGGAACTCATCCGTTCATCGAAATATTCCTGGGTCTATCTGGATGAACCCCTCAACGGGTCCAATCAGGAGGAATTACTGAAGAAGATGGTGGAGCAACTGGAGGAAGAGTAGGGGGGGATTGGTGCTTCCAAACAACTGTTAGTATTTTTCAGGCTTTTTCCTACATTTGCGTTCTCAATCGTAAACATATGCAGTTTCAGCTGACCGAAGAACATCTCATGATCCAGCAGGCCGCCCGTGATTTTGCCCGCCAGGAATGCCTCCCCGGCGTAATTGAACGTGATGAGCACCAGAAATTTCCCAAGGAACAGGTCCTGAAACTGGCCGAACTCGGCTTCATGGGTATGATGGTCAGTCCCGAATACGGGGGTTCCGGTATGGATACTATCAGCTATGTACTGGCCATGGAAGAGATCAGCAAGATCGATGCTTCCGTGAGTGTGAGCATGAGCGTGAACAACAGCCTGGTGACCTGGGGACTGGAAGCCTATGGCACTGAAGAACAGAAACGCAAGTACCTCACCCCCCTGGCCCAGGGCCGGAAAGACGGGGAACTCTATATCGGCGCCTTCCTCCTGAGTGAACCGGAAGCCGGCAGTGATGCCACTTCACAGCGTACTACCGCAGAAGACAAGGGCGATCATTACCTCCTGAACGGTACCAAGAACTGGATCACCAATGGCTCCTCTGCCAGTGTATATCTCGTAATGGCCCAAACAGATGTGGCCAAAGGCAGCAAAGGCATCAATGCCTTTATTGTGGAGAAGAATTCACCCGGTGTAACCGTTGGAGCCAAGGAAAATAAAATGGGGATCCGCGGCAGCGATACGCACAGCATTTCTTTTACAGATGTGAAAGTGCCCAAAGAAAACCGAATCGGGGCTGATGGCTTTGGATTTACATTCGCGATGAAAACCCTGGCCGGCGGCCGTATCGGTATTGCTGCACAGGCACTGGGTATTGCCAGCGGCGCTTATGAACTGGCACTCCAGTACAGCAAACAGCGCAAGGCCTTTGGCAAGGAGATCATGCACCACCAGGCCATACAGTTCAAACTGGCCGATATGGCTACCCGCATCGAAGCCGCCCGCCTGCTCTGCCTGAAAGCTGCCTGGGAAAAAGACCAGCACCTCGATTATACCATCAGCTCTTCCATGGCTAAAGTGTATGCTTCAGAAACAGCCATGTGGACCACTACCGAAGCTGTACAGGTACACGGCGGCTATGGGTTTGTGAAAGAATTCCATGTGGAACGCCTTATGCGCGATGCCAAGATCACCCAGATCTACGAAGGCACATCTGAAGTGCAGCGGATCGTGATCTCAAGGGGTATCCTGAAATAAGCCTTAGCCCTCCAATTCGTATCTTTGCGCATGCTCATCAATACAGCAGCATACAGCACCATATTGGCTGAACTGGCAACCCACCAGGCCACCCTGGTAGCCGTATCCAAGACGAAACCGAACGAGGCCATTGCCGAACTCTATGCACTCGGACAACGGGATTTTGGCGAAAACTATGTACAGGAGCTTGTCGACAAGGCCGCACAATTGCCCAAAGATATCCGTTGGCATTTTATCGGTCACCTGCAGTCCAACAAGGTGAAATATATCGCCCCTTTTGTGTACCTGATCCATGGGGTCGACAGCCTGAAACTCCTCCAGGAAATCAATAAACAAGCCGCAAAGCAACAGCGGGTCATTGATGTTTTACTGCAAGTACATATTGCCCGTGAAGAAACCAAATTCGGATTGGATGCGGATGAACTGCATGCGTTGACAGACAGTCTTGCTGCACAGCCCCTCTCACAGGTCCGTATCTGTGGACTGATGGGCATGGCTTCTTTCACTGAAGACCAGCAAAAAGTGGCCGGGGAATTCAGTTATCTCAAAATGCTGTTTGATAAAACCCGTTCTGTATTTGCCAGCGAACGCCTGTCTGTTCAGCCAGCTTCATTCAATACCCTTTCCATGGGCATGAGCGGCGATTACCAGCTGGCCATTTCCCTTGGGGCCACCATGGTGCGGATCGGAAGTTTATTATTTGGTGCCCGCACAAAACCCTGACATGACCCTCCAAAGACCGCATTACGCTAAATTGTTATTCCTCGGGTATTGCCTGGTCAATGCGGCCAGCCTGCAGGCGCAGCAACAGGATTCGTCAGAAAGGGATACCTCATATATCCGGTCTTATGCCAATCTGATCACAGCCAGGACATATATTTCCCAGAAGTACACCCTCTTTACCGTTAATGCACCCCGTCCGGCAAAACCGCTGGCTTATTTTCCCAATACCACACTGAATTTCGGGATAGGTGCCACGTACCGTTCCTTCACCTTGAACCTGGCCTATGGATTTGGCTTCCTGAATCCGGAAAGTGGAAAGGGTAAAACACGCTACCTCGACCTGCAGTCGCATATTTATGGGGTAAAATGGCGCTTTGATTTTTTTGGACAACTGTATAAAGGATATTACCTCACCCCGAAGGGACTGGGCAGTCCCACCAATTCCAGCTACTACCTCCGGCCCGATCTGCGTGTCCGCGACTTCGGGATCAATGGTTATTATATCTTCAATCACCGGCGTTTTTCCTACCGGGCAGCTTTTGTACAGAATGAATGGCAGCGCCGTTCTGCCGGAAGTTTCCTCGCGGGGGGTGGCGTGGGTTACGGGCAGGTGCTGGCCGACAGCGGCTTTGCGCCGCCTGCATTGATGAATGCTTACCCGCAGGGGCAAGTGAGCCGTGTGCGGCACCTGGAATTCGGGCCGGGTATCGGCTATGCCTATTCGCTGGTGCTGGGCAAACACTGGTTCGCCACAGGATCGGCTACCGTGAGCTTTGATATGGCTTTCAACCGTGAACGGGAAAAAGACCGGTTTTATAACACGATCTCCTTCATGCCCAATACACTTCTCCGCCTCGGTATAGGCTATAACAGCCCTGTCTGGAATGTGAATTTTTCCTGGGTTTCCAATCAGACCAATATCCGCGGTATTTACGATGACTGGAGTTATCGCATCAACACCGGCAACTACCGGTTTAATGTAGTGAAACGCTTTGAGCCGGGGCTGAAGCTGAAGAAATGGCTGAGGAAGACGGTAGACAGAAGACAGTAGACAGTAGACAGTAGTCAGTAGCCAGTAGTCAGTAGCCAGTAGTCAGTAGAAAGAAGACGGTAGGGTTATAGTTTTTTCTGACTTGCGGTCTTTCCGACTTCCGGTCTTCTTTATGCTGGCTGTAAAAAAGAGCCGGATCTGCTTAGATCCGGCTCTTTTTTATTCTCGATTCTCGATTGTCGATTCTCGTTCTTAGAACGCTTTCTTCTTCTCTTCCGCTTTCTGCATCGGGTTGATACCCTGGCTCTGGCCGCGGGCAGCACCCTGTTTCATCTTGAAGGCAGAGAACTTGCTGGCACCTGAAATGGTACCCCAGCTGTTATTGCTTTCATTGATGTCTGCAGTTTCCTTCATGGGGTCGAGCTTGATGCTGGCCACTTCCTTGTCTTTCATGAACACTTTGGTCACTTTCTGCTCGTTGAGGCGCCATACCTGTGCGGGGATGCGCTCTACGTCTTTAGTGCCGTCTTTGTACGTGAATTCAACGATCAGGGGCATCACCAGGCCACCTTTATTGCTGAAGGTGATCTCATAGAAATGCTTGTTGGCCAGCTTGTCTTTTTCTTCTTTGCTCAGGGCTTCCTGCATGCCACCGGGAGAAGTTACCGCATACTTGGTGGTATCGTAAGCTTCCAGTCCGCGGTTATAGCGATAGTAGAAATCCTGTAAGGCAGTATCGGCATCCGATTCAAATTTGATGTTCTTGTCTTCGCGGTTGCGGATCTTGGAGATATCATCAAATTTGCTGCCCTGGGGTTTGGGAAGGGGAACCATATTGGTGGAAGGCTTCACATCGGGAGGATCCTTGCTCAGGTCGGCAGTGAAATACTTCACGGTGTCGATGGCCATATCGCAGGCATCGGTACCAAAGAACCAACCTCTCCAGAACCAGTCCAGATCTTCACCACTGGCATCTTCCATGGTACGGAAGAGGTCAGCAGGTTCAGGATGCTTGAATGCCCAGCGGCGCGCATATTCCTTGAAGGAATAATCAAACAGTTCGCGGCCCATGATGGTCTCACGCAGGATGTTCAGGCCGGTAGCGGGTTTGGTATAGGCGTTGGGACCGAATCCAACAATGTTCTCCGAATTCGACATGATGGGCTCCAGCTGGTCTTTGGGAAGCTTCATGTAGTCGGTGATGGTCCAGGCCGGACCGCCACGGGTGGGGAACTTGTTATCCCAGAGTTCTTCGGCGAGATACTCCACGAAAGAGTTCAGGCCTTCGTCCATCCAGCTCCACTGGCGTTCGTCGGAGTTGATGATCATCGGGAAGAAGTTATGACCCACTTCGTGGATGATCACGCCCAACATACCGTATTTAGTGCTTTCGCTGTAAGTACCGTCTTTTTCGGTACGGCCATAGTTAAAGCAGATCATGGGGTATTCCATACCATTGGCGGCTTCCACGCTCTGGGCAACCGGGTAGGGGTAGGGGATCGTGAATTTTGAATAAGTCTTGATCGTATGGGCAACTGCCTTGGTGGAGAACTTGCGGTATACACCATAAGCTTCTTTACCGTAATAGCTCATGGCCATTACTTTCTTGCCTTCGATATTTACCGGCATGGCATCCCAAACAAATTTGCGGCTGCTGCCCCAGGCAAAGTCGCGCACGTTATCAGCCTTGAAGACCCAGGTTTTGCGGGCTTTGCTTTTGGCCACTTCCGCTTTCTTGGCTTCGTCCAGGGTCACCACTTCCAGGGGTTCTTTGGTCGTCTGGGCTTTCTGCCAGCGGGCCAGCTGCGCCGGGCTCAGCACCTGGGCATAGTTCTGGCATTCACCGGTGGCACCGATCACGTGATCAGCAGGCACATTCAGGGTTACCTTGAAGTTGCCGAAGGTAAGGGCAAATTCTCCGCGGCCGGTGAACTGGTGGTTCTGCCAGCCCTGGAAATCACTGTATACACAGAGGCGGGGATACCACTGGGCCATGGTGAAGAGGTAGTTGCCATCTTCGGGGAAATACTCATAACCACCGCGGCCGCCCTTGGTCATACGGTCGGCGATCTTGTAGTTCCAGTCAATATTGAAAACGAATTTCTGTCCGGGCTTCAGCGGCGCGGGCAGTTCCAGACGCATCATCGTTTTGTTGACCAGGTATTTCAGCGGTTTGCCGGTGAAATCGGTCAGCTTGGTGATGTTGAAACCATATCCGTTATCGGATTTGTTTTCTTCCATGCGCTCCACCATCTGGCTGCTTACGCTGCGCGGCATATTCTGCGAATTCTGGTAATTGGCATTGTTCACAGAGCTGTGCTGGTTCTCATCGAGCTGCAGCCAGAGATACGTGAGTACATCGGGTGAGTTGTTGAAGTATGTGATGGTCTCACTTCCTTTGAATTTAAGGTTCACTTCATCCAGTTCCCCCTTGATGTCGTAATCACAGCGTTGCTGCCAGTACTTCGGACCCGGGGCACCGCTGGCCGTCCGGTACTCGTTGGGGGTCGGAAGGATGCCACCCAACTGCTCGAATTTGTTTCCATGATTGGAGCCGGGGTTATTCTGGATGTTTTGCGCACCCGCGAATAAGCCACTCAGCAACAGGAAACCACTCAGAACTCTTTTCATTGCTTATTTTATTTTACTGATTAAAAAGGGATTCGTTCAAGGGCCATTTTAATGGCAATGCTGAATACGCCAGCCGAAAGGAAGATCACCCACTCGCGTCTCTGTATCTTCAATCCACTGATCACTAATTGTGAAAGCCCCAACAGGAGGGCTACCACCACGATCTGTCCCAGCTCCAGACCGATATTGAAACCCAGCAGTCCGCTCAACAGACTCTGGTCTTTGGCCAGCATGAAACGGATGGTATTGGCAAAACCCATCCCGTGGATCAGGCCGAAAAACAGGGCCAGGAAATAATTGATCCGTACCGAACGCTGGCTGAACTCCTTCTGGAACAAATTGCTCAGCGCAGTGATGAAAATGGTACAGGGGATCAGGAATTCCACCCATTTATCCGGAAACCGTACAATATCCAGTACGCTCAGGGCAAGGGTTAGGGAATGGCCAATGGTAAACGCTGTTACAAGGATCAGCACCCGTTTCCAGTCCGAAAACAGGTACAAGACCGCTAATGCTGCAATAAAGAGCTGGTGGTCAAGCGCATCGGTACTGATGATGTGCTCCCAACCTAATCGGAGATAAAACAAAAAATCCTGCATGCGTTCTGATACCCTGGGTCAGGAAAAATTAACGGATCCTTGAATAAAGGCTTCAAAATAAAGCAGAGATTTGTAACTATAAAATTTAGTTGTTCAATGGCCTCATCTGTACATAAATGGTTGTTTTTTACCATACTTTCCGTCTCCTTCCTGTTTACCAGCGGTTTCCGGAACCCGGAACGCCCGCATCCCTTTTATGTCAGCGTGTCGGAACTGGAGTATAATGCCGGTGAAAAAACACTGGAGATCAGCATTAAAGTGTTTACGGATGACTTCGAGAAGGCCCTGGTCAAGGCTGCCGGCCATCCGGTGGATATCTACAAGCCGAAAGACAAGGTCCAGCTGGAGAAGATGATTGCCGATTATATGCGCAAGCATTTTATGGTGAAGATCGATGGCAAAGCATTTGCCCTGGAATATGTCGGCTATGAAATCGAGGAGCAGTCCACCTTCAGCTATTTCCAGGTGTCTAATATCGCAAAAGCCCCGAAAAAAATCGAACTCTCTAATAATGTGCTCTTCGAAATGAATCCCACCCAGATGAGTATCATGCATGTGACCGTAAACGGCACCCGGAAAAGCACTAAACTGGATTCACCCAATACCGATGCCGGCTTCGAGTTCTAAAAATTCTTAACCACTAAGACACCAAGACACGAAGTATATAATTAAAAAACTTTGTGCCTTTGTGACTTTGTGGTTTAAAACTTATTCTTCCAGGCTTTCTTTGATCTCTTTTGAGATGGTGACCAGTACCTTGTCGATGCGCTGGGCATCCATGTCCACGATCTCGAATCGGAAGCCTTGCCATTCCAGGTGGTCGCCGGTATGCGGGATGCGTTCCAGCCGGTGGAGGATAAAGCCGGCCAGGGTGTCGAATTCCTGCTCGCCCTCATTCATCCACTCTGTTTTTTCGAAGCGCGACAGGAAATCATAGAATGGGATCTGGGCGTCCACCAGGTAACTTCCGTCTTCCCGCTGCACGATCTCATAGTCTTCCAGGTCGTGCTGGGGCATATCACCCACAATGGCTTCGAGGATATCATTCAGGGTCACCATGCCCTGTACACTGCCGTATTCATCCACGATGAAAGCGGCATGCATTTTCCTCTCCTTGAATTTTTCCAGCAGGGTATAAGCGGTGATATTTTCCGGAACAAAAAGCGCCGGCTTCATGTATTGCTTAAAGGCCGTCAGGTCATTGGTTACGTAAAGATCTTTCAGCGAAACCATGCCCTTGATCACATCGATATCGCCTTCGCAAATGGGGTAGATGGAATGCGGTTCGCGCAGGATCTTTTCTTTCATTGCCGCTTCATTGTCGTTCATCTCGAACCAGATGATATCACTGCGGTGGGTCATCAAAGAGGTGATATTGCGGTCGCCCAGGTGGAAGACCCGCTCAATGATCTCCTGCTCGGCTTCTTCTATGGTGCCCTGCTCGGTCCCCTCGCTGATAATGGCCTTGATCTCTTCCTCAGTAACCTGGGTGTCTTTGGCCTTGATGTTGAAAATGCTCACGATCAGGTGGGTGGAATGGCTCAGCAGCCAGATAAAAGGGTAGGTGATGATGCTGACTATTTTCATCGGACCTGCCATGATCTTGGCAATGGTTTCCGGCCTGGATAAGCCGATGCGTTTAGGCACCAATTCCCCCAACACTAGTGAAAAATAAGTGATGATCACTACAATAATGGCAGTAGCGAGACCGCTGCTGTAGGGTTTCACCGAATCAAAGCGGTTCAGGAATTCCACCAGGTTCGTCTTCAGGTTTTCTCCTGAATATATACCGGTCAGGATCCCGATCAGGGTAATGCCGATCTGGACAGTGGACAGGAATTTGTCGGGATGTTCGGCCAGCGCCAGGGCTTCCCTTGCCCTATTGTCCCCTTTATTAGCCTGCCCTTCGAGGCGGGCTTTACGGGCTGAAACCAGAGCGATCTCTGCCATGGAAAAGAGCCCGTTGAGTAAGATCAGAAAAAAAATAATGATTACTTCCGTCATTAAAGGGGTATTAAGTTGCTAAACTAAGCATTCCTGACTGTTTATGGTACAACCGGGCCATTACCCAGCCCAAACCACAACCCACCAGGGCGCCACAAGTGACATCAAAAGGATAGTGTACTGCTACATAAACCTGCGTAAAGGCGATCAGTCCGGCCCAAACGAAGAACAAACCACTCCATTTGCTGATCCGCTTCAGGGTCTGGTAAAAAAACATGGCCTGCGCAAAATGGCTGGTGGAATGGGAGGAGGTGAAACTGGAGCTTTTGGGGCAGTATTTTACAAAAAAACGGATTTTGTATGCTACATCCGGATTCTGGCAGGGGCGCAGCCGGATGATGTTCTCCTTGATCAGCTGGCTGCTGATGATATCGGCCAGCGCAGCCGTAAGGATCACACCAAGGATCCACCACCAGCCCTGTTTCGGGAAATTGATGACAACAAAAAACAGGAGAAACAGGTATAACGGGAACCAGAACAAGGTCTCCCGGAAAAAAGGCAGTAACTGATCCAGAAAGGGACTGCTCCAGTCCTGATTGATATGGGTCAGCAGCCATTCATCCGGCGGCTGTATCCATTTCCAGGAGGGGGTGATGGCTGTTAACAAGGCATATTGCATTGATGCAAAAATAATATTATAATTTTACCATTTATTGTTTAGATGAAAAGACTTCCCGCACTGCCCCGGCTGGCCCATTTTGCCCTGTATACCGGTTTTATCCTGCTGCTGGTGATGACCCTGCTGCGACTGGGCTTTTACTTCTTCTTCAGTCATCAGGGGTATACACTCAGCAGCCTTGGCGAGGTGTTCTGGATGGGATTACGCTACGATTTGCGTTCCGTATCGCTGGTGATGCTCCTGGTATTGTTGCTAGGAAGTATCCCTGTGCTGCATCCCTTCCGTTCCGGTCGCCTTTCTGCAGGCTGGTGCCTGTTTTTCGGAAGCATCAGCCTCTTGCTGGTCTTTTTTTATGTCATTGATTTCGCCCATTACGCCTATCTCGCCCAGCGGTTAAACGCGAGCGTGCTCAGCTACCTGGAAGATACCGGCATTTCCGCGAATATGGTCTGGCAGAGTTATCCGGTGATCCGCCTGCTGCTGCTCATTTTGGTTGCTTCTTTCGGACTGTTCTGGCTGATCCGGAAAGGATATCAGCGGATAGCGGGTGATATAACATCAATCAATAAACGTAATCGAGTACTGACAACCCTGCTCCTCAGCCTGCTCTGTGCCGGATTGATCTTCGGTCGGCTCAACCAGTATCCCCTGCGCTGGAGTGACGCCTTCAGCCTGGGCAGCGATTACAAAGCCAACCTGGCACTGAATCCCTTTGAAACCTTCTTTAATACCCTTCGCTACCGGGGCAAGATCTACGACCTGAAAAAGGTAAAAGCCGGTTACCCCTTGCTGGCAGCATACTATGGACTCGATACGGCTGCAGCAGAAAAACTGGATTATACCCGCAGCAGCCAGCCGGATTCGGTATTGCCTGTAAAGCCGAATATCATCCTGGTGATCTGTGAATCCTTCAGCGCCTACAAAAGCTCCATGTGGGGCAACCCCCTTAATACAACACCCTTCTTCGACAGCCTGAGTAAAAAAGGGGTCTTTTTTGACCAGTGTTTTACCCCCGCGTATGGAACGGCAAGGGGCGTTTGGGCCACGCTCACCGGACTTCCCGATGTAGACATCCGGCAGACCGCCAGCCGCAATCCGGAAGCGGTAGACCAGCAGATGCTGATCCCCCAATTTGAAGGCTATGAAAAATATTATTTTATCGGGGGGAGTCCCAGCTGGGCTAATATCCGGGGTGTCCTCATGAATAATATCCCCGGATTGAAACTCTATGAAGAAGAAAACCTGAAATCTCCCCGTCTTGATGTTTGGGGGGTGAGCGACAAGAACCTTTTTATTGAAGCCAGTGAAATTCTGGGGAAATCCGGTAAACCTTTTTTTGCCGTGATACAGACGGCAGACAACCACCGTCCTTATTCCATCCCCAAGGAGGATACTGATTTTATTCCCGACCGTCCGGCAGAAGCCCTGCTCGACCAGAACGGGTTCCGTGACCAGCCGAATTATGACACCAAGCTGAAAGAATACAATGCGTTCCGGTATACGGATTATACCTACCGGAAATTCATCGAAGCTGCCCGCAGGCAACCCTATTTCAACAACACCTTATTTGTATTTGTGGGTGATCATGGTATTGCCGGTGATGCCGGAAAACGGTTCCCCACAGCATGGACCGATAACCGCCTGGCCAATGTACATGTGCCGCTCCTGTTTTTCGGCCCTTCCCTGGTTCAGCCCCAGCGCAATAACCGGGTCTGTTCGCAGGTGGATGTATTGCCCACAATCGCCGGTATCGTACGGAAGCCGGTCGTAAATACCGCGCTGGGGCGCGACCTGCTCCACACACCGGAGGATAAAGCCTTTGCCTTTGTATTTGATCCGGATTACCGCAAGATCGGGCTGGTGCGGAACGGGTATTATTACCGGAAGGAAATGAGCACGGGCAAGGAAGTGATCCTGCCTGCTGTATTACCGGATCAACTCGCGCAGTATCCGGCACCGGATACCAGTACCTTGCGCAGCCTCACCGAAGCCATGTACCAGACAGCCGGTTACCTGATGCTGAACAACAAGAAGAAAAAACCGCAGTAAACTTATTTTTTCAGGGCCAGAAGGATCATGCGCGGAGAGCGCTGAATGTCGTAGCTGCCCAACTGGTAATCGCCCAGTACTTCCTGCAGCTGCATGCCGTGGTAGGAAAGCATTTCATTGAAATCACCCATGCTGAATTTGGCCACCTGTTCCATGAATTCCAGCGGTTCACTGTTCATTTCATCCTCGATCCGGATCTTCTTGTAGAAATGGTGTTCATCAAACCATTTCGTGATCACGAAATTCACATCCCCGATCTGTTTTTCGGAACGGTGCACCAGATGGTCTTCTGCAAAATGAACGTTAAGGTAATCGATGACCAGGGTGCCGCCGGGTTTCAGTGATTGCACCATGGTGCGCAGGGCACTGTAATGTTCGCGCTCGGTCCGGAAATAGCCGAAACTGGTGAAGAAATTAAAAGCGTAATTGAAGTAATTGATATAAAAGGGCAGGCGCATGTCATGTTGCAGGAATTGCAGGTGGCTGGATTCAAACTGACGGGCATAAGCTATACTGTCTGCCGCCAGGTCGATCCCCGTAACATCATATCCTGCTGCCGACAGCATCCGCGAATGCCGCCCTTTGCCACAGGCAATATCCAGCATCCGGCTGCCGGGTGGCGGTTGTAATTTGGCCAATAGACGCTGTATAAACGCCGCCGCTTCCTGCTCATCCCGTTCAAAATAGAGTTTGTGGTAATAAGGGGAATTAAACCAATCGGTAAACCATTGCGCTTCAGAAACCATACTGCCGGATCTTTGCCCCAAAATTAGGGGCTGCCTGCAGAAGGTGGATATTTTGATGAAGAATGTGCATATCTGCATATTTATCAACAAGTATTTGGCATTTCAATTGTTCCATCCAAACAGCAGTGGCAATACAGAATTTCTTCTTTATTTTTCCGGCAGTTTAATCAGTATTCTCTGAAAGCACCCGGTAAGGAGCTGAATAGACCCCTATTTACTGTAACAGCTAAACCCCTATTTTCTGTGGCATTGATCAAAAGCATTTCCGGCATACGTGGAACCATTGGAGGCAATACCGGAGATAACCTTACCCCCGTCGACGTTGTCAAATTCACTGCAGCATATGGCAGCTGGCTGCTGGAGTCGCATACCGCCCCCAAAGTAGTGGTGGGCCGCGACGGCCGCATCAGTGGCGCCATGATCCAGGAACTGGTGGTGCAAACCCTGATTGCATTAGGCATTGATGTGATCGATGCCGGCTTGTCTACCACACCTACCGTGGAACTGGCTGTTATCTGGGAAAAAGCCGCTGGTGGCATCATCATCACTGCCAGCCACAACCCCAGGGAATGGAATGCCCTCAAACTGCTCAACAGTTCCGGAGAATTTATCAGCGCCGAAGCCGGCAAAAAAATTCTGGATACGGCAGCAGCGGAAGATCTCCGCTTTGTTCCGGTAGACAAGCTCGGCACGCATACCACGAATGAATCGTATCTCCAGCAGCATATTGACGCCATACTCAACTACCCCCTGGTGGATGTGGAACTGATCCGCAAAAAGCAACTGAAAGTGGTGGTGGATGTGATCAACTCCACCGGTGCCATATATGTACCACCTTTGCTGAAAGCACTGGGTGTGGAAGAAGTGACTGTGCTGAATGGTGAAGTGAATGGCCGCTTTGCCCATAATCCGGAGCCCCTGCCCGAACACCTGAAAGAACTGAGTGCAGCTGTCAGGCAGCATAATGCACATCTGGGCATAGCAGTGGATCCTGATGTAGACCGCCTTTGTTTTGTTTGTGAAGACGGTTCCATGTTCGGTGAAGAATACACCCTCGTGGCTGTGGCCGATTATGTACTGGGGAAACGTCCCGGCAATTCGGTCAGCAATATGAGCTCTACTAAAGCCCTCAAAGAAGTCACACTGAAACACGGCGGACAATATTCCCCCTCGGCAGTTGGTGAAGTCAATGTGGTGAACCGCATGAAAGAACTGAATGCTGTGATCGGCGGCGAAGGCAACGGCGGCATCATTGTACCCGACCTCCATTATGGCCGGGATGCCCTGATCGGAATCGGACTCTTCCTGAGTGCCCTGGCCGGACATAAAAACGGCATGAAAAGTTTCCGGGCCAAATACCCGGATTACTTCATCTCCAAGAACAAGATGGAGCTCGAAAAAGGGCTGGATGTACAGGCGGTTTTCGAGAAGATCAAAAAGAAATACAAGAACCAGCCGGTGAATACAGAAGACGGCCTCAAGATCGAATTTGACAGCGACTGGGTACACCTGCGCACTTCAAATACCGAACCCATCGTCCGGATCTATGCCGAAAGCAATTTCGAGACTACGGCTAACAATATCGCCCTCCGGCTGATGCAGGATATCCGCGAATTCATGCAGCACTGACCCCGATAAGGCTATTTCAGAATAATTACGGACTTTTGCATACCGCACCAGCGGTATTTTTTTTTATTCGAACCAGCATGAACCCTCGTATCTATTTCGACAACGCCGCTACCACCCCCCTCGACCCCAGGGTGCTGGAAGCCATGATGCCTTATCTCACAGATAAATTCGGGAACCCGTCTTCTATCTATTCATATGGAAGGGAAACCCGCCTGGCTGTGGAAACGGCCCGGAAATCAGTTGCCAAGCTTCTCAATGCCCATCCTGCCGAGATCTTCTTTACTTCTGGCGGAACAGAAAGCTCCAATACGATCATCTCAGGCGCTGTTCGCGACCTGGGCTGTACACATATCATCACTTCACCTGTGGAACACCATGCCACCCTGCATACGGTGGAAGACCTGCACCGCAGGGGAGAAGCGGCCCTCAGTTATGTAAAAATGCTTCCCGATGGCCATATTGACCTGGAAGACCTCGAATGCCTGCTGGCAGCCCATCCGGAAGAAAAGACCCTGGTGACCCTCATGCATGCCAATAATGAGATCGGCAATATGCTCGATCTGCATGTGGTCGGGGAACTCTGTATCAAATACAACGCCCTCTTTCATTCCGATACCGTTCAAACCGTTGGGCATTTCCCCCTGGATCTGCGGAATACGCCCGTTCATTTTATTACCGGAGCCGGACATAAATTCCATGGCCCCAAGGGAGTCGGCTTACTGTATATCAACGAAAATGTGAAGATCAGACCCTATATCCATGGTGGCTCTCAGGAACGGAATATGCGGGCTGGTACGGAAAACCTCTATGGCATTATTGGGTTTGCCAAAGCACTGGAACTGGCGATGGAACATTACGAAACCGATAGTGCCTATATCCGCAGCATCAAGCAGTATGCGCACGACCAGCTCCTGCAGCAGATCCCCGAAGTGGGTTTCAATGGGGATCCTTTCGGTAAATGCCTTTATACAGTACTGAGTGTAAGCTTCCCGAAAACGGAGAAATCGGAAATGCTGCTCTTTAACCTCGATATTAACGGCATCTGTGCCAGTGGAGGTTCTGCCTGCACCAGCGGTGCCGACCAGGGCTCACATGTGATCCGGGCGATCAATAATGATCCTAACCGCGTAACCGTGCGGTTTTCCTTCTGCAAGAATAATACGAAAGAAGAAGTGGATGTGCTGGTGGCGAAACTGAAAGAAGTACTTTAAAACTTAAAACATATTACTTCACCAGGATCTGTCCGCGGATCTCGCCTGTAGCAGCTGCTGCCGTGCCAACCACCAGATAGAAACCCCCTCTCAGCAAGTCAGCTTCTTTCACAACCAGTCCATCTACCAGAAAAGTTCCGGTAAACGTGCCGGTAGCGGCAGCTGTAAAGCCTGAAGTAAGGTTCTGGATGGCAGCGGAATTAAATCCTGCACCTGCGGGGCCATGAATGCCGATACGTGTGGGAACGCCGGATAATGAATTCCATTTTACTGTATAAGTAAGTACGCGGGTTGTTTTATTATAGGCCAGGTCCATTGTACCATTTCCGGCACCGGGACGGGCAGGAACCAGCTGGTTGCCATCAAGCGGGAGGGCGGTGGCGGTCAGGATAGTGATACCTAAGTCCTGTTTGCAGGAAACCAATACGAATGCAAGCAATGCAGTGAAAACGAGGGAAAGTCTCATAATCCAGTTTTTGGTATGCCAAATATAGGGGGGATCGCTGAATTTCTGCCATTTTTCCCCCCGCTTTTTCCCTCCTTATTCGGCCAGAACGGTCTGTGTTTTCACCCTCCCGTAAGCGTCGGTCAATTGCAACCGGTAAATACCATGGGACAGCAGGGTGCCGGGCAGTTTTACGGCCATGGTGGCTTGTCCGCCAGGACTCCGTAAGGAAAGCTCCCCGAGCAACTGGCCCCTGGCATCATATACTTTCAGGTTCAGGTTCTCCGGTTCAGCCTTGGTTCTCAGGTTGATCTGGCCACTACGTACCAGGGTCGGGAAAAAACTGTAGTCAGCTCCAGATACCCGCGGCGTCCAACTTAGAATTGGGGTATAGGTCTTCTTTCCATCTTTATCCACTAGCACCACCCGGTACAGCATCCTTCCGGCAGGAGCGGGGGTATACAGTTCATAGTTCAGGGGAGTGGTGCTGTTTCCATCCACAGCACGGGTAGGCAGTGCAGCCAGACGGGTGAACTGGCCGTTGCCCCCAGATTGCTCCAGCTCAAAATGGGCCACATTCTTTTCTTGAAGAGTGGTCCAGCTGATCTTTACACGGTCTCCTGCACCACTGATGGTTGTATTGGCAAAAATACCCGACAGCAAACTGGTTGATAAGGCAAAACTGACCCGGTTATCGCCGCCATTTTCATAGTATTCGAGTACAAAATCATAATTCCCATTCAGGGTCACTACTGCCGTGCTTACATTGTACGACTGGTCATTCCAACGGTTGATCAGCCAGGTGGCACCGCCGTCAATACTGAAACGGTACCCGTCATCTCCTCCGATCGTGAACACACCTACCTGATTCACAAAAGTGCTCTTGAGCCTGAAACGAACACTGAAGGTTTCAGTCTGGATAGAACAGTCGCTCGTGGAAAACGTTACATTCTGGCCACCGAAATTTTCATCAAAGTTCGGATTGGATACTGTTCCCCTGGTGATAAATCCTTTATAGGTATTGAAACCCGTACCATCATAAACATAACCTCTCCATACATTCCCGGAACCGTAGGATGCCGGGTTGCCTGTGGTACCACAATTGGATTGCAGATCAAAAGATATCCGGTTCTGGCCGCCATTCTCATAGTATTCCAGCACTATATCGTAAGTGCCATTGAGCGCAGCGGTATAATAGGAGAGTGTATAGGCCTGATCCACCCAGCGGTTGATCACCCAGGTTACCCCTCCATCCAGGCTCAGGCGGTACCCATCATCACCTCCAACAATAAAATCATAGTTGCCGGCAGTGAATGTCTTTCGCAGCCGGAACCGTACACTGAATGAATTGGTATTGAAGGAACAGCCGTTTGTAGGGAAATTCACATTATCCCCTCCAAATCCCTCATTGAAATCGGGATTCGAAGGACTGCCTTCTGAAATATAACCTACATAATTGGTGAAATTGCTGTTATCATACACATAGCCGATCCAGGTGTTATTGGTGCCGTATGTCACCTGGTCTCCCTGTGGGGCACAAGGCTGGGCATGGGCGAATACAGAAAACAGCAGCATTAGGCTGAGCGGGGCAAATAGCTTTTTCATGGTATCAGGACTAATAGGAAATGCGAAAATAATATAGGTGTATAGTATTAGGAAGTAAAACGTCGTAAAAATTGACGTATTACGTTGATATACATCAAATTAATAGTAAAATCCCGGGGTTTTTGGGTAGTCTGTTTAACGTAAGAGGCTCTTGATCTCGTTAAGTTTCAATAATGCCTCCACAGGTGTCAGCCGGTTGATATCAATCCCCTCCAGTTTGCTGCGGATCTGGTCGAAGGTCTCCGTATGCGCATCGAAAATGGATAATTGCATTTTGGGGGCGCTGACCGATTTGAGTTCCTCTCCCAGGTTTTCGCGGCCATGCATACTTTCCAGCTGTGCGAGGATCTCGTTGGCCCGCTGGATCAGGGCAGGTGGCATACCCGCCAGTTTGGCTACATGGATACCAAAACTATGGGTACTGCCACCGGGGGCGAGTTTGCGCAGGAAGATCACTTTATTGCCGACTTCCTTATTGGTGATATGGAAGTTGCGGATCCGCTCAAATCGGTTTTCGAGTTCATTGAGTTCGTGGTAATGCGTGGCGAACAGGGTCTTCGGGCGATGCGGACTCTGGTGCAGGTATTCCGCAATACTCCAGGCAATGGAAATGCCATCGTAGGTTGATGTACCTCTTCCGATCTCATCCAGCAGGATCAGGCTGCGTCCGGTTACATTGTTGATAATGCTGGCCGTTTCATTCATTTCCACCATGAACGTGCTTTCGCCACCACTCAGGTTATCGGAAGCGCCCACGCGTGTGAAGATCTTATCTGTTACGGGTATCAGCGCCGCAGATGCCGGCACAAAACTGCCGATATGGGCCATCAGGGTTACCAGTGCTGTTTGCCGGAGCAAAGCACTCTTACCACTCATATTCGGGCCGGTAAGAATGATGATCTGCTGCCCGTCGGGATCCAGTAAGATATCATTGGCGATATAGGGTTCACCCGGAGGCAGGTATCGCTCGATGACCGGATGCCTGCATTCCTTTACATCCAGCACACCACCTTCATGCAATTCGGGCTTGCGGTACTGGTAGTGCAGGGCATTCTGGGCAAAGCAACAGAGTACATCGAGAATGCCGATGATGTTGCCGTTCACCTGCATCGGGGCGATATAGTCCTGTAAGGCCGTCAGCAGGGTTTCATACAAGCGTTGTTCAATAGCCTGGATCCGGTCTTCCGCCCCGGTGATCTTCTCTTCATATTCTTTCAGCTCAGGCGTGATATAGCGTTCCGCATTCGTAAGTGTTTGCTTGCGGATCCAGGTATCCGGCACTTTATTTTTATTGGCATGGGTTACTTCCAGATAGTAACCGAATACGTTATTGTAACTGATCTTCAGCGAACTGATTCCGGTCTTCTCGGCTTCCTGCTGTTGCAGGCATACCAGGTATTCCTTGCCGCCATGGGCGATAGTACGCAGTTCGTCGAGCTCGGCGTTAACGCCGGTGCGGATCACTTCGCCTTTCTGCAACTGGGCAGGGGGATTATCCACCAGTTCATTCAGGATCCGGTCGCGGATAAAACTGCAGGGATTCAGCGCATCGGCCAGCCGCTTCAGGTAGGCATTGCCGGTACTGCCGCAACGCTCCCGGATGGATTCCGTATACTGCAGGGCTTTGGCAACCTGCACTACTTCACGCGGATTGATCTTCTTGAGCGGGATCTTCGCTGCCAGTCGCTCAATATCCCCGCACTGTTTGATGAGCTGGGTGAGCTGCTGCCGCAGTTCCGTTTCTTTCAGAAAATATTCTACCAGGTCAAGCCTTTCGCGGATCTTGACGGCATCATTGAGGGGCAGCACCATCCAGCGTTTCAGCAGGCGGGCACCCATGGGGGATACGGTGTTGTCCAGTACACGCAGGAGGGTATGTCCCTGTTCTGTACCACTTCCGATCAGTTCCAGATTGCGGATGGTGAAACGGTCCATCCACAAATGCTCGTCCCGGTCGATCCGTTGCAGGGTAGTAAGGTGCTGCAGGTTGGGATGCTCGGTATCTTTCAGGTAATGCAGGATCGCACCCGCAGCAATGATACCCAGGTGCAAGGATTCAATCCCGAAGCCTTTCAATGAATGGGTCTGGAATTGCTTCAGCAGGCTCTCCGTGGCAAAGGCTTTATCAAAGATCCAGCTGTCGAGCGCATAGGTATAAAACCGGTTCCCGAAATTTTCCTTGAAATATTTCTGGTAACTGCGCTGGAAGATCACTTCTGCCGGCTTGAGCGTCTGCAGCAGTTTATCGATGTATTCAATATCCCCTTCCGCAATAAAGAATTCTCCGGTGGAGATATCCAGCAGTGCGATCCCCGAACGGTCGTCTGTAAAATGGATACCCGCCAGGAAATTGTTGCTGTTATGTTCCAGTAACTTGTCGTTTGTGGCTACACCGGGCGTTACCATTTCGGTAACGCCTCGTTTTACTATGCCTTTGGCTTGCTTGGGGTCTTCCAGCTGATCACAGATCGCCACCCGGTAGCCGGCTTTCACCAATTTGTGCAGATAGGTATCCAGGGCATGATGCGGGAACCCAGCCAGTTCCGAACTGGAGGCCGCACCGTTATTCCGTTTGGTCAGGGTGATACCCAATACTTCAGCAGCACGGATGGCATCTTCCCCGAAGGTCTCGTAGAAGTCGCCTACCCGGAACAGCAATATGGCATCCGGGTATTTTTGCTTGATCGCCCGGTGCTGCTGCATTAAAGGAGTATCTGCTGCTGATTTGGCCATGGGCGGCAAAAATAAGAAAGCAGGCGCCAATTCCTTCAGCAGGAAGCGGATGTGTAAAAAAGGTTTTTTGTACAACCGGTTTGCCCCGGCGGGCTTTTCGGCGTACTTTTAAGGGATGCTGGACTATATGAAAAGACCCCTTTTTGCCCTGATCAGCCTGTTGCTGACGGTGGCTGGCTATGCCCAGACCGTGAACCTGAGCTCTACGAACCTTCCCATACTGGTGATCAATACCGGTGGACAATCCATCCCCCAGGAAAACAAGATCACAGCCGACCTGGGCATCATCTTCAATGCCGGCAATGCCCGCAACAATATCACCGACCCGTTTAATCACTATAATGGCAAGATCGGGATTGAAGTCCGCGGACAGAGTTCCACCATGTTCCCCATGAAATCTTATGGAATCGAACTCCGGGATGCAGCGGGTTTGTCGCAAGACGTGGCCCTTTTTGGCATGCCCGCTGAATCCGACTGGGTACTGTATGCGCCCTATACCGACAAGACACTGATGCGCAATGTACTGGCGTACCAGCTCTCCCGCGAATTGGGTCATTGGGCCGCCCGTACCAAATTCGTGGAACTGATCCTCGACGGTGATTACAAAGGCGTCTATGTTTTTGAAGAAAAGATAAAGCGGGGCAGTGGCCGGGTGAATATTGCCAAACTGAAGACCACTGATGTAACGGGAGATGATGTGACCGGAGG
Source organism: Chitinophagaceae bacterium (assembly GCA_044220945.1). Taxonomy (GTDB): domain Bacteria; phylum Bacteroidota; class Bacteroidia; order Chitinophagales; family Chitinophagaceae; genus Endoryza. The sequence continues at coordinate 233,526 of JBGAQC010000001.1, read as the reverse complement.
CTATATTTTCAGTGTAGACAAACAACCCAATGCCTGGTTCAGCAAATACCCAACGCCAAACTCCACCAATGGAGGCAAACGCCAGTTCAGCTACGTCTATCCCAAGATCGCCGATATACAGCCGGCACAGGCTGCGTATATCCGTTCAGCCGTAGACGCATTTGAAGATGCACTCGCCTCCTCCGATTTCCAGAATCCCTTTACCGGTGTACGCCGCTATGCGGATCTCAATTCCTTTATCGATTATTTCATTGTGAATGAGATCAGCAGGAATGTGGATGGCTACCGCCTGAGTACCTACCTGCATAAAGACAAAGACAGCAAGAACCCGCGCATTTTTGCCGGCCCGGTATGGGACTACGACCTTGCTTTCCGTAATGCCGATTACTGTGAAGGCAGCAATCCTGCAGGTTGGGCCTACCAGTTCAATTATGTTTGTCCGGGTGATGGTGCCGGACTGGTACCCTTCTGGTGGGACCGGCTCATGATGGATACCGCATTTTCCGCAGCCCTGCGTTGCCGCTGGAAAACGCTCTCCACAACAACCCTGAGTATCGACCATTTTACCAAGGTCATTGACTCCATCACCAGTGTACTCAGTGAAGCTTCAGTACGCCATCACCAGCGCTGGAATATCCTGGGTAAATATGTATGGCCCAATCCTTCCCCGATCGCCACCAGTTATGCCCAGGAAATTGATTACCTGAAACAGTGGCTGGGCGCCCGCCTGGGCTGGATCGGCAATAACCTACCTAATACCGGTGGCTGCTACGATTTCCCGGTCGATTACAAGGCTTCTGTAATTATTCGCATCATTTCTAACCCTGTTTCCTCTGCGAGCTATATCGATGTGAGATCCCGCTACACCCAGCAGTTGGAGATGGAAGTATTTGATATGATGGGCCGTAAAATGGGAGTGCGGCGAATGGCCATCAATGCGGGCCAAAACAATATTCCCCTCTATGCCGGTTCCTGGGCAGCTGGCGTCTACCTCGTTCGTTTTACCACCACCAATGGTGAGCGGATCAGTATCCGTGTGGTGAAATAACGGTAATTACATTCCATTACCTTTGCGCCATGCGAAAATGGACCATGGATGAATTGGGACGGAAATCGGTTGCTGAATTCCAGCAGGCCGGCAAATTACCCATCCGTGTGGTGCTGGATAATATCCGAAGCATGCATAATGTGGGCTCCGTATTCCGGACTGCCGATGCATTCCTGCTGGAAGGCATCTGTCTCTGTGGCTATACCCCGCAACCGCCCCACCGCGATATTCATAAAACGGCATTGGGTGCAACAGAAACAGTCAGCTGGACCCACCATGCCACAACACTCGAAGCCATACTGCAACTGAAACAGGAAGGTTACCAGCTCTGGGCCATTGAACAGGCAGAAGGCAGTATTGGCCTGCAGGAATTTCAACAATTGAACAATCCGGGTAAACTGGCTGTGATTTTCGGGAATGAAGTGACAGGTGTTGACGCGGAATTGCTGAAACACTGCGACGGCTGTATCGAAATACCCCAGCTGGGTATGAAGCATTCCCTGAATGTTTCTGTGGCGGCAGGCATTGTGCTCTGGGAGCTCGTACGGAAGAAAATTAATGTGGAGATGTGAAGATGTGGAGATGTGAAGATGTGGAGATGTGGAAATGTGAAGATGTGGAGATGGGCAGATGGGGAGATGGGATGGCCGGAATGATGAACTTTTTTGGATGTATTACATAAACTGTGTCAGTTCTGATTTCATCAGATATTCAATTTAAGTCTTTCTCCAAAAATAATCGATAACTGAGCTAGGGTCTGGTTCCAGTTGTGTACCGGTTTATTCCACTTGGCAGTGATGTTTTCCTGTACCAAAAACAGTAGTTTCATCAGTGCGTCTTCGCTTTGGAAGGCCCCCTTGGTTTTGGTTACAGCCCGCAGCTGGCGGTGGAACCCTTCGATGATATTGGTGGTATACATGATCCGTCGGATCTCTTTCACGTACTGGAAGTAATGACTCAGTCTGGGCCAGTTCTTGCGCCAGGACTCGATCACCTTCGGATAGCGTTGGCCCCAGTTGGTGGCCAGTTGTTCCAGGCTGCGCTCCGCCTGCTCTTTGGTGGTTGCCCGATACACCCCTTGAAGATCCTTCATGAATGGTTTTACATCCTTGTAGGAAAGATACTTTTGGGAGTTGCGGATCTGGTGGACCACACAGAGCTGGACTTCCGTTTGCGGAAAGATCGTCTCAATGGCTTCCGCGAACCCTTGCAGGTTATCGATCGATGCAATGAAGATATCCTCAACACCCCGGTTCTGCAGATCAGTAAGTACCTGCAGCCAGAACTTCGCCCCTTCGTTCTCGCCAATGTACATGCCTAACAGCTCTTTATACCCGTCCTGGTTAAGCCCAATGATGCAGTAAACTGCCCGGTTAACTACCCGGCCTTCGTGCCTTACTTTGTAGTGGATCGCATCGAGCCAGACAAAGGGATAGACCCGTTCCAATGGCCGGCTACGCCACTCCTGGATCAGGGGCAGGATCTTGTCGGTAACACGGCTGATCGTGGCGGGCGATACATCCAGATCGTACATCTCGCTGAGATGGTCACGGATGTCGCCGTAGCTGGCTCCACGGGCGTACAGTGCGATGATCTGGCGGTCCAGGTCCACCCCCAGGGTCTTTTGCCGTTTGGCTAAGATTTCCGGCTCAAAGGTCCCATTGCGGTCCCTGGGAGTCTCGATCTCGATATTCCCCACGGGTGTTTTAACCTGCTTGCGGCCCTTTCCGTTCTTGCGGTTAGGAGCTTCTTCCTCTTCGATATGGGCTTCCAGTTCGCCGTTCATGGCCTCTTCCAGGAACTGCTTGAGCAGCGGGGTAAATACACCTTCTTTCCCCAGCAAACTTCCTCCTTGTTTTAACCGGCTGGCGGCCTGCTTTTTAAAAGCTTCGAAGTCAAATGATTGTTTTTCTGTCATCTCCATTTGTGTTAGTTTTAAAGTTACTAAACTTCAAACTGACACACTTTTTGCAACACTCTCACTTTTTTTATATCGATGTATTTCATTTCCACATTTCCACATCTTCACATTTGCACAATTAATATATTTGTATTTCATTTTCACATTTCCACATCTTCACATTTCCACATCATATGGTTCTTGTAAAGAAATACCTTTCCCTCATTAAATTCTCGCATACCATTTTTGCGATGCCCTTCGCTTTGATTGGTTTTGTGCTGGGCGTGATCCGGGCAGGAGAGGGGTATACCCTTTCCCTGATCCTGACTAAGCTGGCCTGGGTGATCGGCTGTATGGTCTTCGCCCGTAGTGCCGCCATGGCTTTTAACCGGTATCTCGACCGGCATTTTGATGCAAAAAACCCGCGCACGGCCATCCGCGAAATACCGGCAGGCTTATTGAAAGCCGAAAGCGTACTCTTTTTCACCATCAGCAGCAGTGTGTTGTTCATGGTGTTTGCCTGGCTGATCAACCCGCTTTGTTTTTACCTCTCGCCCGTGGCATTGTTGGTAGTGCTGGGGTATAGTTATACCAAGCGGTTTACAGCACTTTGTCACCTGGTGCTCGGTCTGGGCCTTTCTCTGGCACCCATCGGCGCGTACCTCGCTGTAACCGGAGCATTTCATTGGCTGCCCATCCTGTTTTCCCTGACTGTGATCGGATGGGTCGGCGGCTTTGATATTATTTATGCCCTGCAGGATGAAGAGTTTGACCGCAATAACAACCTGAATTCCATACCTGCTGCATTGGGGAAGCGGAAAGCCCTGCGGGTTTCTGAATTACTCCATGTTCTGGCAGCGGCATTCGTGATCCTGGCCGGATACTTTGGTGCGTTTGGCTGGCTCTACTGGATCGGTGTTGCCGTATTCATTGGCATGCTCATTTACCAGCACAGTATCGTAAAGCCGGATGACCTGCGCCGGGTGAACCTCGCCTTCATGACCGCTAACGGAATTGCCAGTGTGGTGTTTGCGGTGTTTGTGATTGCGGACCTGCTGGTATGAGAAAGGGTTGAGCTAGGTTTACTAAGTTTACTCAGTTTACTAGGTTGATCCCTGATTTTTTATATTACACGACTATTTGCAGCAAACTTAGTAAACCCAGCAAACTCAGTAAACTCAGTAAACTCAGTAAACTCAGCAAACTCAGTAAACCCAGCAAACCCAGTAAACACATCTTTCTTGCCCCGCATCCTCTCCATAGACTATGGCCTCAAGCGTACCGGTATTGCCGTTACAGATCCGTTGCAGATCATTGCAACGGGACTGACCACTGTGGAGACACCGCAACTGTTTAATTTCCTGAAAGATTATATTAGTAAAGAGCCTGTGGAACTGTTCCTGATCGGTGATCCCCGGAACTGGGATGAGTCGGAAACCCATGCCACGCCCCTGGTACGAAAGTGTATCGCCCGTTTGCAGAAGGAATTCCCCCAAATTCCGGTCGAAACCATCGATGAACGCAATTCCTCCAGGATGGCAAAGCAGGCCATGCTCGATATGGGCATGAAGAAAAAAGAGCGGCGTAACAAAGCCCTGGTTGATGAGATCGCTGCCACTATCCTGCTGCAGGAATTCCTCAACAGCCGGGCAGGCGGTTTTTAGGCGGAATTGGGTTAACTTTGCCGATTATGATTCTGCCTATCGTAGCCTATGGCGCCCCTATCTTACGGACTGTCTGTAAAGACATTACACCCGATTATCCCGGTCTGGAGAAACTGATTGCCGACATGTGGGAAACCATGTATGCCAGCAATGGGGTAGGTCTGGCCGCGCCGCAGATCAACCGGGATATCCGCCTCTTTACAGTAGACAGTACCCAGATCTTCGAAGGCATGGATGACAAGGAAAGGGCTGAATACGAAGATGCCCCAGGGATCAAACAGGTCTTTATCAACGCCCATATCCTGGAACTGGCCGGGGATGAATGGGCCTATAATGAAGGCTGCCTCAGTATACCGAAGATCCGCGAAGATGTATACCGGGAAGAAGAAGTGACCCTCCAGTACGTCGACGAACAATTCCAGCCCCATACACAAACGTTCAGCGGTATCACCGCCCGGGTGATCCTCCATGAATATGACCATATCGACGGTAAACTCTTCATCGATAAACTCAAGCCGCTGAAACGTAAGCTGCTGAAAGGCAAGCTCGACGATATCTCCAAGGGCAAGATCCGGGTTGACTACAAAATGATGTTTGCGAAGTAGACTGGAAGTCGGGGAGTCCGTAAGTCCGTAAGAACGTTAATACAGAACCACATATTTACTGACTTACGGTCTTTCGGACTTCCGGTCTTCCGGTCTTCCGGTCTTTCGGACTTTCAGACTTCCCGTCTTCCCGACTTTTCTTAACATAGGATATTGATGTTACAACATTGAATAGCGTATCTTTGTATCCTCAATCCAATCAGTATGGCAAACATGATCCTTCACAAAGCAGACTCCCGGGGAAAAGCCAACCATGGCTGGCTCCAGAGCTACCACAGTTTCAGTTTTGCAGGATACTATAATCCCGAACGCGTGCATTTCGGTGCCCTGCGGGTACTGAATGATGATACCGTTTCTGCGGCCTTGGGATTTGATACCCATCCGCACGATAATATGGAGATCATTTCCATTCCGCTGGAAGGCGACCTGGAGCACCGCGACAGCATGGGTAATGTGGCTGTGATCCGCAAAGGGGATATCCAGGTGATGAGTGCCGGAACCGGCATCTATCACAGTGAATTCAACCATAATAAAGACCAGGCTGTGAAGTTCCTGCAGATCTGGGTATTTCCGAATAAACGCATGGTGCAACCGCGTTACGACCAGATCACCCTCGATCCGGCCGACCGGATCAATGCGATCCAGCAGGTACTGTCTCCCGATCCCAACGATGCCGGTGTATGGATCCACCAGAACGCCTGGTTCCATCTCAGTAAACCGGATAATGGGGTGAAGCTGGACTATACCCTGAAGCAATCCGGAAACGGGGTATATGTATTCGTGCTGGAAGGTGATGTAAAGGTGAACGGACAACTACTTAACCGCAGGGATGGCCTGGGCATTACCGGTACCGACGGGTTTGAGATCGAAGGCGTGAATGGTGCCGAATTATTGCTGATGGAAGTTCCTATGGTATTATCCTGATACGTCAACTGAATTATTTATAACGATCTCACTACTTAAAAATTAAAACTTAAAAACGCTATTTATGGCTACTTATCAGATCGACGCTTCACACAGCGAAATCCAGTTCAAGGTGAAACACATGATGATCACCAATGTAACCGGACAGTTCAACAGCTTTACCGCTACCATGGAAAGCAATACGCCCGATTTTACCGATGCTAAGATCAGCTTCAGCGCAGATACCGACAGCGTTACCACCCACAACGAACAGCGCGACGGTCACCTGAAAAGCGATGATTTCTTCAATGTGGCCCAGTATCCCAAACTCAGCTTTGTATCCACTTCCTTCAAAAAGATCAGTGATGAACAGTATAAGCTGACAGGTAACCTTACCATCCGTGACGTAACCAAAGAAGTTTCACTGGACGTGGAATATGGTGGTACCCAGACCGATCCCTGGGGACAGGTTAAAGCAGGTTTTGAGATCACCGGCAAGATCAACCGCAAGGATTTTAATCTGAAATGGAGCGCAGTAACTGAAGCAGGTGGCGTTGTGGTGAGTGATGAAGTGAAACTGCATCTGGGTGTGCAGCTGGTAAAGCAAGCCTGATCAATGTGACAATTGGCCAATGTGGCGATGTGGTAATGTGAATATCCGTTTGTGTTATTGACACATCGGCACATTGTCACATTGCCACATTTATTTCCCGATCAGGTCCCATTTATTCCCGTAGAGGTCTTCAAACACTACAACCCGTCCGTATTCTTCCGATGAGGGGCCTCTTACAATGGTGATATTCTGCGTAAGCAGGTTCTGGTAGTCCCGGTCAAAATCATCGGTATGCAGAAATAGGAATACACGACCTCCCGTCTGGTCGCCGACCCGGTTTTCCTGAACAGGTGTAGCAGCTTTGGCCAGTAATAGCTGACAGGATCCTTCACCCGGAGGTTCCACCAAAACCCACCGTTTTACATCCGACAGTACCGTGTCTTCCACCAGCCGGAAGCCCAATTTTTTTGTATAAAAACGGATCGCTTCGTCATAATCCCGTACTACTACAGCAATATGGATCAGTTTCTGGTTCATTTGCGGTTTTATATAATTCCGTATTTCCACATCTTCACATCTCCACATTTCCACATCTCCACATCTCCACATCTTCACATCTTCACATCTCCACATCTCCACATCTCCATATCTCCAAATCTCCACATTATCTCTTCTTCTTCGCCAGCGCCTTCTCCCGGTTTTCTTTCACCCTGAACTTAACAATTTCCGCGATCAGTTTTTCCGGAACCGGATCCTCCCAGGAAAACTGGATCGTGCCCTTGCTGATCTTGTAAGGCTTGAGCTTGTCTTTAAACACCACATTCGCCGATGGTGTGGCAAAGAGGCTGTAATGTTTGGCGAACGCGCCGAAATACACCAGTACGCCATCCAGTTTATAGGCAGGCATGCCATAGCCGATCCCTTCCTCGGCATCCGGGGCATTGGCTTTGATGATGTTCCGTACCTGTGTAAGGATTTTTCGTTTCGCAGGTTCCTGGGCTTTCAGGAAATCGGCAACGCTTTCATGTTTGATCATTTCATTTCTGGGCATATCGTTGGGTTTATTGTAGGCAATCGATGAGCGCGCTGATATCTTCAGGCGTATTATACAGATGCGGTGAGATCCGTATGGCGCTTCCTCTTAAGGAAACGGAAATATTCCGGTTCCGGATCCGGTCCAATAAGGAATCTTTGCTGATCTCAGCCGGCAGTCGTATGCCTGTGATATGCGGACTCCGGTATTCCGGTTCTTCCTGGTCCCATCCTTTAGCGGCTATAGCCTGATGCAGGGGTGCACTTAACTCCCTGCAATAGCTGCTGATCGCTTCAGGTGTCCATTCCAGCACCTGCAACAGGGATTCCTTCAACATGGGAACCAGTACAAAATTGCCGAACTCACCAGTATTATACCTTCCGGCACCTTCGCTGTAGGTATCAGTATATTCAACCAATGAAGAAAAATTCAGGGCATTGCTGCGGTTCATCCAGCTTTGTTCAATGGGGTTTCCTGTTGCATAACGTGGCCCATAATAAGCCAGTCCGCTGGCATAGGGCCCCAGCAGCCATTTATAGGCGGCACAAACCAGCGCATCGATATTACAGGCCTGTACATCTATGGGAACAGCCCCCACACTTTGTGTGCCATCCACTATAAACCAGGTTCCGGTTTCCCGGCAACGGCGGCCGATCGCTTCCAGATCGAAGCGGGTGCCATCGGTCCAGTGTACGGATGACATCAGCAGGGCAATGGTATCCTTGTTGATGGCTTCCAGGATCCGTTCGGTCCAGGCTCTGCCACGCGCCGCACCTTCAGGGGCTTCCACCACCCGGAAATCCTTCTGGTGCTGCCGGCACCAGTGATGCAGGCTGTAATAGCCGCTTGGAAATTCCTCTGCTATGGTCAGGCAATGTGTGCCTGTATAGGCAGGCAGGTTTTGTACTGCTGCTGAAAGCCCATAAGAGGCAGAAGGGATCAGTGCTATGGAGTCCGCTTGTACCTGTAGTAATTGTGCAAAAAGCTGCCGTACGGCAGCCGGTTCAGTAAAGAAATCTTCTGGCCTGAACAAAGCAGGATAGCGTTTCTTTTGAATTCCCGCGATACCTGCTGCTTCAGCTTTGCGGAGTAGCGGAGACATGTATGCGCAATTCAGGTAATGTTTGCCTTCCGGTAACTGGAACAGCGGGCTTTGGTTGCTCAGTGTCATTGTAAAAGGGTTTTCAGTTCGCTGTCGGAAACAGTCAATAATCCGGCTTTGGGCAGGCGCCGCGTCAGCTCCCGCCAGTTCGGATCTTTACTGTAGATCTTCTGTAGCATTACTGCAGCCTGTTTGGTTTTATGTGTATTGGCCAGCATGATGGCCGTCCAGTACTGCATTTCCAGGTTTTCAGGAAACAGCTTCATGGCAGCACCGTACTCTTTCATGGCTGTTTCATTGTCCCCTTTTTCAGTAGCCAGATCACCCTTGTTCATATGGTCGTAGGCATCATTCAGTTTCAGCAGGCGCTGCAGTTCTTTAAGGGGCTCGGTATGATCCTCCACCCGAAGGTCAACCAGTTTGCCGTTCCAGGGTGGCAGTGTTTTGTCGCCGCTGACGACCAGCAGCGCCGCACTTTGCTTGCCCCGTATATCACCACCGGCTTTTTGTGCAGCGAATAAAGCAGCCATTACCCGTTCTGACAATGGCTTACCAGAGGAAGCCCGGTAAGCAGCCGCCATGGATTCACAAACTGTATTCGTCAGCATCATATTGCTCTGCACACTGAAGTCGGGCCCTGTGATATGACTGGCATAGTCCATGCAGCTCTTGCCGGTAAAGCTGATCACATGTCCGTTGGCATCGATCATGGCCACTTGCCGGTAGGCACTGGCAGGATCGGCCTGGAAAAGCTGGTCGAAAGCTTCCTGGCTGGTTTTGCCGGAAGCCATCAGCCGCAGGCCTTCATACCCGTAGCGTTTGTCGATCAGGCTCTGTGTAGCTACTACTCCCACACCGTTTTGTCCCCAGCTGACTGAAGAACCCACACTGAACCAATGGCTCTGTACACCCACTGCCATTTCACCGGTCACACTGTCGCGCGCTACGATGCTGAATGTATGGGCAAAGGGCTGGTCTTTCTTGAAGAACTGTGCCTGGAGGGATCGTCCGCCCAGCAAGAGGAAAAATATGATACTGTATGATTTCATCAGTCTGATGTTATTCATTGGTTTCATAAATGCGGAACAGTTTCTTGATGGAGGAAACGATCGTGGTGGCGATAATGGCTCCGGCAAATGCAAGGAAAATATCTTTCTGTGCGTCCCAGATATCGCCCTGGGTGCCGAGATAGGCATCGCCCTGCGCTGGGAAAAAGATATCGGCTACCGACCATTCGATCAGTTCATAAAATGCAGAAACCGATAAAGTGATCTCAATGGGGAGGATCCAGGACACCAGTTTCGGGTATTTCAGCCAGCGCAGGAAGAGTTCCCGCATGGGATAGGCGAGCAGGAAGCCGAAGCTGAAATGCACGATCCGGTCGTAATGATTCCGGGAGGTATGGAATTGCTCCTGCAGCCAGTAGCCCAGCGGATTTTCGGCATAGGTGTATTTTGAACCATAAACATGCAGACAGAGATATACGCAGATCAGCAGGTAACTCAGGTCGCTGAACTTGTACTTCCGGTAACTGAATACCAGGAAGATCAGGAACAGGAAGGTCAGGGTGTTTTCGAGGAACCAGTTATTCCGGTCTGTTGTGCCCCAGAATGTGCTGATCCAGATAAGGGTGAATACCGTCATGAATACCCAGAGCCAGGTGTTGGACCGGAAGGGGGTGCGGTGTCGGGAAATAGCTAGAGTGAAGGGCATATGGTGAGTGGTGAGTGGTGAATGGTGAGTAGTGAATAGTCAATGGTGAATGGTCAGGTCAGGTTTTTTTTGAAGCAGACGCTGTTGTCTATTCCGATATATTGACCATAGTTCGGTATACGGGAATAGCCGGCTTTTTCATAAAGGCGTATGGCTTCGGGCAGGTTCAGTCCGGTTTCCAGGACACAGGTTTGTAGTCCCAGCTCTTTAGCCCACAATTCCAATGCCTGGAGTACCTGACGGGCGAGTCCGTTTTTTCGCTGTTCCGGCTGTACATACATCCGTTTGATCTCCACACTGCCGGCTTCAAAGGATTTGAAAGCACCGCAAGCCAGCGGAATACCGTTTTCGCTTAGGACCACACAATGGCGGATCGCATCGATTTTATTGAACTGGTTATAGAAGCCATGTGCTTCGCCATTGCGGACACGCAGTTCAGCATCGAGTGCGGCCACGAGGGCAACAAAATCGGAGTCAGTGGAATCGGTTCTTCTGATATCCATACAATAAAAGGCTGGTCATGATCCGGTGGACAGCTAAAGATAAGCAATCCGCCTCTCAGGTCACTTTGAGGAATAAAAAGTTTTCGGCAAGCAGGGAATAGGCATTTTCAAGTTCCGGGTTGCCGTCTTTCAAAGGGCCGGCTATGTAATAACGGTTGATATAGGTCCCATACTCAGGCGCAGTAAAACGTAGCACCAGTTCCAGCCGCCCCCTTTGGAAATTCCGGTGCAATTCTATTTCACGGATCCAGTTGAAGGGAATACAGGTGAAATAGCGGGTTTGCTTATACCGCAGCAGCCGTAGAAGTGGAATAAGGGCTGTACAAAGAGCAATTCCGGATTGGTAATAGTAGCCGGAGTAGAACCCATATCCGGCCAGAACGATCAGCAACAAGGCCGTAGCAGCCATCAGGAAGAGTGGGAAGGGCCGCATACGCAAGGGCATAATAACCCGTTCCGGGTCTGGATCCGGCAGGTCCGAAAATTCAAAGCGATCGGCCAAAATATGGCAGTATCCCCTTTGTAAAATAATTCGCGCCATAGTTAAGATGCTTTTACTGCACCATTACTTCTTTTCCGGATAAACCGGATGGCTACCGGTAACAGCATCATCCAGAGCAGGCCCAGTGTCTTGAGTTCCGGGTCAGTAATTAAGTATTGCGTGATCATGATCAGCAAAATAGCCAGGGCAAATGCCACAAGGGCGATCCGTTTTTCCTTGAGTTCTTTATTATGTTGCGTCAGTTCGGTTTGGAAACGTAATGCCGGCTTTTCAACAACAATGTAACGGTGGAGCAGGTACTGAATCAACAGGCAACAGAATAACGTGGCTGCATAAAAATAAAATGCCATGGGCGTACCTTTCACGCGGGTCACCACTGAAGAACTGAAAGGAAACAGTCCAACAAAAAACAGCAGGATCAGGTTGCGGATCACCAGTCCTTTATCGTAGGTTTTGAGCAGGCTGAAAATTTTAAGATGCTGGTACCATACCATCCCGATAAAAAAGAAACTTACTGCATAGGAAATGAAGACCGGGATCAGGTGTTTCATCTCGTGAAGAAAAGTATCACCGGTCAGGGGCGTGACTGTTTCAGGCAGGTGAATTTCGATTGCCATCAAAGTGATCACGATGGCAAATACAGCATCACTGAAAAGGATCATGCGCTCCAGCTGGAATTCTTTCTTGATCTCGTCACGGGTGATGTCGGAGTTGTCGGTATGACTCATGCAGCTGTAAGTTGTATATGGAAGTTAGGGAAAAAACAGCATCCAGAGCAGGAAGCTGGCGAAGCTGATCTTCTGGACTACAGGAAGGTAAAGGATCAGGTCAGGGTCCAGGTAGAGCCAGTTATTCACTGCAACCAGCACCAGGTTGAACAGCGCCCACCAGAAGAACAACCAAAGCCGGTTCCGGTAGATCCCCACCAATAATCCTCCCATAGCAATCAGCCCCAGCCCCGAAGCCAGATTGGTGATCCAGTCGTGTGGAAGGGAGCTGCCCAGCAGCAATGCCGTAACCATTGCGGCGATCCCGGTGAGCCGGATCAGTTGTTTTAAGCCATCTTTCAGTTGCAGCCGGGAGGGCGCCGAAATAAAGAAAAGGGAGAGGCTGAGGGATAATACAAACATACCAGCCTGTGCAAAACGTGCTCCCGGATTCGGGGATCCGTTGATGGCTGTTTCATTCAGCAGGTTGCACCAGTAATTGTACCGCCAGCTGAAGCCGGTTGCTGTTGTGTTGAAGGCATTCCCTCCGGGATATAATGCTGCTGCAATAACGTAAAAAAGTAGAAAAAGGAGAATTCCGTACCGGTAAAGCGGGTGCTTGTTTTTTTTCTCCTCAGGCATTTAAAATGATTTCAAATGTGAATCAGCAAATACAGGAATTTTTCGGTTATAATTTTCATTTAGAATGTTAAAATGAATTCAGTTCAGGGCTTTTTCAATGCCGCGATCATGGCTTTTACACCATCTTCCGGGCTGGTAGGCGTCAGGCCATATTGCTTTTCAAATTTGGAACTGTCAAATACATAGTCCTGTGTGTACTGGTACAGCATTTCCGGGAACTCGCGCATGATGGGCACAAATAATCCCAATAAACGGATCATCCAGGGCTGTACGATCTGGACCTTGGGTTCCCGTTGCAGCTCCCGTGCTACCAGCTCGATCCATTGCCGGTTTGTTAGTTTATCGTGAGTGGTAGGAACATGCCAGACCTGGTTCCAGCTGTCGGAACTGTTACCCAAAAGGGCAGTGGCGCGTGCTGCATCGGGTGTATAGGTATAGGTGTGGATCTTGTCGATATCACCAAATGCCTGTGCTTTTTTCCCTTTGATGAGATTGTCGGCCACCATCAGTTGCAGGGCACTGGCCCGGTTCTCAGGTCCATAAAAATCGGCAGATCGTGCGATGAGGGTTTCGATATAGCCGCTTTCGGCTGCATTCATTACCAGTTCGTGCAGTTTCAGTCGTACGATCCCTTTCTTGCTGGGAGGGGAGAGCGGCGCCACTTCAGTCATATGGGGTATGGCAGAAGAGGCATACATATATACGTTGTCGAAAAAGACCAGTCTGGCGCCATGATGCTTGCAGGCTTTGATAACGGCTTTCAGGAAAGGTGGCCAGAGTTCCTGCCAAACTTTGAGTTTGTATTCAAATCCAATGACTACATATACAACAGAACTGCCGGCAATGGCTTTGTTGAGCCCCTCCAGGTCCCTTGCATCATGGGGAGATAATTCATCAGAAGAATTGACCGGCACCGGATTACGCCCAACCAGGCGGATGGAGTCAGTAAAAGCAGCTAGTGATCTGGCCAGGGGTTTGCCGATGGCTCCACCGGCACCAAGGATTGTTTGCATGGATAGAGGTCAGAATTTACCATCAATATAGTTTTTCCTGAGGATATCTGCAAGAAATTAACATAAGGTTGCAGCCAGTTGATAAGTGCCGGCCGGTTACAATAGCAGTTCATGAATGCGGTTGAACGGGCTGCCCTGTAATACGTTGGTATTGCTTCAAATGATGCTTCAGGTGTATTGCCGTAAAGGCCAGCCATTCACTCGCTGAAAAATAGCCCAGTTCTCCAGGGTGCCGGGCTTTCCCAGTGGACGGTTGCGCTGCAATTGCGGATTCCAGTTGTCCGAATTTCTCGATCAGCCTCCTGAAGCTGTCGTGCAGGTAAGCTATGCTCTCCGGCTCCGGAGTCTGGCTGTTGGAAACCGGACCTTCAATCCGAATATCCGGCAGGCTGCCTGCTTGGAAAACTGCTGCAGCCCTGGACAGCAAGGGCTCATCCTGGTGCGCCTCCGATTGCAGGCAGGTGTTGATCTGTTTTGAAAAATAGACCGTACTCTGAACCAGGTGCATATATAACTGCCCCAGTGTCCAGCCCTGACCGTTTTCTCTCAACTGAAGGGTTTCCATACTTTGCCTTTCCAGCAACCCATCCCATTGCTGTAATAACTGTTGTACCGTATTCATAATAGTAACTATTAATCCGTTGCACTCTTCTTTCTTTTTTCTACTGTCTTCTGTCTACTGTCTACTGTCTACTGACTCAATCCCACACATATTTCCATTCCCCCTTTTCCTTTTTCCACACGGTATGAAATATACCGGTATAGGTATTTTTCAAGGTATCTCCCGAATAGATCTCCCAGCGGTATTTACCATAGGTATAAGCCATTGTTCCATCCCCAGACACTTCCACAACATCCGGTTTCCAATAGGCTTTGGCGGAACGGGGAGTGCTTTTTTCGTAGTAATGGGTGATTGCAGCGGGGCCATGGATCAGGCTGTCGTTCCCCCTGCGGATGGTGGCATGTTCAGCAGCATAATGTCCAAAAGCCCAGGCTGCCCCTTTCTGGTTCAGGTCGTCCTGGAAGGCTTTTTCCCGCTCCATAATGTCCTGGACCAGCCGGCTGTTTTCTGTGGTATGCTGCCGGCAGGCTGAAAGCAGTACTAAGATGGATAACAAGCTGAATATCTGTTGCATATAATAAATTTTACAGTTCCGCTAAATGGGTGGGTTTTTTCTTCAGATCCGCAGCTTTCATTAGGACTTGTTAATGTTAGGTTTTTCGGGTAGGCGGATAGGTTATTTTCCTAGTTTTGCATCCAGCCGTTCAGCTTTAGGGCAACGGCCTTCCGACTCACTAAACCTATTGCTATGGGGCTCCTGATTCTTGTTTTCCTTGCACTGGCAGCAGTTGTTGTACTGATTGGCTATATCGTTACACGCAAAATCAGTAATTATCTTCCCCAAAATAACCTGCGCTGGCTTTGGCAGGTCCTGATTTTCCTGCTCAGCTCAGGACTGCTGGGTTTCCTGATCCTCTTTATACTGGGTAATACGATTTTCTTTCAACGTTGATAATACTCCCTTCCTCCGAATGAGTAGTTCCGCCAGCAGCAGATTGGGTATAAAACCCAGCCACGCGTCTATTTTATAGATCAATGCCGGATCCCAATCGGTTGTATGCAACCAGACCTGTTTCCATAACCGGAAGCTGATCGCTGAAAGGGTAAGTGCAAAACTGCGGATCATAAAGGCGCGGTGCTGCAATACATTCCCCCTTTTGATATGGATCCAGGCCATGGTTGTTGTCCAGGCCCAGAGCAGATCGAGAACCACAAAAGCCATTCTGGAAGAGGCGCCACCATTGGCCTGAAAGGCTAGGATCATTCCGGAAGGAACATTGATGAACAGTATATTCACCACATAAAATATGCCGATACTGCGGTGTAATAAACGGTGCTGCTGCTGCATCCAGGGCAGGAACTGGGTCAGTCCTGCGATCAGGCAAAGGAAACAGGTAAATACATGTACATAAAAAGCGTCCAGCCATAAGCGGTTGCCGATATACTCCTGTTTGTATTGGAGGAATCCGGTACTGGTATCCATTGAGGCATACTGGGCTACCGTCACGGCCATGATGATCGTTACCAGCGTCAGCGCTGCTAATGCCAGTCCGGGAATAATTGATTTGACGGTCAAGTTGGACAATGCTTTTATTTTTCCTGGGGGTGGGTGGGGGTGTCGAGCACCAACTGGTAAAAAGTAAGATCCAGCCAGTTTCCGAATTTATAGCCCACTTCTCTGAGCCTTCCGCAAAACTGAAATCCGAACTGTTCATGCAGGCGGATGCTGGCTGCATTGGAGGAATCGATGCCTGCCATCATGCAGTGATATTCCTGTTCCCGCGCTGCAGCAATCAGGGCCGGTAGCAGGATCTTTCCATAACCCTTGCCCCGGTGGTCTTTGTGGATATAGACCGATCCTTCCACAGTATAATGATAAGCGGGCCGATCGCGGAACGTACCATAACTGGCAAATCCTGCCAGCTGGTTGTCTGCTGTCAGCAAACCGATCACCGGTAATCCCTTTTTTTCCTTGGTTGCAAACCAGTCATCCATACTGCTCAATGGCCTGGGGTTATAATCATACAATGCAGTAGTATGCAGGATGGCATCATTGAAAATATCCAGTATGGCAGCGGAATGTTCCCTGTTGCAGCGGATCAGTTTCATGCTTTTGTTATTGTTGTAGGGATTTCGGTTTGCCAGGAATAAAACTGCCCATGGGGGCCGTCCACCATTCTTTAATGATGAAACTGAGGCGTCCGGCTTTGATCGCCGGGTCGGTTTTCAGCAGCTGTTCCACTTCGGCCTTGCTGTCGCAGTCGAATATGAAGATACCCTGCCAGTTCTCATCTCCTTCGAAAGGGCCGGCCACTTTGATCTTGCCTTCCTGATACAGCCGCTCAATATTGGCCAGATGGCCCTGCATGATCTTGCTACGCGTCACGGAATCCTGGTTCCGTGTGGGCCCCTTGGTAAGCATCACGAACCAGTACCTGCGGATCTGGTCTTCAGGCTTGCTTGCCTGCTGGGCATACAGGGAAAATGAACCGGCACATAACAGTAAGATCAGGATAAGCGATTTCATTTTTTTCAGGAAATGTAATGAAATCCGGCCGGATTTTAATCAGTATCCGGCTCCGGGTGGCCCCTCCTGAACAGGCAAATCTCCTATCTTTGTAAAAAATCTGCTTGCATGGCCCAGGACCTGTTTCAATCCCCCGATTATTTTAACATAGATGAACTGTTGACAGAGGAGCATAAGCTGATCCGCGACACTGTACGGTCTTATGTAAAAAAGGAGATCTCGCCCATTATAGAAGGATATGCCCAGCGTGCTGAATTCCCCCAACAGATCGTTAAACAGCTCGGAGAACTGGGTTGTTTCGGACCAACGGTTCCGGAGCAATATGGAGGCGGGGGACTGGATTATATTTCTTATGGCCTCATGATGCAGGAGCTGGAGCGGGGCGACAGCGGGGTACGCTCTACGGCCTCAGTACAGGGCTCACTGGTCATGTTCCCGATTTATGAATTTGGAAGCGAAGCACAACGCATGAAATACCTGCCGAAACTCGCCAGCGGCGAATGGCTGGGCTGTTTCGGACTGACTGAGCCCAATCACGGCTCCAATCCGGCTGGAATGCTGACCAATATCAAAGATGCCGGCGACCATGTGATCCTTAATGGCGCCAAAATGTGGATCAGCAATGCACCTTTCGCACAGGTGGCTGTGGTTTGGGCCAAGGATGAAGAGGGCGTTGTTCGTGGACTGATCCTGGAGCGGGGCATGGAAGGCTTTTCTACGCCAACCACGCATAATAAGTGGAGCTTGCGTGCCAGCGCTACCGGTGAACTGGTATTCGATAATGTTAAAGTGCCCAAGGAAAATATATTGCCCAATGTAAAAGGCATGCGTGGTCCGTTGAGCTGTCTCACCAAGGCCCGTTTCGGTATTGCCTGGGGTACGGTTGGTGCTGCCATGGATTGTTATGATACCGCGCTTCGTTATTCAAAAGAACGGATCCAGTTTGGCAAACCCATCGGTGGTTTCCAGCTGCAACAGAAGAAGCTGGCTGAAATGGTCACCGAGATCACCAAGGCCCAGTTGCTGAACTGGCGCCTGGGGGTACTGATGAACGAGCATAAAGTAACCCCTGCCCAGGTGAGTATGGCGAAGCGCAATGGTTGCGAGATCGCCACGCAAATTGCCCGCGACGCCCGTCAGATGCTGGGCGGCATGGGTATTACCGGCGAATTCTCCGTGATGCGCCATATGATGAATCTGGAAAGTGTGATCACGTATGAAGGTACCCATGATATTCACCTGCTGATCACAGGCATGGATGTAACCGGATTCAACGCATTTAATTAACCGGCCCCTTTGCCGGCATTTGAACCATGAAAATATTTCTCATCGGATTTATGGGCAGTGGCAAGTCCCACTGGGGCAGGCTGCTCTCCCAGCGCCTGCAATTGCCCTATTTTGATCTGGATGATGTGATCACCACCGATGAGAAACGATCAATTCCTGAGATCTTCGCCGTGGAAGGAGAGGAGTATTTCCGCCGCCGGGAGCAGGAGGAACTGGACCGGCTTATTGAAACACAAACCGCATTCATCTGTTCTACTGGTGGAGGCACTCCCTGTTTTTTCAACAATATCGACCGGATGAAAAAAGCCGGTACGGTTGTATGGCTGAATACCAGTCCGGATGCACTTGTGGTCCGTTTGCTCAAAGAAAAGGAAAAACGACCCCTGATCCGGGAGGTCAGTGATGAAGAACTGCTCTCATTCATCCGGAAGAAAATGAACGACCGCCGCCTCTATTATGAACAGGCCCATGTGCATGTGGAAGAAGACAAGGCCGATCTCGACAGCTTACTTAAAATGATCCTGCATGAATAAGAAATTCCTGCAATGGGGAGCGCTGCTGGGCGCCCTCTCCGTTGCATTGGGCGCTTTCGGCGCACATGGACTCAAAAAAATTGTGCCTCCTGATACCGTTGCCACCTTTGAAACCGGGGTACGCTACCAGTTTTATCATGCAGTAGCCATCCTGCTGATCGGGATGCTGGCTGAAAAGTTCCCGGGGAAGAGCCTTCGTTATGCCGGTAACAGTATGCTCGCCGGGATCCTGCTGTTTTCGGGTTCATTATATGCACTGACGGCATTGAAGGCAACGGGTGATGTGGGGCTGGGCGGACTGGGACTGATCACTCCTGTTGGCGGACTGTTTTTTATAGCAGGCTGGTTACTCCTGCTGTGGACCTTCTTTACAAAGGAGCAATAAAAGTTAACGTGGTTCCGGGGCCGCTCTGCACGATCAGTTCTCCCTGGATACTTTCCATCCTGCGGCGCATATTACTCAGCCCGTTTCCAAACCGGCGCAGTTTTTCTTCATTGATGCCAATGCCATTATCGGCCACCCGTATATAGAGCCGGTTGTTTTCCAGCCAGAGGTCGATGCCCACTTCAGTGGCCTGGGCATGTTTGAGCAGGTTGTTGAGCGACTCTTTTACACTCAGGAATATATTCCTGCGCTTTTCGCCACTCATTTCCACATCCGGTAAATGCTCGGGTACCCGTACCCGGCAGTTAACGGCAGTGTTTTCAAAATATTCAAGTGCATGTGAACGTACATAGGCTACGAGGCTTTCCAGGGAATCATTGGAACTTTTCATGGTCCAGATGATACTGTTCATTTTACCCAGCAAATCATTGGCCTGGTTTGATATTTTCTCCAGTTCAGGGAAGGCGCCTTCCCGCATCCGCGTTTTCATGATCTCACTCATCAGACGGATCGCTGTCATACCCGAACCCAGTTCATCATGCATATCTGCAGAGATCCGGTCACGTTCTTCCTGGCGTGTGGTTACAATGGCCATCTGTTTTTCAAATTCCTTCCGCTCATTATCCAGCTTGAGCCGTTCCTGTTCCAGGATCTTCTCGGTAAGATCGCGCCTGTTTTTATAGGCCAGTCCGGTCAGGAAAAAAGCCAGTTCCAGCACTACACCGATCTCATAGAGGATCAGTCCCCTGTTGAGGATGCTCTTTGGATTCCAGTAGATCAGTTTAAAATCGGTAAATGTCAGTAATGATAAAATAGAAAACAGCAGCAGGGCCAGGTTCCCGATCACCAGGTAGTTCATGAGCCGGTCGCGTTTCGGAAGCCGGATGCCATATATGATAAAGATGATACCTACGATCATCATCAGGACCTTGATCACCAGGTTCTCCAGGTAATAGATCAGGATATACCCGGGTGTCAGGAAAAATGCAGCCGTAAAGATGACCAGCATGCCTCCCAGTACAAGTGACGAATAATACAGGAACCGGTCCAGCCAGGGATGCTCCTTGCTGGCATTCATGAACCGGCGCATGAAAAAGAGGTAAAAGATCACACCCAGCCCCATAATGATGAAATCCAGGTATTCCTCATAGTAGAAATTCAGGGAACTGAAACTGCCCAGGGCATAGCTCTTGAGAAAGAATAATACGGCTGAACAGGCAGCATATACACTATAGAAGATAAATTCGGAATTCCGGTTCTGGAAAAAGGCGGCGATGGAATAAAAGATCATCAACAGCAGGATCCCGGAAATGACATAGGTCAGGATATCGGAGTCGGGGCTCCAGTACCGCGTATTCCGTTGCCAGTGCGGCAGGAAATCCTTTTCAATCAGCTGGCTGGAGAACGTGTTGGCATTGGTCCGGATAAAATCAAAACTCAGGTAATACACCGCCTCTTCCCCAGGTTGCAGTTTCAGCAGGCAGCCTGCTGGAAAGGTTTTGGGTTGGGGAAAACTGTCTATGAGCTCGGTAATACTTCCGGAAGGATTGTCGGCCCGGGCCTTGAACAGGCGGAGATTCCTGTAATAATACCCAGGGAAAAAAAACACTTCCCGGATCCGGTTCTCCGGATTCATGACCCGGATACGGACAACCATGGTCCGTTCCATCAGACGGAGCGGAACAGGGGTATACATCCTGTAGTAATAATTGACGAAATGCAGCCGGTTGAGTGCCTCAAGAGTTACCGGTTTTCGTTCCATATCGGCAACCTGTACATAGTCATAAACCGGTTCATAAAGGCGTAAGGTGTCGAGCCGGTACAGGCGGAGGGTATCCGGATTGCCCCCAGCCTTTCCGGTGAAAGGAAGCAGGAAGGAGAGCAGCAATATGACCCATAGTTTTCGCATAAGCCTGATGTGCCGAAGATACAAAAAACAATGGCCAATAGCCAATGCCCGATCACCAATTCCCAATGGCCAATGACCGATGGCTGATTCCCGCCAACTGCCTATCTTTGTCATATGGCCAACCGGTTAAAGTCCAATAAGAAATCGCCCAAGCCCGACCCCGACCAATTGAAAGCGGAAACAGATGAAACCGTTTCTGTAAAACAGCTGGTTAAAGACGAGCGTACCCATAAAATTGCAGGTGCAGTATTCCTGCTCCTTGCTGCATTCCTGGTGATTTCCTTTCTCTCTTACTTATTCACCTGGCGGGAAGATCAGGACAAGCTGCTCAATCATGGCGCTTCCATCCTCCTGCCTTCCGGTAATTTCAAGACGGCTAACCTGCTGGGCAATATCGGTGCCTATGCCTCCCACCAGTTTTTCTTTAATGGTTTCGGTCTGGCTTCTTTCTTTCTCTGCACCTTCTTTTTTGTACTGGGCGCCAATTGGCTCTTTGGTAAAAAGCTGTTTTCGATCTGGCGCAACCTGCGCTATGTAATGGTCGGACTCCTCTATTTCAGTGTGCTGTTTTCTTTTCTCTTTGCCCGCAATCACTTCCCCTGGGGCGGAGCGGTAGGGGATATGGTGAGCGACTGGCTCGTGAAACTCCTGGGTAACCTGGGAACGGGTGCGGTATTACTGGTTGCCGGACTGGCCTATGTCATCTGGCGCTTTAATCCTGTGTTTACAGTTCCCAAACTCCCGAAAAAAGAAACGCTTACAGAAACTCCGGAAACGGATACCGCTGAAGAGCCAGAAGAAGAACAAGCTGATATACCTGTACCGGTTAAGCCCAATACCCTGAAGAAGGAAAAAAAGACCCCGCTGATCGTACCCGAAGAGAAGCCGGAGGAGGTCGAATTTAAAGTCGTGGTCAAAGATGAAGCGCCCGCACCCGGGCCTTCAGCCGATGATATCCGCAGAAAGCTTCAGGAAGAAGCTGCTGCCGCCGCGGCCGCAGAAGAAGCTGCCCAAAAAGAACTGAGCCGCGATGCGGCAATGGCCAATGCAGCTGCGCAACAGGCTCCGGTAGTGCCCGTGGTTCCCAAAAGCGACCTGGAACTGGAGATCAAGACCAAACCGGATCCGGAGCCGGACGAACCCCTTGTTCCCGAGAAAAACGTGGAACTGGAACCCTATGAGCCAACCCTTGACCTGCGGGATTATAAATACCCCACCCTTGATCTGCTGGAAACCTATACCAACGAAAAGATCATACAGGATACCACCGAACTGGAATCGCACAAGAACCAGATCATCAATACCCTGAAACATTACGATATCGCGATCCAGAAGATCAGTGCTACTGTAGGACCTACAGTTACCTTATACGAGATCGTTCCGGCACCGGGTGTACGTATTTCCCGGATCAAGAACCTGGAAGATGATATCGCCCTGAGCCTGGCTGCCCTGGGTATCCGGATCATTGCCCCGATCCCCGGGAAAGGAACCATTGGTATTGAAGTACCGAATCTGAAGAAGACCATCGTGAGCATGAAGACCCTGCTCAGCTCTGAGAAATTCCAATACAACAGTTTCAGCCTGCCCATTGCCCTGGGTAAACGGATCGATAATGAAAATTTCATTGTAGACCTCACCACCATGCCGCACCTGCTGATGGCCGGTGCTACCGGTCAGGGTAAATCCGTAGGGGTGAATGCCATCCTGGTTTCCCTGCTGTACAAGAAGCATCCGTCGCAGCTGAAATTTGTACTGGTGGATCCCAAAAAAGTGGAACTGAGCCTGTACCGGACCATTGAAAAACATTTTCTGGCCAAATTGCCCGGCGAAGAAGAAGCGATCATTACAGATACCAAGAAAGTGGTGCATACCCTCAACGCCCTCTGTATTGAGATGGATAACCGCTACGACCTGCTGAAGGAAGCCGGCGCCCGGAACATCAAGGAGTACAACGAAAAATTCATCAAGCGGAAGCTCAATCCCCAGAAAGGGCACCAGTTCCTGCCCTTTATCGTGCTGGTGATCGACGAGTTTGCCGACCTGATCATGACGGCGGGTAAAGAGATCGAAATGCCTATTGCGCGACTGGCCCAGCTGGCCCGTGCAGTAGGGATTCACCTCATTATCGCCACACAGCGTCCTTCTGTAAACATCATTACGGGTACCATCAAAGCCAACTTCCCGGCCCGTATCGCTTTTAAAGTTTCATCCAAAGTCGATTCACGCACGATCCTGGATACCGGTGGTGCCGAACAACTGATCGGGAAAGGGGATATGCTCATTTCGTATAATGGTGAAGTGGCCCGCTTGCAATGCGTATTTGTAGATACTCCGGAAGTGGAATCGGTCTGCGATTTCATCGGCGAGCAACGGGGCTATCCACAGGCCTTCCTGTTACCGGAATATGTGGATGAAAAAGACCTGGAAGGCCGCGACTTCGACATGAGCGACCGCGATCCGCTTTTTGAGGAAGCCGCCCGGATGATCGTCCAAAGCCAGGTGGGCTCCACCTCATTGCTGCAGCGTCGTATGAAACTGGGGTATAACCGGGCCGGCCGGTTGATGGACCAGCTGGAAGCAGCGGGTATTGTAGGTCCTAATATGGGCAGTAAAGCCCGGGATGTATTGATCCGTACGGAGATCGACCTCGAGATGCACCTCAATAATATGGGTTAGACTTTTGTTAATTGACAGCTATCCGGTAAACGTAACGCCGCCGGATGCCGTCTCATATATGAACCAATTCCGATATATTTGTGCAATTCCATAAGAATCAACAGCGCCTGATGAAAAAAATTTACCTGTTTACAGCCCTGATCACCCTGACCGTTTCCAGCTTCGCCCAGAATAACAGTCTCGGAACCAATGACCCCAATGCCAAGAAGATCCTGGATGGCGTCAGCGCCCGATTCAAGACCTTTAAGGCCATCAAGTCTACCTTCACCTTTGTGGCAGAAGGAGCGAATGGTAAAATACAGGGATCCAAAACCGGAACGGTGTACATGAAGGGAAACAAGTACCGGGTTACGATCACCGGACAGGAGATATTCTGTGATGGATTGAATATCTGGACTTATGATAAGGCAGCCAATGAAGTGACCATCACACAGCTCGATAACTCCGGCAGCAGCATCACGCCGCAGAAACTCTTCACTAATTTCTACGATAAGGATTTCCTGTATAAACTCAATGGAGAGAAAAAAGCCGGTGCCAAAACCCTGCAGGAAATTGAACTGACGCCCACCGACAAGACCCGCAATTTCCATAAAGTATACCTCCAGGTGGATAAAGCCAGCCAGACCATTGCTTCCACCAAGATCCTGGAGAAATCCGGTAATAAGTTCACGTATACTGTAAATGCATTTAACGGTAAAGCTGCTGTGGCAGATAACCTCTTTGTGTTTGATAAAGCGAAGTATCCGGGTGTGGAAGTGATTGATTTGAGATAAGCTAGAAGCTAGAAGCAAGAAGCGAGAAGGGAATACAAGAGCTTACAATGAAAAGTCCGGACTGGTTCAAGTCCGGACTTTTCTATTATACTCTATTTTATTCCTTCTCCCTTCTTCCTTCTTCCTTCTCTCTTCTTCCTTCTCCCTTCTCCCTTACTTCCCCCACCGGTACGTCTCCACCTTCAACCCACACAAATCCAGCACCCGGTCTACCACCGTATCGGCCAGTTCCTCAAAACTGCGCGGCTGGCTGTAAAAGGAAGGTGTGGCAGGGCAAATGATGCCACCGGCCAGCGTCACGGTCTCCATATTACGGATATGAATGAGGTTATAGGGGGTATCGCGGACCACACAAATAAGCTTGCGGCGTTCCTTGAGGATCACGTCCGCTGCCCGGGTCACCAGATCGTTGGAAATCCCCCCGGCAATCCGCCCCAGGGTACCCATCGAGCAGGGCATGAGGATCATGGTGTTATATTGTCCTGATCCTGAGGCAAATGGGGCATTGAAATCCATGCTTTCATAAAACCGGAAAGGGTAGGAGTTGTAGTTCTCATTGCCCAGTTCATGCTTCCAGACATCCCGGGCATTGGCACTCATCACCACACCCACTTCTGCCCATTGGTCCTTGATTGTTAATAATTTATCAAAAAGCCGCTGGGCATAAAGGGAACCACTGGCACCGGTGACCGCTATGACAATTTTATGCATGATATTTGAGTTATTTTACCTGAAACAAAATTAGGTATGCAAACAGTCAAATGGATTTTTTTGTTGGTCACCCCCCTGGTTTTTTCCAGTGCCCGTGCGCCTATTCCCGCTATGCCTGCTGAAGGTACAAACTGGATCAGTCTGAAAGACGCAGAAGCTTCCCTGGGTAAAGAACGCCGGCCGGTACTGATCGACCTGTATACCGACTGGTGTGGCTGGTGTAAAGTGATGGACAAGAAAACCTATTCCAACAAGAATGTGGCTGCGTATCTGGCCGCAAAATTCTATACTGTTAAAGTCAATGCTGAATCGCAGGAGGCGATCAGTTGGAGAGGGAAGAATTACAATTTCAACAGCCGTTATAAGACCAATGATTTTGCCATCTACCTCACCCGTGGACAGTTATCCTATCCTACAACTGTCATTATTCCGGCAGATGGTTCGGAACCCCAGGCCATACCCGGTTTTCTGGAGCCCAAAGACTTCGAAATGATCGTGAAATATTTCGGCGAAGGGTATTACGGCAAAACACCGTTTCCGGAGTACCAGAAGGGCTTTAAGGCGACCTGGAAATAAGACGGGAAGACGGAAAGTCCGGAAGACGGAAAGACTGAAAGTAATAAAGACGGAAAGTCCGGAAGACCGGGAGAAATAAAAGACGGGAAGCTGGTAAATGAATTACCAGCTTCCCGTCTTCTATGCTTTCCGACTTCCGGACTTTCTGTCTTCCGGACTTCCAAAATAAAAAAGTCCCGCCTGTAAGCGGGACTGCACTAATCAAATACCATTAACCATTAAACCTTATCCTATGAAAATTCAAATATAAGATGTTGAGGTTGTAACATGAGTTGTCTTGGGTCAAGTTTTTTTACCCAGAAACCAGTAAATTGACCAAAGTCAAGCTGGTGCTATGAAGGGATGATTTACGCAATCGTTTGATGCGTGTCAACTGTGATATAAGTCACAAAGCTAGGAGCGGCAGAAAGGACTAAAATAAAAAAGGGCCCGGATAGAAATCCAGCCCCGTTTAAAATCCAATATCCTATGAAAAACCACATATTAGACGTAAACCGGGGGGTATTTGTTGCATGCGATGTGAAATTTATTTACAGATCAGTAAACGGCAGGCTTGAACAATAAAAATGGCTCCCCATAGGGAGCCATTTCGCGTATTACGTACTACGTATAACTTCAAATTTGCTTAAGCATTCGCCATATCCGGAATGGCTTCCACCTTATAAGCACCCGCATCCAGTTTCTTCTTGGTTTCTTCGAAGGCGCGGAGCGTTTCTTCAATGTCGGCATCAGTATGTACAGCGGTAGGGATCAGGCGGTAGATGATATGTCCTTTCGGGATCACCGGATACACCACAATGGAACAGAAGATGCGGTAGTTCTCACGCAGGTCCATCACCATGGCAGTGGCTTCTTCCACACCACCTTTCATATATACGGGGGTTACAACTGAATCTGTTTTACCGATATCAAATCCCTTTGCTTTCAGGCCCTGCTGCAGTTTGGTGGCATTTTCCCAGAGTTTCGCTTTCAGGGAGGGCTGGGTGCGCAGCAGCTCCAGGCGCTTGAGGTTGCCGATCACCAGGGGCATGGGGAGACTTTTGGCAAAGATCTGGCTGCGGATATTATACCGGATATAATCAATGATCTTCTTGTCGCCCGCAATAAAGGCTCCGATAGAGGCCATGGATTTGGCAAAAGTGGAGAAATAGAGGTCGATCTGGTCCTGTACGCCCTGCTCTTCACCAGCACCTGCACCGGTTTTACCCAGGGTGCCGAATCCGTGGGCATCATCCACCAGCATGCGGAACTGGTATTTGGATTTCAGTGCGGCCAGCTCTTTCAGGCGACCCTGGTCACCAGCCATTCCAAATACGCCTTCTGTGATCAGCAGGATGCCGCCGGCTCCCTGTTTTTCGATCAGGGCAGTGGCACGCTGCAACTGCTTTTCACAATCAGCAACGTCGTTATGTTTGAATACGTAGCGGTGGCCGGGATGCAGGCGAACACCGTCAATGATACAGGCATGGCTTTCGGCATCGTAAACGATCACATCGTGACGGCTGCAGAGTACATCAATCACACTTACCATTCCCTGGTAACCGAAGTTCAGCAGGATGGCATCCTCCTTACTTTCAAAGGCCGCCAGTTCGGCTTCCAGCCGCTCATGGTAATTACTGTTTCCACTCATCATCCGGGCACCCATCGGGTAGGCCAGTCCAAATGCCACGGCGGCATCGGCATCAGCCTTGCGCACTTCAGGATGATTGGCCAGTCCGAGGTAGTTATTGAGACTCCACACAATCATATCCTTGCCACGGAAGCTCATCCGGCTGCCGATCTCTCCTTCCAGTTTAGGGAAAGCAAAATAACCATGGGCACGTTCGCGGTGCTGTCCGAGCGGACCGTAATTCTTGACCAGTCTTTCAAAAATATCTGCCATAAGGGTGATTTTAGGGGCCAGTAAGGCCGTTTTGCGATGTGCAAAATTACAAAATTTATCGGCAGCCTTTATGAAAATATGAACTTGTGAAAATGAATTAGTTAACCCGGTTTTCCGGCTCCCCTTTTCCCGGGTAAGAACGTATATTTGCCCAAATTTTTTTCCATGGTACGTTCCCTGCTTCTGGCCATTTTCCTGGGCCTTGCCGGAATTGCTTCGGCTCAGTCTGCCGCAACTACAATTGCCCGCCCAAAACTGGTGGTGGGTATCATGATCGACCAGATGCGGTATGACTACCTCTACCGCTTTTATGACCGCTATGGAACCGGCGGTTTCCGGCGTATGCTCAATACCGGTATGAGCTGCGAGAACACCATGATCCCTTACGCTCAAACCGTTACTGCCGCCGGACATACCTGTGTCTATACCGGATCAGTTCCGGCTATTCATGGCATCATGGGTAACGAATGGTTCGACAGGAGCCTGGGCAGGGATGTATATTGTGCGGAAGACAAGAATGTAAAACTGGTAGGGGTCACCGGAGGCGAGCCGATGTCGCCGGTCAATATGTGGACCACCACTATTTGTGATGAATTGCGCCTGGCCACCAATTTCCGGTCCAAAGTGATCGGCGTGGCGATCAAGGACCGCGGCGGGATCCTTCCCGCTGGACATAGCGCCAATGCTGCCTACTGGTACGATGGGGTTTCCGGAAAATGGATCACCAGCACCTGGTACATGAATGAACTGCCGGCCTGGGTCGATGCCTATAACAATAAAAAATGGGTGGACAGCTTCTATCAGAAAGACTGGAATACACTCTATCCCATCAATACCTATGTACAGAGCGATGTGGACGACAACCCTTATGAGGGTAAACTCGCCGGTGATAAGGCCCCTGTATTCCCACATGAGCTGAAATCCAAGACCGGAAAAGATTATGGGGCCATCCGCGTCACTCCCTGGGGCAATACCATGACCCTGCAGTTTGCCAAAGAAGCCCTGAAGGGGGAGGATCTGGGAAAAGATGCGATTACGGATTTCCTGGCCGTCAGCCTTTCCTCTACCGATTATGTAGGGCATACCTTTGGTCCCAATTCCATTGAAATTGAAGATACCTACCTGCGGCTCGACCGCGATCTGGCAGAATTTTTCAGTTATCTGGATAAACAAGTCGGGGCCGGACAATACACCGTATTCCTGACTGCCGATCATGCAGTAGCTCATGTTCCAGGCTTTATGGAGAAACACCATCTGCCTGCTAAAGTGACCAGTTCAGCACTGCTCGACCTCAATAAAACACTGGCATCAAAATTTGCAGTTAGCAACCTGATCCGCGCTACGGCCAATTACCAGTTCTACCTGAATGATTCCGTGATCAATGCAGCAGGCCTCAATGCTGCTGATATCAAAAAAGCAGCTCTCGAATACCTGAATAAAAACCCGAATGTGTTGATCGCCTTCGATAATGCCTCCATTCCTTCCACAAACCTGCCCCAACAAGTCCGCGAAATGTTTGTTAATGGATACAACCAGAAGCGGGCCGGCGATATCCAGGTAGTGCTTAAATCCGGGTATTTCAGTGGCGGACAGACCGGCACCACACATGGTGTGTTCTATCCCTATGATGCTCACATACCACTGGTATGGATGGGCTGGGGTATCAAGCCGGGCAAACTGAACAGGGAAGTTTATATGACCGATATCGCTGTAACACTGGCGGCACTCCTGCATACCCAGATGCCCAGCGGAGCTATCGGTGATGTGATTCCTGAAGTGCTGAAATAAGCAACCTTTTCCTTTTTATAAACTGTTACTGAAATGAAACAATTCATCAGCAGCCTTATCCTCCTGCTCATTGGGTATTCCACGATTGCTCAAAACCTCAATGAGCCCCTCACCCTGGATCCCGCCGTTAAAACTGGCAAACTCCCTAATGGACTGACCTATTTTATCCGCCCGAATAAAAAGCCCGAACAGCGGGTGGAACTCCGGCTCGTGGTGAATGCGGGTTCCATCTGTGAAGACGATGACCAGCAGGGACTGGCACATATGGCCGAACATATGGCCTTTAACGGAACAAAAAATTTCAAGAAAAATGAGATCGTTTCCTTCCTGCAGGATATCGGCGTGGGCTTTGGAAACGACCTGAATGCCTATACCTCCTTTGATGAAACTGTTTATATCCTTCCCATTCCCACCGATAAACCCGGTAACCTGGAAAAAGGATTTAAAGTGCTGGAAGACTGGGCCCACAATGTCACCTATCTCACAGAAGATATTGAAGGCGAGCGCGCCATTATTCTCGAAGAAAGCCGGCTGGGTAAAGGCGCCGGTGAGCGGATGTTCAAGAAAATCTATCCCAGCCTCTTCGAAGGCTCCAAATATGCCCGTCGTTTACCTATCGGTATCGATAGTATCATTAAGAATTTCCCGCCTGATGCCATCCGCCGGTTTTATAAAGACTGGTACCGTCCCGACCTCATGGCTGTGATTGTTGTTGGGGATATTACGGCCGAAAAAGCAGAGGAAATGATCAGGGCGCATTTCAGCGGACTGGTAAATCCCGCAAGCCCCAAGCCCCGTGTATATGCTGAAGTGATCCCTTACCAGAACAGCAAGGCCATTGTGGCGAGCGACAAAGAAGCAACTGGTTACGCGGTATCGGTAAACTATCCGTATTTCCGCAAGGAGGCTGCGCGTACAGTTGGCGATTACCGGTCAGACCTTGTACGCAATCTGTTTTCAATTATGGCCCGGCAGCGCCTGCAGGAACTGACGCAGAAAGAAAATCCCCCTTACCTCGGTGCTTCCCTGAATTTCGGTTCCTTTGCCCGGGGGTACGATGGTTTTTCTGTAAATGCCAATACGGGCACAGGCGATGTGATCCGTGGACTGAGCGCTGTTGTTGAGGAATTTGAACGCATCAAACGGTTTGGATTCACAGCAGCAGAGCTGGAGCGTGCTAAAAAGTCCTTACTCGCCAATTACGAACGCAGTTATAATGACCGGGATAAGACCGAAAGCGATAATTATGTGGAAGAATACATCCAGTACTTCCTGGAACAGACCCCTTCTCCGGGCATAGAAAGGGAATACAACTATGTTAAATCACTGTTGCCGGGCATCAAGCTGGAAGAAGTGAATGATGTGGTGAAACCCTTCCGCGACCAGAAAAACCGGTTTGTTTATATTACCGGACCTGAACCAAAAGAAAATGCCTTATTGCCTGATGAAAAAGCATTGCTCGCAACTATCGATGCAAAAGAGAAAGCTGAACTGAAACCTTATGAAGAGAAAGCAATTGCAACCAGCCTGCTGAGCCAGCTGCCCCGGGCAGGAAAAGTAATCAGTAAAACGCTGAACGCGCAGTGGGGTACAACGGAACTCCGGTTGAGCAATGGCGTTACCGTATCGCTCAAGCGTACTGATTTCAAAAATGACCAGGTGATCATGATCGCCGGCCGGTCCGGGGGCAAAAATAATTATGGAGTTGGGGATAAGTATAACGCGGAATATGCAACGGTGCTGACCGCTGCTATGGGTTATGGCAGTTTCACGCCAACAGATCTCCGGAAGGCGCTGGCCGGAAAACCGGTCAGTATAACACCGGTGCTGTCGGATGCGCGGGATGGCATAAGGGGTAACAGCACCGTAAAAGACCTGGAAACCCTCTTGCAGCTGACTTATCTGGAGATGACTGATCCCCGGAAGGATACCAGCCTGTTCAAGTCGTATGTACAGAAGAATAAATCGCAGTATGCCATGCTGGGCTCCAACCCGCAGGCATCTTTTATCGATACCTTATTCAAAACACTGTATCAGAATAACCCGCTGGCACCGGTGGCTGTGCCCAACAGCAGTTATTTCGACAAAATCGATCTGGACAGGTCACTGGCCATCTACCGGGAACGGTTTGGAGATGCCACAGGAATGCATTTTGTATTCAGCGGAGCCTTTACCGAAGCACAGATTATTCCGCTGATCGAGAAATATATTGCTGCCCTTCCGGTTTCAGGTAAGCCCTTCCGCTCTGCTGATAATAAAGTGCGGCCTTTGCCGGGTAAGAAAATGATGACAGTTAACAAGGGCAAAGAGCAGCAGAGCCTGATCCTCGCCTTTTTTAACGGAGAACTGCCGTATACGGATGCCTTTGAACTCAAGGCAGAAGTACTCAGTGAGATCCTGAATATCCGGATCATTGAAGAACTCCGGGAAAAGATCCAGGGGATCTATGGCGGCGGCACGTTTTCGCAAGTGGAAAAAGCCCCCTACGGTAACTTCAGTTTTATCCTGCAACTGCCTTGCGGTCCAGAGAAAGTGGATACACTCATCAAGGCTGTAAACAAGGAGTTTGAGCTCATCCGGACAAAGGGACCGGAACAGTCTTATCTTGACAAAGTGAAAAAGCAACTGATCGAGCAGCACAAAGTGACGCTGAAAGAAAACAGTGCCTGGGCAAC
Organism: Chitinophagaceae bacterium; assembly: GCA_044220945.1. Lineage (GTDB taxonomy): Bacteria > Bacteroidota > Bacteroidia > Chitinophagales > Chitinophagaceae > Endoryza. The sequence goes on along the minus strand of JBGAQC010000001.1, from coordinate 201,354 downwards.
GCAGATCCTGGAAAACCGGATCGATAAATTTGATCCGGCGTATTTCCTCGACTATGAAAAGAAAATCCAGGCCCTTACCCTGAAAGATATACAGGCTGTTGCCAAGACAATTCTCGGCGGACCGAACCAGTTTACAGCAGTATTGCTGCCGGAAACCGTGGTGAAGGAAGGGGAGAAGAAGAAAGGGTTTTGATGTGGAGATGTGGAGATGTGGAGATGTGGAGATGTGGAGATGTGGAGATGTGGAGATGTGGAGATGTGGAGATTGGGTTTACGCAAATTAATAATTAGGAAGCTTTTTTATTTTTTTTGTAATTTCAAATTTCCACATTTTCATATTTTCACATCTCCACATTAATACATGGCAGAGACTATTTTCCCATATCAGCAGTTGTTGCGTTTTACAAGCGAAGTGTTCCGGAAGATCGGATGTCCTCCGGCTGATGCGGAACTGGCTGCGAAAGTTTTATTGTCTGCCGACCTGCGCGGAATTGATTCCCATGGCGTGGCCAGACTTTCCGGTTATATCCGCTTATGGGAAGTAAACCGGATCAATGCCCATCCTAAAATCCGGATCATTCATGAATCTCCTTCAACAGCAGTTATTGATGGCGATGGCGGACTGGGCCTCGTAGTAGCACCCTATGCCATGCAAGTGGCCATAGATAAAGCGAAGACCGCGGGTACCGGTTGGGTGAGTGTACAGCACAGCAATCATTTCGGTATTGCCGGTTACCATGCCATGATGGCCCTCGAACACGATATGATCGGTTGGGCTATGACCAATGCCAGTCCACTGGTTGCCCCCACTTTTTCCAGGGAACGGCTCCTGGGTACCAACCCCATCTGTGTTGCCATTCCTGCAGGCGATGAGCCTGCATTTGTTGCCGATATGGCCACTACCACTGCTGCCAATGGAAAACTCGAGATCCTCCAGCGCAAGAACCAGAAAGCCCCCATGGGCTGGGTACAGGATAAAGAGGGCAACCTGACCGATAATCCGCACGAGTTAAAGTCGGGCGGAGCCTTATTGCCGCTGGGTGGTGACCGCGAACATGGCAGCCATAAAGGCTATGCACTCGGAGCCATTGTAGATATCTTCTCGGCAGTATTGAGTGGTGCCAACTACGGCCCCTGGGTACCTCCCTTTCCGGCTTATGTGCCCATGCCCGAAGAACAACCCGGCAAAGGGATCGGGCATTTCTTCGGGGCCATGCGGATCGACGCTTTCCGGCGCTCAGACGATTTTAAAGCCCATATGGACAAGTGGATCCGCCGTTTCCGTAGTGCTACCCCGGTTGCTGGTGAAGAACAGGTACTCATACCCGGTGATCCCGAACGGGAAATGGAGCAGAACCGCCTGGCTGCCGGTATCCCCCTGTTAAAAGCCGTGGTCGACGACCTGGCTTTCCTTTCCGAAAAACTGGGAGTTCCGCTGACCAATGCCCAATGACCAATTCCCGATTGTCGATTGTCGATTCTCGATTCACGCCTCCCCCGCTTACAACTGTTCGGTAATCTCCCTGTCATTTCCCCGGTACAATTATACGCCAGGGCTTATCTTTGCACCCCGATAAACAGTTTTGTCAACAAACACCTTAGCCCCGGGGTACAGGGGCCTTATGTATGAAGATCATGAAATTCGGCGGTACCAGTGTTGGGAAACCCGAACGGATGCATGCAGTAGCAACGTTGATAACCAAAGATGCCGAACCTAAGATAGTAGTGTTAAGTGCACTCAGCGGTACTACCAATGCCCTTGTAGCTATTGGTGAAGCCCTTGCAGCCGGTAACCGCAGCCTTGCCAAGGAGAATATTGATAAGCTGGACGCGCATTACCAGCAGTTCATTAAGGAGCTGGTTAAAACAGATACCGCCTATCAGAAGGCAAAATCAATTGTTGCCGAACATTTTGAATTCCTCAATATCATCCTGAAGATTTCCTTTAGTGATGCATTGAACAAAGATATCCTGGCACAGGGGGAACTCCTGTCGACCAAGCTTTTCTGTGTTTACCTGGAGGAAAAAGGCATTTCACATGCCCTGCTGCCGGCACTCGAGTTCATGAGCATTGATGCAAATGATGAACCCCAGCTTCCGGTAATCAAGACAAAACTCGCCCAGGTATTAAAAGCACATGAAGGCATTCCGCTTTTCATCACCCAGGGCTATATCTGCCGGAATATCCGCGGAGAGGTGGATAACCTGAAACGGGGCGGCAGTGATTACACCGCATCCCTGGTGGCTGCTGCAGTGAATGCTTCAGTCTGCGAGATCTGGACCGATATCGATGGCATGCATAATAATGACCCGCGTGTAGTGATGAAAACCATGCCCATCGAACAGCTGAGCTTTGAAGAAGCTGCCGAGCTGGCCTATTTCGGAGCCAAGATCCTGCATCCAACCTGTATCTGGCCTGCACAACAGGAGAACGTGCCGGTAAAACTGCTCAATACCATGCAGCCTGAAGCTGCCGGAACCACGATCCGTTTTGAAGCCGGTTCAGTAGGAGTAAAAGCCATTGCTGCGAAAGACGGTATCATTGCCATCAATATCAAGAGCAGCCGCATGCTCCTGGCCTACGGCTTTCTCCGGAAAACTTTTGAGGTATTTGAAAAATACCGCACTTCGATAGACATGATCACCACTTCGGAAGTCGCGGTTTCTGTAACCATCGATACGGGTACACACCTGAAAGAGATCGTAAAGGAACTGGAACCCTTCGGCACTATTACAGTGGAACAGGACCAGACCATCGTTTCTGTGGTGGGTAATGAAATTGCACAGACCCAGTCGATCCTGGCAAAACTCTTTGAAGCGCTGGAACCTGTTCCGGTGAGTATGGTGAGCTATGGCGGCTCTAAGCACAATGTATCTATCCTGGTGCCATCTGCCTACAAAACCCAGACCCTGCAATTACTGAACAAGGGCCTGTTCGGTTTGGATTAATACAAACCACAAAGTCACTAAGGCACAAAGAAAATAGAGAAATAAATAAGGCTGGCAATTTTGCCAGCCTTATGACTTCTTATTACTTTCTTGGTGCCTTTGTGTCTTTGTGGTTAAGTTTTTTATATTCCAAACAAAAACTGGTCTGCAATATAATCCACTACCGGTATCAGCTGCCCGCCGCTTTCTTCAAAAACTTTTACCTGCCTGTCAGCACCCGTACCACGCTCCATCATTTCATGGACGTATTTCACAGCATGGCGGCTGCCCAGCGGATCGACCACGTCATCAATGAAATCGAGCAATTCATAAAGCAATACCCTTGTATTCACTTCTTCCTCTTTGCCGAAATCGATCAGACGCCCATCTATGCCGTAACGGCTGGCCCGCCACTTGTTCTCATTGATCAGTGCCCGTGAATACTGGATGAAGTTCAGGTTCTGCTGGCGGAGCTTGTAGATCTTGGCGCAGATACCCTGGAATAAGGCTGCAATGGCAATGGTTTCGGGTACCGTCATGGGCACATCGCAGATCCGGAACTCGACTGTGTTGAAGAAGGGATGTACCCGCAGGTCCCACCAGATCTTTTTGGCATTATCAATACAGTTGGTTTTGACCAGCATCTTCACATAGTTGTCGTAGGCTTCAATGCTTTCAAAACTTTCGGGTATGCCGGTACGGGGGAATTTGTCGAATACTTTGGTGCGGAAGGATTTATATCCGGTATGCCGGCCCTCCCAGAAAGGGGAGTTGGTGCTGAGGGCATAGATATGCGGCAGGAAATACCGGGTGCTGTTGGCGATATGGTTGGCCATTTCACGGTTCTCCATACCGACATGCACATGTAATCCGAAGATCAGGTTGCTGCGGGCCGCTTCCTGCAATTCATTTACGATCTCATTATACCGCACATGTTCGGTGATCAGCTGGCTTTCCCAATGGCTGAACGGGTGCGTACCTGAAGCACCGATCCGGAAACCCAGGTCGCCTGCTATATGCGACATGGTTTTACGAAGGGTGGATACATCCTGATAGGCTTCATCAATATTCTGGCAGATATCCGTTCCCACTTCCACCACGGCCTGGTGCATTTCCGCCTTCACTTTGTCTTTGATCACTTTCTGCCCTTCGGTCACAATTTTCTGCTGGTGACTTTTGAGCTCCCGGGTTTGCGGATCCAGTACCATGTACTCTTCCTCAATGCCGAGCGTAAAATGTTTGTAGTTGATATTACCCATATGGCGGATCCGGTTTTATCGTTAGATCAGGGGTTGTTTGTTGGCGCTCCGTTTAATGTATTCGCCCCAGGTGAGGTTGTCAGCACCCGGTTTCTGGGCCAGGGCCCGTTCCACGGCATAACTGGCTGCCGTGTCTACCACCCAGGCAAAGTTGTCTTCTCCCACACTGTTGCGGTCGGCATCCGGTGCCGGGTTGCAGAAATCGATCGCATAAGGAACCCCATCCCGTAAAGCCAGTTCAACCGTATTGAAATCGTAGCCGAGATACCGGTTGATCCGTAATACGATCTCTTCCATCTGGGCGAGTTTTTCGGCGCTGGGTTTGAAATCGCTCACATAGCGGAGATGATGCGGGTTACGCGGCTCATAGGGCATGATGCGGACATGCTTGCCGCCGATGCAATAACAACGATAGTATTCCTCGAAAATGATTTCTTCCTGGAGCAGCATCACCAGTTGGCCGGTTTCACTGTGTTTCTGGAAGAAATCATCCAGGTCATTAAGCTTGTAAACATTTTTCCAGCCGCCACCTGCAAAGGGTTTCATGTAGGCCGGAAAGCCGACATAATTGAAAATACCGTCCCAGTCGAGCGGATACGCCAGATTGCTGAATGATTGTTCCGATGTGTCATCGGGCAGGTCGCGGGAGGGAAGGATCACCGTTTTGGGAACGGGAACCCCGATCTTGACAGCCAGGCAGTTGTTAAAGAACTTTTCATCGGCGCTCCACCAGAAAGGGTTATTGATCACTGCTGTTCCGGAGATGGCCGCGTCTTTCAGGAAGGCACGGTAAAACGGAACATCCTGGGAGATCCGGTCGATGATCACCGCATAGTCTCCGGCATCTCCCTGTACCACTTTATCGATACGCACAGGTTCTGCCACAATACCGTCTATTCCCATGCTGTTTACCTTTTCAATAAAGGCCATGGGGAAACTTCTTTCCTTACCGAAGAGCACACCGATTTTTTTCATACAATAGTTTTGATTTAACAAATGCAGGTAACCAAATTTATCTGTTCCCCCCCTGAAAAACAAAAGAATATTCCGCCGAAAGAGGGGGCCGGAATGCGGCTATTCCAGCCCGGTTACCTACTTTTGACCCAGTATGCATGCCACTACTCACAGCGGGATCTGGGCTGAAACCACCCGCCTGCAGTCGGTTCATCTCAACCGCGCCGTAACCATCGATATCTACCGGTTCCCGGGAAAGGTCCCTGCTGCCGAAACCAGCCTCCTGCTGATCAATGACGGCCAGGACCTGCTCACCATGAATTTTGAAGCAATCCTGAACGAACTCTGGGGCAAGGCCCGTTTGCAACCTCTCCTTTGTGTGGGTATCCATTGTGGGGAAGACCGGAAAAACGAATACGGTATGCTCCGGTCACCCGACCACCTGGGACGTGGAGCTAAAGCCGCCGCCTATGCCGATTTTGTGTTCGGGGAACTGATGCCCTATCTCGAGGCCAATTATCAGGTGAATAGCTGCAGGGAAAAAGCTTTTGCAGGCTTTTCTCTGGGCGGACTCAGTGCACTCGACCTGGTATGGAATAACCCGGATGTATTTGCCAAGGCCGGAGTATTCTCCGGATCGCTCTGGTGGCGGTCAAAAGATAAAAACGAAAAAGATTTTAATGAGCACCTGCATCGTCTCATGCATGTGCAACTCCGGGAAGGTCCTTATAAACCAGGCCTCCGCTTTTTCTTTGAAGTGGGTGAACTGGATGAAAAAGAAGACCGCAATAATAACGGCGTGATAGACGCTATCGATGATACCATTGACCTGCTTCGCGAACTCAGGCGGCTCGGTTACCAGGAAGGTCCCGACTACAGTTATCTTCAACTGGCAGATGGCAAACATGATGTACCTACCTGGGCGAAGGCGTTTCCGTATTTCTTGTTATGGGGATGGGGGAAGTAGTACGCTGTAGCTAGTAGCCAGTAGTCAGTAGACAGAAGATAGAATCTGGTAAAACGAAAGAGCGGCTGATGGAACATCAACCGCTCTTTTTGTTATTCTTATTACGTATTACTTATTACGTAAAACTTAATTGAAGATATAACGGATACCGATCTGACCCTGCCAGCGTGAAGACAGACCAGAAGAGTTCTGGAATGTAGTGGTAAGGGGGATCTGGTTGGTAGCGTCCAGGTAGGGGAAGCTGTATACGGGTTTGCCGGTATTCACGCCTGTGGTTTCCACACGCTTGAAGTTCAGCAGTGCCGCACGGTTCGGGATCTTGGTAATACCCCAGTTTTTGTTGAGGAGGTTACCGAAGTTGTAAATATCGATAGACAGGCGGATGGTATTGCGCTTGCCACCGGTAGTTACAAAGAAATCCTGGCTCAGGTTCAGGTCAAGGCGCTTGTAGAAAGGCAGCAGCAGGGCATTACGCTCGGCATAGTTTCCACGGCGGGTGCTGAGGTAAGGATCCTGGTTGATATATGCGTTCAGCTGTGCCCAGATCTGTGCAGGTGTGCGCAGGTCGGCAGCATTTACTGATTCCAGTACAATATCATTAGCGTCCTTGGGAACATAGATCAGGTCGTTAGCAGTAAGGCCATCGCGGTTCAGGTCGCCATTCACTACATAGCTGGCTGTACCGGCATTGGCAGCTTCGAAGGTGAAACCTACGGAAGTGGCCATATGCTTTACATACTCGAAACGGTAGAAAGCAGCAGCGATCACACGGTGCGGCTGATAGAAGTTAGAGTAAGACAGCCACTCGAGGTTGGGATCGCCGGCAACCGGACGGTCTCTCCAGATGGACTGGGCAATAGAACCACCATCATTCACACTCTTGCTCTTGCCATAGGTATAAGCCACCATGGTATAGAGGTTCTTCACGTTACGCTGCAGTTGCAGGGTCAAGTTGTAAGAGTAGCCTTTGTTGGTATTGGTCATCAGGATCGCATCGCTGATGTTGGGGTTAGAGGCAGAAGCACCACCGGCGCCGCTGTAGATCTGGGTAGCCAGATAACGTACACGGTCGTCATTACCATTCAGCTGGATGCCGATGGCAGGCAGGTTGATGTTCTGGTGGTAAACGGCATTGATATCTTTTGTATAGATACCTTCTACAGTCATTACGATATCCAGGGGCAGCTTCTGGTCAACAGCGAGGTTGGTCCGGAAGATCTGGGGGAATTTGAAATTCTTATCGGTTATGGCCAGGTTATAGGCAGTGTTGGCTGCGCCGTTAGCAGGACGGTAAGTGTCTACGTTGGGGCTGAATACAGTACCAGTGGTTTTTACGAAAGAACCGAAGTCAACACCATTGTTAGAGGCCTGGTTGCTGATCCACACGAAGGGGGGAGGACCAGAGAATACACCAGTACCACCACGTACCTGAGTGGATTTGTCGCCTTTCACATCCCAGTTGAAACCGGCACGGGGGCTGAACAGTACAGAAGCCACAGGAGGTTCGCCTGTTTTGATCTTGATTCCATTACGATAAGTAAGGGCATCCGCATTGGTGTTGGCGATCCAGTCGTTTTTAAAAGTTGCGATATCGGCACGCAGACCCAGGGTCAGCTGGAAGTTAGGTGTAACGGTCCATTTGTCCTGAGCGAAGAAACCGAGCTGCAGGGTAGATACGTCAGCATAAGGGAATTCTCCGTTCTTACGGGCGGAATAGCGCAGCTCATAACGGGTGGAGTTGGCGGTACCGTTGTTCACGTTGTTATAGAAATCAGTCAGTGAAGCAAAACGGTAGGCGCCGTAATAGTTGGGAGCAAAACCGTTACGGAATTTGTTGAAGGTATTCTGAGTACCAAAAGTGAGGTTGTGCTCACCCTTGCTTACAGTTACGATATCATTCAACTGCCAGGTATCGGTGTTCAGTTTGTTGAAAGCAGTGAAGGGCTCAAATCCGAAAGAAGTGAAGGTGAGGCCTGCACCATTCTCGATATCCACCAGCGGGAAGATACCACCGGGGCTGCTGCGGAAGTCGCGCAGCTGGTTGTAACCAAACTGGAGTTTGTTGGATACGCTGTTGCTGAGACGGGTGTTCAGCTCACCGATAACAATGTTGAAGTTGTTATTGATGATATAAGAAGACGCAAAGAAGGGCATGGCAGTTAAGCTCGGCTGGCGGCTGCCACCGGGTGCACCTGAGTTACTGGGAGCAACATTGCGGTAGCTCTTCAGGTAATAATAGTTCAGGTTGAATGTGCTTTTCTTGCTGATGTTATAGTCGATACGTGCAGTGATCTTGTCACTGTAGGTATCGAATGTATAATTCTCATAACTGCCCGGATCATAGCTGAACTTGCTCTTCAGGAAGTTGGCCAGTGCATCCAGGTCTTCGGCTTTTGCCTGGGAGATACCCACGCCGGAAGAACCGTTGCGGCTGGCAACCAGACTGGTGGCGGGGGTGCTTACGCGCTCCTGCTCACCGCTAAGGAAGAAGAACAGTTTGTTCTTGATGATGGGTCCACCAATGGTAACGCCACGGTTGTTGAAGTCGAAAGCCTGCTTGCTCAGGGTAGTGGGACCTACTTTCAGGCCGGTTAAACCCGGGCTTTTCCAGAAGCTGTACACGGAACCTTTGAATTCGTTGGTACCACTCTTGGTAACGGAGTTGATACCAGCACCGGTAAAGCTGCCGAGGGTAACATCATAGGGAGCGATATTCACCTGGATCTGATCGAGCGCGTCTACGCTGATCGGCTGGGTATTGGTTTGACCACCTAAACCGGCAGCCAGACCAAAGGTGTTATTGAAAGAAGCACCATTTACAGTAAGGTTGTTGTACGAGTTGGCACGACCGGCAAAAGAGCTGGTGCCATACGTAGCGTTACTGTTGGCAGTGGGTGTCAGACGGGTGAAATCGTTGATACTGCGGTTAACAGTAGGCAGGCGGTCCATCTGCTGACGGTTGATGAATTCAGCAGAACCGGTACGGCCCTTGTTGAATACTTTGTCGGCACGGCGGGCAGAAACCACAACCTCAGTCAGGTTGGTGGAGCTGGCCAGCATTTCCGCATCCACACGGTACACCTGACCCAGGGTCAGAAAGATATCGTTCTGCACCTCGTCTTTGAAACCTACGAAGCTGATCTTGACCTGGTAAGGTCCGCCAACACGTACGTTCTGGAGGTTGAAACGGCCATCCTTGCGGGTGGTGGTGAAATAATTGGTACCGGTGGGCTGGTGGATTGCATTTACAGTGGCGCCCGCAAGCGGGTTGCCCTTGTCGTCTTTTACCAGACCCTGAATTTCTGCGGTGGTTTCCTGAGCCAGTGTGCGGAAGGCACCAAAACCGGTCAGCAGAACCAACAGGAGGAGGGTGATTTTTCTCATTACTATGCAGGTTTTAAAATGTGTGCAAAGAAAAAACAATCAAATGGTACACACAGGTGACCTGTGTTACCAAAACTTTATTTATCGGGCAATCAATCGTCAGAGTCCTCAATGCAACCCGTTTGGCAAACGGTTCAGCAAGCAATTGGAGGGGGGGCTTTTCTTGGATGGCGCAAAGGTAATTGAATTCAGGGCATTTTTTGTTTTTCTTAACAAAGGTCAAGTCAGATGTGAAAAAAAAAGGGCTATCCGTCATGGATAGCCCTTTTTTATACGTGTTACTATTTATCAGAATGTAAGGCGGACACCCAGCTGGCTGATCCAGCGGGCAGTATAACCGGGTGACAGTGAAGTGCTTACGCCCCAGGGTTTACCTACGATCGGGTTGAACCGGTATTGGGGGGTGAGGTTGGTGGCACTTACGAAACCGGCGAAGGAAACCAGTGAGAAGTTATCGTTAGCCAGGAACCAGGTACGTCCCCAATCCTTATTCATCATGTTGGTGAAGTTATACACGTCATATGTTACAGAAAGGGTATAACGGCGACCACTCATTTTCACGTTGAACTTCTGTTCCAGTTTCAGGTCGAGGTTGTTGGTGAACGGCAGACGGGCACCATTGCGCTCGGCAAATTTACCGCGGTTCTTGCGCAGGTATTTGTCGCCCTGAATAAAGGCTTCCAGCATATCTTTCTGCTGCTGGGCGGTGTAGGTAATACCACCAACTGTATTATTCAGGAAGGTCATTCCGGCCAGATCCTGGCTGGTAGGGATATACATCAGGTCGTTGTTCTCGTTGGAGGCCTGGTCGTTAACCGGACTGCCACGGTATACGTAGCTGTAGGGACTGCCGCTCTGGCCGTTGTACACCAGTGAAATGGTGGTCGACATCTTCTTGTTGGCATATTCAAACTGCTTGCTCACGAAAGCGTTGATCCGGTGACCCAGGTCGAAATCGGAAGTAGACAGTTCCAGCTGGTTTCTGCCATTTACAGATTCCATGAAACGCCACTGGGAGTTGTTCTGGGAGCTGGTGCCCTCGTTGAGTGAAACAGAGTTTCCGTAAGTATAGTTTGCATTGAACGCAAAACCATTGCGGAAGGCTTTATCTATAGTGAAGGTGAGTGAATAGGAGTAGCCACGACGACCTTCATTATTCTTCAGCAGGTAAATATTGTTCTGGTAAGGGTTGGCACCGGTGGAACGCATGGGGATGCGGGTGGGTGCTGAACCGGCGCTATATACATTACGTGAACCGGCTCCAACTGATTTGCCTATCGGGGTAACGATGTTCACGTTTACATATTCAATTTCCCAAATATTCTTGGTGAAGATGGCTTCTGTGGTAAAGGTCCAGCCATCACCCAGTTTCTTGTCCATAGCCAGAGAGGTACGGAACACCGTAGGTAGGCGGAAATCCTTTGAAACCAGGTCGATCTGGCCTTTGGAGTTGGCCAGGCTCTGTCCAAGTGCTGCTGCATTGGGCTGGTTGAACGGATCCGGGTTAAAAGTGATGTTGGGGTTGTTTACAGTAAAACCACCCAGCGATACACCATTGTTGTTATAAATACCTCCAGGCCATACCAGGGGGACACGTCCGGAGAAAATACCCATACCGCCGCGGAATACCAGACCTTCATCAGGAACTTTATAGGTAAAACCGATACGGGGAGAGATCATCCAGCGGGGATCCATGGTTTGTCCGGAACGGGCACCATGCAGGTCATAATACGGAGCGATCTTGCCCAGTGCGGTATCGTTGAAGAATTTATCCTCCAGGGGCTTGGTCAGGAGTTCTGTGCGGTCTACGCGCAGACCCATTACCAGGGTGAAGTTGTCATTCACTTTAACTTCATCGGTAAAGAAGAAGCCGATACGGGCGGTCTTGAATTTGGCAGATGCAATGGTATTGTCGCCAACACCGTTATCAATGAGTGAGAAAGTACGCGTATAGGTACGGGGACGACCTCCCGTATAGAAATCGTTCAGGTTGTTGTACGTATAAGTGCCGTAGTTGTCGCGTATAAATGTATTCAGCACATCGTTGAATTCATTATCGGTACCCAAACTGATCACATGCTTGCCTTTGTAGAATTTTACCGCATCGAAGATGGTGAGGTTCTTGGCTTTCAGCAGGTTGGCTGCTGAGAAGTTTTCTGTGCCGAAAACGAGGGTACCTGCAGAGCCATCAAAAATGCTAACGCGGGGAAAGGGCTGTCCGATCGGGCCGCGGTCGTCAACCTCATCGGTGAGGGTCACCAGTAAACGGTTGCTCGTATTGTTCTTCAGGGTGCTCTTCAATTCGGCAGAGATCGAATTGGTGAGGTTGGGGAACTGGAATCCGTTGTTATAAAAGTTGATCGTGGTGCTGCTGGAGCTGCTGGTATTGTAACGCAATCCCTTGTTATAGCGATAAGAAACAGAAAGACGGTTATTGTCATTGATATTCCAGTCGAGCTTGGCATTGATACGGTCGGCATTTACTTTCTCGGGGTTATCCAGGTAACCGCCGGGCTCATAACCATAAGTACTCCGGACATAGTTGGCGAGGTTGTCGATACCCGCTTGGTTGGAAGTGCCACGGTAATCAGCCAGGTTGAAGGGCTGCGGGCGCTCATCACGCTGGATCTCGGCCAGCAGGAAATAGAACAGCTTATTCTGTACGATGGGGCCGCCTACACGGATACCATAGGTCTTATTGGCGAATTTGGCGGCTTTGGTGCGCTCATACACACTGGGGAAGCCGGTTTTGGCTACGGGAACAGGGGAGAGGCCGGTCAGGTTCTGGTTACGGAAATAATACCATGCTGAGCCCTGTACCTGATTGGTACCCGACTTGGTTACGGCATTGATGGCACCACCGGTAAAGTTACCGAACTGGGCATCATAGGGAGACAGGATCACCTGGATCTGGTCGATCGCATCTATGGAGATAGGCGCAACACCTGCCTGGCCACCATTGGTGCCGGAAGCCGCCAGTCCAAAGATGTCGGTATTATTGGATCCGTCGATGAAGAAGGAATTGTAGCGGTTGTTCTGTCCGGCAAAAGCCACACCGCCATCGCCGGTCAGTTTTACCTGGGGCGTATATTTCAGGTAGTCGTTCAGGCCACGCCCAACGTTCGGCAGGTTGGCCATTTTATCACGTCCGATACTGGTTTCTGTGCCACCCTTTCCGGAAGAAACGGTGCGGCGCTGTGTTACCGTAACAGACGTCAGTTCGGTGGATTTATCGCGAAGCGCAAATTCCTGGGTGGAGTTTTCCCCGAGGTTCAGGAAGATATCTTCTTTTTTATCATCAGCAAAACCTACAAAACTGACCACAACAGTGTATGGACCACCGGGGCGCAGGTTGTAGAGGTTGAAGCGTCCTCCGGTGCGGGTAGCTACACGGTAAACGGTTCCTGTGGGTACGTGAGTCGCTGTCACGGTGGCGCCAACAAGGGCCTCACCCTGAGCGGTTTTAACAGTACCACTGATGCTACTGTTGGTTTCCTGGGCAGAAAGGGCAAAAGGAATGACCAGCAATGCAAGCAAGCGAACAAGTCTCTTAAGCATAGTTAGTTTTGTTTTGTCAATTGCAAAGAAAGCAAATAATGCATAAATATAGGGACTTTTATGTAACAAAAAGGGGGTGGGGAAATCCCCCCGGAGGCCCGGTTTCGGGATACGGAATTTGTGTCCGGACCCCGCCTTTTTTGGCTAATTTTGCGGCAAATAATTGCCGGATGCTGGACACCATTGAGAGCGCTATTGAAGACATCAAAAAGGGACGGATGATCATCGTTGTAGATGATGAAGACCGTGAAAATGAAGGAGATTTCATCTGCGCCGCCCGCCATGTGACCCCTGAAATCATCAATTTCATGAGCAAGAACGGGCGGGGACTGATCTGCGCCCCCCTGGTGGAAGACCGCTGTGAAGAACTCCAGCTCGACCTGATGGTGAATAACAATACGGCCCTTCATGAAACGGCTTTTACCGTATCGGTCGACCTGCTCGGTCATGGCTGCACCACGGGCATTTCGGCCCACGACCGGGCCAAGACCATCCAGGCCCTGATTGATCCACAGACCCAGCCCGCCGACCTGGGCCGCCCCGGACATATCTTCCCCCTCCGTGCCAAAAAGGGGGGAGTGCTCCGCCGTGCCGGACATACCGAAGCCACTATCGACCTGGCCCGGCTGGCCGGCTGCGAACCCGCAGGTGTGCTGGTCGAAATCATGAATGAAGACGGTTCCATGGCCCGCCTGCCTCAACTGCAGGAAATTGCTGAAAAATTCCAGCTCAAAATCATCTCCATCAAGGCCCTGATCGAATACCGCCTGAAAACGGACTCATTGATCGAAGAAATCGTCCGGGTGGCCATGCCTACCCAATACGGCGATTTTACCCTCATCGCCTTCCGGGAAAAAAACACCCAGAACGAACACCTGGCCCTGATCAAAGGGGAATGGGAAAAGGAAGAACCCGTACTGGTGCGCGTGCACTCTTCCTGTTTCACAGGCGATATCCTGGGATCCCTGCGCTGCGATTGCGGCGACCAGCTCCATTGTGCCATGCAAAAAGTACAGCAGGAAGGCAAGGGCGTGATCCTGTATATGAACCAGGAAGGCCGGGGCATCGGACTGCTCAATAAACTCAAAGCGTATAAACTTCAGGAGAACGGCATGGATACCGTGGAAGCCAACCTGCACCTGGGCTTCTCCATGGATAAACGCGATTATGGTATCGGTGCCCAGATGCTCCGCTATCTCGGCATCAGCAAACTCCGCCTCATGAGCAATAATCCCCGCAAACGCGCCGGCTTACTCGGCTACGGTATTGAAGTGGTGGAAACCGTTCCCATCGAAATTGCCCCTAATGCGCATAATGAGAAGTACCTGACTACGAAAAGGGATAAGATGGGGCATGAGATATTGAAGAAGGTAGAAGGTAGAGGCTAGAAGGGAGAAGGGAATACAAAGCTAGAAGGTAGAAGCGAGAAGGGAGAGGTGAATACATAAATCGCTAAAAATGTAAGGTCCGGAATCGAATGAGTCCGGACCTTTTCAATTTTATTGTTTTTACTTCTGCCTTCTCGCTTCTTGCTTCTCCCTTCTCGCTTATTCTTCCTTTTTCACCTCCACCACACTCGTATTCTCCCCCTGCGGCCCATCCGGCTCTTTCTTTTTCTTCTTATTCGCGTTCCGGAACAAATCACTGAACCGTTCAAAATCGCGGCGGTAAGAGATACCGACACCCGAACGGTTCTGCTTGCCGGTGGCAGATTGATAATTATAGGAATCGCGGTAAAAGAAAGTCAGCAGGAGTTTGCCATCCTGACGCAGTTTCCAGGCAGCCGTGATATCGGGCAGGAACTGCATGCTGTTGGTGGCACGGGCCTGCTGTGCGGTAAGTCCGAAGTCAAACGCACTGCCGAACGTAAAGGTCAGGCGCTCTTTAAACATGCTTTTGGCAAGTGACACATTCAGGCTGGTACGGTCAATGTTGAAACTGCTGGTGGTGCTGGCGCCGGAGTTTAACAAGTAGGCTCCGTTATATAATTGTGCGTTGAAATTCACTTTGATGCTCTCATCATTGAACAGTTTGCGTACGATCTTCGAAAATTCCTTGTTCAGCTGGTTGGAAATGAAACCTGATATACTGCTGGACACGATTCCTTCCCAGGCGCGGCCACCCAGTCCGGTTTGTGCGGAGGTGGACAAAGGACCAAAACTGTTGAAGATGATCAGGAAGGCCACCTGCTTGTTCAGCTCATTGGGGTCGAGCCGGATGCGGCGCAGGAGGTTGGTGACCAGCGGATCGTTGCGCAAGGGACTGCTCTCCGGCATCTCCAGCTCAAACTCGATCTGGGGTTTCATCAGCGCACCGGTCAGGTGGGCGATCACTTTTACCTCACCCCTGAACTTATTGATATAGTCGGCATCACCACCAGTTTGCAGACTGAGCTGGTCGCCCAGGTCACTGAATTTTACGTTGGTGGCCTTGTACTCGGCAGTCACTTTCATTTCGGCCTTGTAGGGGTCGCCATTCCAACGGATATAACTACCCGATTCGGGTGTCAGGAGGAAAGGTTTACGTAAGAGCGACTGGAAATCGAAATCATAACTGCCCCGGTCAATATCCACCTGTCCGGTCATTTCGAGTTCTCCAGCCGTGGAAGCCTTGATCTTCAGGTTGCCATGTCCCTGGGCCTTCATTACGTCATTGGTCATCTCGTCGATGATGACGTTCATCTTCACCAGGTTGGTGGCATTGATATCCATCAGCATCGTAAGCTTGCTGCCGCGGTCGGCTTCCACATCCACCATTTCCTTACCATAGGTCTTCCATACAATGAAATCGGCCTGGCCGCTTTCCCGGGAATCACCGGCTCGGATATTAAACTCGGAAGAATCGGCAGCCTGACCCCTCACGGTCATCAGCATGTCCTCCACCGGACCCGTCAGTTTCAGGTTGGCTTTGGCGACAACTGTGCCATAGAATGGATCGGTGGTGGCATTGGTGGTATTCAGGGCCAGGAGCTTGTTGGTGTTGAGCTCAAAATCAAAATCCATTTTGTCGAAACCCTGATGCCGCAGGATACCCCGGGTGAGTTGTCCGGTATTCCCTAATGTATCTTTTATGGCAAATGAGCCAAAATCGATCCGGTCGTCCAGGAATTTGAATTCTGCTTTCGGGATCAGGTAATCCACATTGGTAAAACCTACCCTTACCCGGCCGTTCTTCAGACTGACATCGCCCAGATAGCGCAGGTCGTTCGGCGGACCAACGATCCGTAACTGTCCGGTTGCTTTACCCGTAACGGAACTGAATACGGAATTGAGATAGCGTTCCAGCAGGTCGATCTTGGTGTCGTTCAGATTGGTGACCAGATCCAGCTGGTCGTCTTTGGTACTGTCGGATATGGCATAGAGCCCTTTGATATCAAAACGGTAATTCAGGTTGTCGGAAATACCGCTGAAATTGACTTTATTGGTCCGCTTGTTATAGTTGGCCGTCAGTTGGATGCGTCCGATGGAATCATCATCCAGCCGGAACTGTTCGGCTTCACCGCCCATATCGACCTGCATTTTGCCGAAGGGATCGATAATGTCCACAGTACCTGTGAGCAGCCCTTCCAACCGGTTAGAGGTCACCACATATGGAGCGAAGTCGCCGATATTGATCTTCTGCAGCTCGATCTTGATATCATTTGTATTGGAGATATCCGAAGGAACCGAAGTGATGCGGATCTCCTGTTGCCCATTGTAGATCTTCACGCCGTCGGCATTCACCAGGTCGCGGCTCAGGATGAGTTCACCGTTTTCCTGGATGGTCCAGCTTTTGCCGTTTACATCAAAGGAAGATTCCTTGAAACGGATACTGACCCCGTTCGGACGGGTCACCACCAGTGCAGCCAGACTGGCGCTGTTCAGGGTCTGGTTGGCACTCGTATTGATCTTTACATCAGAACTGTCGTTTGCCGATGCAATGCTGATGGAGGTTCCCGGAAAATGCAGGCTGTCGTTGATGTATACATCGGCAATATCGGTTTGGAGGCTGAGCCGCGACAGGTTGCCGGATCCTTTCAGTGCGAGATTGTAAAATGCGGTATTGCGGAAATTGAACTGCGGTATCTCGGCATTAATATCCAGCAGGTTTTCCTTGTTGTTGATCCGGCCCGTGATGGTACTGTAATTGAACCCCTTGATATCTTCATTGAAGAGGGGAAGATAATCCTGGATGTTTTTTGTGGTGACTACAAAACTGAAATTTTCATTCTGCAGTTTGTTACGCGATGGGCGGATATAGCTGGGGAAGTACTTGTTCAGGAAGTTATTGAAGGCGTCCGGCAACTGGGCAATAGAAAATTCACCGACAAGGGCGGCATCAAACTCATTACTCATCAGGGTAATGACCTTGTTCTTCTCAAGCACTTTGGATTCAAGGTACAGTGAATCGAAAGGAATGCGCACGCCATCGTGCAGGAGGCTGGCATCGGAGATCCGTGCCGTTCCCAGGAAGTTGTCGATATCGTTGCCTTCAAAATCAAAACGGAAAGTGCCGGCAAATTCAATATTCTCCTTTGTGAAATGGGTTTTCTTCAGGTCGGCCTTGTCGATCCGGGCTTCCAGGTCGAAGCGGGGTATTTTTGTGCTGAAGTCCACTAGACCGTTCAGGTAGGCATCAAGGTTGGGGTCTTTGGCATAAAACTGCCCATTGAATTTTTTCTTGGCGGCAGTGCCTTTGACCAACAGGTTGTGGTAGGTGTATCCGTTGAAGTCGAACTTGTCGACCGTGCCATCCAGCTTCGCTGCTATATCATTACCACTTAAGCCATTTCCGTTCACCTTACCCCTGAACGTGATCCGGCCGATCTCTTTTACATCGATAAAAGGTCCCAGATCGAAGTTGTCGGTGCTGATATTGCCGGAATAACTCACTTGTCCCCGCTTGCTGAATTTCATGTTCAAATCACTGATTACTGTGCCCAGCTGGGTTTCCAGTGTTCCGTAGGTCACAAAGTCGTTGATGAAGCCTGCAAAATTACCGCGGAAGCGCAGGTATTGCAGCTGGTCGAGGCGGGGAGTGATTACTGTTTTCAGGGCGGGTATCAGCGTGGATGCATCGGCGTAAGTGGTGCTGAAATCATTGGCGTCAAAATCGATATAGGTCTTTTCGATATCGGGCAGGCCGCTCATGCGCAGGTCACCTTTCAGGAAGGTGTTGTTGCCGGCTTCCACCACCAGGTTTTTTCCTCTCAGGTTGTCAACGGTGCCGGTCACTTTCCCGCTTACACTGATCACGCGGTTCCAGTTTTCCAGTGCAGGAGCGAAATAGGCGATATCATCACTATGGATCACGGCATCATTGAATGCACCCACCATGGTTACATGTGTAATGAATGAACTCAGGTCGTCGAAGCTGGCATAGCGCATGGCGAAATAATCGTGCAGCCGGCTCTTGGGTGTGCGCAGGTCGAGCTGGCTGAACTCCATGGCTTCTGGATGGAATACCATATGGGCTTTTAACTGGTCTACCTGCAATCCACTGCGTTCTTTTGTTTTTACGGAAGCTTCGGCTATGATGGAATCATTACTCAGCCTTACGTTTTTAAATACCCCTTCAATAGCGCTGAAGTCTATATTGCTTCCATCAAAAAAATGATCGGTGGGGGGCTCTCCACGCAACAGGGTCTGGAACCGTCCGTTTTCAATATCCACTTCTTTAATGCTGATGGCCCAGTGGTCCGGATTCCAACGGAGATGTGCCGTATCATTCTTGATCTTTACATGAATATCTTTTGGACGAAGGGAATCCGGGCGGTTGCCCTCATAATTAGTAATGGAGAAATAAGGTTGTTGAAACCGCAGCCGGTCGAGCCGGATGGTTTTATGGGCCAGGTCAAATACTTCGGCATTGATCTCCAGATGTGCCAGTTCCATATGCTGGTCTTCACCCCGCCAGCCGTCCTGCTGGAAAAAACGGATATGGTCGAGCTCCACCTGGCGGAGCAGGAATTCTATTTTCTTCCCGTCTTTAGAACTGTTTCCGCCACTGAAATAATCAGCGAGGAACTTGTAGTTCCACACCGAGTCGGACCGTTTCAGATGAACATACACATCTTTGAGGCCGGCATATTTTAGTTCGATACGGTCTTTCAGGAAAAACCAGTCATTGATGTTTACGGTTATACTGCCGGCAGACAGGAGGGTGTCTTTCTGCCGGTCTTTTACCAACACACCCTGGAGCACCATTTTATTGAAAAAGCTGATGTCTACATGCCGTATAGTGATGGAAGCCTGCAGGTCTTTGGAGAGCCGTCCCGTAACCTGCCTGACAAGCCAGTTCTGAACCGGACTGGTTTGCAGGGCCAGCCAGAGCAGCAAAATAAGCCCGATCAGTACCAGGAGAATTGTACGGGTTATTTTCCAGAATCTTTTCAGAACAAAGGTATTAGGGGTAAAATTAGGCAATCAGGATGGTAGTGCAAATTCAATACCAAGCCTTTAGCTCAGGAGATGCAAAAACCGGAAAGAAAACATAAACTTTCATGAACTAACCGAAAGGTTACCGGAACTTTCACCTTAATGCCTGATTATGAAGCTGATGGGCCGAATTAGTGCTTTTTTGCAGGATCCTTGACTTCGGTGCTGCTATTATAGGCTGCCGATCCTCTTTTGGGTATGGAAAGGCTTTGCCAGGCTTCTCCGGCAATCATGCGGCCCAGGAATACGATCTGACCGATATGGTATGGGTAGTGGGCCAGCTGCCGGTTTATGGCATCTGTTACTGTAAGGGATTCCCCCCGGATCGTAACAACCCGGGTAAGGTCTTCCGGTTTTAACTGGTCCAGCGTATCAAAAAAACAGGACCATCCTTTTTCCCAAAGCGCCAGCATTTCCTGTTTGCCCATACTATGGACTTCAAATTCAGCATCCCGTTCCCTCCAGCTTTTTTCCCCGTCTTCAGTGAGAAAATTCGTCCAGCGGCTCAGCATATTTCCACTGAGGTGTTGTACGATCACCGCAATACTGTTGGATTCAGGTCCCGGGCTGTAATGGATCGCTTTAATAACGTAATCGCTTACGGGCAGTAATAAGGAAATCGGCAGCCGGATCCTGTACCATATCAGCATATTTGCCACAAAAATACAGCCTTGCTTTTCAGCTTAATGAAGCAGCAGTCAAAAATTCTTTTCCGGACATCACAAACAAATAATTTTCCGTAGCTTAGATTTGTTCATCCTAAACCAAAAATTTGCTCATGAGAAAGTTACCTGTACTGGCATTGCTCATATCCCTGATCAGTACATCCCTTTTTGCCCAGGAAGCTGGAAAAAACCGGACCGGCGCCCGGGTCGGGATCAATTATTCCAATAATCGTATCCGCCAGAACGGCGAATCTCAATATGCGGATGCAAAAACCGGCCTTTCCATTGGTCTTTTCCGGGAAATTACACTGGGTAACCGCTTTACTTTTCAGCCGGAACTGTATTTTAATGCACTGGGCAGCAAAAGTGGTAGTAGTACCACCCGCTTCGGATACCTTTCCATTCCCACCCTGTTCAAAATTCATGGGAAGCATTTTGGTTTCCTGGCCGGACCACAGGTGAGCCTGTTGCTGACCGCCAAAGAAGAAGTCCAGTACGTGGGCACAACTAATGTGAAGGATGATTATAAATCAGTTGACATCTCCGGCATTACGGGACTTGAATATACATTCGGCAAAAAAAGCAATTTTGTTGCCGGCGTGCGTTATCAGTTTGCCATGAATAATATCTATAAAGCATTTTCCGGTGTGGGCGTGTTTAATTATGCGTGGCAGGGGAGTGTGGGGTTCAGGTTTTGAGAAGCGAGAGGCAAGAAGCTAGAAGCGAGAAGGGAATACAGCATACGTAAATAGAAAGGCCTGACTGTTAACAGTCAGGCCTTTTTGTTTTAGTTCTGTTGCTAATATCTATTTCTAACTCTCCCTTCTCCCTTCTCGCCTCTATCTTCTCCCTTCTCCCTTCTCCCTTCTAGCTTCTTACTTCTTCACACCCTCCGCATGATCATCCCCTCTCTTGTCACCCACGGCCTCAACGGTTCCGTCGGGCAGGCGGCGGATCACTTCTGTACGGCCGATCTGTCCACGCTGGCTGATTTTATACCCCATTTTTTCCAGGGCTGACCGGGTTTCGGCATTAAAATCGGGTTCCACAAAGATCAGGTCAGGCAGCCATTGGTGGTGGAATTTGGGCTTGTTCACGGCGTCGTAGGCATTCATGTCGAATTCGAGCATATTCACCATGGTCTGGAATACGGAAGTGGTTATGGTAGTACCGCCGGGAGTGCCAGCTACAATATAGGCTTTGTTGTCTTTCAGCACTATGGTTGGAGTCATGGAACTCAGCATGCGTTTGCCGGGTGCAATAGCATTGGCCTCGGCACCAACGGCGCCATACATATTGGGCACACCGGGTTTTACCGAAAAATCATCCATTTCATTATTAAGCAGGAAGCCTGCACCCCCTACAACTGTCCTGCTGCCATAACCGCCATTGAGTGTTGTGGTTACAGCAACGGCATTCCCTTCGGCATCCATGATGCTGAGGTGGGTGGTTTCTTCACTTTCCTTGATCTGTCCGGCCCCGATATCCTTTGATGCCCCGGCTTTTTCCGGATCATAATCCTTCATTCGTTCACGTATATACGCTTCACTGGTCAGGGTTTTAACCGGTACTTTATAAAAGTCTACGTCGCCCAGGAATTTTGCCCTGTCGGCATAAGCCCGGCGTTCCACTTCAACCATCAGCTGAACCGCTTTGGTACTCTGGAATCCATATTCCCGTATGGGTTTGTCTTCAATCATTTTCATCATCTGGGGCAGGAGTATGCCTCCACTGGAGGGGAGGGGCATGGTGAGCAGGGTGTAGCCTTTGTAGTTGAACAGTACAGGTTCCCTCCATTTGGCTTCGTAGTTTTTGAGGTCTTCCAGACTGATGATGCCTTTGCCCCTTTTCATTTCTTCCAGGATCAGCCGGGCGGTTTCCCCTTCATAGAATCCTTTCTGGCCCTTATCCCGGATGCGTTTCAGGGTATTGGCCAGATCAGTTTGCACCAGCGTGTCACCGGCTTTCCAGCCACCTGCTTTTACAAAAACAGGAGGCACGGTATTAAGGCGTTTGAATTCCTGCTGGGTGCCGTTCAGGCTGCGGGCTTCGGCTGTAGTGATCACAAATCCTCTTTCCGCCAGTTCAATAGCAGGTTGTAACAGGGTTTTCATCGGAAGCTTTGCATACTGGTGCGCTGCAAATAATCCTGCAACAGTTCCGGGAACACCAGAGGCGAGATGGCCATCCACACTCAGTGCTGTAATGGCATTCCCTTTTGCATCGAGATACATATCCTTATTGGCAGCCGAAGGGGCTTTTTCCCGGTAGTCGAGGGTGAGATTCCGGCCATCGGCGAGACGGGCCACCATAAAGCCGCCGCCTCCAATATTGCCGGCACCCGGGTATACAACCGCAAGGGCCCATTGCGTGGCTATAGCAGCATCAATGGCATTGCCACCCTGCTTCAGGACCCAGGCACCTGCCTTACTGGCCAGCGGGTGAGCCGAAACCACTGCAGCCGGACTTGCTGCAGCCTTTTTTTCAATGGTATACTGATACGGATTCAGGTCGGCTTGCGGTATGGCTTTCCGGCTGGTATGACAGGCCGTACCCGACAAAAAAAGGAGAATGGGGAGAAAAGGGAACTTTTTCATAATCATGCTTTATACACCTCCTAAAAGTAAGGAAACTACCCATTTCCTTCTTTTTTTCCTTACCCCTAAAATGCCTATTTTTATGAACCGGATTATGACGGAAATCCGTTATCTTTCGGTATCGTTCCGGTATCACTGTGAGCCGTAAAATCAAACCAAACTGAGTCAGTTTATGAGAAATTTCATCTGCACGCTTCGAAGCGCGGGCCTCTTTGTATTCCTGATGCTTGCCGCTAACTGGACGTATGCTCAAACCACAGGAACCATTAAAGGTGTTGTAAAGGATGCCAATGGCAATCCCCTGAGCAGCGCATCTGTATCTGTTGAAGGGCAGCGCGGTGGTACCCTCACCGATGCCGGCGGAGCGTATTCCCTTAAAGTTAAACCCGGTGCATATACCCTGCTGATCACCTATGTGGGCGCCAGCTCACAACGCGTTCAGGTGGTGGTACGTGCTGGTGAAACGGTTGAACAGAATGCCAGCATGAATACTACCGGCGACCTCACGGATGTGGTGGTGGTAGGCTCCCGCTCCCGTCAGCCCCGTAGTAAACTCAATACTGTTGTACCTGTAGATGTGATCAACGCCAAAGAAGTAAAGAATTTTGCTCAGGCGGATGTATCGCAGATGCTCACTTATGTAGCACCCTCTTTTCAGTCGGCCCGCCAGACTGTTACCGATGGCACCGACCATATCGACCCTGCCGGTTTACGCGGCCTGGGACCCGACCAGACACTGGTACTGGTTAACGGAAAAAGATATCACAATACTGCACTGGTGAATATCAACGGATCGGTAGGCCGGGGTTCTGTAGGTACCGACCTGAATACCATACCGGTTTCAGCTATTGAACGGATCGAAGTTCTGCGTGATGGCGCCGCTGCCCAATACGGCTCTGATGCCATTGCCGGGGTGATCAACGTTGTACTTAAAAAGAGTTATAAGGGCCTCAATATTTCCAGCATGGCCGGACAGAATTTCACCACGATGCCTTATGCAGGCGGTGTAAATATCCGCGACGGTCTTAACCGCCAGATCGATTTCTCCGGTGGCTGGGGCTGGAAAAATGGGGCTTATGTAAATGTCAGCGGACAGTGGCTGAAACGCGATGCCACAAACCGCAGCGGTCTGGACAATACCCCGCTCATCTATTATGGAAATGGTGGCACGCTTCCGGGCAGTGCGGCTGTTCCCAGTGGCGTAACAGCAGTGGATTATTACCGCTGGCTGATGGATCTCGACCGCTCTGTAGAAAAATCACGCGGTTACAACCGCCGCAATATTGTTGCAGGCAACTCCGCTAATAATAACTTCGGTGCTTTTGTGAATGCCGGAACCCCGCTGAGCAAGAATGTGGAACTGTATGTTACCGGTGGTTATTCCCGCCGTACCGGATCAGCTACAGGATTCAGCCGTAACCCCAACTCCTGGAGCCAGCAGCCTGTTCTGGCCAATGGACAACGATTCTATTATGATGGATTCCTGCCGCAGATCCATACTACCCTTTCCGACCATACTTTCCTGGCCGGACTGAAAGTGGATCTCGGCAAATGGGATATGGATATCAGCAATACCCATGGCGCCAATAACCTTTCTTACGATATCAAGAATACCGGCAACTCCTCCCTGCCGGCCAGCAATACGATCCAGACAGAATTCTATGCAGGCCGCCTGAACTTCCTGCAGAATACCTTCAACCTGGATCTCGACCGCAAATTCGAACTCGGTTCCAGCCGCTCTGTCAACCTGGCGCTGGGTACAGAATACCGCTATGAACGCTTCCTGATCGGAGCTGGTGAACCCAACTCTTACCTGAATGGAGGCCGCCAGTTCCAGCCCGACCCGATTCCGCCTTATCCCGGTACCAATTCCTATTTCACATTCAGCCCCGGAACCGCTGTTTCCGGTGCTCAGGTTTTCCCGGGATTCCAGCCCACGGATGCTGTAACCGCTAAGCGCAGTATCTATGCAGCCTATACTGATCTCGAATACCGTGGTCCCAAACTCACCCTGGGTGGCGCTGTGCGCTATGAAACCTATGACGAGTTCCAGGCCAATTATGATAATATAAGCGGTAAGATCGCAACCCGATATGAAGTGGATAAGAACCTGGCCTTCCGTGGTTCTGTGTCAACCGGCTTCCGCGCCCCTTCACTGCACCAGCGCTATTTCCAGAATACTTCCACGCAGTTTGTTGGTGCCACACCTTCCCAGGCCCTTACTGCAAACAACTATAACCCGATCGTGAAGAACGCCTTCGGTATCGATGGACTTTCTCCCGAATTGTCCAAGTCTGCTACCGTAGGTGTGGTGGGGAACCTGAACCGGAATATCACATTCACTGTAGATGCCTATTTCATCCGTATCGATAACCGTATTGTACTCTCCACCCAGTTCAACCGCAGCAACCCGCTGGTGAATTCGATCATGACCAGCAATGGTGTTGATCCCACCATCAACGCCCTGCAGTTCTGGACCAATGCCGTTAATACGGAAACCAAAGGTGTTGATGTGGTACTTACAGACCGCTTCCGCCTGGGTGCCGGTAATGCCACACTTTCTGTTGCCGCAAACTTCAATAAGAACAGTGTGGTAGGCAAACTGCAGACCAACTCCGTGATTGATGATGCCGTGAATAACCCCAGTCTCAGCGATCCTTCCAAGAACCCTGCTAACGACCTCAGCACAGCGTTGTTCGATCGCCAGCAAAGGTCCCGTATCGAAGTAGGACAGCCGCAGAGCAAGGTCAATATTACTTTTAACTACGACCTGCGCCGCTGGAATATCCTGGCCCGTTCTGTACGTTTCGGCAAGATCACTACACTGAATGCTGCGGATCCTGCTTCCCGCAATGCGGCAACCGGAGCATACTGGAATGATGCAGCTCTGGAAACAGACCAGACCTTCAACGCCCGCTGGACAACTGACCTGGTATTCACCTACAAGGCTTGTCCCGGACTGAATGTATCCGTAGGAGCCAACAACCTGTTTGATATCTATCCGGAGCGGATCTTCATGGACAACCGGAATGATCCCAATATGTATTACAATGCTCCGGTGTCGAATACACTGGGTGTAAATAAAACTACCGGAGGCTATGCTTCCGGCCGCGACCTCAGTAACCGTGGAAGATTCCTCTTTAACGGTAACCAGTTCGGGTATAATGGCCGTTTCCTCTTTGCCCGCATCAGCGTGGATATCTTTGAACTCGGTAAATGCGCCAAACCTGCCGCGAAAGTGGTTCCTCCTCCGCCTCCTCCTCCGCCACCCCCTGTTAAAAAGGATACGGATGGTGATGGTCTTACCGATGATGTGGATGGCTGTCCCACTGTAGCCGGCCCTAAAACCATGAATGGCTGCCCCGACCGCGATGGCGATGGCATTGCTGATAAAGACGATACTTGCCCCGATGTGGCTGGTGCCAAGATCTTCAATGGCTGTCCCGATTCAGATGGCGATGGTATCCAGGACTCCAAAGACAAATGCCCTAATCAGGCTGGTGTAGCCAAATATGATGGCTGTCCCATCCCGGATAAGGATAATGATGGCGTAGCGGATGACGAAGACCGTTGCCCCGATGTAGCCGGACCTGTGTCCAACTTCGGTTGCCCCCGCCTGGAAGAAATGAACTTCAATGCAAAGAATGTAACCTTTGTAAGCGGCAGTTCCAAACTCACTGCACAAGCAACTAAAGAATTGGATGAACTGGTAGTGATCATGAACAAATACAGCTCCATCGGAATCAATGTAGACGGTCATACTGACAATACCGGAGTTGCAGCTAAAAATATGGCGCTCTCTCAACAGCGTGCAGAAGCTGTGAAAGCCTATCTGGTCAGCAAGGGCATTGATGGTGGCCGCCTGGTGGCTACCGGTTTTGGCCAGGACAAACCCATTGCTGATAACAAAACAGCAGCCGGCCGTGCCAATAACCGTCGTGTGGAATTCAGCATCCGTAACTAAGTCAGATCAGAGCCTTTTAAATAGCAAGAGCCCCAAACGGGGCTCTTTTTTTTGGTGGGACTTCTAGAACAACTTTCCCTGAACCGCTGCCTTTACGCCACTGATACGAATGGGTACCCGCATCAGGTCCGGGTTCAATTGAAATATTTCGGATTCCCTGTGCCTTGAGGCAACAGTGATCTGAGTAGTATTGGAATGGGGGAGGAAGAGCTCCCTTACTTTATCCATGGTATTGTTATGTTGCGACAAATGGCCCAGTACCAGATGTTGCAGCTGTGCATGCCGGTGCGAGCGGAACAGGGCCAGGGCCTGGTCGTTCGAGAGGTGACCATTATTTCCCCTGATCCGGCGTTTCAGGGCTTCGGGATAGGTTCCATTGGTGAGCATGTCATCACAATAATTGCTCTCCAGGATGGCGGCCTGGCATTGCCGGAAATAGTGGGTTAGCTCTTTACAGGCATGGCCCAGGTCGGTAAATACGCCAACGTTGAGCCCACCTGCTGATACTACAAAACTGACTGGTTCTCCGGCATCATGGAATTTATTAAATGCTGTTACTGTAAGGCTGCCCATAATAATCTGCTCCGGCGCCTTGAACAGTCGGGTTTCCACCCGTTCAAGCGGAACAGGCAATTGCCGCAGGGTGCCTGCAGTCAGGTAAACAGGCAACTGGTACTTACGCCCGATGGCCGTAAGGCCGGTAACATGGTCGTTGTGCTCATGGGAAATGAAGATAGCGCGCACCTTATCCCAGCCCAGTCCCAGGCGCTCCATCCGCCGCTCGGTTTCCCGGCAGGAAATGCCCGCATCAATTAAGACGGCATCGGTATCCGTACCTACATAATAGCAGTTTCCATTACTCCCTGAATTAATTGACGCAAACTGGACCGGCATGGCTCAAAATTACGGAACCCGGACGGCTGCGGAACTTTGCCGCCCCGCTTCTTTTTACGATTATTGCAGGATGAAAGCCTTCCTGTTGTCTGCCTGCCTTTTCTTTTTGCTGCAGCCCCTGCTGGCACAAAAAACCAGTACAAGGGACCTGCAGCAACTGAAAGCTCTGATGACCGGCAGTTTCAGCAACCATAACCAGGCCAAGGCGGATACCAGCTTCCAGGAGATCCTGCTCGAGATCCGCCCGATCTGGACCCGGCGCAAAGACGGGGTATGGCTTTATGTGGAACAGGCAATAGCCGCAAGTCCGGCGCGGCCGTATCGTCAAAGGGTGTATCATTTGTATATAGCTGACGACAGTACACTGGTGAGCCAGGTATTTGAACTGAAAGAGCCGGATAAGTATGCCGGATGGTGGAAAGAGCCCAGGCGCTTCGACTCCGTTAAATTTCAGGCACTGGGTAATAAGGTGGGATGTGAAGTGTATCTTCGGAAAACCAAATCCGGCGGCTATACCGGTGGTACAGAAGGCCAGGATTGCCTGAGTACCCTACAGGGAGCCAGTTACGCCACGAGTGAGGCTGCAATCAGCAAGAATGAAATGCGTACCTGGGACCGGGGCTGGAATGCCGACCAGCAACAGGTATGGGGATCCCGGAATGGCCCGTATATATTTGTCAGAACGATCCGTAAATAGTGCGTTTGTTGTATAAATCTTGCCTGCATGAGAAAAATGCTCCTGAGCGGCTTACTGCTCATTACCGTTTGCACTTTGTCTGCGCAAACACCTGCTGTCCATAATTCCGCTGATATCTACCTGCAGATCCAAAAACTCCGTGTGCTGGGCAGCGTGCTCTATGTAGCCGCCCACCCAGACGATGAAAACACCCGCCTGCTGGCCTGGCTCTCGAAAGAACGGCAATACCGCACCGGATATCTTTCCATTACCCGGGGTGATGGCGGGCAGAACCTGATCGGCGATGAACAAGGTGTTGACCTCGGACTGATCCGTACACAGGAACTGCTGGCAGCCCGGCGGGTGGATGGGGCAGAGCAGTTCTTTACCCGTGGGTTCGATTTTGGTTTCACCAAAACCACTGAAGAAGCATTGGCTACCTGGGAAAAGGACAAAGTACTGGGTGATGTGGTCTGGGTGATCCGGAAATTCCAGCCCGATGTGATCATCGCCCGTTTTCCGGAAGATGCCCGGGCCGGTCATGGCCATCATTCCGGTTCAGCTGTCCTGGCCCATGAAGCCTTCAAAGCAGCAGCTGATCCCAACCGTTTTCCGGAACAACTCAAGCTGGGGGTTACCGTATGGCAGGCCAAACGCCTGTTCTGGAATACCTTCAATTTCGGCGGCGGCAATACTACAAGTGAAGACCAGCTTAAAATAGATGTGGGGACCTATAATCCCATACTTGGGAAGAGTTATGGAGAAATTGCAGCCGAAAGCCGCAGCCAGCACAAGAGTCAGGGCTTTGGAGTTCCGGCACAGCGCGGCCCGGCTTTTGAATATTTTGTAACCCTGGAAGGTCCGGCTGCGAAATCCGATATCATGGAAGATATCCAGACCGACTGGATCCGGGTTCCCGGCAGTGCGGGTGTTACAGCCCTGATCGATTCTGTTGCGGCAGCTTATTCATTGCGTAATCCGGAAGCATCAGTACCGCAACTGGTCAGACTATATAAACTAATGCGCAGCCTGCCCGATGGCTATTGGAAGAAACAGAAACTGGCCGAAGTGCAGCAGCTGATCGAAGATTGCAGTGGCCTCTGGCTGGAAGCCACCACTTCCAATGAATATGCAGTACAGGGTGATTCCATCCGTGTTACGGTATCCGCCAATAATCGTCTCGGCGCACCAGTAAAATTGACCGGCTTCGGTCTGGAAGGTACGGATACGGCATTCAGTCTGACCATGGGCCGGAACCAGACGTATAACTGGTTCCGACCGGTATTTGTACAGAACAATAAACCGATCACCCAACCCTATTGGCTGATCGAAAAAATGGCTCCGGGTTCCTTCAATGTAAATGATCCCCTGTTGATCGGCCTCCCCCAGAATCCGGCTCCCTTTCAGGTAGCATTTCAACTCCAGGTCGGGGGAGAAGCACTCACCATTTCCAAGCCGGTACAATTTAAATATACAGACCCGGTACGTGGGGAGTTATATGAGCCTCTGGTGATCGTTCCCGGCGTGGCAGTTTCCACAGATCCCAGCATCGTGATCTTCCGGAATAATGAAAAGCAGGAGTATCCCGTGGATATTACCGTGAATGCCTACCGGAACTACAAGAACTATTCTGCTACGGTTACCAGCCGGATGATGACCACGGCACAAGTGAAAAAAGACAGTGCTTTCACCCTGGCAAAAGGGCTGAACCGCACCTATACCTTCCCGATCAGCAATGCCATGATGGAGAAACGGACCCAGGATTATGTGCAGGCTTTTGCCGAATTGAAGAACGGGGGAGAGGAACAACCCGCTTTCCTGAATACCACCAGCATCCACTACAACCATATTCCCCATATCCACTACTTCTACCAGGATGCCGTTAAAGTGCTGAATATGGACCTGAAGACAGTAGGGAAGAAAGTGGGCTATATAGAAGGGGCGGGCGATAAAGTGAATATTGCCCTGATCCAGATGGGCTATGAAGTGACGCTCTTAAAGGAAAAAGACCTGACTCCGGCCTACCTGAAACAGTTCGACGCCATTGTTACCGGGGTACGTGCTTACAATGTGAATGACTTCATGCTGGCTAAATATGAAGTGCTGATGAACTATGTGAAGGAGGGCGGCAACCTGATCGTCCAGTATAACACCAATAACTTCATCAGCAACGTAAAGAGCTCGATCGGGCCTTTTCCTTTTACGATCTCCCGCAACCGGGTGACGGATGAAAAGGCGAAAGTGGATTTTCTGTTACCTGACCATCCGGTGCTGAATTACCCCAACAAGATCACCACTGCCGATTTCGATGGCTGGATCCAGGAGCGGGGGATCTATTTTGCACAGGAGCCACTGGATATTTCATATCAGACACCCCTCTCTATGGGTGACCCCGGGGAGCCCGCACAGAAGGGCAGCCTGATCATTGCAGACTATGGAAAGGGGAAGTTTGTGTATAGTGGACTGGTCTTTTTCCGGGAACTGCCCGCCGGTGTTCCCGGGGCTTACCGCCTCTTTGCCAACCTGATTGCCCTGAACCGGAAAAAAGCCTTTTAAGATGAGTAAGGTGAATCCCAGAGTCGCCTTTGCCATTGCCGTATTTTCCGGAGTGATCATTGGCAAGCTTATAAAAAAATTCGCATTCGGCCTGTTGATTGGTGTAGTAATCAGCTTGTTGTATGTTTTAATTGCATCTGCTCCTAAAAAGCAATCGGATGAAGACTGAACAGCAGTATAAAGAAAAGGTTCCCCTCTTTTCCTCCTGGAAGGGATGGTACAGCCTTGTATTGGGTGTGCTGGTATTGCTCATCATTGCCTTCTATTTCTTTACCAAACATTACGCATGAAATTTGCCGCACTCGACTGGATCGTTCTGGGCGGCACCCTGCTGCTGATCATTCTTTATGGGGTATGGAAAAGCCGTACCTCCCGGAACCTGGAAGGCTATTTCCTGAGCGACCGCGAAATGCCCTGGTGGATCGTGATGCTGAGTGTGATGGGCACCCAGGCCAGTGCTATTACCTTTCTTACGGCACCCGGACAGGCGTATACGGACGGGATGCGGTTTGTGCAATACTATTTTGGCCTGCCCATTGTGATGGTGGTGCTCTGTATCAGCTTCGTGCCCATCTTTCATAAAATGAAAGTGTTTACGGCCTATGAGTACCTGCAGCAACGGTTTGACCGGAAAACCCGGTCACTGACCTCCTTTCTCTTTTTGTTGTCGCGGGGACTCAGTACCGGCATCAGTGTGATCGCCCCCTCCATTGTGCTGCATAGCCTGCTGGGCTGGAATTTCTATCTGACCAATATCGCCATGGGGGGACTGCTGATCATTTATACCACAATGGGTGGTGCCCGTGCGGTGGCTTATACACAGCAACTCCAGTTCATCATAATCTATGCCGCCATGTTTACCGCAGCCTGGTATGCTGTGGAGGGCTTGCCGGAAGGAGTGGGGCTATCAGAAGCCCTGCATATTGGCGGAAAGAGCGGCAAGCTGAATGTGATAACCACCGGGTTTACTGAAAAAGGGTTCGACTGGAACGACCGCTATAACCTGTTCAGCGGTATTATCGGTGGCTTCTTTCTCATGTTGAGTTATTTCGGTACCGACCAGAGCCAGGTGGGCCGTTACCTTACGGCGAAAAGTGTTACGGAGAGCCGGATCGGCCTGCTCATGAACGGCCTGGTCAAGATTCCCTTGCAGTTTTTTATCCTCCTCATTGGTGTTATTATTTTCTCCTTTTACCAGTTCCAGAAAGCGCCCGCGCACTTCAATCTGGAAGAGGAGAATGTTGTGAAACAAAGCCAATGGGCCCAACCCTATGCCCGTCTGGCGGCTTCATACGACAGCGTGCAGGAAATCCAGCAGGCAGCCGCGCTGGCCCTGGCCCGTTCCATTAAGGCAGGGGATGCGGTGGCAGTTTCCGTACGCCGTGAGATCGTGCAGGATCAGGAAAAGGCGGCCAAAGCCATCCGCGACCAGATCCGGGAACTGGTCAAAAAAGCCAATCCGGGTTCGGACGGGAAAGACACGAATTATATCTTCCTGCGCTTTGTGGGCGACTTCCTGCCAAGGGGTATCGTGGGACTGATCATCGCTATCATCTTCCTGGCCTCCTGGAGTAGCATTGCCGCGGCACTGAATTCTCTGGCTTCCTGTACCATGATCGATTTCCACCAGCACTATGTGAAAGCCCCGCAAAGTCCGGAGCAGGAATACCGCTGGTCGAAAGCCTATACCGTGATCTGGGGGGTGTTCTGTGTGGTGATCGCCCAGTTCGCCTATAACCTTGGCAACAGCCTGATCGAGGCCGTGAACATACTCGGCTCCTGGTTTTATGGAACCATCCTGGGGATCTTTCTGGTCGCTTTCTTCGTGAAGCGGGTAGGAGGCACTGCTGTGTTCTGGGCAGCCATACTGGCTGAGATCCTGGTGATCGCGGTCTACTTTACCGACAGCATTTCCTTCCTCTGGCTGAACCTGATCGGCGCCTTTGGAGTGATCGGATTTGCGCTGCTATTGCAGCCTTTTCTGGGGAAAATCAAAAATCCCGTTCCGACGGAACGGGATTGATTCTGAATCACTTTACAGTGTTTATTTCAATTTCCTGATCAGGTCTTCATTCAGTTTTACATAATCATCGTTCTGGCCTTTTTTAGCCAGTTCGATTGACTTCTGGGCTGTAGCAATAGCATCAGCTTTTCTGCCCAGTTTGGCCAGGCAACTGGCTTTCTGGTACAGTACCCAGTAGGCGTCGGGTTGTTGCTCTGCGGCCTTATTGAACCACTCCAGGGCCTTGTTCAGGTCCTTGTTATTATCCATATAATACAACGCCGCATTGAAATAAGGACGACCATCCTGACTCATGATCGTGTTGATCTGCGCCATCACTTTGCTGTCTACATCCACAGAAACGGGAAGGGCGACAAAAGTCTGGTCCCACATCATCCAGATCTCGCAGGTGCTGGAAGTGATGTTGCCGAACATGATGGTGAAGTTCTCGATCGACATGGGGAGTTGGGCTGTGGGTACTGTAACGCGGAGCAGGTCCTGGTCCTGTTTATAGGCAGCTGGGCTGGTTACATCCAGTTGTTTGGAAAGGATCACAGTCCAGTCTGAAGCTCCGGGGATGGTCAGCAGACCATATTTCCCAGCCTTAACGGTTTTGCCTCCGATGGTTACATCTTCACCGAAAGTGAGGGTGGTGGCGCTGTTCGCACCAGTGCGCCAAACTTTGCCATAGGGTACCAGGTCACCAAAGATGGTGCGGCCTTTTTTGGCGGGGCGGGAATACGATAATTCAATGCTGGAAAGGGCGAAATCCTGTTTAACAGTAGTAGTGGGCGAGGGCGCCGGTGTACGGAGTCCCTGGGCTGTTACCTCAGCAGCGGAAAGGCTGAGTGCAAGCAGGCAAACGATTAATTTTCTCATATCAAATAGAGTTTCCGCAAAATTAGGGGGATTAAGCGGGGCGGTAATCGCTGCAGCCTTAAAAGTGGATAATTACAGTAGCCCGTGCCTTACGTCCTTTCAGCAGTCGCCAAGTGGGGCCAGCCTTGATCAGGCGCTCGGCTTCTGCATCCTGTACTTCACTGAGGGATTGCTCGATGCGGAAGGAGGAGAGTTTTCCGTTCCGGTCTACCAGGAAGGAGAGCACCACATCACCCGAATCCAGTTTCTGTGCGGCTGTGAAGGATTTGGCTTGTTGCAGGTAATTGTCGAACTCCAGCCAGCCACTGGCAGGTTCGGCATCCTGGACCATTACGGTAGGTGACTGATTGCGGTAAACAGTCTTTTCTTTTTTCCGGTCAGCGGCAGGCTTGGTTACCACCACCACTTCACTGAGGGCGCTTTTGTTTTCCGGAAGTTTGATGGTATTCAGGGCCTTGTCTGTACTGCGTAACTGGGTGTTTTGCGTGGCATAACCGACTACGGTGATTTCCACCGGAACAACAGAGTCGGCACTTTTCAGGTTGAAATAACCTTTGTCATTTGTCATTACCCCGTTATTGGTATTGGCAATCCGTACGGTGGCATTCGACAACGGGTTATTGTTGAGGTCGGTCACTCTTCCTTCAAAATTGTTGAGTAACAGGGAAGGCTGTACGGAGGCGCTGGCAGCCTGCTCTTTTTTAGGGGCAGCCTGGTTGACTTCTTCCGCAGCGACTTTTTCCAGCTGTTCAGCTTTTTTATCATCTGCTGATACTACATCAGCCACAGGGGGGGCTACCGTTGTACTCTTCCTGTCAAGATGTTGATTCAGTTCTTTTTGCTCATGGGCCAATGATGCAGATTCCCGGGCTTTTTCTTTTTCAACAGATTCCTGGACTGCGGCATTCCCTGAAGGCGTAACTGTGTCAATTTTGGGCGTAACGGTTACCGGGGGGGCAGCAGGGGCAGGGGGTGTAACGGCAATGGTATTTTCCTCCGGTTTTTCGCCAGGATTAAAAAGAAACCAGCCAGCCAGGATCAATACAGCAATAACTGCGGCAGCGGCCCACCAACGGTTGCTGCGCATCGGAACGACCGGAGCAATTACAGGGCGTTCCCTGGTTTTTTCTGCCAGGGCAGACTGGGCTGCCTCCAAACCGGCTTTTACAGGTTCTGCTCCATGGGACGCAAAAGCATCCAGATAACCCTCCAGCGCATCCGCCAGGAAAGGATCTTCCAATGCTGCTTTTTCCAGGGCATGCCGTTCTGCCGGAAGCATCCGGCCTTCGGCATACTGGCGGAAATCCGCAGCAGTATAAGATTTGTTATCGTTCGGCATTTCACTCATGGTCTTTATTTAAGGCTACCGGCGCACCCGATTTTTCCATGCAGATCTTCAGGTTCCGGCGGCCATTCTGGATATGGCTGCGCACTTTATTCCATTCCATTCCGGTGCTTTCGGCAATTTCATTATAACATTTCCCTTGCAGGTAGAATTGTTCAACAGCGGCTTTCTGTTCCGGCGGGAGGGTGTCCAGGCACTGCTGCATAGCGTTCAGATTGGCTTCGCGGGTCATCACGCCATTCAGATGCACATCTTCCTCCGATTGCATAAGTTCGGTCTTGAATTCGGTGGTTTTCATGTGGCGCGGACTGCGTAACTGCATGAGACAGTGATTCTTAGCTAATGTATAGAGCCAGCTTTTGAAGTTCTCCACTTCGTGCTTTTTCAGCTTGACCACCAGTTCCTCAAACACCTGCATCACAGCATCTTTGGCCGCCTCCGGCTCTTTGAGGTATTTCAGGCATACACCATATACCAGTTCCATATAACGCTGGTAGAGTTCACCCAGTACGGCCATATCGCCGGTTTGCTGGTACAGCTTGACCAGCCCGTTATCGGGCTGCTCCGGGTTAGGTATGTTCTTGATGAAAGCCAATTGGTTGAACAAGATAATAAAATTTTTTTCAGCCGGGTTGTGTAATCCGGTATGGATCGCCATCCAGTACAAAACACCTTTTATGCGGAAACCTATTTTGCTGACCTTGTTTTCCCTGCCCTTCCTCTTCTCCTTTTATTGGGCACTGAACCTGACCGTTAGCGGTAAGGTAATCGATGCGGCAACCGGAAACCCGTTGCCCTATGCCAGTGTTATGATCAAAGGAACGACTGATAAAGGCGTGGCTACCGATCTCCAGGGCAATTTTACCTTGTCTGTAAAGAACGCCGGCGCAACACTTCTTTTCACTGCCATTGGATATGAAGAACAGGAACTGAAGGTAACCGGCACCCTTTCAAATCTTACCATTAAACTGAAACCATCGACTCAGGTGCTGACAGAAGTAGTGGTAACCGGAATGGGGGTCAGCAAACAGAAAAAGGAAATCGGCTATTCCATTACTACAGTTAATGGCACGAAGGTGGCGCCAGCGCCCGGAGTGGTGGGGTATAGCTATGAAGCGGATGATTACCGGGAATCGTTCAGCCGCGAAGGCTATGATGGCATTACGGAAAACCGCTTTCTGGAAAGCCGTCAGAATCCCTTATCCACTTTTTCAATAGATGTTGACGCGGCTTCTTATGCCAATGTGCGCCGTTTCCTCAATCAGGGACAACTCCCCCCGGCCGGTGCAGTACGTATTGAAGAAATGATCAATTACTTCAAATATAACTACCCCCAGCCCACAGGCGCTGACCCCTTTTCCATCAATACGGAAGTTGCTGCCTGTCCCTGGAATACCCAACATAAGATCATCCTGGTTGGCTTGCAGGGCAAGAACATTCCTGTGGAGAACCTGCCTCCTTCCAATCTGGTCTTCCTGGTGGATGTTTCCGGTTCCATGATGGAGGAGAACAAACTCCCCCTGGTACAGAAAGCCCTGCGTCTGCTGGTAGACCAGTTGCGCCCCCAGGATAAAGTATCCCTGGTGGCCTATGCCGGAAATGCCGGTCTGGTTTTGCCTGCCACTTCTGGCAGTAAAAAGCAGGAGATCAAAAATGCGATCGACAAACTGGAAGCCGGTGGTTCCACAGCAGGTGGAGAAGGTATTGAGCTGGCATATTCCATAGCCTCAAAGGAAATGGTGAAAGGCGGGAACAACCGCGTGATCCTGACCACTGATGGCGATTTTAATGTGGGAATGAGCAGTGATGATGAACTGATCACCCTGATCGAAAAAGAACGGGAGAAAGGCATTTTTCTATCTGTACTCGGTTTCGGTACAGGTAATTACCAGGATGCGAAAATGCAGAAACTGGCCGATAAAGGGAATGGCAATCACAATTATATCGACAATTTCAATGAAGCCCGGAAAGTGTTGGGTAATGAATTCGGTGGTACATTATTTACCATAGCCAAAGATGTAAAGATCCAGGTGGAATTTAATCCTGAACTGGTACAGGCCTACCGTCTCATAGGATATGAAAACCGTCTGCTGAACAAGGAGGATTTCAATAATGATAAGAAAGATGCCGGTGAGCTGGGCAGTGGCCATACAGTAACCGCACTCTATGAAGTAATACCGGTTGGGGTGAAAAGCAGCTTCATTGAATCAGTGGATCCACTGAAGTACCAGCAAAGACATGAAGAAGAAGTGGTGATTACCAGCCATTCCACTGAATGGATGACCATCAAGTTCCGCTACAAAGCTCCCGATGAGAACAAAAGCAAACTTATTGTACATGTCCTGAACCAGAAGCCGGTGACACTGGAAAAAGCCTCTGAGAACCTGCGCTTTGCTACAGCAGTTGCCGAATTCGGCATGCTGCTCCGTAATTCTGAATTCAAACAGGAGTCGGACTGGGATAAGGCCTGGCAGCTGGCCCGTAGTGCCATTGGCGAAGACCGGGAAGGCTATCGTGCTGAGTTTGTGCGGATGATTTTGAATGCGAAGGAAGCGACAGCGCAAAAGAAGTAGCCAGTAGACAGAAGACAGAAGACAGAAGGAAGAAGTCATTAGACTGTATACTCAGCAAAACTCAGTAAACTCAACAATATGAAAACGATCTTATCCATCCCCGAACCCTGCCATGAAAACTGGGAGCAGATGACGCCAGTAGAACAGGGCCGTTTCTGTGCCGTTTGTTCCAAAACCCTCACCGATTTCAGCGGCATGAGCGATCAGGAACTTTTGTATCAGATCAACCGGAAGGGCAGTAAAATGTGTGGCAGGTTTTCAGCGGAACAGATCGGCAGGATGCTGACACCGGCTGCAAAGCCCCGGTACCGCAATGCGTGGATGCTGTTTGTGGCAGGTCTTTTCAGCAGTTTTTCTGCAGTGGCGCAGCAAAAGCTGCCCGATTATGAGATGAAGGGAGTGGTGGTGATCGGGGCTAATGATGGTAAGACACAGAAAAAAGGTAAACCGGATGATGAGGGTGGCGTGAAAAAAGTGAGTGGAAGAGTATTGGCAGCACTTACCCTTAAGCCTGTTGCCGGAGCATCTGTTTATATTCCCGCCATTGGGAAAACCATAGTGACCGATGCGGAAGGCCGGTTCAACTTTCTCTATGAGGGCAAAGATCAGGTACTGGAAGTGGAAGTGTCAGCAGCCGGTATGGAGAAAACAGGGATCATGGTTACACCACAGAAAGAAACGTCGATACAGGTATATCTTGATCCGGTGAAAGTGTCATCCGTTATGGATAATAGTACAGACACCATTCCGATGACACCGTTGATACTGGAAGATTCACTCAGGCCTGTAGTTGGTTTAGTT
This sequence comes from Chitinophagaceae bacterium, assembly GCA_044220945.1. Classification (GTDB taxonomy): domain Bacteria; phylum Bacteroidota; class Bacteroidia; order Chitinophagales; family Chitinophagaceae; genus Endoryza. Next base: position 162,936 of record JBGAQC010000001.1, on the reverse strand, counting down.
GTGGGTATGCTGGTGGAACGGAAAGAGGTAGGTTTTGGAGAGAAAGTAAAAAGGCAATGGGATGATGTACTGCCTGAAATTGTGAAAACAAAAGATATAAAAGTAATGCCCAACCCGGTTGCTGCCGGACAACCGGCCCGGATCCAGCTGAATGTGGCTGAAGGTGGTGATTATATCATCGAGATCCTGGATGCTTCGGGCCGGGTGATGGACCGCAGTAACCAGACCATTCTGAAAGGCGGTTTGCAGCTGGACCTGCCCACCGAATCCTGGTGGGGGAAAGGTGTTTACTGGATCCGGATATCATCAATGCTGAACAATAAGGCCTATAACGGCAAACTCATCATACAATAGTTCATCGGGATTTCATCGCTTGTTTGTTTCATCAGGTCAGGTTTATGTTGTGTTGAAGTATTGTCCCCCGTACCAAATACGGGGGCAATTTTTTTTCGCCTACATTTACAAAAAGACCGTATGGAAGAGCCCGTACAGTACAGTTATCTGCGTCCTTCCCAGTTCCGGGAGCGGCTGCAACAGCTACCCCTGGCTTACCTGCCTTTAGGTACACTCGAGTGGCATGGGGAACACCTGCCCCTGGGGGCCGATTCGCTCCAAAGCGAGGCGTTGATGATACAGGCTGCCGAAAAGTTCGGCGGCATTGTTTTGCCTCCGTTATTTCTGGGCCCCGACCGGAGGATGGATCGGGAAGATGGGTCTTATATTGTTGGCATGGACTACGCCAAATCAACCAGTCCCCACCAGCAATTACCCGGTAGTGCCTATTGGGTCAGTGACGATTTCTTTATCCAGCTCCTTGAAAATATTCTCGGTCAATTAAAGCGGGCCGGGTTCAAGGCCGTTTTTGCGCATGGCCATGGCCCTTCCCGCAAACGCTGGTGTGAGAATATTCCCCGATGGGAGCAGCAGTTCGGGCTGAATTTGAAAGGGATTACGGATGAAGAAAAAGATCAGTGGGATTTCATGAACGATCATGCTGCCCGGAATGAAACATCCATTATGCTGTATACGCACCCCGGATTGACCGATCTCTCGGTGTTTGAGCAGGGCGAAGATTCACCCTTGCTGGGAGTGAATGGGGTACATCCGTTCACGGCAACTGCAGATGTTGGGGAAACCAGTATGCAACGGGCCCTCCAGTTACTGGGGCAATGGATCCAATCTTTCTGATGGCATGTAATCAATAAAAAAAAGCCTTCCGTATCGGAAGGCTTTTTATTGGTTTGAATTTACTTAAGGTCAGTTGGCCGGCAGGGTGGCACATTTTCCGGCAATGGTCAGTTTCCGGTTATTGTTGGCCCTGATCGTGGCACCGGTACGTACCTGTACACTGGCTGCATTGGCATCCTGGCTGCTGATGATACACTCATTGGCAGTTACCGGGATGATGACGTGCGTGGTTGAGGTCGGTACCTGGTTGGTACTCCAGTTGCCTGCAGTATGCCAATCGGTATCCACTGCGCCGGTCCAGGTGGCTTTCTCCACATCTATCACAACCGTGGTGTCTTTCGTACAATCCGTAGCATCTTTTACGCGCACCGAGTAGGTTCCGGCAGCGAGTCCGGTGAAGGAATTGCTGGCCTGGAAGGTTGCGCCGCCGTCCTTACTGTATTGGAACGGAGCGGTACCACCGGTTGCTGTGATGCTGAATGAACCATCGGTATTTTCCAGACAGGTCAGTACCGACTTGGTGATCGAAAGGCTCAGTCCGGTCATCGCTACATCAACCGAACTGATCGGGGCACCCGTAGCTTCACAACCACTGGCGCTGGTGATCTTGGTTAATGTGTATTTGGCCGTTTGGGCGGTATTGGTAAACACCACATCTACCCAATAGTTCGCGTCCTGTGCTGATGCCTGGTTCGGGAATCCGCCACCTGATATGTAACGGAATACGCCGTTTCCGCCTGTGCTGGATGCTTTCAGCATCTTCAATGTACCGTTCGCATTGTATACATCTTTATTGGTGTATGCATTTGAAGTAAATGCATAGCTGCCGAACGGAGAATAGTACGATGCTATATAGGTAACACCAGGGGTAATGGTCACCGGTGTGGTGAAGTTCACCTGCTGCCAGCCAGAGGCTGTTTCATTGACAAATGTCGCCTGTGCCAGGAGCGTTCCATCTGCTGCCCACAGTGATCCTTTGTGTGTTCCCGCATTGAAGGCGCGCTTGTAGAACCTGATACCGGTGATCTGGCCGGCAACTGTAGACTGGAACTTGACGCCGGTCTCAATAGCCTGATTGTCGATCACGGTAGGCTCTCCGCCGATCGATGAAGTCGGGAAGAAGGATTCTGAAGCATTCGTGGCCACTCCACCTGTTGCAAACGGAATACCGCTGGTGATATTGGTGTATACAGAATCATTGATCACGAGACTGAACGGTCCGGTGCCATTGGCTGCTGTATAGGTGATATAGATCTGGTTGCCGGTACAGAAAGAAGAAGCAGACAGTGTTCCACTCAATACAGCAGGCTGTGTAAGCGTAACCGTAGTGTCCTTCGTACAATTATTGGCATCCTTGATGCGGAAGGTAAAGGTTCCTGCACCCAATCCACTGAATGTACCGGAAGCCTGGTAGCTCACACCATTATTGTTGCTGTAAGTATAACCTGCAGTTCCGCCGGTTCCGCTGAGTACTACGGATCCGTTGGTGGCACCGTTACAGTTCGGGTTCGTTAATGTAACACTGGCTGAAACGGCTGTGGGTTGTCCTACAATAATCACGGTGTCTTTGGTACAGTTATTCACATCCTTGATGCGTAACAGATAGCTTCTGGCCGCCAGGTTCACAAAGGCATTGCTCGACTGGTAGGTGTTTCCGGTATCTATGCTGTACTGGTAACTGCCCGAACCGCCGATTGTGCTCAGGGTGAATGAGCCGGTGGATGAGCCGAAACAGCTTGCATTGGTTACGGTTGCAGTGGTGCTGATGGCCGCAGGCTCGGATACAGTGATTACCGTATCCTTGATACAATCTGTTGAATCCTTGATGCGGATCGTATAGGATCCTGCTGCAAGACCAGTGAAGCTGCCACTGCTCTGGAAGCTGCCGCTGTTCAGACGGTAGGTGTACGGGGCTGTACCGCTGTTGCCGGTTACGGAGATGGCACCATTGGTAGCACCGTTACAAGTGGCATTGGTGATGGTTATGGATGCATTTACCTGTTTGATCGTGATCACCGCTGTGCTGATCGGAGCACCTGTTGTGGTACATCCGGCTGCAGTAGCGATGCTGGTCAGCTGGTAAGTGGCTGTGCCGCTCGACGGTACAAATACCACATCCACCCAATAGTTGGCATTGGTGCCCGATCCGCTGGCCGGGATAACACCACCTGCTCCATAGTTGTAGAGGCCATTGAATCCATTGGCACCTCCGGCTTTCAGACCTGTAAGTGTACCGCTGGTATTCACCACACTGTCATTGAATGTATTGGCAGTGAAGGAATAATTACCGAACGGCGCATAGTATGAAGCGATATAAACCGTGTCTTTGGTTATTTCCACCGGTGTATTAAAGCTTACTTCCTGCCATCCGGAAGCGGTTTCACCGCTGAAGGTTGCAGTGGCCAGCAGGGTACCGTTGGTCGACCAGAGTGAACCGGTATGGGTTCCGGAGTTTCCGGGCCCTTTATAGAACCGGATACCCGTTATCCGTCCGTTTACAGAAGGCTTGAATTTCACACCCAACTCTACCGGCAGGAGGTCGCCGGAAGGAGTGGAGCCACTGGCATCCGCAGGGTTGAACAGCGTGAACGGACCGGTAGCAATGGTTGCATTGTTGCCGCTGGCAAACGGAACGCCACTCACTACATTGTTGTAGGTGGTGCCGTTGATCACCAGAGTATACGGTCCGGAGGCGGCGCCTGATGTTTGCGTGAACACCAGACTGATGCCATTGCCGTTGCAGGTCACTGCATCAGCAGAAGCCAGGGTTCCGGTGATCAATGCCGGTTGAGTGATCGTGATCGTGGTGTCTTTCGTACAGTTGTTGGCATCCTTGATGCGGAACTGGTAAGTTCCTGCCGCAAGGCTGCTGAAAGTACCACTGGACTGATAGGTGTTGCCGGTGTCTTTGCTGTAGGTATAAGTACCTGCACCACCTGTTCCGGTCAGTACAACGGATCCATTGGATACGCCATAACAATCGGCATTGGTGATCACCAGGCTGGCGCTGAGTGCGGTGGGCTGGGTGATGGTGAATGCCGTGTCTTTTGTACAGTTATTGGCATCCTTGATGCGGATCCTATAGTTTCCGGCAACGAGGTTGTTGAACACGTTACCCGATTGATAGGTAGTTCCGGTATCAATACTGTACTGGAAGGTACCTGCACCACCGGTAGTGGTGAGCGTTACCGCACCGGTTGCATTGCCAAAGCAGGCTACATTGGTCAGTGCCAGGGTAGTGCTGATGGCGGTCGGTTGCGTGATCGTCACGGTGGTGTCTTTTGCACAATCCAGGGCGTCAACGATGGTAATGGTATAAGAACCTGCAGCCAGTCCGGTGAAGGAACCTGTATTCTGTACAGGCCCGTTATTCAGGCTGTAGCTGTAGGGTGCTGTACCGTGCTGTCCGGTTACGGAAAGCGCACCGGTAGTGGCTCCATTACACAATACATTGGTGATGGTGATGGAAGCGGATACCTGTGTTACAGTAGCGCTTGCCGTACTGATGGCATTGCCAGTGGTGGTACAACCTGCGGCAGATGTTATGCTGGTGAGGTTGTACAGCGCACGGCCGCTGAAGGGAACAAATACCACGTCAACATGATAGTTGGCATTGGCAACAGAACCCTCTGTCGGGAAGATGCTGGTGTTATTGTAATTGTACACACCATTTACATTACCCACGGTTCCTTTCAGTGCAGTCAGCGTACCACTCGGGTTGAGCACACTGTCGTTGAAGGCGTTGGCCGTGTAGGCGTATCCACCGTTGGGTGCGAAGTAAGAGGCTACATAAGTAGTGCCTGCAGTAACCGTAATGGGGCTGCTGAAGTTCACCTGTTGCCAGCCGGAGGCTGATTCATTGTTGAAGGTGGCAGTGCCCAGGAGGGTGCCGGTTGCAGACCAGAGGTTACCGACATGTGTACCGGTGTTCACGGTCCGCTTGTAGAACCGGATACCGGTGATCTGGCCGTTCACTTCAGGCTTGAATTTCACGCCTACTTCAATATTCAGGATATCATTCACTGGAGGTTCTCCGCCTACAGAGGTGGTATCGAAGATGGTGAAGGGTCCATTGGCCATCACGGCATTATTGCCGCTGGCAAAGGGAACGCCACTGGTTATGTTATTATACGTAGTGCCATTGATCACCAGGGTGAACGGACTGCCTGCTGCACCTGAAGTCTGGGTGAATACCAGGTCTACAGGGCTTTCATTACAGATGACCGAAGCCGTGGTGGTCAGTGTACCCAGGATCTGTACAGGCTGGGTTACTATTACTACGGTGTCTTTTGTACAGTTATTGGCATCCTTGATGCGGAACTGGTAAGTGCCGGCCGCAAGGCTGCTGAAAGTACCACTGGACTGATAGGTATTACCAGTGTCTTTGCTGTAGGTAAAGGCACCAGTACCGCCGGAACCAGCCAATACTACAGAACCATTGGCAACACCATAACAATCCGCATTGGTAATGGTGATGGTTGCACTGATTGCCGTGGGCTGTGTAATGGTGATCGAGGTGTCTTTCGTACAATCATTGGCATCCTTGATCCGCAACAGGTAGTTGCCGGCGATCAGGTTGCTGAATGTGGCACCTGTCTGGTAGGTTGTACCAGTGTCGATACTGTACTGGTAAGTTCCGGTACCGCCAGCAGGTGTAAGGGTTACCGCACCTGTTGCGCCATTGAAGCACGCAACATTGGTGATGGCAAGAGTTGCACTGATGGCTGCAGGCTGTGTGACTGTGATTGCTGTGTCTTTTGTACAGTTGTTGGCATCCTTGATGCGCAGCAGGTAGTTGCCTGCGGCCAGGTTGCTGAATGTGGCACTGGCCTGGTAGGTGTTACCGGTGTCCTTACTGTAGGTAAAGGCACCTGTGCCACCAGTGGGTGTCAGTGTAACGGCACCGTTCGTTCCGCCAAAGCAGGAGACATTGGTGATCGCTACGGTTGTAGTGATGGCTGCAGGCTGAGTGATCACCACAGAAGTGTCTTTAGTACAATCTGTGGCATCCTTGATCTGGATCGTGTAGGTGCCTGCAGTCAGCCCGGTAAAGCTGCCACTGCTCTGGAAGCTGCCACTGTTAAGGCTGTAGGTATACGGTGCTGTACCGTTGATGCCGGTAACCGTAACCGTACCATTGCTGCCACTGTTGCAACTCACATTTGTTGACGTGATGGTGGCACTCACCTGCTTGATCACAACTGTAGCTGTGCTCAGCGGGCTGCCGGTATTGGTACAACCAGCAGCAGAAGTGATGCTGGTCAGGTTATAGCTCTGCACTGTTGATCCAGGTACGAATGCCACATCCACCCAATAGGAAGGATTGGCCGGTGAAACCTGGTCAGGGAAGATGCTGGTTCCGTTATAAGCATATAAGCCATTTCCACCGTTGGCACCGCCAGCTTTGAGGCCCACCAGAGTGGCACTGCTGTTCAGAACGCTGTCGGTGAACGTGTTGGCGGAATAGGCATAGCGGCCCTGTTCTGCAAAGTAGGAAGCCACATAGGTCGTTCCGGCAGTTACCGTAACCGGTGAACTGAAGTTCACTTGCTGCCAACCCGATGCCGTTTCATTGGTGAAGGTGGCTGTTGCCAGCAAGGTGCCGGTGCTGGTCCACAGGTTACCAATATGGGTGCCAAAGCTTACAGCACGTTTATAGAATCGGATACCGGTGATCTGCCCGTCTACAGTGGGACGGAACTTCATACCCAGTTCCAGACTCAATACGTCTTCTGAAGCGGGATCACCACCAACACTGGTTGTGTCAAAGAGGGTGAACGGTCCTGTATTCAGTACTGCATTATTGCCTGTGGCAAAAGGTGTACCGCTGATTACATTATTATAGGTCTGTCCGTTGATCACAAGTGTGTACGGTCCTTCATTCATGCCGGGCGTCTGGGTGAAGATCAGGCTGATGGCCGAACCGTTACAGTTCACTGCAGATGCTGCAGCGAGGGTGCCTGCGGGTTTCGGATTCACCAGTACACTGACACTGGTTACAGAGTCGCCCGTTACTGAACAGGTGTTATTATCTGAAAGGTTGGTAACGGTGAATTGTTTGGTTACAGGTACCAGTTGGGTCGGTTCAAAAATCACATCCACCCAATAGTTATGGTCTGCACCACTGGCCGGGAATCCGGCGCCAGTACCAAATACGCCATTTTCACCTTCTGTACCTGAGGCGAGCGCTGTAAGGCTGCCGGCAGCATTGGTATAACTGTTGGCCAGGCCATTTGTCGTAATAGCATAAATACCATTGGGGGAGAAGTAGGATGCAACATAGGTCGTATTTGCCGCAATGTCCACTTCAGTGGCAAAACGCAGTTCCTGCCAACCGCTGGCTGTTTCGCCGGTAAAGGTACCGGTAGCCAGAGCTGTGCCCGAACTGTTCCATAAAGTTCCGGTATGTGTACCGGTATTCAGGGTTCCTTTGTAGAACCGTATACCCTTGATTTTTCCGGCAACGGCTGCACGGAATTTGACACCCAGTTCCGTAGCGCCACCGTCATTCTGGTTGGCCTGTACCGGTAATGCGGTATTCGGCCAGATAGAGGTTTCCAGCGGATTGAGTGTGGCAAATGTCTGACCTACTGTGATACCAGTGTATGTTTTTCCGTCAATCGTAAAATTGAACGGAGCTGTGCCGGTAGCACTTGCCAGACTGAGGGAGACCGGATTGCCATTACAGATCGTGGGACTGGAAACAGCAATGGTTACTGCCGGTTTGATATTAACCGTAAGTGTAGCGGCAGCTGATGTATCGTTGCCTGCCGTATTCGACCAGATGGCACGGTACTGCTTGCCGTTGTCGGCAAATACAGGTGCAAACTTCAAGGTATCGTTGGTTTCGCCACTCAGGTCACTCCAGCTGGCGCCGTTGTTGGTACTTACCTGCCATTGTACATCCGGATTGGGAGAACCCTGAGCATTGCTGACCAGTACCACGGTATCGGCTTCGCAATGGGTTTGCGATGCAGGATCGAGTGTTACTTCAGGCAGCGCACTGGTGGCATTGGAACAGGTAAAGGCAATGGTATTCAGCAGCGGAGTCACTTTGCTGTCACTCGTACTGAGCACTGCCTTGTACTGTATATAGCGGGATGCCTTGTTGATCACAGTATTATTGGCCGGAATGCTTTCATATGCAGTCCAGGAACCATCCGGTACGGGAGTATTACCTCTTCTGTAGCTTAACTGCAGCGTAGTGCCGGCAGGAAGCTCGGAAGAGTACAGAACATTCTCCCAGTTTTTCAGTGAACCGGCATCAAATACACGTGAGGTGTAAGTGCCTGTGGACGCGTAGGGAGATACATGGATCCAGTCAACATCCAGTGCAGGGGGACTGGAGAAGAAGTCACTGATCACCGGACGCATGGGGGTGCTTAAGGTCACCACCTCAGAGCGTACCAGTACATTATCAATATAGAAATCGATGCTGTTTGTCTTCCAGTCGATCTTATAGCGGTGGGGTGAGCCGAAATAGCTGCCCGGGATATCAAAATCAAGGGATGAACCTGTGCCGGTATAAGTCCGGGTCTTCAGGTAATCCCGCTGGTTAGCGGTACCGAAAATGATCCAGGGAGTAGTACCGAATAGGATACTGCCTACATCTGTACCGTCGGCACCGGCACCCAAACCGATCGCCTGGCCTTCAATGGCACGGAAAGTGGCCACAAATTCCACCACGGTACCCGGACCGAAGGTTGTTGAAGAAGGCTGCGTATTGATCTTGGCACCATCAATGATCAGTTTGCCGGAAGATACACTGGCACCACCTGCCGTCCAGGAATAGGTACCCCATTCTGTGGGGGAGGGCAGTGCGGTAAACTCAGCACTGGCAGCCGGCTTCAGCTTCAGTTCGCCATCGCTGATGGTAGATACATAGGTGCCGGCATCAGTGGTGCCGCTATTGAAATCAGCAGTAAGCTGGTCAATGAAGCAGGCGTTATTCGGCATGACCAGGGTTAAGGGATTCGCGGGACTGGCAGGTGACGTGGTGTCATTGCCGTAGCCGTCTGATGAAGTCACCCTGAAATAATAAGTAGTACCCGGAGTAAGTCCGGTCAGTGTTACGGTATGACTGGTTACCAGTGTGCCATCTGTATAGTTCAGGTTCAGGCTGCCCTGGCTGGTACCATAATCGATCACAGAAGTAGCGATCTCGTTCGTGGCCCAGGTGATCGTGGCTGTACCGTCAATATTGGGAATTGCGGCAATGCCGGAAATTACAGGGGGTATCGTATCTACATCATAGTTGGCTACATAGTTTGCTGTAGCCGCATCAAAGAACGCATAACGGAGGCCTTTTACAGTTTCAACAGTATAGGTGACCGGACTGCCATTCTGTGTGATATTATTCAGTACCCCATTTTCCAGATCTACAGGTACCATCGCCTGGAGTTTGTAGGCTCCGTTCGCAACTTCAATGGAGAAGTTGAGGGCATTGGCGCTCCAGCTCAAATTTTTATAGGTGGAGTTGTTCCGTCCATCCAGCCAGGTGAGCATCTGCCGGGCCGATACTACAGGGATATTACGGGCTACTGCAGCATTTACGATAGCATAAGAACCGGTGGTACTGTTACTGCCGGGGATGCTGTCGTCGGTGTGCATATTGGCCGTGAATACACCCCAGTAGTTCTTATTGATCGCATTGTCGAGCAATGTGGCAATATGGGTGGAATAAGTGATCTGGGCTTCATCGGTAAGTTGTGTGGTAACCTGATAGTTGTCCAGGATGGTACCATCCACATCTGCGAAACGCATCGGCATTCCGGAACCAGTGAACATACCGGGCCTGTTCTGGATCCAGGCAGCCGGCCAGTAATAATAGTCGGTATTCAGGCGGATATTATGCAGGATCTCAACCTTGGGTTTGCTTGCCCAGTCGGACCAGGTAATACAGTGTGTACGGTGTGTTACCGGGAAGTTCAGGCTCGGGAAGTTTGCCGTAAACTGCGGCATCTGTGTATTGAAGTACCCCTGGAGCGATGTGGAATCGTATGCTACGCAATTCGTATTCAGGTGAAGAGCCAGTTCAAAGCCCATGGCCTGGTACGCTGCAGCAGTAGAGTCGGTTATCGGGGTGTTCGGATAAATATAGGAAGTGCCGCGAACCGCTTTCCAGTCAAGTACATCCTGTGCACTGTTATTTCCATAGGCAAGGTAGTTATTGAAGCGGCCGATGGTGCCATTAAAGGCATGGTCGTCACCGGTCATTACCACAGCAGCTTTCAGCTTACGGGGCAGGAACCAGAAACGGGGCAGCGGTTTGCGGTGCAGGGTTGCTTTGGTGATAATATTTGCCAGGAGATGTTGCTGTTCGTCTGCCTGCGGGATCTGGATCTTGTTGAAGTCGATCCAGTCCGGCTGCGGATCACCTGCCGCATTACCATAGAACAGGTCGCTTGAACGGATGGACGTAGTTTGTCCGTCACGTTCCGTGCCTGCCCAGGCGGGATTACCCTGACGGGTATAGACTACCGAGCGGGCGAGGTCGTATGCATAAGCAACAGCGAGTCCGCCGTTAACACCCACTGTACGGGTGGTTACTGCGGGGAATGCTGTGGCGGTATTGGCATCCGAATACAAGGTAGCCAGACTGGTGGCGCCATTCAGGTTATAATTGGCAGCTGTGCCATGGAACTGGATGGTCTGTCCAACAATGCCATCTCCGGGTGTGCCGGGCAGGTTATTCACCAGCAGGTATTTGTTCGACAGGGAACCACCGGCATTCGTGATGCCCAGCAGTCCATATAATTGTGCATCCGGTTTAAAGGCGATCAGGTTGCCACCTGCATTCACATAATTGGTCAGTAAGGTGACCTGGCCTGCAGAAAGGGCAAATTCACCCAGCAGTACCACATCATAATTGGCCAGTGTGTCGGCTGTTACCTGTGAAATATCACGGGCAGCAAAGCTGTTCAAACCTTCTGCTCTCAGGATCTCCACCATGTAGCGGCTGAAGGGATTGGATGTGGAGCTGATCACCAGTACAGGACCCCCATTGCCCTGGTCTGCAGGAGGCGGAGGTGTGGGCTGGGTGCTGAAGCTCCAGCTGAAATCAGCTGCAAGGTGGTTGCCGGAAATGTCCGCAACTGAAGTATAGGCAATTCCGCCTTTTACAGTTACCGAATAAGTGGCACTGTAGGAAAGGGGAGAAGTGGGTGTAAGGGTTGCCGTACGGTTGGATGCATTATAACTGATCGTAGCGCTGACCAGATTACCCAGGCTGTTACGCAGTTCAAAAGAAGCTGATGATACGCTCAGCGGATCAATGGCTTCATTGAACGTGACAATAACACTGTTGTTCAGCGGTACCAGCTGTGCATTGGTAGAAGGTGTGTGTGAAACGATCAGCGGCGCAGTAACATCCGGCGGAACACTGGTGTTGAAAATCGGATCAACCCAGAAGTTGGAAGCCTGGTAGAAACTACTCGGGAAGCCGGGTGACCCCAGCCGGTAAACGCCGTTTTCCTTGCCGGTGGCATTGGCCAGACCGGTCAGGTAACCGTTCACGTAATCGGTGGTAAAGAAGTTGTCTGTTGATGAGTAGTCACCTGCAGAGGAATAGAAGGTGGCTACATAAACTTTATTGGCAGTAATGGCAACCGGTGTACCGAAATCGATATTCAACCAACCGGTGGCTGTTGTATTAACATTCGCAAAATTCAGGCGGACCTGCGTGGCACTGTCGTAGAGATTTACAGTGTAAACGCCGTTTGCCTTGGTTTTATAGAAACGGATACCGGTGATAAAGCCATTCACACTCGATTTGAATTTCATGCCGGCTTCGATCGACTGGGCATCGTTCAGGTTCTGGTTAACAGGCGTGGGCGGAACGTCTGTGGGGAAGAGATTACAAGGACAAACAGGAGCGGTCACGGTTACATTTACCGTAATAGCATTTGAAGCGGGTGCGGTGCCAACAGCTTCCAGGTTGCCCAGGTCATCCACGGCCCGCACTTTAATATTATAGGTGCCCGATACGGTCGGTAACCAGGAATAAGACCAGCTGGTGGTTCCTGTTGCAGGGTTCCAGGTAGTACCACCATCAACTGAAACTTCCACATTGGCAATAACACCTCCACCGGATTCAACAGTAGTACCGGAAATTGTAACAAATGTTGAAGTGGTGATATTCTGATTATGGGTAGGTGTGGTAATGGTAGACACCGGAGCTGTCAGGTCATTGGATGCAGTAGCCGAAACCAGGCCACCCTGAAGTGTGGTAGGCTGTACCCCCATGTCGGCAAACAGGTTGATGGTCGCCTGCTGCATGCTGGCATCAGGAGTGGAAGCAGTACGGTCGTGTGTGCCGTCAAGACCCCAGGACCACTGAACGGTACCTGCACCAAAAACCAGCGCACCATTGCTGTGGCGGTAGAGAGTGATCTTATGGATCTTGCTGTTCAGGTCGGTATAGCTAAGGGCTACACGTCCGGCAGGATAAGTGCTATTGTATAAAGGTTGATCGAAGTCCCACTCAAAACCGATCGTATTATCGGCAAGCGTAGCAGTCTGGCCGGAGCCTAAACTGGCAACCCCTGTATTTCTCCAGAAACGGTAGTTCTTATAGGTATCCGGAACTTTGAGGGCGAAATCGCCGATACCCCAGCCGATCTGGCCGGTCAGGCTGTTTTCCGGATTGTTTCCGTCTGCACTGGGGTATTCACTGCCACCTCTCCAGAGGCCGGTCCATATATTGGCAAAAGGATCACACTTGGATCCGCAGGCTTTTTCACCCAGCGTGCCTTCTTTATAACAAACCAGTGTACGTGTAGGAGTATTGTTACCGTCAATACTGTTTTCCCAACGGGTTTTCCAGTATACTTCATTTCCGCTGAAGAATGCCAGGTGCACCCCTGCATTACGGGCGTTGGTGATCCGGGTCCGTTCTGCAGCGCTCCAGTATTCATCGTGACCTGTTGCCATGATCACTTTGTGCATGGAGGGCGTAAACTGCAGGGAGGTCCGCTCCATGTCAACATCCGTGGTATAGGAAACATTATAGCCATTCCGTTCCAGGAAACGGATCATCGGATATTCTGCATTGAATATAAAGTCTTCACCGGCACCACTGCCGCCGCCGCCGCCTCTTGAAATAAAGGGACGGTTATAGCTGATCTTGACAGCGTGACCATCGGGGTAGGCAGTTGATCCAAAATAGAAACTGTTGCCACCATAGAAGTTATAAGCCTGCCAGGTTGCATCCGAGGTCTTGAAGAGGATATCACTATTACCGGCATCGTCCCGAACTACGAAAACGATATGACTGGCGCCGCCTCCCACAGTTTTCTGGAGTTTGGCGATATATACCCCGGAAACAGCATTCGTCGGAACTGTCCAGCTGGCACTTACAGACCAGTTGCCACAATCAACCAGTCCCAGACTGAGGTCAGTGATGGGATTCGGTTGTGTAACCCCGGTAAATGTGCCCAGGTCGGCCCATAAACGGGCACCATTACCATTATAATAACCCAGTCGGTAGATCTTGATGGTATAGTTGGAGGCGTCGTCTACATTGACTTTGAAGTTGACTGTACCGCCTTTGTTGACACTCATATCTGTGGCAAAGCCCTGGATGGTGAGGTCACCGGCACCGGTAATATCCCATTCGGAAGGCGGGTTGCCGGTAAGGGCGTTTTCTGCCTGAATGGAAGTACTGGCCTGCTCTGCTTCTGCAATATAGAAATCACTGAAGCTCGTCAGGTTACTGAGCTGCATACTTGTTGCGGTCACTGTGCCAATGGTCGGCGTGGTCCAGGTACCACTGGTCAGTTTACGCGGCTGTAATTGCGCTGCGAGCGGACCACCGATAAGATCTTCAGGGGTAAAGGTAAATGTGGGGTCATAACTGGTAAATCCGGTTACACCTGAATTGTCTATTGTCCATTTACGGTTTACAAAACGGGATTGGCTCAATCCTGATGCGATCGGGGGAACCGCAGCAATGGTGGATACATCCAGATAGCCGGAACCGGAAACGGTTCCGCTGAATGCAATACTAACAGGAGTATAATTTGACGTGTCACCAACCGGGAACAGGATGGTCGGGTTTGTTGTATTAGGAATGTACCTGCGCAGGATACCGAATACACTACCATTGGTCCGGTTGATCGTTGTGGTGAGCGGAATGATCAGTTTGTTGGAACCACTGATCACTACACCATTGGTTAAGGTAAGGGTACCATTTACCGTAATATCTGAAGTCTGGTTGACATGGTATGTGGCATCATTAACGGTCAGGTTGGTGAAGCTTCCGGTACCGCTGAGGGCATGTGTGGCTGTACCACCTGTAAAGATCACGGCTCCGGTGCCGGTTACAGCACCATTAACCACCACATTGCCATTTACGTTGGCATTGAAGGTGGATAAGGCAAGACCGCTGGATCCGATGGTGAGTGTTTTGCCAACAGTAAAGCTGGCACCTGTAGTTTTCGCCCCTGCTCCGGAAAGCAATACGGAACCGGCGTAAGTGATTCCGGTGACCGTTTGTGCGGATCCCGAAGCATATTCAATTACCGAATTCGCGCCCAGTGTAAGGGTAGGCGTGTTCGTATTGCGGATCGCCGTTGTGGCTGTTCCCGAGAAACCATTGGTATTTGAAGTACGGAACGTACCATTGATCGTGATATTGGCTGTTGTACCGGCCAGGATACTGGTCGTGCCTGCATCCATAACTGATCCGGCACTTACAGTGATGTCTTTGGTTGCAGCAAGGGTAACTGCAAAGTTGTTGGTAGAGAAGAGGCTTCCTGTAGTTACATCGCCTACTGCAATATTACCCGTTACACTGGTTGCCGTAATTGCGGCACCCAGGGTGGCTCCTGAAGCATTCGTATTGTTAATGGAAAGATTTCCGTAGTTGCCACTTACAAAGCCAATGGTCTGGGCATTGGTACCATTATAATTAAATGTACTGTTGGAGTTACAGTTGAGGGTTCCCACTGTTCCGGAAAGGCTGCCTGCCAGATTGATCCGGCCGGTACTGGAAATGGTAACCAGGTTAGTAGCCGCAGTGGCCGTTGCATTGGTCTGGAACACCAGGTTACCGCCAATGGTGGCTGTACCGGTCGTAATGACCAGTTGTGCAATGCGGTTCGTAGCTGTTGAAAGATTGCCAGACAAAATGAGGTTACCGGTCACGGCAAGTGTCGCAGCATTTACATTGAGGGAGTTGGTAGCACCACCTCCAGGCCTGTTGATATAGACATCCCCGTTTACAGTGAGGGTGGTTCCGGTTGCTAAACTCAGGGAGCTGGATCCGGTAACGGCACTGTCTCCAACTACCAGTGTTCCGGCAGTTGAACTGGTGTTCAGGGTATACGCAGAAGCGGCATCGATTGTAAGGCCGGCAAAAGTTGTGGAAGCCGTACCGCCTATTGTACCGGTTGCTCCGGTAAAGATGACTTTACCGGTACCTCCGGTGAGGCTGCCGCCATTGTTTACCCAGTTGCCGCCAACTGAAATATTGTAATTGCTGGCTGAAACATTCAGGGCACCGCTGGTAAGGGTGACTGTTCCATTAACGCTGATGGCGTTACTGAGGGTAACGCCGTTGCTGTTATTAATAGTGAGGTTGTTCAGGGTACTCAGGCCACTGCCCGTTACCTGGGCTGCCGTTCCTTTATATATATAATTGGCTCCGGCATTATAGGTGCGTGTACCGCTGACCTGGATATGACCGGTAGCCCCGGCTGTACTCACACCGCCGGTTGATGTTACTTCGATCGTTGATCCGGATGCCAGGGTGAAATTGGCCGAACCGCTGAGGGTTGTACTGGCAGAAGCAAACCCAAGGGTTGCCCCGTTATTGACAGTGATGGCTATGGTGTTGGCAAATGTACCACCGTCGGTATAGGTCTGCAGGGTGTTACCGGCAAAGTTGATCGCACCCGAACCGGTGGACGATTCTGTAATGGTACCTCCGGTAAAGTTGAATCCTGAAGCCAGGTTAAGTGTTCCGATGGCTGTTCCGTTCGAAAGGGTAAGTGTACCTGCGCTCATCGTAAACACACCGTTTACGGCTGTAGTCCGGTTGGTGCCCGTAGCAGCCAGAACGTTTGCTGTTCCGGAAATGTTCAGGGTGCCGGGAATGGTACCTGTTGGCAGCAGGAAGGTGGCGGAGCCGCCATTCTGCACAGTGAGGTTCCCGCTAACTGCGATGGCCGAAGTCATGGCAGTGGTATTGGCCGAGTTCCAGATAAAGTTTCCGAAGGTCTGTGCCAGGCCACCCGGAATGGTGGTGGTAACATTATTGATCTGAGCCGTGGAGCTGGCATTCCAGCTTGCGGTGGGTACCGTTCCTCCGTTTTGGGCATGAATATATGTACCGCCGGAGCCGAAACTCAAAACACCGGTAGTGGTAATGGTTCCTGCATTCGACAGGGTGCCATTAACGATAAGGTCCACATTAGTGGGCGAGTTGGCAATCGTGAGGGTAACGCCGCTGTTTACAGCGATCTGTCCTCCCGAGTTCACCGTCACTTCATCCACACTCACATTTGCAGAAACGGTTACTGTATGTCCGATCTGAATCGTTACCGGACCGTCGGCATCAGTAGGTGTGTTGGCTGCCGCACCCCAGGTGGCGCCGCCATCAAGCGATTGCTGCCAGGTGGATGTGCTGTTCCAGTTGCCACTGGCAGTGGAACGGTATAAAGTGAGGGAACGGAAACTGACACCAGTCATGGAGGCCAGGGCAGCACCGTCAAGCGTAGTAGTGGAAACATCAGCCGCCACATTGGTTGCCGGAATGGCACGGTTGGCAACTCCGGTTCTGATACCATCTGTTACAGTTGAAGTCTGCTGGTTTACTGCAGTCCAGTTCGTGGCATAGGTAATGGTCCGGGCTGTTGTATTACCTGAATTCACGGTATTGACTACTTGCACAGCCTGATCATTGGCATTTACTGCCAGACCTGTAGCGAATGCAAAAGAGGAAGCGGCAACGGTATTGTTGAAATTCCGGGAATTGGTAACCGGGCTGTTCTGGTTCACATAATCGAGCACGGTCACCCAAACATCATTCATACGTGCGATACCACCACTGAAAGAAACGGAAAGGTTATTGCCCGTAGCAGCATCCAGGCCTGCCTCATTGAGGTAATAGATCGCAGTATGCTGACGCGCTGCCAGGTTGGTCATATCCCCGGTTGCCAGGGTCAATGTCTGGCCGCCATATGTAGCTGTTACCGTACGCGACACCAGGTTGGTGGTGGTTGTGGAAGAGACCGCAACGACCAGCACCCGGTAGTTGTTTGATCCTGCGGGTACCGTATAGGCACCAGTGGCATTTCCGGTACCATGGAGCACATTCGTCCAGGGGTTAAGGGTGGCAACTTGTGCCTGTACAAGCTGGATTCCAATAAGCAGGTTGGCAATCAGGAAAAGGCTTAAGGCTTTAAATTTGAGCTTCATGAGTTTCATGATAAATTCAGGAACGGTTACAGGTTGGTGACTTGTAGTGCTATGTTGGCTGCTGAATGCAGGGGTTGATTTTCCGGAAAAAGTAGTTGTAACAGGTACTGATGTAAAAAGCAGACGCATCCTGTCAAAGACACAGGATGTCGTGTGGTTAAGGTCAGAGGTGTTACGGTGCACAGACGACATTATTGTCTAATTGAAAATTGAAATAATTGATTTACAAACCAATAACTTTCAGGATCAATTGGTACAACTAATCAGAAACGCAATAAAATTAGAAGGATATTTGTGGTAGGTTCAAGCGGATATTTGACGGGCACAAGGGTTTGGTAAGCTTAGTAAGCAGGTCAAAAGTAAAGGTTAATATCCAAAACTTCAAATGAGCCCGGAGGGATTATTGTCCACATTCCTACGTTATCCAGGGTTTACTTCATAATTTATTGTTTTTCAAATTTTTATATTGGATTTATACCCAGTTTCAGGAGGTTTTCAGTTTCCTGTTTCCCGGGCAGAAAATGATACAGTTAGGATAACGTAATCCTTTGATTCCTGTTGCATAAAGCAGTTTCTTTCCCTAAAATACCTTCAGGAGGGTATTGCCGCATTCGGGTAAATACCTCAATTTTCCGGAAAACCGCTTTATGCCCTTAAAAACCCGCCTCCTGACTTTTTGCCTGCTCCTTTTCGCATCCTGGCTCTCCGCCCAGAACCCCGTTGTGGTAACCGGTGTGCTTCCCGACCAGAAAGATGCCTGGGGAGTGACTTATGAATATATTGGTGAACTGAAAAATGGAAAGCCTTCCGGATGGGGGATAGCCCGCTATGAAAACGGTTCAGTGAAGCGCTATGTGGGCCAGTTTCAAAATGGTTTTTACAACGGGAGAGGCGTATTGCTATTTACCGACAGCGTTTTTCTGGCGGGACAGTGGAAAGACGGTAAACTCAATGGCCAGGGAACCAATTATAACAAGAACGGTTCCATCTACTTTGGCAAATTTGCAGACGGCCTCAAAAACGGCCGGGGCATGCTGGTATATAAGAATAACGACTTCTTTTACGGCGATTTCAAAGCCGATAAAGCCAATGGCCGTTGTATCAGTCTCTGGAGTAATGGTACGATCCTGAGCGATATACAATATATTGATGATCAGCGCAATGGGTATGGTTATCAATATGAAGCTAACCAGAAAAAATTGTACAGCGGGCAGTGGGCAGCAGATAAATGGGTGGCAGCCGCCACACCCCCTTTCAGCAGCTTTCTCAATGTTTTGGGTTTTATTGGCGAAAAGACCGACAAGCATATCTTAATGGGGCCGGTGACCGATAAAGGCTTCCTGAAAGACACATCTTATTATTATGATCTGGAGAAGCACCGGCGGTATTTTGGCCGGTATGAAAACGGACATCTTACAGATGGGTTGATCGTCCGCGACGACAGCACCCGGTTTTATGGGCCTTTGGGGGGCAATGGTGCTAACGGCTACGCCTACGATTTCAAATTCGGCGCTTATTATTCGGAAGGGAATTATGTGAATGACCTGCTGAATGGACAAATTATCGATGTTGACCTGAAAAAGTCGAGTGTCTATTTCGGTACTGCAGTGAACGGCAGCTTTACCGGTAAAGCGGTATTCTTCAATAACAGCAATTCCATGTATAATGGCGATTACAAGGAAGGGAAGTTTACCGGAACAGGGTACCGGCTTACCAAGGAAGGTACCCGGATCTACGGAAGCTGGGAAAACGGAGCCATCCGGAATGCCCTGTCATTGTCTGATGCAAAGGGTAAATCCATCAACCTGAAACCGGCAAGCCTCCAGGAGGCCCTTACTACCATACTCAATGATTACCCGAGGAGTTTTGAGACCCTGGTTCCAGATCTGTTTTCCGGAGATGAATCGATGTTCCTCTCGGAAGACACGGCTTTCCAGTACCTGGCCAATTATACGCTCCTGAAAACACCCGGAGCCGTAAAGCCCGATTATGCGGCCAGTGATTTCTTCTCCAATGATTTCTATGCAGTGGTAATGGCCCATACAGTGGATGCAGCCAAGGCCAAGGCCCTGTATCTCGCTTTAGCCAAACAAATTGGCAGTATGACCTTAAAACCGGAAGGTGCTGCAAAGCCATTGCGTGTTTCAGGAACCCTGCAACAACCCGCTGGAACGAATTTCAAAGCCACTACGGAATATACGATTGCAGACCTGCCTGTGGATTATGAAGGGGCCAAGATCTACCTTTCTATCGTAAAATTCGGGGGATTCTATGATGTGCTGATCCGGGTAGGGCTAAGGGAGCAGACCATTGAATAGCTCCGGTATCAGCGGAAAGCCGGATGATAGCTTTCAAGGGTCTTCCGCAGGTATTCCCTGTCGAGATGGGTATAGATCTCTGTAGTGGTAATGCTGGCATGCCCCAGCATTTCCTGTACAGCCCTGAGGTCAGCTCCTCCTTCCACCAAATGTGTGGCAAAGGAATGCCGGAGACTGTGGGGTGAAATCGACTTTTTTATCCCGGCTTTTTTGACCAGGTCTTTCAGGATCAGGAATACCATGACACGGGTAAGGCCTGCACCCCGTTTATTCAGGAAAACCGTGTCTTCATGTCCCGCTTTTACTGCAATATGTACACGGATATCTTTCAGATAGACCCGAATAAAATGGATGGCGGTTTTGCCGATCGGCACCAGTCTTTCCTTATCACCTTTTCCTATAACGCGGATAAAGCCCACATCCAGGAACAGTTGTGAGATTTTGAGATTGACCAGTTCGGATACCCGGAGCCCGCAACTGTAAAGCGTTTCCAATATGGCCTTGTTCCGGCCGCCTTCCGGTTTACTGAGGTCGATCTGGGCGATCAACAGTTCAATTTCCTCAAAACTCAGTACATCCGGCAAAGCCCGTTTCAGTTTGGGGGCTTCCAGCAGCAGGGTAGGGTCCTCCCGGCTCAACTGTTCGGTCTGGCAATATTTATAAAAGGAACGGATACCCGAAATAATGCGGGCCTGCGAAGTGGGGGTCATGCCCAGTTCTGCCACCCATTGAATAAACCCTTGCAGGTGCTTCAGGCTGATGTCGCCCGGTGACAGCAGTTGTCCCTCTGCCTGCAGGTACTGGGTGAGTTTGTCCAGATCCCTCAGGTAGGCTTCCACCGAATGATCACTGAGTGATTTTTCCAGTTGAAGCCAGGCTTTGTATCCCTTTTTATATGGTTCCCACATCGGTGCCTGTAAATTAATCATTGCCGGTCAAGAGCGGGAAATGTTTTACATTGTTTTTTTTGGCATATTTGCAATCCCTGAACCCGATTAAACTTGTATTAAACATGTCCGTTAACTTACGTTCCTTCCGCGCCAGTGTAAAAAAGAATGCATCGCTGTTAAAACGCTTCCTGACGAAAATGGAAAAAGCCCGTCCCCGCGGCTTTCGCGCCCTTGCAGAAGCAGCCGACCAGCAGACCTGGAAGGAAACGGATTGCCTGACCTGCGCCAACTGTTGTAAGACCATGTCGCCCACCTATACCAAGGCCGACCTGAAACGCATCTCCGCTCATTTTGATATGACTCCTGAAGCCTTTATCAAAAAATGGCTCCGCAAAGACCGCAGCGGCGATTACCTGAATAAAACAGAGCCCTGCCAGTTCCTGAACCTCGAAAATAATTACTGTACGATCTACGAGATCCGCCCGGCTGACTGTGCCGGCTTCCCGCACCATACCAAAAAACAATTTGCTGATTATGCCCATGTGTTCAAGCAGAACGTGGAATATTGCCCGGCTACTTACCTTTGGGTGGAGAAGATGAAGGCGATGGTGGAGGGGAAGTAGACAGAAGACAGAAGACAGTAGACAGAAGACAGTAGATAGAATACAGAATACAGAATACAGAAGACAGTAGACATAGCCTGTATTTCTCCTGTCTACTTTCTACCGTCTACTGACTACTATAAATACACATCCGCGATCCAGAAAAATTCCTCTCCCTCCTTCAGTATCCGGATAGAAAGGATATCATATTCCACCCTTTTCCAGTTGGGGTGACTGGCGAGGTAGGCACTGCCCGCGCGGAGCAGCCGTTTCAGCTTGGTGCGGTTTACTTTGTTTTCCGGATAACCATACCGGTCCCCCCTTGTTGTTTTCACTTCAATAAAATGGAGTTTCCCGTTTTTTTCAGCGATCAGGTCGAGTTCCAGATGGCCGATCCGCCAGTTCTGTTCCAGTATGCGGAAACCCTTATCCCTTACCCACCGGGCGGCCAGTGTTTCTCCTTTTTTGCCAGTAACATTATGCAGGGCCATAACTAATAACTATTATTGCTCCAGATTCAATGTTATGCAAAAACAAGCAACCATTTTTCCATTAAGGGGTATCATACAACCCTATTCCTGGGGTGGTAACCGGTATATAGCAGCCTTGCTTGGCCAAACTGCACCTGCCTCGCCTGCTCAGGCAGAATACTGGTTAGGGGCACATGCCAACCATCCCTCAACTGTTCTGGTGGATCACCACGAAACCTCATTGTACGATCTGATCCGGAAAGACCCGGATAGCTGGTTGGGAAAAGCAGTAAAAGAGCAGTTTGGCGAATTGCCTTTCCTGTTCAAAGTGCTGGATGTAAAAGACATGCTTTCTATCCAGGTTCATCCGGATAAGGCGTCAGCCCGGAAAGGATTCATGGATGAAAATGAAAGGGGGATTCCAGTACATGCGCCACACCGGAACTATAAAGACCAGAACCATAAACCTGAACTCATGTATGCCCTCAGTGAATTCTGGTTGCTGCATGGGTTCAAGCCTGCGGGTTTACTGGAAAAATCTTTGCAGGATGTCCCGGAACTGCAGTTTCTGCTTCCCGTCTGGAAAGCCGGAAGCTATGAAGCCATTTACCGCCTGGTAATGGAAATGCCACAGGAAGAAGTGCAAACCATCCTTGAACCGCTTATTCGCCGGATCCTCCCGGAATATGAAAAGGGCTTGCTTACTAAAGAAGATCCCGGATTCTGGGCCGCACGGGCATATGGTACATTCTGTACCGGAGGAACCATAGACCGGGGCATCTTCAGCATTTATCTTTTCAATATTGTAAACCTGCACCCCGGTGAAGCCATTTTCCAGGATGCCGGTGTGCTGCATGCCTATCTGGAAGGGCAGAACCTGGAGCTGATGGCGAATTCCGACAATGTGCTCCGGGGCGGCCTGACCAATAAGCATATTGATGTGCCGGAACTCATGAAATATGTACGGTTTTCAGAAACCATCCCTGAACCGATCACCGGAAAGGAATCTCCCACATCGGGAGAATACGTTTTTCCCACGCCGGCTGCCGATTTTGAATTCCGGGCTATTTTGCTGGCTGCCGGTGAAGCAATCCGGTTGAATACCCATACCTGCGACATATTTCTGGTTTTGGAAGGCACTGTGGAAGCAAAGGCCGGGGAAAACAGCCTGACAATACACAAGGGTCAAAGTTTTGTTGCTCAGGCAGGAGCGGAGCTGACCCTGAAAGCCTCAACTGGCCTGCGGCTGTTCCGGGCTACGGTACCTTTCCCACAGGCGTGAATAAAATTTAACGGACTGCTGAATAGGCTTCCCTGATTTGACCTATTTTTGACCCTTCAAGAGAGAAGCTATGAAGTTGAATAAGCAAATCATTACTTACCTGCTGTTATTTATCGGCGCAGCCGCTATATACCGGATCATTCCCGGACGTCCCTTCGGTTTTGCCCCCCAGATCGCCATGGCGGTATTTGGTGGTGCTGTACTGAAAGACCGGAAATGGGCTTTTGCACTGCCCCTGTTCTCCATGTTTGTTTCCGATGCCCTCTATCAGGTACTTTACCTCAACGGACTCACCACTATTCAGGGTTTTTACAGCGGCCAGTTGCTGAACTATGCCGAGATCGCTTCTGTGGTGTTTATTGGCATGCTGATCCGTAAGGTAAAACTCAGCAGCATTGTCCTCGCTTCCCTGGCAGCACCTACCTGGTTCTTCCTGCTTTCCAACTTTACGGTTTGGGCGGGCCTGGATAATAACACGATCCCCCGCAGCTGGGCCGGACTCCTGGAAGTGTATACCCTGGGTATTCCATTCTATCAGGCCAGTATTGCAGCAACACTGCTTTTCAACGGCGTATTCTTCGGTGCCTGGTATTGGGTAAACCGCAGGAAAGGTGTTCAGACTGTTTAAATCAATTAATTTCATACAAAAACTCCCGGCTGGTCCGGGAGTTTTTTTTATGCAGTATATCCTTCGTCTTCCTGTAATCCTTTGCCATCCGCGGCGGCAGTGGCCAGTTCATCGCAGCGGTTATTATATGGATTATCGGCATGCCCTTTCACCCATTTGAACCGGATCTTGTGTTTGAGGGAAAGTTCATAAAAGCGTTTCCACAGATCCGGGTTTTTCTTGTCGCCTTTGAAATTCGTGGCGATCCATTTCTTCAGCCAGCCTTCTTCAACAGCTTTTACCACATACTGGCTGTCGGAATAGATCAGGATATGCAACCCTTCCCGGTTCAGCGCTTCCAGTCCGGCAATAACTGCCATCAGCTCCATCCGGTTATTGGTGGTGCGGCGGTAGCCTCCAGACAACTCACGCGATTTGCCTTTCCACATCAGGATGGTGCCATAACCTCCGGGACCGGGATTGCCCCGGCTGGAGCCATCGGTGTACATGATTAACTGGTCTGTTGTTGTAGTCAAAGGAAGGATTTTATTGGCGGTAGGTATAACGGTTCAGCAGGGTACAGGCCGGATTGAGGTAAAGCCGGTCGATCGGAATGATCTCCATATTGACGAAACGCTTTTCCGGAACCTTGAAATACTGTTTGATGATCTTGTATTTGCGTTTGTCGTTGAGCCGCTGGATGCCGATCTGGATATTCCCCTTAGTTGCCGACAAAAGTCCCTTGCGGATCATTTCCGAGCAATACATTTTATCATCGGTTTTGAGGTCAAAGCTCATGTCGAAACTGACTTTGTTCCGGTATTGCGTCTCCAGATAATCCAGGAACTTTCTTTTTTCAGAGCTGTCGAGCTGATAGCGTGCCTGTGCGAATCCATAATTATGTGCAGGGTTCAGGAAGCTGTCGACCGGTTCTTTCCTGACTTTATCCTGGATATAAAAAAAGTCAGGTTCCACATGATAGACTTTCCATTGTCCTGAATCCAGTACTACAATACCGCCATGCGAATAAGCCTTATCTTCCCTGGACATGTCTTTTACCTGTTCGCTGGAAAAGTCTTTCCCGTTTCGCAACAGCAGGTCCCCTTCCTGTAATACCTGCTTTACCAGTGCTATCATGGAGTCGTTCTCTTTCCGGATGCCGGCTACATCGATCAGGTTGCCGGGGGCAGGTTCAGGATCTGCAGGAGCAGTACCACAGCCGGTCAGCAGGGAACCGGCCAGACAGCTGAGCAGAACAGGAAGCAGGAGTCGTTTCATGTGGGGCAAATGTAAAAAAAAGACCGGCACTTTTGGTGACCGGTCTTTTCAGCATATTCGAGGTTCGGTTATTTGGCAGTGAATTCCAGTTTGTCGATACCGATCATGTCGCCATTAGCTCCACTGGGGCCACCATCCGGTACATAGTAGCGGAAGGCAAAGCGTGCATCGATCAGTCCGGTTACACCAGACACAGTAACGGTATATTTAGTCCAGGTGGTGGGGTAGTCGAACACCATACCTGAATTGATATCAAACAGCAGTGTTTTAAAATCTCCCACTTCTTCCGGACCATCGCCGCAATTGGTACTGGCATTGGTATAGTTGGCTCGTACCTGCATACGATCTACATAATCACCGTGTGAACGGGTATAGAACGTCAGCACATCCCCGTTTTTCACGGAAATCGGGCGGGAGATGAGCCAGCAGCTCAGGGTTCCTGCAGCAGCATCACTGGCACAGTTCATATCCACACTGATGAATTCATTCTGGCTGTATACGGCAGAATAGGCAGGGAAACCAACGATGTCGTTTCCAAGTTTTCCTCCTAATTCATATTTGCCCTGTCTCCAGGCAATTGGTCCTGATGGAACCGTATTGTTTTTGATCACCCAGCCTTTGGCAGCGAGATTGGAAACCGTATCAAACTCCTCCACAAAAGAACGGGACACCACCGGGGGAGGGGGCGGAGTGGCAGAGGGTTTGGCGTCCTTTTCGCAGGAAACCACAGTAACAGCTGCAGCTGCGAGTATGGAAAATGACAGGAACAGTCTTTTATTCATAAGAAGCTTTTTAGGGGCTCTGGTTACTTTTTGCTTGTATAAACTACCTGGTCGATACCAATACCGCTACCGTTTCCATTGGATCCGGCATCCAACGTATAATACCGGAAAGCGAATCGGCCCTTAGTGGGTCCATTGAGGCCTCCGATAACAATTTCAAAGCGGGTCCATTTGGCAGGATAGGAATTCGGCTCTACCAGATTGGGCAGGCTATGTGCCCAGGGATAGTTCCAATATTCATTCACGGCGTCATAAACAGCCTGGTTCACCGTAAACAACAACTGGAAATCGCCCCGGTCGGTAGCGGCATTGAAAGCCGGACTTTTGGGGTCATTGGCCACGCCTACATTCGTGCCTTCATTTTTGGTATTGATACATACCTCAAGATTGTTTCCATAGTCAGTGGAATCATTTGCTACAAACGCATTGGGCAATAACTGGGTGCGGGTATAGAAGGAGATCACGTCACCATTTTTCATGGTCACCACCGGAGAGATCAGCCAGTTGCTGATCACATCATCTGTACCGGAAGTGGACTGGTAGTCGGCTCCGATAAAACCTGCATTGGATCCTTTGGAAGAATAGGGCGCAAACATCGGCTGGAGGCCACCACCCTGTACCCAGATGCCGGTACCTTTGGGATTGGAATTGTTAATGGGTACCCAGCCTCTCTGGAAGGCTGCAGCAACAGTATCAAATTCTTCAACAAAACTCTGGTCGGGTAGAGGAGGAGGTATTAACGAAGCCGGGTCATCTTTCTCGCATGATGCTAATGAAGCGGTAACTACACCTAACGACAATATTATCTTGCCCCATGTAGATTTTCTCATAATGCGCGGTTAGTTTGGTATAAATGATAAAGTGAAAATAATGCTTTTTCAGCAATCTGTCAAAATCGTATAAGGTCTAACGGAAATGTGTTTTTGGGGCGGAAAATGATACCTGAATTTGCTGAATTTCAGGGGTTTCTGGGTATAATGAGCGCCTTGTATAAACGCCATCTCAAACCTGGAATACCCCATTCCGCAAAGGTTCCATTTCCGCGTTGTTGGCTGCGGCGGCAAGTGCTTCAGCGATATATAGCCTGGTTTTCATCGGGTCTATGATTTCATCTGTCCATAAGCGAGCTGCCGCATAATAAGGGCTGGTCTGTTTTTCATAGCGGCTCCGGATCTCATCCAGAAGCGCTTTTTCCTGTTCTGCACTTACTTCCTTCCCTTTCGCTTTCATTGTAGCAACCTGGATCTGTAAAAGGGTCCTGGCTGCCTGCTCACCTCCCATAACGGCTATCCGTGCTGTTGGCCAGGCGTAAATGAAACGCGGATCGTAAGCTTTGCCACACATGGCGTAATTGCCCGCACCGAATGAATTACCGATAATGACGGTGATCTTGGGTACAACCGAGTTGGCTACTGCATTGACCAGTTTGGCACCATCCTTAATGATACCGGAATGTTCACTGCGGCTGCCAACCATGAAACCGGTTACATCCTGCAAGAAGACCAGCGGTATTTTTTTCTGGTTGCAATTCAATATGAATCGGGCTGCTTTATCTGCACTGTCGTTGTAGATCACCCCGCCCAGTTGCATTTCACCTTTGCTGCTTTTTACGATCAGGCGCTGGTTGGCCACTATACCCACTGCCCAGCCATCTATGCGGGCATAACCGCAAAGAATGGTTTTGCCGTATTCCTCCTTGAACTGCTCAAAGGCCGAGTCGTCTACAATTCGTTCAATGATGGCCGTCATATCATAGGGCTTCCCGTCGTGTGGAAAGAGCCCATACAGCTCGGCCGGGTCTTTTTGGGGTGGCCGGGGTGCAATTCGGTCGAAGCCGGCTTTGGCGGGAGCCCCCAGCATGGAGAACATGCGCCTGATATGATCCAGGCATTCCTGTTCCGTCTTGAACCGGTAATCGGCAATCCCGCTGATGGCAGTATGTGTTGCGGCACCACCCAGGGTTTCCGCATCAATGTCTTCACCAATAGCCGCTTTTACCAGATACGGTCCAGCCAGAAAGATCGAACCATTGTTTTCGACCATCAGGGTTTCATCGCTCATGATCGGCAGGTAAGCACCGCCTGCCACACAGGCGCCCATTACTGCAGCGATCTGTGTGATGCCCATGGCACTCATACGGGCATTATTCCGGAAGATCCGGCCAAAATGTTCTTTGTCGGGGAAGATTTCATCCTGCATAGGTAGAAATACACCGGCACTGTCCACCAGATAAATGACCGGCAAGCGGTTTTCCATGGCGATCTCCTGCAGCCGCAGGTTCTTCTTGCCCGTTATCGGAAACCAGGCACCGGCTTTAACAGTCTGGTCGTTGGCTATAATCATACATTGCCGTCCGCTCACATATCCGATTCCTCCTACAGTGCCTCCGGCAGGGCAACCGCCTTGCTCTTCATACATTTCAAAACCTGCAAAAGACCCGATCTCCAGAAACGGACGGTCTTTGTCACGCAGGTATTCGATCCGTTCCCGGGCTGTAAGTTTGTTTTTCTCCCGTTGTTTTTCAATGGCTTTTTTGCCACCTCCTTCAGCAATTTTATCCAGTCGCTGGCGCAACTGGCTCAGGGCAAGTTTCAGCTGATCTTCGTTTTTGTTAAAGGCAAGGTTCATAACGGAAGCGGGTTTGTTGCAAATTAACCGGATTTCGCCAGTCCTGCTCAACAGCAGTAGGGATTTCCTATTTTTATCTTCATGATTAAACGCCGGACCGCCTGGATTGTTTGGATTGGCCTTGCAGCCCTGATCAAAGTCTTTTCGCTGTTTCCTCAGGCAGTGGAGCAGTATTATGCACAGGGACTGTATCCCTATATCGCATCGCTGCAGCGGTTCTTACTGGGCTGGCTGCCATTCAGTGCCGGCGACCTGCTCTATATCCTGCTGATCCTCTTCCTGCTCCGATGGCTGTTCCTGTTCCTGCGTACTTTGTTTCGCAGGGAGGGAGATCGGGCCTTCTGGCTGGGCCAGTTAAAACAGGCAGGTGCTGTACTCCTGGTGGTGTATGTTGTCTTTAATCTATTCTGGGGACTGAATTACAACCGCAAAGGCATAGCCTGGCAGTTGGGTATAGAAAAACAGCAGGCAGGGAAAGAGGACCTGAAAAAAGTAATGCAATTACTGGCACTGAAGGTGAATGAACTGGACAGTAGTGCCTATGCAAGGAGAACAGGCCTGTCGCAGACAGCAGACCTTTTTGATGGTGCGAAAAAAGCCTATGGACAACTGGCGGCATCCGACCCGCGGTTTCAATATGCACCCCATTCAATGAAAGCCTCTTTATTCGGCATTTTAGGAAACTATTTCGGCTATACCGGTTATTATAATCCGTTTACGGGAGAGGCGCAGGTCAACACGGCTGTTCCCCTCTTTGTACAACCCTTTACCAGCTGTCATGAAATCGGGCATCAGCTCGGTTATGCCCGGGAAAACGAAGCCAATTTTGCGGGATATCTGGCAGCGCGGCAGTCGGATGATCCTGCCTTCCGTTACTCTGTTTATTTCGACCTGTACAGTTACGGCCGGCCATACCTGTATTACATCGACAGTATGGCCCTGAAGCAACTGGATTCAACCCTTCATCCCCGTGTAAAAGCCGATTTCCGGGAACTCAAGCAGTATTATGAGCGCTATGAAAATCCGCTGGAGAAAGTCATCGACCGTATGTACGGCCAATACCTTAAGGCCAACGAACAGCCGGATGGGAAAGTGACATATAGTAAGGTGGTGCTATGGCTGGTGGCATATTACAAAAAAACAGGAACGATTTGAGAACGCAGCATCATCACATCTCCACATTTCCACATCTCCACATCAGAACTTATTCTTCCACATCATACTCTCCACCGGCTTATCGATCTGCATACTGTACTTGGCATTTTTTTTCTGGTTGTACAGCACTTCGATTTCGCCTTCCACCGGGAAGTAGATCAGCTGGCCGATCGGCATACCCCGGTACACTTTTACCGGCTGTTTTACAGAGATCTCCAGGGTCCAGTTGCCACAGAAGCCTACATCACCTTTGCCGGCTGTGGCATGGATATCGATACCCAGGCGTCCGGTAGAGGATTTGCCTTCCAGGAAGGGGACATGGGCATGGGTTTCGGTGTATTCTTCGGTAACCCCGAGGTAGAAAATATGGGGGTAGAGTACAAAGCCGTCTTCCGGAATTTCAAAATACTCGATCTGGTTATGCTTTTTGGCATCCAGGATGTGTTCGGTATATGTGGCCAGCCAGCGGCCCAGATGTACATCATAGGAGTTGGTACCCAGGCAATCGCGGCGGTAGGGATTAAGTTTTATGGTCCCTTTTTCCATCTCTTCAAGGATGCGTTTATCCGATAATATCATCGTGCGTAAGTATTAATGTACAGCTCCGGTAAAACCGATAAATTTGTGGAGGTCAAAGTAAAACCGATTTTCGGAAAAATGCCCCTGTTTTATCAACATAATATCGACGAACACACCCGGCTGGCCATCTGGCGGATCGAGGAAGATGAAGCTTTTTTCCTGGAAAAGGTCCCCCTGAAGAAAGAAGTGTCTCACCCCTATAAACGCTTGCAACACCTGGCCGGCCGTTACCTGCTTCCGGAATTGTTTGATGATTTCCCACTGGAAGAGATCGCCATTGCGGATACCCGTAAGCCTTTCCTGCCTGGGGAGAAATACCATTTTTCCATTTCCCATTGCGGAAACTATGCAGCGGCCATTGCCAGTTCCCGGAAACGGGTAGGAGTGGATATTGAACTGGAAACACCCCGGATGCATGCCATCTCCACCAAATTCCTCTCGCCCGATGAACGGAATTTCCTGCAGGAATGGGAGCACCTCACCCAGTTGCACCTGCAGCTGACCACCATTCTCTGGAGTGCCAAGGAATCCATCTACAAATGGCATGGCAACGGTCAGATGGATTTCCGCCGGCATATGTACCTACATGGGCCCATTGTATACCATTCCAGTGAGCGTATTGAAATGCCCTTTCTCTTCAATAAAGAGATCAGTTTGCCGATGAACGTACAGGCGCGGATCTTTGAGCCGCTGGTACTGGCGTATGTGGTGACGTGAGGACAGTAGCCAGTAGTCAGTAGCCAGTAGTCAGTAGACAGTAGCCAGTAGTCAGTAGACAGTAGATAGAAGACAGAAGACAGTATGGGGTTATTCCTCAATTGCGTCATCCGTACCGTCGCCGATCAGGTTCAGGTTGATAGAATCGCTCCCAGCAATACCTTCCACTGATCCCTTGATGTGCGCGGCATTGAGTAATACTTTTTCCAGTTGTTTTTCCCGTGCTTTCCAGAGTTTTTCCATGGCATCGCGCTCCCGCTGGATCGACAGCTTCATGGAAAGGAAGCCTTCCCGGATCGCTTTCCATTGCTCACTGAATTCATTACTGGTTAAGTAATTGTAGAGCAGGTGCATCTTGTCCCCCTTGTTTTCCTGGCTGCGGGTGGCGGTATACAGCTTGAAGATATTATCGCGCAGCAAGTGTACAATGGGGATCACTTCCTTGAAGGTGCAAAGCCAGACGCCGTCGCGTTCCCCGAACCCGCTCATCCCTTTGGGAAAGGCATTCGTGACCAATATGGCCACATCGGCCTGCTGGCTGCGCATGTCTTTTTTCAGTTTTTCGATCCAGTCGTTCGAATATTCCTTGGTGCGCTTGCTTTCAAAAATGATCTTGCCGCATTCCTGTCCACTGGTATTCCGGACGGTCTGGATGCAATCCGCCCCTTTTACCCCTTTACCCACTTCTTCCACTTTGTCAAAAGGGAATTCGCTGCGCAGCAATTCTTCCAGTGCCAGTTCCTGTACTTCACCCTGCAGCTGCATGGAACCCTGCTCGGCTTTGCGGCGCATTTCTTCGGCCAGGTTTTTCTGGACCTCCAGCTGCTTTTCCAGTTCTTTCATCTTGAGCTGGTATTCAGCTTCGCGGGCCTGGGTTTTCTGTTCTTCCAGTTTGCGGAGGTCTTCCGACAGCTTATTCCGCTCTTCCTGCAACCGCTTCTGGACATTCAGTTCCAGTTCTTCTTCCTTATTTTTGAGTTGCTGTTCCTTCTGGAGGAATTCCAGTTCTTTGGCCCGGGCCTGTTTCAGTTTTTCCTCATTATCCCGGTTATTCTGCTCCAGCAAACGGAGCTTATTTTCGAAATCACTGCTTACGTTTTTACGGATACTGGCTTCGAGGTCCTGCTGGATCTTTTTCTTTTCGTCGGCAATCAGCTGGTCCATTTCCAGTTGTTTCTTTTTCTGCCAGTCGCTCATCTTGGTCCGCAGCTCACTCTCAATGGCCTTCCGTATCACGTCATTGGGTTCAAACGAGTAGTTGCAATTCGGACATATAATTTCATTCGCCATCCGCTTCCAAATTTTCCACAAGTTTACGATAATGCCGCCAAAGCCCGCCGTCTGTAAAAAAAGCGCGGGAATTCACCTGAAATTCAGGATATTCGGTTTCTAATTTTTCATCCAAAAACGCTTTGCCATGACCATCAGCAGAAGACATTTCTTACGCAACAGCGGCCTTGCCCTGGCCGGCGCTTCGCTATCGAAGTATGCATGGGCTGCAGCCAAAAACCCGTTGGAACTCACCGGTGTGCAATTGTATTCTGTGCGCAATGAGATGATGAAAGATCCCGTAGGTACCCTGAAACAATTGGCGGCCATGGGATACAAACATGTGGAACATGCCAATTATATAAACCGGAAATTCTACGGATTTCCGGCAGCCGAGTTCCGTAAACTGCTGGATGACCTCGGACTGAAAATGCCCAGTGGCCATACTGTAATGGGTAAAGCACATTGGGATGCGGGCAAGAAGGAATTTACCGATGCCTGGAAATATACCATCGAAGATGCTGCAGTTTGCGGACAGCAGTTCGTGATCAGCCCCTGGCTCGATGAAAGCCTCCGCCGCACTTACGATGATCTCCTGCGCTACATGGAAGTATTCAATAAGTCCGGAGAACTCTGCAAAGCTGCCGGCATGAAATTCGGGTACCACAACCACGACTTTGAATTCAGCCAGCAACTCAATGGTGAAACGGTATACGATATCATGATGAAAAACACCGACCCTGCTCTGGTGATGCAGCAACTGGATATCGGTAACCTGTACAATGGTGGTGCAAAAGCTATAGATATCGTGAAAAAATGGCCCGGAAGGTTACAGGGCATGCATGTGAAAGACGAGATCCTGGCCAGTGGCGGCAATGAAAAATATGAAAGCTGCGTACTCGGTAAAGGTATTGTCAGTGTGAAAGAAGTGATCGACCTGGGCCGCAAATCGGGCGGCACCATACATTTCATCATTGAGCAGGAATCCTATCAGGGACAGGCTCCGCTGGATGCAGTAAAAGAGGATCTGGCGATCATGAAGAAATGGGGATACTAAAAGAGTGTGAGTTGGAGTGTGAGTTTGGATGTGAATGGCTCAGTTCGTAAAACCATAATCCAGCACCCTTCTCACAAACACATTATTCTCGATCACCCAGGTTACTTCATAACTGCCGGTATTATCCCGGCTGAGCAGGTAAATATAAAACCGCTTGTTATCGGCGGAAAAATAAACGGCATTTCCGGTACGTTCCGTACCGGATTTGTCTTTATAGGTGAAGTTGAGATTGAACAGGTCGGCAAATGCGGCAGGGAGGATCTGTACCGTATCTTTTTTAAATACAACTGCAACGGATTTGATCTCCGTTTTCGGGGTTTCTCCATAACCGCCATAAAAGGGTTTGCCGTTGATCTTCACCAGATTCTCTTCAATCAGCTGCAGTTTACGGGCTTTGGGGTCAAAGGGGCCAATGGTCACGGTTACACTGAGCGTATCATTTTTAAAGGTCATCTGGTTTTTGGAATAGCCAGTGGCCGGCTGTTTACGCAAGGGCAATTTGCTGATACTTTCTTCAATACCCCCAACTGTAAAAGAGGCCAGGTCGGCCCGTAAGGCCTTATCCGAAATTTTGACAAAGCTTTCTTTCTTGTTCCGGTAGTCCGGAAAATTGTTCTGTTGCCCGAAAATGACAAAACAGGAAAACAGGGGAATCAGTACTGTTAATGACCGGTATGGTTTCATATGGATTCTAATTTACTGGTTTTAAAGCTAACGCCTGTTAATCGCGGGTTAAAATGATTCCTGTTGCGGGAATTGAATGCGCCCGAAATGGGTTAAATTTGCATTCCCCGGAACACGATCATTATGCAGGAGGCACTCCGACATTTATCCGGTTCCTTAACCGGCAAACTTTATACTGATATCGTACTGCGCACCCTTTACGCTACGGATGCCTCTGCGTATCGCGAAATGCCGCTGGCCGTGGCCATTCCCGAAAACGAAGCTGACCTGAAAACCCTGATCCGCTTTGCCAGGGAGCACAAAACATCACTGATTCCCCGTACGGCAGGTACCTCACTGGCTGGACAGGTAGTAGGCAATGGAATTGTAGTGGATGTTTCCCGCACTTTTACCCGGATCCTGGAGTTGAATGCTGCAGAAAAATGGGTACGCGTGCAGCCCGGTGTGATCCGCGATGAGCTGAATCTCTTTCTCAAACCCCATGGCTTGTATTTCGGACCTGAAACCTCTACAGCCAACCGCGCCATGATCGGCGGTATGGTCGGGAATAACAGTTGCGGATCCAACTCTGTGGTATACCGCAGTACACGGGAACACCTGCTGGAAGTAAAAGCCCTGCTCAGTGACGGTACGGAAACCGTGTTCGGCGCACTGGACCTCGATGCCTTTCATCAGAAATGTGAAGGTGCCGGGCTGGAAGCGGAGATCTATAAAACAGTACGCCGGCTCCTGAGCAATACCGATAACCAGGAAGAGATCCGCCGGCAATTCCCCAAAGCTGCTGTAGAACGCCGCAATACCGGTTATGCAGTGGATCTCCTCGTGGAAATGGCGCCATTTACAGCTGGCGGGCCTGATTTCAACTTCTGTTCACTCATTGCAGGTTCGGAAGGCACATTGGCCTTTATCACCGAAATCAAGCTGAATGTAGTGCCCTTGCCGCCAGCAGCAACCGGTCTGCTCTGCGTACACTTTAACAGCATTGACGAATCACTGCGGGCAAATCTGGTTGCAGTTAAACATAAGATCAGCGCCAGTGAGCTGATCGATCATTATATCCTGGAATGTACCAAAAACAATATTGAACAGCAGAAGAACCGCTTCTTTGTGCAAGGCGATCCGGGCGCTATCCTTGTGATCGAATTCAGCCGGAATACACCAGAAGAAGTACAAGCAGCGGCCGCAGCCTGCGAAGCAGAACTGCGGGCGGCAGGCCTCGGCTATCATTTTCCTTTACTGACAGGAGCGGATACTAAAAAGATCTGGACCCTGCGGAAAGCCGGACTGGGCCTGCTGGGGAATCTGCCCGGCGATGAAAAAGCTGTTCCCGTTATTGAGGATACTGCAGTGGATGTGAATGACCTTCCCGACTATATCCGGGAATTCAATGCGATACTTAAAAAACACGGCCTCTACTCTGTGCATTATGCACATGCCGGTTCCGGAGAACTGCACCTGCGTCCGATCCTGAACCTGAAAACAGCAGAAGGACACCGGCTCTTCCGGGTCATTGCAGAAGAAATTGCCACACTGGTTAAAAAATACAATGGTTCATTAAGCGGCGAACATGGCGATGGCCGCCTGCGGGGCGAATTCATTCCACAGATGATCGGTCCGAAGAACTATGCGCTGCTGCGCGAGATCAAGCATGCCTGGGATCCGCAGCATATCTTCAATCCCGGCAAGATCGTGGATACCCCGCCAATGGACAGTTTCCTGCGCTATACTGCAGGACAACAAACCCCCGCATTCAAAACGCATTTCCGCTTTACCGACCAGGATATTCTCCAGCATGCCGAGCAATGTAATGGGAGTGGCGATTGCCGCAAAACCCAACTCAGTGGCGGCACCATGTGCCCTTCGTATATGGCAACCCGCAATGAGAAGGATACCACCAGGGCCCGGGCCAATATGCTCCGCGAAATGCTGACCCACTCTTCGAAGGCCAACCGCTTTGATCATAAGGAGATCTATGAGGTAATGGACCTCTGCCTCAGCTGCAAGGGCTGTAAATCGGAGTGCCCCAGTAATGTGGATGTGGCCAAACTGAAAGCCGAATTCCTCCAGCAGTATTATGATGTTAACGGCGTACCCTTCCGTTCGCGACTGATTGCCGGATTCAGTAAACTCTCGGCTTTGGGTGCCCTCTGGCCCTCCGGATACAATTTTGCGGTAACCAACCCGCTTACTGGAACGCTGATCAAAAAACTCTCCGGCTTTGCCGTGAAACGCAGCATGCCTGAACTGGGCAAACAGACCCTCCGCAACTGGTTCGCCAGACATACCCCTGCAAAACCGGTTTCGGGGACTGCTTCCGGGAAAAAAGTGGCACTCTTCTGCGATGAATTCACCAATTACAATGACCCGCAGATCGGCGCCACTGCGGTTACATTACTTGAAAAACTGGGCTATGAAGTGGTTATACCCGATCATACGGAAAGCGGGCGGACCTGGCTCAGCAAGGGCCTTGTTCGGAAAGCCAAAGAAATTGTTCACGATAACCTGAATCGTTTATATCCCGTGATTAATGAAGATTTTCCCCTGATCGGGATCGAACCTTCTGCGATTCTGACTTTCCGGGATGAATATATAGACCTGGCTGATGACAACTGGCTGGAGAAAGCCCGGTCCCTGTCGAAGCATGTATTTACACTCGAAGAGTTCATTGCCTCAGAAATGAAGAAAGGGCTGATCAAAAAGGAATGGTTCACAGCGGCACAGCAAACAATCAAGTTACATGGCCATTGCCAGCAAAAAGCCTTATCAGGTACTCAGGCCACTGTTGACATGCTCTCTTTTCCTGCAAACTATACTGTAGAAACCATTCCCTCCGGTTGTTGCGGCATGGCTGGCAGCTTTGGATATGAAAAGGAACATTACGACCTCTCCATGAAAATTGGAGAATTGGTCCTGTTCCCGGCAGTCCGTACTGCAGATGACAACACCTTGATTGCCGCTCCCGGTACCAGCTGCCGCCACCAGGTAAAAGACGGTACTGGTAAAAAAGCACAGCATCCGGCAGAGATCCTGTTCCAGGCACTGGTTTCCTGAAACGCATAAAAAAAACCGCCGGTCTGGCGGTTTTTTATTTTACTGCGATTACGATTAATAGCGGTAGAGATCAGGTTTGAAGGGACCATTTTCGGTAATACCGAGGTATTCAGCCTGTTCTTTGGTGAGTACATCCAGTTCCACTCCGATCTTGGCGAGGTGCAGGCGGGCCACTTTCTCATCGAGGTGTTTGGGCAGCACATACACTTTGTTCTCGTAGTTCTTGTGGTTGTTCCAGAGCTCGATCTGGGCCAGGGTCTGGTTGCTGAAAGAGTTACTCATTACAAAGCTGGGGTGGCCGGTAGCACAACCCAGGTTCACCAGACGGCCTTCGGCCAGGATGATGATGTCTTTGCCATCCACATTGTAGATGTCTACCTGCGGCTTGATGGTATCCTTGGTATGACCATAGTTCTGGTTCAGCCAGGCAATATCGATCTCGATGTCGAAGTGGCCGATATTACAAACAATGGTCTTGTCTTTCATCAGTTTGAAATGCTTGCCGGTGATCAGGTCGCGGCAACCGGAAGCGGTAACTACAATATCAGCTTCCTTAACGGCATCTTCCATTTTCTTTACAGCGAATCCGTCCATGGCAGCCTGCAGGGCGCAGATCGGGTCGATCTCGGTAACAATCACGCGGCAACCGGCTCCTGCCAGGGAAGCTGCAGAACCTTTACCCACGTCGCCATAACCACCTACTACGGCTACTTTACCAGCCAGCATCACATCGGTAGCGCGACGGATCGCATCCACCAGACTTTCCTTGCAACCGTATTTGTTATCGAATTTAGACTTGGTTACAGAGTCGTTAACATTGATGGAAGGAACAGGAAGTGTGCCTTTAGCCATACGCTCGTACAGGCGGTGAACGCCGGTAGTGGTCTCTTCAGAGATACCCTTCACATATTGTACGAGTTCAGGATATTTATCCAGTACCATATTGGTGAGGTCGCCACCATCATCGAGGATCATGTTCAGGGGACGGTCGGCAGCACCGAAGAAGAGGGTCTGCTCAATACACCAGTCGGCTTCTTCCAGGGTCTGGCCTTTCCAGGCGAAAACGCCAATACCGGCAGCAGCAATGGCAGCAGCAGCATGATCCTGTGTAGAGAAGATATTACAAGAACTCCATTTTACTTCAGCACCCAGGGCCACCAGTGTTTCGATGAGTACTGCAGTCTGGATCGTCATATGCAGACAGCCGGCGATACGGGCGCCCTTGAGAGGCTGTGAAGGGCCGTATTCGGCACGGATGGCCATCAGGCCGGGCATCTCTGCCTCAGCGAGGCGGATTTCCTTGCGTCCCCATTCTGCAAGACTGATATCTTTTACTTTGTACTTCAGGCTGAAGTCAATGTGTGCGGTGGTTGTAGACATTTTCACTTGTTTATTGTGGCGCAAAAGTACAATTATTCGGGCTTTCCCGCAACACCTGTTGAACCGTATTTCTGCAGTCTGTTTTGGTGGATAAAAGCAACGCTTACAGCCAATTAGTAGTATCTTGAGGACACTGGCCGGGAATTTACCCCGGTTCACAAAATTGCCATTAACCAATGAATTTCAATCGGATAGTTCTTTGCTTGGTACTGTATTGCAGTTGTCTGGCCAGTTCAGCGCAGCAGTTTGGCGGAAATCCACCTTCCCTGAAATGGAAGCAACTGAATACAGATACCGTACGGCTGATCTTTCCGGCACATTGGAAAGGCAACCCCTATGAACTCGCTGCACAGGCGGCTGCTCTGGGCAGTACCCAGGCTACCCTGGGTAAGCGTTTCCGGAAAATCAATATCGTACTGCAAACAGGCCCTACGTATTCCAATGCCTATGTGGGACTGGGCCCCCGTCGCAGTGAGTTTTTCATGACTCCTCCCCAGAACAGCTTTGAGCTGGGGTCGCTTTACTGGCCCGAACAACTGCTGATCCACGAGTTCCGCCATGTACAGCAATACAATAATTTCAATAAAGGCATTTCTTCTCTTTTTTATGTACTGGCCGGAGAACTCGGGATGAGTTTCATTAACAGCACCGCCATTCCCAATTGGTTCTGGGAGGGAGATGCTGTATACCAGGAAACACTGGTGAGCACGCAGGGCAGGGGAAGGGTACCATTCTTTTTCAATGGTTACCGCTCCTTATGGGCTTCCGGAAAAAACTATTCCTGGCTGAAACTGCGGAATGGATCATTACGTGATTATGTGCCCGACCACTACCAGCTGGGTTACTTGCTCGTAGCCTATGGCCGCGAGAAATACGGTGATTCCATCTGGGCAAGGGTTACAGATGATGCCGCACGATTCAAAGGTTTGTTCTATCCTTTTCAGCATGCGGTTAAAAAGCAGACTGGTACCAGCTTCCGGAATTTCCGGCAGGCGGCGTTAAATTATTTCAAAGAACAGGATAAACTGCAGGCCGACCCGGTAGCCGCCACCGCTGGCAAGCAGCGGCACTTCACAGGAGATGAAGAGTACCCGGTATTTACGGCACCAGACCAGTTGCTTTTTGTGAAGAGCAGCTATTCCAGGATCCCGGGATTTTATACCCGCGATCTCGCCACAGGAAAGGACCAGTTGATCCGGGTGAAAGATATCTCCCTGGATAATTATTTTTCGTACCGGAACGGCACTATCGTGTATTCCGGGCTCGCCAATGACCGTCGCTGGGGCTGGCAGGAATATGCAGAAATCAGAATGCTTGATGTCCGGACAGGAGAACAAAAGAAACTTACTACCAAAACCCGATACTTTTCTCCCGATATTAACGATAGTGGAACCGTTCTTGTAGCTGCCCAGTTTCTTCCCGATGGCAGTTCGGCACTGCACCTGCTGGATGCGGGCAACGGACAATTGCTGAAAGCCCTGCCCAACCCTTCGGGGCATTTTTACACTTACCCGAAATTCTATGGTGAAAATGCCGTGGTGACTG
The DNA here is from genome assembly GCA_044220945.1 of Chitinophagaceae bacterium. Lineage (GTDB taxonomy): Bacteria > Bacteroidota > Bacteroidia > Chitinophagales > Chitinophagaceae > Endoryza. Next base: position 123,035 of record JBGAQC010000001.1, on the reverse strand, counting down.
CTGTAAGAAACCGTGCCGGCGAGATGGCCCTGCTGAAAGTGAATTGCAACAGCGGTGAAGAAGAGCAACTGCTTCCCTTTTCACCTGCCATATTGGGAGTGCCTGTTGTAAAAGGCGATTCCGTGCTGATCACGGCCAGTTTTGAAGGGCAGGAACAATTGTTCCTGATTGCCGCCAACCGGCTGTTCCGGATACAAACACCTGTTCCGAACCGGGCTACCGGCAATTACCAGCTCAGCTGGTCAGGCGATCAACTGGCTTGGGTAAGCTTTACATCAGCCGGGAACAAAGTATATACCGGTGCCGCTGCTGCAGCTGCAATCCAGGAAATGCAGCCTTCAGCACTCGGGAAAAACATACCTGTTTTCGGAGTGCAAAAATTGCAATCGGCTGTTCCTGTGCAATATCCAGTACAGAATACGCCCTCAGTTTTATTGGGGAGAACGTGATCAATACCCTGCAGTCGGACCTTACCGTAACATATAATGTTAACGATAAGAGTAAGAAGATTTCCTATACAGGTGCCTATGGCGCGTTATACCCCTGGATACGGCTGGGTGGCGCATTTACAAAAGACCGCCAGGCCAGCTATAATAATGAAACGGTTTACTGGAATGAAGCTGAATTGCGCGGCGGATTGCTGGTGCCCCTGAATTTTACCCGTGGCCGGACCTTTACCAACCTGCGGATCGGTTCCGATTATATCTATGCAAAACCCAGCTTCCAGGCAAAGTTCAAGGACAGCTTCGATAGCCATGGCTATGGCTACCTGAACACCTACCTTACTTTCACCAATCAGAGCCAGATCGCCCGGCAGCATATCTATCCCCGTTTTGCACAGCAGATCCGCCTGGAGCATTATAATGCCATTACCTACCTGAAAGCAAACCAGTTCCTGGCCAATGCCAACTGGTATTTCCCCGGCCTGTTCCGGAACCACAGCCTGGTACTGGGTACGGCCATCCATCAACGGGATACAGCGAATCAGCTGCGCTTTACCAATAACTTTCCATTTGCAAGAGGATATACAGAGCGGAATTATCACCGAATGCTGAAGTTCTCGGCTGATTATCATTTGCCACTTTGTTATCCGGACTGGGGACTGGCCAGTATTGTATATGTTCAGCGGGTCCGGGCGGACCTGTTTTATGATTATTCCCGCATTCAGGATTATAATCAGAATCGCCAGCTGGTGACACGCGAGTTACGTACGGCAGGAGCCACCGTGTTTTTTGATACGAAGTGGTGGAACCAGCAACCCATTAGTTTCGGGATTCGTTACTCACGACTATTGGATGCTGCTGCCCAGGGGGGTACAACGGATGTGATCGAGTTTGTGCTGCCGGTAAGCCTGATCGGACGATGACCATTTACCAATGACCAATGACCGATGCCCAATATTAGGAAAAGAGTCACCCTTTTCTGTCATTCCCGCGAAGGCGGGAATCCCATTCCTGTATTGAGATATAATGTTTTGCCCTGTGAATTAATTTGTGCAATCAATTCTGTCAGGATTAAAAATAAACCGGTGGGGATTCCCGCCTTCGCGGGAATGACGTTTGGGGATCATTTAACGCCTCACTTCTCAAACTTACTGCCCGCCAACATCGATTCGATCGCAGCACGGGCCTTGTCATCCACATAAACATAGGTAATGCCGAAATCATACCCTTTGTAGAGCTTGTACAGCATCACCATGGTCATGATCTTCTTGTTATCGGCTGAGATGTCTGCATTGAAACGCGCAAATTCAACACCGTCGATCACTTGTCGGGACGAACTGGTATCAACCTTGCCGCCCGGCATCTGGTCGGTAAAGGTTTTATAGAGCATGGCTTTCACCCCTTCATTCACTTCCATATAATCGCCGTCTTCTTCCGGGTTGAACGCCTGTATGGTGGCACTGATATAGTTGAATTCCCCCTGGCTGGCACTGAGCAGGGTCACAAGCCCGGTCATATCTACCTGCACATCTGTGCTTTTTTCAATGGCACTCTTGCCTTTGTCGGTCAGTTCCTGGTTTTCCTTGTCACTCACCAGCACAAATGTGCGCGGTAAACGCAAACTCCAGCCCAGCTGCTTAATACGGATCAGGGTGTCTCCGGTCTGTGCCTGGCCATATGCTGTAATCAGCACCAGCAGTAATGAAACTAATTTCTTCAATCTGTATTTTTTATTTTCACATTTTCACATCTTCACATTTCCACATCTTCACATCTCCACATTTTCACATCTCCACATCTCCACATCGTCACATTGCCTTCAGCGTTTCCTCGATCGCCCTGATCTTCTCCTCTGCGTCCGCCTTCTTTTTCCGTTCCACCTCCACCACTTCCGGTTTGGCATTCTGGACAAAGCGTTCGTTGCTGAGTTTCTTCTCAACAGATAACAGGAATCCCTTCAGGTAGTCCAGGTCTTTCAGCAGGGCTTCTTTTTGGTTACCGGTATCCAAGGCCTTTTCCATGACCAGGTAGAATTTGTCCTTTCCGATAACGGCAGATAAAGCGCCGGGAACTGCAGCAGTTGTAAATGCAAAAGAAGCGGCATTCACCTGTTTGCTGAGGATGCCGGAAAGCGCCTCATAGAGTTCAGGTTGCTGGGTTTCCGCATAAAGCTCAATGGTTTCCTTGGGCTTTAATTGCTGCTTATTGCGCAGGTCACGTATTGCTGTGATACTGTCTTTCAATAACTGTCCCTGTTCCAGCACAGCTTTTTGTGCAGTTGCTGCAGGAGTCAGTTGCCGGATGGTCAGGTCGTCGCCTGCTGCACGGGATTTCAGGGCATGGTAAACCTCTTCAGTCAGGAAGGGCATGAAAGGATGCAGCAGGGTCATCAGTTCTTCGAAATAGGTAACCGTTTGCCGGTAGATCTCCGGATCCATCGGTTGCTCGAAACCGGGTTTTACCCATTCGAGATACCAGCTGCAGAAATCATCCCAGATCAGGGAATACAGTGTTTTCAGCGCTTCGCTGAGCCGGAATTCACGGAACTGGAGGTCCAGTTCTGCTTTTACTTCATTCAGCCGGTTGCCGAACCAGTTCACGGCAAATGCCGCATGCTCGTTGCCGGTACCTTCACCGAGGCGGCCTTCCCAGATCTTCACCAGCTTGAGGGCATTCCAGATCTTGTTATTGAAATTCCGGCCTTGCTCGTTGCTGCTTTCATCCCAGAGCAGGTCGTTACCGGCAGGAGAGGAGATCATGATCCCGAAACGGCAGGCATCGGCGCCATACCGGTCGATCAGTTCCAGCAGGTCGGGAGAATTGCCGAGACTCTTGCTCATTTTACGGCCCTGCTTATCACGTACAATACCGGTAAAGTAGACTTCAGAAAAGGGTTTCTGTTTTTTGTATTCGAATCCCGCCATGATCATCCGGGCCACCCAGAAAAAGATGATCTCGGGTGCGGTTACCAGTGTATTGGTCGGATAATAATAAGCCACATCGGCATTATTCTCCGGATGGCTGTATCCCTTGAATACTTCAAAAGGCCAGAGCCAGGATGAGAACCAGGTGTCGAGGCAGTCTTCATCCTGTTTCAGGCTGCCGGCTTTTTTGCCAAATTGTTTTTCGTATGCGATATGTGCGGTGGCTTCATCGGCCGCTACAACAAATTGGCCTTCGCCATCGTACCAGGCCGGAATACGATGTCCCCACCAGAGCTGGCGGCTGATACACCAGTCTTTGATATTCTCCATCCAGTGTCGGTACAGGTTCTTGAACTTGCCCGGGTAAAAGCGGATATCGTCTTCCATCACGGCATCCAGCGCCGGTCCGGATATCTTCTTCATATCCACCCACCATTGCAGGCTGAGCCTGGGCTCCACCACAGCATCCGTACGTTCCGAATAGCCGACCTCACTGGTATAGTCCTCCGTTTTGACCAGGTTGCCCGCCGCTTCCAGCATCGGTATGATTTTCTTGCGGGCTTCAAAGCGGTCTTCGCCGACCAGGATCTGTGCAGTGTTGTTCAGTGTACCGTCTTCATTGAAAATGTCCACTACCTCGAGTTGGTGTTTTTGCCCCAGCTGGTAATCGTTTGTATCGTGGGCAGGTGTCACTTTGAGGGCACCTGTACCAAAATCCATGGTAACATATTCATCGGTAATGATCGGGATCCTGCGGTTGATCAGGGGAACAAATGCATATTTGCCGTGCAGGTGCAGGTAACGTTCGTCTTTCGGGTGTACACAGATCGCAGTATCTCCCATGATCGTCTCCGGACGAACTGTTGCAATGACAACAGCTTCTGAACCAGGATTGCCGGATGCATCAGCAATTGAATAACGTAAGTGGTAAAGTTTCTGATGGGTAACTTTACGGATCACTTCCTCATCACTGAGTGCGGTTTTCGCCTTTACATCCCAGTTGATCATGCGCTTGCCGCGGTAGATATAGCCTTTGTTGTAGAGGTCAATGAACACATTGATCACAGAGGCATAGTAGTCGGGATCCATGGTAAAGCTGGTACGGTCCCAGTCGAGACTACAGCCCAGCTTGCGTAATTGCTGCAGGATGATCCCGCCATATTTTTCTTTCCACTCCCATGCATACTTCAGGAATTCATCCCGGGACAGGGAGGACTTGGCAATTCCCCTTTCGCGAAGCATCTGTACCACTTTGGCTTCTGTTGCAATGGAAGCGTGGTCGGTACCCGGAACCCAGCAGGCATTTTTTCCGGACATCCGGGCCCGGCGGACCAGGATATCCTGGATGGTATTATTCAGGCAATGCCCCATATGGAGCACACCGGTAACGTTCGGGGGAGGGATTACGACCGTATAGGGTTCCCGGTCGTCGGGGCTGCTGTTAAAATAGCGTTTGTCCAGCCAGTGACTGTACCATTGACTTTCAGCCCGGCCATGCTCAAAATTCTTACTCAGTTCCATACAGTGAATTCCGCTTCTTTTTAAAGGCGGTAAAGGTACAAAATCCATGGGCTACCGCCTAAAGGAGTCCGGCCCATGAAAAAAGGCGTCCTTCCGGACGCCTTAGAGGCAAAAAACTCATTCAATCATTTATACAATGACTGTCTTTTTTGTGGTTAAGCTTTACAGTTAAGATCAGGCGAACCAGTACAGGTAAGAAAGCGCCATCACAAATGCGATGAAGCCAATTGCCATCAGGAATACTTTAACTGTTTCTCCTACTTGAAAAGTCTTGGTCTTTTTCATACGTTACTTGTTTAAGATGTTTCCGTACGATCAGTACAGTACAGCTTTCCCAGGGTATTGGTGCATCACGAAGGGCTGATGCGTCATTAAATACGGTTAAAGGAGAAGGGTCAACAACGTAGACTAAGAGGGTAGGATCGGTGTAAAGGTAAAACGCCTTTTTGGTTAACACAAGCCTTTTCATAAAAAAATACCCGCAGGATTGTCTGCGGGTATCAATTATGGCTTAATAATTTCAGGATCAGCTCTGTGTGAACCAGAATGAGAAGAGAACCAGCGCCGAGAAATAGAGAACGGCTGCGGCGGCAAGTGTAATGTTCTCCCCTGCATGTTGCATGTCGAACTTTCGCATGGATAATGGATTTAAAGGTTAATAATACACAGGGTCGGATCAGGTCGTACTTAGATACTATCTTGTCTGGATTTCAATCATTTACAGGGTAAATGCTGTCGTCCATCTGGTTTTTCATGTGCCTGATTTCAGCCGGTTTCCGCTACATTTACACTGCGATGTATGCAGTTGTTGATATAGAAACCACCGGCGGATATCCTGCTAATAACGATATCACTGAGCTGGCTATTGTGTTTCACGACGGACAAAGCGTGACCGGCCAGTACAGCACCCTGATCCGGCCCCGGCGCGCCATCCCGCGGTATATCCAGGCCCTGACTGGAATTACACCGGAAATGGTGGCTGAAGCGCCTGATTTTGAAGAGCTTGCACCCAGAATTGCGGAACTGCTGAAAGACCGTATTTTCATCGCCCACCATGTCAATTTCGATTACACCTTTATCAAACACCATCTGGCAACTGCGGGTATTGAATGGAATGCCCAGCGCCTGTGTACGGTTCGGCTGAGCCGGAAAGTCTTTCCAGGACTTCCTTCTTATAGCCTGGGTAACCTCTGCCGGCATTTCGGGATCCCGATCGTGAACCGGCACCGCGCCGGAGGCGATGCCGAAGCTACCGCAGTCCTTTTTGAACACCTGCTCCGTAATAATGGACTGGAGCATATCCGCGACTTCCTGAAGAAAGGAGCGAAGGAACAATCCCTCCCGCCGCATCTGCCCAAAGAACAGGTGGAGCAACTGCCCTATCATCCTGGAGTCTACTATTTCCACGACCAGAAGGATAAAGTGGTGTATGTAGGGAAAGCGAAGAACCTGAAATACCGGGTGCGCAGCCATTTTACGCATAATGGAGCCGGTAAGCAACGGCAGGAGTTTCTCCGTAATATCCACCGGATCAGTTACCAGGAATGCGCCACCGAACTGATGGCATTTATCCTGGAAAGTGTGGAGATCAAAAGGCTATGGCCTGCGTTCAATAACAGCCAGAAGCGCTTTACGGCCAGTTACGGCTTGTATTCCTATACCGACCAGAACGGGTTTATCCGACTGGCCATCGATAAGAAGCGGAAGAATGTACCTGCGCTGTATACCTTCAGCCTGAAGACCGAGGGATTTCAATTATTAAAACAATTGATGCAGGAACATGGCCTATGTCCCAAACTCTGTTTTGTGCAAACAGATGAAGGAGATTGTACAGGAATGCAGGAAGGGTATTGTAAAGGCGCCTGCTGTCAAAAGGAAAAACCGGGACGTTATAATAAACGGGTGGAAAAAGCCCTGGAGTCCCTCCGCCACCATCTGCCCAGCTTTGCCATTGTGGATGAAGACAAACGCAATGGCGGCAGCTCTTGTGTGCTAATGGAAAATGGCCGCTTTTATGGCATGGGAGAATTGCCCGCGGGTCAGCCCATCCATTCACTGGAACAGCTAAAACCGTTGCTCAGGGTATATCCGGAAAACGAATATGTCCGCGGACTGGTCTATTCCTTTGCCGAAAAAGAACCGGAAAAAGTGCTGCAACTGGGAAGCAATACCAAATCAAAAACTAAAGCAAAACCGATAACACCGGAATGAAACAACTATTAGCTGCATCGCTATTGATCCTGCTGTTTTCCTGTCAGTCTGCACCAAACCAGGAACAACCGCAACAACCTTCAACGGATACTGTTGTCCGCCAGTCACCGAAACCCCAGGACACGATTCCGCAAACGCGTACTGCTGTAGCCACGGCTCCTGTTGACCAATACCAGGAAAAGACGGATGACCCGCTCAATGACTGGTATTTCAGGGTCCGCCTCTATGAAACCAAAGAAACCTTCCGCTATGTGATCAAAATGGAATTTGAAGAGATCCGGGGTACCGATACCCTGAAATTGCCCAACCTGGGCATACCCCCGAAACCCGTATTGAGGAAAGGAGACCAGAAATACTCCTGTATCATCGGGTTCATGGACCAGCACGGCGTATTCCAGGAATACAAGAAAGTGTATGTGGCGGGCAACAGCTTGAAGATAACCGCCCTTCGGCAGTTCCGTGTGGTAAGAAGAACGATACCCAATTACCAATGACCAATGCCCGATGACCAATGAACGATAAAGACTGTATTCAATTGGTAATTGGTAATCGGTAATTGGTAATTGGTAGTTATATTTATGGTGAAAACTACTCGTATGGACCGTCAACTCAGTTCCTGGTACAGCCCCTCCCTCAATAAAGAAATGCCCATCGCCGTTTATGGCCATTATGGGTTTGCACTGCTTTTGGTTCCTACGGCAGCCGCCGATTACCTGGAATATGAGCGGTTCCAGTTACTGGATCACCTGCGTCCTTTTATCGACAGCGGAAAACTGAAAGTGTATTCCATCGACAGCATTAATAAAGAGAGCTGGATGAACAAGCAGATGGACCCCTGGCAGAAATCCATCCGCCACCAGCAATGGAATGATTATGTATTCAATGAAGTGGTACCCTTTATCCGGAACAGTTCCAGCTGGGAGACCCCCATCATCACCTGCGGGGCTTCTTTCGGTGCATTGCACAGCATGAACCTCTTTCTCAAGCGGCCCGACCTGATCAACGGGGTACTGGCCATGAGCGGGGTCTATGAACTGACCGAATATACCGATGGCCACTACGACGATCATGTCTACTTCAACAGCCCCATGCACTATATGCCCAATATGACCGATCATGGCATACTGGAGCAGATCCGCAGCAGCAATCATATCCACATCCTCAGTGGCAGCGGTGCCTACGAAGATCCCCATAATGGCGGCCGCTTTGCCCGCATTCTGTACGACAAGGGCATCAATTATGAATTGGATATCTGGGGACAGGAATGGACCCACGACTGGCCCACCTGGAAAGCCATGTTGCCCCATTACCTGAGTACGCGATTCTGAAAGAAGCGAATAACCGGTACAGAAGATTCAGTAATGGATCTGCATTATTTTAAAGGGTAACCATTTTTTCTAAATATTATTATATTAACCAATTTGTTAGTCGCAGATAATCTGTTTGATTGCTGATTGTTTGCAATATGATTGCACGCATAATTTTTTTCCTGACTTTTTTTTATGTTTAAGCAGATTTAGGTACAGGCTCATTGTATGAGCGAAGGATACCGACCCTTTCTTTATGACCAAACTTATTAAACGTATACGTTGGGTAGCTACGGGATTGATTATTGTTATGATTGCGGCGGTCAGCCTGGTCTGGTTTTCCTTCCGCCAGTCCGAAATCGTGGGACGGGCTTCAGATTGGGTATCCCATACCAACAGTGTATTGTATCATGCCTCCAGCCTGCAGTCTTATTTGAATGAAAACCAGGCCCGGGTAAGGGATTACGTGTTTACGGGTGACGAAAAAAGGGCAAACCTTATACCTGGTAATGAACGTGCTATTGATTCTATTTTTAAAAAATTAAAGGAACTCACTGCTGATAACCCGGCACAGCAAGTGCGGATCAATGAACTCTCGAAACTGATCCCCAAACGGATCGCTTTTTCCTGCAGACAAATGGATTTGTACCGGAGCAAAGGACGGGATTCAGTATTTCGGATTACTGCATCAGGGGAGGGAATCCGGTATATGGACAGCATCCGGAACATTCTCTCGGAAATCCAGCAAGAGGAATCAGCTTTGCTGAATTCCCGCAATAAAGCTACAGAAGAGGCATTGCTCAAGTTGAACTGGCTGAAAAGTGGTTTGTTTATCCTGATGCTGGTGTTGATATTCATAGTCTTGCTGTTTATCGGCCAGCAACAGAAAGCCCGAAGGAAAATAGAAGCGGCGCTTAAAGCGATGAACACGTCTCTTGCCTCGCAGGTGAAAGAGAAAACCGGAGAGATCACCGGGACCCTGGAGCGGATCAGCGACTTCTTTATCTCTGTGGATAAAGACTGGCGCCTGGTCTATGTAAACCGTAGGGCCGGATTGTTGGTCAGCCGGCAACCGGATCAGTTGATGGGACAATCAATCTGGGATGCCCTGCCCCGGCTGAAAGGTTCTCATCTGCAGGAAGCCTGCCTGAAAGCGGCAAATGACCTGCAACCCTTTACCACAACTTTTTTTGCACCCGACCAGGAACGCTGGCTGGAAGTGTATGGATACCCCGATGAAAAGGGGTTATCACTCTTTATCCATGATTTTACAGAGCGGAAACAGGCGGAGTCCCGCCTGATCAAGGTAAACCGGCTGTATTATTTTATCAGCCAGATCAACCAGATGATCGTCAGGGTGGGTTCTGATCACGAACTTTTCAGTGAAGCCTGCGATATTGCCATTAAAATGGGCGGATTCCCACTGGTCTGGATCGGTGAGCCCGATGCAACCGGCCCCGTACGGATTACGTATAGGGCCGGTAACCAGCAGGGGTATATCGACTGGCTGAATGAAAGTGCTGCATTGGAACGGGCCACAGGCAAAGGACCTGCAAAACGGGCCATTCGGGAAAGAAAGCCTGTGCGGATCAATGACCTGGAAAATGATCCCGATTTCGCTCCCTGGAGATCGAAAGCTGCCGAATTCGGCTTAAAGTCGATCATGGTATTCCCCTTGTTCCGTTATGAAGAGCTGATCGGCGTTATGGCTTTTTATGCCGCAGAAACCAATTTTTTTGATACCCAGGAAATTGCGCTCCTGGAAGAAGTGACCGGAGATATTTCCTTTGCCTTGGGGAATATTAAAAGTGCTGCCATCCGGCAGACGGTTGAACTGGAGCTCCGGGAGCGTAACCAGTTCATTACAACACTGATCGATACTTCCCCTGATATCATTTATATCTATGACCTGAAAAAACAGGCAATTGTGTATGTGAATCGTGAAGTATTCAGAGGCCTGGGCTATACAGCGGAGGAAATGCAGGAAATGGGCAGCAGCATGCTCAGTACCATCATGCATCCGGAGGATTTTAACAGGTATATCGAAGAAGTACTCCCGGTATATGCCGTATTACCCGACGGGAAAATAAATGTACAGGAGTTCAGGGTCTGCGACAAGAAAGGAGACTGGCATTGGTTCTATTGCAAGGAGATCATCTATAAGCGGGCAGAAGACGGCAGCCCTGAACAGATCTTCGGATTGCTGACGGATATAACCGATCTTAAAAGGATTGAACGCGACCTGCGCAACAGCGAAGAACAATACCGTTCCATGGTCGATCGTATTTCGGATGGGTTTATTGCACTGGATAAGAACTGGAGATATGTATATGTAAACAGCCAGATCGAAAAGATGGTGCATAAGCCGGCCAGCGAGCTGATCGGCCGAAATGTATGGGAGGTTTTCCCCGATGCCATTGGTTCCAATACCTATAACACCTTCATGAAGGCCATGGAGGAGCAAGTCTATATTAGGAGTGTGGATTATTATCCGCCCCTGGACCTCTGGCAGGAGAACCATATTTACCCTTCTCCGGATGGACTCGCGGTGTTTATAATGGACATTTCACAACGGAAAAAAGCGGAAAATGAATTAGAGCAATCGGAGCAGAAATACCGGATGCTCTTTGAATACAGTCCCATGCCGCTCTGGATCTATTCGCTCAAAGACTTCCGGATCCTTGATGTGAATCATGCAGCATTGCGCTTTTACGGGTATTCCAAGGAGGAATTCCTGAAACTGACCATTGCTGATCTGCGTCCGCCGGAATACCGGGAACAGGTCCGCAAGGCCGCAAACCAATTGTATGGCGGCTACCATTATGCCGGTATCTGGAAGCACTTGAAAAAAGACGGCACCCTGGTGGATATGGAGATCGTCAGCCACGAAACCATTTTCCAGAATGAACCGGTACGGCTCACCCTGGCCATGGATGTGACCAGCAAACTGGCAGCAGAAGACCAGTTGCGGCATTCACTGGATTCGATCCGGAAACTCTCGGATCACCTGCAAACCGTCCGGGAGGAAGAACGGAAACGGATCTCCCGTGAAATACACGACGAACTGGGCCAGCAGCTGACAGCCATCAAAATGGATACGGTATGGATCCAGCGGAAGCTGAATGGTATACCGGAACCCGTGCAACATAAACTGGCCAATATGATTAGCTTGCTCGACAGCAGCCATCTGGCCATACGCCGGATACTCAAAGAGCTCCGGATGGGGGTACTGGCAGAATTGGGACTGGCCGATGCCCTGCAATGGCAGGGACGCCAGTTTGAAGCACAAACCGGAATTACATTCCGCATGCAGTCAACTCTTGGAAAAGAAGAGTTACCGGAACCGGTTACCATTTGTATTTACAGGGTGGTGCAGGAGGGACTGAATAATATTGCCAAGCATTCGAAAGCCAGTGCAGTAGAGATTACGCTGGAGCAGAATGCGGGCAAGATCAGTATGTCCATAGCCGATAATGGCATTGGCATGCAAGTTGCAAAAGTGTCGGAATCTGCTGAAAGCTTCGGGATACTTGGTATGAAAGAACGGGTATTGGCCCTGAATGGGACATTTGGAATCGGGGGCGGGCTGGCAGGCGGTACTGAAATCAGGATTGAAATACCACTACGTTAAACCATAGGGTATGGGGACATTAAAGAAAATTTTAGTGGCAGATGACCACAGTTTTGTACGGTTAGGGATCATGCAGATCCTGGCCGATGAATTCCCTTCCGCCGAATTGCTGCAGGCAGCAGACGGCGGAGAACTGGTGAAGCTTGCCCTGCAGCTGGAGGTGGACCTGATCATTTCAGACCTGGAAATGCCGGGGAAAAGCGGGCTGGAAGCCCTGCAGCAGATCAAACTCAGCAAGCCCCAGGTGCCGGTGATCATCCTCAGTATTTATGAAGAAGACCTGTATGCGGTCCGGGTTTTGAAATCTGGTGCCTCCGCATACCTGAATAAGAACGCGGCCCCTTTTGAACTGATCCATGCCATCAACCGGGTGATGCTGGGTAAGAAATACATCAGTCCGGAAGTGGCGGAAAAACTCCTGCAGCAGGAAGAAGACCGGAAACCGCATGAGGAACTTTCTAACCGGGAAATGGAAATTTTCCGGTTGCTGGCATCCGGGCGGTCCATTTCACAGATCGCAGAGCAATTATCTTTAGCGCCAACAACAGTCAGTACGCACCGGAGCCGGATACTGGAAAAAATGGGACTGAAAACGAATGCGGAACTGACCCGTTACGCCCTGATGCATCATTTTATTTCGGATATGGGTAACTGATATTGTCAGTCATTTGTCATATTGCGCAGGCCCCTGTAGTTATTCTACTACAGGGGTTTTCGTTTGTTATTGGTTGAAATTCAGCAATCAGTACTAATGTACAGGGATGCCATTCTCCGCAAATTTGCCTGTTAATACAAAAAAATGCAGGTAGCAATTTTTGATCAATCTAACGTACTGGCCGAACGCCTCCGGGAACTGATTACCGATGCACAGACTTGTGCCATATCGAATGCCTATACCTACCAGTCGGCAATTCATATGCTGGCCCAGTCATGCCCGGATGTTGTACTTGTGGATGGCGATTTCCTGGATAGCGGTTTTTCGGCTTTTGTGAAAAAAATCAGGCTGTTTAATAAAGCAGCAGTTGTGGTTTTGATGCTTGGACCGGCTGTCAACCGGGATATGAAGATCTATGCCAGTTGGGGAATTGATTATGTGATCGACAAATTTGATGATTTCCTGATGGTTCCCTGTATCATAATCAATACCAAAAACCAGCTTTCTGCAAATTAATTCCCCTTTGAAAACGAGTACCCTGAAACAGGAGCGCAGCGCCGGCATGAAACGGAAGACAGCGGTTAAGCCGGTGCTGTTCCTGTTGCTTTTAATTCCAGCAGGTACCTGGACCGTGCTTCATTTTTTCGGCGTACATCCTGCTGTTTTATTATTGACCGGCTTTTTGAGTACTGGCAGCGTATTGGTCCTGCAATCTTACCGGCAGCAACTGCGCCAGCAACAGGCTTTCCGGAACAGTATCTTCAGCCATTTGGCTGAGGGTGTGATCCTGGTCGATACTGGTGGTACGATTCAATATATGAACAGTGCTGCACAGGAGCTTACAGGCTGGACACTTACGGAGGCAAAGGAAAAAGCATTTCCGGAGATTTATGCTGTCAGTAACCAGGCCGACCACCAGCCGCTAAAGCCATTATTTGACCGGGTGTTGGATACGGGTTTGCCGGTGTTCATGGAAAACAGTACACTCCTGCATACCCGCGACCAGCAGGAGCGGGTGATCCGCAACAGTGCCCTTCCGCTTTATGATACCCGTCAACGAATTACCGGCGTCGCAATAATTTTCAGTGATATGTCGGCGCTGGACCAGATAACCATAGATCTGAAGCGATCTACTGCCGACTACCAGAATATGTACCGTGCCACCAGCGACACGATCCGCGATTGGGATATGCTGAGCGGAGTCATGCTATTTAATACAGGACTCACAGAAGTGTTGGGGTATAATGCATCCTTGCAGGAAAACAGTTATCACTGGTGGCGGAAACAGGTGCATCCCGATGACCTGAACCGGGTGAGTGTGCAGCTGGTAGAGGGGCTGGAACAGAAGGCGGAGCAACTGCGGTTTCATTACCGGTTCCGGAAAGCTACGGGCCAGTACCTGTATTTTCAGGAGAAAGCCCTGGTCAGTTATTCGGAGACCGGCAGGCCCTTACGCCTGGTAGGTGCCATGCAGGACATCACCCAGTTCCGGGAGCAGGAATTGCGGATGTCGCAGGCCATTGTAGAAGCTCAGGAAAAAGACCGCTTGCAGATCGGGATGGAATTGCATGATAATATCGGTCAGCTGCTTACTGCTACAGGGATCTATCTCGATACATTGAAAGACACCCGTACTGATGAAGCCCGCTTTCAGGAAGTATTACACCTGAGCAGGAAGTATGCAGCAGAAGCACTGACGGAGATCCGTCGCCTGTCACATGAACTGGCGCCGGCTTCCAACCAGCTGCTTTCGCTTAAAGAAGTGATCCAGTCGCTGGCTGATAATACCGGTAAAGCCGGGATGTTGACAATTGATTTCAACATGGAAGAATCGGTAATCCCAGCCCTTTGCCCGAAACTCCAGGTCAACCTGTACCGGATCATCCAGGAGCAGCTGAACAATATCCTGAAATATGCTGCTGCCACACATGTCCTGATCCGTCTGGGTGTGGAAGAAGGGCAGGTGGTATTATTGATCCGGGACAACGGAAAAGGATTTGAGCAGGATGGCAGCCGCCGGGGTATTGGGCTGGAAAATATGCGCCGCAGGGCAGAGGCTTATGCCGGAGAATTTCAGTGTATCAGTGCAGCTGGAAAAGGCTGTGAAATCAATATATCCATTCCTTTGAAAACCGCATCAGTTGTGGAACCGGGTTAAGGCTCAGATTATTTTATGTGTTAAGGTTTAAGGTGAAAGGCGCCCGCGTGAGCGGGCGCCGCTTTTTTAAGCAGTTGGCAGAGAATTCTTTAAAAAAAATTTGTATGAAAATCAGCATCCCTTATCTTTGCACTCCCAAAACAGGGAAGGGAGTTTAGCTCAGCTGGTTCAGAGCATCTGCCTTACAAGCAGAGGGTCGGCGGTTCGATCCCGTCAACTCCCACCGAAGGCCCCGTAACAGTCGTTACGGGGCTTTGTATTTTAAGCTGGTTCAGGCATTCCGGCTTCCAGCCGGAAGGGTCGGCGGTTCGATCCCGTCAACTCCCACGAAAAGCCCCGTAACAGACGTTACGGGGCTTTTTTATTAACTTAAGGCTGGCAGAAAGTTGATTAAAATCATTCTGATCAATCGTAAGTGTATGATAAATAAGCGATTAGAGGCTGAGTTAAAAGACCTGGAAAGGGCGATAAACCCGGACCTCAATTATCTGACTCCCATCACCAAAGGCCAACGGCTCGCCAATATCATTTTGCGGGCGGCCAATCACTATTTTCCCCTGGATCGGTATCTGAACGTGGATGTGGATTATATGTTGGCTGATGCCATCAAACATTTGTATGAATATACCAACCATGACGCTGTTGACCTGCAACTGAACATTTCAGAGGACGGGTTACAGCATTTTGTATATGAGGATGGTCATGGTTATAAAGTAGAGGAAACCGGTTTATTTCTGGACTTCAAGACTTGTAAGGTAGGAGAATCTGTTCGTTATTACTGGTTCGTGAATTCCAGGGGACATGTGATTAGTCTTTGGCATAAAGTAAAGCGGAAAGACAAAGCCAAAAAGAAATAGCATTTCCGGTTATCCACTACGTTAGTCCGCCTGCCGGACGATTGAAAACAAGTACTTTTTTGGTATTTTGCAGGGAACCACCCATTTCAAACCTTATGCCCCTTAGCTGGAACGAGATCAAGAGCCGTGCGGTAGCCTTCTCCAAAGAATGGCAGGACGAAACCAATGAAGACGCAGAAGCAAAATCCTTCTGGGATGGCTTTTTCCATGTTTTTGATGTGCCCCGCCGCCGGGTGGCAACCTTTGAACAGCAAGTAAAGAAAATTGATAACAAGCAGGGCTATATCGACCTGCTCTGGAAGGGGATGATCCTAGTGGAGCATAAGAGCCGGGGCAAAGACCTCGACCGCGCTTACCAGCAGGCAAAAGACTATTTTCCAGGCCTCACCGATAAAGAACTCCCCAAATACATACTGGTCAGCGATTTTGCCCGATTCCGGCTCTACGATCTGGAAAACGGAACTCAAACCGAGTTCAGGATCACGGAGCTGGTCAACCATGTGGCTTTATTCAGTGAAATCGCCGGGTATACCAAAAGGACCTACAAGGAGCAGGACCCCGTAAATATCCAGGCAGCTGAGCTGATGGGCAAGTTGCACGATAAGTTAAAGGATATTGGCTACACCGGCCATGCACTGGAACTGTACCTGGTGCGCCTGGTTTTCCTGCTTTTTGCAGATGATACGAATATTTTCGAAAAAGGTATTTTTCATGAATTCCTCGATCTCCGCACGGCATCCGACGGCAGCGACCTGGCCCCCCATCTTTCCCAGATTTTCGAAGTGCTGAATACATCCAAGGATAAACGGCTGAAAAACCTGGACGAGAACCTGGCGGCTTTTCCCTACGTGAATGGACGGCTTTTTGAAGAGCATTTGCCTACCGCAGCCTTTGACAGCAAAATGCGCCAGATCCTGCTGGATTGCTGTGCGCTGGACTGGGGCCGTATTTCCCCGGCTATTTTCGGCTCCCTCTTTCAATCGGTCATGGATGAAAAGGAGCGAAGGAACCTTGGGGCGCACTATACCAGTGAAAAGAATATCCTGAAGCTGATCAAGCCCTTGTTCCTGGATGAACTCTGGCGGGAATTTGAAAAAGTCCGCAAGGAGAGCCGCCAAAAAATGGAACAATTCCATAACAAGATCGGCAAGCTGCGCTTTCTGGACCCTGCCTGCGGCTGCGGTAATTTCCTCATCATTGCCTATAGGGAGCTCCGTCTGCTGGAAATTGAAGTGGTCAAAGAGCTTTTAAAAGATAACCTGAAGAAACAGCAGACCATTACCGATATCGGCATCTACTTCCAGGTGGATGTAGACCAGTTTTATGGGATCGAATACGAAGAATTCCCTGCCCAGATCGCCCAGGTAGCCATGTGGCTGATCGACCACCAGATGAATATGCAGGCCAGTGAAACTTTTGGGGAATATTACGTACGCCTGCCACTTCGCAAAAGTGCCACCATTAAACAGGGCAATGCACTGCGGATCGACTGGCAAAGCCTGATAGAACCCATGCCTTGGGAGAAAGTTCAGCCGAGGTTTCATTATATTTTCGGGAATCCGCCTTTCATAGGAAAGCACTTGCAGAATTCTATCCAGTCTGAAGACATGGATTTGGTTTTTGCAGGAGTCAAAGGAGCTGGGCTTTTAGACTATGTTACAGCATGGTATATCAGGGCTGCGGAATTGATGGTAGCTTCGAATAAAATTGAAGAAAAGTTTTTACCTAGAACAAGAACTGCATTCGTTAGCACAAATTCTGTCTCACAAGGAGAGCAGGTAGGTGTAATATGGAATGAACTGTTCAATAAATATCAATGTAAAATTCATTTTGCACATCGAACATTTAAATGGGGTAATGAAGCAAAAGGGAATGCAGCAGTACATGTTGTGATAATAGGGTTCGCAAATTTTGACATTTTTGGCAAAAGTATTTATGAATATGAAAATATAAACGGAGAGCCGCATGAAGTTCAAGTAAGAAACATTAATCCCTATTTAGTGGAAGGCGCAGATACTTTGATTATAAGTAGAAAAAAACCTATATGTGCAGTTCCTGAACTGGTTTATGGAAATAAGCCTGTAGATGGAGGTTACTTATTTCTCACAAATGAAGAGAAGGAGGAGTTGTTAAAAAAAGAACCAAAGGCTAGTAAATTTATCAAAAGAATATATGGCTCTCAGGAATATATTAATAATATTGATAGGTGGTGTATATGGTTGGTTGAGGCTGCCCCTTCTGAACTACGAGAATTACCAGAAGTACTAAAAAGAATTGAAGGTGTTAGGCTATCAAGATTGAAGAGTACAAAGGCTGCAACTGTAAAGCTTGCTAATATGCCTACACTTTTTGCTGAGATCAGACAGCCCGATTCCAACTTTATGATAATTCCAAGAGTGTCATCTGAGAGAAGAAAATATATTCCTTTTGGATTATTGTCTAAAGAAGTAATTGTTAATGACCTTGTTTCCATTATGCCTAATGCGGATAAGTATCAATTCGGTATAATATCTTCTCTGATGCACATTTGTTGGGTAAAGCAAGTTGCCGGAAGGTTAAAAAGTGACTTTAGATATTCCAATGACATTGTATACAATAACTACCCATGGCCTGAAAGCCCAACAGAAAAGCAAAAAGAAGCTGTTGAAAAAGCTGCCCAGGGTGTACTGGATGCCAGAGCCCAGTTTCCGGATAGCAGCCTGGCTGATTTATATGACCCGAATACCATGCCACCGGTATTGGTGAAAGCCCATCAGGCGCTGGATAAGGCGGTGGACCAATGTTACCGGCCGCAGGCTTTCCCTAACGAAACCAAGCGGATTGAGTTTTTGTTTGAGTTGTATGAGAAGTATACGGCGGGGTTATTTGCAAAAGAGAAAAAAAAGGGAAAGGGTAATTAAAATAAGTATGGGGTTGTCAGTATAATTAGAAGGACTAAAGTGAAGACCTGAAGTTAGAAAGCCCATTATTTTTCGTAAATTACTGAATATCAATGCTATTTTGGTGGTATGGTACGAGAGTTGCCAACTGTATACAGTTGGCAACCTTTTACAACCCCAACCCTTGTGTTTCCACACCCGAACCTGTATTTTTGCCGAAATGAACCGGATGCCGCTCGCTTTTGATAAACCCAAACATGCTGAACAGGAAGATGTGGATGTGGATGTGATCACCGCTCCGGAAGAACCCTGCAGCCTGATCGTGTGGAACGACGAGGTCAATACCTTCGAATGGGTGATCGAAACCCTGATGGAAGTGTGTGGTCATAGTGCTGAACAGGCCGAGCAATGCGCCTATATTATTCACTATAAAGGCAAATATGCCGTGAAATACGGCAGCTACGACGACCTCAAACCCCAATGCGATGCCATCACCGACCGCGGCATCGGCGCAACAATTGAAGTGACCGCCTGATCCGGAACGGTCTCATACCCACGATTTTACCATTTTACTTACTGAATCACCCGCCAGGCCACCTGTTACGTACAGCTATAGGTGTTTTCACTATAGTATATTTTCATTTCATATGTTTTCAGGATTTCCCTTAAATTGAACCATCCACTTACCAAAAAAACAGCTTGTATGATGAGAAAACTCCTCTTCTTTTTATTACTATGCCTGACTGCAAACTACCTGCAGGCACAACAGGTTCTCGCCCGTGGTGCAGACGAAATCAAAGGCACCCTCGTAAGGGTTACAGAGCCGCTCCGGAGTATGACACCCGGACAATCTCTCGTGAAAGATATTCCCGTACGTGATGAAAACGGTATGATCGGTTCCAAAAAACAACCGGTGAATTTTGAAAATCATCCCGAACAGAATGTTATGGCCGCCGATCCTGCCCTGCAACAGCAATATAATGTGCAGGCGGAAGGATTGGCAGCCGCCACAATCGGCGCCAACTTCAATGGTATGGGTTATACCAGCGTGAATCCGCCCGACCCCACACTTTGCGTAGGCCCGAACCATGTGGTTCAAATGATCAATGGCAACTCCGGGGCCTATCTGAAAGTATTCAATAAAACCGGTGGACAAGTAGTTGCTCAGGTCTTTTTGGATGCCATTACCGGCAGGGGCGGATTGGGTGACCCCATTGCACTGTACGACCAGCTGGCTGATCGTTTTGTGCTCATGGAATTTGCCAATAAGCCGGAGAACGGAAATGTGGAAGGACTGATCTTTGCGATCTCGCAAACCAATGATCCCGCCGGTGCCTGGTTTGTCTATTTCTTCAGCTATGGTACCACCTTCCCCGATTACCCGAAAGTAAGCGTGTGGAGTGATGCGTACTATGCAACTACAAACGACTTTGCCAACGCCACAACCTATTCCGGTTCCAGTGTATGGGCATTTGACCGTACCAAAATGCTGGCAGGTGATCCCACCGCTACTGCACAGCGGTTCACCCTCGGCAATACCAATAAATTCTTTTCGATGTGTCCTGTACTCTGGCAAGGAACAACTCCGCCGCCTGCTGGCAGCGGTGGACTGATCGGTTATCTGGCGGATGATGCATGGACTACTACTACATCAGACGTAGACAGCATCGGATTGCTGGAGTTCAAGGTGAATTTCACGAATGCGTCATTATCATCGGTACTCACCAAGGCATCAATGGCAACTTCAGCGTATAAATCGGATATCTGTACCGCTACACGCGGCCGTTGTATTCCCCAGCCCGGTTCCACCATTGCACTGGAAGCCCTGCACCAGAAAGTGCAGAATCAGCCGGTTTACCGCAACTTCGGAACCTATGAAGGGATCGCCTTTACCCACCTGGTGGATAAAGGTGCCAACGTTGCCGGTATCCGTTGGTATGAACTCCGGAAAACAACAGGCAACTGGAGTGTATATCAGCAGAGCACTTATTCACCCGATAATACGCACCGCTGGTTGCCCAGCCTCTGCTATGATAAATATGGCAATATTGCCCTTGCGTTTAATGCATCAAGTTCCAGCGTATTTCCCGGAGCCCGCTTTACCGGCAGAAAGGAATGTGATCCGCTGAATACCATGACCTATGCCGAGCAAACCATTGTGGCAGGTACAGCAGCCAATGCCAGCAACCGTTACGGTGATTACAACCACCTGGTGGCCGATCCCGATGGTACCACTTTCTGGTTCACTGCAGAATGGAACGGTGCATCTACCTGGAGTACCCGGATCGCCAGTTTCACCCTGGATCCCTGCACTCCGGCACTCTGCGGAGACCCCACAGGCCTCAATACCAGTGGCATTAATGATAATAATGCAACCCTGAACTGGGCCGCTGTGAGCAGTGCCCTGAGTTATGATGTGGACTATAAAGCCAGCAGTTCTGCTACCTGGATCAATGCAGCAACGGCAACGACATCGCTTTCTGTAAGTCTCACCGGACTGACACAGGGTACCGCTTACGACTGGCGTGTACGGGCTACCTGTGCTGCCGGTTCCGGTAATTATGTACAGTCCACCTTTACCACTACAGCTCCTTGTACTGCACCCACTAATCCGGTAACCAGTGCCATAACCAGCAACTCGGCTACTTTGGCATGGACAGCGGCATCAGGTGCCAACAGCTATAAAGTGGAATATAAAACCACTGCATCAGCTACATGGATTGTTGCAGCTGCAGCCAATACGGGTACCAGCTTCAACCTTACCGGTCTCGCAGCCACTACTACATACGACTGGAGAGTAAGTTCCAACTGTACAGGTGGTACCAGTACTACAGTACAGGCCCAGTTTACCACCGCTACAGCTCCGGCTTGCCCCGGTCCGCTGGATATTGCCGGTAATGACACCCGTGCCGGTGCGGCATTGATTCCGTTTAATACCGATACAAAGGGTACTATCAGTCCTGCAGGAGATAACGACTATTACCGTTTCGTGATTTCCACAGCAGGAACGATTACAGTAACGTTATCTACACTGCCGGCTGACTACGACCTCCGTATTTACCGGAATAATACACAGGTAGCCAGCTCTTCGAATGGTAGCACCACCAGCGAAACCATCAATCGTTCCGTAACAGCCGGTACCTATTACGCCCGTGTATTTGGCTTCAACAATGCCAACAACAGCACTTCCTGTTATACGCTTCGCGTACAACTGGGTACGGCTACAGCTCCTGACGGAACCGGTCCTGAAGCAAACGGCGCAGAAACTGTTACCGACCGGTATAAGATCAGTGTATATCCCAACCCGGCCAGTAAAGTGCTCAACATTAATGTAAACGGATTAACCGGTAACCGCAGCATCAGGGTATTTGATGTGAATGGTAAAATGGTGATCAACCAGGCTTCTGCAGCACCCAGTACCACGCTGGATGTGAATACGCTGAAAGCCGGTGTATATGTAATTAAAGTTGCTGATGCAAAAGGACAGGTATTACACCAGTCTAAATTTGTGAAGCAATAAAATAAGCAATACGCCATTTGACCTGAGGACCGCCCTTCCCAACACCATTGGGGAGGGCGGTCCTTTTCTTTAATTGCAGGATTGATTAATTTTACGCATGCCCATCTTCGCTTTGGAACCTGAACTTATTTTTCCCCCGGTACACCTTGCTGAACCCGATGGATTGCTGGCTATTGGGGGAGATCTCAGCCCCGAACGGCTGCAACTGGCCTATCGTTCCGGCATCTTTCCCTGGTTTGAAGGCAAAGAAATTCTCTGGTGGAGCCCCAATCCCCGTTTTATTTTAATTCCCGAAGAACTTAAAATCAGTAAGAGCATGAAGGTACTGCTGAAAAGGCAAACCTTCCGCTTTACCATTAACCAGGCTTTTGAACAGGTGATCGAAAACTGTAAATCGGTGAAACGGGACGGACAACTGGGCACCTGGATCACGCCGGATATGAAACAGGCTTATATAAAATTGCACCAGTTGGGCGTAGCCCAAAGTGCGGAAGCCTGGGAAGGAGCGGAACTGGTGGGCGGGCTTTATGGTATCCGCATGGGAAAAGCCTTTTTCGGAGAGAGTATGTTCAGTAAAAAGAGCAATGCCAGCAAGTATGCCTTTATCCGCCTGGTACAGCAACTGCAACAGGAAGGAGTGGCTTTGATTGATTGCCAGGTGTACACAGAACATCTGGAAAGCCTGGGTGCGCGGATGATACCCCGTACTTCATTTATTGACAGGATCCGCCTGCTCACCGGCAATTGATTTACTTTACCTCTGCACCAGCGTCCAGTTCAAAATACTGGTTAATACAGGCAGGGATCTGCTGGCTGTAATGACTCACATATATAAGAGTCAGTTTGTAATGCGCATGTAACTGGTCAACCAGTGCATTAAAATAACGGGTTTGTTCACTGTCCAGTCCCTGGCAGGGTTCATCCAGAATCAGCAGGGGAGGGGTTTTTACCAGTGCCCTTGCCAGTAAAGCCATTCGTTGTTGCCCGGAGGAAAGCTGGTTCAACGATTTATCCCGTACAGTGGTAAGGCCCAGCAGATCCAGCCATTGGTCCGTCAGTTCTTTTTGAGATTTGCTGAGTTGCCGGAACAAACCTACGGTATCAAATAGTCCGCTGCCGATCACCTGCCATACCGGAATATGCTGTTCAAAAAACAAATGCAGTTCCGGGGAAACATATCCGATCCGTTTCTTGATATCCCAGATGCTTTCCCCTTTACCTTTTCTTTTGTCAAAAAGATAGATCTCATTGGCATATGCCTGCGGATTATCTCCGGTGATCAGGCTCAGCAGGGTTGATTTGCCGGCGCCATTTGGTCCGCTGACCAGCCAGCAACTCCCTTTTTTCACCTCCCAGTTTATGTTTCTGAGAATATGCTTCCGTTCATAGGCAATATTTACCTGTACCATTCTGACGGCGGCTTCAAAATCCGGATAGGATTCCGGTTCCGGCAGGCGTAAAGCCGGTAAAGCCAGTACACTGGTGGAATGGGACGTATACCGGTTACGCGGACCTGCATATGCCATACGACCAGCTTCCAGTTCAAGCACATGGGTGATAGAAGCTGGAAACTCATTGTCGGGACAGATGACCAGTAATCGCATACTGGTTGCAGCCAGTTCATCGAGGATCCGGTGAAGCAGTTTGCGGCCATCGGTATCCAGTCCGGTGAACGGGTTGTCGAGTATCAGAAACCGGGGTTTCCGGATCAGCGCACGGATCAGTTGTAACCGCTTGTTCTCACCATTGGATAACTGGATCAGGGGTTTTTCCAGGGAATCGGTGAGATGCAACTGGAGCAATAGCCGTTCTGTTTCAACTGGTGACGCTGCAAAGCTGTCCTGAAGGGCCTCTGCAACCGTAATGGCATCTTCAGCATCCTGCGACTGGAACCGTTGCTGGTAATAGAAATCGTGGGTATGGGAACGGTTCAGGAACTGGTGCTGCTGTGAAACCCGTTCAATCCGGAGTCCGGCTGGTAACAACATTTCGCCACTATGCTGCAGTTCACGGGTAAGGGCCAGGGTAAGCAGGGTTTTACCGCTGCCTGCAGGTCCGGTTATAGCCCATTGCTCCCCGGTATTTAGGGTCAGGGAAATCCCCCCCAATAAGGTTTTGCCATTTCGGATCACAGAAATGTTTCTCAGTACTATTGATTCCTGCTGCATAGTGAGGCACTAAGATAAAGGCAGCACTGCAAACCGCAAATAAAAACCCTCCCGCTGTTAACGGGAGGGAAACCTTGAATGATGACTGAGAAGTATTACTGTTTTACAAAAAGTTGTTGCTGGGCACTGCCGTCTGCATTGATCACGCGCAGTACAAAGGTTCCGGACTGGAGCGACTGCAGGGAAACCACATTCACACCGCTTTGCAGCAGGGTCTCTTTCACTTTACGGCCGGCCTGGTCAAAGAACTGGGCTTTTACAGCTACAGCACCGTTTTTATCGTTCTGGATAAAGAGCTGCTGTGTGGCAGGATTCGGCCAAACAGCTACAGTGGCTGATTTTGAGGTGCTGATGGTTTTGATACCGGAATAGCTGGTCTTATCCTGCTGGTCCACCTGACGGATGCGGAAATACACGCGGCCAGTCTGCTGAATAGAAGCAACATAGTTATAGGTACGGTCAGCACCGGTATTGGCTTTGGCAGCTACTGTGGCAATTTCGTTCCAGTTTACGGCGTCAGTACTCTGTTCTACAAAGAAAACTTTTTCATTGGAAGCCGCACTGATACCCCATTCCAGGGAAACACGGTTGTCGCTGATCAGGTTGGCTGTAAAGCTGTTCCAGATAATGGGCAGCACACTCATCGGGTAGCTGCAGGAAGTCAGGTCGTTACCGGCACCGTTCTGGGTGATGTTGCCTACAAAGGTGACAACACCTCCGGCAGCAACTTTATACATCTTATTGTCACCGGAATTGGTGGCGAGGTAAATATTGCCGATAGGATCGAAAGCGAAACCGGCAAAAGCCTTGCCAGTGGGAGTAGCAGTAAGAGGTGAAATTACCTGTGTGGCGTTTACGGTAGCCCGGGCACTTGTCGGCAGGGATGCATTGATGCGGTACAGTCCGAACTGTGAAGCACTGGAACAAAGGATCCAGAGGTTACCTAATCCGTCTATGGCGATATCACCACCGCTGCGGGCTGACAGTGTAGAGGAGATATTGTTACCAAACTGGTCTACAAAGTTGGAGGTGATGGATGACCATGTGTTGGTGTTGATGTTGTAATAAAACAGTTCGGCATTAATATCCATGGTATAGAATCCTACGCCGTCATAGCTTACACAACCGGTATAAACAGTATTGGATGTCGGACAGCTGGCCAGTACGGTGTACGTGTTGGTAGTGGGGTCAAAGCTTACAAATTCCTGCGTGCTTCCACCCGGATTGCGCTTGAAATAATAAAACTTGCCATTGAAGTTGTTATACCCCATGCCATTCGACTGACTGGCCGCATTGCCGGTATAGGCAGGCGTGATGGCTGCACCAGCAGTTCCAGTGGTAAGGTCGATGGGATAAATCATTCCGGTACTGGCGAGACCATATACAGTTTTACCGGGATTGGCACAAACATTTACTTGTGCTACCAGCACAGTGGCCGGGAAAAGGATTGCTGCGATGAGTTGGACAGCAAAGGGACGGATCGAAGTAAAAATCAGTTTCATTTTAAAAGGTTTACGGTGAAAACTGATTTTTCAGGGATACCTTGGAGTACGGTCAACGATAATTCAGAGGATGCAATTGGAGGTCTTCCGGCGGAGAGGATTTGAGCTCTTGATCGCCGCAGTTATGCGTAAACAGACTTTGATGCGAAGTGGAAAAGACACAGCCCGGAACGGGAAGGTCAAGAGAAGTACGTCATCAAAGGGTAGCGATCAATTACAGCACAAACATAATAGCAGGATTTACTGTTGTCAATAGTAAATTTACGATAATTTGAATTTTCTTTAGGTTTCTTGATTTTACTAATCAGTTGATTTTTAAGCATTTGTTGAAATTTGTAGAAAATTCCGATATTTAATGAACCCAAAATCCGTTTTCCACAAGCGTGCATAAGTACCGCCCCCCTCAGCCCTTCACCTTTTGGTATATTTGCCCGATTCGTCAAAACCTGATTTTGAGCCGGTGTTCTAATGACTTGATTGTCAATAGTCCCGGTAGTCCTTAAAAGCACGTACCAGTACTGATGGCTAAAGCAAACGACAAATCCAATCTTTTTGAGTATACCGAAGACAGTATTAAAACCCTCGAATGGCGGGAGCATATACGCCTTCGCCCGGGTATGTATATCGGTAAGCTCGGCGACGGCAGCAGTGCCGACGACGGGATCTATGTATTATTAAAGGAAGTGATCGACAACTGTATCGACGAACACACCATGGGCTATGGTAAGCAAATTGAAGTGACCATAGAAAAAGGGACTGTTACGGTACGGGATTATGGCCGCGGAATTCCTCTGGGCAAACTGGTGGATGTGGTCAGCAAGATCAATACAGGTGCCAAATACGATAGTAAGGTGTTCCAGAAAGCTGTTGGTTTGAATGGTGTGGGTACCAAAGCAGTAAATGCGCTCAGCAGCTATTTCAAAGTAACCGCTTACCGTGATGGGAAGGAAAAGAGCGCCGAATTTGAGAAAGGAGTATTGCTGCAGGAATCCAAAGAGACCAAGTCGGCCGAACCCAATGGTACCCTGGTCAGCTTTGTGCCCGATGATTCCGTGTTCAAGAATTTCCACTACATCCACGAATACCTCGACAAGCAGTTCTGGAACTACTGTTACCTGAACGCCGGACTGGTGATCAGCTATAATGGGAAAAAATATGTTTCCAAAAACGGGCTGCTCGACCTGCTGGAGCGCAATACCAATCCGGAAGAACTGCGCTATCCCATTATCCACCTGACGGGTGAGGATATAGAAGTGGCGATCACGCATGAAAATCAATATGGGGAAGAGTATTATTCATTTGTGAATGGCCAGTTTACCACACAAGGTGGTACACACCTTAATGCCTTCCGCGAAGCTTATGTAAAAACCATCCGTGATTTTTACAAGAAAGACTATGAAGCGGCTGATATCCGGGGCAGTATCTGCGCTGCCGTCAGCGTCAGGGTGCAGGAACCGGTTTTTGAAAGCCAGACCAAAACCAAGCTGGGCTCTCAGAATGTATATGAAGGCGGTCCCACCATGAAGAACTTCGTGAGTGATTTCCTGGGCCGCGACCTGGATCTTTTCCTGCATAAAAATCCTTCCGTTGCTGAAGCCCTGAAAAAACGGATCGAACAGAATGAACGGGAACGCAAGGAACTGGCCGGGATCAAGAAGCTGGCCAATGAACGCGCCAAAAAAGCCAACCTGCATAACCGCAAACTGCGCGATTGCCGCTACCATTATAACGACGATCCAACCGGGAAAGACAAGGAATTGATCTTGGAGAAGGCCAAGGAAAGCACCATATTCATCACCGAGGGTGATAGTGCCTCCGGCTCCATTACCAAGGCCCGCAATGTGGAAACCCAGGCCGTATTCAGTCTGCGGGGCAAACCCCTCAACTGTTATGGACTCACCAAAAAGGTGGTTTATGAAAACGAAGAGTTCAACCTCCTGCAGCACGCCCTGAATATTGAAGAGAGTTATGACGACCTGCGGTATAATAATATAGTGATCGCCACCGATGCCGATGTGGATGGTATGCACATCCGCCTGCTGCTGATGACCTTCTTCCTGCAGTTCTTCCCCGATCTGGTCAAGAACGGTCACGTCTATATCCTGGAAACACCCCTGTTCCGGGTCCGTAACAAGCAGGAAACGATCTATTGCTATGATGAAACTGAGAAACAGGCTGCCGTGAAAAAACTGGGTAGCAAACCGGAGATCACCCGCTTCAAGGGATTAGGTGAGATCAGTCCGGATGAGTTCTCCCGCTTCATCGGTGAACAAATGCGCCTGCAACCCGTAATGCTCCTGCCCGAAACCCATATTCAGCAATTGCTCGAATATTTCATGGGCAAGAACACCCAGGAGCGACAGGAGTTCATTATAGATAATCTCAAGATCGAGGTGGATCTGGTTGAATAAGTTACACGTACATCGTATCGCTTATTCCTGTATTGAACATTTTAAAACAAGCACTATGCTTCATATTGTCTTTAATACCGCTGACATCGACATCCTCAAACAGGCCCTCGAAATCGAGCCCGCTTTGCAAGGGGACGTTATTGAAATCAAAGACGACTTTGCCGTTGGTCCTTTAACCGCTCTGGAAACTGAAGAAGGCTGGAATGCCCGTGTGGAATGGTGGCGGGGCCTGCTGAAAGATACCACCTATGGAGAAAAGACGGCTGGTAGTTTTGACGACCGTGAAACTGTGAAGCAATTGCAGCAGCAGCTCAGTGAAAAACCGCTGGAAGAAGTCTGGATCTGGATGGGGCAGAACCAGCATGATGTGTGCGGGTATTACTGGCTCATGTCGCAACTCCGCGATTTCCAGGGCCGCGTCATGGTATTATACCTGAATAACCTGCCCTTTATCAATGAAAAAGGACAATTATTCTATCCTTCGTGGATAAGTGAGATCCTCCCTAAAGAAGCGGTGAAGGCTCGTCGCCTGGCCCGGGCGATCACGTTAAGTGAATTTGAAGTGGATCCCGATGAATGGCGGAAACTGACTGAGGAGAATGCCATGGTCCGTATGCTCGAAGGCGGTAAAAAAATCGTCAGCAAGGGTGATGATTTTTATGACGCCGAGATCCTGAAGAATATCACTACAGAATGGCAGAAGACCTGGAGGGTATTGTCCAACACCCTGAACCGGATGAAGATCAAGACCGGCGATGTATTCCTGCTCTGGCGCATCCGCCACCTCATTGAGAATGGACGCATCGTGATCAATGGCGACCTTACCAAAGGCTGGAAGGATGTGGAACTGAAAGTGCCGGAAGTAAAACAGCTGGAAATAACTGATTAAGTCATACGTATTGCATGATACGTTTAACATATAACTCACCCTAGAATGTGTGCAAAAAAGAATGAGAGCTTCTTCGACAAGGAAGGAGCAGGTGTAACCGGACAGTATAAGAACTGGTTCCTGGATTATGCCTCCTATGTGATCCTGGAACGTGCCGTACCTGCTGTGGAAGATGGGTTGAAACCCGTACAGCGACGTATCCTCCATGCCATGAAGGAAATGGATGATGGCCGCTATAATAAAGTGGCCAATATCATCGGACAAGCCATGCAGTATCACCCCCATGGGGATGCCAGTATTGGGGATGCACTAGTGAACCTTGGGCAGAAAGACCTGCTCATCGACACCCAGGGTAACTGGGGCGATGTGCGGACCGGGATGGAAGCAGCGGCGCCCCGGTATATTGAAGCCCGCCTTTCGAAGTTTGCCCTCGATGTAGCCTTTAATGCCAAGACCACCGAATGGCAGCTCAGTTATGATGGCCGGAAAAACGAGCCCGTAACCCTGCCTATGAAGTTCCCCCTGTTGTTGGCACAGGGAGCGGATGGTATTGCCGTGGGACTTTCCACCAAGATCCTGCCGCATAATTTCTGTGAACTGATCGAAGCTTCCATTAAATACCTGAGAGGGAAGCGCTTTGAATTATTCCCCGATTTCCAGACCGGAGGCATGATCGATGTTACGAATTACGAAGAAGGGAAAAGGGGCGGCAAAGTGCGGGTAAGGGCCCGGATCGAAGAACTCGACAAGAAAACCCTGGTGATCCGTGATGTGCCCTATAGCGTTACCACGACCCAGCTGATGGAATCGATCGTAAAGGCCAATGACCAGGGCAAGATCAAGATCAAAAAGGTTACGGACTATACCGGAAAGGATGTGGAGATCCATATCGAACTGGCTGCAGGTATTTCTCCGGATATCACCATCGATGCCCTCTATGCCTTTACTGATTGCGAAGTGAGCATTTCCCCCAATGCCTGTGTGATCATCGATCAGAAACCCCGATTTGTGAGTGTGCACGAACTGCTGCGCATTTCAGCAGATAACTCAAAAGAGCTGCTGCGCCGCGAGCTGGAGATCCGCCTGGCCGAACTCCAGGAAAAATGGCATTATACCTCACTCGAAAAGATCTTCTTTGAAGAGAAGATCTATAAAGAGCTCGAGAAAAAGCATGCGACCTGGGATAAAGTACTGGAAGCAATTGCCGAGGCATTTACCCCTTTCCGCAAACAGCTGAAACGCGATATCACCAGGGAGGATATCATCAAATTGACCGAGAAGCCGGTTCGCCGGATCTATAAGCTGGATATTGATGAACTCAATGAACAGATCAAGGGACTGGAAGCCGACATCAAGCAGGTGAAATATGACCTGGCCAATCTGGTGGATTATGCGGTTGCCTATTACGAGGGATTGCTCACCAAATATGGCAAAGGACGTGAACGGAGTACAGAAATCCGCCTTTTTGAAGCCATCCAGGCCAAACAGGTAGCCATTGCCAATGCCAAGCTTTATGTGAACCGTGAAGACGGATTTGTGGGCACAGCACTTAAGAAGGATGAATTTGTAGCCGATTGTTCGGATCTGGATGATGTGATCGTGTTTACCCGCAGAGGCATCATGAAAGTGGTGAAAGTGGGGGAGAAGAGTTATATCGGGAAAGATATCATTCATGTGGGGGTGTTCCAGAAGAACGACGAACGTACTACCTATAACATGATCTATTCCGACGGCAAAGCAGGCGTAAGCTATGCCAAGCGTTTCAATGTGACCGGCGTAACCCGTGAAAAGGAATACGATCTCACCCGTGGTGATGATAAAAGCAAAGTGCATTATTTTTCGGTAAACCCCAATGGGGAAGCCGAAGTGGTGAAAGTGCTGCTCAGCCCGAACTGCAGTGCAAGGATCAAGGAATTTGAATTCTATTTTGAAACCCTTGAGATCAAAGGCCGCAGCAGTATCGGCAACCAGGTAACCAAATACCCCATCAAATCGGTAAAATTCAAGGAAGCCGGCAAATCAACCCTGAGCGCCAAGAAGCTTTGGTTCGATGATCAGTTCGGCCGCCTGAATACCGAAAGCAAGGGCCAGTACCTGGGCAGTTTTGATCCGGAAGACAAGATCATCGCCTTCTACAGCGATGGCTATTATGAGATCACCGACCAGGAGCTGACCCAGAAATTTGATGCCGATAAACTGGAGCTCATCGAAAAATTCAATCCGGAAAAAGTGGTTTCTGCCATTTATCTGGATAAGAAAAACCTTCAGTTCAACGTGAAACGTTTCAAGATCGAAACCACCACTTTGAAAAACAAATTCCTCTTCATCAAGGAAGGCGAAGGCAATTACCTGGAAGCTGTAACTACCGATGCAGAGCCGGTGCTGGCCGTACAACAGGGCAGGGGCAGCCAGGTGCGCAGCGCCAAATTCAAGATCGATAAAGTGGTGGAACTGATGGGCTGGAAAGCGGTGGGCGCCAAACTCCTCGATTTCAGTAAAAGTGTGGAGATGGAGTGGGTGAAGAAGAAGGGGGATGATCAGCCGGAGTTGTTCGAGTAGCCGGTAGACAGTAGACAGTAGACAGGAGACAGTAGACAGAAGACAGGAGACAGGAGACAGGAGACAGAAAAACGGGAATAAATTTAGAGTTTTTTTTACCTTCTTTCTTCTTTCTTCTTTCTTTTATCTTTTCTCTGGCTCGATTTTTACTACTAATTCCTATATGCGTAAATACATCTTTTCCCTTTTGTTGTCAATCGCCCTGGTGCAGGGGCAGGCACAGACCGTAACCGGTGCCTGGTATGGCCGGGCCGATGTGAATTCCGGCTCGGGTACCAATAATTACCTGGTGGAACTGGTATTGAAACAGAAAGGGGATGAGGTGGAAGGAGTATTTGCTTACTACTTCAAAGACAGCTACCAGAGTTTCTTTGTACGCGGCACATACGATAAAGAAGCCCGGGAAGTACATATTAAAAACCTGCCGGTGCTCCATTACAAAGGGGAGACCCGGAATGGTATAGAATGTCCCATGAATTTTCTGGGCACCTTACTGGTATCACAGGTCAGCAGTACCCTTAATGGATATTTTTACAGTGACGATAAGTACAAATATACCTGCCCCGAATTGCGCGTGCAGTTGCACCTGGATGTTATGAGCAACTCACCCGACAGCCTGCTGGCCAATACCGTTGCGGAACGGAAATTCTGGAAACCAACTGAAGAGGATGCCGTGGTAATTGCAACAGAAGATAAAACGCCTGCTGCTCCGGCTCCTGTAAAAGACCGGGTACGTGAAAAAGCAGAAAAAGCCCGGGAAAAGCTGCTGGCCAATTTTGAAAAACGCAGTTCCATTTACAGCAAAGACCTGGAAGTTGTGGGTGATTCCATACGGATCAGTTTTTACGATAACGGCGATATCGACGGAGATACCATTTCTGTTTTCCTGAACCGGCAACCTATTGTTACCCGCCAGGGACTGGACGTTCGGGCACTGAATATCTATTTACAACTAGATAGTGCAAAAGAAGTGAATGAGATCTCCATGTATGCAGAGAATCTCGGTAAATACCCTCCCAATACAGCACTCATGATCGTTACCGATGGGGTCAACCGTTATGAAGTGTACCTGTCGAGCAGCCTGACACAGAATGCGGCGGTAAGATTGAGGAGAAAGAAGACGGTAGGCAGTAGGCAGTAGACAGTAGACAGAAGCCAGTAGCCAGTAGCCAGTAGTCAGTAGACAGTAGACAGTAGTCAGTAGACAGTAGACAGTAGTCAGTAGACAGAAGAAAGAAGGGAGAGGATGCACCTGTAATATCATTCCTGCGGCAGGAATCCCCTTCAATATATAAGTGATAACCCTGACTAATCGGCAAATTGGCTCATCGGCTAATCGGTTCTTCGGCTCATCGCTTCAAAAACCGCTTCATCTCCCGGTCCGCATCCTTCTGTTTCAGGGTATCCCGCTTGTCGTGCAGCTTTTTGCCCTTGCCCAGTCCGATCTCCAGTTTCGCAAGGCCTTTTTCGTTGAAGAAGATCTTTAATGGAACGAGGGAGTAACCCTTTTCCTTCATTTTGGCTTCCAGCTTTTTCAGTTCCCGCCGGGTGAGGAGGAGTTTGCGGTCATGGACTACAATATGATTATTAGTGGTGCCAAAGCGGTACTCGGCAATATGCAGGTTGCGCAACCAGAGCTCTCCCTTGGCGAAATAACAGAAGCTGTCTTTGAAGTTGACTTTCCCTTCCCGTATCGACTTCACCTCGGTTCCGGCCAATACCATACCCGCATCGTATTTGTCTTCGATGAAATAATCGTGATAGGCGGAACGGTTCTGGATGCTCATGGCGGTAAAACAGACCGCAATTTACGGACATATCCTGAAGAAAACCTGCTTTCCATAAGGCGTGTTCCACTGTGCCGGATCAGAAGTGGTATCGGTGATCAGGATCTTGAATCCCTGCATTTTACAACTGTCTTTCAGAACATTGCAAACGCCAGTGCTTAAATGATCCAGTAAGGTATCATTATGAACCTTGATCAGTACGGTATCATGTGTCAGGTCAAGATAATAAGGCTCTGCCACGGAGTCTTTACTTAGATAGTACATGATGGAATTTTCGCAGGGAAAAAAGGGGTCCACCTTGGACGTGGCCGTGTTCATCCACCAGAATAGAGCCAGTGTGCCGAGGATGAGAAAGTATTTCAGTAGTGATTTCATGGTCAGGGGCATACCTTGAAATAGATTTGTTTCCCGTTCGGGACATTCCACTGTGCTGGGTCTGACGTGGAATCCCTGATCTGGATCTTGAATCCCTGCATTTTACAACTGTCCTTCAGTAACCCGCACAGATCATTGGCCAGTTTGTCAAGCAGGGTGTCCTTATAAACATATACCATGACGGTGTCATGCGTGGTGCCCATATAGTAGGGCCTGGTAATGGAATCTTTTTGCATATAGCTCCAGATCGGACCTTCGCAAGGGAATTCGATATTCCTTTTCGTGGCCATATTGAACCACGCAAAAAAGCCCAGGATAATGGATATGCTAAGGATTTTTTTCATGCGGAAGGTATTTGTTACAGATCAGTACCGTAAGGCTCATCAGGAGAAGATCGGCCCAGTCCAGCTTGACAGTTGCCCAGCCCGCCTGCTCCAGTTCTGTGATGGACACCAGCAAGAGGGAAAACGATGCACTCCAAAACCGATTTAACAGTCCGATCAGTCGCAGGGCTGCTGTCAATGCCCAGGCCCAGCAGCAATCGGCAAAATGATAAAGCAGGAAATCCTTCCCGGGAAATTCGGGTAAGGGTAGGGGTGTTTGTCGCAGTCCCAGCCATTGGTGCAGGCGGGTATCCGGTTCGCGGAACAGGAAATAAACCAAAACTCCCGCCAGAAGCGGGAGCAGGATATGATACAGTATGGCGAACCGCTTGTTCAGGGGCTCAGTTTTTAAATAACTTCAACACGGTGGCGATCTTGTCTTTAAGGTCTTTCCGGTGTACGATAAAATCGAGGAAGCCGTGCTCCAGCAGGAATTCACTGCGCTGGAAACCTTCCGGAAGGTCTTTTTTGATGGTTTCCTTGATCACCCTTGGACCGGCAAAACCGATCAGCGCTCCCGGTTCAGCAATATTCAGATCGCCCAGCATTCCGAAAGAAGCTGAAATACCCCCAAAAGACGGATCGGTCAGGAAAGAAATATAGGGGAGTCCGGCATCGGTGAGTTGAGAAAGCTTTCCGCTTACTTTAGCCAATTGCATCAGGGAGAAGGCGCTTTCCATCATACGCGCACCGCCCGATTTACAGATAATGATCAGGGGCGCACGGTGCTCAATGCAGTAATCCACTGCCCGGGCGATCCGTTCGCCCATCACACTTCCCAGCGATCCGCCGATGAATTCAAAATCCATACAGGCCACCACCAGGGGTTCCTCTTTGATTTTACCGGCGCCTACCCGGATCGAATCCGTCATATCTGTCTTGTGCCAGGTCTCTTCCAGGCGCTTCTGATACGATTTCAGGTCGGTGAAACCCAGGAAATCCTTGGCCCGGATATTTTCGTACAGGATCTCATATTCGTTATTATCAAACAGGATCTCAAAATATTCGCCGCTGCCGATGCGGTGGTGGTAGTTGCATTTGGGGCATACAAAGAGATGCTCCCGGAGTTCGGTGACGGTACAGATAAACCCGCAGTCGGGGCATTTGCTCCAGAGTCCTTCCGGGGTCTCCTTTTTCTCAGCAGTACTGGTCAGAATGCCTTTTTTGATACGCTTGAACCAGCTGCTTTTCGACTCTCCGGAGCCCATGTCCTCGCCAGCCAGGTTGCGGTCAAAATCCTCTTCTTGTCTCATTCGGTTGGATTTGGTCGGCTAAGATAGGGATTTTCAACAAAGTGAAGGGTCCGGCTTTTCCCGGCAAGGGGGTAAATATTAATCGGCCGGATAGGGGAATTATGCCCCTGCTGCGTTACATTTGCGGAAATTTATTTTCTTCATTTTCAACCACTGTCCGTTTACAGGGTTATAAAAAAGTGGGTTCGGATTTGCAGGATAACTGGCTCTGTTGCAGGAACTACGGCTTGAAAAGATCAATTTTTTAAACAAGTTCGACACATGAAATGGTCTGAATTATTCACCTCCTCCGTAGGCAAGAAATTCGTGATGGCACTTACGGGCATTTTCCTGATAACCTTCCTGCTGGTGCATGCAGGCATCAATGCCTGTATCTGGGCTATGGATGGTGGCGAAATGTTCAACAAAGCCGCCCATTTCATGGGGGCGACCGTTGTGATCCGGATCGTGGAAGTTGGCCTCTTCCTGGGGTTCTTCCTCCATATCATACAAGGCCTGATGCTTGAATTCCAGAACCGCAGCCGCCGGAAACAGGGATATGCCGTGGAAATGGGCAATAAAGGCAGCAAATGGTACAGCCGCAGCATGGGCCTGCTGGGTACCATCCTCCTGATCTTCCTGATCATCCACTGGTGGCATTTTTGGATTCCCAGCCGGATCACCGGAGCAGGACTGGATCCCGTTCTTCTTTCCAATGGCGTAGAAACACACAATATGTTTGCCCTGATGCAGCTGACTTTCCAGGAAGCCTGGGTGGTAGTGGTTTATGTGATCGCCTGTATTTCCCTGGCCTGGCACCTGATCCACGGTTTCCAGAGCGCTTTCCGCACCATCGGCGTGCATAATAACCGTTATCTCGACCTGATCCGTGCCGTGGGTGTTGGCTATTCCGTGATCGTGTCACTGGCATTTGCCATGATGCCCGTTTCCATGTACCTGGGCTGGGTAAAATAAAAGGCCTTATTGAAAGAACACAATAAAGATCATCTCCTAAATATCAGCGTGAGTTATGCTTAATTCAAAAATCCCCGCAGGACCTTTAGAACAGAAATGGACAGACTATAAAGGTCATTGCAAGCTGGTGAATCCGGCCAACAAACGTAAACTGGAAGTGATTGTAGTAGGTACCGGCCTGGCTGGTGCATCTGCTGCAGCTGCTCTCGGTGAACTGGGTTATAAGGTAAAAGCATTCTGCTTCCAGGACAGTCCCCGGCGTGCGCACTCCATTGCCGCCCAGGGAGGGATCAATGCCGCCAAGAACTACCAGAATGATGGCGACAGCGTTTTCCGCTTGTTTTATGACACCATTAAAGGAGGTGACTACCGTGCCCGCGAAGCCAATGTGCATCGTCTGGCTGAAGTCAGTGTAAACATTATCGACCAGTGCGTGGCTCAAGGTGTACCCTTTGCCCGCGAATACGGTGGATTGCTCAATAACCGCTCTTTCGGTGGTACACAGGTAAAACGTACCTTCTATGCAGCCGGGCAAACCGGGCAGCAGCTGCTGATCGGTGCCTACCAGGCCCTTGAACGCCAGGTAGCCCTGGGTAATGTGACCCAGTATACCCGTCACGAAATGCTGGAAGTGGTGACGATCGAAGGTAAGGCCCGCGGTATCATTGCCCGTAACCTCGTTACCGGAGAGCTGGAACGCCATTTCGGACATGCGGTGCTGTTATGCACAGGCGGTTATGGCAACGTATTCTACCTGAGCACCAATGCCATGGGTAGTAACGTAACCGCAGCCTGGAAAGCCCATAAAAAAGGCGCTTTCTTCGGTAACCCCTGTTTTACACAGATCCACCCCACTTGTATTCCCGTTTCCGGTGATCACCAGTCCAAGCTGACCCTGATGTCTGAATCCCTCCGCAACGACGGACGGATCTGGGTTCCCAAGAAACTGGGCGATAACCGCAAACCCAATGATATTCCCGAGGAAGAACGCGACTATTACCTCGAAAGAAGGTATCCTGCTTTCGGTAACCTGGTTCCCCGCGACGTTGCCTCCCGAGCTGCCAAAGAGCGTTGCGATGCCGGCTATGGCGTAGGTACAACAGGGCAGGCCGTTTACCTCGATTTCAAATTTAACCTCATCAATAAATATGGCCGTGCCGAAGCCAACAAGCGCGGTATTGCCAACCCCGATGAAGCTACCCTGGTAGCCCTCGGAAAGGATGTGGTGAAGGAAGAATACGGAAATCTTTTCGATATGTACGAAAAGATCACCGGCGAAAACCCCTACGAAGTGCCCATGCGCATCTATCCTGCGGTTCACTACACAATGGGTGGCCTCTGGGTGGATTATGAACTCATGACTACTGTTAAAGGGCTTTATGCACTTGGGGAAGCCAACTTCAGTGATCACGGTGCCAACCGTCTGGGCGCTTCTGCACTGATGCAGGGCCTGGCCGATGGCTATTTTGTGATTCCCTATACCATAGGTAATTACCTGGCAGATGAAATTGCCGTGAAAGCCATACCTACCGATCATCCGGCTTTTGCAGCTGCAGAAAAAGAAGTCAGTGACCGGATCAATCACCTCATTGGTGTAAAGGGCAGCCAGACCGTGGAAAGTTTCCACAAGCGCTTAGGTAAGATCATGTGGGAGAAATGCGGCATGGCCCGTAATGCCAAAGGCCTGCAGGAAGCCATAGAAGAGATCCGCCAGCTGAAAAAGGAGTTCTGGTCGGATGTACGCATCCCCGGTGCGGTTCAGGAATTCAATCCCGAGCTGGACAAAGCCGGCCGTGTGGCTGATTTCATTGAACTGGGCGAACTGATGTGTATCGATGCCCTCAACCGCAATGAAAGCTGCGGCGGTCACTTCCGTGAAGAAAGCCAGACCGAAGAAGGAGAGGCCAAGCGCGACGATGCCAACTATGCTTATGTAGCAGCATGGGAATTCAATGGCGAACACAACTGGAACCTCCACAAGGAAGAACTGACCTTCGAAGTGGCGAAACCCAGTCAACGCTCCTATAAGTAATGTGTAGATGTGAAAATGTGCAGATGTGGAGATGGAAGTACAATTAGGTAATATGTAGATGTGGAAATGTGAAGATGGGAATACAACTTGGATTTTGGTATTCTGATTGTATGGATTGATTAGAGTTACCGGGTTTTTCGATATTGGGTCAAAAACCTATGGCAGAAAACCTGATCCTTGAAAAGTCCTTTGAGTTCGCTGTAGCGGTTGTGAAATATTGTGATGAACTGAAAAAGGAGAAACAATTTGAGATAGCCGGACAGTTGATTCGTAGTGGAACTGCAGTTGGTGCTAATGTTTATGAAGCTCAACATGCTGAAAGCAGGGCTGATTTCATTCATAAGATGAAAATAGCACTGAAAGAAGCTAACGAAACAAAATTCTGGCTGATGTTGACTGAGCGGATCAGGGCCTTGGAATCGCTGAAATGGTTAATGGAAGAAGTTGAAAGTGTTATTAAAATAATTTCTAAAATAATTGTGTCATCGCGAAATGGGAGTAATAAAAACTGAAGACTGTTTTTCATTTTCACATCTCCACATTTCCACATATTCACATTAATATGGAACATACTTCAATCAACCTCACACTCAAAGTGTGGAGACAGAAAAACAGCCAGGCTTCCGGAACTTTCGAAAGCTACCCCGTGAAAAACGTTTCAACAGAAATGTCTTTCCTGGAAATGCTTGATGTGCTCAATGAAGAACTGATCCGCGAAGGGAAAGACCCCATCGCTTTCGATCACGATTGCCGCGAAGGGATCTGCGGTATGTGTTCCATGGTGATCAATGGCCGCCCCCACGGTCCCTGGGAAGCCAATACCACCTGTCAGCTGCACATGCGTGCTTATAAAGACGGCGACACCATCACGATCGAACCCTGGAGGGCCAATTCCTTCCCGGTGGTGAAAGACCTGGTGGTCGACCGTTCCGCATTCGACCGCATTATCCAGGCTGGAGGTTATGTTTCTGTGAATACCGGCAACCCTGTTGATGCCAATGCCATTCCCATTGAGAAAGACCGGGCTGACGCCGCTTTCGCCGCTGCAGCCTGTATTGGTTGTGGTGCTTGTGTGGCCGCATGTAAAAATGCCTCTGCCATGCTCTTCCTTTCCGCTAAAGTTTCTCACCTGGCTTTACTGCCCCAGGGAGATCCCGAACGCAAGAACCGTGTGTTGAACATGGTGGCACAAATGGATAAGGAAGGATTCGGTGCCTGTACCAATACCGGTGCCTGCGAAGCAGTTTGTCCCAAGGAGATATCCATCGCTAATATTGCCCGCCTGAACCATGAGTACCTGCGCGCGGGACTGACGGTGAGCTGATAAGAAGAAAGAAGATAAAAGAGAGAAGAGAGAAGAAAGAAGGTAGAAGGTAGAAGAAGACTGATCTTTAGCAAACTATAAAAAAGGGAACTGAATAATTTCAGTTCCCTTTTATTTTCTGCTGTCTTTTCTCTTCTGTCTTTTGTCTTTTCTCTTCTGTCTTCTCCCTTATTCACTATCATCCACCTTATCCCGCTTCACTCCGATATAGATCCGCACCCGCAATCCAAACTGCCCGCGGGCATCTCCTTTGAAGTTCATGCTCTGATAACCCAGTCCAAGACCCACCACACTGCCCGGACCATATACATCCGCTCCGATATTCAGGCCATACATTACTGACCCGCCCTTTTCTGTATCAAATTTTACCTGGCTGTAACCCAGTTCCGGATTGATCCAGAAGTTCTGGTTGAAATTATACCGTACACCCGGATTGAAATACCATTGTTGCTGGTTCTTGTATCGTGCCTGCGGATTACCTGGTACAATGTATTGCTTCCCTGGCCAGCTCAGGAAGCTGAAACGGCCTGTAAGCGCCCAGTTGTCATTAAAATGATACCACAGTCCAGCCTCGGGGCCAATGCCGAAGCCCGTGTACTTTTTCCAGTCACCCTTGGGAAAATCCGTATTGAAGCCAATGGAGAATACCAGATCGTGGTCGTACGAAACATCGCTGGAATAATGTACCCTGTCGCCGGCAAAGCGCTTGGTACCCTCCTGGGCCTGTAACTGGAAACAGATGGCAACAGCGGTTGCCAGAGCAAAAATCCTGATGCGCATAAACTATGATTTGGACGACAAAAGTAGTGGCTTTCGGGGAGTTTCGGTTCAGGCAATACGGTATTTACAGGCAGATACCGGTCTTTAGCAGGGAAAGCCTTAATTTCACTGACTTTGCAAACCCAATTGCCTCTTTATGAAAAGAATCCTCACAAATGCAGCGATGGCCCTGATACTGGCTGGCTGCGGACAAACCGGAAATATGACTGATACCAAATATGAATGGCCAGCCGGGATCACCCCTCCGGTGGCTGAAATGAAACCTTTTGAAGTGGGCCTGCATGGCGATAAGCGCACCGATGAATATTACTGGATGAACGATTATTTCAAAAAGGGGCCCGACAGTACTAAAGCCGTGGATTACCTGAAGGCTGAAAATGCCTATCTGGATACCATGATGAGCGGCACCCGGTCATTCCAGGAAAAACTCTTTGAGGAAATGAAAGGGCGGATCAAGGAGAAAGATGAAACCGTTCCTTATTTCAGGAATGGGTATTACTATTATAACCGCTACGAAGAAGGCAAGCAGTATTACAGTTTCTGCCGCAAAAAGGGCAGCCTCGATGCACCCGAAGAACTATTACTCGATGTAAATAAAATGGCAGAAGGGCATGACTATTTCTCCGCAGTAGGATTTGATGTGAGTCCCGATAACAAACTGCTGGCCTTTGGAGTTGATACCGTATCCCGCCGGCAGTATACGATCCATGTGAAAAACCTGGAAACTGGGGAACTGCTGCCTGATGCCATTTATCCCACTACAGGCGGTTCGGAGTGGGGGAACGACAATAAAACCCTGTTTTATACCAGTACCAATGAAGTGACCCTGCTTTCAGAAAAGATCAAACGGCATGTGCTCGGAACAGGAGCGGCTGCTGATCAGACCGTATATACTGAAAATGATAAAACAAATTATATCGGTGTCGGAAAAACGAGATCAGGTAAATATATCCTCATCTATTCTGCGGCAACCCTTTCTTCAGAAGTGCGTTTTCTGGATGCCGATAAACCCGGTGAATCGTTTAAGGTGTTCCAGCCCCGTTTGAAAGATGTGCTCTATAGCGTGGAACACCAGGGTGACCGTTTCCTGATCACCACCAATAAGGATGCGATAAACTTCAAAGTGATGCAGACCGGACTGGATAAGACCGGCGTGGACAACTGGAAGGATTTTATCCCTCACCGCACGGATGTACTGGTGGAAGGTATCGATGCCTTCAGGGATTTTACAGTAGTGACAGAAAGAAAAAATGGTTTGCTTCAGATCCGGGTGCAGGACCAGAAAAAGAATACTGAACATTACCTCGATTTTGGGGAGCCCGCCTATACCGCCAGCGTAGACCTGAACCCGGAGTTCGATACCCATGTGCTTCGCTTCAATTACACTTCCCTGACTACACCTTCTTCTGTTTACGATTATGATATGGATGCCCGTAGTAAAAAACTGATGAAACAACAGGAAGTGCTGGGTGGCTATAACGCGGCAGATTATGTAACTGAACGCCTCTATGCCACTGTACGAGACGGTGTGAAAGTGCCCGTTTCCCTGGTTTATAAAAAAGGCCTGGTGAAAAATGGCAAAGCCCCCTTGCTGCTGTATGCATACGGATCTTACGGGATAAGCACGGATGCTTCCTTTAATTCATCCCGGCTGAGCCTGCTCAACAGGGGTTTTGTGTTTGCCATAGCGCATGTCCGCGGCGGACAGGAAATGGGCCGCCAATGGTATGAAGACGGGAAGCTGCTGAAAAAGAAAAACACCTTTACTGATTTCATTGATTGCGGTGAATTCCTGATCAAGGAACAGTTTACTTCGAAAGAACACCTCTATGCCATGGGGGGTAGTGCAGGCGGACTGCTGATGGGCGCTATTGTTACCCAGCGGCCGGATCTCTGGCATGGTGTGATCGCGGCAGTTCCCTTTGTGGATGTGGTGACCACCATGATGGATGAATCGATACCTCTCACCACCAATGAATTTGATGAATGGGGCAATCCGAAAGATAAAGTCTACTACGACTATATGAAATCGTATTCGCCTTATGATAATGTTGGTCCCATTGAGTATCCCAATATGCTGGTCACAACCGGTCTGCACGATTCACAGGTACAATACTTTGAGCCGGCCAAATGGGTGGCCCGGATGCGCGCGAAAAAGAAAGGCAATAATGTGCTGCTCTTTCATACCAATATGGCCGCAGGCCATGGGGGATCTTCGGGCCGTTTCGATAACCTGAAGAATGTAGCGAGGCAGTACGCATTCCTCCTGGCATTGGAGAACAAGGTTCAATGACCGATGACCAATGGGTTGATTTTAAAATTGCATTGATAATCAGTCGATTGGGTGGCATTAATTGGCAATTGGTAATTGGTAATTGGCAATTGATTTCGTACCTTTGCGCCTTCAAATTCAGCTGCAAATGATTGTTGTGAATAATGTGACGCTTTCTTTCGGAAAGCGGGTTCTGTTCGATGAAGTTAATCTCAGTTTTAACAAGGGGAATTGCTATGGTGTGATCGGTGCCAATGGTGCCGGTAAATCCACTTTTCTGAAGATCCTTTCCGGTGAAATTGAGCCCAATAAGGGAACTGTGGATATCACTCCCGGCGAACGGATGGCGGTACTGAAACAGAACCAGTTTGAATTCGATGAAGTAACTGTACTCAATACCGTGTTGATGGGCCATAAAAAGCTCTGGCAGGTGATGCACGAACGGGATGCCATTTATGCCAAAGCGGATTTTACAGAAGAAGACGGCATCAAGGCGGGAGAGCTGGAAGGGGAATTCGGCGAAATGGGCGGCTATACTGCAGAAAGCGACGCCGCCAGCCTGCTCAGCGAACTGGGCATTGAAGAAGCCCTCCATGGCCAGCTCATGAAAGATATCAATGGCGCCCAGAAAGTACGGGTGCTGCTGGCACAGGCCCTCTTCGGCAATCCGGATATCCTTATCCTGGATGAGCCTACCAACAACCTTGACGTGGATACCATTTCCTGGCTGGAAAACTTCCTGGCGGAATATGAAAATATCGTGATCGTGGTGTCGCACGACCGTCACTTCCTCGATGCAGTATGTACACATGTGGCCGATGTTGACCGCCAGAAGATCCGCATCTATACCGGTAACTATACCTTCTGGTATGAAAGCAGCCAGCTGGCCGCCCGCCAGATGAGTGATAAGAACAAGAAAACAGAGGAAAAGCGGAAAGACCTGCTCGACTTCATCGCCCGCTTTTCTGCTAACGCTTCTAAAAGCAAACAGGCTACATCCCGGAAAAAAGCGCTGGAGAAACTGGTTATCGAGGAAATTGCACCTTCCAACCGGAAATACCCCGGTATCATCTTCAAGCAACAGCGTGAAGTGGGCAACCAGATCCTTAATGTGGAGAAACTCTCCAAATCGCACGAGGGGAAGGTACTCTTCAGCAATATCAACTTCACGATCAATAAAGGCGACAAGATCGCTGTTGTGGCCGACGACCAGATGGCTATAACTGCTTTCTTCGAGATCATCAATGGCCGCATGAAAGCCGACAGTGGTACCTACGAATGGGGTACTACGGTTACCACAGCCTACCTGCCCAATGATAACGCCGAATTCTTCACCACAGACCTGCCTCTGATGGACTGGCTGCGCCAGTACGTACCACCGCACGTCACCGATGTGGATGAACCCTTCCTGCGCGGTTTTCTGGGGAAAATGCTCTTCAGTGGCGACGAGATCCTGAAAAAGACCGGCGTACTCAGCGGGGGAGAGAAAGTGCGTTGCATGATCAGCCGCATGATGCTCCAGGATCCGAATGTGGTGATCCTCGACGAACCCACCAACCACCT
The DNA here is from genome assembly GCA_044220945.1 of Chitinophagaceae bacterium. Taxonomy (GTDB): domain Bacteria; phylum Bacteroidota; class Bacteroidia; order Chitinophagales; family Chitinophagaceae; genus Endoryza. The sequence goes on along the minus strand of JBGAQC010000001.1, from coordinate 78,677 downwards.
CGACCTCGAATCGATCCAGAGTTTCAACGAAAGCATGACGAACTTCAAAGGTATCGTACTGATTTCCTCACATGACCATACCTTCCTGCAAACAGTGGCCAATCGTGTTCTCGAATTGACACCTACCGGTGTGCTCGACAAACTGATGAGCTTCGACGAATACCTGGAAGACAAGCATGCCCGTAAACTCGCCTTAGCGTAAGCGGTAACTCAGTCCCGTAAGCATGGAATAAGCCCGGTATCCAGTATTCAGCTGAACATACCAGGTGAACCGGTCTACATTGAGATGAAGGGTCTGAATCCAGGCTCCCGGTTGTTCCCTTCGGGGCACCCTGTAATTGTCGTAGTACGTAAGTGGATTCAGGCTGAGCACCAACCCGAATTTATAGCCCACACTGCCCCGCCTGGTTTTGGAAATGATATCGCTTGAGAAGCCGATCGTCTGGTATACGGACGATGGGTCGATCACGTTTGCCGCAGTAACGGGCAACGACTGGCGGAATTTCAGGTATTGCCCCCATTCCTGCTGGCGGTTATATTCCACACCCAGAAAGCGCCACTCTCCACCCTTTGCAAATGGAAAAACCCCGTTAATGCCCATATGAATTCCCCAGGCCCCGAAATTCTTGTGTCCGGCCCGGGGGCGGATAAAATCAGGATCCCAGTTGAGGTTATCATAGTAGGAGCCTGTATAATCATCGGGCGGTCGTACAAAATAATCGCCTGCGGATAGTTCAACAGCTGCGAAGCCCTGGACATATTTCCGTTGCAGGCTCAGGTGACCAGACCCGGTGAAGGTCCAGTGGCCATCAGAAAGCCACTCATTACTCTCTCCTCTGGATAAAGCTGTAGCCGCATAAACAGCCACGGGCCTGTGTTCACTTTGCAAGGGAATTTCCCGGTAGGGCATGGTTTGCGTATGCCGGGGATGCTGGTAATAGGCGTATCTGTAACAGGAAGAAAACAGCATACCCGTACCCAGCAATAGGATCAGGAAAGGGGATTTCATCCTACCCTGACACAGCAAACGGGTGATTCGCTGCTCCGGAAACCGGTAAACCCTTCATAAAGTGCATAAAAACAGGTGTTTAGGACAATAAATCCTAATTTTAGACGCTTATTAGAAAATCGTGTTGTTGTATCGTATCGGACTGATCCTTTGGTGCTTATTCGGTCTGGGAATAGGTATTGTCCGGGCACAGGTTCCGGCAAAGGAGAAACCCGTGTCGAACCTCAAACAGAAAATGATCCCTGTTAAATCGGGTTCTTTCCGGTTTGACTCCCTTTCACTCGCCCCCGCTACATTGAAAATTCTGGGTGTTGCCGATTCGCTCTATGAAGTGGACTGGCTGAATGCCTCTTTGCGCTGGAAGCAATTGCCGGCCCTCGACAGCGTACTGATCCAATACCGGGTATGGCCCATGCAGCTCAATGCAGTGGCCAACCGCATGAACTATGACAGCGTCATGAACAATTTCATGGGGCAGCCCTATATTCCCGACTTCGGCACCAACAGTCAGGATAACCGCTTTTTTGATTTTGGCAACCTCACTTACAATGGCAGTTTCGGACGCGGTATTTCATTCGGCAACAGCCAGGATGCCGTTGTAACATCCAATCTCAACCTCCAGCTGAGTGGATACCTGGCCGACAGTATCGAGATCACAGCAGCGATCACCGATAACAATATCCCGATCCAGCCCGATGGCACTACCCAGCAACTGAATGAATTTGACCGCATCTTCCTGCAGTTCCGGAAAAAGAACTGGGCACTCAGCATGGGAGATATCGATATCCGCCAGCAGCAGAGCTATTTTCTCAGTTTCTATAAACGCCTGCAGGGCTTTTCTTTTGAGACCAGCTCGCAACTCGGGAAGTCGATCACCAACAAGAATCTGGTCAGCGCTTCGATCGCTAAAGGGAAATTTACCAGGAATGTATTCCAGGGACAGGAAGGCAACCAGGGCCCTTACCGGTTACAGGGGGCCAACAATGAATTCTTTTTCGTGGTGCTCGCCAATACCGAGCGGATCTTTATTGACGGTGAATTGCTGCAGCGGGGGGAAGACCAGGACTATGTGATCAATTACAATACGGCAGAGATCACTTTTACGCCCCGGCGTATGATCACGAAAGACAAACGGATCCAGGTCGAGTTTGAATATGCAGACCGGAATTACCTCAATGCCAATATTTATCTGTCTAATGAGACCGCATTTGGCGATAAGCTGAAACTGCGCATTGGCTACTTTACCAACAGTGATGCGCGGAATTCACCCATCAACCAGACCCTGGATGCAGCACAGAAAGACTTCCTGCGCAATCTGGGCGATAGTACCCAGAATGCCTTTTACCCCAATGCACAGCTGGATACTTTTGCTACCGATAAGATCCTTTATAAAAAGATCGATACCGTTTTTAACGGAGGAACCAGCAGGGATTCGATATATGTCTATTCGGTGAATCCCGACAGCGCGAAATACCGGCTCTCTTTCATTGAAGTGGGACAGGGTAAAGGGGATTATGTGCCCGATTTCAATGGCGCAAATGGAAAAGTATTCCGCTGGTTGGCACCGGTCAACGGAGTCCGGCAGGGCCGCTTCCAGCCAGCACAGTTCCTGGTAGCCCCGAAAAAACAACAGGTCTTGTCTGTAGGACTTGAATATGCCATCAGTAAAAAAACCACTGTAATTGCAGAGGGGGCCATGAGCAAATACGACGTGAACCTCTTCTCGAAGAAGGATAAAGCCGACAATACCGGTTATGCCACCAAATGGCAGATCAAACACAATGAACCCGTAGGTAAAAAGGGGATGCGCTGGATCTCGGATGCGGGCCTCGAATATGTGCAGGCCCGCTTCAAGCCGCTTGAACGGCTGCGGAATGTGGAGTTTACCCGCGACTGGGGATTGCCCCTCCAGACGGTGGTCCAGGATGAAACCATACTAACAGCAGGTTCAGAACTCAGTGGCAATAACCAGCTTTTCCGTTACCAGCTTACCAAATACCATCGGGGAGACAGCTTCAACGGTCTTCGTAATACACTGACCCAGCAAAAAACTTCCGGTAACTGGACCATGAACAATGTGGTGATGCTGTCGAATGTGAATTCGGCAACCGACAAGGGTTATTTTTTCAGGCCCACCCTGAACATAGCGCGCAAGTTCCCCAAACTGAAGAATCATACGTTGTCTGCCCAGTATGCACTTGAACATAATGAGATCAGCAACAAACGGACAGACAGTGTAGCATTGCAGAGCTTTGCCTTCGAAACCATACAAGTCGCACTAAAAAGCGATGAAGCCAAACAAAACCGCTGGGGGATCACCTATTTCACCCGTACAGATGCTTATCCTGTTGGAAAAGAACTGGTTCGTGCCGACCGCAGCCGTAACCTCAACCTGAGTACCGAACTCATGAAAAGTGAACACCACCAGTTCCGGTTCAGTACTACCATACGCCGGCTGGAAGTGCTGAAGGCAGGTGTTACCAACCTGAAATCGGATAACAGCCTGCTGGGTCGTGCCGAGTATATCGTGAATGAATGGAACGGATTGCTGACCGGCAATGTGCTGTACGAAGCAGGGGCGGGGCAGGAGCAGAAGCGGGACATTACTTATGTGGAAGTTCCGGCAGGGCAAGGTGTGTATACCTGGAATGATTACAATGGTGATGGCATCCAGCAGCTCAATGAGTTTGAAGCGGCGCTGTTTCAGGACCAGGCCAAATACATCCGGATCTTTACACCCACCAATGAATTTGTAAAGGCGAACTACAATACATTCAACTACAGTGTCAACCTGAACCCAAGGGCAAAACTGAACCGTACCGATCTGAAGGGATGGCCGAAATTTTTCTCGAAGATCAACCTGCAATCGGCGCTGCAGATCAGCAAGAAGCAACTCAGTGACGGGGCCCTGCAGCTGAACCCCTTTGGCAATTCCATCAAGGATACATCCCTGATCACGCTGAATGCCATATTGGTGAATACCTTTTCCTTCAACCGCTTCAGTCCGGTCTGGGGCATCGACCTCAGCAATACCCGGAATTCCGGTAAAACATTGTTGACCTATGGATATGAAAGCCGTGTGGTAAAGGAATGGAGTACCAAATTCCGCTGGAACCTGAACCGGAAATTTTCCTGGGAACTGAGCGGCCGAAGCGGGTTCAACCAGCTGGTAAGTTCCAATATAAAATTCGGCAACCGGAATTTCAATATCCGGCAGAACAGTGCGGAACCCCGCTTCAGCTATACCCGGGGCTCCAATTTCCGGGTGATCCTGGGCTATAAATACAGCAACAAGGAAAACCAGGATGGCGATCTGGAGCAGGCGCTTTCGCATTCATTGAACTCCGAGATCAAATACAATATCCTCCAGAGTACATCCATACAGGCGAAGTTCACCTATAACACCATTCGGTTTACTTCATCGGCCATTACTCCAAATACGAATTCCCCGGCCGCCTATATCATGCTGGATGGCTTATTGCCGGGCAAGAATTTCCTCTGGAATCTGGATGTCACCAAACGCTTATCCAACAGTCTTGAACTGAACGTGCAATATGAAGGCCGGAAGCCGGGTACGTCGAGGGTGGTGCATATTGGGAGGGCGTCGATACGGGCGTTGCTTTGAGAGTAGACAGAAGACAGTAGACAGAAGACAGAAGAAGAAAAAAAAGGAAGCCGGATCAATTTGATCCGGCTTCCTTTTTATGTTGACGATTTGGATATTTATCTTGTAGTTTTTTACAGTCTACTGTATTCTGTCTACTGTCTACTGTCTGCTGTCTACTTCTTATCCAAAGATGCCGCCTTTTTTCAGTTCACGTACACCTTCACCGATCTTGAAACCGTTGTGGTATACTTCAATCTTATAGTTGCCGCGCTGGAAGTCGCTGTTCTGTTTCCAGGCGAATTCAACATGCTTTTTCTTGCCGGCTTCAAACTCTACAGGCACTTTGGCAGTGAAGAGTTTTTCGCCTTCTTCGCGGGTGTGGAACTTGCCGGAACCCAGTGCTTCAACAGCTACAGGAGTACCATCAGGAGCGGTGATACATACATATACATCGGTATTACCTGAAGTGGCAATGCGGTTGTCTACATCAAATGCGATCACCAGCTTATCCACACGCTTGGCAGTGGCGGTCACTTTCTCCTTGCCGTTCTTGCGCTCATTCACCGGGGTGATAGAAATAGCAGAGGCGTTCAGGGTAGAAGCCACGTCTACTTTCTTCTCCAGTTCCTGCTTGGCGGTAGTGGTGGTTTGCAGATCAGTGCTCAGCTGGGTGGTTTTCTGCTTCTCGGAAGACAGGTCCGTGTTCAGCTGGGTATTTTCGGCAGTGAGGCGGGCCACTTCCTGCTCCAGGCCATTGATTTTTTCGTTCAGTTCCTTGATCAGGGTCTCGGCTTCGCGCTTTTCAGCTTCAGTGAGACGCTGCTTTTTCATGATACCATCGATACGGCCACGGAGGTTCTTGATCTCTGAATTGCGGTCGTTCAGTTTGCCTTCCAGTTCATTGTTATAACCGGTCAGTGAATCCAGACGGCCCAGTGCAGCATTATAGCTTTTCTCCAGTTCGTTCTTGGTAGAATCTACAGTGATATACTCAGACTGTAATTTGGCCATGCTCTTGTCAGACTTGTTCTTGTCCCACAAGAAATAACCCCAGGTGCCCAGAATGCCCACAGCCAGTAAGGCAATAATCAGATTTTTGGAATCCTTTTTAGGGGGCTCCTGTTGGGGGGTCGCGGAAGGATAGTTGGTCGTACTCATAGTTAAAATGGTATTTTTCAAAAGTTATAAAATCGGTTGGAATCCTGATCCATTAGGACGCCGACCCTGAATTCTCCAAAAGCATGCCAGAAATTTGGAATTCGGGTTCAGGGCTGCCGGATAATACCTTTATAAATGCCTGTAAATAGGGGTGTTAGCTGTGTATAAAAAATCCGTCCTGCCCCCTTTTTTTGTGCTATTATTGCCCCGGTTTCTGAACAATTGTGAATAAAATGTCGGCCGAGAAGATCATAGCGTCCTGGAAAAAAAAGCAATTCAAGCCGGTTTACTGGCTGGAAGGGGAGGAGGACTATTATATTGACCAGGTCGTGCAGTATGCAGAACACGAGATCCTGAGTGAAGCCGATGCGGGGTTTAACCTGACCGTTTTCTATGGGCGGGATGCAAATTGGGCCGATGTGATCAATGCCTGCCGCCGCTACCCGATGTTTGCCGAGCGGCAGGTGGTGCTGCTCAAGGAAGCCCAGCACATGCGCGATCTCGATAAGCTGGAATCCTATATTGAAAATCCGCTTGGTTCCACGGTTTTTGTGGTTTCCTACAAGGAAAAGAAGGTGGATGGCCGGACTTCCCTCTCCCGCACACTCAAAAAGACGGCCGAGGTCCTGACCACAAAGAAAATGTATGACAACCAGCTTCCGGAATGGACTGCAGGGCTGATCACCGGTAAGGGGTACAAGATCATTCCCAAAGCGCTGAACCTCCTGGTCGATCATATTGGCAATGACCTGAACCGGATCAATAATGAAGTGGAGAAGCTGCTGGTGAATCTGGGCGGGCGCACCACCATTACTGAAGACGATATCGAGCAGTTTGTAGGCGTCAGCAAGGAATACAATCCTTTTGAACTGCAGTCGGCCGTGATGCACAAAGACCTGCCTAAAGCCATCCGGATCATCCAGTACTTTGAAGCCAATCCCAAAGCCGCCCCCATCCAGTTGGTACTGCCCACGCTCTACAACCTGTTCAGCAAAACCTATATGATCTTCGGCCTTTCTTCCCGCGATGAAAAGGCCGTGGCTGCCGGTATCGGTGTCAACCCCTATTTCGTGAAAGACTACCTCGCCACCGCCCGCAATTATGGCTATGAAGGGACGGAAGCGGCACTACTGCTGCTCCACCAGTATAACCTGCGCAGTGTAGGGGTGTCGGATGCAGGCACTTCCGATGCCGGACTACTCAAAGAAATGGTAGTCAAAATGATGAGCCTCTCCTGAGCAATTTCAGGGATGGCGCAGCAAAATCCTGCTGCCTCCTGTCTCCACAGAGTTCCCACTCTCCAGCCTTTGATCCGGATCCCGGGTGATATATGTTTTTTTAATTATGCGTTTGATTGTATGTGTACCTTGTACACAAAGAGTAGTATTCGGTTAAGTGTAGCCGTTGGGCAAGCTTGCAAAGGTCTGTTACTTCGTGGAGGCAAAAACGCTGCACGGTATCCGTTTTTTTACGCAAACGGTAGCGTAAATTCTTCTTGGAGAAATGGCGAATTTGGTTATTTTTATTTTGTCCATTCAACTGGTCATTAACGCCTCAATCACTATTTATTTACAAACTGCTAGTATGCGAAAAATTCAAAAACTAACCCTTTTGTTATGTCTGTCGCTGTTCAGCACAGTCATGGCATTTGCGCAGAACCGCACGGTGACCGGTAAGGTTATCAGTGCGAAAGACAATTCACCTGTGGCAGGTGCTTCTGTCGTGGTAAAGGGAAGTCCTGGCGGTACCACAACCGGTGCCGATGGCTCATTCTCTATCAGTGTTCCCAATCGTGCTGTTACACTTGTAGTGTCCTTTGTTGGATTTACTGCACAGGAGATCAATGTAGCACCGGGAACCAGTTCCGTTTCCGTTTCACTGGCTGATGGCGGTGAACTCGAGAAAGTGGTGGTAACCGCTCTTGGTATCAGCCGTCAGGCCAAAACACTGGTGTATGCGGCACAAACCGTAAAACCTTCCGAGCTCACAGAAGCCCGTGATGCGAACAACGTCATCAACTCCCTTCAGGGTAAAGTGGCCAACGCGCTGATCACTCAGGGCTCCGGTGGTCCCGGCTCTGGTGCACGTATCGTGCTCCGTGGTAATCGTTCCATCCAGGGTTCCAACAATGCCCTGATCGTTGTGGACGGTGTACCTATTAATAACAACACCAACGGAACGGCCAGCAGCGACTTCGGTTCTGTTCAGGGTTCTGACGGTGCATCAAACATCAACCCCGATGATATTGAGTCGGTGACTGTACTGCGTGGTGCTTCGGCAGCCGCCCTTTATGGTTCACAGGCCGGTAACGGTGTACTGGTGATCACCACTAAAAAAGGTAAGAAAGACAAACTGACCGTTACACTGAATGCAGGTATCGCACAGGAGAGCGTATTCACGCTGCCTGATTTCCAGAATACCTACGGACAGGGAAATGGTGGCGTCCTGAATGCAACATCCGGTGAAAGCTGGGGTGCAAAAATGACGGGTCAGAGCTATACCAACCACCTGGGTAACCAGGCGAATTATTCCGCCCAGCCTGATAACGTGAAGGATTTCTTCCGTAAAGGGATGAGCTATAATAACTCGATCGGTATTTCCGGCGGTTCGGAGAAAATGCAGACTTATTTCTCTTATACCAATAATAAAGTAGAAGGCATCATCCCGACCAACGATATGATGCGCCACACGGTAAACCTACGGATCTCCAACCAGATCGGCTCCCGGTTCTCTACTGATGCCAAGATCACTTATATCAATCAGGACATCAAGAACCGTCCCCGTACAGGTGAAGAGAACGCCCCCGTTATCGACATCTATAACGTGGCCCGCAGCTACACGACTGCCGACCTGAAACAGTCTGAGCAACTGAGCAATGTAGGGGTACCGGCTCCGACCAATTTCCCCTCAACACTGAGCTCCATTTATCAGAATCCTTATTGGCTGATCAACCGCACTTCGATCAACGAAACCCGCGACCGGATCCTCGGATTCATCTCCGCGAAGTATAAGATCACCGATTGGCTGAGCCTCTCCGGTAAAGTGAATATCGACCGGATCACTGATAAAGGGGATAACAAAGTATCTGAGGGCACCATCCTGTGGAGTACTTCAGGGGGTAACTATTCCATCAACAATATTACTTCTACCGAGAAATGGTTTGATGCCATGCTCGAGGGTAATAATAATATCACCAAAGACCTCAAGATCAACTACCGCGTGGGTGGTATCTTCCAGGATTCCCGTACTGAAAGCAATTTTGCTTCTGCCGGTGGCCTGAATATCACCAACAAGTTCAGTATGAACTTTGCCAAAGCGCCTTCTGTTGGTCAGGGTTATGTACAGGTTCAGACCCAGTCTGCCTTCGGCCAGGCCAACCTGAGCTGGCAGGATAAGATCTACCTTGATCTGAGTGTGCGCAACGACTGGGATTCCCGCCTGCGTTCCCCCCATAACTTCATCTATCCTTCAGCTGGTATCTCTGCGATCCTGTCTGATATGATCGACCTGCCGAGCGCTATCTCCTTCCTCAAAGCCAATGTGAACTATGCGGAAGTAGGTAATGGCGGCCGTTTTGGTCTGCTTACTTCTGTATATAACTATGGCCAGGGTGCCGGTAACGGTTTCCTGACCCGCAGTTCCACCCTTCCTTTCCCCGACCTCAAGCCGGAGATCGTGAAGAACCTGGAATTCGGTATCGAGAGCCGTTTCCTGAACAACAGGATCGGTTTCACTGCTACCTATTATAAGAGTAACTCCTTCAACCAGCTGCTCCAGATCAGTCTGCCAGTGGCTACCGGTTACTCCAACCAGTACATCAATGCAGGTAATATCCAGAACTCCGGTTTCGAATTTGTGGTTAACGGTACGCCGGTCCGCAATTCCGATTTCAGCTGGGATGTAACCTTTAACCTGGCTTTCAACCGCAGCAAAGTGGTAGAACTGAGCGATGCCATCAAGATCATCTACCTCGGTGGTGGTTTCGGCCGTTCGGGTACACCTGTTGTGGAAGAGGGTAAAGCCTATGGCGACCTGCTCGGTTTCAAATGGAAAACCAATGCCAAAGGTCAGCGTGTGGTGGATGCTACCGGTAAGCCGGTTCTCACTGCCGACCAGCAATTTATCGGTAATTTCAACCCCAAGGCAACGCTTGGTTTAACGAATACGTTTGAGTACAAGGATTTCTTTGTACGATTCCTGATTGATGGCCGCATTGGTGGTACTATTGTTTCAGGAACAGAAATGAACCTGGCTTTCAGTGGTATCCCTGCTGTGACGGAGCAATTCCGTGAAGGCAACTGGTCACTCGGTGGCGTGGATGCCAACGGTACCGCAGTAGGAGCCAAAACCTCTGCACAGGATTTCTGGCAGATCGCTTCCGGTAAGCGTTATGGAGCCGGCGAGTTCTTTGCTTATAATGCCACCAGCCTGCGCCTGCGCGAACTGAGCATCGGCTATAACCTCCCGGTCAAGCACCTGGAGTTTATCAAATCCGCCCGTCTCTCTTTTGTAGGCCGCAACATGTTCTGGCTGCTCCGTGGAAAATCTGTTTTGGATATCCCCGGACTGGGCAAACGCAAAATGTGGTTTGATCCGGACATGTCGCTGGGTAACGGTAACTTCCAGGGTGTGGAATACGGTACACTGCCGTCTACCCGCACACTGGGTCTGAATCTCCAGGTGACCTTCTAATGCTAACTCAATAAATAAAGTGTGAGAATATGAAACATACAAACATTTCAAAACTGTCGCTTTACCTGATGATCGGGTCTGTGATGGTATTGTCTTCCTGTACCAAAAAGTACGGTGAGATCAACACCGACCGCAACGCGATCGCCACTATCGGCTCAGCGGAATTACCCTTCCTCTTTGCCAAGGCAGAGGCTTCAGCAGTGCCCAACGTCTGGAACTACCAGGTGGCACAGAACCTCTTTGCCGACCAGTATGCCCAGTATTTTGCCTGTACGGCAACTTACTTCCCTTCCGACCGTCTGAATATCCGGATGGACTGGGTGGGAGCGGCATTCAACCCGATCTACACCGACATGGTGCCCCAGCTCCAGTCGATCCTGAAAGCAGCTGCACCTACATCAGCTGAGTATGCGATCGCCAATGTGGTTTGGGTACTCGGTTTTCACCGTGTAACCGACTACTGGGGACCGATCCCGTACTCCAAAGCCGGTGAACCTGCTGCTACCGTTCCTTACGATGCACAGGATAAGATCTATGACGATTTCTTCAAGCGCCTGGCCGCTGCAGAAGCTGTACTCAAAACCAAGCTGTCTGAAAAACCCTACGGCGATTATGACCTGATCTACGGAGGTAGCGTAACCAAGTGGCTGAAGTTCACCAACTCCCTGCGCCTGCGCCTGGCCCTGCGGATCTCCAAAGTGGATCCTGCCCGTGCCAAAACAGAAGCAGAAGCCGCTGTAGCCAGCGGTGTGCTGAGCACCAGCCCCGACGAAGATGCCCTCATCAAGAAGAGCCTGACCGGTTCCGATTATAATGGCCTGGCCATTATGAGCGACTGGAACGAGTTCCGGATGAGCGCTGCCATGGAGTCTGTACTGAAAGGCTATCAGGATCCCCGTATGTCTGTGTACTGGCTGCCCGCCGGTGCTACTGCCGGTAACCCCAATGGTACCGGTCAGTATGAAGGTCTCCGTAACGGTCTGACCTCCACTCAGCTCACACAGGCGGCCAACCTGCCCACTGCCAATTCCAAAGTGGGTAAGCGCTGGTCTTCTCCGAGCTTTGCCGGTAACTCCGACTATCTCTCTACTCCCCAGAATATCATGTCTGTTGCAGAATCCTATTTCAACCGTGCTGAAGGCGCTTTACTGGGCTGGAACATGGGTGGAACTGCAAAAGACCTGTATGAGGGCGGTATCCGCGAGTCAATGAAACAGTGGGGTATCACCGATGCTGCTGCCATTGCCGCTTATACCAGCAGCAATAATGTGCCTGTAGCACCCGGCGATTTCCTGAATTCCCCTGCTGTAGCCAATGCTCCCGTTAAATGGGCTGCTGATGTGCCTACACAGAAGCTGCAGATCGCTATCCAGAAATGGATCGCGATGTTCCCTGACGGTAACGAAGCATGGGCCGATTACCGCAGAAGCCGCACTTTCATCCTGTATCCTGTAGCAAACAGCGATAATACGGATATCACCAACACCAGCACACAGTGGCTGCGTCGTATTCCCTTCCTGCTCTCTGAAAAGCAGAACAACAAAGCATCTGTAGATGCTGCTGTTTCACTGCTCGGAGCCGGTGGCGACAAAGTGACCACTCCGCTGTGGTGGGATAAGAACTAAGTTTCTGAATAACACAATAATTGATCCCGTCGGGCCCTCCCGATGGGATCTTTTTTTTATATTTAGCAGCGCGATATTTTAATTGCTGATTATGCTGAACAGAAGGATATACGGGTTTGCCGTACTGCTTGTAATCGTACTGGCTTCCTGCGGTGAAAAGAAAGACACCCTTTTCACCTCAATGGAACCCGAAGCCACAGGTGTACGGTTCAAAAATGAATTGTTTGAAGATGGTCCGCTGAACGTGGCCAATTACATCTATTTCTATAACGGGGGAGGAGTGGCGATCGGCGATATCAATAATGATGGCCTGCAGGATATCCTCTTTACCGGAAACATGGTACGCAACCGCCTGTATCTGAATAAAGGCAATTTCAAGTTTGAAGATATCACTTTCAAGGCTGGAGTCGACAAATTGCAGGGCTGGTGTACCGGAGCCACCATGGTGGATATCAACCAGGATGGACTGCTGGATATCTATATCTGCCGCAGTGCCGATATCAATCCGGAAATGCGCCGGAACATGCTCTTTATCAATAATGGCGACCTGAGTTTTTCAGAAAAGGCTAAGGAATACGGATTGGCAGATATTGGCTATTCCACGCAAGCTGCTTTTTTTGATTATGATAAAGATGGAGACCTCGATTGCTTTATCATTAACCACTCACTCCAGAAATATACAGCCGGTGTACAGGATAACCCGGAACTCCGCAAAGAACACAACCCCGATTATTCCAGCAAGCTGTACCGGAACGATAATATGCAGTTTCATGATGTGAGTGATTCGGCAGGTATCACCTCTAATGTACTCACCTTCGGACTCGGTATTGCTGTCAGCGATTTCAATAATGACAGCTGGCCAGATGTGATGGTGTCGAACGACTTCAATGAGCCCGACTACCTGTTCATGAACAACCGGAACGGCACGTTCACCGAACAGCTCAGCCAGGCTATGGATCATATCTCACTTTACTCGATGGGCTCTGATGCAGCTGATTATAACAATGATGGGTTTACCGATGTGGTTACCCTCGATATGCTGCCGGAGGATAACCACACCATCAAGATGCACAGTGGCCCGGAGAACTTCGACAAGTTCAATTTCCTTTTCAACCAGGGTTTTTATTATCAGTACAGCCGCAATATGTTGCAGAAGAACAATGGCGACGGCACCTTCAGTGAAGTTGGACAGCAGGCTGGTGTGTCGAATACCGACTGGAGCTGGGCGGCATTGTTTGCCGATTATGACAACGACGGCTACAAGGACTTGTTTGTGTCGAATGGTTATGTCAAGGATTATACGGAGATGGACTTTCTGAAGTATTCCGTGGATCGTGTGGTGCGTTCCATGGCCAAGGATTCGGTGGATCCGATACCGGAATACCTGCGCAAAATGCCGACCATCCGCATCCCGAATTATATCTTCCGCAATAACGGAGCAGGAGGATTTGAAAAGAAAACGGAAGAGTGGGGCTTTGAACAGAAAGGGGTTTCTGCGGGATCGGCCTATGCCGACCTGGATAATGATGGAGACCTGGATCTCGTGATCAATAACTCCAATGATATTGCCTCCATTTACCAGAACCATGAGAATGAAAAACTGAAACACCAATTTCTCCGGGTTCAACTGAAAGGTAATCCGGGAAACAGCCGGGGTGCCGGTGCCAAAGTGTATGTGTATAATAAAGGCCTGCTCAATTACCAGGAACAGAGTCCGGTCCGCGGTTTCCAGAGTTCCAATGACCCGGTATTACTCTTTGGTACAGGTGATGCAGCACAGCTTGACTCAGTTCGTATAATCTGGCCCAATGATAAAACGCAATTGCTCACCAACGTTAAAGCTTCACAGACGTTGACCCTGCAGCAGGCAGATGCCCGTGATCATTGGGCCTATCCGCCATCTGCAGCCAGTCTGCTGACCTCAACACTTATTCCCGGGACAAAGCATACGGAGAACCCATTCAATGATTTCACCCTCCAGGGTCTCCTGCCATACTATTTCTCCCGCGAAGGGCCCTGTATAGCTGTTGCAGACCTGAACGGCGATGGCAGAACAGATTTCTTCCAGGGCGGTGCCCGTGGTCTGGCGGGACAACTCTTCATGCAACTGGCGAATGGCAGCTTTCAGCCCGCAGCAATACCTGCATTTACTGCAGATGCCGCCTCAGAAGATGTGGCCGCAGCATTTTTCGATGCCGATAAGGATGGCGATATGGATCTGTATGTGGCCAGTGGCGGTATTGAAGTGAGTGAAGGTGATCCCACTTTGCAGGACAGGCTATACCTCAATGATGGCAAAGGACATTTTACAAAAAACACCAATGCCCTTCCCCAGCTATTCTCAGTGAAAAGTTGTGTGAAACCTGCAGATATTGATGGTGATGGCGACCTGGACCTCTTCATTGGAGGCAGGGTGGTACCCGGAAAATATCCTGCTCCGGCCCGGTCTTATCTGCTTATCAATGATGGGAAAGGCGTTTTTACAGAAGAGATCACGCAACGGGCTCCGGAACTGAAAGAAGCCGGCCTGATCACTGATGCTGTCTGGATCGATATGAACCAGGATAAGCAGCCCGATCTGGTTGTTTCGGGTGAATGGATGCCAGTGTCCGTTTTTATTAATGACAAAGGCAGCTTCCGGAACAGTACCGCAACTTATAATGCAGCGCAATTAACCGGTTGGTGGAGTAAACTGGACACCGCTGATCTGGATGGTGATGGAGATGCCGACCTGATTGCTGGTAATACCGGGACCAATACTCAGTTTAAAGTATCGGAAAAGGAACCCATGACCCTCACCTGGAAGGATTTTGATGGTAATGGGTCCATCGATCCCATCCTCTGTTATTTTATCAAAGGAATATCCTATCCCGCAGCATCACGCGATGATCTGACTGAACAATTGCCCCTGCTCAAAAAGAAATACCTGGAGTATAAGGAGTATGCCGATGCCCGGCTGGAAGACATCTTTACCAGCGAACAACTCAAGGATGCGCAGACGCTCAAGGCCGGAACCATGCAGTCGGGCTATTACGAGAACCAGGGCACCAAAGGGCTGGTATGGCATGCGTTGCCTGCAGAAGCACAGCAGGCTCCAATACATGGCATTGCCGTAGCGGATTTCAATAAAGATGGTAAGGCGGATATACTGCTGGCAGGTAACAATACCTGGTCGCGTATTAAATTCGGCCGTTATACCGCCAACCATGGAGTATTGCTCGCCGGTGATGGAAAGGGAAACTTTACCTATGTGCCACAATACCAGAGTGGATTGAAACTGCGCGGAAATGTGCGTAGCATGGTGCTCCTGCCTGTTGCCGGTAAGCCGGCAGTACTGGCAGGGTTTAATGATGCGCAGACGGTATTAATTCGATGACCAATTACCAATTACCAATGACCGATGACCAATCTTTTAAAGGGCAGGTAGCTTTGCTGACGGGTGCAGCATCAGGGCTGGGAGCTGCGGTAGCTGCAAAATTACTGGCAGCCGGTGCAACGGTGGTCGTAGCCGACCTGAAGGCTTCTGCCTTGCCGGAAGCGGTTAGTGTTTTACTGGATGTGACAAAGGAAGAAGCTGTGGCCGCAACGGTGCAGCAATTGGTGGCACAATATGGCAAGATCGATATCCTGATCAATTGCGCCGGTATCACAGGTATCACTAACCGTAAATCGGAAGAAGTGGATACGGCAAATCTCCGGGCTGTTTTTGAAGTGAACTTTATGGGCTCTTTTTTTACTTCTAAATATGTACTGCCTGTAATGCGGGAACGGGGTTATGGCCGGATCCTGCATTTTGCATCCATCTCCGGAAAAGAAGGCAATGCCGGCATGCTGGCCTATTCCGCTTCCAAAGCTGCGGTGATCGGCATGGCAAAAGTGCAGGGAAAAGAATACGCTGAAACCGGGGTAACGGTCAATGCCATTGCGCCTGCTGTGATACATACTCCTTTATTGGATGGCATGCCCGAGGCACAGCTGAAATACATGACCGATAAGATCCCCATGAAGCGGACCGGCACGCTGGATGAACTCGCTGAAATGGCCGTGTTTATCGTCAGCAAAGCCAATAGCTTCACCACCGGTTTTGTATTCGACCTTTCGGGAGGAAGGGCTACATACTGATGGCTGCTACACCACATACCGTTGCCGCTCCGGCAGCCATCACCATCGGAGTGGTGGGCTTGGGGCTGATGGGTTGCAGCATCACAACCTGTCTGCTGATGGCCGGGCATCCGGTTATTGCAGTAGCTCCCGTACCTGCAGATATGAACACGGCAGCACCCCGCATCCGCCATCACCTGGAAAAATCGCTGGAAGAAGGGTTAACTGCAACAGCACCGGACCAATTCTTTACACAACTCCGGATTACTGAAGATTATGCAGCACTGGCTTCCTGTACACTGGTAATTGAATGTACGCTGGAGAATGTGGATATCAAGAAATCGGTCTATGCAAAAATTGAAGCAGTAGTGCCGGAATCCACACTCATAACGAGCAATACATCGGCATTGCCCATCAGTTTCCTGCAATCGTTGACCCGTATTCCTTCCCGTTTCTTTGGATTGCATTGGGCTGAACCTTCCCATACCACCCGATTCCTGGAGATCATCTGTGGCGATCAGAGTGAAGTGTCGAAAGGGGAGTACCTGTACCAATTGTCGCATTACTGGGCCAAGGAACCTACCCTGGTACGGAAAGATATCCGCGGCTTTATCACGAACCGGCTCATGTATGCCCTGTACCGGGAAGCCTTCGACCTGGTGGAAAAAGGCTATGCTACTGTGGAAGATGTGGACCGTGCCTGCCGGAATAATGCCGGCTACTGGATGACCCTGGTGGGTGTGTTCCGCTGGATGGACCTGACCGGCGTACCGGCCTATCATACTGTACTCAAAGACCTCTGGCCAACATTGTCGAACCGGACCGATGTGCCCGAACTGATCGATAAAATTGTACGCGAAGGCGGCCGGGGAACGGCCAATGCCCATGGCTTTTATGACTATACCCCGGAAGAAGCCCGCCTTTGGGAGGAGACCTTTACGGAGTTCAGTTACGAGATCCGCAAACTGGCCCTGAAATACCCCGCAGATGTGGTGAAAAAGAAGCTGGACCAGTCACAGAACGAATCCTGACAGATGCAATCGGTTGCCCGATTTTCCTCTTTCTAACCTGCAGCCCGCTATTTTGCTTAACTTGAATGACCGTAAAACGGCCCCTCATTTTCCTGACGCAAAACCAGTAACTGCATATGAAAATTGCCTTTTTTTCACTCCTGTTTTTAATTGCTGTATCGCTGCAGGCACAGGAGGTTGCCGATACCCTGGACGTGCAGCAGACGGATGATTTCACCATTGATGGCCAGGGACTGAATGCCAAATGGTATGCCGCTTCCTGGGTGCCCCTTACGCAACTTGATGAAGGCGTTACGGGTTATACTACACGGTTTAAGATCCTCTATTCCAAAACAGGCATATATGTCCTCTTCCAGGGACTGGATAAGAAAATCACCAGCACGTATAAAAAGGACTTTGACGATCTCTATAATGCAGATGTGTTTGAAGTATTCTTCCATCCCCGTCCTGACCGGGCCCTCTATTTCGAATATGAGATCAATGCCTATGATAAGGAACTGGTTTTGCTGATCCCCAATCATAATGGCAAGATCATGGGCTGGCGCCCCTGGCATTATGAAGGGGATAAACTGGTGAAGCATAAAGTATCAATAGACAAACAAAAAGACGGTACACTGAATAAATGGACCGCTGAGTGCTTCTTTCCCTATAAACTCCTGGATCCCCTGGAAAACGTACCTCCCGTACCCGGAATGATCTGGAATGCCAATTTCTGCCGGCTGGATTATGACCCGGGCAAAATGATCAAATGGTCCTGGTCGCCCATCAAGGTGACCTTTCATGAATATGCCCGGTTCCGGGCCATCCGTTTCCGCTGAAAACAACAAAACGATTTTTATGCGCATACAACATCTGTTCAGGGTATTACCCTTCCTGCTGCCTGTAATTGCACTGGCACAGCCGGATAAAAAAGCGATTGTTCCTTCTGCTACCCGGTTTAACGGGTATACCAATTACTGGCACGATGAGTATAAAAACGTGTACCGGTATGGCAACCTGTTCAAGATCGCCCAGCTGGATCTGGAAAAGACAATAGCCCAAACCAAACTGAATATTGCAGAGGATATTGGCCTGCCCGGTCTGGATATGCAGGAAGGATTTCTGGATGAACTCTTCAGCAGGCCCTGGCAGGTGATCAGTGATGAAACCTATGGGGAAGCCCGGATTCCCGGATATCAGGCACTTTATGTTTTAACCCCGACCTCACCACTGGCCAGGCAATATCCCTATCCCTCTTCCTGGAGGCAGAAACTGGGCGCACATCAGTTAAAAGCAAAAGGGTTTGCTGACCTGAAAGCCTATTTTGTTCAAAAAGACAAAGCCCCTTTACTGCTGATCGTTTCCGATGATCAGCAGGCAGTAAAAAAACTGCTGGAGTATCTCGCCAAAGCAAAAGAACTGCTGGATACCTATCGTTTGCACAAAGGCTGGTTCGGGGCAGAAACCCTGCTCAAAAGTGTGACCTGTACCCAGGGACATCCGCTTGATATCATTGCCCGTGGCATGAACGAAGGCGTCAGCTTTTTCACCTTTAACGGGTATATGGATTTCCTGATGCAGGATGAACTGGACCAGTGGGTGAAGGAAAGCGGTATGCCTATTGTGGCAGATGTAGGATTCAATCCGATCTGGGGGTTGAAAGATTACGAGCACCTGCAGGTACAGGATATGCCCGACCGGAAAGCCTATGTGGATTTTGCACATAAAAAGGGAGGTTATGTATTCCGTCAGGTCTGGGATCCGGAAGCCGATACCTTGAACCTTAAATTTGATGGCTATATCGCCACGGAAGGCAATAAGGAACAGGTGGACAAAGATGATATTCCATTCGTAGTCACAACCGGCCCGATGGATGGCGACCTGATCAATTCCATGCTGCTTTTTGCTGATAAATCCGTTCCCTTTACCAAAGAAGAAATGTGGAAGTCGATCCTGGCCCGTCGTACTGTTGCTGTACTGGACCAGGCAAAAATGATGGGCTCTTTACAATACCGCGCTACTGCAGCATTGTTATACCTCGACCGGGTGTATCTCGAAAACTACTTTAAAGACCGGATCGATATACAGTCGGAACTCAAAGGTTACACACTCGAAGTCACGGTATCCAATTTTTCGGGCCTGCCCCTGAATGGCAAACTCACTGTGCGTTCTGCAACCGGGATCAGCAGTTCGGCGGACCAGTCGCCCTTGCTGGTACAACTGGCACCAGGGGCACAGAAGACTTATGCCATCAGTCTGCAACCTTCAGCAAAAGCCATGGATCATGCCAATCCGCTGGCCATTACTTTAAATTATGGTGGTCAACAAAAACAGACCATTGCGCTGATGGACCTTCCCAAACCGATATCCGTACACCGGTTATTGTATGGACATGCGCCGGCAGTCGAATATCCGGTCAGCATTCACAACTTTACAAAAGAAAGCAGCTTCCCGGTAAAACTGGAAGTAAAGGATGCAAAGGGATCTGTTGTTTATGCAGCTACGGAAAAAGGAATGGCCGCACCGGGAGCCTATATGCAAACCAGCTATAAACTGCCGCTTCAGGCGGGAGCTTATGCAGTTACAGTTTCCGCTTTGGGGGTATCTTATACCAGCCAATTAGGTGTAGGAGGAGAAGAAGGGCGGGTTACGCTACGGGAAGAGGACCAGAACAAAGATGGTGTCAACGAATATGTGCTCGAAAACGACAAAGTGCGTGTTACCCTTCTCACCACCGGTGCACGGGTGATTGAATACTTTGTAAAGGAGCGGAATGATAATGTACTCTTCAAACTCTGGCCGGAAAAAGCGGAAGACGACCGCCGCACATTCCGTAAGCGGGGCTATTATCCATACGGTGGCTTTGAAGATTTCCTCGGACAAGGCAGTATGGAAACCCATAAGCAGTATACAGCAACTGTTGTAAAACGGGATGGAGACCAGGTGCAGGTGCGCATGGTGGCCGATTATTATGGCAATGAATTGGTGAAGACCTTTACCTTGTATGGTAATAGTCCGCTGCTGGAAGTCCGCTTTGCCCTGAACTTTATCAATCCTGAAGCCAATGTGATCGGGCCTCAGCCCATCCTTGAAATTGGTAAAGTACATGGCCCGGAAGACCTCTTCGTTGCCCCGACCATTTATGGAATGGAGCAATACCGGATGCGGATGCATGAATACTGGGGCAGGGTGATCAAGCTAAAGGAAGGCTGGAATGCCGGTTATGATACACAGGAGGATATTGCTTATGTTGGTGCTTATCCGGTGGATCAGCCGCTCTTTCTCCACATGTGGATGAACCACCCCCGCAATTCGGAGGCGCATTATTATTATACGGAATTCCAGCCCTGGACACCCATCATCCAGAAAAACACCATGTATTTCACGTATTACCTCTGGGGTGATGCAGGCGGCTGGGAAAAAGCAGTACAGGCCCTGCGCGACCGGAATCTGATCACGATAAAAAAATAAGACATGAATAAAAGTCTTTTGTTCCTGTTTTTTGTATTGGTTGTTGCTACTGCTACAGCCCGTACACCCCGCGAACTGAAAGTGAATGCACTGGAATTGGGGCAGCCAGTACCAGCCATCCCCTTTTATCATATCAAGATGGCGCTGGAACTGCCGGAGCAATCGTATATGGAAGCAGAGATGACCGTGAATGGAAAAGCCCTGCGGTTTCTGGATCTGTATCCGAATGCCACCATGGAAGATCCCAACCGGCCGCATATTGCACACCGGCCACCTTCCGGTTTCGGACTCTCCCTGGATAATACACTGTACCTGAAGCCCCTCATTGTGGGTTGGGTGAACTGGATGCCGGGTGCCAGCTATACCATAACTGTGAAAGTGCGCATGAAGAAGACCGTGAAAGGAGCAGATACTGATGAATACCTTTCTGTAACGCGGACGCTGACTGCGCCACAAAGGGACCTGTCTTTTGACAAAGAATGGAAATCATATAAATCAGTTGTGCTGAGT
This sequence comes from Chitinophagaceae bacterium, assembly GCA_044220945.1. Classification (GTDB taxonomy): domain Bacteria; phylum Bacteroidota; class Bacteroidia; order Chitinophagales; family Chitinophagaceae; genus Endoryza. Next base: position 57,494 of record JBGAQC010000001.1, on the reverse strand, counting down.
GAAACCGCAGGCCTGTCCCGTACCAATGAGCCGGTCCAGGTACTGCTGCCGTTCTATCCCGATGAAGCCCGCGACCTGAAGCGCGATATCCGCGTAGTGGAAGTTGATCCTGTTACATATAAGCATAAAGAAGTACCTGTTCAGGTCTATGATGTACAGGAATACCTCAAGGAAGATGATCTGGCACCGGATAAAAACGGCAAACCCACCCGGGACATCCCCGTCTGGTTGCCAACTGTTACCGCTCGGGTGGCTTTTCTGGCCAATGTACCCGCCCGTACCAGCAAGGTCTTCCTGATCTATTATAACAACGAGAACGCATTAGTAAAGCATTATAATACTGACCTGCGGGTTTCCGGTGAAGCGCCAGGTTTACGCATCGAGAACAGTGAAATGGAAGTGGACCTGCATCCGCAATCCGGACATTTTGATCAGCTGACCTTAAAGAAACTGCCGGCATATCCCTTATTTCACCGCAAGGAAACCAATGGTGCCATTCACTGGAATCCGGAGATCTATGCGCCACCCGCTCCCTGGACCCATACCTCCGACTGGAAACCCGCTCCTCATGTGAATACGGTAACCGGACCTATTTTCAGTATGGCAGAAATGTGGGGCCCCCTGCGCGATATTCCCCAGGTGGATGCGTCTGTACGCTACGAGTTTTTTCCGGGCCGCCCTTATTTTATCAGCAGCACCAGCCTGCGGATCAACGAAACCCTGCAGGCCATCGCCCTCCGCAATGCCGAAGTGGTGTTCAAGCGGGAACAGATGACCCATGCCGCCTGGTACGATGTGATCCGCGATACCGTGATCGAATATGATGTACAGCATATGACAGAACTGACCGATCTCAAAATGGAAGCGGATATTCCCTGGATCGCATTTTATAATAAGGAAAACGGGCTGGGCTTTGCCGGTATCCAGCTGAATTATTCCAATGCCGGACTGGAGAACAATCCCCGATTGCTGAACCCTTATTTCTATATCACGGCTGGCCCCTGGATCTACTGGGCCCGCGCGCTGTCATTGCCCTTCCTCTCTTCCAATATGCAACAAATGGTACCCGTGCCCAAAGGCAATTTCTTCGCCGAACGCTGGGCCTATCTGGTCTATAAAATTGATGACCCTGCAAAACCTTATGAAGCCATTCGCTATTGGCAGAAAATGGTATCACAGCCACTCCGGGTGCAACTGGTGGAAGAAGTGGATGACCGGGTGTCCAGAACAGTAACCGAACTGTTTGTGGAGAAGGGGAGAAGCGGATGGGAAGGAAGGGAGACGGGACGCAATCACGATAAGAAGACAGGAGAAAAGAAGCAGTAGCCTGTAGCCGGTAGTCAGAAGGCAGAAGAAAGAGGGTAGTAGCATAATATTTATTTATGAAGAAGCTTTTATTGGTATTTGTATTGGGGAGCATACTTACAGTTTCGTATGCGCAAATGCCGGCGACGGTGAAAGAATATAAGAAAGTATTCACGACCTATCCGTTCTCGGACCCGGATCCGATACCGGCACAGGGCGCCATCTATCCTTATTTCCGCTTCGACGGGTTTACCAATACACCCGTACAGAAAGAGTGGAAAGTGGTGGAACTGGAAAATGAGTACATCAAAGTGATGATCCTGCCGGAAGTGGGCGGTAAGATCTGGACAGCCATTGAAAAAAGTACTGGCCAGCCTTATATCTATTACAATCAGGTGGTGAAATTCCGGGATGTGGCGATGCGCGGCCCCTGGACCAGTGGTGGCCTCGAGCCCAATTATGGGATCATTGGCCATACTCCCAACTGTGCCACTCCGGTGGACTATACTGTGAAACAGAACGCAGACAGCAGCGTGAGCTGTTTTATCAACGTACTCGACCTGCTCACCCGGACACGCTGGGAAATGGAGATCAACCTGCCCCATAACAAGGCTTATTTCACCACTGGTTCTTATTGGCACAATCCTACCGGAACGGAACAGCCATATTACCATTGGATGAACACAGGCATTAAGGTAAAAGGCAATCTGGAATTCATTTATCCAGGCACCCATTACATTGGTCATGGCGGGGAATATGCCGACTGGCCGGTAAACAAGGAGAATGGCAAACCCATCAATTTCTACGACCAGAATGATTTCGGCACCTACAAGTCGTACCATGTATTTGGCAAATATGCCGATTTCTTCGGGGCATACTGGCATAACGACCAGTTCGGCATGGTACGCTATGCGCCGCAGGATGAAAAAGCAGGCCGCAAGATCTGGATCTGGGGTTTATCGCGCCAGGGCATGATCTGGGAAAAAATACTGACCGATAATGATGGGCAATACGCAGAGATACAAAGCGGACGGCTTTATAACCAGAACGCAGAGCAGAGCAGCTTCACGCCCTTCAAGCACCGGAGTTTCGCACCTCAGGGAACAGACCAATGGAAAGAATACTGGTATCCGGTAAAACAGACCCGGGGTATGCAGATGGCCAATGCCTATGCTGCAGTGAACCTGATCCGGGAAAATGGCTGGATCAAGTGGTATGTGGAGCCGGTACAGTTCCTGAAAGATGATATTATTATTTCAGCCAATGGAAAAGAGATATCCCGCAAGACAATAAACGGCAAACCCCTGCAACTGATCCGTGATTCTGTACAAAGTACTGGTACTGATGGAGTGATCAGTATCCGGATGCCGCGTATACAATTGGAATGGACCTCGGATCCGGCATTCCAGGTGGTGGACCGTCCAAAGGAACTGCCTGCCGCATTTGACTGGAACAGTGCTTATGGCCTCTTTGTACAGGCCAAGGAACTGATGGACCAGAAATTGTTTGCCGCAGCTGAAGAGAAATTGCTGGCCTCCCTGCAGAAAGATTCCCTGAACCTGCCGGCACTGGTAAAACTGGCGGAATTGCAATTGCGGAATGGGCAGAACGAAGCGGCATTTCAATCGGCCCGTAAAGCCCTGATGCTCGATACTCATGATGGATCAGCCAATTATTACTACGGACTGGCAGCATTCCGTAAGAACGACCTCGTCAATGCCCGTGATGGGTACTCCATTGCAGCACTCGATCCGGCTTACCGTGTGGCAGCCTATACCGGTATCGCCAAAATATGCGCCCTGGAAAAAAACTGGGAGGGGGTGTTGCACTATGTAACAAAAGCCCAGGATTTTGACCGGAATAACCTCACCGCTTTTCAATTGGCCCTTGTTGCACTTCGCCATCAGGGCGAACGAACAGCGGCCCTTACAACAGCCGGTCAGGTTATGCAGTTACATCCACTGGATCCTGTTATGAGAATGGAGAAGGGCCTTCTTAATCCGCCAGAGGAGCTGAAAGCTGATGCATTCGACCGGGCAGAATTGCCGGCAGAAACCTGGATGGAATTGGCGGCATTTTACCAGGAACTGGGGTTATATGCAGAAGCACAATCCTGTCTCCTGATGTTGGCCAACAACCCTCTTGCCAATTACTGGCTGGCCTGGCTCTCTCAGAAAAGCGGTCAGGAATACATGGGTTTTATAAAGCAGGCCGATTTGTTACCCGCCACCGGTATATTCCCATTCCGGAATGAAATGCGGGAAGTGCTGACCTGGGCAACCACACAAAGCGGCAGCTGGAAATCCAGATATTACCTGGCTTTGTATCTGAACGACAAGAATGAAAAAACAACCGCAAGAGCCACCCTGCAGCGACTGGGTGATCAACCGGACTTTGCTCCTTTTTATGCGCTCAGGGCTCTTTGGAACAATGAACAACCGGCACTGGTGCAAAAAGACCTGATGAAAGCCATGTCGCTGGATGCAGGAGCCTGGCGTTATCCCAAACTCCTGGCACAGCAATACCTCCGGGAAAAACGGTATGCAGAAATGCTTTCGGTGACCACCACGTATACAAAAGCCCATCCGGGCAATTTCATTATGGAGATGCTGCAGGCCAAAGCCCTGTTGTTAAACAAACGATATGCGGAATGTGATGCCCTCCTCGCCAAAATGGATATCATACCTTTTGAAGGGGCTACAGATGGCAGGGGCTTGTATTGGGAGGCCAAGCTCATGCAGGCATTGGAGCAACTGGAAAAAAAGAAATATGTGGCAGCTTTGAAATTCATTAATGATGCATCCATATGGCCCGAACACCTGGGCGTAGGAAAGCCCTATGATGCCGACCTCGACAGCCGGCTCGAAAACTGGCTGCGCTATACCTGTTACCAGCAAATGGGAAAAAAGAGGGAGGCAGCGGCTGCTTTACAGCAGATCCTACAGTTCAAGCCCGGAGTGTATAATACAGTACGGAACTTTAATCCGGCCAACCACCTGATCACGATACTGGCCATGCGCGAAAGTGGTAAAGCACAGGAAGCTGAATCCTGGTTCCGGGCAGAGAAAGCAAAGTATCCGGGTATGGCCGTCTTCAACTGGGTGGAAGCCCGGATGAACCATTCCGCAACAGACAAGGAAGAAGATGATCCGGGGATCCGGGTGATTCAGCGCTTAATAGCAGTACAGCCTTACTGATTAAACAAACGGGCAAAATGGTTTTCCAGATGGTTTCGCATACCATTACGGAACTTTTCAGGATTCCCCTTTTCAAGAAGGAGGACCAGATCTTTATGGGAAATGAACTTCTTGAGCTGTGCCTGCTTCTTTAACAATCCGCTGTTATGTACATAATCGAAGACCGGTAAAAGCATGCGCTGGAATTTTTTCATCGTTTCATTGCCAGTAATTTCATAAAGCTTGCCATGAAATGCAATTTCATGCTCAATGTTGAATAAATGATTCTGCGCTTTCGGGGGTTCGTTCTTGACAATGGTTTTTAACTCGGCAATATCTGCAGCTGTGGCCCGGTGGAACAGCAGGTCGGCCATCCCGATTTCGAGGACCAGCCGGATCTCAAAAATTTCCTTCAGGGTTTCCTGGTCAAGAATATGTGGATTCATACTCTTACCCATGATCCCGAACAAGTCGGGGCTGGTGATCACAGCTCCTTTCTTCTTTCTGGATTCAATCAGGCCCATCATCCGCAAACGCAACAGGGCTTCCCGGATTACCGTCCGGCTTACCCCAATGGTCTCTGCGAGCTCTAATTCGGTGGGGATACTGTCACCAGTTTTCAATTTTTTTTCCTGAAGTAAGGCTACCAGCTGACTTTCCACCCGGTCTACCAGGCTCGACGTATCTACGGATCGGAGACTGTCTTTCAGCAGGTTAAGCTTTTTGGCTGCTTCCATATGGTAAAATTAATTCAATTAGTTGTTGCAGGAAGTTCCCTTTGTGCAAACGGTTGATAAAAAAAACAAGGATAAATATTTGGTAGTTCATCACTAAGTTATGACATTTATTATGTCATACATAATGCAATACCAAAAAATCTGCTTTTATGAAGTATTCATGTAAAAGGATGGGGCTGTTTCTGCTGTTTGTCCTTTTTACCACAGCGGCCTTTTCGCAGACCGTCCGCTTGTCTGGCTCGGTGATGTCCGATGAAGATGGCAAGGCTATGGCCGGTGTCAGTATTATTATTAAAGGGAAAAACACGGGGGTGCAAACCGATGAGGGCGGCGGATTCCGGATACAGGCTGTCAAGGGAGACCGGTTGGTATTCTCTTTTACAGGGTATCTGACAATGGAGTGGGAGGTGAATTCGGAAGAAACTATTGTTATCCGGATGAAACAGGACGCCACAAAATTGGGTGAAGTGATAGTGGTGGGTTATGGTACACAATCCAGAAGGAATGTAACCACTGCCATTGGAAAGCTTGACCGGGATGTGCTGGCGAATGCTCCCAGGGGCAACATTGGCACTGCCCTTCAGGGTACTGTTGCCGGTTTGCGTGTGGTGAATACTACGGGTAGTCCAGGAGCTTCCCCTTCCATTTTACTTCGTGGCGGCGCTTCTATTAATAATCCAGGTTCTCCTTTGGTGGTGGTCGACGGGATCGTAAGAGCATTTAATGATATTCCTGCAGATGATATAGCCTCCATTGAATTGCTCAAAGATGCGGCTTCAACGGCGATTTACGGGGCACGTGCCAATAATGGAGTTATCCTGATCACGACTAAGCAAGGTAAATCTGGAAGGGCCCAGGTGTCCTATAAATTTGTAAAAGGGTTTAACCGGAACCGGGAAGGGTACACCTATCTGAATGCCCGGGATTATATATATTATAACAGACTGGGTAACCTGAATTCCCAGCGTACGCTTGCACAGGTGAATTCCTCCAGAGGCTACGGACTCCTTACCAGTGCAGCAGACCTGGCCTTGTTTGATATCCGCACTTATGGCCCGTCTACCGCAAATCTCCTGGGTATGGGCTGGGATACCGTCTCGGATCCGTATGGCGGTACGATCATCTTTAAAGACCATGGTGGGGAGATCCAGAATCTGGTGTTCCGGAATACGCAGACGGTTGACCATTACCTGAATGTAGCGGGAGGTAACGAAAAAGGAAAATATTTTGCCAGTTTTGATTATTATAACGAAGATGGGGTGATCGTGGGATCCGGATACAAACGCTATTCAGCAAACCTGAATGGTTCATATAAAGTTTCCAGTAAACTGGAAGTAAGTACAGGGGCCACTTTTTCCACCTCTTCTGCTTTTGGTGTACTGGCAGGTGAGGTGAATACATTATACCGTAACCTGGGGCTCTGGCCTACCATGAACCCCTGGCTGGATTCCGCAAAAACACAGCCGAATCCTGGAAATGGAATTTCTGATGGTAATCCGTTGTATTGGCTGAACAAGACCGTTCGTACCAACGAAGTGAACAGGATCACGGCAAATGCGGCAGTTAAATATGATATCCTGCCGGGCCTTTACTTCAAAGGAACCGCAAACGGGTATCTGTTCGAGAATGTCAATGAATCCTTTACAAAGGCCACACAGACCTATGCGCAGATCTTTGCTGTGCCACAGGCATTTAATGTGACCCGCCCTGCAAGCTGGTCGCTTTCCAGAACCGTCCAGCAACAATTTAATGGGATCCTGAATTACAGCAAGTCCATTAATGATGTCCATAATTTCACAGTAATGCTGGGCGCTGAATATTTTGCACAGAATGCGCTCAGTTCCCAGGTGTCCGGTTCCAATGCTCCGACAGACGATATCCCTACCGTTAATGCCTCTACCGTATTTGCTCCAGGCAGCAATTTTTCCAGTAAATCGCAATACCGGATTTCTTCCCAGTTCGGCAGGCTGACCTATGATTATGATCAGCGCTTCCTGCTTACTGCAGTTTTCCGCAGGGATGGTGTATCAAGCCTTGCAGAAGCCAACCGCTGGGGTTTCTTCCCGGGTATGTCTGCCGGCTGGAACCTGCACCGGGAAAAATTCTTTGAGAAAAGCTTCCTGGCCGATTTCATATCCTCTCTGAAGCCGCGTTTCAGTTATGGAGTGAATGGTAATGTGGCCGGAATTGGTGACTATGAAGTACAAGGAAGTTATGGGTCGCAGGGTAACTACAATGGCAGTCTGGGGTTTCTCAATACGGGCATTATTAACAGTGGCCTTCGTTGGGAAAAGAGCACGACAACTGATTATGGTGTAGATCTCGGTTTGCTGAAGAACAGGATCACCCTGATCTTTGATTATTACGACCGGAAAACCAGCGACCTGCTGACTAACCTGACCCTGCCCAGCTATACCGGTTTCGGTTCTGTTCGGACCAACCTGGGTACATTCCAGAATACCGGTTATGAATTCAGTGTGAATGCCCATGTGCTTGAAAATAAGGGTGGACTGAACTGGGACGTTTCTGCAAACATTGCATTTGTAAAGAACAAGATTCTGAAACTGCCTTATAATGGAAACGAATTCAACCGTCAGGGTGGCTTGCAGATCTATGATCCCAAACAAGGTAAAGTGATCTGGGTAGGCGGTCTCCAGGAAGGCCAGACACTAGGTGATATTTTCGGCTTCCGCCAGGTATCTGTTTTCCAGAGTGATGCCGAAATCGCCAAGAATGCTGGTAACCGCTGGGATGCCATTGCGTTTATTGGCGGACCCAGCAGACCCGGTACAAACAAGATCACGGCCGGTGATGTGAATTGGCTCGATGTAGACAAGAATGATACCATTGATTCGCGTGACCAGGTTTATCTGGGCAATATCAACCCAAAAATAACAGGGGGCTTTTCCTCCACTTTTTCATTCATGGGTTTTTCACTGTATACCCGTTTCGACTTTGCACTGGGGCATACCATTTATAATGACCTCGTAGCCCGGACATTGGGTAATTACCAGGGTACGTTTAACTATATCGATTGGCAGAAAAAAGGATTTTCAGGGGATAATTCCATGAGTGATATACCCAAAGTCTATTTTGCGGATCAGGTAGGAGCACCTGCTGGTAAGAAAAATTACACCAGAGCCAATAATGCAGGACAGGTACTGAATGGAAACAATTCAAGGTTTTATGAAAAAGGAGACTATCTCTGCATGCGGGAGGTTACGGTTTCCTACGATTTCCCGAAATCGGCACTGGTGAAAGCCAGAGTATTGTCACAAGCCAGGGCTTATATTAATATGAATAACCTGGTTTATTTCACCAAGTTCAGCGGCCCTTCGCCGGAACCCCCGGCTGGTGGCGTATATGGCGGTACATATCCCATGCCCCGTTCTATTGTACTTGGATTACAGGTAACCTTCTAAAATTATTACAGATGAAAAAGAATATCAGATATATACTGTTTCTTGCGATGGGTACGGTCTTCCTGATGCAAGGTTGTGTCAAAAAACTGGATGTAACCCCGATCAGCAGTATCAGTGATGCCAATTACTGGAAAACACCGGATCAGTTTGATGCTTTTGTTTCAGGCATACATGCACGGTTCCGCAGCCATAACTCCGCATTCCAGGTTCTTGGTGAAATGCGTTCCGATATTTTCGGTACGGAACCCGGTAACGCTGGCACTTTTACCGGTGAAGCCACTCAGGGAGTTGAACGCCTATGGCAGCAAACCCTTGACCTCGATAACCCGGGCGTGAGTAACTTTGGTGGTTTTTATTCCAATATCGTGCAACTCAACCTGCTTATCGACAAACTCAATAATACAAATATTGTCACACCAGCTAACAAATCGTATTACCTGGGCATTGCTCATGGCATGAGGGCCTATTATTATTTCCAACTGGTAAGAACCTGGGGAGATGTGATCCTGCAGCTGGATCCCGTTACTTCAATTGATATTGCGAATCTTTCCAAGGCTGCTTCACCGGCAGCAGAAGTAATGGCACAAATTAAAGACGATATTGAGAAATCTCTGTCGGCATACGGAGCGAATTATACATTCCGGAACACAAAATCGTATTGGTCCAGACCGGCAACCCTGATGCTGAAAGCTGAAGTGTTTCTGTGGACCAGTTACCGGGGTGGTGGCAATGCAGATGCAACCACGGCGTTGAACGCACTGACCGAGATCCAGACCAATGTACCCACTCTTGCCCTGCAGGCCAGTTTTCCGGCTGTTTTCAGCACTGCCAGCAGAGGCAATAACGAGATCATCCTTTCCATGCGGTATCAACTGAATGAAGCCACCATGGGTTATATTTCCGGAAGCTTTGTACCACAGACTGGCCTTATAGTTAATTTTTATGATTCGGTGGCCAACCGTCAGTTTAATGTTACAACCGATAACTGGGGTGGCCTCTTGCGGGCTCCGGTGCGAGTTGCCACTTTCCGGAAGTTTGATGATAAAGATCTGCGGAAATGGGCTTCCATACAACCGGCGTATTCAAGGCCTTCTCCAGGCGTATATGTAATTGCCGGATGTTTTACCAATAAGTTTCAGGGCGAACAGAATGCCGGTTCAAGGGCATATACGAATGATTTTCCCGTGTACCGCTATGCCGACCTGCTTTTGATGATTGCCGAGGCAAAAATCATTCTGGGACAGAACCCGGCGAATGAAATCAATCTGGTCAGGGCCCGGGCATATGGCGCAAACTATTCTTTAGCTGTTTACGGCTTCCCAAACCGCGCGGGTGATACAGATGCGGTACGGGCCCTGCTGAATGAACGGCTTTATGAATTCATTTTTGAAGGAAAGCGTTGGTATGACCTGAGACGGATAGGAGATACCTATGTGTATGAGAATACGGGTTTGTCTGCAGCGCAGTCGTATAAGCTGCTTTGGCCGATCGACAGAAACTCATTGACCAATAACCGTGGACTTGTTCAGAATCCGGGTTACCCCGCTTTCTGAGCTCAGAAAGATTGTTAAGGGTTATTTTGTCTTCAAAAAGCAAGACCGGGGGAGGGCCCCGGTCTGCTTAAATCCTTATTATTGCAATAATTTATTCTATATGTCTGTCAAGAAGCTGAAAGGACTGATCGCAGCACCCTTTACCCCGATGAAAGATGACGGTTCGTTGAATCTGGAAAAGATACCGGCATATTACGACTGGTTAAAGTATAATGGAGTGAACGGTGTTTTCATCTGTGGTTCCACTGGCGAAGGTCCATCACTTTCTTTTGAAGAGAAAAAAATGGTTAACCGGGCCTGGGCACAACTCACCCATAATGACCCCGGTTTTTTTGCCATGACACTGGTAGGCGGCAACAGCCTTTCCGAATGCCGGAGCCTTGCACAGCATGCTGCTGATCAGGGTATTGATGGCATTTCCTTTACCAGCCCTTATTATTTTAAGCCACAGGAAGTTGCCCAGTTGGCAGCATCCTGTGCGGTAGTTGCTTCGGCTGTTCCTGAATTACCGTTCTATTATTATCATATTCCCGTACTTACAGGTGTTGGTTTTCCTATGCTTGAACTACTGAAAGAAATGGATGGGAAAGTGGAAAATCTGGCAGGCATCAAATACACCCATGAGGATTTTATGGATTACCAGTCTTGCCTGAACTATCAACAGGGGAAATACGATATGCTCTGGGGTAGGGATGAGAACATGCTTGCTGCACTTGCACTTGGTGCGGAAGGTGCAGTTGGCAGTACTTATAATTATGCAGCACCTGTTTATCATGATTTATTGGATGCATTTTCTGCAGGTGATCTGGTCCGGGCCCGCATCTTGCAGCAACAAGCCATAGATATGATCCGTATGCTCGGTAAGTATGGCGGCATCGCTACAGGGAAAGCATTTATGAAACTGGCAGGTTTTGACTGTGGCGGTTTTCGGTTGCCGGTCCATAATATGAGCCCCGCTAAATGGCTGGATTTTCAGCAGGAAGCCAGACAAAAGGGTTTCTCTGAAATCTGTTCCCGGAACCCGGAATTGAATAAGGAATCGAATGCTAAATAAAACCATTTTGCTGTTCATGTTTTCGGGTCTCCTTATAGCGGGCTGCAGTTTACCTGAAAAGAAACCAATGGAACTGGTTTGGCAAACGGCACAACAGCTTCCGGTCCAAAAAGATAGTAGCGCATATTTGGGTTTTGCCGGAATGGTGAGCGGCATTCAGGACCAGTTCCTGATCCTTGCCGGTGGAGCCAATTTCCCGGGTAAAATGCCTTGGGAGGGGGGGATCAAGCATTTTTCAGCTGCCGTTACTGTATTTTCTTTCCAAAACGGGCATTTGGTCAATTGCAACAGCAATACACAACTTCCGGGGCCAGTGGCATATGCGGCTAGCTGCACTACACCATTTGGCTTATTGATCGCAGGTGGTGAAAATGAATCCGGAATCTTAGATCAGGTATCACTGCTTCAATATGATTCAGCCGGAAGGAAAATAAATTGCAGGCTTCTGCCGCCCTTGCCTTTGCCGCTTACGAATGCTATGGCTGTATATTTCAAAGGAGCCGTATTTATTTTAGGCGGTGAATCCCGAGCAGGCACTTCCAATAGTTTTTTTCGCTTGTTACTGGATACCCCAGATCAACACTGGGAGACCTTGCCCGTTCTACCTAGACCCGTATCTCATGCAATCGTCCAGTGTATCTCCTACAAGGGGCGGATCTGTTTTTGCGTGGCAGGAGGACGTTCCCGGAAAAACGGGGAAGTCAGTACTATCAGTAAGTCACTTGATTTATATGATCCCGAAACCCATAGCTGGTTAAAGGGGCAGGATCTTCCATACCCGCTGGCAGCATCAGCTGCTGTTCTGATCAATGGCTCTCAGTTGCTTGTTATTGGGGGGGATAAAGGCGTGGTTTTCCGGGAGGTGGAAAAACTCATTCTGGAAGCTTCCAGAGAAAAAGACTCGCTGGCCTGGAAAGCAATTGAATTTAAAAAGGCCACTTTGCAGGCAAATCATCCGGGTTTTTCTGGTGAAATACTTCTTTACGATGCGCAGAATGACCATTGGAGCAGTCTGGGTAACACTCCATTCAATTGCCCTGTTACCACAACAGCACTGCATTTGGGTGACCTGCTGTTGGTTCCTTCTGGTGAAATCAGGCCGGGCGTTCGTTCGCCCCTCATTCAAATAGCAAAAATCAGCAAAGTACAGAACAATGAAGCAAAATAACCGATATCCCTGGATACTGGTCGCCCTGCTCTGGGGTGTTGCTTTATTGAATTATCTGGACAGGCAGATGCTGTCAACAATGAAAGCCGTGATTCAGCAGGACATCCCCCAGTTGCAGTCAGCAGCCCTTTTCGGACAACTGATGGCCGTTTTCCTTTGGGTGTATGCCATTGCCAGCCCCTTTGCCGGGTTTTTCGCAGACCGTTTCAATCGCAAATGGGTCATAACCGGCAGCTTACTGGTATGGTCTGCTGTAACGGTTTTGATGGGACTGAGTCATACGTTTACCCAATTGTACCTGCTCAGAGCTGTTATGGGACTGAGCGAAGCATTATACCTTCCCGCTGCGCTTTCACTTATAGCAGAGGTGCATACAGGTAAAACCCGTTCCCTGGCAGTGGGGCTCCACATGGCCGGTCTTTATGCAGGCCAGGCCTTGGGAGGTTTTGGAGCAATGTTCTCCTTGGAATGGAGCTGGAAAACAACATTTCTTTTAATGGGAGGTATTGGGGTTTGTTATGCTGTACTGCTTTCGGTATTTCTACGCAACGATCAAAAAATAACTGCGCGGAACACAGGTTCCCTTGTTTCGTTCCGGACAGGTTGGACGAACCTGAAGCAGTTGTTTGCAAACCCCTATTTCTTGGTGATGATCTGTTGTTTTGCTGCACCTAGCCTGCCTGGTTGGGGTGTCAAAAACTGGCTACCCGAACTGTTTTCAGAGAATCTTAAGGTTGGTATGCAAGTGGCCGGCCCCTTATCAACTATAACCATAGCTGCCTCTTCATTTGCTGGTGTACTACTGGGCGGAAAACTATCAGATTATTGGGTACAACGTAAGATCCGTGCAAGAATATATGTAAGTGCTTCCGGACTGGTACTCATGATCCCCGCTTTATGGCTGCTGGGATCTGCCAGCAGTCTTTCTATGATCATTACTGCCGCTTCGGTTTTTGGTATTGGCTTTGGTTGTTTTGATGCGAATAATATGCCGATCCTCTGTCAGATCGTTCCGGAAGGCAGCCGTGCAACGGCTTATGGTATCATGAATATGGCTGGTGTGAGCGCCGGGGCACTCGTTACGGCCTGGTTGGGCCGGTCTACCGATGCCGGAAAGCTGGGCTCTGATTTTTCATTAATGGCGGTGATCGTTGCTGCTGTTGTTTTACTGCAACTCCTTACATTATACCCCCGTCAATTCAGTCCTGATGATAAGAAAGATCTTTAATGACCGGATCACCTTTCTTACAGCGCTTGTGCTGTTTTCTGCTGTATTCAGTGCAAATGCCAAAGTACCACAGGATACTGTAGAGCTCAGCGCAGATGCTCCTGCACTCCCTGTATTGGTCCGAGCGGAAGCTAATCCTTTTTTCAGGATACGGATCGTAATTCCGGAAGGGGAGCGGCAATGCCTCAGCTCTGTAAGGATACAGGTTGATCCGGCAACAGTGGCGAAGATCCGGTTGCTGGATATTTACAAAACAGGAACTGAGCCATTTCATACTGCAAACAAAATCACGAGCTGTCCGGTTTCAGAATCGGTACTAACAATTCCTCTTAGTATATGTCTCGAGCCTGGAGTGCATGCGGTTTGGGTGTCTGTAAATCTTCAAGGAACTGTAAAGCCCGGAAGTGTTGTCCAAATGGAACCCCTGCAATGCCAATTTGCCGGTGGACGCTGGCAGCAAATACGTATTTCCGGAGCGCATTTCAGGAAGTATACAGGAACAGTATTGCGTAAAGCCGGTGAGGATAGCGCGCATACATACCGTATTCCAGGAATTGTTAAAACAGATAAAGGTACGCTTATAGCGGTGTATGATGTCCGCTACAAGAACGACCGGGACCTTCCGGGAGATATTGATGTGGGTATGAGCAGGAGTCAAGACGGCGGTACCACCTGGGAACCCATGAAGCGTATTATGGATATGGGATCACCACAAGAAACAAATGGTATTGGTGATCCTGCTGTATTATTTGATCCGGTAACCCGGAAGATCTGGGTGGTTGCATTATGGAGCAAAGGAAACCGCTCCATTGCCGGTTCGTTGCCTGGAATTTCCCCCGATAGCACTGGCCAGTTCATGGCAGTAAGCAGTTCTGACGACGGACGGACCTGGTCGTTACCGGTATCACTCACTCCAGCTGTGAAAGATCCGGCCTGGCATCTTTTTTTTCAGGGACCTGGTACAGGGATCGCCATGCAGGACGGGACACTGGTTTTTGCTGCGCAATACTGGGATGAGAAAAAACTACCTTACGCAACCATCATTTTCAGCAAGGATCATGGCATAAGCTGGAATGGCCTGCGCAAAGGTCCCAGATCCAATACTACGGAAAGTCAGGTCGTGGAAACTAAACCGGGAGTACTGATGCTTAATATGAGGGATAACCGGGGCGGTTACAGGAGCGTGGCAGTTACAAAGGACCTAGGATTGAACTGGACGGAACACGCGAGTTCGTATTTCAGCCTGCCAGACCCGGTATGTATGGCCAGCCTGATCAAATGTAGTCTGCCGGTTAGTGGTAAAATGAGGGAGTACCTGTTCTTTTCTAATCCTGAGAGCCGCAGTGGCAGGTTCAACATGACGATAAAAGCCAGTCCCGATCTGGGGAATTCCTGGCCTGTAAACTATAAATACCTGGTTGATGAACGGGCCTGTTATGGCTACTCTTCGCTGGTCATGCTTGATGAAAAAACCATCGGACTCCTTTATGAAGGCATCCGTGAATTATACTTTGTGGCTATTCCGGTTCAGGAAATCATAAAATAAGCAGTATGCATTACTCAAAGGAAGAATTGATTGCATTGAAGCAGTTTTACAGGAAGCAACTGCTTAGCGATACGATACCGTTCTGGTTTCCCCGTTCCCTGGATAAGGAATACGGCGGATTTCTCTTTATTCGCGATGCGGATGGATCCCTGATCGACGACGATAAAGCCGTTTGGATCCAGGGCAGGGCGGTCTGGACTCTCGCCACACTGTACAATACAATAGAAGCCCGACAGGAATGGCTCGATATGGCTGCCTCCGGTATGCGTTTTCTTGATAAGTACTGTTTTGATACAGACGGTCGTATGTTTTTTCATATGACGCGAAGCGGCGAGCCGATTCGTAAGCGCAGGTACTTTTTCTCTGAAACTTTTTATGTGATTGCTGCAGCAGCTTTTGCGAAAGCCACCGGGGATGCTGCAGTGGCCGCAAAAGCCCGTACCATCTTCGGGAACTGTATCGATTACGCTTCGGGCAAAATTCCGCTCGAGCCGAAATTTACCGGAACACGACCTGCCACTGGTATCGGAGTGCCCATGATAATGACCAATACAGCACAGCAATTGCGGAGCACTATTGGTGATCCCCGCTGTACCGAAGCCATTACCGGATGGATACAGCAGATCGAAACCCGATTTGTAAAGGATGATATCCGTTGTGTAATGGAACAGGTAGCAGCCGACGGCAGCATCATTGACCATATTGACGGAAGGACTCTTAACCCTGGTCATGCCATTGAAGGAGCCTGGTTTATTCTGGAAGAAGCCCGAAACCGGGATAATGACCCCCGGCTCGTTAGCCTGGGGTGCCGGATGCTGGATTATATGTGGGAACGGGGCTGGGATGAAAGATATGGAGGCATTCTCTATTTCAGGGATGTATATAATAAGCCGGTACAGGAGTATTGGCAGGATATGAAGTTCTGGTGGCCCCATAATGAAGCCATTATTGCCACATTACTGGCATACCTGATGACAGGCAATGAAAAATATGCAGACTGGCACAGGAAAGTGCATCAGTATGCGTATTCACGATTTCATGATAAGCAAAATGGGGAGTGGTTCGGCTACCTGCACCGGGATGGGAGTATTGCACAGACCGCAAAAGGAAACCTGTTTAAAGGACCCTTTCATCTGCCCCGGCAGGAATGGTTCTGCGCCCAGTTACTCGAACAATTTTCTTATTGAATATGAAGACCTGTATTTGTATCATATTGGTTTTCCTGCAATGCAGCCTGGAGTCCCGGGCACAACTGACCATTACAACTTCATTGCAGGATCACATGATACTGCAACAGGGCAAGCCTGTCAGTTTTACAGGAACCGCTGCTCCAAATACAGTTGTGAGTACGGAAATGAGGGGGAGAGTATATACCTGTGCAGTATCGGCTGGAGGCAGCTGGAAATTGAGTTTATCACCACTGCCGGTTGTCCGGGAGCCTTTTGAAATCCGGTTCCGGAATGGGGTTGATTCAGTGGTGTTCAAGGACCTCCTCGCAGGGGATCTCTGGATTTGTATCGGACAATCCAATATGGAATGGCCGGTTCAGAAAGATGCATTGGCAGCACAGATACCCGCATATCAGCCGGATGATCAGTTCAGATGGTATAATCCGTTTTACGCTGGAAAAGGGATTTTTGGTTCTCCTTTTTCAGATTCAGTACTGAAGCTGCTGCGGAAGGGCCCATTTTATTCCGGAAGCTGGGAAAAGGCCAATCCAAACAGTATCCCTTCCATGAGTGCCGTGGCTTTTTATTTCGGCAGGAAGATCCGCGAGCAAACCGGAGTGCCTGTCGGGTTACTTCAACTTTCTATCGGGGGGGCACCCCTGGAAACATTCATTCGCAGGGAAGCATTGCAGGCAGATAGTGTGTTTCGAACTAAAATAACCGGTAACTGGCTGTATAATGAACAGTTGCCGGCCTGGGTCAGGGAGCGGGGACTGCAGAATCTCGTCAGTACTCACGTTCACAACGACACAACAGGATTTATAGACGCACATCCGTTTAAGCCCTCATACGCATTTGAGAATGGGCTTAAACCGTTTACCGGATTGCCGGCTGCCGGTTTTATATGTTATCAGGGGGAAAGTAATGCACAGGAGCCGGAGCGTGTCGCAGAATACGGACGGCTTCAGGAACTGCTGGTGTCGGATTACAGGAGTATCTGGAAGGACAGCACCCTCTTTTATTTTTTTGTGCAGATCGCCTCGATTGACAGTACCCATTACAAAAGTCAGCTCTGGCCCGAATTCCGGTACCAGCAATACCTTTCCTATAAGCAAATGAACCGTGCCGGCATGGCTGTTTCCAGTGATCACGGCGCAAAAAATGATGTTCATCCCAGGGAAAAAAAGGAGATCGGGGAACGGCTGGCCCGTTGGGCCCTCAAAGATTATTACGGCATCTCGATTCAGGCCCAAGGCCCTGAACCAGTTAAGGTTATATATAGAAAAGGGGTTGTCGTCATTTTCTTTGACCGCAAAGGCACTGCACTGCAAATGAAAAATACGGTTACGGGATTCAGGATTGACGGAAAGGAAGTAAATCAACTGACTGTACGGAAACACCAGATACGGTTACGCTGGCCAGAAAAGCCTCAAATCCTGTCTTATGGATGGGACCCCTATACAACGGCTGATCTCTGCAATAACGCCGGATTACCTTGTTCAACCTTCAGACTAAAAATCGATTAGCCATGGAAGCCAATTGCAGCAGACGATACCGGTCAGCGGTAAGCCGGGTAAACATTTGCCTGGGTATTTTACTTGGAATGCTCCCTTTCCTTCTTGCTGCCCAACCTCTTATCCCCCAATCAGCAGATTCTTCATTCACTACCTACTACCAGCAACGCTATTCCCATTTCCGGAGCCTGCCGAATCAAGCCGGCTCCATAATATTCATGGGCAACAGTATTACAGATGGCGCCGAATGGTCAGAATTGTTTCAGGATCCTGCTGTCCTCAACCGGGGGATCAGCGGCGATAATACCAGTGGAGTACTTCACCGGCTTGCAGAGGTAACCTCCAGAAAACCGGAAAAACTGTTTCTTCTGATCGGTATTAATGACCTGGCAAAAGGCCTTACTCCTGATTCCATCAACCATGCGATCCAGCAGATCGTGGCGTATGTACGGTTTTATAGCAGTACAACCCAGATATTTGTCCAGTCTGTTCTTCCGGTAAATGATAAACAGGGAAAATTTTCGCAGCATGTAAAAAAAAATGCTGAGATACTGCAGCTGAATAAATTGCTCAAGGCGGGTTCAGCATTGTTGCAATACCATTTTGTTGACCTGCATTCCTGCTTTGCGGGACCGGATGGAAAATTAAAGCCTGAACTAACAAATGATGGGTTGCATCTCACAGCAACGGGGTATCAGCTTTGGAAAACCTTGGTATTCCCATTAGTATATGCGCTTCCGGATAAACCTTCGTTGATCCCGGAACCCCGGCAGTTACATTGGGAAGCCGGACAACAATTTCTTGCCTCAATTGAAATGATCTTCACCAATTACCCGGAATTTCGGCAGGAAGCGCGGAAGCTGCAGGAGCATTTCCGGGAATTAGGGTATACCTATTCGCTTTCAGAGAAGGTGGATGTTAAAGCAACAGCTATCCGTCTTTTGTATGATGAACGGTACAGCTACAACCCCGAAGCCTATGCAATTGACTGCGGTGCAAACGGCATTACACTCTCTGCAGCTTCGGAAACGGGAATATTCAGAGGTATGATCACATTGCTGCAACTGGCAAGGGATCAAACAGCCATACCCTATTGTACAATTGAAGACAGTCCGGCATTTGGATGGAGGGGCTTTCTCATTGATGTGGGCAGGAATTATGTATCCATGGACGGCCTGAAAAAACTGATTGATCAACTGACATTTTACAAACTCAATGTATTTCATTTTCATGTTACCGAACATCTGGCATGGCGTATCGAAGTGCCCGGATTTCCCGGCCTCACTGCTCCCGAAGGACAGACACGGAACCGGGGCGCCTTTTACAGTGTGGATGAGATCCGGGAGCTGATCCGGTACTGCAATGAACGGCATATCCTTTTTTTACCTGAAATTGATATGCCCGGGCATAGTGATGCTTTCCGTAAAACGATGGGTTATGATATGCAATCAGACAGCGGAAAACAGATCCTGAAACAGGTACTCCGGAGCCTGATCACAACGTATGGGTTTACCCAGCTGCATATCGGGGCCGATGAAGTAAAGATTCGGGACACTTCATTTCTTCCTGATATGACACAATTGCTGGAACAGCTTGGAGTTAAAGTTCACGGTTGGCAGCCAGGTGGAAATTTTCCGAATACCGTTATCCGGCAACTCTGGGTTGGCGGTGCCGGAATAAAAAAGGAACTGGAAACGTTACCGGTCATTGATTCTAAGCATCTCTATCTCAATCATATGGATCCGCTGGAAAGTGTGATCACAATATACATGCGCAGCATTCTCGATACTGTTGCAGGAGATGAATTACGGAAAGGCGCGACACTTTGTTTATGGCACGACAGGGCTGTTCAGCAGGAAAAGGATCTCTGGCAGATGAATCCTGTATATCCGGGACTGCTGTCATTTGCAGAACGAATCTGGACTGGTGGTGGTCCAAGAGGTTGGCGCACAGCTCCCGAGTTGCCCGGCGAACCCAGAAGCATGGAATTCGATGTATTCGAGCGTAAGCTGATGGCACACCGTAACCTGTATTTCCGTTCCTTGCCTTTTCCGTATACAGCACAGCGCGATGTGGAATGGAATCTTGTAGGCCCCTATGCGAATAAAGGAGATATTTCCGCAGTCTTTGAACCAGAAAAAAATCCCGATCCAACGCGATATAAAACTGCCTTTACAGTAAGGGGAGGGACAGTGATTTTACGGCACTGGTGGGCACCTCTGGTTTCCGGAGTACTTCCTGAACCGATCCCCAATACAACCTGGTATGCCTACCGGAATATCTGGAGTGATACAGACCGGATGGGAAAATTCTGGATCGGTTTTAATGACATCTCCCGTTCCGTTTTGGCTACGCCACCTCCAAAGAGCTATTGGGACCGGAAAGGAAGCAGAATCTGGTTTAATAATCAGGAAGTTCCTGCTCCGCAATGGAAACATGCGGGTGTGTCTGCAATATTGGAAGATCCGCTTACAGATGAAGGCTATTCATACAGGAACCCTGTAGAACTACAACTACATAAAGGGTGGAATCTTGTCTGGATAAAATGTCCTGTTGGCAGTTTCCAGCCTGGCCCTGGTGGCGAGCCTGTTAAATGGATGTTTACATTTATTGAGGCCGGTAATTGAACCTGTACTTCAGGTCACTTGATCAGCCGTTTCCGGATCCAGTTATACACTTTCACCTCCAGCAGCCAGGAGAATCCCAGCATCAGCAGGATATACAGGGTATATTCCACGATCTTGTTCGGGATAAAGCTGAGATAAGTGGCTTCGATCACCAGGTAGTGATGTGAAATATAGATCACATAAGAGAACGGAGCCAGGTACTTGAAAGGCTCCAGGAATTGTTTGTAACCGATCCAGTTCAGGTTCTTCCAGAGGATCGCCGCGAAGAGCACCAGTACGGTGAATACAAAATGGCGTAACTCTACAAAGGGATAGGCTACCAGCGGATACGTATACACTTTTGTATAAGAATAGTGCAGGTAAAGGTTCAGCCCCAGTACCATACAGATAACCGTCAGCAATCCGAAATGGGGAAGCATGGATTTGTAGGTGATCGGTTCTTTCTTCAGGTAGAGTTCTGCAATCCGTACACCCGTCCACCAGATCGCGAAATACATCAATAGCCGGTTAACGATAAAGGGATAAATGAGGTAAGATACAGCCGCCACCGCGGTGAGTACTGCCACCCATTTATTCAGTTTACCGGCCGGTATCCGGGTACTCAGGAAGAAGAACAACATATAGAACCACCACTCATAAGATAAAGACCAGAGTACACCATTACCCATATAGGCGCCTGTTACCACATTCGGTTTCTGCGAGATCACATCCTGCAGCATCAGCAGGTTGCCGATCAGCGATTTCCATTCGGGATCCGCCCAGGAACCGGTCTGGTAACACTTGATGGCATAGCCCATGATGAAAATGAAGAACAGGGGAATATAGAGGCGGATGAAACGCCGGATAAAATAGAATCCAAACGACTTGTCCGCAGAACGCTCCCAGGTATATTTGATCACGAACCCCGACAAGGCAAAGAACACGATCACGGCCTCCGGACCAAACCGGAACAGGAATCCGATATTAACCGGACCCAGGAAGATCTTTTGCGGAAGCAGGTGAAAGAGGACTACATATAGTGCAGCAAAGCCTCTGAGGGCTTCCATTTTTTCCAGCCTGTTGGGTTTCATAGTTATCGTTTATTGGTTTCGTTTGTTGTTGTTGAGCGTGCAGGTTCAGGTGTGTCAAACCGCTCCGATACTGAAATGATGGCCATGGATGTATAAAAAAGCAAGGCCGTAGGCATAGTACCGAGTACGGCATTGCCATAGGAAGCCACCATGATGCCCATCATTCCCGAAATCAATGCTGCTATTTTCAGTTTCAGTTCAGGGGAACGGATCCGGAACATCACTTTATAGGCCCCCCGGATCACTACGTAAAAGAGTATCAGTAAATGCAGGGTAAGTCCCACAATGCCCTGTTCCACCCATATCAGCACATACCAGCTGTCGGTAGCGATCTGTGAAAGAAAGGCATTGGGCAGGTATTTCTGTGCTTTTACACCGCCATGGCCAATGCCGCCGCCAAAGGGTCTAGATTTCAGGTAGTTTTTTAAAAGGCGCTGGTTATCAAGCCGCACCTGCAGGGAAGCATCATTCGGGTCAAATGCAGTACGCATCCGGCGGATCTGGGGATTGCCCTGACCGATAAGAGTGAACTTGAAGAACACAAATACCAGGGCCAGAAAGCCGATCCCGATACTTAACACCTTGATGTTTTTACGGAGTACAAAAAAGATCATGAATCCTGCCAGCAGCACACTCATGGCTCCACGGGTGCCGGAAATGATCATTCCATAGAATGCCATGGCGGCAACGAAAAGGAAAAAGAATTTCTTTTTGCGTACGGTTTCTGCTCCGGCAAAGATGCTGGCCACCACTCCGGTATATGCCTGGTTGGCACCGAACTGACCGGCATCACTGTAGAAGGAAAACACCCGTAACTGGCCAAAGAGGAGGTGTGTTTTATAGTTTCCTTCATTCATCCAGGCCTGTTCGGCATAATCCAAACCGATCTTCAGCTGCATGATCCCTTTGAGGGTGGCCAGTACCGAAATAATGCCCCAGATATAGAGGAAGATGTCGATCTTTTTAATGTTGTTGATAAAGAGCAAGGCCAACGGAATCACCAGGAACATATACATGGAAACGCCCCTTCCCGAAAACCATGCGGCAAAGCTCCGGGCTTCCGGATTCACGATCTCGAAAACGGAATACCCGAACCAGATAATGGCCAGGTAAGTCACATCCACATTGGCTGCGCTCCAGTCTACCCGTTCGCGGAAATACCGGAAGAAAATCGACAAATAAGTCAGTACCAGTACCGCATCGAGGATCAGCCCAACGGGTACATCCTTGACATAACGACCCATGCCGATCAACAGGAAATTGAGGGCAATGGCTGTATAAAATCCGACAATTGGATAGGTGAAGAAGAAATAACCATATGTACCGGCAACAAGCAGCGCAATGACCAGTCCTACACCGGTAAGCTGTAGTTGAGAGAACAGGTAGGTAAATCCCAGCAGCAGTACCCCTAACAAGATCAGGTTTTGCGGTTTCAGCAGGGCGAAAGAACCAGAGGCGCTTTCAAAGGGCGGTATGTTTTCTTGCCGGGGCATGCAGTCCTTTTCAGGATAGTCATAGCGGTAAAGCCCAATTTGGGAATACCTCTATAAAACGGTCACCCAAATGAGCTATTGTTTTCAGAATCAATCACATAAGAGTTTACAGGCAAAGGAGTATGCCTGTATAAGGTTTACTACTTACGATTGGTAAGTGCTTTCAGGGAAGTTTAACCGTTGGTTCCGGATAAGGCGAAATAAGAGGAAATCATAAAAAAAAGCCCCGGGAAGGGCTTTTGTGCCCCTGATTGGGCAAATATCCAACCAATTTTTGGGCGATTTAAAGGAAATAGCGGCCTTTAAAGGGCTTTTCCGGGAAAATATGGACAAGTAGCAAATGGTGCGTAAATGTGGTTAAGATTGATCTCTTAGTAACTAAGTGTAATTCCAGCCCCAAAACCCATATCGCTGTCATAATGGGTCCTGATTGACCAGTTACGCCCTAATATATAGTTCAGGCTCACCATATACTCCTTGTCGGTATTTACCATAAAGGCTGCCCGTAGCTTCTTTGCTACCGGTATATCCTCCCGCATCAATTGCATTCGTATATCTCCATTGGTGAAGACCTCTGTCTGAAATCTCACCAGCATGGGCAAAGTATAATTAAATCCTGCACTGAATAAGCTACGGTTATCCTTCGTATTAACTTGTCCAAAAAGATTCTTCTCTGACATATTATGACCTAATTTTCTGTACCGCCAGTCAAAACCAATAAAGGGCATAAACCACTGCATACGGCCAATAAATCTTCCAATGTGTGTTTCTGTTTCGTACCCATGCATATCATTATATCCAAGCCGCCATTCGCTGCCAATGCTCCACCTTGTATTTTGCAACATCATTTCCCCGTCGTTACCATTATTAGCAAAATCATTCTGGATCATGAAGTGCATTCGCCTGTCGTCAGCAAACAGTTTACGTTGTGCCAGTTTAGGGTTTGGAATATAAGGATTCGGTTGTTGATTCTGATAACTGAAAACCCTTCCCATGCCACTCATCATGTGATATAGGATATGACAGTGAAAAAACCAGTCACCATCCACATTGGCATTAAACTCCAGTGTATCGGTTTCCATTGGCATAATGTCAATGATATTTTTTAGCGGAGCATATTCTCCCTGGCCATTCAGAACACGGAAATCATGCCCGTGCAGGTGCATAGGGTGCCGCATCATAGAGCCATTGTAAATTATAAGCCGCAGATTTTCACCTTTCTTCACTAAAATTTTATCGGCTTCACTAACTACTTTGTTATCCATACTCCATACATAACGGTTCATATTTCCGGTAAGCTCAAATCTCAAAGTCCTTGTTTCTGTATTTGGCAAGGTTGTTTTTTCAGGAGCCTTTAGCATTGCATAATTCAACGTCATTATATCCCCCAAAGCATTTGCATTGTACCGGTTGGGGTCATTGCTCATATCCATTCCTTTCATATTATTATCGTCTTTCTTCTTCTCTGCACCGGTGATTTCAGGGTACATTACTACATTCATGTCCATCTGGTTCAGGCTCATGTTCATCCCCATGTCGTCCAACCGCCCGTTCATCTTCATCATGTCGTTCATCATCTTCATGCCTTCAAAGTATTTCAATCTTGGCATTGGCTCAATAAGCTGCTTAATCCCATTGCCTACATAAAGTGATGCTGAATTAGTTCTGTCTTCAGTGGTAGCCAGCAGCTCATACGCAGTACCGTCTGCCGGAATAGTAACTACAATATCATACGTTTCAGAAACGGCGATTATCAGCCTGTCCACTTCTACGGGTTCCACATCATTACCATCATTAGCCACCACCGTAATTTTTCCCCCTGCATAACGGAGCCAGAAGTAAGAAGATGCTCCGCCGTTAGAAATCCTTAATCTTACCTTGTCTCCGGCCTTCAATGGCTTCCCCTCCACAGACGAAATTTCTGATTCCGGTTTTCCATTCATAAATATCTTGTCATAATACACATCGCTTACATCCATTGCAAGCATACGCTTCCATTCATTTTGCAATTTGACTTTAAAATACCCGGCTTTTGCAGCTTCGGCATAACTCTGTACCGCATTTTTCTTCAAGGCAAACCAGTCAGTAGCATTGTGAAGCATTCGGTGAACATTTTCTGGTTTATAATCCGTCCATTCACTCAACACAATCGGAACGGTTGGTAAATCATCTATACCTGGCCTTAATGTGGGGTCATTGTTTCTTTTCAGCATCACAAAATTTCCGTACATACCTATTTGCTCCTGAAGCCCTGAATGACTATGATACCAGTGTGTGCCATGCTGAATAATAGGAAAACGGTACACATGAGTTGTACCCGGCTTAATGGGCATTTGAGTAAGATTAGGTACGCCATCTTCTTTATTGGGCAAAAATAAACCATGCCAGTGCAGTGATGTTTCTTCGTTCAGTAAGTTGTGTACATATATTTCTGCTGTATCACCTTCAGTAAACGTAAGGGTAGGCATTGGTATCTGTCCGTTTACTGCAATAGCTCTTTTAGCCTTGCCTGTAAAATTTACGATAGTGTCTTTTACATACAAATCGTAACGGATAATTTTTTGTCCATAAAGAAAAGATGCCGATAATAACAGCAATACTGTTAGCGACAGCACTTTTTTACAAATAGTTTTCTGTATAATCATTTTAAATATTTCATTTTTGATAATTAGTAATAAATTAAAATCAACGGGCTATTTTTTATTTACCCTTAATAAACTCGCATTTATTGCAACTACAATAGTGCTCACTGTCATAAGAACAGCCCCTGCCGCAGGGCTTAATAAAATGCCCCACTTGTATAACACCCCGGCAGCTAAGGGTAATGCCAAAACGTTATATCCGGTTGCCCAAATCAGGTTTTGTATCATTTTCCTGTAAGTGGCTTTGCCAAAAAGAACCAGGTTCACCACATCCTTTGGATTACTGTTTACAAGTACAATCCCCGCTGTTTCTGCTGCAATATCACTTCCACTTCCAACAGCAATGCCCACATCAGCCTGCGCCAATGCCGGTGCATCGTTTACTCCATCACCAGTCATAGCTACAAATTCACCTTTGTCTTGCAGCTCTTTAATTTTTTCCAGTTTTTGATGGGGCAATACTTCAGCCATAAAATTGTCCATCCCCAATCGTTCACTTACAGCTTTGGCAATAGTTGAATTATCTCCGGTCAGTAAGATTGTTTTGATATTATTTTCATGCAATGTTTTTATAGCTTCTGACGATTCCGGTCTTATTTCATCTGCCAGTGCAATTGAACCAGCTATATCATCATCTACTAACACAAACACAAGCGTTTCTTCACCTTTTACGGCATCTTCTTTTGTGAGAAATGTATATTTTTCCTTTAAATAGCCAGGGCTGACTACTGATACAACATTGCCGTCAATATTACCAGTTATTCCCTTTCCAGTGATAGCTTCAAATCCTTTAACGGCAGGCAGCTCCAGGCTTAATTCCTTTGCTTTTGCAGTGATTCCCGTTGCTATCGGGTGTTCTGAATTTTGTTCCAGTGCAGCGGCAAATTGCAAAACCTGCTCTTCAGTATATTTTTTACTATGCGTTGCATACCGTATGACCTGAAATTTCCCTACAGTAAGCGTTCCGGTTTTATCAAATACAATGGTGCTGATCTTCCTTGCGTTTTCAAATGCAGTTCTGTTTTTAATCAGCAGGCCGCTTTGTGCAGACAGTGCAGTTGATTTTGCAACAACCAGCGGCACAGCTAATCCCAAAGCATGGGGACAGCAAATAACAATTACTGTAACCATTCTTTCCATTGCGAAGGATAAGGGCTGGCCTGTGATATACCAGTATAAAAATGTTGCAACCCCAGCAAGCAGGGCAATAATGGTCAGCCATTTTGCAGCCTTATCAGCTAATAGCTGGGTATTTGATTTGGCGTTTTGAGCATCCTGTACCAACTTAATTACCTGGGATAGATAAGAATCTTTTGTCCCATGTGATACCGTTACTTTAATGGCACCGTTACCGTTTATTGAGCCTGCAATTACTTTATCTCCTTTTACTTTTTGCACTGGTTTACTTTCGCCGGTAAGCATACTCTCATTCAGATAGGTTTCACCATCCGAAATAATCCCATCGGCTGCCACTTTTTCTCCGGGCTTTATCAGAATTATATCGCCTCCATTAAGTGCTTCGGTTTTTACTTCTACAATCATCTGACCGGCAACCTTATGGGCTTCCGAAGGCATTAGTTGAATTAGTAATTCAAGTTCTCTTGATGCACCTGCAACAGATTTCATCTCTATCCAGTGGCCTAACAGCATGATGAGAATTAATGTCGCCAGTTCCCAAAAGAAATCCATCCCTTGTAATCCAAAAACAACAGCCACACTGTAGATATAGGCCACACTGATTGCAAAGCCAATCAAAAACATCATGCCGGGGTTCTTTGCTTTCGCTTCATTTACCAACCCTTTCAGGAACGGCCAGCCGCCATAAAAGAAAGCAGCCGATGATAAGATAAGCAACAAGTATTTTGAACCGGGAAAATCAATATGAATGCCCAGCCAGTGTTGAATCATTTCTGATAACAGCAAGATGGGAATGGTAAGTGCTAAAACAACATAGAATCTCTTTCTGAAATCTGCAATCATGCCGGTATGATTGCTATGATCTTTGCCTGCATGACCTGACGAACTGTTTTTCCTCGGCTCCAATGTCATGCCACACAGAGGGCATTTGCCAGGCCCATCCTGCACTATCTGCGGGTGCATGGGGCAGGTATATTTTTGAATATGATGCTGATGTTCCATGACAATAATTTTATCCTTGTTTTCTTGAAGAATTATGGCTGATCATAATCAGCCACTGCCCCTTCAGCTTCTTTAATACCGATGTAGTAACCCCTTTACGTTTTACTTCAGAATTATCTTTAGCAACAACAATGCTATAAGTGTAAGATTCCGTTGCAAACGCATAATTGCCGTCAATCTGTATTTCCACGAGGTAATCGCTGAAAGTAAAAGACTTGAACTCTTTTAACTCTGGGGCAAGATGATGTTCCAGGTAATGGGCATAACTTCCTTCACTGCTGCCAGATTCATATATTTTGGAATCGGTGGTAAAAAACCTTTCCGAACCAGTTACATCCAGGGATTCAATGGCGCTATTATACCTTTTAAGCGCTCTCTTTACCAAATCAATGTTTTTGCCTTGAATGAGATTGGGCATCGTGTCCCTGTCATTCATGAATTGTTTTATAGCTTCCCTGTCAGTGCCAGTTTCTTTACTTTGAGCAAATGATATTGCGGAGAGACAGAGCATCCATATTGTTATTAATATTTTTTTCATTTACAAATTATTTTAGCAGATAACCTTTAGTTACCCTGTACAGTTTTTGATATTTTTTCCATGATGGAACTGTCAGAACCAAATTTGCAAATGGCATCACAGTTCTTTCTCAGTTCCGAAAACAAGATGTATTTAATATTAATGGCTGAATTTTTTATTGCAGGTCTTGATAATTGCAGTACTACATCTTTTTCCCTGCTGTCAGGAATTATCAGGTAAAAAACTTCATCACCATCAGCTATGCTGTAATGCAAATCGGTGAGCCGGAGAATACCTGAATAAATACTGGTACTTTTTTCCACCTCAAAAGCACCAATAACATTATTAGTACCCTTTTGAAACCAAAGCACATCAATAAGTCGGATGGTATTCTGCGTATCTCTATCAGTATTTAATTCAGGACACTGGGCGAGAGAAAGGAATGAGAAGTTATTGCCACAGTGATTTTTACTTTTATCGTTGCTTGCAGGGACTACATCATATCCCAAAGAAGATCCAATCTTTAGCAGGTGATACTGCATTTCGGTATGCAGGTTTTCTTCCAGTTTTTCTTCCTGAATTTCTTTTTGCCTTTTCTCTACCGATTTTTCAAACTTCAACCTTTCTTCTTCACTCAGGTATTCATCTTTACCAATCATCATTTTTTGAGTACCAATTTCAAAGCATAACCCGGCAATAGCGCCTAAATCGTTTGACAGTTCCGCCCTGTGTTTTGTATTGGTTTCAATTAATGTTTCCCTGATTTTTAGGTATTCACTCCAACTACCCAGCTTCTTCTTATCATTAAACAGTACATTAAAGCCATTTACTATGGCTGTATTGAATGGCGGGAATAAGGAAGGATGCAGGTAATACAGGATACTGGCAACAGCCGGACCAAGACCTTTAATTTTCAGGCTGTCAAGATGTACAATTTCCTTTATTATCTGTTCCTGGCTTTTGGCATTTATACAATTTTCAAGAAACTGGCCAAAAGCTGTTTTATTATCCTGATTCTCATAAATATCAGGTATCCTAAGTTTGGGTTTCCAGTAAAAAGGATGTGCTACACCCACAAAGACCTGCTTCTGTTCTGCAATACAATTCAATACAAACTCAAGGCTGCTGCCTTTAAAATCGTTGGGAAATGATTTGTTCTTAATATCCTCAATAACCTGCAAGACTCCCCTGCGTATTGTGCGAAATGCCTTTAACCGCTGGTCGTTATCTACAAACCAGGTATTGTACACACTTTGTGTATCAGATTTGTACTGCTGAATGATTTGAGTAAGGTTAGTCATTGTTTCGTTTTAATAATCGTTTAATACGTCTTGATGATACAAACCACAATAAGAAGCCGCTCAAAACGGTTATAAGTCCCAATAGAGAGAATATCCGGAGCGGCCAGTTATTGAAACTTTCCCTGCCGTCATAATCCATGATATGTGTCATCCACAGGAAATCGTACCAACGCCAATCCCGGTGCCGCACTGTTTGAAAAGCTCCATCACTGAACGATACATAGGCTTTAACATCTTTTGGATTTGCATAACTAACTACATACGCAGGCAACGGCTTCCCCCGGTATTCACTTTTCTTACCTACCGAATCAATAAGGATAATATCTTTTACCATAAGATCTTTCCGCATATTCCGGGTTGCAATAGCTAATGCTTCCTCCTTTGTAATTCCATTCTTTTTAGCTCCGGTTTGGGCATTGTACAATGCGTTCTTATTAATCCAATAATAGGCTGTTCCGTTAATATCCCGCAGTTCAACAGTTTTTATTTCTGTTGAATCCTCCATTTTTGACGGGCTGATAAGATTAGTGAATGAAGCAGGCTGTACTGAAAAATCCCTGTACTGGTCACCATGTATGTCATCAATATTCGTCCAGCTAAAATACAGGCCGCTGGCTGTCCAAAATAAGAACTGGATGCCGAGGAACAAACCTAAATAGCGGTGTATTTTCCGGATATAGAACTGCTTGCTTTTTGCCATACCAATTGTATTATTAGTTATCCTTACTTGACAAGCCATTTAACCAATTAACGAGTAGTTTCCTTTCGTTGGAGTCTAACCTGGCTGAAGTGTGCAACATGGTGTAAGATTTTAACGGCATCTTGCCTTGCTGTACCTGCTTTATGATCCTGTCTAATTTGGTGCCTTGTTTACGGAAAGAATAATCTGCCCATTCATTAAAGTTCAACTCCTTCTTTCCTCTGCGGATATGGCTTTCTACCAGCATCCTGGCAGGCTGAATATAATCATACCACAGGTAGTTGGTATTATTGCTGTGGCAATCGTAGCAGGATGTATGCAATATGTTCCTAATGCTGTCAGGGGCATTATATACTGTTACAAAGTCTTTGCTCAAATCCTGCCCATCGCTTTTATTACGGGCAGGCTGGTAAAACTGCAACAGTGCAAAACATATCAGCAGGATTAAGCCAATTTTTTTTAGCCACCTTCTCATTAATATGTCTTTTTAACGGAACCGCATGTCGGCATCTTGGAGCCGAAGAAGGGATTCTTGATTTCCTGTATTTCGCTAATCCAGATTGCCCCTTTGCCATCATCATACATAGGGCAAAAATCCTGGTACAGCTTCTGCGGTGAACCAAACATTTTTATGAGGTCGTTTATGTCTTTGCTCAACAGGGCAAAATGCTCCCGCTGGTGGTCAATTTTTCCGGCATTAGCCCCAATATGCTCGCCATGTTCCTTTGCATCATCAGCAATATCTGCAAATTCTTTTTTCTGCTTTTCATCCAATGATGCAGTATTGGCGTTTGCAAAAGAAGTGTATAAAGCCTTTCCTGCATTAGCTGCACCATTGGCATCGTCCTTCGTTAACGCATTTTTCAGTTTCAGGTAATTGCTTACAATCTCGGAAATAGAAAATTTGCTTTGGACGGCTGGTGCTGTAGTTTGTTTTGCAATCGTATCTGGTGTTTCATTTTCTTTTGACGGGGGATTAACAGCGGCAGTTACTTCTTTCGTAAGCTCCATACCACATTTGCTGCATTTCTCACCCTTTTTACCGGTCACTTCAGGGTGCATAGGGCAGGCATACAACTTATTGCTGTCTGCTGGATTGATAGTTTCCGCAGTGCCATTATCTTTTGAATTATTATTACCACAGGCTATAAATAATACAGCCACAGTAAGGGCTGCCGATAGAAAAAATATTTTTTTCATTTTACTTTTGTTTGATTGTTAAGAATTCGTTTCTGTTTAAATAATTAAATAGTATTAAAGTTCATGAGGTGGTCAATCAACTTATCATGTATTGCAACATCATACCATCATCTTCATGTTCCAGGTTATGGCAATGAAAAACAAATTTGCCGGTTAGCGAACCAAACGGAACTGCTAATGTTACTTTTTCTCCTGGCAACAAAAGCACAGTATCTTTCCAGCCCCTTTCAGATGCTATAACTCCACGATTTTCTCCCCCGCTCCGTGACAGTACCTGGAATTGAGCAGCATGTAAATGCACCGGGTGAGGCTCATTTCCCTTGTTTTCAAACACCCAAATTTCGGTGGAGTTCGCTGCTATTGTCTCATCAATTCTTGCGGCATCAAACACTTTGTCATTGATCCGGTGCATACCAGTCATGCTGCCACCCATTGACATTTGCATTTCGGTTAAAACAAAGTTTCTCGTTTGAGATGAAGTGGAAAGAGTTGATACAACTGATAAATTTGATGGAATAGAGAAAGAATCAGTTGAGTTTTGAGTAATCCGGAACTTCATGATCTTAAATTCCTGTTTGCCCTGGGCATTACCGGCATTGGAAAATGCCTTGCTCAAAAGATATACATCTGTTCCCGTACTGATTCCGGCGAAGTTTACCAAAACATCAATCCGCTCACCAGGTGAAAGCAGGATATTGCTTACTGACTGTGGATTTTTCAATAACCCGCCGTCGCTTCCAATAATAGTAAAAGGCTGGTTATTGCTAAATGCAAGGTTGTATATTCTTGCATTAGAACCGTTCAGGATTCTTAATCTGTAATAGCGGGAGGCAACATCTGTATAAGGAGAAGCAACCCCATTTACCACAATACTTTCTCCCATAAAACCAGACATAACCTCCATTGATGTCGGGTTATAATTAAGCGAGGAACCACTCAGTCGTTTGTCCTGTATCACAAGCGGTATTTCATAGGCTCCGGAGGGCAGATTCAATGCAGCTTCTTCCGCATCATTAACTATAAATAATCCTGCAAGCCCTCTGTAAGCCTGTGAACCAGTTAACATATCCGTGTGGGGATGATACTAATAAAGTCCGGCTCTCTGGTTAACGGCAAACTGGTAATTGAATGTACCACCTGCTGTTACTAAGTCTGTAGGATAACCGTCCATATTGGAAGGTATCATTAACCCATGCCAGTGGATATTATTTGGTTCGGAAAGATTGTTTCGTAGCAGGATATTCGCACTGTCGCCTTTATTCAGTTTTATAGTCGGTCCTAAAATTCCATTGGCCTGGTAGCCCAATACTGACCGTTGCGTTCCATCAATACTTGCCAGCGTTGATTGTGGTGCCAGTGTTGTATTTGCCCCCACGACGCTGGGGATTGCAAGCAGGCGGTTGAAACTACCTTCGGTTACATTAACATAGCTTGTCATCATATCCATCATGCCACCTTTGTTGCAAGAGGAAATAAAAGACAAAACTGAGCCACCGGTTATAACAGCCCCAACTCCTAAACCAGCATTTTTTACAAATTCTCTGCGTTTCATTGTTTCTGGATTTAGAGTTTACCTTATTGTATCTACTGTTTTTCCGCAGGTAAGCATCATGCTGCCGTAATACGGGTTCTTAACCGCATTCTCTTTACTAAGCCAGTCTGCCCCTTTGCCGTCATTGTACATAGGGCAGTGCTGAACATAAACCGGTTCAGCAGGTTTTGTTGCTTTCATCAGGTCAATCATGTTTTTAGAGAGATTCATAAAAGCAACCCGCTGATCGCTGACAGCCTTACTTGTGCTGATAGTGGTTGCATCTTTTTTAAGGTCGCCTTCCACTTTCATGTATGCCATGTGTTCATCCATTTTCATTTTATTCATCTGTACAGCATTGATGGCTGTCAGGATAGCTGCCGCTTTTGAAGAAGCGGTGGACGCATCTGTTTTTACCAGCGCATCTTTTAAGGCGAAATAATTATCAAATACTGCCCGTAACTGGTTTACTTCCTTTTCAGGCATTGTCATTTTAGTGGTATCCATGTTTATGTTATGGCCGCTATGATTATTATTCATAACCATCGCCGTGTCCTTGACAGGTGTATTTACCACTACTTTTTTTACTCTTTCATATTTACAGCAGCCAGGAAGACTGTTATAGGCTGCATCCGGGGCTAAAAAATTGTCGCTGTCATATCCAGCGAGTGCTATCCTTTTCAGCACTGCATCCGTGTTTGTTTTCTTTGAATCGTAAGTAATTGCTGCCATAGCGGTTTTTTCATCCCAGATAGTTTTGCTGATGCCTTTCTGTGTTCCGGCCTTTTCAATTTTAGCCTTACACATATCACAATTGCCATATACTTTCAGGCTCGCAGTTTTACTGTTTTTAATTTGTGCGAATGATGCTGCACTGAACAGCGTTACAAACGCCATCATCAATAATGATTTCATCGTAATAAAATTTTAAATAAAGAATAGGAAAAATGCGAATAGCCAGGCACCGATTGGCGCTGGCAAAAAGAGGGAGAGTGAAATCAAATCAGGAAAACACAGTATTGGATAAACAGCGGCGTTCCCTGCAACGGGGGCGCATGAGAAACCGGATAAGAAATAGCTAATGGCCGGTATGAAATGTTATCAGAATAGTTGTAAGCAGGAGCGACAATTACTGGTGATAAAAAAGGCTGTATCAGTTTTGCTACATCACCCTTTTGATGCTCTGCTTTTACTTTAAAAGACTTATGCTCATCTTTACAGCATCCACTCTTCTTACCTGCCATCCCGCATTTACCACATTTTTCCTTATCGCCATGATGCCATAAAGTCCAGCCAACAAGTTCATCCATACAATAATGCAAATGAACAGTAACCCCAAATGTAGAGCCACTGTATATCAGCAATAATAGTATGACGATGATTTTCTTCATCAATTCAAAGATACAGTTATTTAATTTAGCCGAATTTATACAATTTTGGAAAGAAGTTATAAAATTTTGTAAATCAAGCTATTTACAGCAATCCTTCCTTCTTACAAAGATCGCTTTTAAGATTTTCAAAAAAAATTGCCCTATTGATTTTACTACTGTCATTGTAACATTGTTAATAGCATTACCCCACTCATCCCGATCATCAGAGCATCTTCAAAAATAGTTATCGTACTCATCGGCAGGTTAAATACATCGCCCAGGCAGGCACACTGTATCTTTCGTTTATTCAACACACTTTGTAATACCCCAACTATGCTTACTGTCATTACTACAAAAGTGATGGCATTAGTAACAATAGAATTAAATCCGGCAAGGAACGCTATACCCAAAGCCAGCTCTGTAAAAGCATACACATAGCCCCATCCATTCCAATGCTTCGCCACAATATCATACATGCTGTAGCTTTCAGCAAAGCCTTTCAGATTAAGCAGTTTAAAGAAAGAAAAGACCAGGAAGAAGCCGGCCATAAAATGATTCATCCAGCGCATCCACAAAAAACCGCCCAACATCCACTCAATTAGCAGGGAAACACCTGTAATATAAATAAATATCAGCAAAACTGGTTTATAGGTAACCAGCCAGCTCCTCGCTTGTTCTACTGTTTCAATATGCTCAACGGTGCTAATAGAATATTTTGCATCCAATGCCTTTTGAAATGCTGATAATGCAATATGCTTATCCATTGTTATGACAGCAGTCTGCTTTTCTTTGGAAACTTCCGCTTCAGTTACCCCTGATACCATAAGCAAGCTACTTTTCACTTTTACTTCGCAATTGCCGCAGGTCATTCCTGAAAGTTTATATGTATGCGTCATTGTGTTTTTCTTTACACAAAGCTACACATCGCCATTCCGTGCATATTTTATAATTATGGAAAGTAATTACAGAATTTTGAAAATCACATTTTCATCCCGCTCATAGGATCTGCCCCTTTTTTAAAAATAAATTCACTGTGTAACAGGTAAGCGCCGCTTATTACTACTACATCCCCCTCTTTCAGACCTGATTTAATTTCTATCCTGTCATCAGTTTCAAGCCCGGTCTCCACCATTACACTTTTGAAAGAATTACTTCCTGTTTGCAACCAAACTGTAGCACCCTTACCATCCCGTATTACAGCATCAATTGGTAATGTCAGGGATTGCTGCTTAGGGCTTTTTAAGATCACATAGGCTGGCATTCCCGGTTTTAACTGATTTCCGGGATTGGGTATTGATACCCTAATCAAATTTATCCTGGTATCAGGATTTATTTCAGGATTAACGAAATCTATCTTTCCTGTTATTTCTTTATTTTCAAAATCTGACAGTTGAACAGTAGCAATGCTGTTTGCATTAATACCTGCCATTTGTGAAGTGTAAACTTGTGCTTCTGCCCATAATGTTGACAGATCAGCCAGCTTGACAATAGTACCTCCTTCCATAACATAATCTCCTTCCCGTATGTCCATTTGTGTAATATATCCGCTGGCCGAACTGTAAAAGGTTGTAACAGGGGTAGCCTTCTTGCTTTTCGCAAGCTCATTTATTTGCTGCTCACTTAGTCCCCATAAAAGAAGTTTGTTCCTGGCACTTTGGATCAATTGGTCAAAATCAATCACGGTTTCGGAGGCAAATGTTTTTCTCTTATCAAGAGCCAATAAAAATTCCTGTTTGGCATTATTCAGCTCCTCACTATATAAATCAAACAATGGGACACCTTTTTTTACGAAGTCACCTAAATTCTTATAGTATAATCTTTCCACTCTTCCCATGACTCTGGAGCTGACTGATGTGGCTTTCATCTGATCAAAATTGAGGGTAGCGGTTAATACCAACCTGTCTCCAATTGAGCTTTTGCTTATTGTATCAGCATGAATATTCCCCAGCTCAATTTGTTCAGCACTGAGCCTTATTTCATCGCCATTTGCGGCAGTACTGTTGTTAACCTGGATTAACTGCATTCCGCAAATCGGACAATTGCCTGGTTTATTCTGAATAACCTGCGGGTGCATGGAACAGGTGTAAAATATATCTGAGGCAGCAGTTACTTGTTTCTTTTTCCCGCAAGAAACAAGAAGTATGAGCGAAGCTGCAAAAGCAAAAATGTATTTCATGGTCATCTGTTTATTTTTATGAAGCTTTCACTATCCATCAAGTATTGTGCATTTACTGCTATTGAATCCTGAATTGCTAACCCATCAATGATCTGAATTTTTCCTCTGTAAGTAATGCCTGTATTTATTCTTTTTGCCCTGAAACCTCCATCCGATTTAAGAAAAACTATTTTTTCCATACCCAGCGATAGTACAGATTCCGCAGGAAGCCAACTGGCATTTTTTGCATTGCCTGAAATAACAGCTTTTACCTGGCTGCCGATGGGAATTTTCAGAACTGCATTATTAAAATAGACCCTTACAGTAAGCGTTTTATTTTCTTTTCGGTAAAATGGTTCAATAAAATCAATCTTACCATTGATAACTTTACCGGGTACTGTTTCCGGGATTATTTCAACGGGATTTCCCAATTTTACCAACGTCTGGTTCTCGGCATAAATATTAAGTATAGCCCAGGCTTTTACCGGGTTGTAAACAGAAAAAATTGATTGACCTTTTTGTAAATACATTCCTTCTTTTAAAGGAAGTTCTTCTGTTATCAATGAAATATCTTTCATATTACTGCTGCCTGCATTCATATTGTTGCCTGAACCTGTTTCGTGAATATGACCGCTGTAATTGCTGAATACTGAAATAGTGAGAGATGGTTTACCGCTTTTAATTACCTGCAACAACTGCTCATTGCTCATACCCAGCAATAGCAATTTTTCTTTGGCTGCTTGTATAAAGGGCAGGTTGCCTGCATCGTTTTGCAACAGAAACAACAGGTTCTGTTGTGCCGTCATCAATTCAGGGCTGTAAATGTCAAGTATCTTTTGCCCCTTTGTTACCTTCTGATATCTGTAACGCACATAGAGCTTTTCAATCCGGCCAGTAACCCTTGCGGAAATGCTGCCCACTTCCCTTGTATCATAACCGATATTTCCCAGGGCGTCTATTTCAATGGCTTCGCTTTGCTGGCTCACTGTAGTTAATGGGATTGTTGAAATCACAAATTCATTAGTTGGCTTCAGCAGAGATTCTAATTTTACTGATTGAGGTGAATCAGTTTCTGTTGCCTTCTTGATAAGGGTCATCCCGCATTTTGGGCATTTGCCCGGTTTAACGCTAACAACTTCCGGGTGCATAGTGCATGTATAAACCTCCTTTGCCATTTCCATGTTATGCCCTGAGTGGTTACGGCCATTTTTGCATGAGGACATGAACATAGTCAGCATAAATGCTATGAAAATTATTCTATTCATTTTTTCTCAATTAATCGTTCAATAGCCACCTGTAATTTTAATGCACTGTTTAACAGCTCCAGGTATTCAAGCTGCGTCATATTTAAGGTTTCCCACGCATCATACAGCATAAAAAGCTCTTCTGTGTTTTGCTCATACCCAAGCTGCATGGTTTTGTAATTGTTTTTCAACGCCGGTATAATATTCTCATCATACAGTTTCAATTGACGTTTTTTAAGTTCCAGTTCATTTCTCATACTATAAGCCATACCGCTGTATTCATTTACCATCATTTCTTTCTGGGATTGCAATGAATTTGCTTTCCATTTAAGGCTTTTAATATTAGCCTTGTTCATTTTTGATGACCACTTTGCAAGCGGCAGCTTCATCATTCCCATCAGGGTATATTGCATAGGCAATCCGCCAAATCCAAACATGTGCTCATACCTGATACCAAATTGAGGTTTCAGACTTTGACGTTCTGATTCCTGCTTCAAATAGGCAAGCGATATTTCACGGTCAACAGCTTTCAGATCACTCCGGTTGCTGTAGAACAGGGAACTATCAAATACCAGACTTGAAAAATCAGTAAACTGGTATGTACTGTCAATATCAAAATCAATGGCAGCATTTCGCCCCATTAATGTATTAAGACCAATTCGCTTTTCCCTAATATCATTTTCAAACATCAGTTGCATGTTTTTCACATTGCCCAGCGCCGCCTTTGCTTTATAGTATGCACTTATTTTTTCAAGTCCGTTTTTGTAACGTAACTCCGCATTCTTAATCATGAAATCAAGAATTTTTTCATTTTCGGAAAGTATAACCAGTTTCTTCTTTAATATCAGCCATTCATAATAATATTGTTTTGCATCATTGACCAATTCATTGAGGGAAGCATTCTTTTTTTCCTTTTCTACCGAAGACATGTTTTCCATATAGGCAGCATCCGCATTTAATTTCTTTTTGTTGGGAAGCATTTGCTGTCCGCCTATCATGTATTGCCCCATGCCGGTAGCTCCCAAATCACCTTTCTTCCACAGCCCCGGATTATAAGGCACCATCCAAAGTCCGGTACTGAACTCTGGCGGCATCCAGCTCTTTGCACCTTTGGCGGCTTCATCCATTGAGCGGATTTCATTATCATACATCTTTACTACAGGATGCGATTTTTTTATACTGTCAATAATGGCATCCAGCTTAGCGGATTGTCCCTTGCCTTGTAATGCTATGATGATAGCAATAAAGACGACTGTAAGTTTATTCTTTAACATCGGTTAAAATGATTTTGCCTTTACGTTTTAATTCTCTTTCCTTTACTATTTCAAAAACTACTGGTGTTATCAGTAATACATAGATGGTGGATGTGATGGTGCCGCCAATAAGTGGGATAGTAATAGGCCGCATGATGTCACTGCCTACCCCACTCGCCCATAATATGGGAATAAGCCCGAACAAACCGACAGATACCGTCATCAGTTTTGGCCTGAGACGTTTGGCAGAGCCTTCAATTACAAACTGCCGGATAATAGCAGGTGTAATTGTTGCCTTTGAGTTACCATGCTTTGCTACCATATTTTGCATGGCTTCATTCAGGTATATAGTCATCAACATGGCAGTCTCTATGGCCATGCCAAACAGCGCAATAAAACCAACAGCCACTGCAACTGATAAATTGACCCCATAGAAATAAACCATGAATACACCACCAATTAAAGCAAACGGGACAGTGATCATGGTAATGAGTGATTCTTTGAAAGAATGATAAGTAAAATACAGCACCATAAAAATGATGAGGAAAACAACCGGCATAATCATTTTAAGTGTCCGGTTTGCTCTTATCTGGTTTTCCCACTGGCCGCTCCATTCCAGGAAATACCCTTTTGGCAGTTTAGTAACCATCTGGTTCAGCTTCTTCTGTGCTTCTTTTACTGTACTTCCCAAATCCCTTTCACGAACATTGAACAATACCGTACCTCTGAGCATCGCATTTTCAGAGTTAATCATCGGAGGGCCGTCACTGAGCTTAATATCAGCAACGGCTTCCAACGGAACCGGGCCATAATTCATGGTTTGTACCTGCAGCCTTTTTAGGGCTTCAAGATTGTTGCGAAAATCCTGTCCATACCGTGCATTTACAGAAAACCGCTGTCTGCCCTCAATGGTAGTTGTAAGTTTCATTCCCCCTAATGCGCTTTCAATTACAGTATTCACATCATCTACACTTAGTCCATACCTTCCAATTTCTTCCCTTTTTACTGTTATGTCAATATATTTTCCACCGGTTATTGGCTCCACATACAGGTCTTTAATGCCATCAATTCCTTCTAACTGTTTCTTTAATACTTGTGCAAACGCATAAATACTGTCAAGGTTTTGCCCATATACTTTTAATCCCACATCTGTACGAATACCTGTTGAGAGCATATTGATACGGTTAATAATCGGTTGCGTCCAGCCATTGGTAACACCCGGTATTTGCAGTTTTGCATTCAGTTCGTTAATTATGTCATTCTTATTCATGCCTTTTCGCCATTCATTCTTTGGCTTTAGCAGGATGATGGTTTCAATCATACTGATTGGCGAATTGTCTGTTGCTGTATTCGCCCTGCCTGCCTTGCCCAACACATGGTCAACTTCAGGCACAGTGGAGATTAACTTATCCTGTATCTGTAGTAATCTTTTTGCTTCAGAATTTGATACATCGGGTAAGGTAACAGGCATAAACAACAATGAACCTTCATCCAAAGGCGGCATAAATTCAGAGCCTAATTTTGTCATCATCAAAATGCCTGTAGCAAGTGCTACAAGATTAATTCCAATTGTTGTTTTTCTCCATTTTAAACACCATTTAAGAACAGGAGTATATAGCTTTTCCAGTGTTCTTGTTACCGGGTTGGCACTTTCTGGTTTTAATCTTCCTTTCAGGAAAAAAGAAATCAATACAGGAGTTAATGTTATTGCCAGGAAAGCATCTATAAGAAGTATAAATGTTTTTGTCCAGGCCAGCGGATGAAATAGCTTTCCTTCCATGCCTGTCAATAAAAAAACCGGCAGGAAGGATGTTACTACTATAATTGTTGAGTAAAATACTCCTGGCCCTACTTGCTTGGATGATTTTTCTATAATCGTCATCCATTCTTCAGATGTTAAAGGGTCTTTATGTTTTTTGAACCAGTTTGTCATGATTATGAGTTTTTCTGTGCCTGTGCTTTTTCAGATTGTGCTACGCTTATATGCCGGTAAGCATTTTCCACCATCACTATCCCGTCATCCACAACCACTCCAATTGCAAGTGCAATACCGGTGAGTGACATAATATTGGATGAAATGCCAAATAGTTCAAGAAAAATAAATCCTGCTGCAACAGATATAGGTAGTTGAATAAGGATGATAACAGCGCTGCGCCAATGAAAAAGAAAAATCAGTACCACAATGGAAACGGCTATCATTTCTTCTGTAAGTGTTCCCTTTACAGATTCAACAGCCTCCTGTATCAATGTACTCCTGTCATAGGATGTTTTAAATGAAACCCCTTCCGGTAATCCTTTCTGCACTTCCTTCATTTTTTCCTTTACAGCCTCAATCACTTTGTTTGCATTTTCGTTGTACCGCATTACCACAATGCCACCCACCACTTCGCCTTTACCATCCATATCAAATATGCCAAGCCGGAGGTCACCACCCATTTGCACACTACCAATATCTTTTACTCTTACTGGTATGCCATTGTAATTGCTTAACGCAATGTTCTCAACATCTTCTTTGTTTTTAATATAGCCCAATCCACGAATGATGTAAGCCATATCAGCCATTTCAAATTTTCTGCCCCCCACATCATTGTTATTGGCTTTTACCTTGTTCATTACATCCATCAGCGAAATATTGTAATACTGTAGCTTCACAGGATCAACAACCAATTGGTATTGCTTTTCAAACCCTCCAAATGAAGCCACTTCAGCTACACCTGGCACCGTTTGTAAGGCGAATTTTATATACCAGTCCTGCAAGGCCCGTTGCTCCCCCAGGTCCATATTTGGAGCATTCAGATGATACCAGAAGATATGCCCTACACCCGTGCCATCCGGACCAAGAGAAGGAGTAACTCCCTGGGGCAGCAGTCGCTGTGCATAATTCAATCTTTCCAGCACTCTTGTCCTTGCCCAATAGATGTCAACATTGTCCTCAAAAATCACATACACGAAGCTCATTCCGAACATGGAAGTACCACGAATGTTTTTAATCTTTGGAATGCCTTGCAGGTTACTGACAAGTGGGTAAGTAACCTGGTCTTCCATTACCTGCGGGCTGCGTCCCATCCATTCAGTAAAAACAATAACCTGGTTTTCGCTCAAATCAGGAATGGCATCAATGGGATTCTTTTTGATGGAGTAAATGCCATACGCAAACAGGCTGCCTGAAAAAAGCAGAACGATAAACCTGTTGCGTAATGCCAGTTCAATTAATTTCTGAACCATAATCTGATTTTTATTGTGAGGCTGTAAATGGTGCTGTTAATTTGACTTCTCCTTTAAATCCATTCCGCATTTTGAACACTTACCAGGTTTATCACTTGTGACATCCGGGTGCATCGGGCAAGTGTATATCTTCATTACCTCCATTTTCATTTTCTCTTTTGATGATAGTGAGAGGTTCATTCCGCATTTAGAACATTTGCCGGGCTGATTACTGGTAACTTCCGGGTGCATAGAACAGGTATATACTTTAGCTTCTTTCTTTACCTCTTTTAAATCCATATTGCATTTTGAACACTTCCCGGTTTTATTACTGGTTTCTTCAGGATGCATGGGGCAGGCATACATTTTCATCACTTCCCGCTTCATTTTTTCTTTTGGAGAAAGCGTCAAATCCATGCCGCAGGTGGTACACTTTCCGGGGCCATCCATTACCACACCCGGATGCATCGGGCAGGTATATTTTACCTTTTCAGTTTTGTGTTTCTTTATTTTTTTTGTGTTTACAGCAGTACTATCCTGTGCAAACAAGTTTACTGACATAATGGTTATTGCTGCCATCATCAGCATTTTTACTGTTTTCATTTTCTTTATTTATAATGTTAGAAAAATATCAATTCACGGCAATGAAAAATGCCGGTAGCCAGACAAATGGATTGTCCGGCCTTTAGAGTAGTGTAGACCTTAAATCAGGAATGTTCTGTTGAGAATATAAACAGCAACGCCGTGACTTCGTGGAGGTGCATTGCTTACAGGATAATCCTCTGAAGCAGACGTAAAATTTGGGTGGGTACTTTCAATTATTGCAACCGGAAGGTCTGTCACGGTCATTAGCAATACAGGCAGACCTGCATCTGTTCCTTTTTGATCGGTATCGTTTTTAAAGAACTTATGCTCATCCTTGCAGCAACCCTTGCTGTCTGTTTCCTTTTTTGACATACCGCAGCCGGGGCAATGTGCTGCTTCCTTGCTGCCAAAACCCCAGCCCACCAGTTCACCCATACAGTAGTGAAAACGCAGGGTAGCTCCTGTGGATGTTCCCAGGTAAATTACAGCTAATATTGCGGTTATAAGTTTCTTCATCATCAAATAGGATAGCAACGCTTCCCCGATTGTACGACAAAACTACCAATCTCGTTTTTAAAATTCCTGACCAAGATCAGTCTGCAAGATGAGAAGCATTAGCTAACACCCTTTATATTCATTTGTACAGGCTTTCAGTTTTAAAGCAATACTGTGAAATCCTTCCCGTCTCTCTTACAGAGTTTAGAATACTAAGTTAAACATAAAGCCAGGTTACTGGTTATGCAATTTTGGAAAGGAATTACATTTAATTGTCAGATTTTATCCAATGGTTTACGCCTGCCGCCAATATTTTTAAACTCCCTGGGCGAAAATCCCGTGACCTTTTTAAACTGTGCCGACAGATGAGCAGCACTACTGTAACCTAACTGGTAACTGATTTCATTCAGGTTCATTTCACCGTAGATCAACAGCTCTTTCACCTTCTCCACCTTTTGCAGGATAAAGAACTGCTCAACAGTAACGCCTTCCACTTCAGAAAAAAGGCGGGATATGGAGCTGTAATCTTTGTTCAGTTCTTTTGTCAGGAAACTACTGATGCTGAAATGTTCGCCAATATCGCCTGACTGTACTTTATTAATCAGCAGGTTTTTTATTTTTTCAATTTGCTTTTGTTTCTGATCATCCAGCAACTCAAACCCTAATTCTTGTAACCTTACACTGAAATCGCTCAGTTGTTTTGCAGAGGCTGGTTTTGCCAGTTCTACTTCGCCCATGCTTACATTAGCTGCCCGCAGCTTCATCTTTTCAAGCTCCTGCTTTACCACTATTACGCAGCGGTTACAAACCATGTTTTTTATGTAGAGTTTCATCGTCTTTCTTTTTTGAATACCCTATACTACTAATTTTTTTAAAGAAATTGTTATTCTCATCTGTGATAATACAATTTACATGTAATAGAAGTACCTGTCCGGCGGTTTAGTACCTGGCTCTATATACTGGGTTATTTCTCCAACTTTTTGAGCAAACCTTATTGTGATTGGCAAACTGTCATAATAATTACAGTTATTAAAATTCAGTTTTGTCAGTGCAAGTATTTCCTCACAGATCTTTTTTAAAGAAGATTCCTGCTCATAAACACTAATTTCAAGCGGTCTGGGAATTGCCATGCTTGGAAAGGTTTCAAAATAAGGGATATACCCCGTTGTATAAAGTATTCCTGTTGCATCATCTACATGTAACAGAGTACCTCTCATTACAGGATATTGTCCATTTTCTCGCAGGAGTTTAATATCTGTT
Organism: Chitinophagaceae bacterium; assembly: GCA_044220945.1. Lineage (GTDB taxonomy): Bacteria > Bacteroidota > Bacteroidia > Chitinophagales > Chitinophagaceae > Endoryza. The sequence goes on along the minus strand of JBGAQC010000001.1, from coordinate 12,836 downwards.
GACTTTACAGATACTAAATCTATTTGAACTTCTTCACCCAATACTTCCCTTATTCCATTTTTCAGCCCTTCCACTTCAGCATAATTCTTGTTAATTGCACTATCCCAGTATGAAGTGGTTTTATGAATTACAACCCTTCTTGGTGGAAGATTCTTGTTAAAGGATTTGTATTCAGCAATTACCTGACTGATTAATTTATTGGCATATTCATAAGTGAGATGTGGCGCAGGGGTTTCCATTTCGTCCTCATCCCATTCAAAATGCTCTCCAACAAAAATCAATCCTTTACCTTCATAGTTAAATGCCTGTGCTACACTTGATCTCACGGTGTTCTTATCAGCATTTAATACTTTATGAAAACTTATCCCGATAAAGCATGTGTGTTTATCTTTTAAGGTCAAAGTCCAGGGAATGCACCCACTCTTATAATAATTTGCAGTAGTAAAATTCCATGCCTGCATGGAAAAATCCTGCAAAGATTTTCTTTTTTGCGCTATGGTGTCTTCCAATATTATTTGAACAGGAATAGCTTGCGGCTTTACAATAATTTGCGCTTTAAGATATCTTCTAAGGTTAAACCAGCTATGCCCAAACATCCTGATGGAGGACAATTTTTTGAAAACATCCGAGGGTATCACCAAGAAACAAACAGTCGGCCTTGTTATGCTTTTAGAAAGGATATAGTCATACGCTTCAATATACAAATCACAAACTCTGACTGCTTTATCAAAACTATTTGTGTTTGCATCTTTCAGTATCTCCCTTAGCTTTGAAAGTTGTATTTCTTTGTTATTGGATTCATCATTTAAGAAAGTGCATTTTGTAATGCTATCATTACTAAAACCGGGGAAATCCGGGTTTCTTTTTTTATTGATTTTTGTATCTATTACTGTGGCCTGCTCCAATCTTTCTTTCCTCTCATCCACGGTATTTAGAAATGAATAATCTGTATGAAACAACTCCCCCTCATCGGTATAGTCAACGACTTCGCCGTCTTCAATTGCAGATTCATCAATCTTTTCCTCTTCCTTTCCTGATGCTTCAATAAAATTGTCAAACTCTTTTATCCAAGCTGTTGCTTCTTCGATATTTGCCTGAGTGCCAATGATTGAATAATGAATTTCTGATTTATGGCTATTATTTGTTAAGGAGAAAAAGCCTCCAAGTGATATTCCGATCTTCGGGTCATCACAGATAAAATCATTTCCAAACTCAAGGGTTGGCTCCTTCAATAATTCAATCTTCATCGGTAAATAAAAGGTTAGTGTTTTGATATGGCAATTTCTTTATTCTGCTTCTTAGCCGTGGTTTTTCAATCTTGTTTTCCAAAGGAATCCCAAAGCTGACCTCCTCTGAATAAAATGACTGTATTTTTATCACCACATTTGCATAATCAAAAATATCCCAGGTATCGCTGTCTTTACTTAAATAAGTCCACCAAAAATTTAACCAATCATAATATTTATCATTATAATCCCTTGCGGTTAAGTAGTTTGTAAATTTTGTTATTTCTTTTGGTGCAAGCGTCTTTCTGCCATCTTCAGTAAAAAAATACTTATGGGCAAAGGCAACATACAATTCATTTTCTATGAAATGAAAATGAAGATTAAATGCCAGGTGGCGGTAGAATTTATATTTTGTTCCGTATTCATGCCATGTAACAACTTTCTTCTCTGTCTTTTCTCGTCTTACTCTTGTAAATGCTTCTACTACAACTGGCACTGTATCTTTTTCTGGGTTAAAGGAAAAATAATAGCGTCTGTATTTAGGGTGATAATGTAATCCCTTAGTCCTTAACTTTTCCTTTATGTATTCATTTATTAATTCAATATAATGGTTTCTCAAAACAATATCTCCTATTACTTCATTATAAGAAATCGTGGCAGATATACCATCTTCTAAAACCTGTTCTACAAAAACAGAAAATTCCTTACCAAGTGTGTTAAAAGTGAAAACAAAGCTGCCATATCCAATAAAATATGGGCAATCTTTAAACTGGATTAAATCAGGGCTTTCTTTGATAAACTTTATAATAGCCCTCTTGTCCTTGAATTTACTTTTATATCTGAAAATTAGTTTAGGTGTTTTCTGAAATTTAAGCATATTGCTCACTAAGGTCTCAGTTATTCCATAGTTAACCCTGCTTCTGAATGTATCCGAAAAACGTTCTCTGAAATCATTTTTTCCGAACTCCAACAAATTTGAGGTTTTGTCAAATATTATTGGAAAAGATTTTTTCTTCCTTTGTGCAGTTTTCGCAATCCCTAAATCTGTATCAAAAACTTTCTTGCAATATATTTTCTGGTTTAAGGCATCAATAATTACCAACACAACTTCAAGTCCATGACTTTTATATTTTGACCAATACTCTATATCATCTTCTGAAGCGTAATAATCAAATTGTGTTTGACCTTCATTCTTAATATAGCTATGCCCTGTTCCATCTGTATTAATTTGAACTTTAATAATCTCACCTGTTGGCTCAACCTTCCTTTCATCATTGAACTCCGTCATTTCTATTTCGGCATCTATGCCAAAATCGCTTTTAAGGGTTTCACGAAATATTATTACAGGGCTATGTTGAAGACAATACTGTTCAAAGAGGTTTACTCCTTTCATTCCAGTTACATGCGTATCTCTAATTGTCTTTGACATAATTCTAATTCTTCCCCTTTTCAGGTAATTATTTGTGTGATTGCCGAAGAATCCTGCTAAAATTTCACTCCATACCACTGCCACAATTAAAGGTTGGCGCAAGGTCAGAATCCAATAAAGCATTTTAACCCTGGCAACCTACCGTCACTTATCTTGCAATTTACTCAAAATGCAGCGGTTACTTGCAACATAATGTTCTGACTGTCATATTCTGCAATGCCTCCCTAACCATTTACAATTCCTCCCTTAATAGTCCACAATAGCTCCTTGATAGCATCCGAATCGTAAAACTACTATATTTAGCATTATTTATTCACATTTTGAGATTTTTTTTAAAAATATACAGATTATGTTTTTATGTTTGTTCCCCAACAAAAGAAAGGAACTATGACACAGACGATTAATCCAAACATGATTTTGCTTGCCAGGGAATCCAGGGGCTTTAGCCAATCGGTGCTGGCAGAGAAGCTGAACAGCTACAAAGCAAATATCTCCCGGCTGGAGCATGGAGATACTACCGCAGATGAGGAAACCCTGGTTGCACTTTCTGAGGCTACCAACTATCCCCCGCATTTCTTTTTACAGAGAGGGGAAATATTGCCGGTGAACCTTAGCTACCGCAAGCGGAAAAATGTTCCGGCCAAACTCATTACACCCATTGAGGCGCAAATGAACATCATCCGCCGCCATGTGCAGACGATAACCCGTGCTATGGACCAGGCAGTTCCTGAACTGCCTTTGTATAAGGTGGATGAAACGAATACTCCGGAGAAAATTGCAACGCTGGTAAGAAAAAAATGGAATATACCGGCAGGTGCTGTTGAGAACCTTAGTAAGATACTGGAAGAAAAAGGCATCATCATAAGCAGCTTTGATTTTGGTACAGACAGGGTGGATAGTCGCAGTATGCTTACAGATGATAATTATCCCATCATCTTTCTGAATAAAAACCTGCTGGGCGACAGACAGCGTTTTTCCCTGGCTTTTGAATTAGGACATTTAATCATGCACACCTTTTGCATAGTGCCGCATGAAAGAGACATCAACCATGAAGCCAATCTTTTTGCCGCTGAGTTTTTAATGCCTGCAAAAGATATTCTAAAAGACTTTAAAGACGGCATCACATTGCCGCTGCTTGGCGAACTGAAACGCAAATGGAAAGTAAGTATGATTGCCTTACTGTACCGAGCTGATGATTTGGGATTGCTTACTGCCAACCAGAAGCGATACCTGGTGCAGCAGTTCAATGACCAGAAAATAAGAAGGCGGGAGCCACAACAATTAGACGTACCTAAAGAAAATCCACAACTGATGCGACGGTTACTGGCTGATTTTATGAGCAAAACAAAGTTGGGCGTAATACAATTGTGTACGGTGCTTGCTATTGAACATGCTGATTATTTGGCCTATTATGGATAAGGAAGGACAATTACTACTGACCCGGATTTATTAACAGACAAAACGAACCACGATGAGTATTACAGACAACACAATTGAAGTTAAACCCTACAGCCTGACAGAGCTGGCAAACATTTATGGCGTTACCAACCGCACCATGAAGAACTGGATTGTTAAACACAATGAAGCGGTAGGTGAAAAAGTAGGCAGGTTATATACTGCCAAACAAGTAGCAATTATATTTGACGGGCTGGGGCTACCTGGGAAAGGTGGTAGAGTGAGAAGTTATTTATATGCTGGATATTTTGATAGCGAACTGACTTTTGTTGTGTTATCAATCTTGTCCTTTAATATGCAAAAAAATGCCTCTCCCTTTATACTCATAACATGCGACTGCAGAAATAGTGAGACTTCTTCTAAGTCTTTCCAAAACTGTAGAGCACATTTTTGATGAAATATCGCCTGACCGTCTTTGGTATAAGGGTTTAGTTCATGCAGCCAGTTGTGCATCCTTTGATATTTTTTTATCAGTTCCTCTCTTGCAATTCTTCTTTCGGGTACGCCGTCAATCACAGTTTTTACATTATACTCTTTTATTTCATCTTTTGTCGCTTCCCGGATAATACTTGGGCTGGGAAATATTTCAAGCTTTTTTACTCAGTGTCTTAAAAATAGTTTCGGCGTTATACTGCCCTTGTGCATCCCTGGGAATTACTTTTAAACCATTCTCAAGGCCAATAAGACAACCAAAAGCAATAGCTTCAATGATTTTCACTTCCGTGAAAAGCAGCCATCTCTGCTTTCCCATAATCATCAACCCCACTATTTACCAATAGTTCTATTACATCAAGCCTGTTTCTTACTACCTGCATGAGTTCCAAATAAAATTCCTGTGGTTCTTTTACCATTAACTAAATTTAATACAAAGTTACCGTTCCACGAAAACTTTCACCGGACAGAATCGGACAAAATCATCCTAAACTTACAACTTCTCACAACTTCTTTTAATAACTGTTACAAACTTGCTCAAAGTGGAAAGTGACCCCTTTGCCCCATAGTATGTTTGTGTTGTCAATCGCAATTAACGAACTAAAAAAAAAAAAGATGAGACAACAGGCATTACGCAAAGAAAGAACAAACAGACCCGTTATGAGGGTTGTAAAAGGGCTGAAAGAAACACAAGCTGAACTGGCTCCCCTGGTAAACACCGCATGGAATTTTGCTTACAGCAGCCTCTGGAACCATGTACAGTTTTCCGGTAAAGAAATCGAAGCAGCCAAAGAAAAAATCACAGAATATTTCAGGCTGGCTAAACATCCTGAAAGAGCATTTTCCATCTTCTGTCAGCGGGTACTGCTTGCCCGTTACTACGTGAGCAAAGCACCTGGCCGCTATATCCCGCTGCCTTCTGTATGGCTGGATCGTACCAACGCTACCGGTTTTGCCGGAACAAAAGCCTGGTATGCGGAGATCAAAGCTATCCGTGAATCGCTTCCCAACTACAAAAAGGAACTGAAAGCAATGGCAGAGGCGGTGCTGGAATTCAGCCAGGAACCCACCATCCAGAACTACCAGTACTGGAGAAAGTATTTCATTGAAAAAGAAACGCCCGGCCTGCTGACCCTGTTCCAGGTAGTGGCCATTCAACAACTGTGCAACGAATAAAGCCATGCCAAAAACAACGAAACAATTATTTGACGAACAGGGCAACCTGATTATCCGGCCCTACCGGCTGATGGATCTGGCAGCAATCTACGAGGTAAGCCCCCGAACTATTCGCCGGTGGATTGATGCCAAAGCTCCCGAGTTGGGCAAGAAAAAGAAAAAATATTTCACAGTGGATCAGGTGCAGGGTATTGTTACTGCCCTGGGCATACCGCAAAAAATAGCCGTGGTAATACCCATGCGCCAGCCACTAAAACAAGCTGTTTAAAAATCCAACTATGGAAACTAAAACATCAACCGAAAACACATCGAGCAGCATCCTGCTCACCGGGGTGGTTTTCCTGGCCAACCTGGATTTTGTAGGGCTGCTGGACTATGCACTGAAAGCCGGAATCGGTGGTGCGATCTGGCTCGGCTACAAACTGACCGCTGATTACATTGACCGAAAAAGGAAAAGCAAATAATGAGCGCCGTCTCAAAAATATTAACTGGTACACTGCTGGGCGCTGGAGTAATAGCGGTGGTAGGCTATGTAAAAGGTCTGAAAAAAACACAGGCTGAACTGGAAATCATTCCTACTGCCAATCTCTATGAAATCACCTGGAACGCCATTGTAGTGAGAGTTGATGTCCTGTTGAAAAACCCAACAAAGGGGACTTTCTCGATAAAGTTCCCCTTTGTTAAAATCATCTCCGGCGGCACCACACTGGGCAGCAGCCAGGCGGTAAACAAAGACATTAAAATTCCACCCTACGGTGAAGTGGTGATCAGCAAAATGCTGGTGACAATACCAGTGACCAGTTTCTTTTCAGTAGCCAGTGATGTGTTGAAAAACCTTCAAAACAAAAAGCCGGTTAAGCTCACCATCAAGGTAATGACAACCGTAAACCTGGGATGGACGCAGCTTCCCTTATGAAAGCAATGATGAAATCACTTTGAAAAAATAACTATCAGTGGAAGCAGGTAAAAAGAACATATCAAAAGCGGCAGGCAATACGATCACCTGTTCCCTGTGGCCGATGGCAATAACGCTACCATCCGCAGCAATGCGAATGTGTATCATACGGTGGACTTTATTCCCAAAGTGGTGAATGAAACACGCTACCAGACCAAAGAATTAGCGAACCTGCTTAAAGCTAACAACACCTATGAAACCTGTAAAAATATCTGGCATTTTGTTTATGAGCATATCAACTACAAAAAAGATGCTGAGGGCTATGAACAAATAAGAAGCCCGGCAAGAGCCTGGCACGACCGATTCTCCGGGGTAGATTGTGACTGTTATTCCGTCTTTATATCCAGTATCCTGTCCAATCTCGGCATACCGCACACGCTACGCATCACCAAATATCAGCGTGATTACTTTCAGCACATCTACCCCATCGTGCCTTTTCAAAATGGTTATATCACCATTGATTGTGTGACTGACCGATTTAATTATGAAGTACCCTTTAGTGAAAAAAAAGATTATCCTATGGATTTACAATATCTCAGCGGCTTTGATGATGGCCTGGAAATAAATGGTCCCGGTGATGGCATGGAAGAACTGGGCCGCATCATTCAAAAGCGCATGGGCGGCGGTGGAAAGAAATCCCTTCCGATGAAAAGCCCCAAAATGCTTTCGCCCAAAAAATCAATGCCCGGCCTTTTAAAAGAAAACCAGGCTATTCCATCTAATCTATCGAAAACCAAAATCCGATCCCCGATGGAAACCCCAAGCCCAAGAAGAAAAAATTCCTGGGTAAGATGCTCAATGTAGTGAATAAGGCTAACCCGGCCACGGTACTGCTGCGCAATGGCATCCTTGCCAGCATGAAACTCAATATCCGTAATGCGGCAGGCCGTCTTCGCTGGAGTTACCTTACACCACAGCAGGCATCGGCAAAGAGTATTGATCCGGTGAAGTTTCAAAAGCTGATCGCAGCAAGGCAGAAACTCGAAAAAATATTCTACGGTGCAGGTGGCAATCCCAAGAATCTGAAAAAAGCTATCCTGGGTGGCAAAGGAAATAAGGACAAAGCAGTGAATGGTTTTGATGGCTTTGGGATGCTTGAACTGGAAGGCGTGGAATACATGACTGCCTACACACCCATGACCGAGCTTTTGGGTACTGACATCTACTACGATGAAAACGTAAACGGCATGGAAGGTCTGGGGCAGCTCGGTGAACCCATCACTTTGTCGAGCATTGCAGCCGCAGCAGGTGTGATAGCCGGTATCGTTGCGATGCTCAAAGATGTGGGCAATATTTTCCAGAAGAAAACAAAAGAGGCTGAGGATTTTGATGAAAAGAAAAATGAAGAAGCGGATAAAGAAAATCCTGTTCCTGTGCCGCCGCCAACCGCAACACCAGGCATTGTGCCAACGGTGGTTACTAAAGCCAATACTGAGAACACAGACATTCCGGATAAACAACTGCCAGTACCAACGGAAGAACCCGCCAACAATGTGATTGTAAAATCAAGAAGCGAACCGGTGGTGACAATTAAAAACGATGCTGCCAATCCGGATGCGCCTGTCACTAATATAAATGCAAAAGATAATCCTGCGGATAACAGCGATAATCCTGGCTTTTGGGAAAAGAATAAAAAATGGCTCAAGCCGGTAGCCATCGGTGTGGGAGGACTGACCATCATTGGCATCGGCTACTCGCTGATGAAGGGAGGCAAGACACAAAACAAATCATCACCTCCACCCAATAATTTGTCCGGCGCTCCCAACTACAAAAAAAGAAAGAATCACCAGCGGGGCAAAGGCAAACATCAAAAGAAAAAAGCAGTAGCCCTGCTCTAACATATTCCGTACGCTAAAAAACTAAAAATGGCAAAACAAAACAATCAATACAAGCAAAATGCCCGCAAGAAAAATTTCCTGAAGGGCATGAATGAAGAACTTCCCACCAAGGGCAATGTAAAAAACACCGTACTGGAAACCGGTAAAGATCTGCTGGTAGCTGTACTGGGGGGCGGGCTGATCGGTTCAGCCATCGGAAGGCCATCGCTGGCTATGGGACTGGTAACAACCGGTACGGGGCATTACACCCAAAACCGCTTGCTCACCTCCTGGGCATTGGTATGATGGCCGCCAATGGCTTTCAGAAAAGTAAAGCCGTAAATGGCCTGGAAGGTTTGGACGGTGTAAAAGAAAGGCTGATGGCTTACAAAGAGAATTTCTCTGAAAAGCTCTACCTGGACAAGATCATCAAACAAAAATCGGCTGCAGCCGCTGCTGCCACCAATGGCTTTGGAGAACTGCAATACTTCAACTACAACAATGACCTGAACGGCGGTCTGAATGCCCTGAACGCCATCGAAGATCAGTTGATTGAAAGCGGTATGCAGTTTCAGCAGATGAGCGGAGCCGCACTTCCTGAAATGGAAGAAGATGACCAATGGGAAGAAAGGCTTTACTAATCCCTCAACTTTTTCAAAACAAATTTTAAACGAATAAATCCAATTATCATGTTAGGACTTTTAGAAGGAATTGAAGAATACAATAACCAGGGTGCCTTGCTGGGCCTTGAAGGCGTGGAGGACGGCGAACTGCTGGGTGCTTTGCGCAAAATGAATCCCGTTCAGCGTTTGCGGATGGTGTCCAAACTTTCCAATACCGGCTCACCGAGCAAAGGCTCCAGGGAAATGGAAAAGTTCTTTGGCGAACTGCCGGTGCATATCAAAGAAGCATTGGTAAAAGGAGAGCTGCGTTTGGCGGACAGCATCATCTACTCCATCAAACCGGTAACCTCCAAAACCATCAAGCTGTTTGAAACGCAGGATGACAAAGAGATCGGTCTGCGCAATATCAGCAACTCCAAGCTGCCCAAAAACCAGGCTTTCCTGGTGAGCGGTATCATCCTGCTGGCGGGTACTTCTGCCGATGCAAGCAAGGATAAAATCATAGCCACCAATTACAAAGGACTGGAAGATTTTCCTGCCATTGCTAACGGCGAGTTCAATCTGAAAAGCAATAAAAAAGCAGATTGTGCCGGAAACCAGCAATGCTGTTTTCAAATCAGGCAACAACCGCAATGTGCCGCTGGGTTATTACAAACTTTCCAACCCCCGCCTGATCCAGGATGATGTGCTGATTGAAATGACTGTGGAGCTGGGAACAATGGAAGGTATTCCGCAGAACACCTACATCTATGCGGCCATGCACGGCACCATCACCACACCGTAATATAAACTTAGTTGCTACAAAGTCGGGGGCGCAAGCTCCCGATGAAAACGGCGGGGAGGGATGGGTAATAACTCCCTGCCGGTAGTAACTGCTTTTGATAACTGAATCCGAATAATCCGTACCCTATGCAGACTGTAAAGAAGCGTTTTGATATTTCCGTAACCGAACCGGATAAGATTTTCAGCAAATCATTTGAACTGGATAAAAACATTGTTTCCGTAAAGGGAATCCTGTTTACTTCCGACAAAGATGATTTGCTGTATTACCGGGGTTCACAGAAAGTAGAGATCAACAAGGAAGAAATATTCCCGGAGAACTATGAAAGCAAACTGCTTTTTTCAGGTATCAATGTTTCTCCCAATAACCGGTATTATGACCTGGGTAACCAGCCCGCAGGCAATGGAACAATCAAAGTGGAATACAAAGACACTGAAGATACCCGTGCCGCATTTGTACCCTACCGTGTTTCACTGTATGTAGAATGTGTGTTGCAATAATGAAGGAGCAGGTAATTATACAAGCGATCAGTATTACCCGGAGAAGTCAGCAAAACTTCTTCCAGGTAAAACTGCCAAGAGATACGGATAAGATCATTGGTATTGAAACCGGCCTACTTATCCAGGATTCGCCACCTTATGCTTTCTCGCCATTGCAGGCTGGTTCAGGTTTAATTGAGAGAAATAACCTGATGGGGGTATTACAACTCAAAGCCAATGGCAGGCCGGATATATTTTACGCTAAGGAGATTTTTGAGAGAGACCTGAACATTGGTGCAGGCGAATTAAAAGTCTTCCCCTATAATCCACCAAACGAAAGAAGGCTGGGATTGCGAAGAATATTCGTACCGCCGGATGGCAACAGTTTTGATTTTTTCCCTTCCTGTACACATGGAACGAAAAGAGAGGAAGACCCTTTGAATATCTGCGGATGTACTGTCATCAATGGTTATTTCAAAGACAGCATCGGTGAGTTATTGGGATATGACGTGAGTTACAAAGTGATGCTCTATATCTGGATTGAACGACAAATGAAAAGCAATGACAACGAACCTGGCACTTGATTATATAGCAAGACGAATGAGGGAGCTGGGGCATGGCGATAATTACAGTACACAATTCAGGCATTTTGTGCTGAAATCTAAATCGAAGATTAAAGTGTACGGCCAAAATCAATTATTCATTCTGGTTGAACCGTCTGAGTGTATTGCTGTAAAAAGTGATACCGGGATTTTCGATGTGAGCACAGACAATGTAAATGAATTGCAGTATGAACACCAGGGAGAAATAAGAATACGGAACTACTCCATCATTACCCAACATGCAAGATTTATTCAGGTAATACCAAACAATACAGGACAATGCCCATAACACACGACAATTACGACCAACTGAAGATTGACAAGCTGCGGCATTACCTGGAGGATATGACAGCAAAAGGTCATGCCAAGCCCTATGAAATATTTGTGGACAGCCTGAAGGTTGTTCCAAAGACCGAAGACCCGAAAGATTTTGACAATTATGAGTACTACATGAATGAGGACACTGAAAAAGTCCGCATCGTTATCTATAACTCAAATCTCTCTCCCCGCAACGATCAGTATTGCTTTTATGTGAAGCAGCTTAAACAGGACAAAAAAAAAAAGGCTTAAACGGCCTCGGTGATATTGAAAACATTATCCAGGAAAAACTGCAGGCCCGTGACCGGGAACATGAAGTAAAGCGGATGCAGGAGGAACTGAAGAAACCAAAAAGAAACTGGATGATGCCGAAGACTATATCGAAGAACTGGAAGAAAAGCTGGAGCAGGCGGGTAACGATAAGCACAAGCTGAAAAATATTGACCTGGTAGAACTGGGGTCTGCGGTACTGGGGCGACTGGCAGAAAAGAATGCAGATGTGCTGAGTGGACTGGGGCTGGGTGGTGTAGGCAACAAAGAAGCCAAACAACTGGAACCGCCACAGCCACAAGGCGAAGCAAGTTTTCAGAAAAAGTCTGCTGAAGCAAATGCAGTCAGCGAAGAAGAACAACAATACCTGGCCACATTAAGGCAACTGCAAAGCCGCTTTGATGAGCCGCAGTTGATTGCTGTTATCGGCATCCTGAATGAGCTGATGGCTGATCCTTCGCAGGTAACACCGGTCGCAGAATTATTGAACATTAAAAATCCGTAACCATGAGTAAATATCAGTATGAAATAACCATTGAAGCAAAAACAGAAACCGAGGCTGATGCAAAGATGACGGCCTTAACCACGCTGGCTTCCAAACTCAGTCAAAAAGAACTGACCAAACTGGCTCACACCATTGTGAACGATCCGGTAAAAACGGCACTGGCTAAAAAGTATCTCGGCGTTTAGTTGTTTTCATGATTTATATTTTAGAAATCCGTATCCTATGAACTCAGAAACTACTACCCATAACCATGAGGGGTTTACTCCAAAGGAAATAATCACATACAGCTTGCTGGGTGTGGTTGTTTTGGGTGGTAGTTTCTTTATTGGCCGCCGCCTGGTACGCAAAGTCCGTTCTGACAGTGAGGAAAAGAAAACCTACGAAGAAGGCAATGAAGCCACAATGGCCAAGCAACTGAAAATGGCTTTTGATAATGATATGTGGTTTGGCTGGGGAACAGATGAGGAAGCGATTCGCAAAACATTACAGGCCGTTCCAAGCAAGGAAGTATTTCGTAAGGTCATCAACTCTTATCAAAAATTATATGCCCGCAGCCTGATGAAGGACATGCAGGATGAGCTGACTTGTACAGAGTATAATGAGATGCTGGCGATCATCGCTGCAAAACCGGACAGAGGTAATAAACTGCTTGCGCCGGTATTATCTGCCAATCAGTATTTATCCTGGGCAAAACGATTAAGAGCTGCTTTTACGATCACCTACGGTCCTTTTCCAGGAACAGATGAAGATGCCATCAAAGCTGTATTC
>JBGAQC010000016.1:0-98798 GCA_044220945.1 Chitinophagaceae bacterium | reverse complement strand
CCTTTCCTCAAGCGACCGGGCTACCAGGTAAAACATGTGGGCATTGTTGGTAGCGCTCTTGCGGCACGACCGGAAGCCCCACCCTGGCCAGCAGCACCCAGTCCCAAAGAAAACGATTATAGCGGATGTTTCTGTTGGATTTCATCCGTATGTTCCAGTTGCGCATATAAAAAATGCAGCAGTGATCTCGGAAGGCAGAAAGGAAGAACCCATATCCACCCAGCCATATTTATCGACCTCTCCCCGGAAAAACGAGGAACGGTTGGTACCCTTTTCCCGTATGATCTCGGCACGCTTGAAAAACCGGTCATCATCATCACCAGCATGCCACCCTCGCCACATTGAATATTCTTGGTTTCATGAAAGGAAAAGGCACTCATATGACCAATGGAACCCAGAAACCGGCCATTGTATCTTGATTCAACTGCCTGCGCTGCATCTTCCACCACAAACGGCCACTGACGCGTCGCTTAATTGCCATGATCCACCCATATCACAGGCTACACCGGCATAATGCACTACAACAATCGCTTTTGTCCGGGCTGTGATCAGGGCTTCCAGCTGCTCCGGGTCAATATTGGGCTACGATCCTGCTTGCTGTCTGCAAATACGATCCGTGCCCCGCGCAAAACAAATGCATTGGCAAGTTGGAAACAAAAGTGTAGAAGGCATGATCACTTCATCCCCTTCCTTAATATCCAGAAGGAATGGCACTCATTTCCAGCGCATCAGTGCAGGAGGTGGTCAGCAGGCATTTGTGAAAACCATATCGGTGCTCAAAAAAAGCATGGCATTTTTTTGTAAAATCCCAGTCCCCGGAGATCTTGCCTGAGCTTACCGCCTTTTCGATATAAGACAGTTCATTGCCTACAAGAAAAGGCTTGTTAAACGGAATATTCATTTAAATCTGTTTCTGAAGTTTTTAAGGGGTAATGCATCGTTTCCCTCTTCATCCTGCATCCGGCGGATCTGCAGCAAGCCACTGCCGCACACCACAACAGGAAATCCATCTTCCAGGAAGATCATCTTTCCAGGGACCCGGTTCTCGATCACCAGATCCGGAAGTTCCTGCACTTCAAGGATTCTGTAAATCCGGTCATTCAGCATGCAACTGGCACCCCGGAAAGGGAATCCCACCCGCATCAACAAACTGCGGAGCCATGGCATCTGCTGCCCAGTTGATCCGGTAATCCTCTTCATCCCGCCATAAACTATAAGTGGCTGCAGCTTCATCCTGGGGTGTAGCCTGAAGCGGAATGCGCACGGTAAGCTTGTCCACCAGATCGCAGACAAGATCCACATATAGGCCGGAGATCTGTTCTATGGCGGTTGCGATGGTAACCGGCTATGCTACGGGCATGGATGCCTGCGCGATAATCGCTCCCTGATCATATTTTTCAGTAGCATATAATGCAGTCACCCCCATTTCTTTTTCTCCATTGATCAATGCACCGACTAAAGGCGCAAATCCGCGATACCGGGGCAGTATACTATCATGCAACACGATCAATTTATCCTTTTCTGATTCAATAAGCCATCTCCAGGAAACTGCGATTTTAATGCCAGATGCAACATTTCCACTAAACTGACGTCGCTCATAGAAAGGTATACCTGCAGCTCTTGATGCCTCCCTGATCTCATCAAAGTAATCTTTTTCTACCTGCGCATCCTGGGCTCCTACTACTACCAGCTTACCTTCCAGTCCAGGCAAAGCAATCACTGCCCGAAGCACTTCATACCCTTTTTGGGTCATGAGGAATAATATGATCTGCTCTGTAGTCATTTTTTGATTTTACGGAAAAGAGCACCAAAAAGATCAGCACACAAAAGTGAAAAGTCAAGCTGCATAAAATCGATCAGCCGGAGTTTGAATAATTCGCGGAAGGCCAGTCTTTTCAGCAGAAAAGCAACCGCATTTGTCCGTACCGTTTTAATATACCGGTTTATAGAAGGAACAAACTGCTTCCCGGTCAACTGATCCAGTTCAGCATATAATGCCTTTTCTGTCAGGTAATTCTTTACACGGTCCCTGGTGATCATATACGAGAGGCCGGCACTGTGACGGCGCCAAACGGTCATCACTTTTCCGATATTCAGCGCTTTTGAGCCATTTGTCAGTATCACGATCAGGATCGTATCATACCGGTAGGGAAACCGGTACACCCATTCGGGCGGTGCAGAAGGCAGGATATGATTCCTGAAAAACAATGACCCGGTACGGATAAACCAGCCCTGTCTTAGTATATCAGCTGTGGTATATTCCAGTTTTTCAGCAATAAAATCCTTTTCCTGAACCGGGCCGCTTTCATAGGTTTCTTTAACCCCATGAAAGCAGAGATTGGCGTCAGCACGTTGTTCCAATAAGTCAAACTGCTCCTGCAGTTTGTTCCGGTCACAGAAATAATCATCCCCGTCAATGACTGCAATATACCTGCCCTGCGCAGCATTCATGGTACGGATCCAGTTCCTGGTTCCACCCATGTTCGGCTCTTCTGGTAACAGCCTGATCGTATCCGGATAACGGCTGATATAGGCCTCCACCACGTTCCGGGTGTTATCAGTAGAATGATCATCACCGATGATCACCTCGAAGGGAAAACTGGTTTCCTGTTGCAGAATGCTGTCAAGGCACTCGGCAATATATTTCTCATAATTGAAGGAAAATACACAGATACTGACCAGGGGGGCTGCCATAGTTATTGTAAATCTGGGCTGAAATCAGTTGGATTTTATGGTCAATCGGGGTACCAGAAAGATTCGTTTCAGGATGGCCTTATAAAAGTAGTGCGTGAAAATAAAGGAAACTTCAAATCCCTTTCCTGTATATACAAACAGGTCGATCAGGCTACAGACCAGCCGCCTGTCCAATTCATCCCATACCTTCCTGCTCAGTTTCAAGATCCTGTCATCTGCCTTGATCTGTTTATAAATGGATATGGTCCCCCTTGCATTACGAACAAGATTGCGGGTATACGCTTCTTTTGTAGCGCGCTTATCCACGTAGGAAACAGATGCTTCATGAATCCGGTATTTCATCAGCTTTTCATCCAGGTACAGGATCTTTCCATAATGCTGTGCCCGGTAAGCCAGGATATTATCCTCATTCACCACCTCCGGGATAAACGGACCAAAACGCTGCAGCATTTTCCGGTTCAGGCACATGGTCATGCCCATCAGCCACTGATTCGTAAGTATGATCTCTTCTACGGATTCCCGGGCAAAGACAGCCATCCGTTCTTCTATACCGCTGGTGGAATGGATCTCTTCCGACTCGTCGTTGATCAGGGTGCAGTTATGGTGTATTGCGGCAATACCGGAATGGGCCACCTGCATCAGACGTTCCACCCGCCCGGGATTGGAAACATCATCACCGGCTGATACCACAATCCAGTCACCTTTGGCAATGTCCAGCCAAACGTGACTGACATGCGCACCGATCCCCATATTCTTCTCGTTCCTGTTCAATACGACCCGGTGCGGACCCGTATATCCTTTCAGTTCTTCCTGGATGATCTCAAAAGTCCGGTCCGGAGAAGCATCATCTGAAAATATGATCTCCAGGGGTGAATAGGTTTGCGCCAGTGCGCCCTGGATCGCTTCCCGTACAAATCGCTCAGCCTTATAACAGATAATCGTCAGGCTCACCAAAGGTTTCTCCATCGCCATATCAGTTTCTGTTCCCGTTTTCTCCGTTGTTCCGTTTCAGCACCGTATTGATCATGAACAGGTATTCCTTGCGAGATCGATACAGGAAAAACAGGATCAGCAGGCTGCCCACCAGATAAGCCTGATAATCTGCCAGATACCCTTTTGCCAGGATGATGCCCGCTATAATGACGCTGTTAAAAAGGAACAACCTGATATTTTCAGTACTGATCTGTCCCTCATAGTACCGGAGGAACAGGAACGTGATCAATGCCAGATAAATGATATAATGCAGCACATAGGCCAGGCCCATATTAGCAAATACTCCGGATTGCACAGCAATCCACGCCAGGATCAGCATGGCGCCATTACCTGTCGATTCTGTTATAAAATAGGTTTTGGTAGCCCGCTTTGCCAGAAATACATATGCGATCGGCCATGCAATCACCTGGATAAAGGTTCCAGCCACCGTATAATTGAGCAGCGGATTGGCTGCCAGGAATTTTTCAGAAAATAAAAATCGAAGAAACAATTTTGAAAAGGTCAACATTATGAACAACAAAGGCATAATAAGCGCCATTGAAATGCCAATTTGTTGATTAACATACAAATTTACAGCTTCTTTGCCTTCTTTTACTTTCTCAACCAAGTGAGGATAGTAGTTTGTAATAATACTTGAAGTAATAAATCCAATATAAGATGCCGTAAATCCTATAGCAACTTGATAATAGCCAAGATGTTCTGTGTTAAAATTGTGCGCTATCCAGCTTTTACTTATTAGAGTAACGAGGCTTTCGAGTAACCCTGACCATAAAGTGGAAATCCCTAGAAGTAGAATAGGCCAGCTTTCTCCCTTTGATAACAAAGGTACATTTTCAGGAAGAGTCTTGACAATACGCCTACTTTGAAAATGTGAAACAAGCCAGCCCATTAAAGCTATTGAAATTATCAAAAATGGAACCGCCGAAAGCTTTAATGTTAATACCAATGAAATGCCAATAAATGTATTTAGCAATCCTTGATATACATTTCCCTTTGCCAGCAAACCAATTTGCTTCATTCCTGTGATTAAAGCATTCTGTACAACAGACCGGAAGCGGAATATCAATACGATTGATGCAATCCTAAGATATACCGAAAAGTTTTCAGTACCTGTCAACCAATGGGATATTGCGGGAGCCAACAGCACCACAACAAGCGTAAGGGATACAGATAGCGGAGTAAGTATCCGGATCAGCGTAAAATAAATACGGCTGATCCCTTTCAGGTCGTTCCCGTCTTTTGATGAAATTGCCTGTACCCCGCTATTGGAAATTCCTAAAGATCCGATTGTAGTCAATGAATTAAAAAAATCATTCAGAATACCAAATTGACCAATACCGGCAGGTCCCAGGAAAATAGAAAACACTTTGTTCCGGATTACGGAGAGCAGGATATTGATCACCGAACTCAATCCGATCAAGGCTGTGTTCCGGTAACTTCTGGCCTTATCACTGCTCATTCAGGAGAAAATTTTTGATCTGCGCTGCGGTATACTCCACCATTTCAGCCGTCATCCCCGGCCAGAGCGGTATGCTCAGGGAGGTATCTGCCAGTTCCTCCGCTATCGGGAAATCCCCACGCTTAAAGCCCAGCTGTTGATACGCCTTCTGCAAGTGCGGCGGTACCGGATAATGGATCAACGTGCCAATGCCCTGTTCAGAAAGGTATTGCTGCAAGGCATCCCGTTTCGGGGTGCGGATCACATATAAATGATAGGCATGCGTGGCATCCGGATGAATATACGGCAGTGTCAGGCCTGGTGTTCCCTGTAACAGCTGGTTGTATTGTTCAGCTATTTGCTGTCGTTGGGCTGTCCACTCCATCAGGTAGTGCAGTTTTACCTGCAATAACTCCGCCTGCAATTCATCCAGCCGCATATTATGCCCGATCACATCATTATAATACTTCCGGGATGAGCCGTAATTCCGCAAAGCCAGCAGGTCTTTCGCCAGCTGTTCGTCATCTGTTGTAATGGCACCGGCATCTCCCAGGGCTCCGAAATTTTTTCCGGGATAAAAACTTGTGGCATTGACATGCCCCCAGCTTCCCGTAATCCGGCCTTTATAGGTTGCACCATGCGCCTGTGCATTATCTTCCACCACTTTCAGCCCATGCCGCCCGGCGATCTCCAGGATGGGACCCATTTCACAGCATTGGCCGTATAAATGAACCGGCATGATGGCTTTGGTACGCGGGGTAATGGCAGCTTCGATGCGGACAGGGTCTATATTATAGGTGCGGATATCCGGCTCCACAAAAACCGGTGTGGCACCGGTATAAGTAACCGATAAAACGGTAGCGATATAAGTATTGGAGGGAACGATCACTTCATCGCCTTCCCCGATACCGAGGGCCTTTAATGAAAGATAGAGGGCATCGAGTCCGTTACTGACGCCCACGCAATGCCGCGTTCCGCTGAATGCGGCATAGGCCTTTTCAAATTCTGTAACAGACTTACCGAGTATATACCAGTAACTGTCGTATACTTTTTCAAATGCCCGCACCATTTCCGCACGGATCGGTGCATGCTGCGGAGCAAAAGACAGGAATGGAATGGTCATAGTATTGGGGATATTCAGGCAAGCGCCTTATCGATCAGATGATAATTCGCCGTCCGGACTTCATAGAACCGGTGCGCATAGGCTCGTGCACCAAATCCTTCTTTCCAGTCCATCAGGCCGGTATTATAGGTACGCCCCTGGTTCTCATTGGCAATACCAAAATCAAAAAATGCCTTGTCACGGAACACCCGGCTGATCAGTTCATGAAACAGCAGGTCAATGCCTCCCTGTTGCCGTCCTTCATCCGAAGCGGAAATATACTGGGCATGGGCCACCAGCGGCCCTTCAAATACCGTACAACCCGCAACCAACTGATCGCCCTGCCGCGCTGTGAACTGGCGGATATGTCCGGGGTTGGCAGCTACGAGTTTGCGGATCTCTTCCAGGCTATGCACCGGCTTCACACCGAAGCGTGCCTGCAGATTGGGCTCCAGGATCTGGGTCCAGAAGGGACCAAAATCAGTAGCTTCTTCTATCACCACACCCTGCTTGACGGCCTTTTTCACTGCCCGCATACGGCGTTCCTGATAAGGCACCGGTTCGGCCAGCCGCTGGTCGATACAAAAAGCGGTATCCATACGGGTCAGGCTGGCTTGTGCGAGGAATAAAGCATATTCCGTGTCTTCGGGGCTGGTATAACTATAGAAGGAAGGTGATTGTTTCCAGTGTATCAGCGGGAGTTGCTGTGCATCGCAGTATTGCAGCAGGGCACTCATGTACCGCAAGGTATCTTTTCCGTAAACCTTTTTTGAAAGGATCAGGCCGCCAAAGGTCAATCCAGCGTGGGAATATAGAGCGTTGTCGCGGATGCAGGCTGGAAACAACCCTGCCAGCTGCCCGTCATCATAAATACAGAGGGAATGATCGGGAAACCGGTCTTTATGGTACTCCATATAGTTCCGGGAAAACAGGAATACCGGTGTCCGGGAATTCTCCAGGAACTGGTTCCAGGATTCCCGGCAGCTGTCGTCATAAGGTGTAACCGTGATCATTCCTGCATTATCGTTTCAGCCGGGCCACACCGAATCCGGTTGCCCCATTACTGTTGCCATTATAAAAAAGATAGCGTTCCCCGTTAAGGTCCAATATGGCGGGATAGCAGACCATTTCCGAATCCCAGCCTTCGGCCGACACATCAATGCCTGCCAGATGGTCCATCCTTTCCCAGTTCAGGCCATCACCTGATTCTGCATATCCGATCCGGTACATTTTTCCCTTGATGCGGATGGAATACCACATCTTAAACCGGTCATCTTCGCGTATCACCCAGGGGCGGGCTACCGCAAATTCATCTTTTGCCGGATCAGGTGCCAGACAAGTGATGTCTTTCATCTCCCAATGAATGGCGTCCGCAGATTCCGCGTAACCGATCTTGTAATCCAGAAAGAGTTTGCCTTCCACTTCAATCCATTTTGTGGAAAACCAATGCCACATTTTATATTTCCCTTCATGATATAACACAGAAGGTGCACCCTGTGATGTAGGGCGGAAATGGTTGCGGGGAAGGATGGGAGCAGGCGATACGCGTTCAAAGTGCTGCCCCTTGTCGCCACTGGAGGCCAGTCCGGCAAAAAGCATATAGGGTACGCGCTCACAACGCTGGAATCCCACCGTATACAAAAACAGTTGTTCTTTTATCCAGATGGCACAGCTGGGCACAACTCCTGAATCATCAAAAGTGCCCAATGCACCGATATCCAATACCGGCTCTTTGCTGGCATTGACGATCCGGGTGATGTTTTCGGGATCCAGGTCCACATAGCTCACGCGGCTGAAGATCTGCTGGTCGGCCGCGCCAAAAAAGACGCGGACCACATTCTCCTCTTTCAGGTAAACAGGTACCGGAAGCATGGCATAGCGGTAATTCCACCACTGGTCTCCTTTGGGTTCCCAGACCCTGCCGAGTTTCTCCCAGGTCATTCCGGTTCTACATTAAAGGCTTCGTAACTCGACTTCATCCGTTTGGCCGGGTTGCCGACAAAAATGGATCCGGGCTCGGTATCCCGTACTATGATGGTGCCGTTACCAGTGATGCTGTCTTTACCGAATTTCACACCATCATTAAAGGAGCTGTTTACCCCCACAAAGGAGCTGGATCCAATAGTACAGAATCCGGAGATCACCACATGGGAGGAAATAAAGCAATTATCCTCAATTACGGTCTGGTGACCGATATGGTTACCGCTCCAGAGGATCACATTGTTCCCGATCTTCACTTTATACTGCACTACATTATTCTCAAAAATGAACACGTTTTCGCCGATTTGTACATTATGCCAGACAAAGGCATGTGAACTCACATAACTGGCCATTTTATAGCCAAGCGCCTTTGCTTTATTGTACATGCCCGTACGGTTCCGGTTGATCCTGCCGAAGGAAGCGGCAGCAAACATTTCATGAGAAGCCGGAGGGTATTTGGCGACTACTTCATCCAGTGGGATCACCGGAAGGCCCAATACGGTTTCCTCCTTGAGGTATTCGCGGTCAACAGTAAAGGCCACCACTTCATATGCCGAATCATGGTTAAAATAATCGGCAACGATCTCGGCAGTTTCACCGGTTCCGTATACCACCAGTTTCTTCTCTTTATTCATGGATTAAATTTTAAGAATTCCTCGTAGCTCCTGAGGTAATCGGATTCATTGTATTCATGGGAGGCCAGTACGATACAGATGGCCCCGGAAGAAAAATTCTGTTCGCTGGCCCAGAGTCCGGGAGGAACGTGCAGGCCGATATGCGGCTGGTTCAGGGTAAATACTTTCTTTGTCTTTCCGTCGTCCACCATCACTTCAAATGAGCCGGAAGCAGCGATCAGGAACTGATGGCATTCCTTGTGGGCATGCGCTCCTCTGGATTCGCCGGCAGGGATATCATAGAGATAAAAGATCCGCTTGATCTCAAAGGGCAGTTCCTGCAGATTATTCACTGCAGTGATCTGACCATTCCGGTCTCCGATCTTGGGCAGGTGGATCAGTTGTGCGTCAAAAATGGATTTTCGCATATTACTGGCTTGATTTCCGGAATGCTTCAAAATCGTATATATAATCGGAACGGTCATAATAAGCGCTCGACAGGTGGAGGCTGAGGGCATTTGTTGAGAAGTTCTCCATATGCCGCCAGGTCAGGGCCGGAACATAGAGTCCATAATAACTCCGGTTGAGGGAGAATTTTTCCGTTTTGCCGTCGGGCTGGGTCAGCACCACATCGAAGCTTCCGGAAATCGCAATGATGATCTCCTCCTGTTCCCGGTAGGCATGCCCGCCGCGGATCTCACCGCCAGGGATACCATAGGTCCAGAACACCCGCTTAATGGAGAAGGGTACTTGCTGGGGTTGCTGGAGAAAAGTAAGGTTTCCTCTTTCGTCGATGATTTTAGGAAGCTGGATAATTTTTGCTGACATACCGATCCGCTTGAGACTTATGAACGGCTTTCGGCCGTATTAAGTATTTGTTCCAGATTTTTTTTGAAGACCGGAAAACCGAAACGCTCCAGCACTTTATCCTGCAACAATTTTCCATGGACTGGTGCTTGCTCGGCGAGTTGTGCAGCTACAGCAGCGGCAATAGCTTCCGGACTATCCGGATCCACCAGTTTACCCAGTGCGCCGTCGGCCAGTGCTTCCGTACTGCCGTCCTTGTTACCAGCCACAACCGGAAGTCCGCAGGCCATGGCTTCTATAAACACAATACCGAAGCCTTCTTTCTTACTGGGCATCACAAAAACATCGCTCAGTAAATAGTGATCCGTCACTTCTTCATCGGGCAGGAATCCCAGCAATGCCACATTATCCTTCAGGCCGAGTTCCTCCACCAATGCTGCTACCTGAGCTGTTGACCGCTCGTCTGCCTTTCCTGCGATCAGGTAACGGACCTGAAGGCCTTGCTGCTTCAGGAGGGGCAGGGCACGGATCACCTGATCGTATCCTTTATAGCCTTCTTCCCATTTGAGCCGGGTGAGGGCGAAGAGAAGCTTTTCCCCGGGCCGGATACCGTAACGTTGTATGAGGTATTCCGGTTTGTCAAACTGAGTGGGGAGTTTAAAATAGGGATCAATGGTATTATTGAATACAACGACCTTTTCCGGGGCGATGCCCTGTAACTGAATCAGGTTATTCCGGGTGAAACGGCTTACCGCGATCAGCTGGCTGCACCACTGCAGGGCCATTTTCCTGATCCCGCCCACTGGCTCCATGACTTCCACCCCGTGGAGGATCATGATCACTTTTTTCCGGGGAAAAAAGAACCGGACAGCCAGTGCGAGAATGGCCAGGTTGATGTGGCCGATGATAATGGTATTGAACTTCCGGCACTGCAGGAACGTGGACAGCAGGAACAGGATCCTGTTGTTCTTATACCCTTTAAAGCGGGATTCCGGATAATAGGCAGCATTTGATCCGTTATCGTAAAGCAATGATGCCGCATGCTGCCATCCGTTTTTCTCCGCAATGTCCTTCAAGGCGAGCAGGAAACAGCTGTTGAACTTTTCGATGCCGCCGGTCTGGGCAAATGCCATGAGTCCGGTAAACAGTACGGATGGTTTTTGTTGTGGCTTCATACGATATTACCAGGGCCACCAGCCTTTCTTTTTCTTACGGGATTTCCGTTTTTTGCCATTCGTATCTTCCTGCTCAAAGTAATCGGAATTAATATTGGAGGATGTATAGCCGTAACCATATCCATAACCGTAATATCCGCCATAGCCATAATATCCGCCATAACCGCCTCCGCTGATATTTACGTCATTGACAATAATAGTAAGATTGGGAAGCTTCTTTTGCCTGTACATGTCATCCACCAGGTGGATCTGCTTTTTCAAGGTATAGTTATGCCGTACGATATATAAAACCGCATCCGCATTCTCCCCAAGTGTGATACCATCACTCACAAGGCCAACGGGGGCAGTATCAATAATTACCGCATCAAATCGCAGCTTCAGTTGTTTAAACAATTCCGTTATCCGTTCACTGAGCAACATTTCAGATGGATTGGGCGGAACAGGCCCGCAGGGGATAACATATAAGTTTTCAGTATCCGGAACTTTCACAATAATTTCATCTATCGTTGCTGTCCCGATCACAAAGTTCGTGATGCCTCTCCGTTTAACAGCGCCGACGTTTGTACTGATGAATGACTTACCCTCTCCACTGAATGAAGAAGTGACCATCAGAACAGGCTTGTCTACTTTGGGCAGAATATACTGAAGGTTTGTCCGAATAATCCTGAACTGTTCTGCAAGGAATTTCCGGCTGTGCTTTGTCACTACAAGTGTTTTAGCATCAGACGCATGTCCTATTTCCCCAAGAATGGGAGTTTCGGTAATTTGCTGAATTTCAGATTTGTTTCTGATTTTATCATTCAGCCTTTCTTTTATGAATATAAAACCAATAGGAAGACCCAATCCTGCAATAATGGCAATAAGGTAAGTAGCTCTTCTATTAGGGCTTACTGGTTGACCTGTAACCATTCCAGATTCTAACACCCGGATATTGGAAATTGTTGAAGCTGCCGCAATCGATGTTTCGAGTTGCTTTTGAAGCAAAAAAGCGAAGAGCTCCTGCAGAATAGATTGCTGCCGGGTCACTTCCTTAAGTTGCTTTTCCTTTGAAGGTATTGAGTTGATCACACGATCAGTTTCAGCTGCTCTGGCATTAAGTTGTGTAATTGCCAGTGAATGGGTATGCCGGATATTAACAAGACTTTCCAGCATGCCTTGGCGTAATTTTTCAATACTGGCTTCAAGTGCCACCACACTCGGATTACCACGGGGTGTGGTTTTAAGCATCACTTCGCGCTCCAGCACTAAACGATTAAATTCAACAACCTGTTGGCCAAAAGCCGGTTCCTGAATTCCCAGCATTGATGGAACACGCTCAAAATTGTTTTTAGAATCGGTGATGTATTTAGACAGATAATCAACAATTTTCAGCTGATATTGCTCAGCAATTAACTCCTTTTTTGAATCCGCAAAGCCTTCGAAGTTAATATCAGCCTGCTTTTCCGGATTAAACACCTGATTGGTTTCCCTGAATTGCTGCAAATCACTCTCTGATTTACCCAGATTCCTTTTTACGGTATCCAGCTGCTTTACAATAAACTCAAGGGTCTGGGCAGCAGTCTGCTTTTTGTCTTCAAGGGTTGCCTGCTGGTATTCATGCATAAAAGCATCCACCACATCGACTCCCAGTGAGATATTGGGTGTTTCATAAGAAATTCCTATCACATTACTGAAGTCGTTCGCCAGACCAACAGCAATACTTTTACTCAATGTAGCTGCCATTTTTTCAAGAGGGCTCCATGAAATGGTAAAAACATCGCTGGCATATGATTTTATCTCATCACGCGGAAGGCCAATATGGAACGTCAATCCATTGAACTTAACCTGTTGCCCAAACGGGTGCTTTTCTGGCTTTTCATTAATCTGGAAAAAATCTTTCTGGACTTTAATATCCAATGAGAAACTGTTGTTCGGGTCCTGCAACGTGTCAATTACGAAATCAAATGGGACCACCTTCGGGTTGATAATAGTAGACTTAAACTTTCCTTTGTTTGTAACCGTAAGCTGCAAATGAAGTGCATTTATTACCCGGGCTGCAGTATTCCTGGACTTTATAACTTCAATTTCATCGTTGATCTTATTGTTTGCCCCCTGCATCATAAAGATGTCGTCAAACTTTTCCTGGCTTCTGCCGTTAAGGGAACTACTGGAGACCAGCAATTTGCCACTCACTTTATATACGATCGGAGCATATCTCAATTGCAGAAATGCCAGGATAAAAGCTACCGCAAGGGAAAAAGAATCAAAGGCAGATACGGCAAATATCTGTACACCAGTTCCCTGCTGGTAACTCCCCAGTCACTATTTTTCTGCCGGTTGAGAATCTCTTCTTTCATAAACTTTTTTTAACAACTGTTGATAGATCAGTTTCGGGTCAGGATGGCAATTGTGTTTATAAGTACAGCCGCTACCGATATCATGCTCAGGCCTATAGAAATATTCCGCTGCCGTACCTCATCTGTTGCCTTGTACTTTTGCTGGATTGCTTTTACTACAATAACATCATTGTGCTGCAAAAAATAATCCGGCGAACGGAGTACGTCTGTTTTTGACAGGTCCAGCCCGATCATTTTACGCTCATTCAAGGATTCACGAATAATGATGACACTGTCCCTGCGCGCATAATCCGTAAAATCCCCGGCAAGGCTCAATGCCTCAAGAATATTCAGCCGTTCGTTAGGAATACTGATACTTCCTGGATTACGTACTTCACCAAGAATTGAAACCTTCATATTCATGAACCGTATACTGAAATAGGGTTTTTTCAGCAACGTATCCTTAAGCCTGGAGGTCAACAAATCTGTCAGTTCCTTTTTATTCAATCCCTCAATATGAAGAGGGCCAATACCCTGAAATAATATGTAACCGTTAGCATCCACTTCGTAGCCTGCCGGAGCACTGCTAGCTTGCCCTTTATCAGCGCTTCCTGTACTTACGGGCTGGTTGTAAATTTTTGTAGCCTCCGGATTATCTGAATACACCGTTATATTCAGCAAATCGCCTCGTTGAATCACGGGTTCCGGGATTTTAAAGTTTTTGATGGAGCTCGTATCCAGCCCCCTTTCAAAATAGGTCAACTGTCTCGTATCCTTGCAGGAACTCATTACCAACAGAAGGAATAAGGCTGCTACGGCATTTACGCAGCGAGGTCCTGATTGTTGCAGCATGCATATCTGGCATATTAATTTGATTGTTTTTTGCCCAGCACCGACAGACTCTGCGGCTTCACCTGGGCAATAATGGAATATCCAAGACTTTCGATCCGGAGCAATACCTTTTTCCGCAGCACTTTCACCACCGTTGCTTCCTTATTCATGAACAGGCCTTCATCGATCAATACCCGGTCATTCTCCTCCAGGGCGATCGGTACCGCCTCCAGACGATCGTATTCATTCAGGAATTTCCGGAGGTTTTCTATATCACGGTCGCGGATTACCGCAGGTTTGCCCAGCCAGTACACATAATTCACCACGCCATTGGTCATCCGCACTCCGGCCATTTCGGCCTCGATAACATGGACAAACACATAAGACTTAAACAAGGGTTCTTCAATGGTCTTGATCCGGTCGCTCCATTGCCTTCTGACCTTATTCAACGGACAATAACATGTTAAGCCTTTTTCCTGAAGCAGCTGATATACCTTCTTCTCCCAGCGGGACTTGGTATATACAGCATACCACCTTTTACGATCCTTCATTCTGTATTTCTGTTGCGGAATTGACAGAGCTTCGCCACTTCAGTCACAGCAGATTTTTTGTAACTGATTGACATAAAACAAATTCCGGCAGTTTTTTACCCTGCCGTAAAAAGATAAGGGTATAAGAGAGCCCCTGTAACAGTACTCCTTATACCCTTCCACATTATGTTGAACACAATAGTCTGAAATTCACAGGATCGTAATGGTTATCACATAGTTGGATCTGATCGGCACAGGTTCCCTACACCACATTGAAATTCAAGTGCAAATATAGGGGATTTTGAATCTGAAAAAGGAAAAAATGGGAGTGAGAATTTCACCCAAGATTTAGTAAACCAATAGTTTGAGGAAAAATTCCGAAGTTCCTTCAGCTTGCCTTATGGCCACCGTTACCTTCCTTATCCTTTGGCTGCAGCTACATATATTTTTTCAATCAACTGAACAGTCTGAAGTCCGTCCAGGGCACTTGCATTAACCGGAGCGCCGTGGAGGAGTACATCCACCAGATTCTGATACACCTTGTCATGATTGCTCATGGAACCGGTATAGGTGCCGTAATGATTCGGGCCATTCCCTTCCGGCAGCCCCTCCAACATTACGCCCTCAATTTGCTGATATTCAAGCTCATTCAGGTACTGTCCGCCGATTTTAACCGTCCCTTTTTCGCAAAAAAGGGTAATGGAACCCTCCATGTTTTTCTCAAAACTATTCACGGTAAAATGTACGGATCCCAAGGCCCCGGATGAAAACCGGAAGATCGCTACACCGGTATCTTCAAACTCCACAACACCCTGGTGCTGGAAATTACCCGTAAAGGCTTTGACCGATGCAACTTCACCACCTAACCAGCAGGCCAGATCAATAAAATGGCTGAATTGTGTGTACAGGGTACCTCCATCAAGGTTCAGTGTCCCCTTCCAGGAAGAGACATAATAGGTGGCGGGGCGGTTCCAGTAACAATTGATCTGCATATTCATCAGCGCCCCTAACTGCCCTTTCTCCAACAGGTTTTTAACCGCAACAACCGGGGGATTAAACCGGTTCTGTTTTACGATAACCAGATGGCGCCCTGCGGCTTCAGCTGCCGCAATCATGCGTTCGCAGTCAATACTGTGGATGGCCATGGGTTTTTCACACAATACATGACAACCTGCCTGCAAAGCCTGAATGCTGTGTTCCGCATGAAGGCCATTGGGAGTACAGATGACTACCACATCAATTCCGCCGGAGACTTCCAGCATTATACCTAAATCAGTATAAGGGGCAGCTCCAAAAGCTACAGCCATTTGTTGTGCCCGCTCAGCTATGCAATCACAAACTGCCACCAACCTGCCAACACGGGTCACCTGTTCGGCATGGCGCTGGGCGATTCGGCCACATCCCACTATCGCGAATCGTAAGGGTTGCTGCATAATCAGACGCTTTGCCTGGTTATAATTTTAGTTACCCGGCTCTCCTTTAACTGATACCACTCCCCTGCCTGGGGACATTGCGCCATCCCTTGCGCATCAAATTTGAGCTTATGCCCGGCTTCACTGACCCAGCCAGTCTGCCGGGCGGGATTACCCACCACCAACGCATAATCCGGAACATCACGGGTGACCACCGCACCAGCACCAATAAAAGCATATGCCCCGATGGTATTGCCGCACACTATTGTGGCATTTGCCCCTATGGAAGCACCACGCTTCACCAGCGTTTTCCTGTACTCTTCTTTACGCACAATGGCGCTGCGCGGATTGATCACATTCGTAAAGACCATTGAAGGTCCCAGAAATACATCATCCTCGCATTCCACACCCTCATATATGGATACATTATTCTGCACTTTTACATTGCTGCCCAGAATGACGCCCCGGCCTACCATTACATTTTGCCCGAGACTGCTACTGGCACCTATCCTGCAATTGGCCATAAGGTGACAAAAATGCCATATCCGCACATCTGCTCCTATATGTACAGGATCATCAATGTATGCCGACTCGTGGACAAAATAATTCTTCATACTTATGCTGCATTATCAATTATACTGTCAATCGGTTCAGCGGGCCGGTACACCTTTCACCGTCACGCCATCAGCCACATCACGGGTAACTACAGCTCCCGCTCCAATGATTGCCTGATTCCCGATCCGAATACCCGGGAGAATGACAGCCCCGGCACCTATAACAACCCTATTCCCGATCTGAACCCTCCCCAACACCCGGCATCCAGGAGAAAACTCCACATAATCTCCAGCCACCACATCATGATGAATGCTGGCATGCACATGGATCAGGGCCCCTATTCCGATCCGCACACTTTCTGTGACCACCGCATAATCCATAATGTTGGCACCAGGTCCAACCTCCACTGCATGTGTTCCCAAAACTGCCGTAGGGGCGATGATAGAAACCGCTTTCCCGCCCATACCTGTCAACAGGTCCATAAAATGATTTCGCAGGGAAGGCCTGCCCGTCCCTAGTGCAAATGCAGGGTCGCGCTGTAAGCGTTCTCGTAACGCACTTTCAGCCGAAAGCACCGGGTATCGGTTCAGCAATACAGATTCACTGGCCGAACCGGCTTCCGCGAAAAAGGTCAAGTCCGCAGCTAAACCCAGCCGCTCACAGATCGCTGCCAGTTCCCTGGCATGTCCGCCCGCTCCCGCTATTACCATGCGTTTTAGTTTATTGCATTAAGGATGATCCTGCTTATCTGTTCCACCACTGCCGGTTCCAATCCAACATACAAAGGCAAACACAGCACCGTGGCAGCCGCTTTTTCCGCAACCGGCATTTCAATACCCGGCTGTATATAGGGCAACTTGTGCAAGGCAGGATAAAAATAACGCCTGGGGAAAATATCCGCCTGCTGTAATGCTGCACTCGCCTTCAGTAAGGTCGCTTCCGATTCAAAAAACACCGGATAGTATGCATTATTATATACTGTGCCCGTGGGTATCACAGGACGCCGTACCCTTCCGCCAGCTGCAGCAACCAAAACTTCATCATACTGCCGGAGCAGTGCACCCCTCGCTGCGATTATGGTTGCCATATGCGGCAACACACTCAACCCCATGGCTGCATGAAACTCAGAGTTCTTTCCATTGATCCCCAATCCCCAGAATGCTTCTGGCCCGTTGTGCCCGAAATTCCTGAGGTAGGAAATCCTGTGGGCGAGCTGCGGATCTGCGGCTACAATACCTCCGCCTTCCACTGTATGAAAGATCTTGGTGGCATGAAAACTGATCGTGGAAATATCGCCATAGCTGATCAGTGGCTTGCCCTTATAGCCAACACCATAAGCATGCGCGGCGTCATAAATGACTTTTAACCCATGACGGTCCGCAATTGCTTTGATCGCTTCCACATCACAAGGGATACCATATACATGGGTTGCCAGGATCGCCTGGGTTTTTGGAGTGATCGCCGCTTCTATCAGCGCGGGATTTATCGCCAGCGTTTCCGGATCAATATCAACAAAAACCGGCGTAGCCTGCTCCCATACTATGGAAGACGTGGTGGCTACATATGAGAATGGCGTTGTGATGATTTCCCCTTCCAGCTCCAGCGCCTTGATAGCGATCTGCAAAGCCACGGTACCATTACTCAGGAAATAAAACGATGGCGTTTCGAATATGGAACGTAATTCCTGTTCCAGCTGCAATACCAGGGGTCCATGATTGGTTAAATGCCCCCGATCCCAGACGCCGCGTAAATAGTCCGAATAAACCCCGAAATCCGGCAGGAACGATCGTGTAACCGGTATCATGGAATAAGTATGCTTTTAGTGGAGGAAAAGGCTGGCATTCAATGATTTTATGTCAAATATACGAGAATCGTGAATCGTCAATCGTGAATCGTGAATCGATCCCCGTTTCCGGGTCGTCATTCCTGCTTTTTACCGCGACATCTCTCTGGCTATTTAACGGGTCGTCTTTCCGGCTTTTTAACGGGTCGTCATTCCGGCGAAGGCCGGAATCTCATACGAATTCTTAGTATTATCAATGAAGGGATTCCGGCCTTCGCCGGAATGACGTAAATGGGCCGGAATGACGTAACAGGGGGGTGGCCGGAATGACGTAACGCGGGATGGCTACCGAATTGCTCGGACCTGCAAACCAGACCGGCTTCAGCCCATTGCCACATCGCCACATTGTCACATTGCCACATTTCCTTACATTTAACCATGAACCAACGCTACTACTCCCT
Source organism: Chitinophagaceae bacterium (assembly GCA_044220945.1). Taxonomy (GTDB): domain Bacteria; phylum Bacteroidota; class Bacteroidia; order Chitinophagales; family Chitinophagaceae; genus Endoryza. The sequence goes on along the minus strand of JBGAQC010000016.1, from coordinate 80,108 downwards.
CGACGTCTTCCGCGGTGCCACGGTAGCCCTCATGATCCTGGTGAATAACCCCGGCAGCTGGGCCCATATCTACGCCCCCCTCGAACATGCCCCCTGGCATGGCTGCACCCCTACCGACCTGGTCTTCCCCTTTTTCCTCTTTGCTGTGGGTAATGCCCTGGCTTTTGTTATGCCCCGCCTTGAAGCCGCCGGACAGGCCGCTTTCCTGAAAAAAATATTGAAACGCAGCCTGCTCATCTTCGCAATCGGCCTTTTTCTGAACTGGTCACCTTTTATTAAATGGAGCGACGGCGCCCTGGTGTTCAAATACTGGGTGGACCCCAAAAACCCCGAAACCGGTATCCGTATCCTCGGCGTACTCCAGCGGATCGCCCTTTGCTATCTGTTTGCTTCATTAATTATTTACTATTTCAAACTGCGCGGCGCCTTCGTCATGGCCGCCATCCTCCTCTTCGCCTACTGGTTCCTCTGTGTGATCGGCAATCCCGCCGACCCCTTCAGCCTGGCCGGCTGGTTCGGAACGGATATCGACAAAAAACTCCTCGGCATCCCCCATATGTATAAAGGAGAAGGGGTGGCTTTTGACCCCGAGGGACTCATGAGCACCCTGCCCGCCATCACCCAGGTGATCTTTGGCTTTATGGCCGGCAACTATATCCAGCAGAAAGGCAAAAGCTATGAAATGCTCACCCACCTCTTTGTGGCCGGCGCGCTGCTGGTGGTCACCGGTTACTTCTGGGACCTCAGCTTCCCCATCAATAAAAAGATCTGGACCAGTTCTTATGTATTATATACAGCCGGTCTCGCCCTGCTCACCCTCAGCATCCTCATCTTCCTCATCGAATTCAAAGGAGCCAAAGGCGCCTGGAGCCGCTTCTTTGATGTATTTGGCAAAAACCCGCTTTTCATCTTTGTACTCAGCGGCTTCCTGCCCCGCGTGATCGCCCTATTCCGGTGGACGGATCATACGGACGCCAACGGAAAACCCGTGTACACGAGCGCCCTCCCCTGGTTCTATGAAAAAGTCTGCGATCCGTTCTGCAAACTCTTCTCCGATAATGCCAAGAACGGTTCTTTGCTCTATGCGTTGTGCATGATCGCGATGATGTGGAGTATTGTGTGGTGGATGGATCGGAAGAAGATCTATGTGAGGGTTTGATGTGGAGATGTGAAGATGTGGAAATGTGGAGATGGGCTGGCGCCGGTACGGTTCGCGGTTTGAGGCCCCCTCCCGGCCTCCCCCGGTGGGGGAGGAGAGGTGTAACTTCAAAACCAAATGCAATAAACTTCTATTCGTAATCCCAAAAGGGACTTTTCTAAAATTTTGGTGATAAGTTTAATTATGCACTTGCCAGCTCCTCCCCCACCGGGGGAGGTTGGGAGGGGGCCGGAATAACGACCCGGAAACGGGCATCGATTCTCGATTGTCGATTCACGATTCTGTCTTCTCCCTTCTCCCTTCTACCTTCTCCAACACATACCCCAACCCACTCTCCTCCAGCACCACCCTCACCGCCTTGCCATTCTCTTCCTGCCATTTCACGAGGCGGATCATCCCGCGGTCGATCTCGATGGCCGTCATATCGCCGTCACTGAAACAGCAGCAGCCGCTGTTGAAATAGGAGGGCTTAAGTGCAGGACGGGGCTGTCCCTTACCCGCATACTCCTTTTGACGGAATGCCAGTTCCTGTTCAATTTTCATAGTGGTATCCACATCCCCTTTTGCTTTTGCATCTTCCAGTAAATGGGTCAACCGGTCGATATGATCCAGTGAGGCAAAGACCGGTTTATGGGTATGCCCGGAAATAAATAAGAGCCGGTCCTGTTGCGCACTCCATTCGTGCATGATGATATTATGCTTATCGACCAGCTCATAAGAGTCGGCTGTGGTATTGATACTGATCTCCAGAAAGCGTTGTAACGGGGTCCAGATCGCTGCCACCACCCAGGTACTGAAGGGATTGCCGTCACTTTTCTGGTCGCCCTGATGACCATGACTGATGAGAATGGACCATTGCTTATCCTGGAAAGTGGTCTGCAATAAAACGCCTTCCACCACTTTCAGTGTTTCACCGAAAAGCGGCTTCAGGAAAAAATGCCTGGGCATATCATATTTCCATTCCAGATCGTGATTGCCGAATATGCGGTAATAGCGCTTGTCTTGCAGGAAACGGGCTTCTTCGAGCAATACCATCCGGTTTTTCTCAATCACCAGGTTCGGGGTATTCTCCCAAAGCTCTTCGGCATCGCCATTGTTGACCAGGGTGAACTGCTGTTCATAATAATACTGAAGGGCCTCGCGGTAATTGGTTTCTGCCAACCGGAAATCATCTGCCCCATCACGGGCGCCTTTGTGCTGGTCGCTCACAATCACAAAACGCCCTTCATCCAGTTCAAATGGAACAACCATGCCCCGCGCCGGTTTGGGCTGCTGCAGGTCGGCCAGCAGATCGCTGAGGGAGCGGAATACAGCCCGTTGATCAGGACTGGAAGAAATGCGGTTGGCGAGAGATGTGATCGGTCTGCGTAACAACCATTGCAGGAATCGGCGCATACGAAATTTTGAAGATTCGGAAGAGAAATGGTAAATTTCCTGTGAAAAGTTACCTATTACCGTGCAATATCGGTAAATCAAATATGGATACAGCCCAACCTCCCTCGGCACAGCCTGCTGTCCGGAAACTGTTCTGGATCGCTTTCGGCCTTACGGTTCTGATTTATCTGCTGATGCGCTGGGTGTCCGGCGGACTCTCCGGCGCCACTATCGTAGCCTTTGAAATCGCCAAAACTCCTCCCAAAGCCGCAGCCATTATTGCCAGCTGGGATCTGGTGGCCAAAGGACATTTCCTCAACAGCATCTATGCCGATTTCCTCTTTATCCTGGGCTATGGCAGCCTCTTCTTTTTCGGATGCCGTTATCTGGGCCTTTTATCCAACCATTATATATTACGCAAAGCCGGCTTCATCTTCTGCTGGATGGCACCTGTTGCCGGAATTTCCGATGTACTTGAAAACACCGGCATGCTCTATACCATCAAACGCAGCCTGGTGCCCTGGGTGGTCCATTTCACCTACGATATGGCCATCATCAAGTTCTCCCTCCTGTTTATCATGGCTTTATTCATGGTGATCTGCTTGTTGTTTTGGGGGCTGGGGAAGCTGGAAGCACACCTTCGCTAAAGCTACGGTGTGTAAAACACGGAACGATCCGGAGCCAGCCCGTCTCCACATCTTCACATATCCACATCTCCACATCTCCACATCAAATAACATCCAATTTGCAGGCTTTTCCCGCCAGAAACCTCATATTATTCTTTATCTTTATCGTTCACTTACCTACTCTATTATGCAACCCAACAAACTGCTGATAACCCTCGGCATCTGCCTCCTTTCACTGACCCTATTTGCGCAACGCCCCACCATTTCCGGAACGGTGAGCGACAGCAAGACCGGCAATCCCCTTTCGGGTGTGTCGGTGACCAATACCACTACCGGTAAAGGTACCAGCACCGGCAATGACGGCGGCTTCCAGCTACCCGCTGCTCCCGGCGATCTGCTGGAGATCACCATGGTGGGCTATAACAGCCAGACCGTGAAACTGGCCAAACAACTGAGCCTCTCCATTAAACTGGAACCGGCTTCCACCACCATGAGCGAAGTGGTACTGGTAGGCACCCGCCGCAGCGGCCGGGTGAAAACAGAAACACCGGTGCCGGTGGATATTGTGAATGTTGGACAGATCACGGCTTCCACTGCCCGTACCGATATCACATCGATCCTTAACTATGCTGCACCTTCCTTTAACTATAACAAACAAAGCGGTAGTGATGGTGCCGACCATATAGACCTGGCTACTTTACGTGGACTGGGCCCCGACCAGACCCTCGTACTGATCAATGGAAAAAGAAGACACCAGACCGCTTTCGTTGCGGTTTTCGGTACCCGTGGCCGTGGCAATTCCGGCACCGACCTGAGTGCCATTCCTGCAGCTGCGATCGACCGCGTGGAGATCCTCCGCGATGGTGCATCCGCCCAGTATGGATCCGATGCCATTGCAGGCGTGATCAACCTGGTACTGAAAAAGAATACCGGCACCTTTACCGGCAATATCGGCTACTCCGGTTACTACGATAAAAAGTACAACCCGTATTTCAAGAAAGACTATAACCAGTATATCTATGGAAAGGGAATTGACGGCGGTGCCCTGAATTTCTCCGGCAACTATGGCGTGGACCTGGGCAAAAAAGGCGGATTCCTGAACCTGACCCTCAACCTGCTCACGCAGGCCAAAACCTACCGCCAGGCCCTGGATACCAATGCCAACAGCGACCAGTTCATGTACACCAATATCTACCGCCGGGCACATGGGGATGGCTCTGTAAAAGCAGCCGGCTTCTTCCTCAATATGGAAGCCCCCATCAGCGCCACCACCACCTTCTATGCATTTGGTGGCTATAATTACAAATCATCCGATGCCTTCGCCTTCACCCGTAACTGGAGTGCACGCCCCGACCGCTTCCCTACCACCAGCAATGGCAACCTGATCTATGTAGCCGATATCATGCATGTAACAGCGGATCAGGATACTTTCTATAACCCGCATATTCAAACGAAGATCGGCGATGTATCGGTAGCTGCAGGCGTACGTGGCAAAACCCAGGGCAACTGGAACTGGGATATCAGCAATGCGCTGGGTGTAAACAATTTCCATTTCTTCGGCGACAAGACCTTTAATGCTTCCAAAGGATCCACACAGACCCATTTTGATGATGGTGGTTTCAACTTCCTGCAGAATACCGTGAACCTGAATATGAGCAAGGAAGTGACCAAAACCGTGAACCTTGCTTTTGGTGCCGAGTTCCGCTCAGAGCGTTATAAACTCTTTGCCGGTGAGGAAGCTTCCTACAAGAATTATGATCCGACCGGCGATAAGGCCACAGGTGCACAGGGATTCCCTGGTTACCAGCCTTCCGACGAAGTGAATGCCACCCGTACCGTTGCCGGCGCCTATGCCGATATGGAAGCCGATATCACCAAAAGTTTCATGGTGGGTACAGCGGTACGCCTGGAGCATTACAGCGATTTCGGTACCACCTTCAATGTAAAACTGGCCACCCGCCTGAAAGCGGCCGACAATTTCAACCTGCGGGGTTCTGTAAGTACCGGCTTCCGCGCTCCTTCCCTGCAACAGATCAATTTCAGCTCCACGTTCACTACGGTACAAGGAGGCAATATCGCTGAAGTGAAGATCGCTCCGAATTACAGTCCCATTACCAAAGCAGCCGGTATTCCGGAGCTGAAGCAGGAGAAATCCCTGAACGCCAGTCTGGGTTTTGCCTGGAAACCAGCCCCTGAATTCAGCGTAACGGTGGATGGATACCTGGTGAAGATCAAAGACCGTGTAGTACTCAGCGGACAGTTCAGTGTGGATGATACTTCGCTGGATCCTGCCCTGATCAGTGCCATGCAGACCCTGAATGTGAGCCTGGCCCAGTTCTTTGCCAATGCGGTAAACACCACCAACAAGGGAATTGATATCGTACTGGATTATAACAAGAAGATCAGCAAATCACAGAGCTTCCGGGGTCTCTTCACCGCCAATTTCCAGAAAATGACGATCGATAAGATCAATGTACCCAATAAGCTGAATGATAACGACGACCACCGCAAGACCTTCCTCAGCGACCGGGAGCAGAAATTCATTCTGGCTTCAGCGCCGAATACCAAGTTTGCTTTCAATTTTGAATATGGGGTGAACAAGCTGACAGTGGGTACCCGCTTTACCTATTTCGGCAAGATCACCCTGCTGGGTTATGGGGAAGACGGCCTCGGTATCAATCCGCAGGTGCCATCTGATGCAGATGCCAATGTGTATGTACCCGACCAGTACAATTACAGTGGCAAACTGGTCAGTGATCTTTATGCAACCTACCGCATCACGAAAGGCTTGCATGTATCACTGGGTGCCGATAATATCTTCAATGTACATCCCGATCTGGGTATCAATCCTGCTGCCCGCGGCTGGGCCTTCAACAACGAAACAGGCGGTCCCTGGGACGCGGTGCAGATGGGTGGTAACGGTATCCGGCTATTCGCGAAACTCGGGTTTAGCTTCTAATAGTGAATAGTCAATGGTGAATAGTGAATAGTCAATAGTGAATGTATTCTGGTGTATTCAGATTTCAATAAATAAAAGGCCGGATCTTAAACAGATCCGGCCTTTTTAGTTCCAAACCAGCGTCAACCATTCACTATTGACCATTCACTATTCACTAATCACCATTGACTATTCACTTTTTAAAAAACAATTCCATCAATAACAACCTTCTTCACATACCAGAACTGGCGCTGCACATCCGGCTGCAAGGTCACTTCCCAGGTAGCGGCAAGAGCATCCGTTTCATTTGCTGTTGAAAGCACTGCACTATACAGCCCCTTCACAATGGCCTGGTCATCTGTCAGGCTAGAGGAATATTCTTCAATGGCGGTCAAATCGACCTCAGCATAACGGGAGCGGAATGCCATTACCAGGTCTTCATACCGATCCGGATCCAGGTTTTCATACTGGTTGAGCTGCACCCCTTCTGCTGCGAAATAATATTCAAAACGGAGATTGGACCCGAAAAACAGGTCGCGTATACACTCATCGGCTACCCGGGAAGATTCATAGACGGGGTCGGGATGGAAATTATCGTAATGGTAGGTATACACGCAGCCGGGTACATCTACGGCATCAATGTCGGCATCCAGGAATTCTTCATAGAAGAACCGGTAGAGCTCCCGGGTGGTTACATTGGGTGTACACACCATCAGTTCGATACGATGATCACGCAAAAACGATGCGGCTTCTTCCCATGCTGCGTCGAACGCATCAGCTGCAATTTCATTCACCGGCTTGAAATGTTCCGGAAACCCCAGGAACTGCCGGATCGGAATGGTTGCTTCACTTTCCATCTGGGCCTCGACGGCCATGATGTACTTCAGGAACTCATTATCCATCTGCGGATCGCGTTCTTCATCCGGAACGGTGGAGCCAAATATGGCACCCTTCTCGAGCATGAGTTTCATCTTGAGGAAATCATTCTCGGCCTCAAGTGCTTCGCGGGAATGTTGGGGGTTGTGTTGTTCGTTCATGGTTTTCAGTTTAGTCGGGTAAAACTAAACGGAAGCGGGAAGCAATGATACAGCGAGAAACACTCAAAGTGGTGTGATACAACAGTAGCATTAAAATTCCTGATTAATCGCAAATTCAAAACAATGCAGTCTCCCCCCCCCCAGCCCCCTAAAGGGGGAGTGGCATTTTTGTAGGAGGATATTCCCGGTAATGGTTCTGGCCTTTATCCGCAATGCTGCCCCCCTTTAGGGGGGGGTGAGGGGGGGGGACCGCGACGAAGCGGGACCTTTCCGTTACCAGATGTCAGAACTTCTAATAACAAGAAATCATAGTCTTTTTCTCAACTGTTCAACAGTATGTAAAATGCGGATTTGTACACTTAATAAATCTTTCTCAATGGCTTCGTTTGTTATCCGTAAAACATAAAGGCCTGCTTCCTGCATGAGCTTATCCCGATATGCGTCTTTTGCCTTCTGTTCTTTTTGGTTGTGAATACCGCCATCTACTTCGATTACCAGCTTTAATGAGTGGCAATAAAAATCAGCTATAAAATTCATAATGGGGTGCTGCCTCCTGAATCGAAACTCTCTTGGCAATTCACTTAAAAAGCACCATAACTTTTTTTCTGAAGTAGTCTGGGAGTTTCTAAGCATTTTAGCATTGCCAAAAATATATGGATCTGCGCCATAATGCATTTTACTTTTCATTGATCCGCCTTTTTAATATCTCTCTCTTGTTAATGCAATGACTCGCTCCCCTTTTAGGGGGTTGGGGGCAAGGGGAGTAAAATTAAATGGAACGGGAAAACGATGATACACAAGCAAAAAACAAAGTGGTTCGTTACAACTTTAGTGTAAAATTCCCGAGTAATAGAAAATTCAAAACTGCGCAGTCTCCCCCCCCCCCAGCCCCCTAAAGGGGGAGTAGGGTTTCCCCAAGCGGATGTATTTGTTTTTCATTCATGCTCTTTACGAAATGTTGCACCCCCCTTCAGGGGGGAAGGGGGGGGTTGCCGCGACGGAGGGGATGCTTCAGTTATTTGGTCTCTCCCAAATCCCCTAAAACAATCTGGTTTGCATTCCCGGCCTGCGGAATGCTGCCGTATTCAGTTCCCAGTGTTCGGCATTGAGCCCGTAGAGCTTGCTGTATTTTTTGAACTGCTGGTTGATGATATCCGCCACACTGCCTTCGCCGCGCATACGCACGCCGAAGCGGGAATCATTCACCCGGCCATCGTGACTGGCTTCGATCATATGCCATACCTTATCGGCGCGGTCGGGAAAGTTTTTATAGAGCCAGTCGTGGAAGAGGAGCTTCACGGCACCATTGAGCCGGATGAACGTATAGGCATAAAAGCTGGCGCCGTTATCGGCTGCGGCCTTGAGGATCCGCTGGATCTCGTGATCATTCAGTCCGGGTATCACCGGCCCCACCATCACGCCCATCCGCACGCCTTCCCCACTCAGTTCGCGGATCAGTTTCAGGCGTTGTTTGGCTGTTGTGGTACGCGGCTCCATCACACTGCGCAGGTCTTCATCCATGCTGGTTATGGATACGAGCACCGATACCAGCTGTTGCTGCGCCATGCTCTTCAGCAGGTCCTTATCGCGCAGCATACCGGCATTCTTGGTGATCAGTCCTACCGGTTGTTTGAATTCATGGCACACTTCCAGCATCCGCCGGGTGAGGCGATACTGCTTTTCTGCTGGCTGGTAACAATCGGTATTGCCGCTCATGGAGATGGGCACTGGCTCCCATTTGGGGTTCATGAGAAATTTGCGGAGCAATTGCGGGGCATTCTTCTTCACCACGATCTTCTGCTCGAAATCCATTCCGGCACTATAACCCCAGTACTCATGTGCATTGCGGGCATAGCAATAGATGCAGCCATGTTCGCAACCGGCATAAGGGTTCATGCTGTAGAACATTCCCACATCGGGACTCTCCACTTTATTCACGATCGACTTGGCTTCCTGCTCGATATACTCGGTGGCAGGAGCCGCCTCATCCCAATCGTCAATCCCTTCCGCATGTTCGCGGGTGAGCTGGTCCTTGTGAAAGCGGTTGGGCGTGTTGAACTGCGCGCCTCTTCCTTTATGGTATGCAGATGAATCAGGAGCCGGCATAAAAACAAAAAAAAGATAAGGTAATGGTTAATGGAATATTATTTCTAACACGCAGCCCCCTTCATCGGCTCATCGGCTAATCGGCTAATCGGCTTATCGGCTCATCACATAAATAATTCGCCTTGCCGCGTCAGCACCGGCAGATTCATGAACTCGAACCGCTTCGCCACCTGCCAGGCACTATCGCCCTGCCGGCGCTTCAGCAGCAGCATGCCATCGGCAATGAAGCGGCCGCTGAAGGAACGCTGGCTGTATTCGAGCCAGCTCTTCTCGTATTGCCAGGGCTTGAGGCGGGTGCCGAGGGGGATATGCGGCTCGGTCATGAAATGTGGCTTGCTGTCCTCATTCAGTTTCATCAGCCGTTGTGCTTCGGTTCGTAACGTACGCACCAGCTGCTGCACCGGAAGCCGGGAAGCCACCTGGATAAAGACCGTATGCGAGGGAAAGCTCCCGAAATCCCTCAGTTCGACCTTAAACGGCGGCTGGCTCATCGCCACCATCCCGATCCGGTGGAGCAGCCGCTCCTCCATCAGTTCATACTGCTGGAACTGCACCAGCGGAATGAAGGGCCGGCCGCCGGCATGGAAAGGCAGCCGGTAGCGTTCGGCAAATTCCTGCTTCGCCTGCAGGATACGGTGACGCAGGGCGTCGTTGGGCAACAGTACGAGCTGGTACTCGTAAATGCGGTAGCCGGGGAGGGAGGGAGGCATCATAATGTGGAGATGTGAAAATGTGGAAATATGAAAATGAATACAATTACTAACCTTAAAAAATGTAAACCAGGGAGTACCGGATTCAAAAACAGGCCCTTCGCTTCATCTCCACATCTTCACATCTCCACATCTCCACATCTTCACATCTCCACATTTTCTTCAAGTTAATTTTGTTAGCATGAAAATACTAAATATTTTAGCATGACAAAAAATATTTTTTATGGATGGGGAAACTTTCTACGGGGCCGCCTATAAAGGCTCCAAACAATTCACGCAGCAAGAGGTGCGTACGGCCAATGCCACGGGCTTCGGGGCGGCGGCCGACGACTACGCCGAGCGGGGGATCGATCTCAATGAGCAGCTGATCCGCAACAAACCCGCCACTTTTTTTTTCCGCATGAAGGGCGATGCCATGCGCGATGCGGGCATTTTCGACAATGATGTCCTTATTGTGGACCGCTCCCTGAAACTGGCCAATGGCCGGATCATCGTAGCCGTTCTCAATGGGGAACTGATCGTGCGCCGCTTCCACAAGAACTTTTCATCGGCCTTCCTGATCCCGGAAAACACCCGGTTCAAGGCGATCAACCTCGCCGAATTCACCGATTTCGCCCTTTGGGGCGTGGTTACCTATGCGATTCACCCGTTGTGAAAACGTGAATCGTCAATCGTGAACCGTGAATCGGAAACGCAATAGCAGGAAACCGTAGCGTCATTCCGGCCCCCAACTTTGTTGGGGGGAATCCCTTACTTGCAAAATCAAAGCGACAAATGAGATTCCGGCCTTCGCCGGAATGACGGCGCGTTAAATAGCAGGATGACGAGCCGGTAGCAAGAAGCTTCGGTTCACGGTTCACGATTCTCGATTCACGATTCTTCGTTTATGAAAGCAATCATCGACTGTAACAGCTTCTACTGCTCCTGCGAGCGCCTCTTCCGGCCCGATCTCTGGAACCGGCCGGTAGTGGTGCTCAGCAATAATGACGGCTGCATCGTATCGCGTACCGATGAAGCCAAGCAACTCGGCGTGGGCATGGCCGCCCCCTATTACCAGAGCCGTGAACTGATCGAAAAAAACAAAGTGGCCGTTTTCTCTTCCAACTACCACCTGTATGGCGACCTCAGCCAGCGTGTGATGGATACCCTGCGCACCGAACTGAATGAAGAAGCCGTGGAAGTGTATTCGGTGGATGAAGCCTTTCTCGACCTCAGCGCCATTCCCGAAAGCGCTTACTACGATACAGCCAAAGCGCTGAAGGAAAAAGTGGAGACCTGGACCGGCATCAAAGTATCCATTGGCGTAGCCCCCACCAAAGTACTCTCGAAAGTGGCCAACCGGCTTTCGAAAAAAGACAAGGCCGGCACCCGGGGCGTGCTGGTACTCGATACACCCGACAAGATCCGCGATGGCCTCGAACGCACCGAAGTGGGCGATCTCTGGGGCGTGGGCCGCCAGTATGCCCTCAAGCTCCGCAACCTCGGCATTGAAAACGGCTGGCAGCTGCGCAATATGCCCCTCGAATGGGCCCGCAAGAACCTCGGTGGCGTAGTAGGTCAGCGCCTGGTGCGCGAACTGAAAGGGGAACCCTGCATCCCCATGAAGGATCCGCTGGAAGTGAAGAAAATGATCGCCACCACCCGCATGTTCGGCCGGCCCGTACAGGAACTGAAAGACCTCAAGGAAGCCGTAGCCACCTATACCGCACGCGCAGCCGAAAAACTGCGCCGCCAGCAATGCGCCGCCGGAATGATCGACGTGTTTGTAGTCACCAATGGCAGCGTGGAAGAGAAATATGTATATAGTCCGCAAAGCCGCCACCGCCACTTCACCCTCCCCCATGCCACCAGCCATACCCATGAATTGCTGCAATATGCACTGGCCCTGATGGAACAGCTCTATGTGCCCGGACTCAAATACCTGAAAGCCGGCGTGATGCTGGGCGATATTGTTCCCGACCTGGCGATTCAATCGAATCTTTTTGAAAACAACGTACCCAGCCACTCGCGCGAACTGATGCTGGCCATCGACAATATCAATTTCAGCCAGCGCGACGATGTGGTGAAATATGCCGCTTCCGGCACCAAACGGAACTGGAAAATGCGACAGGAACTGCGCAGCAAACGCTTCACCACCCGCTGGGATGAACTCTATGAACTGCATTGAAATGACCCGGACCACTCCACTATATAATCCTTATGTACTGCTGCACCCGGCCTTGCTGGAAGCCATGCTGCGCCAGCCCATGTTCCTGGTGCGCCAGTATTATGCGCGGGGGCATTCCGCTTTGCTGGAGTCCGGCACCGTTCCGCTCCTGCTCACCCACTACATCCATCATGAAGTGGATACCGAACGGGCCCAGCGCCACATGCGCCTGCTCAAAAAAGATCCCTACCGCTTTCTGTACGACAGCACCGATCCCGTACACCGCGAAAAACTCTTTCGCGCTGCGGCACAGCCCGCCGGCTTTGCCGTTTACATCAACCTCATGCCCAAGGCCTGGAAAGCTTCCGAAACCCTGAAGCGGAAGATCAGCAGCTATGTGCAGCACCAGCTGCCCTGGTGGCAATACACGCCGAAAGACCAGCTGAAAGTGACCCTGAAAGACCGCTATGGCGAATTGTTCCTCGGATTATTATGGAAGCATCAGCAGACTGAAGTAAATTTGGAAGCCATCGAAAACTTCCGCCCATGTGCTACGACATGAGTTTCTTCAGTAATATCAAACTGGTGACCGATTACCTCGGCATCGGTGCCTCTCCCCTGCATTTTGAACCCACCTACCATAAAGTGGCGCAATCGTTCAGCCGCTGGCCGGTGGTGACCAATGATGGCGGACTGAAGCTCGAGATCTTCCAGTGGGGACTGATCGCCGATTACATGAATACCCCCGAAAAGATCCAGGAATACCGGATGAGCATGGCCAATGCGCGCAGTGAAAAAATCCTGGACGACAAACGCTCCGTATGGCACCGCCTGCGCCGGCAACGCTGCCTGGTTTTCAGCACCGGATTTTTTGAGCACCAGGATACCGGCGGCAAGAAAAAACTGCCCTGGTTCATCAAGGTGAAAAACGCCGAAATTTTTCCCCTCGCCGGACTATACAATTATTCCCCCCTGCCCGACCCGGAAACAGGAGAAGTGACCGGCACCTTTACAGTTGTGACGCGCAACGCGAACGACAAGATGAAAACCATCCACAACGGTGGCCCCAATGCCGGCCGCATGCCCCTCATCCTCACCAAAGAACTGGCCCTGCGCTGGCTCGATCCGCAGCTGAGTGATGATGGCATACGGGAAATTCTCGATTATGAATGTCCCTCCGATGACCTCGAGGCCTGGACCGTGAATACGATACGCACGCGGAAGGCGGATGATGAGACGGTGATTGCGAGGCTGACGCCGAAAGGGCTGTTTGACTAGAAGAATGTGGCGATGTGACGATGTGGCAATAGGCTGACGCCTGATGTCTGCTTCTTCCTGGTTACTGTCATTCCCATACCATCAACTGTCATTCCCATACCATCAACTGTCATTCCCATACCATCAACTGTCATTCCCATACCATCAATTGTCATTCCCATACCATCAACTGTCATTCCCGCGAAGGCGGGAATCCCATCCCATGTAATGGATAAATTATCTCAGTAACGTATTTTTTTCAAACGCCTCAATGCGAATGACTATTACAACTAAAGAGAAGGGGATTCCCGCCTTCGCGGGAATGACAATAAGAGGACGCGGAATGACAATAAAAGGAAGCGGAATGACAATACGAGGAAACTGGGATGAAAGCAAGAGAAAGGTTCGTGCGTCAGCCTATTGCCACATCGTCACATCGCCACATTGCCACATTACCTGTATTTCTCCACCAAACTCCACAGTATCTTCCTGTCCGCTTCATTCAAACTCCGCGTGGAGTCGTTCGGCGTGAAATGGATCTTGTAGCTCTGGATCGCGGATACGGAATCCTTGATATTGTACCCGATGATACGAAGGGCATGCAAGGGATTGAACTGTGCAGGAACAGTAACATTGGTGGTATCATACCAGTAGCCATACCCATTATCAGCGAGGAGTTTCCAGTTGAAGAAGCGGCTGGGATCCACTTTGCGGCCGGGCGCCACGTCGGCATGTCCCATGAAATTAGCCTGTGGTATGCTGTAAGCCCGTTTCAACCGGCCCAGCAGTTCGAGCAAACTGTTCATCTGCATGTCTGTAAAGGGCTCGAAGCCATTATTGTCGATCTCAATACCAATACTGGAACTGTTCAAGTCGGTAGTATTGCCCCAGCGGCTGACGCCGGCATGCTGGGCCCGGAAATAATCGTTGAGCATATGAAATACCACCCCATCACGGCAGATCACATAGTGGGCGCTTACAGCAGTACGGGTCAGCGTGAAGGTCTTGAGCGTCTGGTCGCAGCTGTTCTGCGCCGTATGGTGGATCACTACAAAGTTGGGACGGCGGATACCAAAATTGGTGGTTCCGGCAAAGAAAGGTGCCTGCTGGGCGGAATCCTGCAAAGGATATTCACGGAGCAGCTTTACATATTCCTTTACCTGCTTTTTATAGACCCGGTTGGTGCTACGGTATGCATTATGCGAACAGGATAGCAGGAACAGGACAATGGCCATAATACTGAAGGCTTGTCCGTTTGTATTGCGCCGCATAGATCAGGATTTACGCTTCTGGTGGAATTTTCTTCCGGAACCGCCTCTGTTGCCGCCACCGCCATGATGCCGGCCACCTCCTCCCCCACCACGCCGTTCACGGGGCTGGTAGGCGGGTACGGAGCCGAGTTCATCCGGCACTTTGGCTTTTTCCACTACTTTATCAATGAGTTTTTCGATGGAAGCGAAACGGTTCTGCTCTTTTTCATTGACAAAAGTGAATGCCATACCATCTGCCTCTGCACGGGCCGTACGGCCAATGCGGTGCACATAGTCCTCCCCGTCGTGCGGCACATCATAATTGATCACCAGATCAATGGTGTCAATGTCAATACCGCGGCTGAGGATATCGGTAGCCACGAGTATGGGAAAGCGGCCGCTGGTGAAGCCGATGATCACTTCTTCGCGCTGTGCCTGCTGCAGGTCGCTGTGCATTTCCGCAACGGAGAAATTATTGCGCTGCAATAAGCGGGTCAGCTGCTTTACATCCTGCTTCTTGCCGCAGAAGATGAGCGCACTTTTATAAGGAGTATGCTGGAGGATATGTTTTACGAGGGGCAGTTTCTGGGGTTCATACACCACAAAGGCTTTCTGCACGATCTTCTCGGGAGGCCTGGAGATGGCGATATTCACTTCATCCGGGTTCTTCAGGATGGTACGGGCCAGCTGCCGGATCTTATCGGGCATGGTGGCCGAAAAGAGCAGCGACTGGCGGGTAGGTGGGGTCACCTGGATGATCCGCATGATATCGTCGAGAAAACCCATATCGAGCATGCGGTCGGCCTCATCGAGCACCAGGAACTGGAGCCCCTTCATGTTCACATAGTTCATGTTGATATGGGCGATCATGCGGCCGGGTGTGCACACCACGATATCGGCACCCATCTGCAGCGCTTTCTTCTCATTCACAAAACTCTGTCCGTCGTTCCCGCCATAGATGGCAATGGAACTCAGGTTGGTGAAATAGGAAAGTCCTTCAATATGCTGGGAGATCTGGATGGCCAGTTCGCGTGTCGGAACAATAATGAGCGCACCTACCTGTCCCTCGTGCTTGTGCTCCAGCAGGCGGTTCATGATCGGCAGTAAGAAAGCGGCTGTTTTACCGGTACCGGTCTGGGCGGAGGCAATCACGTCTTTTCCGGCCAGAATCGGCGGAATCACTTTTTCCTGTACAGGGGTGGCATTCTCATATCCGGAGGCGTCGATCCCTTCCATGAGGTCGGGATGAAAATCAAATTCAGTAAATCGCAAAGAACAATTGTTTAATCAGTAATAGCCGAAGATACGCTTTTTGCTGAATATTCTCTATATATCTTGTAATCAAGGGATTCTGGCCTTCGCCAGAATGACGGCGCGTTACCTATCAAGGGATTCTGGCCTTCGCCAGAATGACGGCGCGTTACCTATCAAGGGATTCTGGCCTTCGCCAGAATGACGTACCGATAACCTGAAGGATGCACCGATTTCCGGAATGACAAATAAAAGGAACCTTCTTCAATCGGCTCATCGACATATCGGCTCATCGGCTCATCGACATATCGGCTCATCGTCACTTCGGCTCATCACTCCCATACTCACTGATCAGCTCCGCCACCAGCGCCGTCCACCCCGTCTGGTGATTGGCACCCAGTCCGCGGCCCGAATCGCCATGGAAATATTCATAGAACAGCACCAGGTGTTCATTTTCGGGTTTCTGGTAAAACCAGTTGTGATCGTCGTAACAGCGGCGCTTGCCTGCGGCGTCTTTTTCAAAGAGACTGATCACACGTTTGGTCAGGGCCTGTGCCACTTCCGTGAGGTTGAGCTGGTTGCCGGAGCCGGTGGGATAAGCCACTTTAAGGCTGTCGCCATAAAACTCACCATAGCGGCGAATGCTCTGGATAATGAGGAAGTTGATGGGCATCCAGACCGGGCCACGCCAGTTGCTGTTGCCACCAAACATATCGCTGGTGGCATCACCTGGATCATAACGGATCGTATGTACTTCTCCATTGAGGGTGACGGAGTAAGGATTATCCTCGTGGTATTTCGACAGGGCCCGAATACCACCTTCGGAAAGAAAGCCTTTTTCATCCAGCAGTTTTTCGAGCAGGTGTACCAGCTTTTCGCGGGGTACCAGGGAAAGGAGGAGCTGAGCTCCTTCCTTGCCTTCTTCATTGGGCCAGAACTTCTTATTGCGTTTGCGGTAGCGCTCAAACCAGTTGATCCGTTTCGTGAAGTCATCGAGTTTATCAAGCACCGCCTTGTCGATCGTTGAGACGGCAAAAAGCGGAGTGAGGCCTACAATAGACTGTATCTTGAGCGGTATGGGCGCGGCATCCGGCAGACATAACGCATCATAATAGAATTTATCCTCTTCATTCCAGAGGTGGTGTTCATTCAGTGCTTCAGCGATCAGCACAAAATGCTCAAAGAATTTGGTAGCTGTATCTTCAAACGCCTCATCTTCCTGTGCAATTTCAATGGCCATATCCATCATATCGAGGGCATAGGTGCCCATCCAGCTGGTGCCATCGGCCTGTTCGAGCTGCATGCCATCGGTCATGTGGTGACTGCGGTTGAATACTCCGATATTGTCGAGTCCCAGGAAGCCACCTTCAAAGATGCTGTCGCCTTTGCGGTCTTTCCGGTTGATCCACCAGGTAAAGTTGATCAGCAGTTTCTGGAAGGCTTTTTTGAGGAAGACGATATCGCCTTTTCCGTTCCGTTTCTTTTCGATATGGTATACCTGCATTACAGCCCAGGCCTGTACAGGCGGATTCACATCCCCGAAATTCCATTCGTAGGCGGGCAGCTGTCCATCGGGTTTCATATACCATTCACGCATGATCAGCAGCAGCTGGTGCTTGGCGAATGTTGGATCGGCAACAGCCATGGAAATACACTGGAAGGCCAGGTCCCAGGCTGCATACCAGGGATATTCCCATTTATCGGGCATGGAAATGATATCCTGGTTCTTGAGGTGCTTCCAGTCGTGGTTCCTTCCCTTCTGCTTCAGGTCGCTCACCGGAGAAATGCCGTCGCTGGTGGTGAGCCAGCGTTCCACATCATAATGATAATATTGTTTGCTCCAGAGTAGTCCTGCCAGGGCCTGCCGCTGGATCCGGGCCATGTCCTCATTCATTCCTTTGGGGAGAATAGCTGCATAATATTCATCAGCCTCTGCTTTCTTCTCCTGGAATATATTGGTAAAGCCACTGGTGAAGGGATGGTCCATCAGTTGGTTGCTCAGCCGGCAATAGATGAATTTTGTTTCCCCCGCTTGCAGCCTGAGCTTGTAAACAGGAGAGAACTTTGTTCCTTGCTTCCGGTTGCGCAGTAATTCCCTGTTCTTTCCTTCAATTATGGCCGAATGAATGGCATCTTTCGTAAAAGGTGTTTCATTCGGAATACCTTTCACCAGTTCCATATTGGTTTCGTTGTCGGTAAACAACGCGTCGGTGGACTGCTGGTAATAGAAATAATAATTACCGAGGTGCTCGTGAAAAGCCTTTACAGTCGTCTTATTGACCGCGGTGATCCGGGGCGGTTGTTTGCTGCGTTTGTTGGAGAGGCGATTGTAAAACCAGAGCGTAGGTAAGACTTTCAGCTCTGCCGCTTTCTTAGCCCGGTTCGTGACTTCAATGCGGATGAAGATATCCTGTTCCGTATGCTTGGCATAGGTGACCAGCACATCAAAGTACTCATCATTGTCAAATACGCCGGTATCCAGGATCTCATACTCCGGCTCCAGGCGGCTCCGTTTGCCGTTCACTTCCTTGAGCTTTTCGTAGGGAAACTCCTGCTGCGGGTATTTATACAGGTACTGCATGTACCCGTGCGTAGGGGTATTATCCAGATAATAATAGAGTTCTTTCACATCTTCCCCGTGATTGCCTTCCCGGTTACCCAGACCGAATAAGCGCTCCTTGAGGATTTTATCCTTACGGTTCCACAAGGCAACGGAAAAGCAGAGGTTCTGCAGGTAATCGGAGATCCCGGCAATCCCGTCTTCACCCCAGTGATAAGCGCGGGCATGGGCATGTTCAAAAGGGAAATAGTGCCAGGCATCGCCCCAGGGACCGTAATCTTCACGTACCGTTCCCCATTGGCGTTCGCTGAGGTAAGGACCCCATTGTACTAATGGAACAGGTTTGGTGGCATTCACTGCCAGGCGTTGATGTTCTGCAGTCATATACACAAATTCAGAAAGGCAAGCAAGCGAAGCATCCTATTCCGGAGGCCGGAAAGGGGTGAAATTACTAAAAATGAGCGGGATAGCGGCCGTTTAGGGGGGATTGGGGCTGCAAAGGTTTGCAGAAAGTAGTCAGTAGCCGGTAGCCGGTAGTCAGAAGAAAAAAGGGAGAGGCGGGAAAAAATCTGACTGGTAGCGTCATACTTGCAACTATCGACGTTGGAAGGAATCCGTACTATTTAACGGGTCGTCATTCTGGCGAAGGCCAGAATCCCTTGTTTTAATATTCACGCAAGTTTTGATGAGATTCCGGCCTTCGCCGGAATGACGATATCAGGAAGATACCCTTATACGACTACTCACCACTCACTACATATTCCTCCGATACTGCCCCCCCACTTCATACAAAGCCCTTGTGATCTGTCCCAATGAACAGTACTTCACTGTTTCCATCAGGGCTTCAAAGAGGTTGCCGTTTTCAATGGCGGTTTTGCGGAGTTGCTCCAGTGCAGCGGTACTTTTTGCCTCATTCCGTTTCCAGAAGGCCCGAAGGTTGGTGATCTGCTGTTCTTTTTCTTCGCTGGTACTGCGGATCACTTCGCCCGGCACTACCGTGGGACTGCCCTTTTTATTAAGGAAGGTATTAACGCCGATAATGGGTAATTCACCGGTATGCTTGAGGTGTTCGTAATGGAGACTTTCTTCCTGGATCTTGTTGCGCTGGTACATCCGCTCCATGGCACCGAGTACACCGCCTCTTTCGGTAAGTCGGTCGAATTCAGTGAGCACCGCTTCTTCCACTAATGCCGTGAGTTCTTCCATCACAAAGCTGCCTTGCGTGAAATTCTCAGCCTTGGCGGTACCCAGCTCTCGGTTGATGATCAGCTGGATGGCCATGGCCCGGCGTACACTTTCTTCAGTAGGCGTGGTAATGGCTTCGTCGTAGGCATTTGTATGAAGACTGTTGCAATTGTCGTAGATCGCATAGAGCGCCTGTAAAGTGGTACGGATATCATTGAAGTCGATCTCCTGGGCATGCAGCGAGCGGCCGGAGGTCTGGATATGGTACTTCAGCATCTGGCTGCGCTTATTGGCCTTGTACTTATACTTCATGGCCTTGGCCCAGATCCGGCGGGCCACACGACCGATCACACTATACTCGGGATCCATTCCATTGCTGAAAAAGAACGAGAGGTTGGGTGCGAAGTCATCAATGTTCATGCCCCGGCTCAGGTAATACTCTACATAGGTAAACCCATTGGCCAGCGTGAAAGCCAGTTGGGTGATGGGATTGGCACCTGCTTCTGCGATATGATAACCGCTGATGGATACGCTGTAGAAATTGCGGACATTCTGCCGGATGAAATATTCCTGCACATCACCCATCAGCTTCAGGGCAAACTCCGTAGAGAAAATACAGGTATTCTGTGCCTGGTCTTCTTTCAGGATATCGGCCTGCACCGTTCCTCTTACCTGCGACAGGGCTTTGGCTTTGAGTTGTGCATACACATCAGGAGGTAATACTTCATCACCACTGACACCCAGCAGGGCCAGTCCCAAACCGTTATGTCCTTCAGGAAGAGAGCCGGATGCCGACGCATGCATATAAACCGGTTGCTGCTGGTTTCTATACTTTGCCGCAACCTGTTGCTTCACCTGATCCCAGAGGCCGTTTTCCGTAATGTATTTTTCGCATTGCTGGTCTATCGCCGTATTCATGAAAAAGGCCAGCAACATGGGTGCCGGACCATTAATGGTCATCGAAACAGAAGTGCGTGGGTCACAAAGATCGAAGCCACTGTAGAGTTTCTTGGCATCATCCACTGTGGCGATGCTCACGCCGCTGTTGCCGATCTTGCCGTAGATATCCGGGCGGTGATCAGGATCTTCTCCATATAATGTTACACTGTCGAACGCAGTAGACAGCCGCTTGGCCGGCTGGTCCACCGATACATAATGAAAGCGCTTGTTGGTCCTCTCCGGTCCGCCTTCTCCGGCAAACATACGTGTGGGATCCTCTCCTTCCCGCTTTAAGGGGAATACGCCAGAAGTAAAGGGGAAATGCCCGGGCACATTTTCCTGCGCCTGCCAGGCGAGGATATCGCCCCAGTCTTTGTATTTGGGTAACACCACTTTTGCGATCCGGGTGCCACTCAGGCTGTTACTGAACATGGGCTGCCGGATCACTTTATCACGCACGGTATACTCGTAATAGTCTTTACTGTACTCTTTTACTTTCTCCGGCCAATGCTGGATCAGCTTGCGGGATACCGGGGTCAGCTGGTCAGAATAAAATTGTATCTGTGCTTCAAATGCTGCCAGCATGGCTGCATCTGCCTTACCATCTTTTTTCAGGGTTTCCATCGCCCCTTGCAGCTGGTAGAGTCTGGAAGCAATAGCCGACTGGTCTTTCACCAGCTGGTCGTAATTCCGGTTATTTTCAGAGATCTCGCTCAGGTAACGGGTACGATTAGCCGGAATTACCGCCTGCGACACTTTAGCCGTCTCCGAAAAATGGATGCTGGCAAATGAGGTCCCGGTCTTATCCTGAACTTTCCGGATCAGCAGCGCAAAGAGCTGGTTCACGCCTTCATCATTGAACTTGCTGGCCATGGTGCCCAATATGGGCAGTTCCTCATCTTTGGCTGTCCACAATCCATGGTTACGCTTGTATTGTTTACGTACATCGGCCAGGGCGTCGAGGGCTCCGGCTTTATCGAATTTATTGATGCAGACCAGGTCGGCGTAATCGAGCATATTGATCTTCTCCAACTGCGAAGCCGCTCCGTATTCGGGAGTCATTACATAGAGGCTCACATCACAGAAATCGAGGATGGAGGCATCGGACTGTCCAACGCCGGCACTTTCGAGTATGATAAAATCATAGCCCGCAGCTTTACAGATGGCGATGGCATCTTTTACATAGGCACTGAGTGCGGTATTATCGTCGCGGGTGGCGAGACTGCGCATATAGGCCCGCGGATGGGCGATAGCATTCATCCGGATCCGGTCGCCCAACAAGGCACCGCCGGTTTTCTTTTTGGAAGGATCGACTGAAATGACCGCAATGGTCTTGTCGGTGAAATTGTTCAGGAAGCGGCGTACGATCTCGTCGGTCACCGATGACTTTCCGGCTCCGCCAGTGCCGGTGATGCCGAGAACGGGGATGGTATTGGAGGATTCGTTGGCCCCCTCTAAATCTCCCCCGGTGGGGGAGACTTTTTGCAACCCGCTGACTAAACTTATCTTGCTTTTAGTCGGGAGTTGGCTGAGTTTAGTTGAAATGGATTGTACTACTGCATTGATATTGGAAAGGATCTCATCATTTGTGAAACGAAGTACTTCATAGCCGAGTGAGTTCAGTTCTTTTGTACGTTCTGCATCACTGATAACCATTTCGGGTAATTGATGGTACAGACCATCTACTTCAATGATCAGTCGTTTACTCAAAGACGCAAAATCGGCAATATAACGTCCGATAATATGTTGCCTCCTGAACTTTATGCCTAGTTGATTATTGCTGAGTTTTGTCCAAAGCAACGCTTCAGCCTGTGTGGGTTCCTTACGGTGCTTCTTTGAAAACCCTTTCAGCTTTGCATAAAGGAGCGGATCTGCTTGTAAATGGTATTCTGCCCAGTCTTTCTCATCCATATCCGGAAACAATCCTGTTTCCGCTAATGTAATGGCTCTGGCTACTTTACGAACATCATTTACCTCGTCAAGTGGTGTCTTACCATTCCAAGTTGCAGAGGCTCTCCAATAATCAGGGAGACTGCCTACTCCTCTCCCCAACGTTGTTGGGGAGGAGGTCGGGAGGGGGCCAACGGATGCCTTGCAAAGTTCCACCACTTCCTCGATCATCCCCTCCAATCCCATCTTGCGGCCATCATCGGGTGAATAGATCCGGGTGATGCCATATTGATGGAGTTCTTCAATTTCCTCAGGCAGGATGGTACCACCGCCGCCGCCAAATATTTTGATATGCCCGCAGCCATTCTCCACCAGCAGGTCGCGCATGTACTTAAAGAATTCAAGGTGCCCGCCCTGGTAACTGGTCAAGGCAATCCCCTGCGCATCCTCTTCAATTGCAGCTTCCACGATATCTTTTACAGAACGGTTATGGCCCAGGTGAATGATCTCCGCCCCCTTGCTCTGCAGGATGCGGCGCATGATATTGATCGCAGCATCATGACCGTCGAAGAGGCTGGCGGCAGTAACTATGCGGACTTTAACAGCAGGAGTGGCTTCCATAATATATATATGTACTGAGGAGCAAAGTTACATGAAAATACTAATGGGTGTTAGGGGTGAAAACGTTTCCGCAATTAGGTTTGGTATGCGTTGAAAATCAAAGTAGATTCGGAACGAAATTACTCCACATGAAACTGATCCGTTTTGGGGAACCGGGCGCTGAAAAACCGGGGGTGCAACTGGAAAATGGCACCCGGATCGACTGCAGCGCTTTCGGTTCCGATTATAATGAGGCCTTTCTGGCCTCCGATGGCCTCAACCGTCTGAAAAACTGGCTGGGGCAGCACCAGGCATCCTGCCCGGTAATTCCTGCCGGAACCCGGCTTGGCGCACCTATTTACCGACCGTCCAAGATCATCTGCATCGGTCTGAACTATTCGGACCATGCCAGGGAAAGTAATATGCAGCTTCCCGCAGAACCTGTAGTGTTCTTCAAAGCGACCACAGCACTCTGCGGCCCCAACGACGACCTGGTGATCCCAAAAAACAGCAAAAAGACCGATTGGGAAGTGGAACTGGCCGTAGTGATCGGCAAAAAAGCCAGCTATGTGGAAGAGGCGGAAGCCATGGATTATGTAGCTGGTTACGCCTTGCATAACGACTATAGTGAACGGGAGTTTCAGCTCGAACGCAGCGGCCAGTGGGTGAAAGGCAAAAGCTGTGATACGTTTGCACCGATCGGGCCCTATATAGCCACTAAAGATGAAATCGCTGATCCGCACCAGCTGCGGCTCTGGTTAACAGTAAATGGCAAGATGATGCAGGATGGCACGACTGCCAACCTGGTTTTCAAAATCCCTTTCCTGGTGCATTATGTGAGCCAGTTCATGACCCTGTTGCCGGGGGATATCATCAGCACCGGTACACCTGCAGGCGTGGGCATGGGACAAAAGCCGGAATCCATTTACCTGAAACCGGGTGATGTGGTGGAACTGGGCATTGATGGGCTGGGAAGCAGCAGGCAGCGGGCTAAGGCATGGCAATCTTGATTGCTTTTAAACCACTAAGTCACAAAGACACAAAGGCACAAAAGATAAATAAAACCTATGCGGTACTGTCTTGCCCTTGATCTGAAAGATGACCCTGCGTTGATTGCAGCATATGAAGACTGGCACCGTAAGGTATGGCCGGAGATCATTGCCAGTATCAAGGATGCAGGTATCACCGTGCTGGATATTTACCGCACCGGTAACCGCCTCTTCATGATATTGGAGGGCGACGACAGTTTCAGTTTTGAACGGAAAGGTGCTATGGATGCTTCCAATCCAAAGGTGCAGGAATGGGAAACCCTGATGTGGCAGTTCCAGCAACCCCTGCCCTGGGCAAAAGAAGGAGAAAAATGGATCCTGATGGACAAAATATTTGAATTGCCATGACCATCGACAGCCACGTACATTTCTGGAAATACAATAAACAGCGGGACGCCTGGATCACCGACGACATGAAAGTGTTGCAGCAGGATTACCTGCCGGAACACTTTGCCCCAATGGCAAAACGCAACGGTATTGATGGTGTGGTAGCCGTTCAGGCCGACCAGAGTGAGCTGGAAACGCATTTCCTGGTGGAGCTGTCCGCTACACATGATTTCATCAAAGGCGTGGTGGGCTGGATCGACCTGCAGGACCCGAAGCTGGAAGAACGGCTCGACTACTTTTCCCAATACCCCATCATCAAAGGCTGGCGGCATATAGTACAGGGAGAACCTGCAGATTTCCTGTATGGAAAAAAATTCCGTGAAGGCGTGGCAAAACTGGAGAGCAGGGGCTATACCTATGATATCCTCATCTATCATCACCAATTACCGGCCGCTGTCGATTTTGCGGCACAATTCCCTTCCCTGCCCCTGATCGTGGACCATTGCGCCAAGCCCGATATCAAATCCAAAGAGATCCGGGAATGGAGCCGCCATATGAAAGCACTGGCGGCCCAGCCCAATATTTTATGCAAAGTATCCGGCCTCTTTACGGAAACCAATTGGAAGAACTGGAGTGCGGGAGATTTCTATCCGTATCTGGATGTGGTGTTCGATGCTTTTGGCCCCGACCGGGTGGTCTACGGCAGCGACTGGCCCGTGATCCTGCTCAGCGGCATCTACGTACAATGGAAAAGCCTGCTGGAAAAATACCTGGAGAACGCCTTGCCCGAAAACAAGGAAAAATTTTTCGGTGGCAATGCCACATCCTTTTATAAATTATAACCTGCACAACTGATTCTATGGACCTGCATCTTGCCCAGAAAGTATTTATCGTTACCGGTGGTGCCAAAGGCATCGGTGCCGCCATCTGCACTTCGTTGGCCAATGAAAGTGCCATTGTTATGGTGGCCGGCCGCAACAAAGAGGATAACCAGAAAATGGTGGATGCCATTGTGAAAAACAAAGGCAAAGCCAGTGCGCAGAGCATTGAGTTATCCGACGCAGAGGCTTGCAAGGAGTTGATCAATTTCACCATCGAAAAATATGGCCGCATCGACGGGTTGATCAATAATGCCGGTGTGAATGATGGCGTGGACCTCGAAAGTGGCTCACCGGAGCGCTTCCTCGAATCCATCCACAAGAACCTGACCCATTATTATAACCTGGCGCATTATGCATTACCCCATCTCAAAGCCAGCAAAGGCGTGATCATCAATATAGGTTCCAAAGTAGCCGTTACAGGCCAGGGACATACCTCCGGCTATGCGGCATCCAAGGGTGGCGTGAATGCCCTCACCCGGGAATGGGCTGCCGAACTGGCCCCCTTCTCCATCCGCGTGAATGCCGTCATCCCTGCTGAAGTATGGACACCTTTGTATGAAATGTGGATCAATACCCTGCCCAATCCCAAGGAAAAACTGGAACAGATCGTTTCTAAAATACCTTTTGAAAAGCGGTTCACGACCTCAGAAGAGATCGCCGATATGGTGGTCTTCCTCTGCAGCAGCCGCAGTTCGCATACCACCGGACAGATCATTTATGTAGATGGCGGTTATACCCATCTCGACCGTTCACTGACCTGATCAATACTCAACGTTTAATACCGATTGCATGCCAAACACCAACACTGCCAATGGGAAAAACCAGTACCTGGTTCCTTTCATTCTGGTCACCAGCCTGTTTTTCCTTTGGGCCTTCCTGCACAACACCAACCCGATCCTGATCCCGCACCTGAAAAAAGCCTGTCAGCTTACTGATACCCAGTCAGCACTGATCGATACCGCTGTATATATCGGCTATTTTGTGATGGCATTGCCCGCAGGCTGGCTCATGCATAAATATGGATATAAGAAAGGTATCCTGTTCGGACTGGTCCTCTATGCAGCCGGTGCCTTGCTCTTCCTGCCAGCAGCCTCCTCCCGTAACTATACCCTGTTTCTTACCGCACTGTTTATCATCGCCAGCGGTGCCACCTTCCTGGAAACGGTTGCCAATCCCTATATCACCAAACTGGGAGACCCGGCCACATCCGAACAACGCCTGAATTTTGCACAATCCTTTAACGGCGTGGGTGCATTTGTGGCACCCATCATCGGCGGACAATTCATCCTCTCCGGTGTGGAACATACGGAAGCTGAGTTGAAGAGTATGTCGTCCGACGCACTCAATAGCTACCTGCTCAGTGAAGCCGGTACAGTAAAAATGCCCTATCTCGTCATTGCCTGTGTGGTCCTGGTTGTCGCTGGTTTATTCTTTGTGGCACGCATTCCCGAAGTGAAGGAAACCGATGGCGGTGATGAGGAACACAGTTTCTCCGCACGCATCTTCCGCCACAGCCATGTTACCTGGGCCGTTATAGCACAGCTCTTTTATGTAGGTGCGCAGGTTTGTGTAGGCTCCTTCTTCATCCGTTTTACCAAGCAAATGATGGATCTCCCGGAAAAGACAGCCGCCCTCTGGTGGGGCTCCATAGCCATGGTAGGCTTCATGGTGGGCCGCTTTGCCGGCACCTTCCTGATGAAATACATCAAACCCGCAAAACTGCTTTCCCTCTATGCCATCATTAATATCCTGCTGATCGCTGTGGCCATGCTCATCAAAGGGCCCACAGCCGTATATGCAGTTATGGCCGTGCCCTTCTTCATGTCGATCATGTTCCCGACCATCTTTGCCCTGGGCATTAAAGATCTGGGTGAAGAAAGCAAGATCGCATCCTCCTTCATTGTAATGTCGATCGTGGGTGGTGCCATTTTTCCGTTATTCATGGGATTGATCTCCGACGCCACCGGCAGCATGCAGAACGCCTATATCGTACCCATGATCTGTTTCATGGTGGTACTCTACTTTGGATGGAAAGGTCACAAAATCGTTCCGGTAAAAAAATAAACCATGAGACCTGCAGTACTGCTGGAAAATCCCTTTGAGATTGCATTGGTACCTGCAGCTGTACCTGAGCTGGGTGCAGAAGACGTATTGCTGCAGATCCATTATGTAGGGATCTGCGGTACCGACCTCAGCAGCTACAAGGGCAAGATGCCGCTGGTCAGCTACCCGCGAATACCCGGACATGAGATCAGTGCTGTTGTTATAGAAAAAGGTAAAGCCGTTCCGGATGCAGTGGTTATTGGTTCTGCCGTTACGGTCAATCCCTATACCGCCTGTGGCCAATGCCCAGCCTGCCGGCAACAACGCTTTAATACCTGCGCCCATAACCAGACCCTGGGCGTACAAAGAGATGGCGCGATGCAGCCCCTGCTGGCAGTTCCGTATCAGAAATTATATACTTCTGCGCAGCTGCCGATGGAATGGCTCAGTCTGGTAGAGCCTTTAAGCGTGGGGTACCATGCCACCGAACGCGCCAAACTGAAAAAAGGCGAATGGGTGGCCGTACTCGGCGCCGGCATGATCGGTACCGGCGTGATACTGGCAGCCCTCTCCAAGGGAGCCCATGTGATCGCCATCGATCAGGAAAATGCAAGGCTGGAACTGATGCAGCAATTCGGTGTGCAGTATACGATCAATACAAAGGAAACAGATGCAGCTGCATTTATACGCGGACTGACCCATAATGATGGCGTGGATGTGGTGATCGAAAGTGCAGGCGCAGCAGCCACATACCAACTGGCCCTGGAGATCGTTGCTTTTGCAGGTAGAGTAACTACAGTTGGGTATGCCCCCGGACAGGTTCCGCTGGACACCTCGCTGATCGTCCGAAAGGAACTGACCCTTACCGGCAGCCGGAATGCCCTGGGCGAATTTGCTGCCGTGATCCGTATGCTGGAAGCCGGAGAAAAAGACTATGGCAAACTGATCACTGCAATCGATCCGGTCGAAAAAGCAGCCGATGCCTTCGCCGACTGGTATCATCATCCGGAAAACACCATCAAACGATTAATTCAGCTAACTTAGCCTTATGTTCCGTTTAGATAATAAGACTGTATTCATCACCGGCGCCGGCAGCGGCATCGGTAAAGCCATTGCGCTTTTGTTTGGCAAACAAGGTGCTGCTGTGCATATTCTTGACAAAGATGAAAAAGGCGCAGCTGAAACTGCTGCTGAGATCAATGCTGCTGGCGGCCAGTCAAAAGCCTATGCAGTAGACATCTCCCTGCAACAGGAAGTGCGCAGCACCATAAACACCTTACTCGGAGAAAAAGGTACTGTGGATGTACTGATCAACAATGCCGGCATTGCGCATGTAGGCAACGCAGAGAACACTTCGGAAGCCGATTTCGACCGGCTGATGAATGTGAATGTAAAAGGCGCATTTAATGTTATCCAGGCCGTACTGCCCCATATGAAAGGAAAAGGCGGCGTGATCCTGAATACCGCTTCTATTGCAGCCACCATTGGCATCCCCGACCGTTTTGCCTATTCCACCACCAAGGGAGCGATTGTAGCCATGACACTGTCGGTTGCCAAAGATTATATCGGTTATGGCATCCGCTGTAATTGCATTTCCCCGGCCCGCGTGCATACACCTTTTGTTGATGGATTCATTTCCAAAAACTATCCGGGCCGCGAAGCGGAAATGTTTGAAAAGCTCTCGAAAACCCAGCCCATCGGCCGCATGGCCAGTCCGCATGAGATCGCCTGTCTCGCCCTCTACCTTTGCAGCGACGAAGCATCCTTCATCACCGGATGTGACTATCCGATCGATGGCGGATTCACCCGTTTAAATAATTAAATCAGCACCTTTGCCCCAGCACGAAACCGAATTTTTCCAACAGCTAGAAAGCGATAGTGCCCTGAGTGCGGACAGGCTCTCGGCATTGAAGCAACCGGCACCACAGCCACTCTTTGCCGTGCATTGGGAATTGCGGACGATTTTGTATGCTGGTGTACTGCTTCTGAGTTCCGGATTGGGCGTGCTGATCTACAAGAATATTGATACCATCGGCCATCTCACTATACTGATCGCTATAGGAGTCATTACACTGGGTTGCTACGGGTATTGTATCCGCCTCGCCAAAGCTTATACAAATAACCGGCAGCCTTCCCCGGGATTACTGTATGACTACATCTTATTATTAGGGGCTTTATGCCTGCTGAGTTTTCTCGGCTATATGCAATACCAGTATAACGTATTCGGTAACCGGTATGGACTGGCCACTTTTATACCCATGGTGATCCTGTTTGTTAGCGCCTATTATTTTGATCATCTCGGGATATTGAGCCTCGCTTTAACTAATCTGGCTGCCTGGGCAGGCATTGCCATTACTCCGGCAACATTACTGAAGGACAATGATTTCAACAGCGAGAGCCTGATCTTTACCGGCATTGCCCTGGGAGTATTCCTGCTGGTGCTGGCGCATTTCAGCCGGACCAAAAGCGTTAAAGCCCACTTTGCCTTAACCTACCGCAACTTCGGCACGCATTTGCTTTTTGTTTCCCTGCTGGCTGCCATGTTCCATTACGAGAGTTATTTCATGTTCTGGATCTTCCCGTTGGCGGTATTTGCCTATTATACCTTTCGTGAAGCTTTCCGTGAAAAATCGTTTTACTTCATGGTGGTACTGGCCATCTATCTCTATATCGGTTGCGGATATACTGTGATCATGCTGCTGGACAAGCTGCATTTTTATAGTCTGGGCGGCATTTACCTGACGCTGATCTACCTGATCATTTCCAGTATCGTACTGATCCGCTTTCTCATGAACACCAATAAAAAACTCAAAGCCGATGATCGCCTGGAATAAAACAAGGTTACAGGCGCTCTGGATGCGCGAGCAGGCTGAAACCTGTTATGAAGAAGGGCGTCTGGATAAAGATGGTCTGGTACAAGTGTTCCAAAAGTACCGGCCAGGGTTCTATACCCCGAACTTTTTCATCCGGATCGGCCTGGCTATCCTGAGTTTCCTGGCGATCAGCTTTGCCAATGGGATCCTGTCCCTGCTCTTTGCCGCAGGCAGCGAAAATGGATTTGGCGTAGTCCTGATCCTGAGCGCAGTACTATCAGTTTTCATTCTCGAAATTTTCATTAACGAAAAACAACACCGGCATTCCGGTGTGGATGATGCCCTTATTATTGATAGTGCGGGTTCACTGATGGGCGGGATCCTGATCCTGGGCAATTTCAATTCAACTGGAATTTCACTGGTCATTTTACTGACGGCCATTCCTTTTGTCCTGCGCTATGCTTATGTGCCCGCTACCCTGGTAGCAGGTGCCGCTTTGCTGGCTTTTATTTATTTTGTTTATACCCCATTGGGAGCTGGCGCCAAAGCTTCTGCTCCATTTGTATTACTGGCCGTATCACTGGCACTGGCGCTGCTCGCGGAAAAGGGAAAGCAATACTATTCACTGCGGCATTACAGGTCCTGCCTGCTGGCCCTTCAGGTGTTGATGCTGCTGGCTGCTTATGCCAGTGGTAACTATTTCATCGTGAGAAAACTGGGGGAAGAACTGATGGGCATTTCTTCTGATCCTTCCACTCCTTTTGCCTTTGGCTGGGCCTTCTGGATCCTGACCTTCGGCATACCGGTAGTTTACCTGCTGGTGGGTATCGGTAAAAAAAGTGTCGTTTACCTGCGGCTCGGCCTTTTGCTCATCCCGGCAACCATACTCACTTTCCGGTATTACTACCAGTTATTACCCGTGGAGATCATGATGGTACTCGGAGGACTGATCCTGATTGTTACGGGATACCTCCTGCTCCGTTTTCTGCAACAACCCCGGCATGGATTCACCGCTGAACCTCCCGTGATTGAATCCTTCTCCGCCAGTCAGTTGGAAGCCCTGGTGATCGCTGAAACCTTCAAACAGAGTCCTGCTCCTGGTCCGGAAACACCTTTCCAGGGCGGCAGCAGCGGAGGCGGCGGGGCGAGTGGTAGTTTTTGATAGCTTTGTGCCAAACAAAGCCAGATGAAAAAAGCCTTCACCCTTGCCTTTATTTTTCTCACCGCATTGATTGCTGTTGCGCAAGACCCCTGGGTCATCTCCGCTGCCAACATTGACCCGAAAAATTATTACGGGGTAACGGTTGGTAATGGCATGATCGGCATCGTATCCTCACCAGAGCCCTTCAAGATCAAAGACGTGGTACTCGCTGGTGCTTACGACCTCTATGGCCGCGGCAGGGTCAGCAACTTCATCCGCAGCTTTAACCTGCTGAATATGCGTATGGAAATCGACGGCCGCAGTATCAGTACTGCCGATACCAAAAACTTCCGTCAGGAGCTGAATATGCGCAACGCCTCATTCTCCAGCTCATTCTCCTATGGTGATAAAGCAGATGTAACATATACGTATTACTCTCTCCGCCAGCTGCCTTATACAGTACTGATGGATGTGACTGTCACAGCTAAAAAAGACATCACCATTGGCAGCGCCAGTGTAATGGAAGCACCCGATGCGCTTAAGGACGTACAGAATTATTACAATGAAATCGACCGGCCGCATGTGGTGATCAGCCTGCTCACTTCTTCTGCTAAAAGTCCGACCGGCAAACTCCTGCTCTGCGCTTCCAATACCTTCCTGTTCAGTGAACCCCACGGGCAGGAACCCCGCGTGATCCATGAGATGTGGGATAATAACATGCACCTGATGAAATTCAGCCGTAAGCTGAAGGCCGGAGAAACATATCGCTATTCCATTGCAGGTTCATCCATCACTTCTGCCCATCACGACGACCCGCTTAATGAAGCCGAGCGTCTCACTATATACGCCAAACTCGAAGGCCGCGACCGCCTGCTGCAATTTCACCAGCAGGGTTGGGATCAACTCTGGAGCAGTGATATTACCATTGAAGGCGATGCCCAGGCACAGCAGGATGTGCACAGCATGCTCTATCACCTCTATTCCTTTGTAAGGGAAGGCACCGCCCTCTCTCCTTCTCCAATGGGTTTAAGCGGACTGGGCTATAACGGCCATGTGTTCTGGGATACTGAACTCTGGATGTATCCTGCCTTACTCGTATTGCATCCCGAACTGGCTAAAAGCATGGTGGAATACCGTTACCAGCGGCTGGATGCGGCTAAACGCAATGCCTTCTCCAAAGGATTCAAAGGCGCCATGTTCCCCTGGGAAAGTGCTGAAACCGGCGTGGAAGAAACACCGGTATGGGCACTCAGCGGGCCTTTTGAACACCATATCACCGCCTGTGTGGCTATTGCCGCCTGGAACTATTACTGTGTGACACAGGATAAAAACTGGCTCCGTGAAAAGGGCTGGCCCATCCTCTCCGCCACTGCCGACTTCTGGGCCAGTCGCGTGGAACGGAATGGTCCTGGCCACTATGATATCAAAAATGTGGTGGCTGCGGATGAATGGGCAGAAAACGTAGATAATAATGCCTTCACTAACGCCGCCGCACGTGCGAACCTGAAATTTGCCACCGATGCCGCAAAACTGCTGGGCCTCAGCGCTGATCCCGACTGGATGAATGTGGCGGCAAATATTCCCATCCTTAAAATGCCGGACGGTGTAACCCGAGAGCATGCTACTTACAATGGTGAAGGGATCAAACAGGCCGATGCCAATCTGCTTTCTTATCCCCTCAAAGAAGTAACCGATCCTGCCGCCATATTACGTGACCTGAACTACTATGAAACCCGGGTACCGAATGAAGGTACCCCGGCCATGACCCAGGCCGTCTTCACCACCCTTTATGCCCGGCTGGGAAAAGGTGACAAAGCCTTTGAATGGTTTAAGGATGCCTATATACCCAACCTCAACCCGCCCTTCCGGGTGATCGCCGAAACCAAGGGCGGCACCAACCCCTATTTTGCCACAGGCGCCGGGGGTATTTTACAGAGTGTCTTAATGGGTTTTGGTGGTCTGGATATCACCCCCAACGGTGTAGTGCAGGTAAAATCGGCACTGCCATCCAACTGGAAAAGTCTGACAATCAAAGGAGTAGGACCTAACAAACAAACCCTGACCGTAAAACATTGATACCATATATATATGTGTAGTGCTGCGGGGGCCTAAATTTTGGTCCCCGCAGCGGTTTTTATAGGCATTTGTCTTATTTTACAGCCGCACAACCACTGTTTTGAAAAAAATTGCTTCCATACTACTGCTCAGCCTGTTGTTTTTCAACTGGTATGGCTACCGGCTCATCACCGACCTGATGGCCGAAAAGGCAGATCAGCAACTGGAAGCCCGCCTCGACGACAACGATTACGATCCCTCCCAACTCATTGAATTGCGCATTCCGCTCAACTTGCCCTACCACAACGACTGGAGCGAATTTGAACGCTATACCGGTGAAGTGGATATGAACGGGGTACATTATAAATATGTAAAGCGCAAGATCGAAAAAGGAGAACTGGTCCTGCTTTGCCTGCCCAATAACGACAAGCAGCTTCTCCAGAACGCCCGCGATCAGTTCTTTAAACTGGTCAACGACCTGCAGCAACCCAACAAGAACCAGAAACAAACTCCGGGAAACACGACCGCATTCAAAGCCCTCTTTGCAGAATACCAGCAGGAAAAAAACAACTGGTCGATTGCTGCTATAAAGAAGGCAGCACCTTTATACACTGATGAGAACACGCTTTTCATCCAGGAACATTTTACCCTCTCCCCCGAACAACCTCCTGAGCTGGTTGCCTGACCGTCCAACTGCAAGTAGTATGAGATGAGCATTAGTCAACAGCATTATTCAAGGATACAAACTGGTAACATGAAAATATTGGCCATGGCCATGGCAGCAGTTATTTTTTTAACTGCCTGTGGTCCCAAAGGTGATTATAAGACATTTACAAAAGATCCGCTTTTATACAGCAAAACCGTAAAGCGCCTCAACGATGTGGTGCTGGAAAACAATTTCCCTCCCATGATCGGATCGCGTAATTATGTGTATGCGAATATTGCCGCCTACGAATGTATGGTGGCAGGCGATCCTGCTTATCAATCACTTGCCGGCCAGATCAAACACCTCCCCGCACTTCCCAAACCGGAAGCCGGTAAGGAGATCGACTTTCCGCTGGCGGCCCTGCTTTCCTTTACCAAAGTAGGTAATGCCGTTACCTTCCCCGAAGGGTCATTGATGGGTTATTATGATGAACTCAAACATATGGCTGATTCGGCCGGAATGCCTGCTGCAGTACTGGAAAATACCGTTGCGTATTCCGACGCAATTGTAAAAGCCATACTGGACTGGTCTAAAAAAGACAATTACGCGCAAACACGCACCGCCTCCCGGTACACTGTACTGGATTCTCCGGGTCGTTGGGTACCCACTCCTCCCATGTATGCTTCCGGTGTGGAGCCCCATTGGAGAGAGATCCGCCCGATGATCCTGGATTCCGCCTCAGAATGTATGCCCGTGCGCCCGCCGGTTTTCGAAATCCAGAACAAGAACAGTGTGTATTACAAAGCACTGCTGGAAGTAAAGAATGTCGGTGACAGCCTCACGGATGAGCAAAAACATATTGCAGACTTCTGGGACGACAATCCCTTTAAGCTGAATGTTACCGGTCACGTGATGTACGCTACCAAGAAATTCTCCCCTCCCGGTCACTGGATGAATATTGTGGGTATTGCCGCAAAAACCGCCAAGGCAGATTTTTCTGCCACGGTTGCTGCTTATACCCAAACAGCCATAGCATCCTTTGATGCATTCATCAGCTGCTGGGACGAGAAATACCGGAGTAACTATGTACGTCCCGAAACCGTGATCAACAAGGTACTCAGTCCCGACTGGAGACCTTATATCCAAACGCCTCCCTTCCCCTCCTATACCAGTGGCCATGCTACCGTAAGTGCAGCAGTGGCCGAAGCCATGACCGCCAACTTTGGCGATAACCTGGCTTTCACGGATACGTCATTGCTGGAATTCGGCATTAAAAACCGCGAGATCAAGTCGTTCCGCGGTGCTGCAGCCGAGGCAGCCATGTCACGTTTATATGGAGGAATTCACTATCGTTTTGATAATGACAATGGAGCCGTAGCCGGTAAAAAGCTTGGAGAACTGGTGGTGCAGCGCATTCGGATGAAAAAATAACCGATTCACTGCAAAACACCATTTAATGAAAAAGCTGTTTGTTGTAGCAAGCCTGCTGCTTGCTGCTTCCTTCCATACTGTTTATGGCCAGGGTTGCGTTGCCATCCGCAGCGGAGCCGCCGTTTGTACCCGTCAGGATGCTCATGCCGCAGCCGGCC
Source organism: Chitinophagaceae bacterium (assembly GCA_044220945.1). Classification (GTDB taxonomy): domain Bacteria; phylum Bacteroidota; class Bacteroidia; order Chitinophagales; family Chitinophagaceae; genus Endoryza. Next base: position 44,536 of record JBGAQC010000016.1, on the reverse strand, counting down.
ACTGGCAACTGAACATGAATTACCGCAACTTTCATTCTTTCCGCCACTTTGTAGGTACGGAAGAACAGAAAGAGCGTGTCGAAAAAGGCACCGATGTACGCAACTGGTCCAATTCACTGAACATTTCCCTGGTACGCCAGCTCAACACACGGTGGTCACTTCTCATGGATATTCCTTTGCTCGCCAATACCCGCTCGTCCATGTATGAGCATTATGGCAATACCAGCACCAGCCCCAATGCCCGCAGAAACACCCATTCCTTCGGACTGGGTGATATCCGTGTGGCTGCCAACTACTGGCTGCTGGATCCGGCTAAGTCAATGAAAGGAAATGTTCAGGTGGGCCTCGGAATTAAATTCGCTACCGGCGATTATAAGTATCAGGATTTCTTCTGGAAGAATGATTCCACATCTGTTCTTGGTCCGGTAGACCAGTCCATCCAATTGGGCGATGGCGGCACCGGTATCACTACTGAACTGAATGCCTATTATAATTTTACCCAATCCCTGGGTGTATACGGCAACGCCTATTACCTGATCAATCCGCGTGAACAGAATGGTGTTTCCACAACACGCGGTGCCGCTCCTTCTGCACTCGCATTGAAATATTCCACCAGCACCATGAGTGTTCCCGACCAGTATATGTTCCGGGCCGGTGGTAATTTCAGCTTCAGCAAGTTCACGGCTTCTGCTGGTGTACGTGTGGAAGGCATCCCTTCCAGCGACCTGATTGGCGGCGATGGTGGATTCCGCCGTCCGGGCTATGTGATCTCTGCCGAACCCGGTATCAGCTATATGGCCAAAAAAGGAACCTTTTTCTTCAGCTTACCGGTAGCACTGGAACGCAACCGCACCAAAAGCTATGCAGACAAACTGCGTAGTGCCGCCGAAAAAACGGATATACATGGTGATGCTGCTTTCGCCGACTACCTGATCAACATCGGATTCAGTCTCCGGTTCTGATTCCATATAAATGAATTGATTGAGGGCATACGAACAAGTCCCGCTGCGTCTGCAGCGGGACAATTTCTAAAACTATTACATATGAACAAGAAGCTAGTAGTACTGACACTGACATGCACCACATTTCTGGCCACAACCGCACAACAGAAAAAAACCACCGATTCCACCGGAATGCCGGTGAGGGAACTCGACAGTGTTTTTGTCAGCACTGCACTGCATCTCGAAAAAGTTAAACCCTTACCCACAGTGAAGGGTACTTATATCTTCTCCGGTAAGAAATCCGAATCCATCAACCTGATGTATACTCCGGCTGACATCTCCAATAAAACAGGCCGGCAGGTCTTTGCAAAAATTCCCGGTATCCAGGTCTATGATATGGATGGTTCCGGCAACCAGCTCAATATCGCTGCACGCGGGCTGGACCCGCACCGCGGTTGGGAATTCAATAACCGCAAAGATGGCATCCTCACCAATTCGGACATGTATGGCTATCCCGCCAGTCATTTTTCCGTACCCCTTGAAAGTGTGGAACGGATTGAGATCGTCCGCGGTACAGGTTCACTCCAGTATGGTGCACAGTTCGGCGGGATGATCAACTATGTCAGCAAACTGGGCGATACCACAAGGCCCTTCAGTTTTGAAAACAGCACCACCGTCGGCTCCTATAACCTGCTGAGTAATTTCAGTTCCATTGGTGGCCGGAAAGGCCGGTTCAGCTATTATGCCTATTATCAGCGTAAAATAAAAGACGGGTACCGCCACAATGAAGCAACCCGCTCCGAAGCACAATCCATCCAGCTGCGCTATGATGCTTCAGAAAATCTTTCGATAAAACTGGAGTGGTCGCGCTCCCAATACCGTTACCGGCTTCCGGGCGCACTCACCGACAGCATGTTCCTGGCTGATCCCCGCCAGGCCACCCGCAGCCGGAATTATTACAGCCCGGATATCCATATCCCCGCACTGAATATCAATTGGAAGCCGGCACCGCTCACCCAACTGCAATTCCTCGTTTCTGCAGTATTGGGTAACCGCAGCAGCGTCCTATTCGATAAGCCCACGAAAATAAAAGATACGATCAACCGCAGCACAAACGACTTCAACAACCGGCAGGTCGATATTGACAACTACCATAGCTATACTGCAGAACTGCGTATCCTACAGCAATACCATACAGGTTCACAGCTAAGCACGCTTGCTGCTGGTATCCAGTATATGAATAATGACCTGCATCGCCGTCAATTAGGAAAAGGCACTACTGCAGCTGACTATGACCTCAGTTTGGTGACGCCGGGCTGGGGACGTGACGTGCACCTTTACACAAAAAATATTGCAGTTTTCGCTGAAAACCGTTTCCAGCTCAGCCGTTCACTCGCCATCAGTGCCGGAGTAAGAGCTGAACAGGGCGCAACGGACATGAAGGGAACGATCACCTATTATCCGGATAACCAGTTACCCGTTTCAATCAAACATCGCTTTCCCTTATTCGGAGCCAATTTCTCCTGGAAACCTTCCGGCGATCTGGAAGTGTACGGCGGCTGGTCGCAGGCCTTCCACCCCATGTACTTCAAAGACCTGATCCCCTCTTCCGTATTTGAAAAAGTCGATCCTTCCATAAAAGATGCCCGTGGCTATAATGCCGAATTCGGCTTCAGGGGCAGCTGGTGTTTCCTGCGCTGGGATATCACGGCGTTTCAATTGAGGTATAATAACCGCTTCGGTACCCTGGCACAAACAGATGCACAGGGCAACTTCATCACCTGGCGTACCAATACCGGTAATTCCGTAACCAATGGATTGGAACTTTTTGTCCAGGCCGACTGGTTCCTGGGCAACCGTACCGGGCTCTCCCTGTTCTCTTCAACCGGCATGCTCGATGCCCGGTATACATCCGGCACATTAAAATCGGGCGCGTCAAATGTAAACATCCGGAACAATAAAGTGGAAGGCGCTCCGGAACTGATCACCCGCAATGGTGCCCATTTCCGGTATCATGCCATCGGGATCAACCTGCAATACAGTTATACCGCTGCTTCATATGCAGATGCATTGAACACCCGAGAGCCCCTGAAATCGACCGGTGCCGTGGGCCTGGTTCCTGCCTATTCATTGTGGGACCTCTCCGCCTCCTTCCGGATCGCTAAAATGGTGGAGATCCGCGCCAACCTGAATAATTTGGCCAACAAACAATATTTTACCAAACGACCTGCATTTTATCCCGGCCCCGGCGTCTGGCCTTCCGATGGAAGGAATGGCTCGGTAACCGTGATCTGCAGGCTCTGATACAACGCTGCGTACACATGAAAAAAGTATTCTGGGCCGGTATTGCAGGGCTCATCCTCTTCGAACTGGCGAATGTATATTTTATCATGCCCTTCCCCGGCAGCCAGCAACACAATACCCTGGAACTTGCCTATTTCCTCTATTGCTGGAGATGGTTGTTCCGTATCACTTTTGCCAGCCTGATCCTGATCAGCCTGCTGCGTTCGGAATGGAAACGGAAGATTTTTCCTGCTGCCGGACTGCTGCTCGTGGCAAGCGCAGCCTATATCCTGAATTTCCAGATGGCAGCCGACAGCATGTTCCGCCTTCCCCGACAGCTGATCCTGGCCAACGCGGCTACCAATAAAATTGACAGCAACCGGTTGGTGATCGGAGTGGCATTAAATGGTAACGCAAAAGCCTACCCGATAAAAATGATCGGCTACCACCACCAGGTTCCGGATACCCTCGACGGCAAACCCATTCTGGTTACGTATTGCACCGTTTGCCGAACCGGAAGGGTTTACCAGCCCCTCGTCAATGGAAAGCCGGAGCATTTCCGCCTCGTAGGAATGGACCACTTTAATGCCATGATAGAAGATGAAAGGACCCGCAGCTGGTGGCAACAAGCCACCGGAACTGCCGTTACCGGTCCGCTGAAAGGAACAAAACTACCCGAATTGCAAAGCCAGCAAACCTCGCTGGCACAATGGGTACGCTTATATCCCACTACACTGATCATGCAGGAAGACCCGGCTTTTGCCAGTAAGTACGATACCACGGGAAACTATGAAACCGGCAAAAGCAAAAAGGAACTCACCGGCACCGATAGCCTGTCCTGGAAAGAAAAATCCTGGGTAGTGGGCCTGGAGAAAAACAATCAGGCGCTGGCAGTCGACTGGAATGAGCTGAAAGCCAAAAAGATCATCCGGAATAAGATCGGCAATACCCCCTTCCTCCTGGTACTGGCCGCTGATAACAGGAGTTTCTTCGCCTACGAAGACCCGCAACCCGGGGAACCCGTTGCACTCAGCAACGATACCCTGATCATCGGAACAACCGCTTATCTGCTGAATGGCAAAGCAATAGACAGCTCGGGCTGGCTCAGTCCGCTGAAAGCCTACCAGGAATTCTGGCACAGCTGGCGCCAGTTTCACCCCGGTACAACCAGAAATTGATAAATATCCGGCAAAGGGTTGTAAAAAGGGTTGACAACCTTATAGGGTTGACAACCTTTTACTACCCTTTCCCTTCGTAAATTCGGTAAGACAACTTCTTACCATGAAAAAATACCTTTCCCTGACCGCCCTGGTATTCCTCCAGTCCTGGATGCTGGCCCAAACCATTCCCACCCCGGATAAGATCTACAGTTCCTTATTCACCGAAGTGCAGCTGCAACGCATCTTCCCCGACGGGAAGACCTTTGTAGACATGGTGCCCAAACGCAACCCGAAAGACATCATGTACGACTACGGCCTCCAGAAAGGCCCGCGCTTCGACCTGAAAAAATTCGTGGAAGATAATTTCGAACTGCCGCATAGTCCGCAGCTGAACTATATCACCCAGGAGAAAGACGTTACTGCCCATATCCGCAATCTCTGGTCGGTGCTCAAACGGGAAGCCGATAAACCCCTGGAAGGCTCTTCCTTACTGCCCTTACCCAATCCCTATATCGTACCCGGCGGCCGGTTCCGCGAAGTCTATTATTGGGATTCCTATTTTACGATGCTTGGCCTGCGCGAAAGCGGGGAAACCGAACTCATCGAAAACATGATCCGGAATTTCGCCTTTCTGATCGATACCTACGGACATATTCCCAACGGCAACCGCAGCTATTACCTCACTCGCTCCCAACCTCCTTTCTTTGCCCTGATGGTGGAATTGTTGGCTGGCCTCAAAGGTGATGAAGTATATAAAACCTACCTGCCCCAGCTGGAGAAAGAATATGCTTTCTGGATGGATGGCAGCGATAAACTGAAAACCGGCATTCCCTACCGTCGGGTGGTGAAATTGGCCGATGGTGCAATCCTCAACCGCTATTGGGATGATAATACCGTACCCCGGCAGGAAAGCTGGCGGGAAGACCTGGAAACCGCCGAGAAATCGGGCCGCAACAAAATTGAAATGTACCAACACCTGCGAGCCGGTGCAGAAAGCGGCTGGGATTTCAGTAGCCGCTGGTTGAAGGACGGTAAGACATTGACAACAATACAAACAACGGATTATATTCCGGTAGACCTGAACAGCCTGCTCTATAAACTGGAACTCGTGATCGCCCGCGGCAAATTCATGAGTAACGATGAAGCCGGCCGCTCCAGGTTCACTGCACTCGCTGAAAAACGCAAGTCGGCTGTAAATAAATTCTGCTGGAATAAAAACCTGAAGTATTATACCGATTATAACTTCCGTACCCGCAAACAAGCTGCCCTGGTATCACCGGCCGGCATGTATCCCTTCTGTCTCTTCCAGGGTAATTCGGGTTATATGAGCCTGCTGGCCCGTCAGGCTGCTGATGCAGTCAGAACACAACTGCTGCAACCCGGTGGCATCCAGACCACATCCAATAACACGGGACAACAATGGGATGCCCCCAATGGCTGGGCACCCCTGCAATGGATGACCATCTGGGGACTCGACCGCTGCGGACAACGGGAACTGGCCCGGGATATCGCCAAACGCTGGATCAAATTGAACACCGATGTTTTCCAACGTACCGGAAAACTGATGGAGAAATACAATGTAACCGACCTGCATCTGGATGCGGGAGGCGGTGAATATCCCTCTCAGGACGGATTCGGCTGGACGAATGGCGTGTTGCTGGCACTGATCAAAAAATATGGCGCGGAATAAGACAATCGATTCTCGCTATCTTTGCAAAAATTTCGTCCATGCTCCGCTTATTGTTCGTTTTTTCCGGCATCCTTTGCATCAGCGCTTGCAGCAATAACAATGTGAATGAAGATGCTGCACTGAAAAAATACTTTGATGAATATAAGGTGACCGGATCTTTCGGACTCTTCGACAATGGCCACGGACAATTCACTATCTACGACCTGCCCAAATTCAGCGACAGCACCTACCTGCCCGCTTCCACCTTCAAGATCGTCAACTCACTGATCGGACTGGAAACCGGTGTGGTACGCGACGACAGTGCTGTGATCGAATGGAACGGTATTCCTTCCAGCCGTGCCCTCTGTGATTCCAACCTCACCATGCGCGAGGCCTTCCGCCGTTCCTGCGTACCCTGGTACCGTGAACTGGCCCGCCGTATCGGAGAAAAAAACATGCAGCGCTACCTGGATTCACTCGGCTATGCCGGCAAAGGGGGCCGTTTCCAGATCAAAAACAACCTGGATACCTTCTGGCTCAGCAATGCCGCCAAAGTAACCGGAGATGAACAACTGGGACTGGTGAAAAAACTTTATTTCGAAAAACTCCCCTTCCAGAAGCGGGCACAATCCATCGTAAAAAAGATGATGCTCTGGGAAAACAATACCAATTACCAGCTCGCCTATAAAACCGGTATGGGAACCACCTCCAAAGGCACCACCATCGGCTGGGTGATCGGCTGGATCGAGGAAAACCAGCATCCCTATTTCTTCTCCCTTATGGTGGAAAGCCCGGATGCGGCCGCTGATATCCCCACCATCCGGATGAATATCCTGAAAAACATCCTCAAACAATACGGGTTCATGGAGGGCAAAAAGTAATTGGTTTGATTCTTGCATAAATCAGGTAAGATCACGTTAACCCTGTAAATGCTTCGTTTTCAATACAAAGAACTCCTCTATACCCTGGCAGCACTGGCCCTGGTGCTGTTGGTACTGCTCTATGCCTGGCAGAAACGCAAAAGCATCATTAAAAAAATCGGCAATCCTGCCTTGGTAAACCGGCAACTCCGGTCTTTTTCGGTGCCCAATTTCTGGTTCAAAGCTTCCCTGGGCATGCTGGCCCTGGCAGCGCTTATTACGGGTGCAGCTAACCTGCAACGTCCCTCCAAGTCTGATCCCCTCCACCGGAAAGGCGTGGATGTGGTGATCGCTCTGGATGTAAGCCGCAGCATGCTGGCCGAAGATGTGAAACCCAGCCGCCTCGAAAAAGCCCGGCAGCTGATCTACAAACTCATGGATGAAATGGGCAACGACCGGATCGGTCTGGTGGTTTTTGCCGGTCATGCCTACCTGCAGATGCCCCTCACTTCCGATCACAGCGCCGCCCGGCTCTATGTACAGAATGCCTCCCCGGATGTGGTGCCTACCCAAGGCACTGTAGTAGGCGAAGCCCTGAAAATGTGCAGCAATGCCTTTATCAACCAGGAACGGAAATACAAATCAGTGATCCTGATTACCGATGGTGAAGATCACGATGCGGAAGCCGTTCAGCTGATCCCTTCACTGGCTGAAAACGGGATCATGGTCAATACGGTTGGACTTGGGTCAGCAGAAGGTTCGCTCATTCCCGATCCGTCCACCGGCACCTATAAAACAGACCTGCAGGGACAACCCGTAAAATCGAAACTGAATGAAGCCCTGTTGCAGCAACTGGCTACCGGCACCAAAGGAGCTTATGTGCATCTGGAACAGATCCCGGATGCCGTATCGACAATAAGCAAACAGTTATCAGGAATTGAACAGACCGCATTGGATGATAACAGCCTGAAAGATTTTGACAGCTATTTCCAGTGGTTCCTGGCTGCAGCCCTGCTTTTCCTGGTCCTTGAATTTTTCTGGCCCGAACGTAAATGGAAACTGGCATGAAAGGATTATTGACCATATGCAGTCTGTGCATGGCACTCCATGCCGGAGCACAACAACTCCAGCCTACCCAGCTCATGGCCGAAGGCAACCGCTGGTTTAAAGAAGGCAAGTTTGAAAAAGCCATTCCCAAATATCAGGAAGCCCTGAAGCAGGCCGACACTTTGCAATCAGCACGCTATAACCTTGGCGCTGCACAATACCGCACCAAATCCTTTGAAGAAGCAGAAAAAGCCTTTGATGAAACAGCAGAAAAATCATCCAGTGAACTGCTGCGCCAGAAAGCATTGTACAATAAAGGCGTCAGCCTGACCCGGCAGAAAAAACTTCAGGAAAGCATTGATGCTTATAAAGCCGCACTCCGGATAGACCCTACCGATACCGATACCCGCATCAACCTGCAGAAAGCCCTGGAAGAATTACGCCAGCAGCAGAAAAAACAGGAACAGCCCAAAAAGAATCCACAGCAGGAAAAGAACCAGAATAAACAGCAGCCCCCCGCCAATAAGAAAATGATCGAACAATGGCTGCAATCCCTCAAACAGAAAGAGCAGGAAGTACAGCAGAAAATGCTGAATAAGGGGCGTGCGAGTAAACAGCCGGAGAAGGACTGGTGAGGAACAGTAGCCGGTAGCCAGTAGTCAGTAGACAGAAGAAATACAAACGCTTCTTAACTGTTCTCGATCCAGGCTTCGTTTTCCTTTAAAAGATTGATGAGTTCTTCTACGGCAACAGCGCTGTCTACATTCCGTTTGACTACTTCTTTCCCTTTATATAAGGTGATCTTGCCGGGCCCGCTTCCAACATAACCGAAATCGGCATCTGCCATTTCACCCGGACCATTCACGATACAGCCCATGATGGCGATCTTTACCCCTTTGAGGTGGTTGGTGACGGCGCGGATCTTTGACGTGGTTTCCTGCAGGTCGAACAGCGTGCGGCCGCAGCTGGGACAACTGATATATTCCGTTTTGGAGATGCGGGTTCTTGTTGCCTGTAATATGCTGAATGCGGTATTATTGGTAAACTGGTAATGATCCTGCACCGGAAGATAAGTCCGCCCACTCACTTTGGTGGAATCCAGCTGCGCTGCGCTGCTGTAACCCAGACATAAACCATCCCCAAAACCTTCGAGCAATAAGGCTCCGGTTTCTGCAGCAAAATGGATAAGATGTTCATCTGGTGTTTGACCCGGACTATCTGTTATCAGGATCACCGGATTCTTGATCTTCCGTTCCAGCAAGGTGATCATCATGCGGCGTACCGATTGCATGGCATTGGTATTGCTGCTGCTGAGTGCCAATACAACAGTAGGGTCATTGGCCCAGCTGTCGATAAAGGATTCATCCAATGCGGCACCTCCATTAAAGCAATCGACCATAACGACATTCATCGAATCGCTGCAGGTTGCTGCTTCAGCATACCCTTTTTCACTGAATATGGGTAACACTTTGGATTTGTCGGCAGCCGTTTCCCAGGCCCCCGGATAAGCAATCACTTTAAGTGTGCCGGGCAGGGCGAAGGAAGGAATTTGATGTCCGGTGAATATGAAATCTGCAGCTGCATCCCCGATATTCCATTTGTCTGTGGCTTCATCATACTGATACCCGATGCTCTTCAGATGCTCCGGCTTCAGGGAATTGATCCGGCTCAGGTCGGCCACCACAACAGGCACCTGCTGGCCACCAACTGTGCTGACCGCAAAAGTTTCCCTTCTTTTGTATTCAAAGGGGCTGTAAGGAAGACGGGCTGCGTCAGTTACAGGTATGGAAAGGCTATCTGCCGAAGCCATACCCTGGTAGCGTTTCACCAGGTCGCGGCAAACAGGTATCTCAAATTCCGGATCTTCGGTCAGCGATACCCGTATGGTGTCGCCGATACCGTCTTCCAGCAAAGTGCCGATACCAATAGCCGATTTGATCCGGCCATCTTCCCCATCGCCGGCTTCCGTTACACCCAGATGCAACGGATAACAGCTGTTGAACTCCTGTTGCATGGTCTGGATCAGCAGGCGGTAAGCCTGTACCATCACCTGCGGATTGCTGCTCTTCATGCTCAGCACAATATTGTGGAAGCTTTCGGCACGGGCAATGCGGAGAAATTCCATGGCGCTTTCCACCATGCCCATCGGGGTATCACCATAGCGGCTCATGATGCGGTCGCTCAGGGAACCGTGATTGGTCCCGATCCGCATCGCAGTGCCATATTCCTTGCAGATCTTTACCAGCGGGGTAAACCGTTCCCGGATGCGGTCGATCTCTTCCGCATAATCGGCATCACTGTATTCAATAAGTTCAAATTTCTTTTTGTCTACATAATTGCCGGGATTCACCCTTACTTTTTCAACAATCCGTGCGGCAATTTCCGCAGCATTCGGTGTAAAGTGGATATCGGCCACCAGGGGTGTAGTATAGCCCCTCTTGCGCAGTTCCTTCTTGATTTCCAGCAGGTTCTCAGCTTCTTTCCGGCTGGGAGCGGTAATGCGGACCAGCTCGGCTCCGGCTTCTATGCAGCGGATGGATTGTTCCACAGTAGCCAGGGTATCAAGCGTATCGGTAGTGGTCATGGTCTGCACCCGTATCGGATGGCCATTGCCCAACAAAAGGTCGCCGATCTTTACTTCCAGGGTCTTCAGTCGCTGGTACCGGGTGAGCGATTCACAATACAATTGCATGAAAAATCAGAATTAGCTGCAAAGGTAGGAGAAACAGGCGAGAGGCGTGAGGCGTGAGGCAAGAGGCCAGAGACTTTAGGCAAGAAGTTAAATTCTACCCACTTCTGTCTACTGTCTTCTTTCTTCTGTCTACTGTCTCCTGTCTACTGTCTACATTCTTCTCGTCCCCTCCTCCAACTGCATCACATACACTTCCGGCAATTTTCCGAACTGCGCAGCATAAGCCTGCTCCGCCTTTTCACGGAATGCGTCTACTCCATCCGCTTTAACGATATTGATGGTACATCCACCGAATCCGCCACCCATCATCCGGGCACCCGCTACTGAAGTTTGGGTTTTTGCCAGCTCCACCAGGAAGTCGAGTTCCTTGCAACTCACCCCATACCGTTTGCTCAATCCCTTATGCGAAGCATACATCATATCGCCGAATCCGGGAAGATCGCCCCTGCGCAGCGCATCACAACCGGCCAGCAGGCGCTGGTTCTCATTCACCACATACGTGCAGCGGTCGTATACCACGGCATTGAATTCCTGCCAGTGCCGGGTCAGCTGTTCGTAAGACACATCGCGTAAGGATTCAATATCCGGATAGTATTTTTTCAGCAAGGCTACCCCTTCCTCACATTGCTGACGCCTTACATTATATTCCGATCCCGCCAGCGAATGGCTGACCATTGTGTTCACCAGAACAATGCGGTAATCCGGAAAGTTGAAGGGAATATATTCAAACTCCATACTGCGGCAGTCGAGCTTCATCACATGTCCGGCCTTGCCATGCAAACTGGCAAACTGGTCCATGATCCCGCATTTCACACCAACAAAATTATGTTCGGTCTGTTGTCCGATCCGGGCCAGCTCCATCCGGCTGAAATCGAGCTGAAACAACTCATTCAGCGCATAACCGAAAACCGAACAAAGTGCGGCAGAAGAGCTCATGCCACCACCCACAGGCACATCCCCATCGATCACCACATCCACCCCCTGTATCTGTTCACCGGTTTGCTGCAGGTAATACGTTACCCCGATCAGGTAATTGACCCAGCCGGAACGGGGTTGCTTTTCCACGATTGGGAAACTGGCATTTTCATTGAGGGAGCGCGCGAAAACCCGGATCATATCCGTTCCGTTGGGGGAAACAGCTGCATACATGTGCTTATCCACGGCCCCGGGTAAAACAAATCCCTGATTATAGTCGGTATGTTCCCCGATCAGGTTCACCCGGCCAGGAGAGGCAAACAGCTGCGGTTCATTTCCATAGAGCGACCGGAATACGTCACGGAGCACATCAACCATAACCAAAGTTTTTTTGATGCCTAAAAATAATTCTTTCAACTTTACCATTCGTATGAACTTCAGCATCACTCAGGAAGTACAGGAAGGATTACCCTTATACCGTATCAGCCATGCAGGCTCAGGAACCAGTGTGGCCCTGCTGCCCGGTTATGGCGCTTCCTGGCACGAATGGATCGTACCCTTGCGGGGAACAACCCTTAACCTGATCGACAACTACAGTTCCCGCGGGCATATCGAAAAAGAATTCAGCCTCTCCTATAAAAGCGCCAAGCTTTCCCCTTTCGTATGCCGGATCCCGGAAGGCAAATACCAGTGGGGCGGAACCGCTTACGAGCTTTCCCGGAAATTCATCGACGGCTCTGCCATCCACGGACTGTTATTCAATAAACCCTTCCGGGTGATTGACGAACAGATCGAGGAACACAACGCTTCCTTACGGATGAAATACCATTACCGCCGCGATGATCCGGGCTATCCGTTTGAACTGACCTGCGAAATTGTCTATACCCTGCAGGACGATCTCACACTAACGGTGGAAACCACGATCCTCAACCTCGACGACAGTGCCATTCCTCTTGCAGATGGCTGGCACCCCTATTTCTCGCTGGGCGGTACCATTAATTCATATGAATTGGGCATTGCTTCCCGAACCATGCTCGAGTTTAATGAAAAACTGATCCCCACCGGTAATTTGCAACATGATGAACGCTTTGTCCATCCTTCTCCGCTGAACAGCACCTTCCTCGACAACTGCTTTCAGCTGGAAGCCGCACCCGACAGTCCGGTCTGTACCCTCCATAACCCGGAAAACGGCCTCACCCTCCTGTTTTTCACAGATGAAAGCTACCCCTATCTCCAGCTCTATACTCCCGATCACCGCAAGAGCATCGCCATTGAGAACCTCAGTGCAGCACCCGACTGCTTTAATAATGGTATGGGCCTCCTGATCCTGGAACCCCGCCGCTCTGCCAGTTTTACCGTTTCCTACAGGATCCAATTGCCCGAAATGCCCTAATTTGCCGGAAATACCCCGGACTTATGAACTGGAAGAAACTGTTCCTCCCCCTTTTTCTGGCCTTTTTCCTGCTGAGTTGCTATGAAGTTCATGAAGGCATCGTAATTGAAGCGAATGGAAGCGGTACATACAGCACTCACATGGATATGGCCCAGATGATCGATATGCTGCAGAGCTTTGCCGGCGATGAAATGAATAAAGACGGCATGGATAAAGTGATCGATACCACCTTCTCCATGCGCAGTTTTACCGATACCGCCAAAAACCTGTCTGCTGAACAGCGGGAACTGATGGGCAATGGCAGGATCCATTTACAAATGAACCTCAAGGAAAAGATCCTGAAACTGGATTCCGATTTTCCTTTTAAGAACTATGCCCAGCTCCAGCTCCTGCTGGCCGGCACCAGTGGCATGTCGGGCTTCAGCAATGCCATGAAATCAGTGTTCAACAAGGCGGATTCCAACGAACCGGATTCTCCTAAAGACCCCGAAGGCGAATTTGACCAGATCGGCGCTGTATATGATGCCGTTGCCAACGACGGCACCATCAGCAAAAAACTCAACCGCCCCAAATTCGATGCCCTGATGGCAAAGCCCGAACTGGCACAAATGGGTGAGATCGCGAATTCGGGAATTGAGATATTATATACGACCACCATTAAGTTGCCCCGACCGGTTAAATCAGTGGATAACGCCCTGATCAAAGTATCTGACGATAAACGGACCCTGAACTTCAGTTACAATTACCTGGAAGTATTCCAGAGTCCAGATAAATTCTCATACACCATTACGTTCTAGTGAAACGCATCGGCCTGCTATATGCTTTTGGTGCAGTTCTCCTCATGGAGCTTACTGCCCTTTTCTTCCAGTGGAACAGCCTGCATGAAGTCACCAAATTGCTGTTGCTGCCGGCGCTGCTGATCTTTGCAGCCTTGCAAACACTCGAGCCCCCTTCACGCAAACTGCCCTTGCTGGCCGCCTTGTTGTTCTCCTGGGTGGGTGATGCCCTGCTGCTCTTTGATACCAACGGGGGCATTTATTTTATACTCGGCCTGACGGCTTTCCTGATCGCTCACCTGTTCTATTGCTTCCTGTTCAACCGGATCGGGAATACCTCCAGGCCCCGGAACTGGAACCTTATGTTGATCGTACCCGTACTGCTCTATTCGGGATTCCTGCTGTATACACTTTTCCCCAGTTTGGGCGACCTGAAAATTCCGGTAACCGCCTATGCCGTGGTATTAACGGCCATGTTCATTCTGGCTGCCAATGCCCTGCCCCTGCATACCATTACCGGAAAACTCCTCGCCATCAGCGCAGCCCTCTTTGTCTTGTCCGACTCCCTGCTGGCGATCAATCAATTTTACACGCCCATTCCCCAGGCTTCCATCAGTATCATGCTCACTTATGCCCTTGCCCAGCTGGGATTGGTGTATGGTGTAGTTGCCCATTCGCTTTCGCCCAATAAGCCCTAATTTTGGGCCAGCACTATGCAAGAAACTGACTTCCTCGTAATTGGCTCCGGTATTGCCGGACTCACATTTGCCCTGAAAGCCGCAGAGGCTTTCCCGGATAAAAAAGTTCTGGTGATCACCAAGACACAGGCCGATGAAACCAATACCAAATATGCCCAGGGTGGTATTGCCGGAGTATGGGATACCGATAACGACAGCTTTGATAAACATATTGAAGATACGCTCATTGCAGGCGATGGCCTTTGCAATAAGAAGACCGTGGAGATCGTAGTGAAAGAAGGCGTGGAACGGATCCGCGAAATCATTGACTGGGGCGCCCGCTTCGATAAGGAAGCCGATGGCGATTTCAAGCTCGGCAAAGAAGGGGGTCACAGTGAATACCGCATCCTGCACCATAAAGACGTTACCGGAAAGGAAATGGAACGGGCCCTGCTCGATGCAGTAAGCCGGCACAAGAATATCGAGATCATCAAACATTGCTTTGTGGTGGACCTCATCACCCAGCACCACCTGGGCTATCTGGTCACCAAAGCCACTCCCGATATTACCTGCTACGGAGTATATGTTCTGAACCGTCATACCAAGCAAATTGAAAAGATCCGTTCCCGTATCACATTACTGGCCACTGGAGGTAACGGGCAGGTATACCGCTCCACCACCAACCCCTTTATCGCCACCGGCGACGGAGTAGCTATGGTATACCGCGCCAAAGGCCGGATCGAGAATATGGAATTCATCCAGTTCCATCCAACCGCCTTATATGAACCGGGGGTACGCGGGCAATCCTTCCTCATCACAGAAGCCGTTCGGGGAGATGGCGGTATCCTGCGCAACAAGAATGAAGAAGCTTTCATGGAACGTTATGACCCGCGCAAAGACCTCGCCCCCCGTGATATCGTTGCCCGGGCCATTGACAGTGAAATGAAGATCACCGGTACCGAACATGTGTATCTCGACTGCCGCCACATGGATCCGGAAAAATTCATCGAGCACTTCCCGAATATCCATGAAAAGTGCAAATCGATCGGCATAGATGTCAGCAAACAAATGATCCCAGTGGCTCCCGCTGCACATTACAGCTGTGGTGGCATCAAGACAGATGAATGGGGCCGTACTTCCATTTTGAATCTATATGCTGCCGGTGAATGTGCGTCTACCGGACTGCATGGCGCCAACCGCCTGGCCAGCAATTCCCTGCTCGAAGCCATGGTATTTGCCCACCGCAGTTTTTTACATGCGGCCGAAAACCTGCGCCATCCGGCAACTACAGTTTCAGAAAAAGACCAGCTTCCGGTACCCGACTGGAATGAAGCCGGTACCACGCAACCTAAGGAAATGATCCTGATCACGCAAAGCCTGAAAGAAGTGCAGCAGATCATGAGTGATTATGTAGGAATTGTACGGACCAATGTCCGTCTCGAACGGGCGATGAAACGGATCGACCTGCTCTGGGAAGAAACCGAAGCCCTGTACGAAACCACCACACTTTCACCGCAGCTTTGCGAGCTCCGCAACATGATCACAGTAAGCTACCTGATCGTGAAATGCGCCATGTTCCGCAAAGAAAGCCGCGGCCTGCATTATAATACCGACTATCCATATAAGAGTGAGCTTTTACAAAACATAGTACTATAATCATTCGTGATGTAGTTACTGAGGAATACAATTTATGAATATCCGATCTGCCATGATATTTGCTGCCGGCCTGGGCACCCGATTCAAACCCTGGACCGACCAACACCCCAAAGCCCTGGCGTTGGTGAACGGGAAAACCTTGCTGCAACGGAATATCGAATACCTGCAGCAGTATGGCATCCGCAGGGTGGTCGTTAATGTGCACCATTTTGCGGATCAGATCATCGACGCAGTGGAGAAAAATAAAGGCTGGGGCTCCGAAGTGGTCATCAGCGATGAAACCGACCAGGTACTGGAAACCGGCGGAGGCCTGCTGAAAGCCCGACCGCTCCTGGAAAGCTATGGCCCCTTTGTTACCATCAATGTAGATATCCTCACCCATCTCAATCTCAACCGCCTCATACAATATCACCAGAAACAACAGGCACTCATCAGCTTCGGTGTAACCTCACGCACCAGCAGCCGCAACCTGCTTTTTGATGCCAACCTGCGGCTCGCCGGATGGAAAAACAACCAGACCGGGGAAACAAAACTCCCCGTTCCGGATACCGATGGCTCACTACTCCGCCCGATGGCTTATAGCTGTGTGGTCGTATTTGAACCCCGCATATTCAGCCTCATCCGGCAGACCGGCAAATTCTCCATCATCGATACTTATCTCGATCTCGCTGCAACACAACGTATCATGGGTTACGACCATAGCGGCGACGATCTGGTGGATGTGGGAAAGCCGGAATCTGTTGCCATCGCCGAGAAACTGTTCCCCTAGATTAAATTCCCGTCAGCTTCCGGTTACAGTAACTGAAAACAGTACCTTTAGGAACACAACTTCAGTTATGAAAGCCTTTGTTCTTGCCACCATCAGTGCCCTGGTTTGCTCTATTTCCCTGATGGCACAGCCCGGTCAACCCACCCAAAGCATACAATTACCCAATGGCTGGCGGCTCACCCCTCCGGGCAATTCATTACCTCTGGGCGACCTCCCGCTGAACATGATCGTTTCTCCAGGCAAAAAATATATAGCCGTAACCAATAACGGACAGAGCGTACAATCCGTTCAGCTGATCGATGTGGCAAAAGAAAAAATAGCATCAACCGTTGTGATCCCGAAAAGCTGGTATGGCCTGGCCTTTTCTTCTGATGAAAAATTCCTGTATGCATCAGGCGGTAATGACAACCGCATCCTGAAATATGCCACCACAGGTGGCCAGCTGGTACTGGCCGACAGTATTATCCTCGGCAAAAAATGGCCGGAAAAGATCTCCCCTGCTGGTATTGCCCTGGATGAAAAAGCACAACGGCTCTATGTGGTAACCAAAGAAAACAACAGCCTCTATGTGATCGACCTGAAAACCAGATCCATCCTCCGGCAACTGCAGCTCAGTGCCGAAGCCTTTACCTGCCTGCTGTCTCCACAACGCACTGAACTGTATATTTCGCTCTGGGGGGGCGACCAGGTGCTGGTGTATGATACCCGCAATGATGTGATCAAAGCCAGCATTCCAGTTGGCGATAATCCTAACGAACTCTGCCTGTCGAAAAACGGGCAATACCTCTATGTGGCAAATGCCAACGACAATTCCGTTTCCGTGATCGCCACCACTACCCGTAAAGTATTGGAAACACTCAATGCAGCATTATATCCCAATGCACCCTCCGGTTCCACCAGCAACAGCGTTTGCCTGAGCGCCGATGAAAAAACCCTGTACATTGCCAATGCAGATAACAACTGTCTGGCCCTCTT
Organism: Chitinophagaceae bacterium; assembly: GCA_044220945.1. Lineage (GTDB taxonomy): Bacteria > Bacteroidota > Bacteroidia > Chitinophagales > Chitinophagaceae > Endoryza. Next base: position 26,723 of record JBGAQC010000016.1, on the reverse strand, counting down.
TGATGTAAGCCGCCCCGGTTTCAGCAAAGCCAAAGGCTTTATCCCTACCGGCTGGTACCCAACCCAGGTGAAAACAATCGGAAAGAAAATTTATGTAAGCAATGGTAAAGGCTTCAGCTCCCAGGCCAACCCCTATGGACCCAATCCGGTCAAAAGGGACGAAGAAGTGAATTACCAGGGCGGCGACAAAAAAGTGAAGCATGAAGTGGAATATATCGGTGGACTATTCAAAGGCACCCTTACCATACTGAACAATCCGGACCCTGCACAACTGGCTGCTTATTCCAGGCAGGTATATGCCAATACCCCATATACTAAAGACAAAGAGAAGTTTGCAGAAGGCGAAGCCGGCAACCCCATTCCCATGAAAGTGGGTGAAAAATCGCCCATCAAATACGTCTTCTATATCATCAAGGAAAACCGGACCTACGACCAGGTACTGGCCGATATGCCCGGAGGCAATGGCGATACCAGCCTCCTGCTCTTCGGAAAAAAAGTAACGCCCAACCAGCATAAACTGGCCGGCGACTTCGTACTGCTCGACAATTTTTATGTGGATGGTGAAGTGAGTGCCGACGGTCACAACTGGAGCCTGGGTGGCTATGCTACAGATTATCTCGAGAAAAACTGGCCGACCAGTTACGGGGGCCGTGGCGGCAGCTACGATGCGGAAGGCACCCGTGAAGTGGCCAATAACAAAGGCGGCTTTTTCTGGGACAACTGCAAACGCAATAATGTCAGCTACCGCACTTATGGTGAATTTGCAGACGACTACAAAGCCAATATACCTGTTCTGGAAGGGCATTTCTGTCCCTATTATACCAGCTGGGACCAGTCCATTCGCGACACTACCCGTGTGTATCAGTGGAAACGCGATTTTGATTCCCTGCTGGCCATCGGCAAACTTCCGCAATTCAATTCCCTGCGGCTGATCAACGACCATACCGAAGGAATGAGCAAGGGCCGCCCCACGCCTTTTGCCCATGTGGCCGATAATGACCTTGCTGTAGGTTTGTTTGTGGAACTGCTGAGCAAAAGCCCGGTTTGGAAAGAATCAGTCGTTTTCATTGTAGAGGATGATGCACAGAACGGCCCCGATCATGTGGATGCCCACCGCACCACCGCTTATATAGCCGGCGGCTTTGTGAAAAGGAATTATGTGGATCATACCCCATACAGCACGTCTTCCATGTTGCGCACTATGGAATTGATCCTGGGACTTCCCCCCATGACCCAGTATACAGCTGCCGCCACCCCCATGTGGCGCTGTTTCAGCAAAGAAGTGAACACAGCCCCTTTCCTGGCCGTAGCCCCCGAATGGAATATCAATGAGAAAAATATGGCGGTCAATGAATGGCAACGCCTTTCCGAAACCTTCGACCTCACCAGGGAAGATGCAGTGCCCGACCTCGAATTCAACCGGGTACTCTGGCATGGCATCAAAGGCAGTGATGTACCCTTTCCCGGACCCCGCAGGGCAGCATTCATTAACGTAAAGGAATCGGATGACGAGGAAGAAGAAGAACGGGAACGGTCCCGCGAACGTAAAGCCAGCCGCCGTTCTACCGGATTAAAATAAGCCGGCTGGACGGGTTTTCTTAATTTCGCCCTCAAATCACCTGAAGGCATGACCCATCCTGTGACCGAAGCCATCCACACCCTTTTTACTTCCTGGAAAAAATCCAGTCCCGACCGCATAGAACTCCTCCCCCAGGCCGGTTCCGACCGCCGCTACTTCAGGATCTATGCAGGCGACACTACGTATATTGCTACTCACGGCAATAATACCCAGGAGAACGATACCTTTATTTATTTCTCCAACCACTTCCGCTCCAAAAACCTGCCGGTTCCGGAGATACTGGTCGTATCTGATGACAAAACACTGTATATCCAGAATGATCTCGGGGATATTTCCCTGCTCAGCAGACTGGAAGCCGAAGGACTGACAGATACGGTTTACAATCTGTTTAAAGAAAGCCTTTCACAACTCGCTGCCCTGCAGATCAGGGCAGACGAAGGCATGGATTACTCCCGCTGCCTGACCAACCGGGAATTCGGCCGTCAGGCAATTCTCGCCGACCTGCTCTACTTCAAGTATTACTTTCTGGATGCCTTGCGCAAACCCTACGACAAACAGAAACTGATCGACGACTTCGAAGCGCTCAGCACCTATCTTACCCATACCGAATACAAATTTTTCATGTTCCGCGATTTCCAGAGCCGGAACATCATGATCACACCCGGTGAACAAGTCGCCTTTATCGATTTCCAGGGCGGCATGAAAGGAGCACCCCAATACGATGTGGCCAGTATGATCTGGCAGGCCCGGGCCAACCTGCCCGACGACTGGAAGCAAAGCCTGCTCAACGATTACATGGATGCATTCGAAACACTGGTGGGCCATCCCTTGAACCGCAGTGTTTTTGAAAGCCAGTATAATGGCTACGTACTCATCCGCCTCCTGCAGGTTCTTGGTGCGTATGGATTCCGAGGGCTCTTTGAACGTAAAGCCCAGTTCCTGACCAGCATTCCCCAGGCACTGAACAACCTGAAATGGTTTGTCCATAACCAAAGCCTCGGCATTGCATTACCCGAATTCCGGAAAGTGCTCGACATCTGTATCAGTGATGAAATCATCAGCCGCTTTACCCCTTTGCGTGCCACCGAAACCACGCCACTGGTGGTGAACATCTGCAGCTTCTCTTACCGGAAAGGGCTGCCGGAAGACAAGAGCGGCAACGGCGGAGGTTATATATTCGATTGCCGCGGCATCCTGAATCCGGGCCGTCAACAGGAATTCAAGACAAGAACCGGAAGGGATAAGGAAGTGAAAGACTTCCTGGAACAAAGCACCCGCATGCCCGAATTCCTGAACAGTGTGTTCGACATTGTGGATATCACCGTTGAGGATTATATCAAACGCGGGTTCGATCACCTCTCCGTAGGTTTTGGCTGTACCGGCGGGCAACACCGCAGTGTTTATGCGGCCGATGCTCTGGCCCGCCACCTGCGCAATAAATTCAAAGTGAAAATTGAACTGAAGCATATTGAACAGGAAGCGAAAAACTGGATCAATGAACCATATTGAATCGTGAATCGTGAATCGTGAATCGTGAATCGTGAATCGTGAATCGTGAATCGTGAATCGTGAATCGTGAATCGTGAATCGTGAATCGTGAATCGTGAATCGTTCCAAAAGTAACGGACGTCATTCCGGCGAAGGCCGGAATCTCTTCAATCAGAAACGATTTTCTTGTAAAGGATTCCGGCCTTCGCCGGAATGACGTAAATAGCCGGATCCGCTTATTTGGATCAGACATTTCATTGGTCATTGGTAATTGGTCATTGGTAATTGGTCATTGGTAATTGAATCTTATGTATTATTTATTGTATATCCCCATCTACCTCTTCTCCCTGCTCCCCCTCCGGGTGATGCATTTGATCAGCGATTTTTTTTACGTGCTGATCTATTATGTATTTGGATACAGGAAAAAAGTGGTACTCAGCAATCTGGAACTGGCTTTCCCGGAGAAAACACCAGCAGAGCGTACCCGCATTGCCAAAGACTTCTACCACAATTTTGTGGATACCATTTTTGAAACCTTCAAATTCATTGCCTGGGATCCCAAAGTAATGGATAAATATGTGCAGGCAGCTATCAGTGCGGCAATGGACCAGGCCTATGCTACCGGAAAGAATGTATACATCGTGGGAATGCACAATTTCAATTGGGAATATGCCAACTGGGGGTTTGCCCGCCAGGCAAAGCTGCCCTTCCTGGGGATCTATATGCCGCTCGCCAATAAAACCCTCGACAAGATCATCTTTAAAACAAGGAGCAAGGCAGGTACAATATTGCTGGCTGCAACCAAATTCAGGGAAGCCTATCTCCCTTACCGGAATATCCGTCATGAAATGGCTACAGTAGCCGACCAGAGTCCCGGCAGCGTGGCCACCAGCTACTGGCTGAACTTCTTCGGAAAACCAACGGCTTTTGTTACCGGTACAGAAAGAGGCGCCCGCACCAATGATGCAGCGGTGGTATTCGCGCATTTCTATAAAGTGAAACGGGGCTATTACCGCCTCGAAGCGGAATTTGTTACCGCAGATATGAGCACACTGAAGGACGGAGAACTCACTTGCCGCTATGTGGCCTATATTGAAAAATGCATCCGGAAAGAGCCGGCCAATTATTTATGGAGTCACCGCCGCTGGAAACATGCTTATAAACCGGAATATGGCCCGATACTGAATGCCTGATTACCCGATCAGTTTAAGACCGTATTGTCCTTTTCCGTTACGATGCCTTTCTGGTCTTTGATCACAGCCCAGCCACCCAGAATATTGCGGAGGTTATGGATACCCTGCCGTTTCATCATTGACGCTGCAATCATGCTGCGGTAACCTCCGGCACAATGGATGTATAAATTCTGGTCCTCGTCTATATTGGCCATCGATCCCGGATCGGTCAGCTCCTGCAAGGGCAGGTTCACCGCATCTTTTACATGTCCGTCGGCATATTCCGTTTCGCGGCGTACATCCACCACTACAAGGTTGTCGTCAAAAGGCAAATCCATGGCCAGCTCATCGGCTTCAATATTGATCACCATATCGATCGCTTCTCCGGCTTTTTTCCATGCATCAAATCCTCCTTCCAGATAACCGGCAATTTTTGAAAACCCGACCCGTGCCAGTCGAACCGCAGATTCCCGTTCAGTTCCCGGAGTGGCCACCAGAACAAGGGTCTTATCAAAAGGAAGCAGGCTGCCTGCCCATTCCGCAAACCGCCCCTCTAGTCCAATAAACAAGGAACCGGGCACAAAGCCTTCCGAAAACACAGTTGCCGGGCGGGTATCCAGTACGATCAGCTCTTCATGCTCCATTTTATCTTTCAACATGGAAACACTGAGCGGAGTCAAAGCTGCTTGCAGCACCTCTTCCAGCGGATCATAGCCTTCCTTATTGATCCGGGCATTGATCGGGAAATACTGGGGCGGCGCACTGAGTCCATCTGTTACTGCTTTTATGAAATCTTCCCGGCTTTGCGGCTGCAAGGCATAATTGCCGGCTTTCTGTTCACCGATCGTGCTATAGGTTTCTGGTCCCAGATTCTTGCCGCAGCTGCTGCCCGCACCATGTGCAGGATATACAATCACTGAATCGGGTAACACCATCAGTTTTTTCCGGAGACTGTCATATAGCATACCAGCCAGGTCTTCCATGGTAAGGTCCTCCCCCTTCTGCGCCAGATCGGGACGGCCCACATCACCCACAAATAAGGTATCGCCGGTAAATACGGCATGTGGTGCGCCGGTTTCATCACTTAACAGATAACAGGTTGATTCCAGCGTATGGCCGGGTGTATGCAGCACTGTAAACTTCAGCTTGCCCAATACAAACTGGTCACCGTCCTTTGCGATCTGCACCGGAAGCTTTGTCACGGTTTGGGGACCATAAATAATGGGTGCGCCACTGACCTTGCTCAGGTCGAGGTGTCCGCTCACAAAATCTGCATGAAAATGGGTTTCAAATATATAGGTGATCCGCGCATTCCGTTCCCGGGCGAGCTGCAGATAGGGATCAATATCGCGCATCGGGTCAATAATGGCCACCTGCCCTTCACTTTCAATATAATAGGCAGCCTCGCTCAAACACCCCGTATAGATTTGCTGGATGAACATGCAGTTGAATTTGCGTCAAAGGTACACATAAAAAGAAAAAGCGGCAGTTCCCTACAGAACTCCCGCTTTTTCAATCAGTTATTGACAGCTCAGGAAATCAGGTCTTCCACACAATGCATCAGCTTGGTGATCCGGTCTGTGTTCACCGAGTAATAGATGAATTTCCCCTCCCGCTCTGTTTTTACAATTCCTGCCCTGCGCAGGATCGCCAGATGCTGCGAAGCAACAGATTGTTCCAGTCGGAGTTGCACATAAATCTCTGTTACCGTGATCTTCTTTTTCTCATCAATCAGCTTCACAATCTGCTGGCGGAGCTTATGATTCAGGGCCCGGAGGATCATCGCACCCTTCTTCAGGCTCACAAAGTCCACATGCACGGCTTTCCCATTCGCATCCAGCATCATGGAATAATTATTCACAACATTCATAGCAGCGTTGGAAAGTTTAGAATTAATTGGAACAGGTTGAAACTCAAATATACTTGCAAATCATCAAGGACGAACGTCTTCTACCCTAAAAATTGCCGGGGGTTAAATATTGTGATGAGTGTGGAATTCCTTGAGATAAGCGGGTTCAGCATAGGCCAGATCGGCAAATACAGCACGAATAAATTTTTTATATGACAAATCAGCCAGTTGATTTGCATCCGTTTGCAGTTCCGGAAATACAGCATTAGGATGTATACAGATATTTTTCCATTTGTTGGCTCCGCTGCCGATAAAAGCCAATTGCCGCTCAGCAAGTATTGTCATATAAGCGTCACCTGTCAGTATCAAAGCCTGGGGATCCAGCACCAATTCAAGTGCGGGATCATATACTGCAGTAAAGACTTCCATCCGCCTGGCATCGATCAATACTGCAACCGGATGATCATTTCCGGATTTATGATAATAGCCTGCAGCAAGTACTTTCAGCGTGCTCTCCGTAATCAAAGGAACCTGTAGTGCATAACATAAGCCCTTTGCAGTGGCAAATCCCACCCGCAACCCGGTATAAGAACCAGGCCCCTCGGTAACTGCAATGGCAACGAGCTCCTGTAAGGTATGACCGGCCTTATGCATTACAGTTGCAATGGCTCCATGTACCCAGGCCGCATGGTCTTTCTGGGTCTGGTTGGTGGCAGCACTGATGATGTGGCCATCTTCCGCCAGCAATACTGCGGCTTGTTCTCCGGAAGTATCAATATTTAAAATGAGGGCCATCTGCTGTTGGGTTAATACCGGCTGCTTCCAGTAAAGCAGGTGCCGGTGTATAACGTTGTTCTCTTTTACTCAAGACTACTAACAATCGGGCAATGGATTCCAGCCCGATCTGATCCGCCCATTCAAAAGGTCCGTAAGGATATCCGGTTCCCAGTTTCATGGCGGTATCAATTTCCGCTTTACTGCTCACACCGGCACTCCAGGTAAAAAAGGCTTCATTGATGATCATGGCCAGAACCCGGGGTGTGACCATGCCGGCTATATCAGGCACCAGCCGGTATTCCCATTGCAGGGATTCCATTGCCGCAGCTACAGCCGCTGCCTGTGCAGCATCAGCAAGTGCCAGTTCCTGTATGGGTCGTGCCAGCATACCGGGCCAGCCGTTGATCCGTACAAATTGCTTCCCCGTTTCCGCACTGGTGTGCAGCACGCTGTTGATCAGCACCAGCTGACCGGCACGCATCGCGAAAGCCGCATTCCGCTCCGGGTCGGGTGTATATAAAAGATCAATATACAGGTCTGCCACCGTAGCCACCAGTGTTTTCACCGAACCACACCAGAGCCACTCCACACCGGGTGTTGCCGCCCGCTGCTGCAATTCCGCCTGTTGTGCTTCACTGGCCAATACCGCAACAACCATGAATGAATTTTGGAGCAAGTTAATCAACCCGCAGGGTTTACCTTTGCTTCATGGAAAAAAAGATCATCAACACCCCGAATGCACCGGCACCGATCGGACCCTATAACCAGGCCGTACAGGCCGGCAATATGCTTTTCCTCAGCGGACAGGTTGCGATCAATCCCGCAACAGGCAATATCGAAACAACTGATATCAAAGGAGAAGCCATACAGGTCATGGAAAATCTCCAGGCAGTACTCCGGGAGGCTGGTTTCGGTTTCGCCGATGTAGTGAAAACCACCATCTTCCTCAGCGACATGGGTCATTTCGGCACCGTCAATGAAGTATACGGAAGCTATTTCACCGGCAATTATCCCGCACGTGAAACAGTAGCGGTAAAAACCCTGCCGAAGAATGTGAATGTGGAGATCAGTATGACTGCTGTAAAGTAATCACTCATTTCAGCACGCCCAGCTCCTTACCCACTTTCGTAAATGCCGCGATCGCCGCATCGAGATGCGCCGTTTCATGGGCCGCACTGATCTGTACACGGATCCTGGCCTGGCCTTTCGGAACAACCGGGAAGAAAAAGCCGATCACATAAATGCCTTCCTCCAACAGTTTGGCAGCAAACTGCTGGGCCACTACCGCATCATACAGCATGATAGGCACGATCGGATGATCACCCGGCTTGATATCAAAACCTGCGGCGGTCATCTTTGCACGGAAATACTTCGTATTCTGCTCCAGTTTGTCGCGCAGCGCCGTGGTTTCACTTAAAAGATCCAGTACGGCAATAGACGCACCCACAATACTGGGTGCCAGTGTATTGGAGAACAGGTAAGGCCGCGAACGCTGGCGCAGCATATCAATAATTTCTTTACGTCCACTTGTGAAACCACCCGAAGCACCGCCCAGGGCCTTGCCGAGCGTACCGGTAATGATATCGATCTTGCCCATCACCCCCCGGTATTCATGAGTACCTCTTCCGGTTTTGCCGAGAAAACCACTGCTGTGGCATTCATCCACCATGATGATGGCATCATATTGTTCAGCCAGGGCCACGATTTTATCGAGCTGCGCAATCGTACCATCCATGCTGAACGACCCATCGGTAACAATGATCCGGCTCCGGGCTCCGGCTGCTTCCTGCAGCTTCAGTTCCAGGTCGGCCATATTATTATGTTCGTAGCGGTACCGCTGCGATTTGCAGAGCCGCACCCCATCGATGATCGAGGCATGATTCAGCGCATCGGAAATAATAGCATCCTGTTCGCCGAAAAGCGGTTCAAACACACCGCCATTGGCATCAAATGCGGCTGCATATAGAATAGTATCTTCCGTACCCAGAAAAGCCGAGAGCTTCGCTTCCAGCTCCTTATGGATGTCCTGGGTACCACAGATAAACCGCACACTGCTCATGCCGTATCCCCGGCTGTCGATATACTGCTTGGCCGCTTCCAGCACTTTGGGGTGGGAAGAAAGGCCGAGATAGTTATTGGCACAGAAATTCAATACATTACGACCATTCACCCGGATCTCAGCCCCTTGGGGTGAGGCAATGATCCGCTCGGTTTTGTAGAGTCCGGAAGCCTTGATCTCCTCCAGCTCCGCAGCGATCCGTTTTACAAAAGATTCATTCATGACAGCTTGATTTTGAGCTCCAAAATTAGGGAAACCCTACCCTTCCCCCGCAATTCACCGTAGCTTTCACCGGTTTCACCGGCAGCTCCGCCAATTTTAAGGAATTCTTATAGGAGCTGTAACATATCCCGACTACCTTCGTCTAATCATTCAAAGCACCGCTTATGTTCCGCCAAACCTTCATCCGCCTCATTCTTGTCACCTTTATCGCCTCCGGGATCCTGGTGGCCTTCGCCTATAACCGCGCACCCAAGGCGGCCGAGCAGGAAACCTGCGAGGCCCCGGCTCCCAAAAAAGCCACCGGTAAGGGGGAATTCCTGTTCCTGGAAGCCCTGGGCAAGGCCCTTTTATTACAAGCTAAACAATAAATTATTGATAATCAATTATATAAAAAGAGGCTCCGGGCCTCTTTTTTTTACCTCAGCTTGTAACAAATGCTTCCCCTCCTGCGTAATACTATAGATTATTCACCTTTCCAATCGTATCATTCGGGCTGCTTATGACCGAAAAAGAATATAACCAATGTGTAAACCTGTACGCAGATAATGTGTACCGCTTCATCCTGAAAAACCTCAGGCATGAAGAAGATGCTCGCGATATTGTACAGAGCGCTTTTGAGAAAATGTGGGTGAACCGTGCTGAAGTGGACAATGCCCGGTCAAAAAGCTACCTCTTCACCGTAGCCTATCACCAGATGATCGACCATATCCGGAAAGTGAAGCGGATCCAGCTGAAGGATGAATTCCGGGAAGACAGCCGCATCACCGACCGCCCGGTATCCAATACCCGGAAGATCCTTGAAACCGCCCTGAGCCGCCTGAGTGAAACCCAGCGCTCGCTCGTACTGCTGAAAGATTATGAGGGATACTCGTATGAAGAGATCGGTGCCATCACCGGACTCAACGAAAGCCAGGTGAAAGTATACCTGCACCGGGCCCGGATCCAGTTAAAGAATTTTTTAGTAAGCCCTGAAAACGTCATCTGATGAACATCACCCGACATAATTACGAAGAGTATTTCATGCTCTACATCGACAACGAGCTGAACGCGGCCGGCCGCGCAGCTGTTGAAGGGTTTGTTCAGGAAAACCCCGATCTGGCCGCCGAACTCGAAGCCCTGCGGGATACCCAGTTCCTCCCCGACGAATCAGTGGTCTTCACAGCCAAGCATGACTTGCTGCGTTCCGGCAATCCGGTTACTGCAGCTAACCATGAAGATTACTTCATCAGCTACGGCGACGATGAACTCAGCCTCCAGGAAAAAGAACAGGTAGAACAGTTTGTATATGATAACCCGGCCTTCCAGCAGGAATTCGAACTCCTGCAACTGGCCCGCCTCAGTCCCGACCCCAACCTCCGTTTCCCCGACAAGCAAAGCCTGTACCGCAGCGAAAAAGACGAGCGCGTGGTCATCATCCGCTGGTGGCGCTATGCCGCAGCAGCTGCTGTGATCCTGCTCGTGGGCAGCATGGCCTGGTTCTATGCCAGCAATAATAAGCCTGCCGACGGGCTGGCCACAAAGCCGGGTAATACTCCACTGGTACCCCCTGCAAAGAAAAGCCAGGAACAGCAGGCTCCCCAACAGCAACTGGCCCTTGCCGCGGAAACAGTGACTCCGGAGCAACATACAACCGAATCGCATAGCCGAAATAAAGAACTGATCAGCTTTACTGCTGCCAACAATACTAAAGCTCAAAAAAATATTCCGCAAGGAAGTAACAAAACAGAACTCTCTCCCGTATTACCTTCAAAGGATGTGATCATAGCCGGTACTGATCACAACCCGGAAGTAAAAGGAAACGAACTGAAAACACTGGCCATTGCTCCGGAGAAACGTCCGGAAATAATTGACCAGGCTGTTGGACCCGAACCCATAAACAATAACGCGGTATTTGCCTCCAACACAGACGAACAGATCGAAGTACTGAATACTTCAGTCAGCAAAAAGACAAAAATGCGTGGGTTCTTCCGCAAAGTGAACAAACTGGTGGAAAAGACTACAGGCATCGGCAACGGAGACAATGAAAATGCACATGGGATCCGGATCGCCAATTTTGAAATCGCATTAAAATAATCAGCTCAAAAACACAAGTGTATGAAAAGGATTTTGACCCTCCTGACAGGAATTGCCATGGCCCTCTCGGTTAGCGCACAAACAGACTCCACCAAAAAGGAAAGCGATACCATCCGTATCGGCAATATGGTGATCATCAAGCACGATGACGGCAAAGGCGGCAGTAAAGAAACCGTGCATGTTAACAGCCGGAATAAGAAAAGGAATGAAAATGTAACTACAAACTGGTGGATCGTGGACCTGGGCATCAACCAGTTAAACGACAAGACTAATTATAGCTCACTGGCTGCCCAGACTTTCGCACCCGGTTCCAACGCCGATTGGTTCGATCTCCGCAATGGCAAATCCATAAACGTGAATATCTGGTTCTTCATGCAGCGCCTGAATGTGATCAGCCATGTGGTAAACCTGAAATACGGTATGGGACTGGAGCTGAACAATTACCGCTACAGCGAACCCATTAAGTACACCAAGAATCCTACACGTGTACTGTATGATATCACTACTACCTACAGCAAGAATAAACTGGCTGCCGATTATCTCACCGTTCCGCTGATGCTGAACTTCAATTTCACCCCCGGCCGCAAGAATGGCTTCGGATTCAGCGGTGGTGTCAGCGCTGGCTATTTATACAGCAGCCGCCAGAAAACCATCACAGGTGCTGCAGGCAAACAGAAAACCAAAGATGATTTTGATCTCCGCCCCTGGAAACTCTCCTATATCGGCGAAGTACAGCTCGGACCCATCAAACTCTATGGCTCCATGGCAACAGAAAGCATGTTCAAGAAAGGTCTCGATCAAACACCTTACAATGTAGGGATCCGTTTATCGAACTGGTAATAGTTTGTTTCGATTTCTCTCAATGTTTAGAATGGCCGGTATACGTCTGTATACCGGTTTTTTATTTTCGGGTAACCAGATAGGCCCCCGCCACCACCAACAGGATCCCGGCCAGCTTCTGGAAATTGACCGGATTCAGTTGTAGCCCGAGTATGCCGAAATGGTCCATCAGTAATGCCGTAACCAGCTGCCCGGCAATGATCAGTACAAACATATTCGAAGCACCCACCTGCTGCACTGAGAGTATGACAAATGTGACCACAATAACCCCGAGCATGCCGCCGGTATATTTATAAAGACTCACAGTGCCCAGTTCCTGTATGCTGGGAAATCCGGTACGCGTGAGCAACAATAATAACAACAAAGTGATTGTTCCACTCAGAAAGGAGACAAATGCGGCAAGCAGCGGTTGTCCCAGGGCGGCACGCAGTTGTCCATTCACACCACTCTGGATCGACATGGATACACCGGCAATCAGGGGAAGGAGGTAGAAGAGGTATTTCATATGCGGGGAATGAAACAGCAATATCTTTAAAAAACTTCTTACTTTCACGCAAAAGAACCACATGCCCTATAAAGTAATTGATATCGAAGGAATCGGACCTACCTATGCAGAAAAGCTGAATACCCTTGGCATTTTCACTACATCCGACCTGCTGGAACAAGGCGCTACCAAACATGGCCGCCAGAAAATTGCGGCTGCCACCCATATCCCCGAATCCCTGATCCTGACCTGGGTCAACCATGCCGACCTCTTCCGCGTGAAAGGTATTGCTGCCCAGTTTGCTGAACTGCTGGAAGCCGCTGGTGTGGATTCAGTAAAAGAGTTTGTTCACCGCAATCCCGAAAACCTCCATACCAAACTGGTGGAAACCAATGATAAATTCGGACTCAGTGGTAAAGTGCCTTCTGTGGATTCGCTGAAAGACATGATCGAATTCGCCAAAACCCTGGAAGGCAAAGTATCGCATTAAGAATTCTTTCACTTATCCGGCTGACTAACAGCCTGTTAAAAATTTCCCACAGCCATACTATGGCAAAATTATTGCCCGTTTTATAGGGTCTGTTTCCCTGTGCGGTTAAACCCGGCAGTGCTGCAGCAGTCAAACAAAAAACCGTGACTATTCCTGAAAGCTACCCAGCTTAAAAGAATACTATGAAACTGAATACCGCCGGAAACCTCCTTCTCCTGCTTGTACTTACTGCATTCACACCCCGGAATCATTCGCGGAACGTGATCCGCAAGAATCCCTGGAAAACCGCACCCAATGGTACGGTATACCTGATCGTTGATAAATCCGATTACGAGCTCAGTGTGTACGACGATGACGGCTGGTATGCAACCTATCCTGTGGTATTCGGCAACAAGGATATCAGTGATAAAATGATGGAAGGCGACCGCAAAACCCCGGAAGGGAGTTTCCGGATCACCAACAAACGCCCCCATGAAAAATGGCACCGCATGCTCATGCTCGATTACCCCAATAAAGAGAGCTGGGAAAAATTCAGGCAACGTAAAGCACAGGGACTGATCCCCAAATCGGCCCGTATTGGTGGCGGTATCGCCATTCACGGCACCTGGCCCAAAGATGATATAGTAGTAGACGATTTCACCAACTGGACCAACGGCTGTGTATCCCTGAAAAATGACGACCTCGATGAACTCGATGAGATCCTGCCCGTCGGCACAAGGGTTATAATAAGAAAGTAATCCATCTCACTCACTACTCACTATTCACTATTCACTATTCACCTTTCCCCCAAAAACCTCCCCACCGTCCGCAACCACCGTTCCGGATCGTTTTTGCACAGCGATTCGTGAGCTGCATCCGGATACACCACCAGCTCCTTTGCAGTACTGGCTGCGTTCCGGTAAATGGACTCCACTTCCTTTCTGGTAACCCGTGCATCTTTTGCTCCCCACTGGATCAGCAGCGGACAATTGATTTTTTTAGCAAAGCTTTCCGGCTCCATGGAAAAGGCCCAGAAGCCTTGTTCGGCACCGCCCCAGAAGGTCAGCAGGGAAGAAAATGGTTCTGCAGGCACCCCCATGATACGCAGGCGGCCCTTTACCGCATCAAGTAAAGTGCCGAATGGCATTTCCAGAATTACTTTTTCCGGTTGCAGGCCATATTCGGCAATGGCATGGGTGATCGTTCCTGCACCCAGTGAAATGCCCCAGAGTATGATATTTTTTTCTCCTTTTGAACGGACGTAATCATAAGCCAGTTTCACTTCCTCCGATTCATAAAAGCCAATGGTGCAGACCGTACCATCGCTGCCCCCATGTGCCCGGAAATCGATAAGCATGAGATTATACCCCATTTTGCTGAATGCCGCGGCCTCCAGATCGAGCTTCGATTTGGAAGAACCATGTCCATGAAACAAAAGCACAGTTCCTTTGGCTGCTGGATTGTTGCTGTACCATCCTTCAATCTGTAACCCGTCTTTGGTGTGGAGCAGTACTGTTTCATAGTTGGCCGGTTTCGGACTGTTTATCGACTTGGGATAAGTTAATCCAAACAGCAGGGCCTTGGTTTTGTCCCAGCCCGTCATGGCTGCCGATACCTTGGGACGGTTGCTTTCACCCGGATAGAAATGGGTGAACTTATAAGCATGAAAAGCTGCCAATACATTGAGTAACAGGAAAAGGGCAAGAAGAATGCGGAGTATACGACGTAAAACTTTCATAGCGGGTTAGTAGAATCGTATAGGAAACTACGAACAATGCTGAAAATGGGCAAAAAAATGCGCCAAATTCCAACTTCCCGGAATTTGGCGCCGTATATTGTTATTGTTGCTGATCCTACACGGGCGCTGGTGGTGTAGCATCCGTACCCTACAGAAGATCGTGCAACGCATTCAGCCTCCTGCTATCCAGCCAGCAGGGGGCTTTTTTACCCCCCCTCCACACTCAAACTCACACTCAAACTCACACTCAAACTCAAATCTTCCCTCTCTTGATCTCCTCCACCACTCCCGGATCCAGCAAAGTGGTGATATCACCCAGGTTCTCCGTTTCACCCTCAGCGATCTTGCGCAGGATACGGCGCATGATCTTGCCGCTGCGTGTTTTCGGTAAACCGGATACGAACTGGATCTTGTCGGGTTTGGCAATCGGCCCGATCATGCGGGTAACGGTCTGCAGGATATCCTGACGCGTTAGGTTTTCATCCCCGTGCATATGACCATAGATCACATAGGCATAAATACCCTGACCCTTGATATCATGCGGATAACCCACTACTGCACTTTCGATCACACCGGCATGCATATTGATCGCATTCTCGACTTCTGCTGTACCAATGCGGTGACCGCTCACATTGAGCACATCATCCACACGGCCTGTTATACGGTAAAAGCCATTTTCATCACGCAGACAGCCATCTCCGGTGAAATAATAGCCGGGATACGTTGCGAAATAATTGGTACGGCAGCGTTCATGATCACCATACGTGGTTCGTATAATGGAAGGCCAGGGCGCTTTGATACATAGGTTGCCACTTACATTATTGCCTTCGATTTCCTTCCCGTTCTCATCCACCAGCACTGGCTGCACACCAGGCATCGGCAGCGTTGCAAAGGAGGGTTTGGAAGGTGTAACTCCGGCCAGGTTGGTGATGAGTACACCACCGGTTTCGGTCTGCCACCAGGTATCCACGATCGGGCACTTGCGTTTGCCTACATTCTCATCATACCAATGCCAGGCTTCTTCATTAATGGGCTCACCCACTGTACCCAGTACTTTGAGTGAATCCAGTTTCTTACCCTGCAGTGGCCCCAGGCCAAAACCCATCAGCGAACGGATGGCTGTGGGAGCGGTATATAATACATTGACTTTATACTTGTCTACAATATCCCAGAACCGGCCTGCATCGGGCCAGGTGGGGATGCCTTCAAACATGACAGATGTGGCACCGGCACTGAGTGGGCCATAAACGATATAACTGTGACCGGTGATCCAGCCGATATCCGCCGTACAGAAGTGGATATCACCGGGCTTATATTGGAATGTATTTACAAATGTATAGTTGGTCCACACCATATAACCCGCACAACTGTGCACCACACCCTTTGGCTTACCGGAAGAACCGGATGTATACAGGATGAACAGGGGATCTTCTGCATCCATTTCGACGGCCGGGAAACTGACCACACCATCATTCTCCACCTGAGATTCCGCATATTCCATTTCATCCTCCCACCATACATCACGCCCCTTGATCATGGAAACCGGAACACGGGTGCGCGTATACACGATCACTTTCTTCACGGTACGGTTACCGATCAGGGCATCATCGATCACACTTTTCAGCGGAATGTCTTTGTTGCCGCGGTAGGCACCATCGCAGGTAACAATATATTCGGCCTGGGCATCATGCAGACGGTCGGCAATACTCTGTGCTGAGAAGCCACCGAAGATCACACTGTGAATGGCACCGATCCTGGCGCAGCCCAGCACAGCATAAGCCAGTTCCGGAACCATACCCATATAAATACAGACCCGGTCGCCTTTCTTCACACCCAGGTTGGTCAGCACCTGTGCGAACTGGCAGACCCGCTTGTGCAGGCGGTTATAGGTCACCACACGTGTGCGTTCTTCCGGATTATTCGGCTCCCAGATGATCGCGGGTTTGTCGCCCATGGTCTTTAAATGACGGTCAATGCAGTTCTCGGTAATATTCAGTTTAGCTCCCTTGAACCATTCCACCTTAGGCTCGGTAAAGTTCCAATCCAGTACTTTATCCCAGGGCTTGCGCCAGTGAAAATGGGATGCCACCGTGCCCCAAAAACCCTCAGGGTCTTCTACACTTTTTTTATACGCGGCCTGGTATGCATCATAAGAAGTGATCTGATAGGGATATGACATACACAATCGTTTTCGTTGTTGGAATTGAACCCTAAAATACACCAAATACCTCTTTGGAAATAACCTTATCCTATCAAAATTGAATGGAAGCTTTTACGGAGCACATAAAGTCTTACCCTGCTATTCCTGTTTTTCCAGTAATTTGGGTATTCCGAAACGCCAAAATCAACCGCATGAGTTACGCAGATGAGAAAAAAGGCCTGGCTGGTATTATTGCAGCCTCCTCCGTTGGAACCCTGATTGAATGGTACGACTTCTATATCTTCGGCAGTCTCGCCACCATCATATCCACCAAATTCTTCCCTTCTGGTAACCCCACAGTAGCCCTGCTCTCCACATTGGCCACTTTCGCAGCCGGCTTCGTGGTTCGCCCCTTTGGTGCTTTGTTCTTCGGCCGCCTCGGCGACCTGATCGGAAGAAAATACACCTTCCTGGTTACACTGGTACTGATGGGCCTTTCCACTTTCCTGATCGGTTGTATCCCCGGATATGAAACCATCGGATTCGTGGCCCCCCTGCTGGTGTTACTGCTCCGCCTGCTCCAGGGCCTGGCCCTCGGTGGCGAATACGGAGGTGCTGCCACTTATGTAGCCGAACACTCTCCCGCCGAACGCCGCGGCTTCTGGACCTCCTGGATCCAGACCACCGCAACTGTTGGCCTCTTCGTTTCCCTGTTGGTGATCATCACCACCAAAGGCGCCATGGATGAAAAATCCTTCAACGACTGGGGCTGGCGCGTACCATTCTGGATCTCCATCATCATGGTGGGCATCTCCGTTGTGATCCGCATGCGTATGCAGGAATCACCCCTCTTCGCCAAAGCCAAGGCAGAAGGCAAAACTTCCACCAACCCGCTGAAAGAAAGCTTTGGACATAAACTGAATTTCAAATTTGTATTGCTCGCGCTCTTTGGTGCCACTATGGGACAGGGTGTGGTATGGTATACAGGTCAGTTCTATGCCCTCAACTTCATCCAGACCACCCTGAGTGTGGATGTGGGCCAGGCCAGTAAACTCATCATGTGGTCTCTGCTCTTCGGTACGCCCTTCTTTATTGTATTCGGTGCACTCAGCGACAAGATCGGCCGCAAATGGATCATGCTCGCCGGTATGCTCGTGGCAATTGTCAGCTACCGCAGCATCTATGGCAAAATGTATGATGCAGGCAGTGTGAAGATGAAAACAGAGATCACTGCCCAGACCACAGTGGATGTAAAAACTGCAGCCGATGAAAAAATTGCCGGCGACAGTGTACGGACCACTGTAACGAAAAAATTCTACGAAGACGGCACGACCTATACCGAAAAGAAAACCGAAAAACTGCATGCCGACCCTGCAAAGGCCGATAAGGACAAAGACACCAAAATATCCAAAACCGTACTGCTCGACAGTGGCTCGTTCTGGACCCTCGTCTGGCTGGTATTTGTTCAGGTACTCTTCGTAACCATGGTATACGGCCCCATCGCCGCCTTCCTCGTGGAGATGTTCCCGATCCGCATCCGCTATACGTCCATGTCGCTGCCCTATCACATCGGTAACGGTATTTTCGGCGGCCTGCTGCCTACCATTGCCACCTTCCTGGCAACCAAAGCAGCCATGGCCAATGATGCCGCCCAGAAAGCCGGCCAGGCCCTGCCCTTTGAAAAGCCCTACCTGGAAGGCCTCTGGTATCCGATCATCCTTGCTGCGGTGAGCCTTATCATCGGCGCCCTGTATATTAACGGGGAAGATAACCGGATCGAAGACTAATCAACAACACTAACCGTAAAAACAGTCATATGAACCAGATCAGAAAAATATTCGGTATCGTCTGGATCCTCCTGGCCCTCGCAGCCGGCTGGTACCTGATCGTGAACCAGGCCATCCCGAAATTTGAAAGCGGCAAACCGGAAGACAAGATCCCCGCGATCATATATATGTTCATCCTTACGCCGATCATTGTAGGCGGACTGGGTATATTTGGATATTATGCATTATCCGGTGAATACGAGATCACCGAAGATGCAGAACACCACCTGCATATTAAAGAAAACTGAACATAGTGGAAATACTGTTGCCGGACGCAGATTCTGTACCTTTACGTTACTGAATTTAACTCCTTGTCCAAACCCCGGAAAAATATCGCTGCCGCTGGTTTACAGAAACTCTCCGGCCTGAATCCCGTAACCATCCGGAAAAAAGGGCGCAGGGCCAAAGCCATCTTTGCCCTGGCCATGGTCTGCTTTTTCTGGGGCACTACCTGGCTCGCTTCGAAAGAAGGCGTAAAACATATGCCCGCATTGCAGCTCTCCGGATTACGGCAATTGCTCGGTGGCTCTGTTTACCTGTTCTATTTCATGGGTAAAGGAAGGGTTTTCCCGCGCGGAAAGGAATGGGGGCCCATTATCGTGATGAGCATCCTCACCTTTATGGGCAGTAATGGACTGTCTACCTGGGGAGTGCAATACATCTCCGCCGGACTGGGCTCCATCATCGGCGCCATCTTCCCGCTCTGGCTGGTGATCATCGGCCTGTTCCGTAAACAACGGATCCCGCCCAAGGCGATTACCGGAATTGTATTGGGCTTCGGCGGTATCTGCGTGATCTTCTACGAACACATGCACGATTTCATGAATCCGGAATTCAGTTTCGGAATATTCCTTTCCATTGCCGCCACCTGGTGCTGGGCCTTCGGCACATTATACACGAAAGACAAGGCCGCAGACTTCAATCCCTATTTCAGCCTGGGACTGCAAATGCTGATCTCGGGAACGGTATTGACTGTGGTGACCAAAGCCACCGGACAGACCGTACCCATCAGCGAAATCCCCTGGCAAAGCTGGGCTGCCATCGCCTATCTCGTGATCTTCGGATCCGTGATCTCCTTTATTGCCTACCTGTTTGCATTGCAAAACCTGCCTACTGAACAGGCTTCCATCTATGCCTATATCAACCCGATCGTAGCGGTATTACTGGGGTCACTGATCTTTCAGGAAAAACTCACTGCCTTTATTGTGGCAGGCGGACTCATCACGCTGGCCGGAGTGTATATGGTAAACCAGGTGTATAAGAAAGCGGAAATCGAAAAGAAGCTAGCGGAAGAGACTCAGCTCTGATCATAATAGGCATCCCAGTATACATTCTCACGCATAAACAATTCAAACATCTCGCGCCAGCCCTTGAATTCAGGCGCAGTGCCCAGCAGGTTATTATGCCAGATCGTAATGAAGAGTCCCCGGTACTTTTTAACCGTATGATAAAAATCCATCAGCTCGGTATAGGCCTGCCCCGGTTCCAGATGCTGTTCATAATACGCATTGGCATCCATAAAACAATACGGATAAATGATCAAGGGCGTACTGCGTTCTTCCTGCAGGTCGTACCAGGGAAAGGAAGCCGCCACTGAAGCGCGGAATCCATTAATAGTGCCATACCCCATCGAATAATCTTTTCGGATACCGGCTTCCATCAGGCGGCGATAGGTTTGCGGCAAAGTCATGCGGATAAAATGCTGGCGGCTGATGGTGATCGGTGTTTCACTGACCACTTCCAGCCATTCGGCTTCTTCCTTCAACAGTGCCGGGTCATCGCCACTCTGCCAGGAAGGGTGCAATCCGATTTTATAGATGCGGGCATAATACTCGATCAGCTCCCGGAAAATTTTACTCGATAAAGGAGAGTTCTTGTCCACGCCCTTCCGGGTCCTGGCCACGAGGAAGAAAAACAAGGGCTTTACCCGGCAATAAAGATGCAGGGCATCCAGCCATTCAAAACAATCATTCGGATCCTTCTTCCTCCCTTGCAACACATCCCAGCGGTCGCCCACTGCTGCCAGTTTTCCTTTGAGCAGGTCGCGCAGCAGGCCTCCGGCATTCAGTAACCAGCCTTTCTCCCGATAGGCATAAGCCATATCAATATCATAGGTGACCTGACAGGTAAACTGTTGCGGCTTCAGTGCCAGTTCCGGAAATTTCCGTTGTAATGCAGCACGAAACTGGTCGAGCCAGATATTGACCAGGGGCTGTTTCAGGAAACCCTCCCGATAGGCCAGCGATTCACGGTGACTGTATCGGCCATATTCATCTTTTTCATGCGGCAGGTATTCTTCATAACGGCTCAGCAGATAAAAAGAAGCCGCGAGTATATCAAAGGGCAGATCACCCTTTGTAGCAAAAAACGCCTTATGAAAATTCAGTTCAAAACAGCTGATGTCCTGCTCCCGGATTCCCGTTTCAAATAACAGGTCAACCGGCTTCAGGTAAAACTCGGCTTCAGAAAATGCTTCGGGAGAATAATTGAACTTGGGGCCCGTCCATGCCCGGAATACTTCCGTATCGGTAGTGAGTGTCAGCGGCACATCAAACAACTGCTTGCTGATAAAATCAACAATGTACAGCAGCCTCGGCGGATGTTCGCGGGAGTAGAATAGCATGGATTCCGAAAATACTTGAAAATCGTGAATCGGCAATCGTGAATCGTGAATCGCTTATGGGAATGTTCCCGATATCGTCATTCTAGCAACTTTACGGACCGTCATTCTGACGACTTTACGTACCGTCATTCCGGCGAAGGCCGGAATCCCTTATATATGTATCGGTAAATACTAAATGAGATTCCGGCCTTCGCCGGAATGACGTGATCAATCAGCTTTTTCGTCTAAGCACGCTTTACCTCTTGCCTCTTGCCTCTCGCTTCTAGCGTCTCGCCTCCTTCCACATTTCATTAAACGTCTTCGGCGCAAAATCCAGGTCACCCCGGTGTGCCGTCCAGCCCTTGAATACCTTATTGACGAATTTGTTCTTCAGCTTCCTGCTTCCCTGGTTCATCAGTCCCCGGCGCAGGCTCACCTGTTTCCAGACCTTCCAGGCCATCTTCTCCGCAAAGGAACTCATGCCTTCTTCCACGGCTGTGGCACGGTTATCCAGCAACAACTCATGCAGGTTGATCTTGACAGCGCAAACCTCGGTACAGTTTCCGCAAAGGGAAGACGCATAACTCAGGTGCTTCCATTCCTCCATTTCACGGAGATGAGGCGTGATCACCGAGCCAATGGGGCCGCTGTATGTGGTTTCATAGGCATGGCCACCAATATTCTTGTAAACCGGACAGGCATTGAGGCAGGCCCCGCAACGGATACAATACAGGCTCTCCCGGGCTTTTTCATCGGCCAGCAACTGGGTACGGCCATTATCCAGCAGTATCACATACATCTCCTCCGGACCATCCGTTTCATTAGCCTGACGCGGTCCGCTGATCACGGAATTGTAAACAGTGATCCGCTGGCCGGTGCCGAAAGTGGCAAGCAGGGGCCAGAACAGGCCCAGGTCGGTCAGTGAAGGAATGACTTTCTCGATGCCGGTAATAACAATATGCGTTTTGGGAAAGGCGCAGGACAAGCGGCCATTTCCTTCATTTTCAGTTACAGCAACACTGCCAGTATCGGCAATGATAAAATTGGCACCGGTAATGCCTACTTCAGCCTGTACATACTTTTCACGGAGCTTCTCGCGGGCCACCAGGGTGAGTTGTTCCGGGGTAAGATGTGCCGGAGTGCCCAGCTTTTCATTGAATAGGCGTGCCACATCTTCCTTGCTCTTGTGCATGGCCGGAGTTACGATATGATAAGGCGGTTCCCCGTCCAGCTGCTGGATGTATTCCCCCAGATCCGTCTCCACACTTTCAATGCCATGCTCTTCCAGGTGCTCATTGAGCTTGATCTCTTCCGTCACCATGCTCTTGCTCTTGACCAGGGTCTTGCAGGATTTGGCTTTGCAGATCGCCATGATCTCTTCCAATGCCTGCTTCGCATCTTCTGCCCAAATCACTTTTCCACCTCTTTTGGTGAATTGGGTTTCAAAATCTTCCAGGTATTTGTCCAGATTCGCCAGCGCCTTCCATTTCAGGTTCTTGGCTTTCTCCCGGGCCAGGTGCACATCAGCAAACTGCTGCTTGCCCAGAGGCACGGTCTGGTTGTATTTATTGATATTGAAGTTCACCGTACGGCGGTGATCCAGATCGGCTGCCTTGATGGTACTCTTGGCCAGAAAGGAAGAGGCATGTTCGCTCATATCAGCACGTTTAACAGATACATGAATTACTTTTCCTGTTCGTGACGGTTAGCCGCCGCTTCCAGGGCTTCATAGAATTGTTCACCATAAAGCCGGATGATGGGCTCTTTCAGGAATGCATATACCGGCACTTTCAGTTTCTTTCCCTGCACACAGGCCGGATTGCAGAGTTTTTCGCGGGGTTCATAGTTCAGCCGGTCAAAATTCCCCTTCTTTCCCTTTTTATGGATCACTGGATAAAGATGGCAGCTGATGGGCTTCTTCCAGCCGATCACACCATCGTAATAAGCCTGTTCAAAAGCACATTTGATCCAGCCCTTTTCATCCCGGTAACCATAAACACAGATCTCGTTATCGCTGCCGAGGGTGGGGGTTACCCAGCCGAATTCCTTGTGGTATACATACTTGCCTTTCTTCTCCACTTCGGCGATCGATTCGGGAGTGAGATAGGGTTTTATTTTTTCGTACAATTCCACGATCAGGTCGAGCTCGGCTGCATCCAGCGGCGCACCGGCATCGCCTTCCTCACAGCAGCCGCCCTTGCATTTATGCAGGTCGCATACAAACTGCTTTTCCACTATATCATCGCTTACCAGCACATTGTCGATTGCAATCACGTTCTTGAAATATTGAATGATGAATTATTTTTTCCAGTTCAGGGTATTGATCAGGTGCTTCATGTCTTCCTGCAGAAAATCATTGACGATACCCAGCGAATCGGCATTGGGGGTGGTATCAAAGTACAGGGCCCCGCGCAGGAAATGCGTGGTGCTGTCTGTGATGAAGAACTGCCGGGCTGTGGCGGCATTCCCTCCCACATCAAACCATACACCGGAAAGTCCGTTGGCGGTCTTCATCAGCGAATCGCGGATCTCTGTTGCCTTTGAAGTATGCTTGTAGGTCATCTTGAAGGCATCATCCACCAGTTTGGTAAAATCGGTTTTGCCTACCTGTTTGTAACTGATGTAGATCTTGCCGCTGAACCGGGGAATATCGATATTGATCCAGAATGGGGTATCATTATCATCGAAGAAAGAAGTGTCTTTCAGCACTTCAGCATAAACGGGATATTCAAAAGTGTATGGGTAACCCGGCTGGTCAAACACCTTGTACTCGTGTTTGGGGAATTCAATCCGGTAATACCCCTTGGGCTTCAGTGTATACGGGTCGTTACAGGCCAGTGCCAGCACGGCCATCACAATAAGGGAGTACAGGGATATGCGCTTCATGTTGGTCATCCGGGCTGGTGTTGAATGGTCAGTTTCACTTTCTGGATGCGGTTTTTCTCCACTTCCACTATTGTAAAGATAAAATCACCGATGGTAATGGTTTCATTGGCTTTGGGAATTTCTCCGGCCACTTCCAGGAGCAGCCCTGCAATCGAATCACTCTCTCCTTTCATTTCATCAAAAGTGGTATCCGGCACCCCGATCAGGCTGCAGGCATCATTGATCATCATCTTTCCCTCCAGAAGGTAACTGCCGTCTTCCAGCTTTCGCCCGGCACTTTCTTCCTCGTCAAATTCATCCCGGATATCCCCTATGATCTCTTCCAGGATATCTTCCATGGTCACAATGCCACTGGTACCGCCGAACTCATCCACCACTACCGCAAAATGGATGCGCTTCTGCTGGAATTCTTTCAGCAGGTCTTCAATGAATTTGGTTTCATGTACAAAATAGGGCTGGCGCATCAGGCTGTGCCAGTCGAAGTCATCGCGCTCATCCAGGAAGGGTACAATGTCTTTGGTATGGATCATGCCACTGATCTCATCCAGGCTGTTCTTGTATACCGGCAGCCGCGAATAATGCAGTTCTTCGATCCGCTGGCGCAGTTCGCGGAAACTCAGGGAATGATCGAGTCCGCTCACATCGAGGCGGGTCCGCATGATCTGCTTTACGGTGATATGGCGGAACTTGTAGATGCCAGCGAGGATGCGCTGCTCGTCTTCTTCCGCAACTGTATTCCGGATCACTTCCTCCATCTGCTGGTGGGTGATGGCCCGGGTTTGAGCACCGCCCAGTATCTTTTCCACCCGGTCGGAAATGCCCAATAACCAGGCAGCGATCCGTTTGAAGAGGTAGTACATCACTTCCACCAGATAGGCCGATTCATACGCAGTACGCAGGTGGTTATGTGCCGCACGGATCTTGGGTAACACTTCACCGAAAAGGATGATGATGGCCGTGATCAGCGGCACTTTGATCAGCAGTTTCAGGAACTGCGTATTCATGTCCTGGTGAAAAGGCACCACCTGGTCGATCAGCAGGTTGAGCAGGATGATCAGGGCGATATTCACCAGGCTGTTGGCAATATGCAGGGAGGCCAGCAGCAACTTGGGCTCTTCCATAAGGGTGGCGATCCGTTTCCAGGACGCGTCCTGTTTAGTGCGGAGTGAATTGATATCCCGGTAATTCAGCGAGAACAGCGCGATCTCAGCGCCGGAAATGAAAAAGGAAAGCAGGAGCAATAACAATACGATAAGCGCCTCAATAGTAGCCGTGGCCTGTGCGGCATTTGCCAGCAATACAGGGGAAACCTGCTGATCCAGAAAAAGGTAAGCCACGAAGGTATTCAACGTCAAAGGTTTTGATTCACAATGCCCTGCCACACGGTTCCGGTGAATCAGAAAGGCAGGTCATACGGCCTGCCCTTTTGATCAGTTACAAAAGTAATCATTAAAAAGCTAAAATGGGAGGTCCGGACCTATCGGCGGCAGATCCGCATTCGGAAAGCCTTCTGCAGGATCTCCGGTACCGGAATGGGGTCCGGCGCCGCCTGGCGCACTGCCATCCGTACGTTTATCGAGCATGATCAGGTTATCACCCACCACTTCCGTGGCAAATTTCTTATGCCCTTCCTTGTCTTCCCAGCTGCGGGTACGCAGCCGGCCCTCAATATAAACGAGACTGCCTTTGTGCAGGTATTTCTGTGCCAGTTCAGCCAATCCTCTCCAGAGCACTACGGTATGCCATTCGGTCTGCGATACCAGTTTGCCTGCCCTGTCTTTGAACGTTTCGGTGGTGGCTAAGGGGAATTTGGCCACTGCAATATTGCCTTCCAGAAACTGTACATCCGGATCCCTTCCCAAATTGCCAATGAGCATAACCCTGTTAACTCCTCGCATAAAATAACGGTTTAATGGTTCATCAACAGAGAAAATTCCTTCTTAAAGTTACCCAATTGCAGGCACTTCTCCTTATTTTTTTGATGGCTTTACAGGAGCGGAATCTCCAAGGGAAGAGAGGCTTTTCAGGTATTGCCTGATCAGTACGGGAAAGGCGAATTGATCCGGCTGCCGCATCGAAAAAACCGCATAGCCAGCCGGGATTTTTACGTGCTCCGGCAGCGTTACCTGGAAAAATCGCGCCGTAATGGTTTGATGACTTAATTTCTGTTTATAGAGCTGGGACGCTGCTGTCCATTCCGTTCCGGCATCACCCGTCAGCTCGCGCACAAATTTTTTCAGTACGGTCATTGCCGGAAATTCAGCGCCGTGTTCCAGCAGGGCAAACTCATAGAGCTCCTGCCAGATATCTTTTGCAGTCCGTTGTTTGACCCAGATACGATCCCGCTGCCGGATCACGAAATAGGTGAACCAGCGCTCTTTTACTGTAAGTTTTTTGGCTTTCACCGGCAGCTGTTCCACCAGCCCCTCCCGAAAAGCGATACAATGGCTGTTCTGAACACAACTGCTGCACTGGGCCAGTTTTGGCTTGCATACCGTAGCGCCAAAGTCCATGATGGC
>JBGAQC010000031.1:0-15060 GCA_044220945.1 Chitinophagaceae bacterium | reverse complement strand
GCGAAAAATGCCTCCTTCGCGAAGCAGAAAAAACACCCTCGTATTAAAATGCCTCCCTTCGCGATTCTAAAAAAAATAAACTGTCATTCCGACGAGTCCCCCAACGAAGTTGGGGGCGAGGAGGAACCTAAGAGAATGTGACGATGTGGCAATGTGACAATGGCTGCGAACAAACAGTTCGCGGCTTGAAAAAATCCGGAGTACCTGATGTCAGAATTTCGCTACCGCACCATAAACGTCCGCAACAAAATTTTACTACCATCGCTCCAGATCACCTGATAGATGCCGGGATGCAGATCCTGTACCGTTGCAGCCGTCTGACTGCTGTTCCGGGCAGGCCTGAGTTGTTTTACGGTGCGCCCCAGGATATCGGTGAACCGTATAGTGGATTGCCGCTGGACCACGGGATGATAGATCAGGATGGCACCGGATGCCGGATTGGGCGTGATGCGCAATTCGCTTGAATTGACGGAAGCCGGATCCACAATTGCCGTTGTTGCATTGAATGTGAATCCTCCCAGTGTTGCAGTTCCACCCGGTGTTACGACAGCAACAGCCCCCGAAGACCCGTTACCCACCTCAGCTGAAATGGTCGTAGGACTGATCAGGATAAATGAGATTGCTGCAGTGCCGCCAAAATTCACCGACTGCGCATTGTTGAAATTGGTCCCGTTTATTGTTACAAAGTCACCTTTTCGGGCAACAGCCGGACTAAAGGAAGTAATACCAGGCGGCGGAATGAACGTAAAGCCATTCAGGGTATCTGATCCGCCAGGTGTAGTAACAATAACGGTTCCGCTGGCACCAGTACCCACCACTGCAGTAATACTGGTGGCTGAATTGACCGTAAAAGAGGTTGCATTGACCCCACCGAAACGGACAGCTGTCGCACCAGTAAATGCAGTCCCGGTTAATGTAACTGTTGTTCCGGAAGCCGCAGTAGCGGGAGTAAATGCACTGATGACTGGTTTGGGAATGAAACTGAATCCGGCCAGGGTACCTGTACCACCCGGTGTGGTTACACTAACCGGTCCCGATGCCCCTGTACCCACCACAGCTGTTATACTTGTAGCTGAATTGACTACAAAAGAAGCTGCAGGCACGCCACCGAACTGCACAACGGTAGCTCCCGTAAAATTAGAGCCCGTAAGGGTTACAGTTGTACCGGCTGCTGCTGTAACAGGTGTAAAGGAACTGATCACCGGGTTCGGGATCAGGGTAAATCCGGCAAGCGTAGCCGTACCACCCGGAGTAGTCACTTCCACGACACCCGAAGCAGCGCCATTACCCACCACCGCGTTAATACTGGTTGGAGAGATCACGGTAAAGGAACTGGCCGCTACACCGCCGATCTTCACAGCAGTGGCTCCATTGAGATTGGTGC
This sequence comes from Chitinophagaceae bacterium, assembly GCA_044220945.1. Classification (GTDB taxonomy): domain Bacteria; phylum Bacteroidota; class Bacteroidia; order Chitinophagales; family Chitinophagaceae; genus Endoryza. Next base: position 13,676 of record JBGAQC010000031.1, on the reverse strand, counting down.
CGGTAATAGTGATCGTTACACCCGGTCCGCCACCCGCAGGAGAAAAGGAACTGATCACTGGCGGATTGAAAAACAGGAAGCCGCTTTTATAGCCCCCGTTCCAGAGATTGCCTACGCCCACATCACCTGATTCCCCGGCTCCTACAGTAGCCTGGATCTGTGTAGGACTAATAATAGTAAAAGATTGAGCAGGTATGGCTCCAAAGTATACCGATGTGGCCCACTCGAAATTAGCGCCGGTAATGGTAACGACTGTACCAGTAGTACCGGATTGCGGAGTGAATGTACTGATCTGCGGGGCGGGTACAAATGTGAAACCCGGTAACGCCGAAGAATCCACATCCCCGACAATCATTACACTGCCTGAAGCCCCGTTCGCTGTCAAAACAGCTACGATTGTTGTATCGGTTCTGGAAAGAATGGTTGCGGGTTGTCCCCCGAACTTGACTGTAGTCACCCAGCTGAAGTTGGACCCTTTGAGGGTGACTTGACCGTTGGTACCCACTGCTGCCGGACTGAAAGAGGTAAGCACCGGAGCCAGTCCGTAATAGAACGTGCCGGCCACCGAACGGCCCAGGGGTGTAATCACTTCCACATTTCCGGTAGCCCCTGAATCCACCACTGCGGATATACTGGTGGCCGATAATACAGTAAATGATTTTGCCGGCTTGCCGCCAAAGCTGACAGCACTGGCATTCGTGAATTTTGTACCAGTTATCGTTACCACAGTACCCACATAGCCCTTATTGGGGAGGAAAGAACTGATCACCGGACCATTGGTCTTGTTCTGGAAGATATACAACTGGCCCGGACTGGAAATCACGCCACTCGGACAAATCAGTTCCGGCCTTCCGTCATTATTCAGATCACCTGAAGTGAATCCAGCGATCACGCCATTATTCCCGGAATTGGAACCAAATACATAAGAGCCTGCAAAGCCGATCGTATCAGCTGTACTGGTATTCCGCGATGCGACCACCGAACGGTATAAGAAATCATTGGCCGAAACAAGATCCGGCTGGCCATCACCATCCAAATCATCGGTGAGCGCCAACAAAGGTTGATAAGCTCCGTTGGTAAAATCCTTCCGGGTCTGGAAAGACAAAGTACCCGGTACGGAATTGTTCTTCCAGACCGACATCCGGTACAACGGATCATTGTTGACCGTAATGACCTCGGGCTTGCCGTCCTTATTCAGATCAGCCATACTGAAGTCGGCTGCCAACAGATCACCCAAACCCCGGGGCGGCGCAAATGAAAGTGCAGAACCGGTACTGGTATTCCGGATCACATAGATGGAATCTTCATTGCCACTGAACAGGATAATATCTGTTTTACCGTCACCATCCATATCACCAGTCTTGATAGCTTTATTGCCGGAACCGATCACCAGGTCGAAACGAGCCGGTGCCAGTACCATGGTGCCGGGGAAACTGATATTCCGGATAATGGAAAGATTCCCCCCACCTGCCAGCAGTATATCGGGCCGGCCATCACCATCCATATCTCCGGTGGCAAAACCCCGGAAATTCGATCCGAAATTATTGACCGGATAATCCAGTCGTGCAGCAAAGTTGACGGAACCGGATACCGACAAGTTCCGGAACACGGATACCGTATTGGTAAAACTGCTGGCGATAACAATATCATTCAGCCCGTTCCCGTCCATGTCCACCGCATCCAGGAAATCCATGGCAGAAAACCCAGGGAAATCCTTTGCCGCTTCAAAACTTATGGTTGCGCCGGCGGAACTGTTCCGCAGTACCGACATAGCTGAAGCTTGTGCCCGTACAAAGGCCAGGTCGTTTTTACCGTCGAGGTCCAGATCAGCCACACATACATTCGATGGTGAAGCGCCGGTTTCGACAGGCAGCACATCGGAAAATGAAGTACTGGTCAGATCCCCTCCCGGAGCCAGAGGGGCAAAAGAAAATGCAGAATAACCGGTCCGTGAATTAACAGTGACGGATATCCGATCATTTCGCGCGCCGTTGGGCACCTGAACCACCAGGCTTGTAGCAGAAGCTGCAGTGACTACGGCCTTAACTGGTCCGAAATACACGGCATTCTTCAGCGGATCGGAATCAAAATACTGACCGGTTATCGTAACACTGCTGCCAATTGTTCCTGCAGCAGGAGTAAATGAATTGATCAAGGGTCTGTTCGGAACCGTAAAACTGAAACCGGGCAACGAATCGGTACCTTCCGGAGCCACAACACTTACATAGCCAGATGCACCTTCATGCACAATGGCCTTAACCGTGTTAGAAGAAACTATTATAAATGAATAAGCTGGTACCCCCCCGAAAAATACTCCGGTTGTGCCGCTGAGATTGACACCGTTAATGGTAATAGTGGTTCCTGATACTGCTGTAGCTGGACTGAAACTACTTAATAAAGGCCGGGTCTGGTACGTAAAGCCCGTACGTGAACCCGTACCCTGCGGTGCCGTTACTGAAACAGAACCGGAAGAACCGGCACCAACAACAGCTTTGATGGTAGTGTTGTTTACTACATTAAATGATGCGGCGGGAGTACCACCGAATTTCACTGCGGTGATCCCGGAAAAATTTACACCGCTGATCAGTACTGTATCGCCGGTAGCGGCCTCCGTGGGTGTAAATGAACTGACCTGGGGAAAACTGGTCTGGTTCTGGTAAATGACAACCCGGTATATGCCGGCTTTCTGGCTGAGATCAGGCTTACTGTCTCCGTCAAAGTCTGCAGCAAACAAGGGGCCGTCCCAGGGAGAAGTCACCGTTTGCAGGGCGTCAAATTGTATGTTGCCTGGTCCGGTACTGTTGTTTTTAAAAAGACCGGTTTTACCGGTAAGTGCTACAGCAAGGTCAGGCTTGCCATCTCCATCCAGATCGCTGACAGCCATGGCACTTGCATTGAGTGTGGTATTGTAATTGGAGGCTGCGGCAAATGCAACAGTTCCGGCAGAACTGGTATTCCGGAAAACAGCGACACCTGTACCCAGATAATAACTGACCAACAGGTCATTTTTCCCATCCGCATCCAGATCGGCCAGTTCCACCTGGGTGGGATTGGTGCCGGTGGCAACCGTTGTCAGCGGCGCAAAGGAAATGGTACCCGATACACTCGTATTCCTGAAGATCGTAATGGCATTCAGGGCATAATTGGGTACAAGGATATCCGGTTTGCCGTCTCCATCCACATCAGCTGTGCGGACTTCTTCTATAGAGCCTCCTACAGCAGAAAGATCCGTTTTGGGTGCAAAGTTGATCACACCACCACTGCTGGTATTCCGTAAAACGGAAACATACCCTTCCAGGTTGATGGTATTCACCACCAGGTCGGGCCGGCCATCCTTGTCCAGATCGGTGACTGCAATAACCGAAGGCTGTGTGGCTGTGGCAAAATCGGTTTTGGGTGCAACCGAGATCAGGCCGCCCGTAGTCGTATTCCGGAAAACAGAAACCGTATTGGTACCGAAATTGGAAACAATGATATCCAGCTTGCCATCCCCATCCAGGTCTCCGACCGAGCAGGCCCTGGGACTCTGTGCTGTGCTGATAACACTTCCCGCTGCAAATCCGGCAACCCCGCCACTGCTGGTATTCCGGTAGATCGTAAGTGTGTTATTCAGACGGTCCACCATGATCACATCGATCCGGCCATCATTATCCATATCTCCGATCGCATACTTGGTGGTTTCTATATTGGAGTCGACCGAATCCACCCGCGTGAGATAATCAAAGGACTGTGCGGAGAACGAAGGGGCTGCTCCACTGAATGTAACCAGAAACGGATTGGCAGAATAGGTGGTGAGGTTGTTGACTGTAACTGAAACGGGCTGATAAGTGGCTGCTGCAGGAACAGTCACCGTCAGACTGGTTGCAGTGGCACTGGTCACTGTAGCCCGCACCACCCCGAAATAAACAATATTATTGGCCGCAGTGGTACTGAAATTAGTTCCGGAGATCGTCACAGCCGTACCCGCTGGTCCCGATGCCGGTGAAAACGAACTGATCACCGGTTGGGCAATAAGGATACAGGGAAACAGGATCGTGATGCATATAATGAGAGATTGCTTTATAACGCGGGCAAGGATAAGTTCACTGTACAACATGAGGTTTGCTTGAAGCAGGCTTTGATAGTACTAAATATACTATGAATCACACTATTGTTCAAATCATTCCTGACAGGCTGATTAACAAAGCTTAATAGGGGAATACATGAAACGATATGATTCTTTTTTAAGGACATATAAAATAGGATCAATTGTTATATCTCTTTGCTGAATCGAACCCTCTATCGCGCATTGATTTTGTTACCGGATCGACTTACCTGCTCCTCGAATCCCTAACTTTATCGTGAGAAGTATATCCTGCATGCATCCTGTAGTACGAATAGCCCTATTCTTTACCCTCGCCAGTTGCCAGCAACTGCAGCAGCAACAAGCTGCTGCCAACGTCTCGTACACTATCGAAGTCGTACCCCTCGGTGCGGAGCAGAATATTTCCCTCGCGAAGGAAGTCGCCGCAAAACTAAAAGCCGTGCTGCCCGATGTGGTCATCGATTCCCTTGAGCAACTACCGGCCAGCGCCTACTACAAAGCCCGTAACCGCTACCGCGCCGATTCCCTGATCCGCTGGCTCAGCAGCCAGTCCACCGCCAGCACCACCCGCCTCGGCATCACCAACGTGGATATCAGCACCACTAAGGACGGCAAAGCCGACTGGGGCGTGCTTGGCCTCGGCTACATGCCTGGCAAAGCTGCAGTGGCGTCCTCCTACCGGCTGAAAGACAAATCACTACTCTGGAAAGTAGCCATTCACGAACTCGGCCATACCGCCGGACTCCCCCACTGCCCCGATAAAAGCTGCTTCATGCGCGACGCCGAAGGCGGCGACCCCACCGGCTCCGAAACCGGGTTCTGTGAAAAATGCAAGGCGGTGCTAAGGGGTAAGCATTGGAAACTATGAAGACAATATGCCAATGTGACGATGTGGCAATGTGCCAATAGCTGACGCGCAACCATTTCGCGGTAAGAAGAACTTCCAGAATACGTGGTGAGAAAATACTTCCGATCTCTCCCCCATCCCCAACTACGTTGGGGAAAAGGAGGGGGCCGAAAGCGGGCGTAAGCAATACTATGATGTTACGGATTAGAGATTCCCCCCAACTACGTTGGGGGCCAGAATGACGTTCTGGAAAGGGTATGATTATCATAATTAGGCAGGGGATTCCCACCTTCGTGGGAATGACATCCCGCGGAGATCCCTCCCGCCTCCCGCCTCCCGCCTCTTGCCTCTTGCCTCTTGCCTCCCGCCTCTCTCCTGACTTTAATCATACAACCCCCTGACCCACAGGCTTTTTATTCTCCCCGCCAATAGGCAATTTTACCCCGGCTTAGGATACTAACAAATGTTCATTTGCAAACTATTCCCATGAACACCTCCCTCTCCCCCGCCAAAGAACGCACCGTTAAAGGCAAGGTCGACATCGATATCCAGCACTGCAAAGGCTGCGAACTCTGTATGGACGCCTGCAAGGAAAAAGCGTTGTCGCTATCTGCAACACTTAACCGAAAAGGATACCGCTACGCCGTGGCCGATAACAGCCTTTGCACCGGCTGCGTGAACTGTGCCCTGGTTTGTCCCGACGCCGTGATCACCGTTTACCGCACCCTGCCCCGTAAAAAAACCGCCTCACCCCAATAATTGATTTTATGGCCGACTATAAACTGATGAAAGGAAACGAAGCCCTCGCTGAAGCCGCCATCCGTGCCGGCTGCGACGCCTACTTCGGCTATCCCATCACCCCCCAATCGGAAGTGCTGGAATACTTAGCCCGTGAAATGCCCGCCCGCGGACGCCTCGTGCTCCAGGCCGAAAGCGAAGTGGCCTCGATCAATATGGTCTACGGTGCCGCCGGTGCCGGCTTCCGCGCCATGACCTCTTCCTCCTCTCCCGGCATCAGCCTCATGCAGGAAGGGATCTCCTATCTCGCCGGAGCGGAACTACCCTGTCTGCTCGTAAATGTGAACCGCGCAGGTCCCGGACTCGGTACCATCCAGCCCGGACAAGGCGATTATTTCCAGTCCGTGAAAGGCGGCGGTCACGGCGATTACCGCCTGATCGTACTAGCGCCCGCTTCCGTACAGGAAATGGCCGATTTCGTCTACCTCGGCTTCGACCTCGCCGAGAAATACCGCAATCCGGTATTGCTGCTCTCCGATGGCGCGATCGGACAAATGATGGAGAAAGTGAAATTCCCGGAATATATGCGGCCGGTTGCAGATACATCCTGGGCCACCACCGGCAAACCCGCCACCCGTTCCCGGAACTATATCACTTCCCTGCACATCCTTCCCGAAAAGATGGAAGTGCACAACCAGCATCTCGAGGAAAAATTCAGGAAGATCCGCGAACAGGAAGTGCGCTATGAAGAGATCAACACCACTGATGCCGATTACCTTTTTGTTGCCTATGGCCTCAGCGCACGGCTCTGCCGCAAAGCGATGGACCTGGCCCGAACCAAAGGAATTAAGATCGGACTCTTCCGCCCGATTACGCTCTTCCCCTATCCCTATCAGCGCCTGAAGGAGCTGGCCCCGCAGGTGAAGCGCATGCTCACCGTGGAGCTCAACAGCGGACAAATGATCGAAGACGTGAAATTGGCTGTGGAAGGGAAAGCGCCCGTGGATCATTACGGCCGCATGGGTGGTATGATCCCCACACCCGAAGACATTGTACAGCATCTGGAAACCCTAATACAGTATCACCATGCTAACTGAAGTACAACCGGTATGCACCGCAGCAGAAGAAACCTATGAGCTGGTCTACCATAAACCCCATACTATGGTGGATACCACCATGCACTACTGTCCGGGTTGTGCACACAGTCTCGTGCACAAACTCCTGATGGAAGTCGTGGAAGAACTCGGCATCCAGGAAACAACAGTGGGTGTGGCACCTGTAGGTTGCTCGGTATTCGCCTATGATTATATGGATATCGACATGCAGGAAGCCGCACACGGCCGCGCCTGCGCAGTAGCCACCGGGATCAAACGCCTCATGCCCGATAAATATGTATTCACCTATCAGGGCGACGGCGACCTCGCCGCGATCGGCATTGCCGAAACCCTGCACGCGGTGAACCGGGGGGAGAATTTCCTGATCGTGTTCATGAATAATGCCGTGTATGGCATGACCAGCGGACAAATGGCTCCCACTACCCTGCCCGGCATGCACACCACGACCAGTCCGGACGGAAGGGATGTAGCCTTTCATGGTTCCCCCATCAAAGTATCGGAACTCCTGGCCGGATTACCCGGCGCACTTTATGTAACCCGCCAGGCCGTGAACCATGCCAATGCCGTTCGCAAAACAAAGAAAGCCCTGCTGAATGCATTCAAATACCAGCAGCTCCACAAAGGCACCTGCATCGTGGAGATCATCGGCAACTGTCCCTCCAACTGGAAGATGACACCCGTGGAAGCCGCGAAATTCATTGATACGGAAATGGTGAAGACCTTCCCGTTGGGCGATATCAAAGTACCGGATACGGATATCCGTATTTTTTAAACTGAAAAATCAGCAGCCATGAACAGTCTGCAACCAAACAGGATCACCCTCGAAGAACTGATCGTAGCCGGATTCGGCGGACAAGGCGTTTTATCCCTCGGCATGACCCTTGCCTATGCCGGCATGGTCGAGAACCGGGAGATCAGCTGGATGCCTTCCTATGGACCGGAAATGCGGGGCGGCACCGCCAACTGCATTGTGATCCTGGGAGATGATCCCATCAGCTCGCCCATTCTCTCCACCTTCGATACCGCGATTGTACTGAACCAGCCCTCGATGGATAAGTTTGCGCCACGCATCAAACCCGGCGGACTCCTCCTCTACGAATCCGGAAACATTTTCACCCCCAGTACGCGCAGTGATATCACCATTGTGGGCGTACCGGCCACCACAGAAGCGTTGCTTATGAAGAATGCGAAGATCATGAACATGATCATGTTGGGCGCCTACCTGCAGCTGCGTCCAGTAGTCAATAACGATTCGATCATCGAAGCCCTGTCGAAAGTATTACCGGAAAAATACCATCACCTGCTGCCCGTGAACCGCCTCGCATTGGAGAAAGGCGAGGAGCTGGTCATGGCAATGTCCAATTCGGAATAAGGTTCTCGCTACGACTAAGAAGGGTTCTCGCAGTCCCCAACATAGTTGGGGACTACGACGCGACGATGTGGTTTATTTCGAAATTAGTAATTGAATAGTTGCATATGTGAATTATCGGTGAAGGAGTTCCGGAATAGTACTTGGATATTCCCGGTTACGTCATTCTGGCGAAGGCCAGAATCTCATAATAAAGTAGAGAAAAAATTGAAAGAGATTCCGGCCTTCGCCGGAATGACGTTCTTTGGGACATTAAGGTTATTAGCTCAACCTGCTTAATTACCGTAGCGTCGTTGCGTCGCTGCGAGAAACCTTACCCTCTCGCCAATGCATACTCCACCCCCCGCAGCTCCGCCAACCCCTTCAGCCGCCCGATTGCGGAATAACCCGCATAGGTCTTCTTCTTCAGATCATCGAGCATCTGGTGCCCATGGTCGGGCCGCATCGGTAAAGAGATATTGCGGCGCTTCTGGATGGCCAGCACCTCTTTGATCACCGCCACCATATCGGTATCGCCTCCGAGATGATCGGCTTCATAAAAATTCCCTTCGGCATCGCGCTTGGTATTGCGCAGATGGAGAAAATGTACGCGGTCGCCGAAACGGTTGAGCATTTTAGGAATATCATTATCCTTGCGGGCTCCATAAGAACCCGTGCAGAAACACAATCCATTGGCTGGTGAGGGAACAGCAGCGAGCAGCTCTGCCACATCCTGCTCTGTACTCACGATACGGGGAAGTCCCAGTACCGGATAAGGCGGATCATCAGGGTGAATGGCCAGCACCACGCCCGCTTTTGCTGCAGCCGGCACCACTTCATTCAGGAATGCAAAAAGATGCGCTTTCAGCTTTGCTGTGGTGATGCCTTCGTATTTTTTTAATTCAGAAAGTACCTGCTCCGGCGTAAAAGAATCATCACTGCCGGGCAGTCCCAGCATCATATTGCTGAAGAGTTGTTTCTTCTTGGCTTCCGTCATAGCCTGGAAATGCGCTTCGGCTTTTTCCAGTTCTGCTGGCGTATAATCTTTGGCTGCATCCGGACGCCCCAATAAGTAGATATCAAAGACCAGATAATCGAGCCGGTTAAAATAAAGGGCCGTGGCTTTGCTCGGCAGTTCATAGGCCACATCCGTACGCAGCCAGTCGAGTACCGGCATAAAATTATAGGTAACGACCCGGATGCCGCACTGGCCCAGGTTCTGCAGACTGGTCTTGTAATTTTCGAGATGCCGCTGGTAATCGCCTGTACGGCGTTTGATGTCATCACTCACCGGCAAACTTTCCACCACGGTCCAGCTCATGCCCACCGCTTCGATGAGGGCCTTGCGTTCGTTGATGGCTTCCACCGTCCATACTTCACCGACGGGGATCTGGTGCAGGGCGGTGACTACTCCGGCACAGCCGGCCTGGCGGATATCCCATAAACTCACGACATCCTGCGGTCCGTACCAGCGCATGGTTTGATGCATCAGCATAACTAGTTGGCTTTTGTTATCTTTAGCAAATATCCTGCTTTATGCTGAAATCAGGCTTAATGATAAGAATCTACGGGTTGCTTTTCTCCATCTTCGTTTGCACTCAACTGCAGGCCCAACCCTATCGGCTGATCACCCTCGATCCAGGCCATTTCCATGCCGCACTGATCCAGAAAAAAATGTTGCCGTTGCTCGACAGCACCGTAAAAATCTTTGCCCCTGCCGGCAGCGACCTGCAACAGCACCTCAGCCGCATCCAGGGCTATAACAGCCGCAGCATTGAACCGACCCGCTGGGTGGAACAAGTGTATACGGGAACAGATTTTGAACAACAGTGTTTTACAGGCAAACAGGGCGATATCATCATGCTGGCCGGAAATAACCGGAATAAGACCAGCTATATCGGCAGGAGCCTGCAAAACGGCTACCATGTTTTCGCCGACAAACCCATGGTCATAACCCCTGAAGGCTTTACTGCACTGGAAGCTGCCTTTAATCAGGCAAAAGAAAAAAATCTGCTGCTCTACGATATCATGACCGAACGTTTTGAGATCACCAGCATGCTGCAGCGGGAGCTGGCTTCGATACCTGAAATTTTCGGAAAGCTGAAAAAAGGATCCGCAGCACAACCTGCCGTAGTGATGCACAGCGTACACCATTTCTATAAAAATGTTTCGGGCAAGCCACTGATCCGTCCCGAATGGTTCATGGATACCCGGCAGCAGGGCGAAGGCATTGTGGATGTGATGACGCATCTGGTGGATCTGGTGCAATGGGAATCTTTCCCGGATCAGATCATCCGATACCCCAATGATATCCGCATTACAGCAGCCCGCCACTGGACCACCAACATGAGCCTCTCGCAATTCAGCCACATCACTGGCGCCACCGGCTTTCCGGAATTCCTGAAACAAAGTCTGCTGAACGATACCCTGCTCGGCATCTATTGCAATGGCGAGATCAATTATACCCTCAAAGGCATAGCGGTACAAACCCGCGTTACCTGGAATTACGAAGCGCCTGCAGGCAGTGGCGACACACATTATTCGCTGCTGCGCGGCACGAAGGCCGATCTCGAAATCCGCCAGGGACCGGAAGAGAACTACAAACCGGTATTATACATCCGGCCCATTCAGAACACCAAAGCTTTTGGGTTTGCCTTGGAGAAAGCCATCGCATTACTGCGCAAAAAGTACCCGGGCATTGCCCTTGAAACTACAACCGGTGGCTGGAAAGTTTTAATTCCGCAAGCCCTGCAGGAAGACCACGAAGCGCATTTCTCGCGGGTCACCGAGAACTTCCTGAACTACCTGAAAGCCGGCAAGCTGCCCGACTGGGAAGTCCCCAATATGCTCGCCAAGTACTACACTACTACAACAGCGCTTTCATTGTGTAAATAGCTCTCACAGCGACGCGGTTGGGTTCTCGCAGCGACACGGTTGGGTTCTCGCAGCGACGCTACGGCGCTACGATTTTTACGACTTTAAAAGTAATAGCAAGAACTTGAAATTAACGACCTCTAAGCAATCTAACTCCGAATAGTTTATTACTCACAAACTCAAATACGTTGCGTCGTCGCGTCGCTGCGAGAACCAACCGTGCGCAAGCCCTCCGAGAACTAATCTGGCGTCAGCCCCCGATTCTCGATTGTCGATTCTCGATTGTCGATTCTCGATTCTCGCTATCCTTCCGTAAATTGCTGCTAACGAAACAACCATGAAAAAAGCCACACTCTTCCTACTGCTCACCGCTGCCTCGCTCCTCGCAGCCGCCCAGAACACCATCACCCTCCATCCCGCCGATGCGAAAGAAACCATCAGCAAGAATATCTACGGCCATTTCGCCGAACATCTCGGCCATTGCATTTATGGCGGGTTCTTTGTCGGAAAAGACAATAAGACCATCCCCAATACCAACGGCCTCCGCAACGATATCATCGAAGCCCTGAAAAAACTGAAAACACCCCAGCTCCGCTGGCCCGGGGGCTGCTTTGCAGACTCTTATCATTGGAAAGATGCGGTGGGTCCGCAGGCCCAGCGCAAACCCATTTACAATATGTGGTGGGGCGGTGTGAAAGAAGACAACAGCTTCGGTACCCATGAATTCCTCCAGCTCTGTGAACTGATCAATGCGGAACCCTATCTCGCTGCCAATGTCGGCAGCGGTACTGTGGAAGAAGCGGCAGACTGGGTGAAATACATCAACCACCCCAATGGTACCAGTGCCATGACCGACTGGCGCCAGAAGAACGGCCGCAGCAAACCCTGGCTGGTGAAATACTGGGGCGTGGGCAATGAAACCTGGGGTTGCGGCGGTAACCTGAATGTAAATGAGTATATCCCGCTCTATAAACGCTATGCTACCTTCATGTCGTCGCCCAATATACCCGGAGATATCTACCGTATTGCCTGCGGACCAGGTTCTCCCGATTTCAACTGGACCGAAGAACTGATGAAGGGCATTCCGCATTGGATGATGAACGGGATCTCGATCCACCATTATTCGGTGATCGACTGGAACAAGAAAGGCTCCGCCACCGATTTCTCCGAGCAGCAATACTTCCAGACCATGGAACAGGCCTGGAAAATGGAATACATGATCGAAGGAAATAAGGCCGTGATGGATAAATACGATCCCAACAAGAAGATCGCGCTGGTGGTCGACGAATGGGGCGGCTGGTACGATACCGAACCCGGCACCAATGGCGCTTTCCTGTATCAGCAGAGCACCATGCGCGATGCGATGATCGCCGGTCTCACTTTGAATATATTCAACAACAACTGCGACCGCGTGAAACTCGCCAACCTGGCACAGACCGTAAACGTATTGCAGGCCATCATCCTCACCAAAGATGCGAAGATGATCCTCACCCCCACCTACCATGTGATGGAGATGTACAATGTGCACCAGGATGCCACGCTCCTGCCGCTGAACATTTCTTCTAATGATTATGTGATGGGAGATAAAAAACTCAAAGCGGTTTCCGCTTCCGCTTCAAAAGACAAAAACGGCAAGACCCATATCTCACTCGTGAATATCCACGCCACAGCAGCGCAAACCATCAGCATCGACCTCGGCGAGCTGAAGGCCGCTAAAGTTTCCGGTCGCATCCTCAGCGGCAGCAAACTGCAGGATTACAATTCTTTCGACAAGCCCAATACCCTTGCCTCGTGAATATCCACGCCACAGCAGCGCAAACCATCAGCATCGACCTCGGCGAGCTGAAGGCCGCTAAAGTTTCCGGTCGCATCCTCAGCGGCAGCAAACTGCAGGATTACAATTCTTTCGACAAGCCCAATACCCTTGCGCCCAAGGCATTCAACGGAGCCAAGCTGAATGGAAGCAAGTTGGAGTTAAGCCTGCCGGCTTTTAGTGTGGTCGTCTTAGAGTTGGAATAAAATTTCTCGCATCGACGCGGAATATTTCTCGCAGCGACGCAACGACGCAAAGAAAAGGCGAGTATGTGGTGAAAGAGAGTGTATTGATACTTAGGCGTAGTTGCGGTAAACAGAATGTATAATTGTGAAGTAACAACCGGGGTACTGTCATTCCCACGAAGGTGGGAATCCCCTACCCATGTTACGTTATTCTGGCGAAGGCTAGAATCATGAGGCGAGGCACAACAACCGGGTTACGTCATTCCGGCGAAGGCCGGAATCTCTTGGAGGATTTGGGAAAACGAGAATGGGATTCCCGCCTTCGCGGGAATGACAGTCTTTTGGGTGTTTTCGTTTGCGGAACATTGTTCAGGTATTCAGAAATACAAAAGGATAAATTAAAATAATGTTTTCTCTTAATACCGCTGCGTCGTCGCGTCGCTGCGAGAACCAATAAAAATTGAGACTGGCATTAGAGAATATTTCTCAGCGTCCTCTGCGTCCTCTGCGTGAGACATAAACCTCAGCGTCCTTTGCGCGAAAAAAACTAACTCACTGATATTCAATAAAAAAGCCCCGTTTCCGGAGCTGTTTTGTAGCGGGATCGGGAGTTGAACCCGAGACCTTTGGGTTATGAATCCAACGCTCTAACCACCTGAGCTACCCCGCCTT
>JBGAQC010000015.1:0-99945 GCA_044220945.1 Chitinophagaceae bacterium | reverse complement strand
ACCCCTGCTTCTTATTCCCTTCAACCGCTTCTTTCAAATAAGCAATCTGCTCCTGTAACGCTGACTTATTTTCTGCTGAAGAAACCGCCGCTTCTTTCTTCTTTATCACATTCTTCAATAAATTATTAATAACCGGTGAAACTCCATATTGCTCAGGAATTGAATTCCGGAACTTAATTACATTGTCAACGCCGCTTTTCAATTTATCAGTTTCATTGATAGAACCCAGCATACTGCAGAAGGGTTGTAACAATTCGAATTTTTCCTGAGTCAATGGCATGCTGCCAAAAGCATTGTTGATATAATCAAATGATGAAACATCTCCTGAACGAATCAGAACCTTTACTGTGGCTGCTAATAAAGCCCCTTTCGATGGAGAAGTAGTCATTCCTTTCGCTACTGTTAAGGCAGCAGGAGCATCAAGAACAGCGTAAGCTTCCAATGCGGCACCAGCTACTGAATAAGATGAGTCCTTCAGCGCTTCTAGAATGATGGCTTTTGAATCTGCATTTGTGAATTTTGGTAAAAGACTGATAGCAGCTGCTTTAACTGTCCTCTTGCTGTCGTTTTTGGCCACATCTATAATTGCAGCTTCAAACTCTTTCTTAACAGAAGATTTTTGAACATTCAAACCTTCTACCACCATACGGCGCAATCCATGATATGGATCCTTTAGTGCCTTCTTTAATAGCGCTTGCGCTTTTGGATCATCCTGGCGGGTCAATGCCATTTCAATCGCTTCCCTGCGGTCTACATATTTACCGGCATTTGAATATTGAAAAATGTAATTATCAAATGTCTTGTTGTCTTCCTTTTCATCAGAAAGGTACATGCAACGCTACATTTTATTAAGTCAGGGCGTTGTTGCTTGCTGGAATGTGGGTCTTCTCGATCCTGTTTTCTTCCAAACGTTCTTCTGTTTTCTTGCTTCCAATGGCTATAGATGTCAATGGCAATTATTGCCAGGACAATCTTTCTCCCACTTGAGTCTGTTTGATGATCACTTTTGCCTGCCCTTCAGAATCATTATAAACATAGTCGATGGTCAATTTTGGATGACCGCTTCCATAATACCATTGGTTGAAATACCAGTTAAGGTCGCGGCCAGTCACTTCTTCAAAAGCAAGACGAAGTTGTTGCGCTTCAGCCGATTTGAATTTGTTAGTAGTAAGGTAAAGGTTAAGCGATTTAAAGAATGCACTATCGCCAACATAGTTCCTCAGCATATTCAGAATACGGCCGCCTTTATTATAACTCACATTATCGAACATGTCTTCCTTATCTCCATAATAAAAACGCACCAGGTCTTTTTTCTCGCTGGCTCCATCAAGATATCCAAGCATATCGTTATAATTCTGTGCATCAGCAGCGTCTTTTCCATGCTTGTATTCATCCCACAGCACTTCACTATAATTGGCAAACGATTCGTTGAGGGTGAGGTTACTCCAGCTTTCAGAAGTTACATAATCACCGAACCATTGATGGAATAATTCATGTGCAATCGTACTTTCCCAACCATTCCCGTCAAGTAATTCACGGGCATCTTGCTGGGCACTTTCTCCATGAAGAGTGGAAGTAGTGTTTTCCATAGCTCCACTTACATAATCACGGCCAACAATTTGAGCATATTTCACCCAAGGGTAGTCAACACCTGTTATACGGGAAAAGTAAGCAATCATCTCTGGTGTATAACCGAAAATGCCTCTTGCAACAGGAGCATATTCCTTCTCAACATAATAGCTAACTTCCTTTCCTTTATAACTGTCCTTTACTATCGCAAAATCACCAACGCCCATAAAGAAGAGATAGGGGGCGTGTGGCAATTCCATTTTCCATGTGTCTGTACGTGTACCGTCAGTATTCGACTTTTGGTTCACCAAACGCCCATTTGACAGTGTTACATATTTTGCTGGAACCGTCATTCGAAACTCATTGGTCGTTTTCTGATTTGGCTTGTCTATAGTTGGGCACCATACAGAAGTAGCCTCGGTTTCTCCTTGCGTCCATATTTGTGTGGGCTTGTTTTTTTCAGTTCCAAGGGGATTGATGAAATAAAGACCTTTCGCGTCAGTGATGGCCATGCTTCCCTTCGTCTTATACTCATTGGGCTTGGCTGTGTACTCAATATATACTACATACTGTTCATCAGCAGTATATGTTTTATCGAGGGTGATAAAAAGGTTATTGCCGTTATAAGTATATTTTAATGGTTGCGATTTTGCGCCTTTCATGATGCCTACACTATGGATATCCATTCCTTTTGCATCAAGATTAAGGGAATCTGTAGCATAGAAATGAGGTTTCAGCGTTATCCAAACTTTGCCTTGAGCCTGTGATTTGGAATAGTCGAAGCGAATGTCCAATTGGGTATGTACAAGATCATTGATTCGGGTATAGGTTTCCCGATAAACCTTTTTTCCTGTGGGTTCCTGTGGAGTCTCTTCTTCTTGCGCAAAGAGTACATGTGAACTGGTAAGGATTAGAAATGCTAATAGGATCTTTTTCATTCTTATGGTATTAAAGGCCTAAAGATAATAGTTGAATATTTTATTATTTGTGAAAATATGTACAAGTGGTTCCCGACTCGGTTCAAATAAGTAGTTTTGTATAAATAGGAAATCAAAAGTGTTCATGAAGACGGCAGTGTTTATTTTAACGTTTTTTTTGGCGGGTATTCAAATAAAGGCGCAACAGCTTTTCTTCATTGCTATAGATGCCGACCAGCAGCAGCCATTCGCCGTTTTGATGGGAAAGAAATCCTATTCCTCCAATAGCCAGGGTCATCTGGTGTTATCTGGATTGAAAGACTCTCTCTACGAAATCTCCATCAGCTTTCCTAAGAATAGCTTCCCTGACCAGCTTTTCAGAGTAGAAATGAAAAGAAAAGACCGGGGTTTTCAATTGAAGAAAATTACAGCATCCAGTTGGGGTTTATATGATTGGCAGACGATGGATTTATTAAAGCCTGTCAGTTCTCAGTTTGTTGCTTCTTCAGAATTAAGAGATACCAGGACCGACGCATTCGCCGTAATGATGGCTGCTGTGGTAAACGATACTGCAGTTCTTGTAAGGAATGTCAGCAAACCCATTGCTAAGGCAATCCCAGATAAAAAGCCTTTAGTAAAGGATACTGTTGTAAAAGTTGTAACTCCAGAAAAGACAAATGCAGAGACCAATACAAAACCCTCTGCTGTAGTTATCGCCCCTCCTGTAGTTACAGTGCCTCCTGCTTCAACTGAGCATAAAGAAGAGTCCAAAAAGGATTTGATTGCTGAAAATAAAAAGACAGATACAGTTAAAGATGTAGTAAAGGCACAAATGCTTGTTAAGGATACTGCTGGTCAGTTACCTATGGCAATAATTACACCGGCTGAAAAAACAAAAGACACCGTTGTAACTGTTACCGATAGTATTCAGAAAAAGCCAGTTCAACTTAAGGTTGTTATAGAACCAGACTATCCAAAACCAATAATTAAAAAGGTTTTTGATAATACGGGCAAAGAGTCAAGGGCCATCATTTTCCGTGATAGCAGTAGTCTGGGTATTGATACCATACGAATTAAGATTGATATCGAAGCTGTTTCCAAAGAACCTGAAACCGTTGTTCCTTCTTCTGAGAAACCAATAATTCCAGTAGTAGTTGCAAGCGAAAAGAAGGCTGAATTGCTTGTTAGAACAGAGGAAGAAGTTAAGAACGGTAAAAGACCGGTTGATACAATCATGGTTTCAAAAACTCAGGAGGTGGTTCAAAAGGATACAGCAAAAACTGTTGTCGAAGTTTTGAAACAAGATTCTGTGGCAGCTCCAAAGAAACTTTCGATGGTCAATTCTGATTGCGTAAATAAGGCCACAGACGCGGATTTGGATAAATTACGGGTAAAGATGCTGGCGGCTACCACTACCGAAGACAGGATTCTGATTGCTCGCAAAGCCTTTAAAGCCAAGTGTTATTATACAAGGCAGATAAAAGCACTTACAGAGCTGTTTTTCTCTGATGAAAACAGGTATCAGTTTTTTGATGCTGCTTATCCTTTCGTAGTGGATACCGATGAATTCAAATCCCTGGTTAAGCTTCTTACAGAGGAATATTATATAAACAGGTTCAAAGTAATGGTCAGATTCTGATCTTTCCCGCCTGATTACTCTTCAGTACATTCGCTTCATGATACGTTACTTTTTGGAAGTTGCTTATTTAGGAACCCATTATGCGGGCTTCCAGGTACAACCCAATGCCATTACCATACAATCTGAGATTGAAAAGGCTTTCGGGGTATTCTTTCGTAAGCCAGTGAGTCTAACAGGTTCATCCAGAACAGATACTGGTGTACACGCCAGGCAGAATTTCTTTCATTTTGATTGGGAAGAAGAGATCAATCCAGCTGTAGTGTATAATCTTAACGCCCTGCTTCCTGGCTCTATAGTAATAAGACAACTTATAGCAATGCCAGCGGAAGCGCATTCCCGTTTCGATGCTACCAGCAGGGAGTACAGGTATTATATAGCACTAAGAAAAGATCCGTTCTTACAGGACAGATCCTACTTCTATCCGTTTACGCTGGATAAGAAGAAGGTAAAGGAGGCTGCAATGAAGGTGCTGGAATTTGAGGATTTCACCAGTTTTTCGAAGAAGGGGAGCCAGGCTAAAACCATGCAGTGCAGGATATTAAAGAGCGATTGGGAAGAAGAAGATGGCTGTTTAGTATATAAAGTAGAGGCAAACCGCTTTTTAAGGGGTATGGTAAGGGGGTTAACGGGCACGATGTTGCAAGTGGGGAGGGGGAAGCTGACGGTGGCTGATTTTGAGGGTATCATTCAGCTGAAAGACGCTACCAGAGCGGATTTCTCGGTACCAGGGCAGGGATTATTCCTTCATAAAGTCAATTATCCTGCCGGATACTTCCCGGAATAGGGGGAAAGGGGTTCAAATTTTTTTATCGCTTCAAACCCTATCTGGGTGGGCATTTCAGGGTTTTTGGGAAAATAAGATTCAAAAATAATTTGGCAGGAAACTGTTCATCCTTATCTTTGCGGCCCGCTTTGAAAAAAACGGCTAAGTTCTTTCGGTGTAGATTAAGAGTGAAGTGGTTGTGAATAAAAAACAACTGAAAAAACTTGGTGGCAAACAGATAGCAACGTATCTTTGCCGTCCGCTCTAAAAAAAAGCAATAGTTCTTCAAATAATTCTGGGTAAAACGAAGAAAAAATCTTCAAAATACTTCAAGAAAAATTTTGGTGAAATACAAAAGGCACTTACCTTTGCAACCCCAATCAAAAATGGGGAGGCGGAAATGCCTAAAGATCTTTGAAAGTTTGGAAGCAACAGTACATAAATCAAGTATTTATGGTAAGGTCTAGCGACATAATTATTAGATCACAACGTTAATTTTTCCGAAGAGAATTTATTAACGCCAACGATCAAAACTCATTTACAATGGAGAGTTTGATCCTGGCTCAGGATGAACGCTAGCGGCAGGCTTAATACATGCAAGTCGTGGGGCAGCGCAGTGTAGCAATACATGGGCGGCGACCGGCAAACGGGTGCGGAACACGTACGCAACCTTCCTTTAAGTGGGGGATAGCCCAGGGAAACTTGGATTAATACCCCGTAATACTATGAAGTGGCATCACTTTATAATTATAGCTCCGGCGCTTAAAGATGGGCGTGCGCCTGATTAGGTAGTTGGCGGGGTAACGGCCCACCAAGCCTTCGATCAGTAACTGGTGTGAGAGCACGACCAGTCACACGGGCACTGAGACACGGGCCCGACTCCTACGGGAGGCAGCAGTAAGGAATATTGGTCAATGGACGCAAGTCTGAACCAGCCATGCCGCGTGGAGGATGAAGGTCCTCTGGATTGTAAACTTCTTTTATTTGGGAAGAAACCCACGATTTCTATTGTGGTTGACGGTACCAGATGAATAAGCACCGGCTAACTCCGTGCCAGCAGCCGCGGTAATACGGAGGGTGCAAGCGTTATCCGGATTCACTGGGTTTAAAGGGTGCGTAGGCGGGCAGGTAAGTCAGTGGTGAAATCTCCGAGCTTAACTTGGAAACTGCCATTGATACTATCTGTCTTGAATGCTGTGGAGGTAAGCGGAATATGTCATGTAGCGGTGAAATGCTTAGATATGACATAGAACACCTATTGCGAAGGCAGCTTGCTACACAGAAATTGACGCTGAGGCACGAAAGCGTGGGGATCAAACAGGATTAGATACCCTGGTAGTCCACGCCCTAAACGATGGATACTCGACATCAGCGATACACTGTTGGTGTCTGAGCGAAAGCATTAAGTATCCCACCTGGGAAGTACGACCGCAAGGTTGAAACTCAAAGGAATTGGCGGGGGTCCGCACAAGCGGTGGAGCATGTGGTTTAATTCGATGATACGCGAGGAACCTTACCTGGGCTAGAATGCTGGGAGACCGTGGGTGAAAGCTCACTTTGTAGCAATACACTGCCAGTAAGGTGCTGCATGGCTGTCGTCAGCTCGTGCCGTGAGGTGTTGGGTTAAGTCCCGCAACGAGCGCAACCCCCATCATTAGTTGCCATCAGGTAAAGCTGGGAACTCTAATGAAACTGCCGTCGTAAGACGCGAGGAAGGAGGGGATGATGTCAAGTCATCATGGCCTTTATGCCCAGGGCTACACACGTGCTACAATGGGGAGGACAAAGGGCTGCCACTTGGCGACAAGGAGCTAATCCCAAAAACCTTCTCTCAGTTCAGATTGGAGTCTGCAACTCGACTCCATGAAGCTGGAATCGCTAGTAATCGTATATCAGCAATGATACGGTGAATACGTTCCCGGACCTTGCACACACCGCCCGTCAAGCCATGGAAGCTGGGTGTACCTAAAGTCGGTAACCGCAAGGAGCCGCCTAGGGTAAAACTAGTGACTGGGGCTAAGTCGTAACAAGGTAGCCGTATCGGAAGGTGCGGCTGGAATACCTCCTTTTTAGAGATTGCAAATCTTTTTGGTTGTTGCTTCCACTTACTTTCAATTTTAAAGTTCTTTACATTTCTTCAATGTAAACCCGCTAATAAGTGGGCTACAGAAACAGATCCGTAGCTCAGCCTGGTTAGAGCACCACACTGATAATGTGGGGGTCAGCAGTTCAAATCTGCTCGGGTCTACCAAAACCAAATGGGGGGTTAGCTCAGTTGGCTAGAGCATCTGCCTTGCACGCAGAGGGTCATCGGTTCGACTCCGATATCCTCCACAAAAAGTTGTGCGTTTGAGTGTGAGCGTGAGATGTTTCCAAACAGTTCTTTTAAATGATGTTAGGCTTAAGGCCTGGTGATTCGAAATCACAAACATCGGCAATGTCACGGTCAGCAATGACCTTGATTTAGCTCTTTGACATATTGGGTGTAATATTTCTAATAGTTGTAAATGACGAGTAACGGCAATAACTCTTTTAAAGCACTTAAGGGCGTATGGTGGATGCCTTGGCTCTGAGAGACGACGAAGGACGTGGTAAGCTGCGATAAGCTTCGGGGAGCTGCACACAAGCGTAATATCCGAAGATTTCCGAATGGGACAACCCGGCACACTGAAGGTGTGTCACTCCGCAAGGAGAGTCAACCCACTGAACTGAAACATCTAAGTAGGTGGAGGAAAAGAAAACAATAGTGATTCCCTGAGTAGTGGCGAGCGAAATGGGAATAGCCCAAATTCTGGCAGCGTGCTGCCAGGAGGTTGTAGGACCACTTTTAGAAACTAACTTCAAGCTGAATCTTCTGGAAAGTTGAACCATAGCAGGTGATAGTCCTGTAAGCGCAAATAGTTAGGGACGTGTGGTATCCTGAGTAAGGCGGGACCGGAGGAATCCTGCCTGAATCTGCCAGCACCATCTGGTAAGGCTAAATACTCCTCAGAGACCGATAGTGAACCAGTACCGTAAGGGAAAGGTGAAAAGCACCCCGAACAGGGGAGTGAAATAGTACCTGAAACCGTACGCCTACAAGCGGTCGGAGTCCAGCAATGGATGACGGCGTGCCTTTTGCATAATGAGCCTACGAGTTGCTCCTCACTAGCGAGGTTAAGGTCTTAAGTACCGGAGCCGTAGCGAAAGCGAGTCCAAATAGGGCGTTTAGTTAGTGGGGGCAGACGCGAAACTTTGTGATCTATCCATGGGCAGGTTGAAGGTGTGGTAACACACACTGGAGGACCGAACTCATTAACGTTGAAAAGTTATGGGATGACCTGTGGATAGGGGTGAAAGGCCAATCAAACTGAGAGATAGCTCGTTCTCCCCGAAATGTTTTTAGGAACAGCCTCGGATATAGACGTTTACTAGAGGTAGAGCTACTGATTGGGCTAGGGGGCTTCACCGCCTACCAAACCCTGACAAACTCCGAATGCTAGTAAATATCTCCGGGAGTGAGGCTGCGGGTGCTAAGATCCGTGGCCGAGAGGGAAATAACCCAGATTAGCAACTAAGGTCCCTAATACGTAGTTAAGTTGATCAAACGAGGTGGGACTTCTATAACAGCCAGGATGTTGGCTTGGAAGCAGCCATTCATTTAAAGAGTGCGTAACAGCTCACTGGTCGAGAGGTCCTGCACGGAAAATAATCGGGCATCAAACTACGAACCGAAGTTCTAAACAGTACACTAGGTGTACTTGTGGTAGGGGAGCATTCCCATCTGCTGCGAAGGTGTATGGCGACGTATGCTGGAGCGTTGGGAAAAGAAAATGTAGGCATGAGTAGCGATAAAAGTAGTGAAAAACTACTTCGCCGTAAGTCTAAGGTTTCCTGATCAACGTTAATCGGATCAGGGTTAGTCGGGTCCTTAGGCAAACCCGAAAGGGGTAGCTGATGGAAAACTGGTTAATATTCCAGTACCCGCTATAGTTTCGATGGGGTGACGCGGTAGTGAAAGACCCGGGTGGATACGGAATTCCACCTTAAAGCGTGTAGATATATCTGCTCCAGGCAAATCCGGAGCGGATGTCGAACGTGATAGTACCACAAAGCTTCGGCAGCGTGGATAGTGGTCCTAATCATACCGCCGAGAAAAACCTCTAAGGCTAGGCTATAGCGGCCCGTACCGCAAACCGACACAGGTAGACGAGATGAATATTCTAAGGCGCTCGGGTGAGCCGCGGAGAAGGAACTAGGCAAATTGACGCTGTAACTTCGGGATAAAGCGTACCCACTTCTGGTGGGTCTCAGTAAAATGGTTCAACCAACTGTTTAACAAAAACACAGGGCCCTGCAAAATCGAAAGATGACGTATAGAGCCTGATACCTGCCCGGTGCCGGAAGGTTAAGGAAGGATGTTCGGAGCAATCCAAAGCTTCTGACTGAAGCCCCGGTAAACGGCGGCCGTAACTATAACGGTCCTAAGGTAGCGAAATTCCTTGTCGGGTAAGTTCCGACCTGCACGAATGGTCTAATGAGTTGAACACTGTCTCCTCCGCGAGCCCGGTGAAATTGTAGTATCGGTGAAGATGCCGGTTACCCGTCACGGGACGGAAAGACCCCGTGAACCTTCACTACAACTTTGCATTGATTTTGAGCAACCGATGTGTAGAATAGTTGGGACGCTTTGAAGCGGAGCCGCCAGGTTTCGTGGAGCGGTCGTTGAAATACCAACCTTCGTTTGCTTAGAGTCTAATCCCTAACGGGAAACAGTGCATGGTGGGTAGTTTGACTGGGGTGGTCGCCTCCTAAAAAGTAACGGAGGCTTGCAAAGGTTCCCTCAGTACGGTTGGTAATCGTACGCAGAGCGCATCAGTATAAGGGAGCTTGACTGTGAGACAGACGCGTCGAGCAGGGTCGAAAGACGGCTGAAGTGATCCGGTGGTTCTGCATGGAAGGGCCATCGCTCAAAGGATAAAAGGTACTCCGGGGATAACAGGCTGATCTCCCCCAAGAGCTCATATCGACGGGGAGGTTTGGCACCTCGATGTCGGTTCGTCACATCCTGGGGCTGGAGAAGGTCCCAAGGGTTCGGCTGTTCGCCGATTAAAGTGGCACGTGAACTGGGTTCAGAACGTCGCAAGACAGTTCGGTCCCTATCTGTGATGGGCGTTAGAATATTGCGTGGACATGACCTTAGTACGAGAGGACCGGGTCGTACGGACCGCTGGTGTATCTGTTGTGCCGCCAGGTGCAATGCAGAGTAGCTACGTCCGGCCAGGATAAACGCTGAAAGCATCTAAGCGTGAAACCTTCCACAAGATGAGTATTCTTTTAAGGGTCGTCAGAGACTATGACGTTGATAGGCTACAGGTGTAAAGCTGGTAACAGCAAAGCCGAGTAGTACTAATTACCCGTACGCTTTAATTTTTTTTTACAATTCTAATTTTTATAATTGTTTTTTCCGGTATTCGCATTTACAACTTACCCCAATATGACATTATTCGTTGGATACACTGCATGATCTGTGTTATGCATGTATTCCGGCAAGAACGACTTATGGTGGTTTTGCCGAGGGTGTTCACCTCTTCCCATACCGAACAGAGAAGTTAAGCCCCTCATGGCCGATGGTACTGTACCACAATACGGGAGAGTAGGTAGCTGCCATATTCATTGATCCCGATCAGAAATGATCGGGATTATTTTTGCCCATACCCCAAGGCATGGCCCAATCCGATTTTTGGATTGCGTACATTTAGGGACTAAAACCCCGCTTATGCGCCGCATGCTCTGGCTATTGCTCCTCCTTCCATTCAGCCTCTCCGCACAAAAAAAGAAATCACCGCCACCACCTCCCCCGGCCCCCGATTATAACGCCACCTATTCCGCTCTGCATTGGCGCAATATCGGCCCCTTCCGCGGCGGACGGGCAAACGCTATAGCGGGCCACCCCACCAACCCCAATATCTACTATACCGGCTACACCGGCGGCGGCATCTGGAAGACCACCGACGGCGGCCTCAGCTGGCATAATATTTCTGACGGCTTTTTTCAAACAGGCACTATCGGCGATATCGCCATCGCCGAATCCGATCCCAATGTGATCTATGCCGGATCCGGTGAACATGCCGTCCGCGGTGTAATGACCTCTTATGGCGACGGTGTGTATAAATCCACCGACGGCGGCGCCACATGGAAAAATATGGGCCTTTCCAATACCCGGCATATTGCCGATATCGTGATCGATCCCCGCAATCCCGATCATATTTGGGTGGCCGCACAAGGCACCGTACACGGACCTTCTTCCGACAGAGGTGTTTATAAATCCACCGACGGCGGTATCACCTGGCGGAAAACATTGTTTATTAATGACAGCACCGGCATCTCCAGCCTCTCCCTCGATATGAATAACCCCAGGATCCTCTATGCCGCCTCCTGGCAGCATCAGCGCTTACCCTGGACCGTTAATTCCGGTGGCCCCGGCTGCGCCCTCTGGAAATCCACCGACGGCGGGGAAACCTGGAATAAGATCACCAATGGCTTGCCCGCCCAGCTGGGTAAAATGGGCATCGCCGTTTCCCGTGCCAATTCCAACCGCGTCTTTGCTATTGTGGAATCCGAAAAAGTCAAGTCCGGCCTCTATCGTTCCGATGACGGCGGCAATTCCTGGAACCTGCTCTCCACCAATCAGGATATTTCCGCCCGCTCCTGGTACTATATGGAAGTAACAGCAGACCCGCTTAACGAGAATATTGTGTATGTCATGAATGCTCCGTTGATGCGCTCCATTGATGGTGGGAAGACCTTTGCCCCGGTACGCATCCAGCATGGCGATACCCACGATCTCTGGATCAATCCCCGCAATAGTAACAATATTGCATTAGCCGATGATGGCGGCGGCTCGATATCCTATAACCAGGGCGCCAGCTGGTCTTCACTCAATAACCAGCCTACCGCTCAGTTCTATCGCGTCAACACCGATAATGTATTTCCGTATAAAGTATATGGTGGCCAGCAGGACAACAGCTCGGTGATCATTGCCAGCCGCAACAATGGCATGGGACTCACCGAGCGCGATTGGACGGCAGGTCCGGGCTGCGAAAGCGCTTTCCTCGCTTTCGATCCTCAGGACCCAACACTCGTGATGGGGGGCTGTTACCAGGGCTTCATTGAAGTGCTGGATACCCGTACCCGCGAAATAAAAGATGTGCAGGCACATCCTTCCCTGAGCCTGGCGATACAACCCAAAAAACTGAAATACCGCTTCAACTGGAATGCACCGATCGTAGCTTCAAAATTTGAGAAAGGAACCTTTTATCATGGCGGTAATGTGGTGCTGAAAACCGCCAATGCCGGTCTGCAATGGGAAGTGATCTCTCCGGATCTAACCAGGAACGACACCCTTCATCAGGGCCCGGGCGGTGGACCGCTGACCAACGAAGGCGCCGGGGGCGAAAACTACAATACCCTCAGTTATATGATCGAGTCGCCACTGGAAAAAGGGGTACTCTGGACCGGTAGTGATTGCGGTCTCGTATACCGCACAGCCGATGGCGGAAAGAACTGGGTGAATGTAACACCACAGGGACTCGAAGAATGCCTGATCCATTCCATTGAACTCTCTCCGCATGATCCCAATACCGCATTTGTATCAGCCACCCGATACAAGTTCAACGATTATGCATCGTATACTTATCGTACCACGGATAATGGAAAGACCTGGACAAGGATCGTCAATGGTATCGCTGCAGCCGATTTTGTGCGCGTCATCCGCGAAGACCTGAAAACAAAAGGCACACTCTACGCAGGTGCCGAAAGGGGATTTTATATTTCTTTCGACAATGGCGACAACTGGCAGCATTTCCAGCTGAATCTTCCGGTCGTTCCGGTTACCGATCTCATGATCCGTGATAATGATCTGGTAGCAGCCACTGCGGGCCGCGCCTTCTGGATCCTGGATGATATCGGTATCCTTCAACAGTCCGGGAAATCGCTTCCGGCTTCAGCTACCCGGATTTTCACACCCAAACCCGCTTACCGTTTTGGTGGTGGCGGCGAATTGGGCAGTGGCGTTAATGCCATGGGCGTTGGCGAGAATGCACCAGAAGGCGTGATCCTCGATTATTACCTCGCTGCCGCTGCAGGAAAGGATACCATCAGCCTCACTATTGCAGATGCATCCGGCAAAGCGGTCCGCCGGTATACCAATATCAAAAACCCGGACTATAAACCTTACCCTGGCGGGCCTCAGCCTGCTCCTGTTTTGCCTGCAGAAAAAGGCCTGAACCGTTTTCTGTGGAACTTCCAGACAGAACCCATCAGTCCGGATGTGAATGGCGTATTTATATTCGGTTCCTATAACGGACACCGCATGCCCCCTGGAAATTACACCGCTACATTGAAAACAAAAGACACAACAGTTACCACTTCCATTCAGGTGTTGCAGGATCCCCGCCTGCAGGCCAATCCGGCAGACTGGGCCGCACAGCACCAGTACCTGGATCGGGTCAGTAATGATATCAGCACGATACATAAAAAAGTGAATGCACTTCGGACCATCCGCAAGCAGGTGGAAACCTATAACGGATTACTGAAAGACAATGCAGCTGGTAAAGATGTGCTCAAAGCCGGACAGGAACTGGTGGCTGCGCTCACTGCCTGGGAAGACCAGGTGGTGGAATCCCGCATCAAGAATGGGCAGGATGTGATCAACTGGCCCAGTAAACTGAATGCGGAGTTCTTTTTCCTGCATGGTCTGGCTGATACGCATAATCCTATAGTGACGGAAGGCCTCAAAGCCAGCCTGAATGATCTCGAAGCAAAATGGGAAAAACTGCAAACCGAATATGACACTGTACTGGTGAAAAAGATCAATGCGTATAATGAACTGTTTAAAAGCAGCAACCTGCCTGCAGTGATACAATAAAGACGGATGGATCGGATACAGACCTGGTGTACAGGGGTGAGCTTGCTGTTGCTGTTTTGCGGTTTACGACCGGCTGAATGGCAGCAATTTGAACTGAAAGGTAAAGCACAGGGTACTACCTTTCACCTGATCTGGTATGCGCAGGAAGCCAGGATCGACAGCCTGCAATTGATGAAGCAGTTTGCATTGCTGGACCAGCAGTTTTCCCGCTACAAGGAAGGCACGGCTATTGACCGGTTTAATCAGTCTGCCCGGGGTATCCGGATGGACTCCTCTTTCCGCGTACTGATACAACATTCTTTTACAGCAAACCGGGAAACCGGGGGCATTTCTGACATTACAGTATTGCCCCTGATCCGGTACTGGCAGAAAGGGGATACAGATACACGGGAACTCCGTAAGATCCGGAACTGCACCGGGATGCAGTACCTGAAAATAAAAGGAGACAGTCTTATCAAGACCAAACCCTGCGTTATGATCGACCTGGATGGAATCGCTCAGGGATATACGGTAGATTTTATTGGCCAATGGCTGGAACAGCAGGGAATCAGCAATTATATGGTGGAAGTGGGAGGTGAGTTGCGTACCAGCGGAACCCGTCAGCCTTCCGGCGACCCCTTCCGTATCGCAATAGAAATTCCGGGAGAAGACAACTGGTCGGTCAGTGAAAGCAGCAGGATAGCTATTCCGGGTAACGGAGCACTCACCACTTCAGGGAATTACCGGAAATTCATTGGAACAGGCATGAAGCAAAGGAGCCACATTATAGATCCGCGCAGTGGCCGCCCTGCCGCATCTGATCTTGTAAGTGTAACAGTCTATGCAACATCTGCCACGCTGGCCGATGCGTATGATAATGCCCTCCTGGTGATGGGACTGAAAAAGGCCATGGCTTTCGTGAACCGGCATCCGGAAATTTCTGCACACTTTATCTACCGCAACCGATTGGGTCAGTTAAAAGACACTTGTACTGCAACTTTTCCGGTTGTGAAAGCTTCGGTTACTCACTAATTAAATTGTAAATTGCTTTTGTTGAGGCCTGATGAGAAAAATATTGCAATAGTCGTTAACCCTGTTGCCGGATCGGGCAGGGGAGAAACTGTTGGCTGTAAAGTAGTGCAGTATCTGATACAGCACAACATTCTTCATACGCTGTTTATTGATCCCTGGCCAGCGGATTTTCAGGAATTTACCGATGTATGGCTGGTGGGTGGCGACGGAACGGCCAATGGCTTCTTCAACCGCTATCCGGAACTGCAGCTTCCCGTTACCCTCTTTATGGGAGGTTCGGGAAACGATCTGCACCGGGCCATGCATGGAAACCGTTCTTTGGAAGAGATCATTCAAGTGGGCCTTCATCAGGCACCCCGGCGCATGGATGCGGGAGTCTGTAATAACAGGATATTCCTGAATGCCCTCGGTATCGGATTTGACGGCAGTGTGGCTCGACTTACTTTGCCTACCAAACGCTGGCGTGGGGTGCGGTCCTATTTTTATTATATCATCCGGCAGGTGTTTTGTTACCGCTCAGTACCCTATAAACTTCAGGCAGATGATTATTCTTTTGACGGGAAATTATTCATGATCAATTTCATGAATGGGGAATTCCAGGGAGGAGGGTATCAGGTGACTCCAGGGGCAAAACTCGATGACGGCTTATTTCAGTTGCTGGTGATCCGGCCGATCTCTATATTCAAACGGCTGCGGTATTTGCTGCTCGTGCTGAAAGGGGCACACCTGAATCTGGATGTGGTCGATTATAAAGCGGTGACGCAGTTACAACTCTCCAGCACATCATTGATAGAAGCCCATATTGATGGTGAATTCATAACCGGGTATCAGTTTACAGTAAAAGTATTGCCGGGTAAATTCCTCTTCCGCTACTGATCAGTTTTTGCGGTATACTTCCTTCCCATCTATAATGGTTCGTAATACAGTGG
The DNA here is from genome assembly GCA_044220945.1 of Chitinophagaceae bacterium. Classification (GTDB taxonomy): domain Bacteria; phylum Bacteroidota; class Bacteroidia; order Chitinophagales; family Chitinophagaceae; genus Endoryza. Next base: position 84,209 of record JBGAQC010000015.1, on the reverse strand, counting down.
CATTCCGGATCTGTTCCGGTGCAATGCTAAACAGGTCGTCAGACAACACCACAAAATCGGCCAGCATTCCTTTTTTCAGTTTGCCCGTTTCGGTTTCCTGGAAGCCGGCATAGGCATTGTTTACGGTATAGCAGTAAAGCGCCTGCTCCACACTGATCTTCTGTTCGGGGAACCAGCCACCGGGATTTTTATCATCCAAGGTACGGCGGGTCACTGCTGCATAAATACCCTGGATCGGTTCCAATGGGGCTACGGTCCAGTCGCTCCCAAAGGTAAGCCGCGCACCTTGCTGCAGTAAAGAGTGAAAGGCATAGGTGCTTCGCAGCCGTTTTTCATCCAGCCTTTTGTAAGCCCATTTGCCGTCATCAATGGCATGATAGGGTTGCATAGAAGGAATCACCTGTTCGGCGGCAAAACGGCCAAGGGCCAGTTCGCTGGGATGTTGCGCATGTTCGATACGAAAGCGGCGGTCTCTGCTCTCTTGCTGAGCAGCGGCTTTATACACATCCAGAATAAAATCATTGGCCCGGTCGCCGATCGCATGTACAGCCACCTGCAGTCCTGCTTTATCTGCACCCAGTACCCATTGCCGGAGCGAAGCGGTATCAGTCACCGCAAAACCGGTATTACCCGGTGCATCCAGGTAAGGCTCATAGAACCAGGCTGTGGTTGATCCCAGAGAACCATCCACAAATCCTTTCAAGCCGCCCCAACGGAGCAGGGCATCGCCTTTGCCATTTTTCTTACAGAAGGAATCCAGTTTTGCCCAGGTAGACAGCGCTACAAAGGAATAGATCCGTAAGGATTCTTTTCCTGCTGCATGATTGCGTTGATAGGTCTCCAGGTCGGTCCAGCCACCAAAGCTGCCCATATCATGGATCTGGGTGACACCATTCTGGAATGCATGCTGCTGTGCCCGCTCAAAGTATTCATCCAATTCTTTGGCAGTGGGAGCGGGGATGGCCGGATACACAAGTGCCATGGCTTCATCCTTGATCACTCCGGTGGGATGGCCTTTTTCGTCCAATACCAGCGCACCGCCTTCCGGCACTTTTGTTGTGCCGGTAATGCCGGCCAGTTGAAGGGCTTTCGTATTGGCCAGGCTCATATGGCCATCGTAGCGGCTCAGGAAAACGGGATGATTGCCCGTAATGGAGTCGATCCATTCTTTGCGGGGCAGTTCACCACCCCATGCTTCATGGTCCCAATCGCCGCCCTGTATCCAGCGGTCGTCCGGATATTGGGCACAATACGCTTTCAGGGTCTGTATGAATTCCGCCTTGGTTTTTGCATTACGCAGGTTTACACTGGCCAGGTTATAGCCGCCCGAGAGGAAATGGGTATGATTATCGATCAGTCCCGGCACCACCAGCTTGCCTCCCAGATCGGTCATTTCAGTTTTGGAATCCTGATATGGCGCATAGTCATCTCCGGTATAAATGATCCGATTACCTTTTAGGGCAACCGCCTTGCTCCAGGGCTGGCTGCTGTCGCCGGTCCAGACTTTTGCATTAAAATAGATGTGGTCGGCTTTTTCAGTTGCCGGCTGGCAAGCCTGCAGCAGGAGAAAAACGGAAAGGGTGATGTACAGTATGCTGCGCATGATTATTTTTTTAGGCTACTTCATGTCCGGTAGAGGCTCTCCAGATCATGAACCATTCTTCCCGGGTGAGGGTGTTATTACGGTTTGAATAGGCGGCCGCAATCCGTTCTTTCCGGGAAGTGCCCAATACCGGCAGAATACCCGAAGGATGGGTCTGGAGAAAAGCCAGTAATACCTGATCGGCACTCAGTCCGTATTGCTCACCCAGCAGGCGTGCAACGGCCAGAATACGCTGGGCTTTTTCATCCGGATCATCCTGGAATATGCTGCCACTGCCCAGCGGGCTCCAGGCGGTAGGGATGATCTTATGCTGCAGGCAATGATCCAGGCTGCCGTCGTGGAAGGGCTGCAGGTGTGCCGCTGAAACTTCCAGCTGATTGGTGTACAGGGGCCATACGGCATGAATCAGGGCTGCCTGCGCTGGCGCGAAATTGGAAACGCCGAACTGCAGCACTTTGCCGGATTGTTGCAATTGCCGGAATGCTTCTGCAATTTCCTGCGGGTGTAGCAGCGGATCCGGACGGTGGATCAGCAGGAGGTCGATATGATCGGTATGGAGGTTCTGCAAGGAACGTTCTGCAGAAGCAATAATATGTTCGCGTGACGTATTGTACGATTTGATGCGGTGTGCTGGCCGGTTGGGAGTGACCATGCAGATGCCGCATTTGGTGATCAGCTGCATTTGCTGCCGCAAGGAAGGTTTCAGTGCCAGTGCTGCGCCGAATTCAGCTTCTGTGGTATAGTGCCCATAGATATCGGCATGATCAAACGTAGTAACGCCGATGGCGAGGCAATGTTCGATCATGTCGAGATACGCTTCTGTTGTGAAGCGGGATCCCCATTGTCCCCATTTCATAGTGCCTGCGATCACGGGCGATAGTGTCAACTCCATCCGGTTTTCATTTATGGGAAGATAAGGCAAAAAAAAATCCTTCTGCATGCAGAAGGATCTATTGTTGGGTTTGTTGATTCAGGAATTAGAAATCCCGGCTGTAACCACCACGGTCGCCGCCACGGTCGCGATAACCGCCGCCGCCGCCACCGCCTTTGCGGTAACCACCGCCGCCGCCGCTGCCGCCGCCGCCGAAGCTTCTTTTCTTGAAGCCACCGCCGCCGCCGCCCTGGGGTTTGGGCTGGGCTTCGTTCACGATGATCTTACGACCCATTACTTCGCTTTCGTACAGGCTGCTCAGCGCATTCTGTGCTTCAGCGTCTTCAGGCATTTCAACGAATCCGAAGCCTTTGCTGCGGCCGCTTACTTTGTCTTTAACGATCTTGGCGGAAGTCACAGAGCCATACTGCTCAAACAGACTTCTCAGATCCTCATCGGTCATTTGCCAGGAGAGGTTCCCTACGTAAATGTTCATTGTCAAAAAAGTTTTAAATGTTCTGAAAAACTGATTAGGACAATAGTTACTGCAATGAACTGAGGAACCGGGAAAAGGGTAAGACACTTCAGAACACGAGAACTAAGTACTATATCTGTAATAAAATTAAGGAATTTGGTTAGTAAACCAATTTTTATTTTAACGGAAAATCAATGTGTAAACTGCTGATAGCCAGTTGTTTGATCTTTGCTGCTGCCGTTTCTGTGATTTCCGGCACTGCCAAAACACTGGTTTTGAAGCCTTTTTCAGGTTGCTTTCCCTGTTTGTAATGCAACGGAAAATGGGGTTGTTACACTGTTTTGCGGCTTTAAAGCTGGAAACGCGCATAAAAAAAAGCCACTGCAGGCAGTGGCTTTTTACTTGAGTATTTTATTCCGGAGATTATTCGGCTTCTACTTCAAAGGCTACTTCGGTAGACTTACCGTTACCGAAATCGATTACCGCTTTATAAGCACCCAGTTCCTTTACTTCGTCGGGAACGGTGATCTTGCGGCGGTCGATATCATAACCTTTCTGCTCGCGGATGGCGCGGCTGATCTGAAGTGAAGTGATGCTGCCGAAGATCTTTCCGCTGGTACCGGTTTTGGCACCGAGCTTTACAGGTCCTTCGTTCAGTTTGGCGATCACTTCATTGATCGCTGCCAGCATGGCGTCTTCCTTCTTCTTCAGCTGTTTTCTTTTTTCTTCCAGCTGTTTCAGGTTGGAAGGGCTTGCTTCCACAGCAAAGTGCTGAGGGATGAGGTAGTTACGGGCATAGCCGTTACGTACTTTCACCACTTCATGGGCAGCACCGAGATTATCTACGTCTTTAATCAGAATTACATCCATGGTGTGGTCCTCCTTACTTTAACAGGTCTGTTACGTTAGGCAATAAGGCCATCTGACGGGCTTTCTTAACCGCCTGGGCCACTTTGCGCTGGAATTTGAGAGAGTTGCCGGTAATGCGGCGGGGCAGCATTTTGCCCTGCTCATTCAGGAACTTCTTCAGGAATTCCGCGTCTTTGTAATCAATGTACCGGATACCCATCTTCTTGAAGCGACAATACTTCTTGCGGGGTTTCTCGGTCTTGATCGCGGTCAGGTACTTAATTTCATTTGCTTTTGCCATGACTTAAGCCTCCACTGATTTTTCGTTACCGGCAGCTACACCACTTCTCTTTTTGGCATTGTACTCGACGGCGTATTTATCGAGTGCAGTGAACATGTGACGGAGTACATTCTCGTCACGCAGCAGTTGGATTTTCAACTGCTCATTGAGGTTGGATGGCGCACTGTATTCCAGCACCCAGTAAAGACCAGTGGTCTTCTTGGCGATGGGGTACGCCAGTGATTTCAGTCCCCAGGGATTTTCGTGCACAATACTTCCGCCATGCTCTTTGATGAAGGCGGTGTATTTTTTCTGGGACGCTTTGTAGTCGTCTTCAGACAGCACAGGGGTAAAAATCACCATCAATTCGTAATTGTTCATGATCCCTGTTTAATTGTTTAAAAATGAATGAATAACTCCCGTTGTGGCAACCAGCAGAACCGGTTGTTTACGGGGCGGCAAAGATAGCAAGTCCATTCGGAACCCCCAACGGAAAAATGCAGTTTTTTGGGGCTGGGAGCGAAGGGCTGCAAGGTATGGATTTTCAGGTGGTTAGATGCAGGTTTTGCAGCCCGTCTGCCATTCTGGACACCTGCCCCTGTCCGGATATGCCGGATTCCTGTCAATTTTGCCTTTTCCGGCTCCCGGCTCCCGGATGGCATCCGGTTTGACGAACAGGGGCTGAAGGATAATAAACCAGCTAAAAACCAGTGTTATGCAAAAAGGCAGTATCCGGGTACAGACTGAAAACATCTTCCCGATCATCAAGAAGTTCCTGTACAGCGACCATGAAATTTTCCTCCGGGAGCTGATCAGTAACGCAGTAGATGCCACCCAGAAACTGAAAACCCTTTCCTCGATTGGCGAGGCCAAGGGCGAACTCGGCGACCTGGCCATTGAAGTTAAACTGGATGCCGCTGCCAAAACCATCACCATAGCCGATAAAGGAATCGGCATGACCGGTGAAGAAGTGGAGAAATACATCAACCAGGTGGCATTCAGTGGGGCCGAGGAATTTGTCAACAAATACAAGGGACAGAATGAAAATGCCATCATCGGTAAATTCGGCCTGGGCTTCTATTCCGCCTTTATGGTAAGTGATAAAGTGGAGATCCGGACCCGCAGCTTCCGGGAAGGGGCCGAGGCCGTCCGCTGGGAATGTGACGGCAGTCCGGAATACAGCCTGGAACCGGCACAGAAAGAAGACCGCGGCACCGAGATCATCCTGCATGTAAATGAAGAAAGTGCCGAGTTCCTGGAGGGGCACCGCCTCGAATCCATCCTGAAGAAATTCTGCCGCTTCCTGCCTGTACCGGTTAAGTTTGGCGACAATCAGATCAATAATACCCAGCCTGCCTGGACCCGCAAACCCTCCGAACTGCAACCGGAAGATTACCAGAATTTTTATAAAGAGCTATATCCCTATAACGAACCACCCCTGTTCTGGATCCACCTGAATGTGGACTACCCCTTCAACCTTACGGGCATCCTGTATTTCCCGAAGATCAAACAGAGCTACGAGATCCAGAAAGACAAGATCCAGCTTTATTGCAACCAGGTTTTTGTGACTGATGAAGTGAAAGATATTGTACCCGAATTCCTGATGCTGCTGCAAGGCGTGATCGATAGCCCCGATATTCCCCTCAACGTCAGCCGCAGCTACCTGCAGGGAGATCCCAATGTGAAGAAGATCAATAACCACATCACTAAAAAAGTAGCCGATAAACTGGAAGAGATCTTCAATAAGGACCGTGCGGAGTTTGAAAGCAAATGGGAGAGCCTGGGCTTATTTGTGAAATATGGCATGATGACTGACGACAAGTTCCTCGAAAAAGCCAATAAGTTCCATGTGTTTGAAGAAGCTGCTGCTGCCGGTGCTTCTGCAAAGTTTTATACACTTGAAGAGTACCGCCTGGCTGCCGAAACCCTACAGAAAAACAAGGATGGTAAACTGGTGGTATTGTATACCACCAATCCGGTGCAGCAGGATGCTTATATTAAAGCGGCCCAGGCCAAAGGATATGTTGTGGTGAAGATGGAAACCCTGGTGGATGCAGCTTTCATCAATCAGATGGAGATGAAATGGAGTGAGGTGAGTTTTACCAGGGTGGATGCAGACATTACGGAGAACCTGATTGATAAGCAGGAAGCCGCCGATTCTGTGCTGACCAAAGAGGAAACGGAAACCCTGAAAGAACTCTTTACCGTTCAGCCCGATGGACTCCAGCTGAGTGTGGAAGTAAAAGGCCTGAGTCCGGAAACACCCCCTGTGGTGGCTACACGGCCCGAATTCATGCGTCGCATGAAAGATATGGCAGCGGTCAGCGGTCCCATGGGCAGCTTCTATGCGAATATGCCCGATGAAGTGATACTGACTGTAAACGGGAACCATCCCGTGTACCGCAAATTATTGGCCGATGCGGATACCCGGAACCGGGAGAATACCGCCCGGAACCTGGCCGACCTGGCCTTGCTTTCACAAGGGCTGCTCAAAGGCCCGGCGCTCACAAAATTTATTGAACGCAGTGTGGAAATGCTGCAGCAATAAGCATAAAAAAACCGGACAGCGTCCGGTTTTTTTATTGATTATCTTTTCCTTTTTTTCACAGTGGTGCGTGAGCCGCGTACATGGCCCTGGGGGCCTCTTACGGTTGTGGTTTTCCGGGTCACACGATTGCCGCGGGGGCCGGTTACTGTAGTCCGCTTCCGTGTTACGGTATAATTATTCCGGGCCACGGTATACCGGGTATGTACGGTCACGGATTGCGAACGTAGTGGCGTGTAGATCCGGTGTGCGGTTACCATCCGGTGGGTGGATACCACAATAAAATTGCGGTGGTAATACCCGCGGAATGGATGCCATGCTGCCCAGGACAGGGGGCGCCAGGGTCTCCACCAACCTGGATAATGATGCCACCTCCAGGGTGAAACCCAGACCCGGTATCCGGGGGCATATACATAGCGGACACAGGGCCAGAACCATACATTTACAATGACACCCTCAGGCTGGATGGCAGGTCCTTTGATCTCCTCTGATAACATAGGTCCCGCAAATGCCTGATCTGCAGTTTCGGGTTCTACAATTATGGGCTCTCCAAAAATCTCTTCATCTCCGATGATCTGCAGATTGGCGGATTCCGGTCCCGTTTTTTCCAGTTCAATTACTGCGATATCCTGGGTTTCTGTAGCAGATACCGCAACCTGTAAAATGAACACATGTGCGTCATTTTCCATTTTACTGGTTACCTGAATATAGTCGGCTTCCTGATCTTCATTGAGATCAAGATTATGAATGTGATTTTCGGGATCATTCAGGGCTTTTTCAAAAGCTTCCGGGGACGGGGCGTTTTTAAATAATTCCAATGCACCCTGGAGATTGAATTGATCGCCGGGTAATCCTGTGGAATCCGTTGCTGCATTCTGGCTAAAACCCGGAACGCTCAGCAATAAAAGTCCCGTAAGACTGATCGCAAAAAAGGGGATTGCTTTCATAAATGATGGTTAAGTGCAAATGAGACCTGAAAAAGTGCAGGAAGTTTAGCGGCAAACGGATTTTGCCGGAAAGAAGTTGTGAAGGGGAGAAAAAATCACCTATTACAGATTCAGGCGGTTTCTGACTGGCGTATGTCTATCACTTTCAGTTGCAGGCTTTTATTGCCATTCCATTCATTTTCTTCCAGAGTAAACACAATATCTGCAAACTGCCCGCCACTCAATAATGGATATTTATCGGCCATGCCGAAAGCGATCCCGTTGAAGATCTGGTTATCCTGTCTGACAGAAATGCGCAGGTGGTTTTCTTTTACAATCTTGGAATAACCGCTGTCTGTCACCCTTTTTACTACAAATACAGGCCTGTTGTTATCTGGTCCGAAAGGCTCCATCTGGTTGAGGATGGAATAGAAGCTATTGGAGAGGTCACGGAGTTTCACTTCAGCGTCGATGAGGATCTCGGGGATCAGGCATTCGGGCCGGATCTGGGCGCTCACCACTGCTTCAAATTTCTCCCGGAAGGCGTCGACTTTATCGGGTTCCAGGGTCATACCTGCAGCGGCAAAATGGCCACCATAACCCAGGAGGTATTCCCGGCAGGCATGGATGGCTTCATACAGATTAAATCCAGGTACACTGCGGGCGCTGCCGGCGGCATAATCTCCAGAACGGGTCAATACAATGGTGGGCCGGTAATAGTGTTCAATCAGGCGGGAGGCTACGATGCCCACTACGCCTTTATGCCAGTTGGGGTCATATACCACGGTGGATTTCCGGTCTTTCCATTCGGGATGCGCTTCAATGGAGGCCAGGGCTTCTTCCGTGATGGTTTTGTCGGCTTCCTTGCGGTCTGAGTTATCGGCGTGCAGCTGATTGGCGTAAGCTGCGGCTTCTGCTGCATCGGGAGCAATGAAAAGTTGCACGGCTTTTCGGGCATCGTCCATCCGTCCGGCAGCATTCACCCGCGGAGCGATCATGAACACGAGATTGGAGATCTGCAGTTCTTTGGTGAGGCCACTCAGTTCTTTCAGGGCCTTTATTCCGGCATTCGGGTTTTCATTGGCTTTTTTAAGTCCATAGTAAGCCAGTATCCGGTTTTCCCCGGTCATGGGTACAATATCGGCGGCAATGGCCGTGGCCACCAGGTCGAGGTATTCTTCAGCCATGGCGGCCGGCAGGTTCAGTTCGTCGCATAATGCGGCAATAAGCTTGTAGCCGACACCGCAACCACAGAGTTCTTTATAGGGGTATTCGCAATCGGGTTGTTTGGGGTTGAGGATGGCTGCGGCTGGGGGCAGTTCGGCATCGGGCAGGTGGTGATCGCATACGATAAAAGCGATCCCGAGTGAAGCTGCATAGCGGATCAGTTCAACTGATTTGATGCCACAATCGAGTGAGATGATCAGCGTGAAACCATTTTCTGCAGCAAAATCAATCCCGGCTTTGGATACGCCATAGCCCTCCCGGTAGCGGTGGGGAATATAGAAGTCGAGCAGGGCGGGGTCATGGATTTTCCGGAGAAACTGGAACATGCTGGCCACGGATGTCGTACCATCTACATCATAATCCCCGAACACCAGGATTTTTTCCTGAGATTCGATGGCGGCGATCACCCGTTTTACGGCTTTCAGCATGTCTTTCATCCGCCAGGGGTCATGGAGGTCTTCCAGTTTGGGGCGGTAGAAGTGCCGGGCTTTTTCAAAGCTGTCGATGCCGCGGTGCAGGAGAATGCGGCAGATCACCGGGTTGACATTGAGCGCGAGTTGCAGCTCCCGGGTCTTTTTTTCATCGGCGGGCAATATGTTCCAGCGTTTTTCCATTCGGGATCACCTTAGTGATTGCGGTCGGTAGTATACCGGACCAGTTCTTCCAGCGCATTACGGACTTCAACCTGACTGAATTCCTTCAGTATTTCCAGCGCTTCATCCCGAAAAGTAAACATTTTCTGTTCAGCATAGGCAATTCCGCCATTGTGTTTTACCACCTCGATCACTTCAGCAACCTTTTGCTTGTCTTTATTCTGGTTTTTGATGATATAGATGAGGCGTTTTCTCGTTTTGGGGTCACAGTTATTCAGGGTGTAAATAAGGGGGAGGGTCAGTTTTTTCTCTTTAATGTCGTTACCGGTGGGTTTCCCGATGGGACCGGTTCCATAGTCGAACAGGTCGTCTTTGATCTGGAAAGCCAGGCCGACTTTTTCCCCAAAAAGCCGCATTTTTTCGGCAATGGCTTCATCTCCGGTGGAGGAATAGGCGCCGGCGCAGCAGGCGGAGGCCAGCAGGGAAGCGGTTTTGCCCTTTATGATTTCGTAGTAAGTGGGCTCGTCAATATTCAGGTTCCGGGATTTTTCCATCTGCAGGAGTTCCCCTTCACTCATCTGCCGTACTGCCATTGACATGATCTGCAGGATGCGGAAATCATTATTGTCGAGGGAGAGCAGCATGCCCTTGGCGAGCAGGTAATCGCCGATCAGCACCGACAGCTTACTTTTCCATAAAGCGTAGGTAGAGAAGAAGTTACGACGCTCCAGCGACTCATCCACCACATCATCGTGCACCAGGGAAGCGGTATGGAGGAGCTCCACCAGGGAAGCTGCCCGGTAGGTGGAATCGGTTACGGGACCGCAAAGCTTGGCCGACAGGAGCACAAACATGGGCCGCATCTGTTTGCCTTTGCGGTTCACGATAAACCGCATGATCCGGTCGAGCAGGGGTACCTGGCTCTTGACGGCTTCCCGGAAACGCTTTTCAAAAACGGCCAGTTCTTCGTGTATGATGGCTTGTGATCCTTTCATGAACTTGAGGCGGCAAATTACTACTTTGATTTTTTATTTCACGGAGCAACTTCCGGGAGCCCGGAATTGTCTTTAATTGTATGAATGACAATCGCTATGACCCCTGAAATGGGGTAAAAAAATTTGTTAATTGGTATTCATTCAATATTTTTGCACAAATTTGGAATCTTAGTATTCTTAATCCTCACATAAAAATCAGTTATGGCAAGCAAAAAGTTTTTAAGCATCATGGGCTTTTTATGCCTGATGGCTTCCGTTTCATTTGCCCAGATCGGGGCAGGTGGATATGACGCCCAGGACTCCTCGGTTATACCTTCCAAACGACTTCCTCAGCACACTGAGTTCATGTCTCACAATTATGCATATCCTGCATTACCCCGCAATCAGTGGGAGCTGGGTCTGAAAGTAGGTGCTTTCAGTGTTTCCGGTGACGTAAGAAACCGTTTCCCGGGACTGGGCGCCGGCCTGCATGTGCGTAAAGCTTTAGGTTATGTATTCTCTCTCCGTGGTGAATTCGGCTATGGTACTACCAAGGGCCTGAATTTCTCCCCTTCCAGAAATTATGCAAAGAACACCGCATGGGCTCCCTACCTCGTAGGTGGTATCCCTTCTACTCAGGTATTCTACAATTACAAGACTTCTGTAATGGACCTGAGCCTGCAAGGTGTGGTGTCCCTGAATAATATCCGTTTCCACAAAGCCAAGACCGGTGTGAACATGTACCTGTTTGGTGGTGTGGGTCTGATGACATACGAAACCAAAGTAGACGCCCTTAATGGTTCTACTCCGTATAACTTCAGCAGCATTCTGACCAAGTATGGTCCTGATGGATTCACTTACAAAAACCGTAAGGACATCCGCAAAGACCTGAAGAACCTCTTTGATGGTTCTTATGAGACCAAAGCACAGACCGATCCCCTCCAGCCTTCCATGGGTAACCGTTCCCTGAAACCCATGTTTACAGGTGGTATGGGCATCCAGTACAAACTGAACAAGAAACTGAGCCTGGCCCTGGAAGACCGCTTCACTGTTGTGAAGACCGATCTGCTGGATGGTCAGCAGTGGCAGGAGAATGATGCCAACACCAATCCCCTGGCTACCGCTCAAACACGTGATTTCGACTCTTATAACCACCTCACTCTTGGCCTGAACATCGCTATTGGTGCGAAAGCCATCGAGCCCCTGTGGTGGGTGAATCCCCTGGATTATGCCTATAATGAAATCAACAAGCCCCGCCACATGCAGCTGCCCAAGCCGGTACTGGATGATAAGGATGGTGATGGTGTTACCGACCAGTTCGATAACGAACCCAACACTCCTGCCGGTGCTCCTGTTGACAGCCACGGTGTAAGCCGCGATACTGATGGTGACGGTGTTCCTGACTACAAAGACAAGGAACTGATCACACCTTCTCAGTGCCAGCCTGTTGACGCTGATGGCGTAGGTAAATGTCCCGAGCCCCAGTGCTGCAAGGAACTCCGCGATGCTATGGCAAACTGGGAACCCAAGAAGAAATGTAATATTGGCGCACTGCCCAGCATTTCCTTCAAAGGAAAGACTGTTACCCTGAGCAAAGACGCGAAAGCCCTGCTGGCCAGCGTAGCCCAGAAGATCAAGGATAACGCCGATTGTAAAGTAGCTGTGGTTGGTTATTGCGCCTCCAGCAAAGCTGAGCAGCAGCTGAGCTGGGATCGTGTAAATGCCATCATTAACTACCTGGTGGATAAAGAAGGTGTAAGCGCCGACCGCTTCGTATTCAAATACGGTCAGGAAGGTGGCGATTGCAACACTGTGGATCTGATGGATGGTACTGGTGACGAAGGTCCCACAACCGTTCCTGCTCCCCATCCCAATCTCCGTCGCAAAGGATAAGATTTTTTGCCCCATAAGCATAAGACCCCGGATTCTTCCGGGGTTTTATGTTTATATTAACGTGTTGATTTCCGGGCTTTTAAGAAGTCTTCCTATTTTGCGCACAAACCCTTAACTTTGCACACCTTTATGAAGTTCCGTTTAGTAATCGTGCTGTTTATGCTGGGCCTGGTCTCCTGCTCTGAGTTTACCAAAGTGCAGAAGAGTGCGGATTACGATTATAAACTGCGTATGGCTGACAAGTACTACGTGAATAAAAAGTACAATTATGCCCAGCAGCTTTATGAAGAGCTCTTTCCCTTGCTGAAAGGACAACCCCAGTTTGAGGATGTGTTCTATAAGTTCGCTTACTGTTCCTATTACCTGAAAGACTGGATGCAGGCCGAAAACCTGTTCAAGCAGTTTACCGAGGTGTTTCCGACCAGTGCCCGGGCCGAAGAAATGGAATACATGCGTGCGTATACATACTACCGGCAATCGCCCAAACAGGAGCTGGACCAGTCGAACACCACCAAGACCATGGGGCTGATGCAGACCTTCATCAATACCCACCCTGGTTCTGCCCGGATCAAGGAAGCCAGTTCCATTATCGACCTGTGCCGGGCCAAACTGGAAGTGAAGGATTACAAAAGCGCTGAACTGTATTACAACCTCGGGCATTACCGGGCTGCGGCGATCGCCTTTACCAGTCTGATGAATAATTTCCCGGATTCCGAGAAGAGTGAAGACTATAAACTGCAGGTGATCCGTTCTTATTATCTCTTCGCCACTAACAGCGTGGATGAGAAAAAAGCGGCCCGTTTTGAACAGGTGCTGAATGAATGCAGGGATTTTAACGAGCGTTTCCCGGAGAGCAAGCTCTTAAAGGAAGTAGAGAAGTTCCAGAATTTATCTCAAAATAATCTTAAAGCCATACAAAATGAGTCGGTTAAGAAGACAAATTAGTGCCAGCACCACCAATGTGGCCGAAACCAAGGACCTGAATGTGATCAAAGGCAAGACAGGTAATGTGTATGAATCCATTTCCATCATCGCCAAGCGCGCCAACCAGATCAACATCACCCTGAAAGAGGAGCTGCACAATAAACTGGAAGAATTTGCCAGTCATACCGACAGTCTCGAGGAGATTCACGAGAACAAGGAGCAGATCGAGATCTCCCGTGCCTACGAGCGTATGCCGAACCCTTCGCTGCTGGCTACTCAGGAATTCCTGGAAGACAAGATCTACTACCGTAAGAACGAAGATGATCTGTTCAGCTGAGCCGATTTAACAATATTTCCTGCAAGAGCGGCAATGGGTTCCATTGCCGCTCTTTAATTTTGCCGGTACTGCAGCCAATCACGTAATTTTAATGCATGCTGAAAGGGAAAAAAATCCTCTTGGGTATCACAGGCAGTATCGCTGCCTATAAAGCGATCCTTCTGGTGCGCCTTTTTGTAAAGGCTGGTGCCGAAGTAAAAGTAGTCATGACTCCTGCTGCAAGGGATTTCGTATCCCCGCTTACTCTTTCCACGCTGTCGAAAAACCCGGTGGTCATTGATCTGTTCGAGGGCCATAGCTGGTCGAATCATGTGATGCTGGGCCGTTGGGCCGACCTCATGCTGATCGCTCCTGCCAGCGTCAATACCATTGCCAAAATGGCCCAGGGCAGTTGTGATAACCTCCTGTTGGCGGCTTATCTCTCGGCCACCTGTCCGGTTTGCATAGCGCCAGCCATGGATGAAGACATGTGGAAGCATCCGGCCACCCAACGGAATCTGGAAACCCTGAAAGGCTTTGGCCATTTGGTTATTCCTGTAGCAGAAGGGGAGCTGGCCAGTGGACTTACTGGTCCGGGCCGCATGGCGGAACCCGATGCCATACTGGCTTTCATGGAATCCCATTTTTTTTCCAGCCGGGAGCTGGAAGGCAAAAGAGCCCTGGTAACAGCCGGCCCAACCTATGAGCCGATTGACCCTGTGCGCTTTATCGGTAATCACTCTTCCGGTAAGATGGGGATAGCCCTGGCCCACGAACTGCAGTGCAGAGGTGCCGATGTAGACCTGGTATTAGGGCCTGGGGTATCTGTTCCGGTGGCAGCAGGTATCCGGGTGGTTCGGGTAAACACCGCTGCCGAGATGCTGCAAGCTTGTCTGGAGCGCTTTCCCGGAACGGAGCTGACTATTATGGCTGCGGCGGTGGCTGATTATACACCGCAGGATCCTGCCGCGGAGAAAGTCAAAAAGACGGGTGATCACCTGAGTATTGAACTCCGGAAAACCACGGATATACTCCGGGAACTGGGCCAACAGAAAAAAGCAGGGCAGGTGCTGGTGGGCTTTGCCCTGGAAACCCAGAATGAACGGGACTATGCCCTTTCCAAACTCGAACAGAAAAATGCAGATCTCATTGTGCTGAATTCCCTGCGTGATGCGGGAGCCGGATTTGGTACAGATACCAATAAAGTGACCCTTTTCGGGAAAAATGGCTTTGAGCGGGCTTATGAAACCCGGACAAAGCAACAAGTTGCCCGGGATATCGTTGATACTCTCGTAAACCTCTTTTATGCGTAAAAGGCTGATACCCCTCCTGTTTTTACTGCTTTGTGCAGCCGGTATCCGGGCACAGGAGCTGCAGGCAAGGATTACTGTTAACGCCCAGGTAGTGGGCTCCCAGGTGGACAAGAAAGTGTTCCAGACCTTGCAAACGGCGCTGACCAATTTCCTGAACAGCCGCAAGTGGACCAAGGAAACCTTTCAGCAGCAGGAAAAAATCAGCTGTAATTTCCTGATCAATATCCGGCAGGTACTGCCCGATAATGTGTACAAAGCCACACTTACGGTACAGGCTGCCCGGCCGGTCTATAATTCCACATATGTTTCACCGTTGTTGAATTTCCAGGACGAAGCCTTTTCCTTCAAATATGTGGAATACCAGCCCATCGAATTCAATGAGAATAGGGTATCCGGATCTGATGCATTGGTATCCAACCTGCCGGCGACCATGGCATACTATGTTTATGTGTTGCTGGGACTGGATTTTGATTCCTTTTCCCTCCGGGGGGGTGATCCCTATTTCCAGAAAGCGCAGCTCATCGTGAATAATGCCCCGGAAGGCCGGGATATTGAAGGCTGGCGGGCATTTGACGGACAACGGAACCGGTACTGGCTGATGGAAAACCTCACCAATAACCGGTATGCGCTGATCCATGATGCGATCTACAGTTATTACCGGCTGGGACTCGATCTGATGTATGAGAATGAAGAAGAAGGCCGCAATGCCATTCTGAATACGATCAACCTGATCAACACCCTGAATACGGATATCTCCAATACGATGATCGTGCCCTTCTTTTTCCAGGGCAAGTCGAATGAAATTATCAGGATTTTTAAAAAGGCACAGCCCGATGAACGGGGCAGGGCCCGGGAGATCCTGATGAAAGTTGATGTAACCAATTCCAATCAGTATAAACAGGAACTGCGATGAAGAAACTGGCCTGGGGATGCGGATTGTTTTTGCTGTTGCTCACCGGTTGCACCAATACCCAGCGGGTGCCATCGGATATCTATCCCAAGGAGAAGATGGAAGCCATATTGTGGGATATGCTGCTGGCCGACCGGTATTCAGCGCAGTACCTGCTGAAAGATTCTGCCCGGATCAATGTGCGCGACACTACCTTCAAGTTGTATGACCAGGTGTTCCAGGTGCACCATACTACAAAAGAAGAATTCCTCAAAAGCTATAAATTTTATCTCTCCCGTCCCGATATCACGAAAGTGATGCTCGATTCGCTGGCGGCCCGTTCAAACAGGAGCCGCGATGCATTATTGAAAGAAGTGCATTGAGTCTACCACACTGAAACCGGATCCGGTTTTTTTTCATTCACCAGCATGGCGGCCAGGAAGAGGCCATATTGCAGCAGTTGGAAAAATTGCAGCAAGACCTGTTTTTCTGCGGCTTGCAGCGGGGCTTGTCCGCTCCGGATCAGGACCTCCAGCAGTAATTCCATCATCAGGTAAAAAAGCGTGCCTGTTGCTATCCAGAACAGGGGTTGATGGAGGATGAAGAGCTGGGGTCGGCGCAGCAGGCTGCCCAGACTGGTTATGACAAAACCGGCCAGCAGCATTGTTGTGGCCAACCGGATGCCCTGCAGCACCGGGGGGAGGGTATTGGTGAAGAAAAGGGTCAGCGATACAGAAAGGAGGGCGGTAAGGGCGTAATTGAAGGCCTGTCCGATCCAGCCGGAAAACGTACTGCGGAAGAAAAGGGCGGCAAAAAAGAAGAGGAGGAAGCTGCTGAGAGCGGGGTCAGGACTGGCCAGCGGGCGGTTGATCAGCAGGGGGAGGATGCGGGCGCAATGCCAGACCATCAGTCCGATCAGCCAGAGCAGGAACAGGGTCCGCGAACGCCGGCCCATGGGCTGGCGGAATAATGCGGTAATACCAGCAGCAAAGAGTAGCAGCAGGGCCAGAAGATCGAGTCCAAAATAAGTATGCGTACCGGCAGGATCCATGAATCGGGGGTTACCGGTCTTCCACAGGGGTTCTGCTGCAAGGGATATAGGGATGGAGGCGGGTAAATTTAGTCAATTAAGTTATTCTTCACCGCATAAAATACCAGTCCGGCTGTGTTTTTGGCACCGAAACGTTCCATGAGGCGGTCTTTGATAGCCTCCACGGTGCGGGGACTGACTTCCAGTTTCTGGGCGATTTCCTGGGCGGTGAATTCCATACAGATGTATTTCACCACATCCCGTTCGCGGTCGGTGAGGGTCACTTCGCTGGAGAGGCTGGGAGCCACTTTCTGGCGGGCATGTGATTTCTTGAGGAGGATGCGGTTCACGAAATTGTTGAGGTAATACCCTTTGGCCTTTACTTCCATGATCGCTTTCTTGATCTCGGCGGGGTCGGCGCTTTTGAGGAGGTAGCCGTTGGCGCCGATCTCCATCATATGGCTCACGAAGCGCTCGTCTTCATACATGGTGAGGGCAATGATATGAATGGAGGGGTATTGTTTGGCCACGAATTTGGTGGTTTCGATCCCGTCTTTCTGCGGCATGCGCAGGTCCATCAGGATCACTTCGGGCTTTTCTTCATCGGGAGTGGCGGCCAGCAGGTCGATCAGTTCCTGGCCGTTTTCGGCTTCGAGTACAAACCTGAGGTTGGCGTAGGGGCGCAGGGAGAGGATCACTCCTTTGCGGAAGATCTTGTGGTCGTCGGCGATAGCAACTTTGATCGGTCCCATGGTGCTTTCAGGTATTGGATATTAAAAATAGCGAAACTTTCCCAACCGGTAAAGCCGGCAAGGTTATTTTACAGCAACGGTTTCTTCTATGCGCGGTACTTCAATGGTTACTTTGAAGTAGGTCTGCGACATATCCTTCTCGAAGAAGATGCGGCCGTGCAATAATTTCAGGCGGCTCTGGATATTTTTCAATCCGAGGCCATTGGCGCTTTTATTCAGTTTTTCAAAATCCGACTGGGTCAGGCCCTTGCCATCGTGGTGCATACGGATGAAGAGTTTATCACCGCTGAGGTTCTGCGTGAGGTGAATGAAGCTGGCGTTACTGTGTTTGAGGATATTGTTCACCAGTTCCTGGATCACGCGGAAGATGATCAGTTCATCTTCGGGTTCCATACGGTTGCGGTAGTCGTGGAAGCGGCAGCTGGCGTTCATGCTTCCCGAGCTGCTGATCTTCTGGAAGAGGTCGTTCACGGCGCTTTCCAGACCGAAGTTCTTCAGGGTCGGGGGCATGAGGGAGTGGGAGATGTTGCGGATCAGCTGGATGGTATCGTCGATGATCTGTTTGGCGTTATAGATGCTCTGGAGCTGTGAGGTTTTATCGAGGTTAACGAGGTTTTCATTGAGGTAGAGGCGGGCGGTGGCCAGGAGCGGTCCGGCATCATCGTGCAGGTCGGCGGCGATGCGTTGGCGTTCTTCTTCCTGCAGGCGGATCGAGGCGTTGAGCAGCATTTTCTGCTGGTCCTGTTCCATGCGTTGCAGCTGCAGCTGGTAGCGGATGACTTTGCGCTGGTGGAAGATGATGAAAACGATGAGGCCTATTGTTAATATAAGCATTCCTACAGTTCCAAAAAGTAGAACTACAGAAGTGGAAGTGTTAAAACTAGTCTGTAAAAAATACATGAGTTAGTTATTGTTTGTATCTAATTGGTATTTAAAAATTTCAGAATCTTGGTCGTACTTTTTTTGACTTTTATAAAAATAAAAGCCAAGTGTAATAAATATGTTTCTTTGAATATTAAATATTGTATTTATAAACCAAAAATCATTGATTTCTTCTCTGGTGAGACTCGCTGAAAGTAAGTAGATAAAGAATGTTCCAGAAAGATAGATTAGAATACCAGTTACAACCCAGAATTCAAAGGTCGTGTATATAAAAAATGAAGTTGGACTTTTGATTTGGGAGAACAAGAAACTTAAGCATAAAGCCATGAAGATAATGGCTTGAAATGTTAGCGTAATATTGTCAAGGTTATTAGGGTTTTCTCTTTTATATATGAAGGATGAAACTGTTATTATGAAAAAGAGTGGAATTAGGCTGAATACAATTCTTTTAGTAAGTCTATTCTCAAATGTGAAATAAAAGAAAAGACAAAAGGTTGAGAATTCAATAACAGTAAACAGCCCTAAAATAATATTATAAGTATTGTCAGTTAGAACTCCTTTTGCTCCAAGTGAGAAAATTGCTATATCGGTAACAAATGAGTATATGCAATAAATAAAAAAAACCAATACTCTTTTATCATTTCTTTTTCTTAAAAAGAGAAGATAAAAGAGTATTGGAATTAATGAAGTTGCTGTTCCTAAATACTCAAGCAATTTGTTTATAGTTGATAATTAATCAAATATAAACAAATTATAGAATTTTCAAACCTTATTCTGTTTCAAATCCCCAATCGTCAGCATCAATTCTTGAGGGGCTATTTCCGGGGCGAACTCTATCTGCAACAATCCCTTTTTCAGAAGCCAAGCGGCCTTCTTCTGAAACCACCGTTACTTCCAGAATTGTCTTTCCTTTGGCGTCAACACCCACATAAACAAGAGTTTTTTCTCCGATTTCGTTAATAGCGTTGAAGAACTTAATTCCAGCACAACCAGGCTGAGCCAGAATCTGGTCAATGATCTCACGACCAATGAGATAGCTCGAAACATCAGTAGGGTTGGCATCCTGATAGCTCTTAACCATTTGGGTACCCAACTCGAGACCGATTTCTTCACCGATCTGTGCAACCGGCTTGGTGCTGAGTTTAGTTTGTGTCATAATCGAGGCTTTTTGAGGTTTTTATTGCTAGTTTTGGACTATAAATGACCGCCAAAAAAAAAGCCTGACCAACGGGGCCCAAAGCGGGGTAAATACCGTAAATTGGCTGAAATGCAGGCCAGACGTAGATTTCCGGTGATTCTGCAGGTAAAGATACGATAAAAAAACGCGGAGTATTACGAAATAAATACCGTAATTTTACGGTCGTAAAATCGGAGATTTACGAGGTTTTTGGACCAAAACAACTTTAGTTCTTCACAAAAGAGGGTGAATTGTGGATAACCGGAGGACTAATAAGGGGTAACCCCTAAGGCAATTTGACCCAGATCAAGTGTTTTTCATTGATTCTGAGGCAATTTTGTAACTTAGCCGGCGTTTGGAAAGATTCGTTTGTAGTGGGGATAACCGAAGGTAAAAGTGAAGTTGACTGATATTGGATCTCTCAGGGATTTCAAAGGATGCTTGGAAATAGTTTACTGGACGGTAATCAGGACATTGGATGGATGCTGAGGTTGCTAATCCTTCTCAATCAACTTCAGGTCAAAAGTACAGTGTGGTGCGAACCGGTACAAGAGCAGAACCGCCCGTTTTTCCCTTTACAGGATTTCCGGGAAGTATCGTAGAAATACAGCCGAACAAATACGTAAGATTCCGAACCCTTGCAATAATAACTGTGAAACAACCTAACACCGACGCCTGTTATGAGTACTGAACTGGTGATTAAAGTAGCCCTGGCCGACGACCACAAGATCTTCCGCGATGGCATCCGCATGGCTCTGAAAGGAAAAGAATACCTGAAGATCCTCTGGGAAGCCGAGGATGGCAAGGACCTGATGCACAAAATGCAGCTGAAAAAGCCCGATGTATTATTAATGGATATCCGCATGCCGGAAGTGGATGGCGTGAATGCCATCGGCATCCTGCGCAAGGAATATGATGATGTCCGGATCATCGTACTCACCATGTACGACGACCAGGAGATGATCAGCAAGATGCTGGAGCTTGGGGCGAACGCCTACCTCACCAAGACTTCCGACCCGGAAGAGATCTACCAGGCCATCCTGACCTGCATGAATGAAGACTTCTATTTTAATGACCTCGTCAATAAAGCCGTATTAAGTAAACTGCAGACCAAGAAGCAGGTGCGGCAGTTCTATCCCAATCCCATCAAATTCTCCGAGAAGGAGCTGCGCATCCTGAAACTGCTGGCGGAAGACAAGACCACGGAAGAGATCTCCAAGGAGGTTTTCCTGAGTCCGCGTACCATCGAGACCATCCGCCAGAACATGAAGTCCAAAGTAGGAGCCAAGACCATTGCCGGCCTCATCATGTACGGCATGCGCAATAAACTGATCGACTGATTCAGATACGCACCAGTCCTTTTTTTATGGCATACATTGCCAGCCCCACCCGGCTGCGCACTTCCAGCTTTTCAAACAGGTGATCCCTGAGGTTGTCTACAGACCTCGGGTTCAGTTTCATGTCCATCGCAATTTCCTTATAGGTCTTATCAGAAGCCGCGAGTTTCAGGAATTCCACTTCCTGGTCGCTGAGCAGGTTGCGCTGCAGGGCCTGGTCGTTCATGTTCCGGAACAGGTTGAGGATACGGCCTGTGGTATCGTAGGAGTAATAATAGCCTACCTGCATCACGGTTTCGAGGGCCAGTTTGAGTTCGTTGGGGTGGATGTCTTTTTTGAGAAAGCCCTTGACGCCCATCTGCAGCAGGCGGATCAGGGTGGCTTCGGCATCGTACATGGTGAGCATGAGGATATGCACGTCGGGGTAACGCTCACGGAACCAGGCAGCGGTTTCGAAGCCGTCCATCAGCGGCATGTTCAGGTCGAGCAGCAGGATATCCGGTTTATTCGTTTCGTTCAGGTTGCGGATCAGTTCCTGTCCGTTATTGGCCATCAGGGTGACTTTGAAGTTTCCAAATGTATCGATCAGGTTGCCGAGGGCATTGCGGAGCAGGATATGGTCATCGGCCATGGCGATCTTGGTCATGGGGTCAGTTTTGGGTATTTATCGGAATGGTGATCTGTATACTGGTGCCGGGATAGGTCTGCATGATCTGGAGTTCTCCCTCCAGGATGCGGGTACGGGCTTTGATATTTTTCAGGCCATTGCCCGATTCGGTCAGGCCATTGGGCATACCGATACCATCGTCGGCTACTTCCAGAAAGAGGTAGTCGGTCCGGTTCGACAATTCAATTTTCGCATGATTCGCATCGGCATGCCTGAGGATATTATTGATTCCTTCCTGGATAATACGGAAGATTATCAGTTCTTTTTCTGTGGGCATGAAGGTCAGGTTTTCTGAGATACGGAGTGAGAACCGGGTTTTATTCACTTTGTTGGCCCGGGCGATCTCGGTTTCCAGGGCCTTGCTTAATCCATCCTCTTTGATTTTCTCAAAGTTCATTCCTTTTGCAATCGAGCTGAGGTCCTGTATGGACTGCGTAAGCAAGCCAATAGCATCATTCACTTTGCTGTTATTGTTGCGGTTTTCTGCGCAAGGGCTAAGTGTGTTAAGGTTGAGCTTAGCTAGTGTAAGGGATAAACCAATATTGTCATGAATTTCTCTTGAAATTAATTGAAGTGTTTGTTCTTGAATTTCAATTTGAGCGTTCAAGAGGTTTTTTTCAAATTCAACATTTATTTGTTCAAGGTTGGCTTTATAAATTATTTTTCTAGTTTGAAGGGCATGGATTAGCAGGGCAAAAGATGCCACAAGCAACATGAAAAGCAATGAATTGATTATAATGATTATGTATATGATTTCTTTTGCTTCTGACATATTATTGAAAGTGCGGTTATTGTAAAGAATAGAGAATAATAAATATTGTTTAAGCAAAAAATAGCATCAAGTTGAAATTGTTCTTTAGGTGATATGAAGTCCCAGGCAATATAAAAGGGTAAGGTGCAAATTGCAAAAGCAATACATCCTAGTGCAATTATTGTAGGAGGGTCTTTAAGGATTGAAATTATTGGTTGTTCTTTGAAAAGAGAAAAGATAAGGCAGGCTGAAATGCCAAGAATGAAAAAATTTTGATTAAAATTTGTAAACGTAAGCGGCGAGCCTGTTTTAATTATTATCCAAAATTCGTACAACGAATAAATTGAATAAGCTAAACTTAGAAATGCTATGATGTTTTTAGATGTTTTATAGTTTACTCTTTTGTAAAATAATATTGCTAGGATAGAGTATTCAATTTTCATAAACAGAAATACAATATAATCCATAAAAGGATGGACGCTGTATTTAAGGTCTAATATAAAAAAGTAGAAAATTAAAGTAGCGAAACTGCTACTTAATGGATACGCTGATATGTATTTGTATGAATTGCCTTTTATTATGATAAGAATTCCGCTTAATATGCTTATTACGAACATGGCAATGTCTGTGTAATAAAAATGCTTAGAGTAAAAGATGATGTTATCCATTTAGAAGTAAATTATTAAGTATATAGGTATTGTAAATGAGGAAAACCCCACAATTTTTACGAAAATCCTCATTTCTCTCTCCCTCCTTTACAGCAAATTCGCCTTGTACCCCACCAGCGTTTTTTTCGGAAACGGGATGGGGGTGGTTTGGTTGTTTTCCGTTGATTTTCACCTGTTTCGGCTTAGCTGCCGGGTTAGTTTCGGGTATCATTGGCCGATGATCCGGGGTTGCCGAAAACCGGGTGTTGAACAGAGTAGGCGGAAAACGTGAAACCATGAAAATGAAGATCTTTTATGTATTGTCGGGCCTGGCCCTGCTGGCGGCCTGCCGGAAAGGAGGAGCCGCCTCCCCTGAAACCGAAGCCCTGATCCTGAAAGCGCCTGCCGCGGTGGAAACCACGGCCGGTACGGCATTGGTGAGCGACCAGAGTTTTATCGATTTTGTGGCTTATGCGGCAGATAATCTCGGGGCGGGTATACACTTGCGTTCCCGGCTGGGTGCTTCGGCCCCGGTCTTTTTCCAGCAACTGCAAAGTTGTACGGGCAACAGTTCCTGTATCAATGCTATTGTTGCCGATTATGGGGTGGATGGCGCTTTGCTGGATGAGTATTTCTTTTCAGCCATGTCTGCCGCACTGCTATTTCAGGTGGCCCGTCCCGAGTTTGAAAAGATGACGGAAGTCCAGCGGAATGCCCTGTTCGCCCAGGCGATCACAGAAGGGTTTCAGTCCAGTGACCTGCGCTGGGTGAAGATCCGGCAGAACCTGGATCGCTACCGGCCTTATTTCCAGAACGACCTGTATAAAGCGGATCCGGGCTGGAACCAGATCGCCGGTTGTGTGATCAAGGCCGTGGGAGGGATATTCACCTCTGTGCTCGGCCTGATGGATATTAAGAGTTATATCAAATCCGGGAAAATTGCCAAGGCGGTCAGTACCATCAAAGATTTCCTGAAAACAGGGCTGGGCCGTACGCTCTCCTGGGTGGGTTTAGCATTGACTGCCTGGGAAATTGCTGATTGTATTTATGATCTGTATTATCCGGATCCGGGAACTGTTTGGCTGGTTCGCCCCGGGCTTAAGCCTGTGGACTTCCGGATGGCTGTATAAACCAATACCATAGTATATGTATTATTACCTCGACATGTTTGTTGTGATCAGCTGGGCCTTGCGGGTCCGTTTTTTTGTTTCCCTTTTTTTTATCGGGCTTGGACTGTTTCTGCTGATCCGCCGTTTGCCCGACCTGTTCAGGATCCTTGCTACGCCTGTAGAAAAAAGAGGCGAAAACGCATTGCTTTTTTGTCTTGCAGGAATAGTGACCGGGCTTTTGGCTTTTTTTATCTGGGGTGAAAAACTCCTGCAGTTGATTGTTTCCACCCAACCGTAAAAAACGTTTTTACACCGTTTTTTCCCCTTTTTTCCGAATTATAGCCAGGATAATTTTGGAAAGCTTTATTGAGGTAATCTGGCAAATCCGACGGCGGGACCTGGTGTCCCGTCGTTTTTTTGTTGGGGCAGGGGGATGCTGATGTATACAGATGTGCCCTTGCCGGCTTCGCTGGTGATGGCAAAGCTGCCCTGGAGTAACTGGCAACGTTCTTCCATATTGAACAGGCCCGAGGAGCGTTGTTCCTTCCGTTTACGGTCAATGGTATCCGTGTGGAATCCGATGCCGTTATCACTGATCAGGATATTCAGTTCATCATTCCGGAAATCAAAATTCAACTGTATGGCTGTGGCTTCTGCGTGTTTGAGGATATTATGCAGGGCTTCCTGGATGACCCGGAAGAGGATCACTTCTTTTTCAATGGCAAAGGGGCGTTGTTCACCACTCACCGTAAAATCAACTGTATATAGCCCTGTTTTCCGGAGTGCATTCAGTTCAAGCTCCACGGAACGGAGAAAACCCAGGTGTTTGATGATATCGGGATTCATGCTTCGGGACAGGTCTTTCAGGTCGAGTATGGCTTTGTCGAGCTGTTCTGCCGCGGTGCGGTAATGGGATTGCTGGTCGGCTTTGGCGGGTTCATCCAGCAGCCGGAGATTGAGCCTGGCCACGGTTAGCGACATGCCGATATTGTCATGGATCTCACGGGCCAGCTTCTGGAAATTTTCTTCCTGCAAAGTGATCCGTGTATTGAGCAGGTTCTGCTCAAAGTCCACACGGATCCGGTTCAGGGTTTCATCCTGAGCGAGCTGTTTCTGTTTAAACCGCCAGAGCAGGAACATAAGCAGTCCACTGAGCGTAACAGACAGAAGGGTTCCGATTAATATTAATTCATTCATGGGTGCTGCTGGGTTTGCATCTCAGGGCGATCATCAGGCTGGTGAAAAGGATTATATAGAGGATATTGTTGATGGAATAGATAGGGTCAGGGTTGGCATCAACCGGAAAGGAGAGGCTCCAGCCCAGGAAGAGGGGAATGCTGCTGGCGGCGAATATGAATATCCCTGCTCCGGTCCAGAAGGCCGGATCATTATACAGCGGCGCAGCTTTTTTCGCGCCAACCTGTTCCAGGATATACAATATACAGGGCACAAGGAGCAGGAACAGTTCTGCTGCGATAAAAGACTGGAAAGAATTTCCGAATTTTCCCATCAGGAACCAGAGCCAGGCGGCTGTAAGTACTAATAGCCCTGTTCCGGTAAGCAGGATCAGGCGGTTGAAGCGCTCGCGGAGTGCGATATAGAAATAATAATAAAAGAGGAGTCCTTCCAGCAGGGCGAAACAGTTGATGGAAGCATTCATCCAGTAATGACGTTGTACTGGACTGAAGTGAAGGAAATAGGTAATATAGGGGACCATATCCTGAAAGAGGGCAAAGGAAATATACAGGCAAAGGATCTTGTGGAAGATGGATCTGCGGAAATGCAGGATGCCGATCAGTAATGCGGCAAGATTGAACAACAGCATCAGGCCGTTGGTTAGGTCAAAAAAAGCATTCATACGATCCCGGGGTTTAACTGATGGGGTTAAGCGATAAGTGTTTCCTATTAATTTTAAGGGGTTGGGGATCGTAACTGAATATAGGAAATTGGATAGAATAAAAATAAAAAACCTGCCTTCCGAAAAACAGACGGATCAAACTGTAATCCAAAAACACAGCACGAACGTGATGGATAAAGCCGGTCTTAATTTTTTGTCCGCTGTGCTTGCTACATTGTCTGATCCGTTTCAGAAGGCAGGGGCACACTATTTTAAGATCCAGGGTTTTAAAAGGAGGATAAGGTTTAACCTAATCAGAGGGCATTTGTCGCCGAATTTGTTCTTGCGGTTTTCAGGGAGTAGAAGCAAGGGGTGTTTTCACAGGACTTGATCAGGTGCAGTATTCTTTCTGATGTGGAGTCTTCAGGGTTGATCAGCAAGTTGGAAAAGAAGAAAGTTGATTGACATTGGATTTTGCCGGTTTCATAGAATATTAGAATTCTTTTTGGACGGTTATTAAAAGGACATTGGACGGTCTGAGGTTGCTAATCCTCGTCAATCAACTTCTGACACAAAAGTAGACCCTTGTATTATGGCAGACAAGAGCAGAATTGCCCTAATTTCTGCTTGTGGTTTTTATCCATTGTATCGTAAATGCCGGCCTGGCGGGAGGGAAAAGTCCGAGGTCCGGACTCGTAATTACACTATCGGAAAATAGGTAGACAGTATATTCCGAAATAGTATAATTTCGTAAAATTCCTATGGGATTAATCACGGAAAATTATCATTTTTAACACGGTTTTGTTAACTCCAAGACCCTGTAAATACAAACCGAATGAAAAAGCCAGACACAGACCAGGTGATCAAAGTTGCCATTGCCGATGACCATGCTTTATTCCGGGCCGGTGTACGTACCGCCCTGGCTATCAAAAAGGATGTGGAATTGATTGCCGAGGCCGATAATGGCATGCAGCTCCTGAACCTGCTGAAACATATTGAGCCCGATGTGATTCTGCTCGATATCCAGATGCCGATCATGGACGGGATCCAGACCCTTCCGGAGATCCGTAAAGTACGCCCCGATGCCAAAGTGATCATCCTGTCGATGCATAACGATCACAGTATGATCAGCAAGCTGATGGAGATCGGCGCCAATTCTTACCTGACCAAGAATTCGGATTCAGAGACCATCTACCAGGCCATCAAGACCTGTTACGAACAGGAGTTTTTCTTCAATGAACTGACCAACAAAGCCCTGCTTACGGGTATCCGGACCAAGCGCACGGAAGTGGGTGGGGCCCAGGATGTGCAGCTCAGCGATAAGGAAGTGCGGGTGCTGAAACTGATGTGTGAAGAGAAAACCACCAAAGAGATCGCCGATATCGTGGATATCAGTCCGCGTACCGTGGAAGCCATCCGTGATAAGCTCAAGACCAAGACCGGGGCCAAGAGTATGGCCGGTTTGGTGATGTATGCCGTGAAAAACGGGATCATTGACCAGCCCAATTGACCCGTTTCGGATAAATTCTCCCTGAAAAGGCCCCGGTAACGGGGTCTTTTTTATTTTGCATCCCTTATATATATGGCAAACTGGATCAATTTTAATGGGAAGCTGGTGGAAGACAATGTGCCGGTACTCGGCATCCAGAGTCGGGCATTCCGGTATGGAGATGGCCTTTTTGAAACCCTGAAATACAGCCGGGGCAGCCTGCTGCATGCCGAAAGGCATATGGCCCGGCTCTTTGCCGGCATGCAGGCGATGCGTTTTGAGATCCCTCCTTTATTCACACCCGCCTTTTTGGAAGCGGAAGCCGACCGGCTGATCCGCCGGAACAAACCCGGCAACGGCGCGAGAGTCCGGATTACAGTTTTCAGGGGCATGGGTGGCTTGTTTGACCCGGAAGACCTGAAGCCCCGTTTTGCGATCGAGGTACAACCCCTAGCCGTACAGTATTTCCAGCTGAATGAAAATGGACTGGTCTGCGGTATCTATCCTGAGGCCCGTAAGGCGATCGACCGGTTCAGTAACCTGAAAACGGCCCAGTACCTGCCTTATACCCAGGCGGCTTTATATGCCGGAGAACAAAAATGGAATGATGCCCTGGTACTGAATGCGGCAGGACGGATCTGCGATTCCACGATGGCCAACCTGTTCCTGATCAAAGCCGGCAGGCTGCTGACTCCCGCTTTGGCTGAAGGCCCTGTGGCGGGCGTGATGCGTGCCGTATTACAAGAGGCTGTTGCCGGAACTGGCCTGGCTATAGAAGAGACCACAATTGAAGAAGGGGACCTGCAGGAAGCTGATGGTCTTTTTCTGACCAATGCAGTAAGAGGTATCCGCTGGGTTAAGCAATGCGGCAATACCGAATACCATTTCGCCACATGTGCGGCAATTTATCAACAGCTGGCGCAAACAATTTACGCCTGAGGCTGTTGTGACCCAGTAATCCCATACAACTTCATGAAACCTGTCACCATTTTCTGGTTCCGCCACGACCTGCGCCTGCACGATAATGCCGGACTTTTCCATGCCTTGAAGATTGGTATTCCGGTTGTCCCCGTTTTTATTTTTGACCGCAACATACTGGACCACCTGGACAACAAGAAAGATGGCCGGGTGGAGTTCATTCATGCAGCGTTACAAAAAATGCAGCAGCAACTGACTGCCATGGGCAGTACCCTGCATGTTTTTTATGGCAAGCCCGAAAAGGTATGGCCGGAGATCCTGCAACAGTATCCGGTACAAGCGGTATACACCAACCATGATTATGAGCCTTATGCCCTGGAGCGGGATGCAGCGATCGGAGCGATCCTTCAAAAGAAGGGCATCAGCTTCCACACTTATAAAGACCAGGTGATCTTCGAGAAAGATGAAGTGGTGAAGGACGATGGCAAGCCCTATACGGTTTTTACCCCTTATTCCCGGAAGTGGAAAGCCAGGTTGACACCATTTTATCTGCGCAGTTATCCAGTTGAAAAATACAATGCGCATTTTTTCCGGCAAGTCCCGATACCTGTACCTGCATTAGAGCATATGGGATTTTCTGCTTCCGGACTTTCCTTTCCTCCAGCCACCTGGGATAAGACTGTCATTAAAAAGTATAAAGAGCAAAGGGATATTCCATCTGTACATGGCACCAGCCGTTTGGGAGTGCACCTTCGGTTTGGGACGATCAGTATTCGTGAACTGGCGCGTGAGGCGGGGACTTTGAATGAGACCTACCTGAATGAACTGATCTGGCGTGATTTCTATCATATGATCCTCTGGCATTTTCCGCATGTTGGTAAAGGGCGTGCATTCCGGGCAGAATATGAGCAGGTACGCTGGCGGAATAATGAAGCGGAATTTAAGCTGTGGTGTGAGGGCCGTACCGGTTATCCCATTGTTGATGCCGGCATGCGTGAACTGAATGCAACAGGATACATGCATAACCGTGTCCGCATGATCGTTGCTTCCTTTCTCACCAAACATCTGCTGATCGACTGGCGCTGGGGGGAAGCTTATTTTGCAGAGAAGCTGCTGGACTTTGACCTGGCAGCCAACAATGGCGGCTGGCAATGGGCTGCTGGTTCGGGATGTGATGCGGCGCCCTATTTCAGGGTCTTTAATCCCTATCTGCAAACACAGAAATTTGATCCCGACCTCAGCTATATCCGGCATTGGGTACCGGAATTCCAGGAATTCACTTATCCCAAACCGGTAGTGGAGCATGATGTGGCCCGGAAAAGATGTCTGGAGGCTTATGCTGCTGCGCTTAAACCGTAAAGGCAAACAGGGGGTCCGGTATCCTGTTGGCGCCAGGCTTCAGGGATCGGTATACATCCAGGAATTTCTCTATCGCAGCAATGCCTTTTTCTCCCGGATCGCTGCTGAAGCTGTTTACATACAGGTTGATATGGCTTCGCATTACAGACTCGCTCATTTCCTGGGCATTACAGGTGATAAATTCCGGCAGTTGTTGCTGGTAATGGGCAAATGCATAGTCCAGGCTTTTCCGTATCAGCCGGTTGAGTTGTGCAGCAGCTTCAGTTGTAATCGTGTTTTTTACAGCAATACCTCCCAAAGGAATGGGCAATCCGGTAACTGATTCCCAATGCGTGCCCAGGTCTTTCACCAGGGCCAGTCCTTTTTCCGCATAAGTAAACCGGTTTTCATGGATGATCACCCCGTAATCCGCCTTTCCTTGTAAAACAGCATCTTCGATATCCGAGAAGATCATGAATTTTTTGTTCCATTCTCCCGGATAGGCCAGGGTAAACAGCAAGTGGGCTGTAGTGTTTTCGCCGGGAATGGCGATCACCGCATTGCTGTTTGGGGGAATTTGTTCCAGTCCCGGACGGGTAATGAGCAGGGGTCCAACACCTATTCCAAGCGCACCTCCGGCCGGCAGCAGGCGGTAGTGTTGACCGATCAACGGTACTACTCCATAGCTGAGTTTGGTAATATCCAGTTTCCCTTCCAGGGACCATTGGTTCAGTTGCTGCACATCCGCGAGCACCAGTTCAAAACCGATTCCTTCGGTATCGATCTTGCTGGTGATCAGGGCCTCGAAGATAAAGGTATCATTAGGGCAGGGGGAGAATCCTATGGTGTACTTCATAATTGCTGATTGGTGAGCAGGTGCAGGATCGTGTTGTGCAGGTTTTCTAAAGCAGGTCCGAAACTCCATTTGGATTTATCGCGTTCACCGATTTCGTTCGACACGGCCCGCAACTGCAGGAATGGAACGCTGAACTGCAGGGCTGCATAATGCAGGGCGGCACCTTCCATGCTTTCGAGTACCGGCATTCCCTTTTGCTGAACACGCTGTATGGTTGCCGCACGGGTGGTGATTTCATTCACGGTGATCCCCCGGACAGCCTGTAAGCCTGCAGCCTCCCAACGGGCGATATCAGGATTGCGCAGCAGCCGGTCCTGAAAAGGTGCTTCATCTGCACCTGTCAGATTCAGGTCAAACAGGTTTTTGAACTGTCCGCCTTCCGAAACACCACAATCAAACACTTCTTCGGTTGCGATCGCAGCAACTGAACCCGGCGGGAATGAAGGGGAATACGTGCCAGCCAGTCCTGCCTGCAGGGCCAGGTCCGGTTGCTGTTCTGTAAAGGCTTTAGTTATGGAAAATGCAGCCGCGAGCAATCCGGGGCCTGTGATCAGGAAGCTGACCTGATGTGGAATATCTTCCTGCTGCACTTTTTCACGGAGGGCATTTATTTCCAGCGCAGTGGCGCTGATGATCAGTACCTGCATGCTGCAAATATCCGGAATATCCCGGAACCAGCTGGTAAGGGTGGTTTTGATAAAAAACAGTAATTTAGTAGTTGCCGAACCATCCGGAGATTCCGGTGTTATTGTACAAGTGCCGCAGGGCGTCAGGATTATAGCCGGCAGACTTCCGGACTTGGCTGCGCCTCACCGATCTGAGTATTGCTCCACTGGGTTGTTATTCAGAATACTGTTCAGCATTATTCATTAAACAGCAGGAACCTGTTATGCGTAAAAAAGTCGCCGTTTTCCGAAAGGAGCATTTTAATGCTGCCCACCGGTTGTATAATCCGTCCTGGACGGATGACCGGAACCAGCAGGTGTTCGGGAAATGCAATAATCCCAATTACCACGGGCACAATTATGAGCTGGAAGTTAAAGTGACCGGCGAAGTTGATCCGGATACCGGCTATGTGATGGATATGAAGGTGCTTAGTGACCTGATACAGGAACATGTGCTGGATCTGTTTGATCACAGGAACCTGAATCTTGATCTGCCGGTATTTAAAACACTGAATCCTACAGCAGAGAATATCTGTATTGTTATTTATGAGATCCTCCGTGCCCGGATTCCGGATACACTTGAATTGAAGGTGCGTCTGTATGAAACAGAGCGGAATTTCGTGGAGTATCCTGCCTGAACCGTTTTTAAAAGTTTGTAATTTTTTATATGTCATACAAGAAAACAGAATCGTATAATGAGCAGGTTACTGCCGGACTGATGGAAGCTTACCGGAAGTCGTTGTCTTTACTCGGTGAAGATCCCGACCGCGAAGGGTTACTCAAAACTCCGGAGCGGATGGCCAAAGCCATGCAGTATATTACGCAGGGGTATCATATGGATGCACAGGCCATTCTCAATTCCGCCAAATTCAAGGAAGATGTGAGTGAAATGGTGATCGTGAAAGATATTGAGTTGTACAGCATGTGCGAGCATCACCTGCTTCCGTTTTACGGGAAAGCCCATATTGCCTATATACCAAACGGATATATTACCGGCCTCAGTAAGCTGGCCCGGGTTGTGGAAGTGTATTCCCGGCGCTTGCAGGTACAGGAACGCCTGACCACACAGATACTGGAAGCTATTAAAGATACCCTGAACCCGCTGGGTGTGGCAGTGGTGATAGAGGCTTCGCATCTTTGTATGATGATGCGCGGCGTACAAAAGCAGAATTCGGTAACTACCACTTCCGCTTTTCACGGTGAATTCCAGAAGAATACCACAAGAAGTGAATTCCTGAAGCTGATCGGCGCCACCCTGCATTAATAGCTATTTTTTCCTGATGCCACAAAGATTTTGGTCAGTTACCATCTTTGTGGCATTTTTGTTTTTTCTAAACAAGGATTTATGAAGCATGCGTATGTGTTTCCCGGACAGGGTTCCCAGTTTCCGGGTATGGGCAAAGAGCATTTTGAGCAATCTGCTTTTGCCAACCGCCTTTTTGAACAGGCCAATGAAATTCTCGGGTTCCGGATCTCAGATATCATGTTTACCGGAACGGAAGCCGACCTGAAACAGACCAATGTGACCCAGCCTGCTGTTTTTTTACATTCAGTAATTGCCTATAAAAGCATCGAAGGGGCCCGTCCGGATATGGTGGCGGGGCATTCCCTGGGAGAGTTTTCAGCCCTGGTGGCCAATGGCACCCTTAGCTTTGAGGATGGACTGGCCCTGGTTGCAGTACGTGCCGGTGCCATGCAGAAAGCCTGTGAACAGCAGCCTTCTACTATGGCGGCCGTGCTGGCGCTTGCCGATGATAAAGTGGAGGAGATCTGTGCAGCCGTTCAGCAGGAAACAGGTGAAGTGGTGGTGGCGGCCAATTATAATTGCCCGGGTCAGTTGGTGATCAGCGGTTCTGTGAAAGGTATCGAGATTGCCTGCGAGCGGATGAAAGCCGCAGGCGCCAAACGAGCCCTGGTATTGCCTGTGGGCGGAGCATTCCACTCTCCCTTGATGGCACCTGCCCGGGAGGAGCTGAAAGCAGCTATTGAAAAAACTACGTTCCATACACCAACAGCCCATGTGTACCAGAATGTGGCAGCTAAAGCGGTATTCGACCGGGATGAGATCAAGCAGAACCTCATCGACCAGTTAACCGGAGCAGTCCGCTGGACCCAGAGTGTACAGGCCATGATCCAGGATGGTGCTACAAAATTCACGGAAGTGGGGCCAGGCAAGGTGCTTACAGGCCTGGTGAGTAAGATCGACAAACAAATGCAGACAGAGAATTTTCAATAAAAAAAGCCCCGCAACTATGTTGCGGGGCTTTTTTTATTGCATGAGGACATGTTATCTGGCCGCAACAGGTTTTACATTTCCGGATCGTACAAAAAGAAAAGCCCCAGCTGCAATTAACAGGCCGCCGATGATCATCAGGATCATGGACATCATGGATCCGCCGGTGGAGTATTTCAATACGGCTTTTCCAAAACTGTCTTTGGTGAGCTGTACATTTTTAGCAGATGCAGGCAAATGCAGTTTTTGTGTCTGCTGGATCAGGGTGCCATTGGAATTGAGGTCCTGGGTCAATACATATTCCCGCTCGCTCAGTTTCGTGATATCCGGGTTCTTGGTATCCAGTTTGGCTTCCCAGATGCCGTCTTTGTTGATCGAGATCACACCCAGTACTTTAAATTTCAGTTTGTAAGTGCGTTCCATCTGGTCTTCCGAATAATTGAAATCGGAAAGAATATATCGCGGGAGGGCTTTTTCCATTTCCCTTTTAAATATACTGGTGTTATTGCCCAGGTTCTTCTTCAGCATATCCCATTGTGACGCATTCAGTTTCATGGTCACTTCATACTGTGTATTGCCGAGGTCGTCTGCCGTAACATCAATGACCTGTTTCAGTCCCTGAACCACTTCCTGAGCTGTCAGTGATGGCAGGAAACCAAACAGGATCAGTAAGATAACGAGGCTGTATTTAGTGGGTTTCATATGTATTATTGAAGAGTGTTAAGGATATTCATTACAGTGCTCTGGTAGCGGGTGCCTGTAACGGCATTTGCCCCAATGGCCAGCCCGGCTACGCCATTACCGGTTTGCTTAAAGGCTGCTACCCAGTTTAATCCACCCTGATCATAATAGGTGGAGCCATTATAAACAATATACCCGTTGTTGGTCTGTCCGGAGCGCTGGTATTGCAGGGTTCCTCCAAAACTGGCAACAAATTGTTGTATGGCATACATGGCCTGATCAGGGTTATTGTATCCCTGAAAATTATAGACTTCGATATAGGCGTTATTATCCCGGCTGGCAAAGAGGTGTTTGACCTGTGGCATGGAGCCCTGGTTCTTCTGGAGCATGCGCCAGCTGGAAGGGTATGAAAAGGTGATCACACCCTGATATTGGTTATATCCGGCATTACCGCCTCCGTTGTTGCCCCCTCCGCCATTACCTCCGCCTCCGTTTCCGCCACCATCATTGCCCCCTCCGCCATTATTTACATAATCGGTGTTTTTGGGAACAAAGTCGCGGGCAATTTCATCGATCTTGCCACGAAGGAAGGCGTCATCTTTCAGCTCGATGGCTTCTGCTCCGTTCTTGATGGCTTCGCGTACATCCACGATCATATAACGGTCATCACCCGACAGGGCTTTCTGGAAAAATTCATTGAGGTTTTTCATGCCCATTTTATAGGCATCCTCGGCCGAGGCACGTCCCCCCATTCCTTCACCTCCGATACCGGTGGATTCAATGGCGTAGTAGTGGCCATTCATCCGGAAGCCGGGATAGGCATGCCCGGGTATCAGGTATACTATGGGGTCCATGCCTGCTGAAGCCATTACGCTGGCATACAGCAGGGAGAGTTCGATGCAGAGTCCCGTTTTGCCGGTAACCACTTCGCGCGGAAGGCGGATGCTCTGGATGATGGAGCTCACATCTTCAATTTTGGCGGGTACGCCAGTCGTTCCACTGTATACCATATGGCTCATCAGTGTGGCATTGTAAAGTCCCAGCATAAAGCGTACGCCTTCTTCATCTTTATTGGTTACAGAAGCCGTTTCGCCTTTCAGTACTTTTTCCTGTACCTGTTGTGTGAAATATTTGATAATGGGGTCTTGCGGGGTAACCAGGCAACTGAGCAAGGGCATATTGTCAAAAAACTCACCCGGAGTACGGATCTCATCGGAAGGCAGGAAGGTGTACATGAAGTCATTGCGGCCCCGCACATTGATCGCAAAGTTCTCTTCCATGGTACTGATATTATTTCCGCTGACTTTGATATTCACCTGTTCCTTTGAGGTGGTGGTGCGTTCCAGCAGCTTTTCCGGCAGGGAGGGGTAGCAATTCACTACAACGGTTTGACCGGGCAGGATGCGGGCAAATTTTGTAATGGGTTTCCAGTCGATCAGATTGGGGATCTGATAGCTGACTTCCACATCAGTGGCTTCGGAACTGCTGTTGTTTGTGACCTGCATCTTGAAGAGGCTGTACTTCCCTTCCAGGGCATTTTCATTGGCGTACACTTTGTAGATCGCCGGGAGGATGGCAGGTGCTGGTTGAATTTTCAGGTCCAGTTTTGCAGAACTGATGAGTCCGGAGATGGGTTTATTCAGGCATAAACCCAAGCCGACCACCATAAGTATGACCGGCACAATTTTCTTCGACATGTGCAATTAATATTAAAGGTTTAAGGTTGACGTGCCTAACTAATCAGGGAGCGAATAAAACCGGAAGCTGGATTTTAAGCAGTGTACGGGTGGGGGTTGGTATCCTGAATTTAAGCAGTTCGGACTGAATTAAACTGCGGGTATTGGGTATATGCAGTAAAAGTCAGGGATAACCATTGCATAAAATATGTATGCCCCTGAAAAACAGGGGCATACTGCGAAAGTCAGATTTTGGAGTATAAAGGAAATACCCAGAAACAGGGGTCAGAGATTGACCGTAACATTGATCCATTCCGGATCAAAAGAGGCATCGAATTTTTTGTAGAATTCTATCGCCGGGGTATTCCAGTCGAGCACCTGCCACATCATGCCACTGAATTTTCTGGCTTTCGCCTCTTCGATCAGCCGGTGCATCAGCAAAGTGCCAATGCCTTTGCCACGGGCTTCCTGTGTAACGAGGATATCTTCCAGGTACATGCGCTGCCCTTTCCAGGTACTGTAGCGGATATAGTATAAAGCAAATCCGAGGATCACACCGTTTTCTTCTGCAACAAATGCCCACCAGACCGGTGCAGGACCAAAACCGCTTTCCTGGAAATGTTCCAGGCTTACGGTAACCTGTTCCGGTGCTTTTTCAAACAGGGCCAGTTCACGCACCAGCTCCATTAAGCGCGCGCAATCTTCTTTTACTGCAGGACGGACAACTAACGTATTCATCTTTCTTTATTTCTGTATTAATTGCTTTTTTTACCAGCACCTTTCAGGGCCTTTCCCGGTTTGGCGCCGGTATGTTCGCCTTTGTTCAGCACAAGGCCGCCATTGACCCATACATATTCCATACCCTTCGCATACTGGTGAGGTTTATCAAATGTTGCCAGATCACCTACGGTGGCCGGATCAAACACAAGAATATCGGCAAAGTTACCGGCCTTGAGTTCTCCCCTTCCTATAAGGCGCAGATTAGTAGCCGGAAGCTTTGCCAATTTCTGAATGGCTTTTTCCAATGTCATCAGTCGCTCTTCCCGTACATATTTTCCGAGTACCCGGGCAAAAGTGCCATAGGCGCGGGGATGTGCATTCGATTTCAGGAATACTCCTTCGTTTGTGTAAGAACCTTCGTCACTGCCATAGCTGAGCCAGGGCTGGGGCATCTGTCTGCGGATATTTTCTTCATTGATCATGAAATAAGCAACGCCAACCCGGGTGCTGTCCTGGATGATCAGGTCCATGGCGGTTTCTTCCGGACTGTTGCCCCGGAGCCGGGCCACTTCTTCCAGTGTTTTACCCGTATATTTTTTCAGGGAATCCTGTTTGAAACTAAGCAAGAGTACATTCGCCGCACCTCCGGAACCGAAATAGAGATTTTCCCAATCGGGGGCATCGGTATTCATGGCTTTTTTCATCTGTGCGCGGATGGCGGGATCCTGTAAACGTTGACGGAGTTTGCCAAAGCCTCCATCCTGCAGGGAAGGAGGGAACGACGCTGTGAGTCCGGTTGCACCGGCGGTATAGGTGTACATATCTGCAGTGATCTGCAGGCCTTCGGCTCTGGCTTTTTCGATACGGCGGATCACACTGTCCATTTTGGGCCAGTTCTTTTTTCCGGCTGCTTTCAGGTGATAAATTTCAGCAGGCAGGTTGGCATTCTTTGCAATGGTGATCAGTTCTTCCACGGCTTCATGCAGTTTATTGCCTTCGCTGCGCATATGACTGATATAACTGCCTCCATACTGGGAAGCCACTTTACAGAGTTCCGTGAGTTCCTCTGTTTTTGCGAAGAAGGCAGGCGGATAGATCAGGGAACTGCCCACGCCGAGGGCACCATCTTTCATGGCCTGGTCTACCAGGGCTTTCATACTATCGAGCTCAGCCGGTGTCGGGGCACGGTTATCTTCGCCCACTACATATTCCCGGATGGTAGTAGCCCCAACAAAGGAAGCCACATTGCAGCTGATCCCTTTTTTCTCGAGCATGTCGAGGTATTCTTTCAGGGTGGTCCAGTTTACGTGAAACTTAAAATCACCCTGGCTGGTCTGCATATCCTGTTTCATTTTGGCATTCAGCGGTCCCATACTTTGTCCTTCGCCAAAAATTTCGGTGGTTACTCCCTGCCGGATATCACTCTGGCTCCTGCCGTCCATGATCAGGGTTTCTGTAGCCCAGCTGAGCATATTGATGAATCCGGGGGCGACTGCTTTACCCTGCGCATCCACTTCCGTTTTTGCAGTGGCGTTGGAAAGGTCGCCAATGAAAGCAATGGTGTCGGCATTGATACCGATATCACCTTTATAAGGTTGTCCGCCATTACCATCATAAATCATCCCGTTGCGGATGATCGTATCATACTGCTGTTTTGGGGAACAGGCAATCAGTGAAAACAGGCTGGTTATTACCAGCAGGAATCGGTGCAGGGGGCTGTTCAGGGTCATATGCAGGTTGTTTTATTCGGGGTATTACTGCATCAGCGCAGCGACTGGTCGAGGTCGTTAAGGATGTCCTGTATGTTTTCCATACCGATACTCATCCGGATCAGTCCGTCGGTGATGCCATACTGTTCGCGCTGCTCCCGGGGCACGCCGGCATGGGTCATGGATGCCGGGTGGCAGAGCAGGGTATCGCAAGTGCCCAATGAAACAGTGCGGGTACAAAGCTGTAATTTATTCATCATGCTGGTGCCGGCTTTCAATCCGCCTTTCAGTTCAATACTCATCATGGCGCCAGGATAACGCATCTGTTTCAGGGCAATGGCATGATCGGGGTGGGAGGACAGTCCATTATAATTGACTTTGGCAACAGCCGGATGTTGTTCGAGAAATCCGGCAACTTCGAGTGCGTTATGGCAATGCCGTTCCATGCGGATTTCGAGTGTTTTCATACCATTGATCAGCAGGAAGGCATCAAAAGCGTTGCTGTTGCCACCGAGCAGTCGGTGCACTTTCGTTGCCTGTGTTTTCATGAATTCAAGATCTTTTCCGAGCAGGATGCCGCCGATGATCGTGCCATGTCCGTTGAGGAATTTGGTAGTGGAGTGTACTACAAAATCGATCCCGTAGCGGAAGGGCTGCTGGAGATAGGGGGTGGCAAATGTATTGTCGCAGGCACTGATCTTGCCGTACTTTTTTGCAAGGCCGGCCAGTGCTTCGAGGTCTACACACTGGATGGTGGGGTTGGCCGGTGTTTCGAGATAAACCATGCGGATGGCAGGATCTTTTTTCAGCCAGTCTTCAGCGATGGTGAGGTCACGGAGGTCGGCCACAATGGTTTCCACACCAGTACCTGGCAGGATGCGGTTCAGGATTTCCTGGGTGCCGCCGTAGAGTGAGTAATGCGTCAGTACCTTATCGCCGGCTTTGAGGTTGGCGAGCAGGAGGGTGGCAATCGCTGCCATGCCGGACGCATGCAGGATACCTTTTACTTCGAAACCAAGCCCGAAGCTTTCCATGGCAGCGATCTTTTTTTCAGCTTCTGCCATGGTGGGGTTTCCCCAGCGGCTGTAGATATATCCTTCTTCTTCGCCACTGAAGCGGCGCATGCCTTGTTCTGCAGTATCAAAAACATAGGTGGAAGAGGCGTAAATGGGAGTGAGGTGTGCATAGCGGGGGTCCTGCTCATGTCCGGCATGAATGGCCAATGAACTGAAGCCGCTGATCGGGAACGAACGGTCCATAGTGTTGAGTTTTCCGGAAGCAATTCCTTGTATCCGGTATGTGAACATTTCTGTTCAAAAGTAGCCGATTTCGATTGTAACTTCAGGGAAATTATCCACCTGAACTCATGAGAGCAATGATGCTGGAACTGGCCGCTTATCATCACTGGGCCAATGAGAAATTGTTCGCGACAATTGCTGCACAGCCAGAGGAGCTGCTGCACCAGGAATTCCCTGGAAGTTTCCCTACGATATATTCCACATTACTACATGTTTGGGATGCGGAATCCGTGTGGTGGCAGCGGATCCGGTTGCAGGAAGTGATCACAGCCCCCAGCAGTTATTTCAAGGGAACGGGGAAAGACATCATGGACACGCTATTGCAACAGAACAAGGCCTGGGAGCTGTTTATCCGGCAATCTGCACCGTATGCACTGGAGCATGTCTGCCAGTATTATACCAGCAAGCGGGAACTGTTCAAGCAACCGGTAAGCCAGATCATCTTCCATGTGTTCAATCACGGCACGTATCACCGGGGACAATTGGTCACTCAGTTGCGGCAGGCGGGTGTGACGAAGATACCGGGGACGGATTTTATTTTGTTTGGGAGGAAGGGGAGAATGCTGTAGCCGGTAGTCAGTAGCCGGTAGTCAGTAGCCAGTAGTCAGTAGCCAGTAGCCAGTAGCCAGTAGTCAGTAGCCAGTAGTCTGTAGTCAGTAGCCAGTAGTCTGTAGAAATGCAAGAAATATAGAAGCCAGAAGAATTGCGTTCTTGCTTTCTTCTGGCTTCTCTTCTTGCTACTGATTACAGGCTACCGGCTACTTCTCAATACTCCCACTTCACCAGCGTTGCGCCCCAGGTGAATCCACCACCGAAAGCGGCAAGGACGATCTTATCACCTTTATTCAGTTGTTTGCGCCATTCCCACAGACAGAGGGGGATCGTTGCGGCAGTGGTGTTGCCATAGCGCATGATATTGAGCATGACTTTTTCCGGGGAGAGTCCCATGCGGTTGGCCGTGGCATCAATAATGCGTTTGTTAGCCTGGTGCGGTACCAGCCAGGCGATATCATCGCCAGTGAGGTTATTGCGTTCCATCAGTTCGGCAGCCACATCGGCCATGCCTTTCACTGCAAATTTGAAAACCGACTGGCCTTCCTGGAAGGCAAAGTGTTCCCGGTTGGTAACGGTTTCAATGGAAGCGGGGCGGAGGGAGCCACCGGCTTTCATATTGAGGAACTGTCCGCCAGCACCATCCGTTTTCAGGATACTGTCGAGTATGCCATAGCCTTCATGGTTGGGTTCGAGGAGTACTGCACCGGCGCCATCCCCAAAGAGCACGCAGGTATTCCGGTCGGTATAATCGATGATCGAACTCATTTTATCGGCACCCACAACAATTACTTTCTTGCAGCGGCCGCTTTCAATCAGCGAAGCGCCGGTGGTGAGTGCAAAGAGGAATCCTGAACAGGCAGCGAGCAGGTCGAAGCCCCAGGCATTTTTAGCGCCAAGTTTATGGCAGGTGAGGTTGGCCGTGGAGGGGAACATCATGTCGGGCGTTACTGTAGCCACAATAAGGCAGTCGATCTCTTCTGCACTGATTCCTCTTTTCTCCAGGATTTCCTTAACGGCCGGAACTGCCATATCGGAAGTCGCCAGACCGGGTGTTTTCAGGATGCGGCGCTCTTCAATACCGGTCCGGGTCCGGATCCATTCATCATTGGTGTCCACCATTTTTTCGAGATCGGCGTTGGTCAAACGGTCTTCCGGAACATAGCCACCCACAGCGGTGATGGCAGCGGTAATTTTTGGATTCATCAGGAGCGTTGATTTTTGAAGCTGGGCAAAATTAGGCTAATTTTCGGGAAAGGCCTTACTTCCTTCATTTTCATGGTCTTCCGAGGCTGAAAACAGGCTGAATCAGAGCGAATTACCCGGAATTCCTTACATTCGCTCCCATGATCGCTTATGTCAATGGTAAGTTTGTGCACAAATCACCGGCTCAGGTGATTGTGGATGTCAATGGCATTGGTTATGAGCTACATATAAGCCTTAATACCTTCTCTCAGATCCAGGGACTGGAATCCGGCCTGCTGCACACGTATTTCCAGGTAAAAGAGGATGCCCAAACCCTTTATGGCTTTGCCGACGTACAGGAGAAAGAACTCTTTGTTCAGCTGATCAGTGTTTCCGGAGTTGGAGCGGCCA
Organism: Chitinophagaceae bacterium; assembly: GCA_044220945.1. Taxonomy (GTDB): domain Bacteria; phylum Bacteroidota; class Bacteroidia; order Chitinophagales; family Chitinophagaceae; genus Endoryza. Next base: position 42,611 of record JBGAQC010000015.1, on the reverse strand, counting down.
CGGCCCGGATGATGCTGTCTTCCCTGAAACCGGATGAACTGGTCCGGGCTATCGTACAGGGAAACACTAAGCAGCTGGAAGCGATCAAAGGCATCGGCCGCAAATCGGCCGAGCGGATCATTCTGGAATTACGGGACAAACTGGGTAAAACCATGCCCATTTCAAATATTTCTCCGTTGATAAACAATACGTTGGAACAAGATGCGTTAAATGCTCTGATAGCCCTTGGCATTGGCCGTTCTGTTGCTGAACAGGCCGTTCAGAAGGTGCTGAAAGCAGCACCGGAGACCACAAGTGTCGAGGACATTATCAAGAACGCTTTAAAATCGATCTAAGCCTATCGGGACGGAATTTCTACCTCACTAATTCTTGAGAAAAGATTGTCGCTGAAACGTTACCATTTCACCAATAGCAGGGGTGTGTTGACCGCTGTGCTGTTGCTGTTTTGCTTATGGGGTAAAGCCGCAGGCAAACCCTTGCGCGACACTACCGATCCTAAAGCAACGGATACCCTCAAGTTCCCGATCCACGACCGCTACGGCGACCGGTATACAGAACCCGGGCGCAGTTCCTTCGACCTGAAACGTCCGGCGAATATCACCGACTCTGTCATCTACGATCCCACCACCCGGAACTACTATATCATTGAAAAGATCGGGAATACCTACTACCGTAAACCCACATATCTCACTTTTGATGAATTCATGGCACTGCAGGCCCGGAAGCAGGAGATGGAGTATTTCAAGAAGCGCTCCAGCATTCTCAATAACCTGAACCGGAAAATGGTGCGGCCGAAGATGAATGTATACAACAGTCTCTTCAACCGCATCTTTGGCGCCGGTCCGGATGGCATCCCTAAAGTGGAGATCCGTCCGCAAGGCGATGTGAACCTGATCGCCGGTTACCAGGGCCAGAATATCAAGAATCCCGCTTTGCCGGAACGGGCCCGCCGCAACGGAGGTTTTGATTTCGACATGAACGCCAACCTGAGTGTGATCGGTAATATCGGCGACAAGCTCAAGCTGCCGATCAATTACAATACCCTGGCAAACTTCAATTTCGAGAACCAGCTGAAACTGGATTATGCCGGCACCAACGATGAGATCATCAAGCGGGTGGAAGCCGGTAATATCTCTTTTGCGTCGAAGGGAACCCTGATCCCGGGTGCGCAACAGCTTTTTGGTGTAAAAACTCAATTACAGTTCGGGAAACTCTTTGTGACCACGGCACTCGCCAACCAGAACTCCCAGCGTCAGTCGATGGGACTGCAGGGCGGGGCTACCAATACCTATTTTGAATTCAAGGCCAACGATTACGAAGAGAACCGCCACTTCCTTTTGGCGCAGTATTTCCGGAATAATTACAACCGGGCCATGAAGGACCTGCCCAAAGTGAATTCACAGGTGCAGATCCTGCGCCTTGAAGTATGGGTGACCAACAGGAATGGATCCACTACAGAAACACGCGATGTGGTGGGACTGATGGACCTGGGTGAATACCAGCCGTATAATCCCAGCATTGTTCCGCAGACTTTTTCTCCTTTCCCCTATAACGATGCGAATAACCTGTACCGGAATATCGTCAATGATCCCAACAGCCGGAATTCGTCACAGATCACCAATAAGCTTTCCTTACTCGGATTGCGGCCGGTACAGGATTTCGAAAAGACCTTTGCCCGCAAGTTGGCGCCCACCGATTATTATTTCAATCCGCAGATCGGCTATATCTCCCTGAACCAGCCCCTGCAACCGGATGAGGTATTAGGTGTGGCATTCCAATACACATACAATGGTAAAGTTTACCAGGTTGGTGAGTTTTCGCAGGATGTGGTTCCGGATACAACAGCTGCCGGCAATTTCGCAGGCCAGCAGAAAGTACTGTTCCTGAAACTGCTCAAAGCCACTTCACAGCGTACCAACCTGCCGATCTGGGACCTGATGATGAAGAACGTGTACTCGCTGAAGACCAAAGACGGCGGTATCCTCTCCAGCATCCAGCCCGGTGATTTCAAATTGAATGTACTGTATGAACAACCCAGTCTGGGACAAAAAAGATACTTGCCGGAAGGCGACAAGACCGGTGTGCCGCTGATCACCCTGCTGAATCTCGACCGGCTGAATACCCGGAGTGATCCCTTACCCGACGGGGTATTCGATTATCTGGAAGGCTTTACGGTGATCTCGCAACAGGCACGGATCATCTTCCCGTATCTTGAACCTTTTGGCCGCGACCTGGATTCGGTGGCTTTTAAAAACAGTACGCCGGATATCAAACAGAAATATGTCTATTATCCTTTGTATGATACGATCAAGGAGATCGCAAAAACCTATGCTAACCTCGACCGCTATGTGATCAGTGGTTATGCGAAGGGGCAATCGACTGCTGAAATATCTCTTGGCGCGTTCAACGTACCTCCGGGTTCGGTTTCTGTTCTTGCCGGCGGACAGGTGCTCCGTGAAAATGTGGATTATACCATTGATTACAACCTCGGTACAGTCCGGATCCTTAATCAGGCCATCCTGACTTCAGGAGTTCCGGTGAACGTGCAGTATGAAAACAACGGCGGCTTCGGCATCCAGCAGCGGAATTTCATGGGAGTGCGCATGGATTATATGGCCAAGACCACAGCCCGTGAGTCGCTGAGCTTCGGCGCATCCATGGTGCGATTGGGTGAACGGCCTTTCTTTACCAAAACCAATTACAACGAAGACCCGATCAAGAATACCATGTACGGGGTGGACTTCAATTATAATGGCCAGTCGCCGCGGATCACCAGATTGCTCGATAAACTACCTTTTTACAGTACCAATGAAATGAGTACGGTAACGGCATATGGTGAAGCTGCCATGTTGAAGCCCGGCCACCCACCGCAGATCGGCAAAGGCAATGCGGGCTTGATCTTTGTGGATGATTTTGAAGGCAGCCGCAATTCCATCGACCTGCGTTTTCCGCTGGTGGGGTGGGGACTGGCCAGTACGCCCCAGGGCAATGGCTTATTCCCGGAAGGCAATCTGCGGGACTCGCTCGATTATGGTTTCAACCGCGCCAAGATCGCCTGGTATAATATTGAACCGGTACTGCAGGATAAACGGAATCCCAATAACCCGGTGAAGAGTTATGAGGATTTTACCGACCCCAGGATCCGTTCCGTGAATGTAACCCAGCTCTATCCCAACCGTACGCCCGACTTCGGTCAGGCGGCCATGGTAACTTTTGACCTTGCTTATTATCCTTCAGAGAAAGGCCCTTATAATTTTGACGCCCGTCCCGGCAGTGTTACTGCCAGCGGCAAACTGCTGAATCCGCAGCAACGCTGGGGTGGTATTATGCGGGGAATTGACCAGGTGGATTTTGAAACCGGTAACGTCGAGTTTATTGAAATGTGGGTACAGGATCCTTTCCTGAAAAACCCGACCAGCAGTGGCGGCCAAATGTATTTTAACCTGGGTAATATATCTGAAGATGTTTTGCGTGATGGCAAACGCTTCTTCGAGAACGGTATCAGTGGTGCCAATACCCGGGCTGCGGAAGATTCCAGTGGCAAATGGGGTAAGGTTCCTGCCAATCCCATTCAGGTCACCCAGGCATTCAGTAATGATCCGGCCGACCGGCCTTTACAGGATGCGGGTTTTGACGGGTTGACCAATGAAGCAGAGACCCGTAAATTCAGTGGTTACCTCAATCAGTTGCTGGCTAATTTTGGTGCAAACTCTGCCATCTACCAGCAAGCCCTGAAAGACCCGGCCGGGGATGACTATAAAAATTACCGTGACCAGAGCTACGACCAATCCCAGTCAAAGATCCTGGCCCGTTATAAGAATATCAACTCTCCGCAAGGCAACTCCCCTGTGGCAACAGCCGGCGACCAGTTTGTGAATGCCTTTACACTGTACCCCGATCAGGAAGAGTTCAACCGCGATAATACATTGAATGAACTCGAAGAATATTTCCAGTACCGGATCGAGATGCGGCCTTCCACGAATCCGCTGATGCAGGTAGGAAATAACTTCATTACCGACAAGCGGGAGTTCACCCCCAGTGGTGGTGTGCCCGAGCGCTGGTACCTGTTCCGGGTGCCTATTGCCCAGTATGAAAAGAAAGTCGGAAATATCCCGGATTTCAAGTCGATCCGTTTCATGCGGATCTTCCTGAACGGATTTGAAGATTCAGTGATCATGCGCTTTGCCAAACTGGAACTGGTCCGTAATAACTGGCGCCGCTTTAATTATGAACTCGACACCGCAGGACAGTATATCCTGATCCCGAATACTTCCGGTACTTCTTTCAATCAGCTGGCAGTAAATATTGAAGAAAACAGCAGCCGCAAGCCGATTCCGTATAAAACACCTCCTGGTGTGATCCGCCAGCAACAGCTGAGTAATAATAATGTGCCTGTATTGCTGAATGAGCAGTCGCTGAGCATGCAGATCTGTAACCTGCAGGAAAAAGAGGCACGCGGTGTGTTCAAGACCATGAACCTTGACCTGCGCCAGTATGGACGCCTGCAGATGTACTGGCATGCGGAATCTGTTTTCAGCAGCAATGATATCAAAGACGGGGAATTGTATGGTGTACTCCGGCTGGGTAATGACCTGATCAATAACTATTACGAAATACGTATTCCGTTGCGCATGACGCCCTGGACCACAACAGATGTGAACCAGATCTGGCCATCGGAAAATGAACTGGACCTGTCCCTCGATTTCCTGACCAAGCTGAAAGTGGAGCGCAATAATAATGGGAATAACGGCCTTTATTACAAGCGTACGCTGACGGATGGAAAAGAATACGCCATTCTGGGTAATCCCAATCTGGGTGAAATCCGTGTCATGTATATGGGCGTTGAAAACAGGAAAAGGGAGAATGCCTGTACGGAAGTATGGGTGAATGAATTGCGTCTGAGCGGACTGGATGAAAAACCAGGTTGGGCAGCGCTGGGCCGGGTAGACTTCAAACTGGCTGATCTGGGTACCTTATATATATCGGGGTCTGCACACAGTACCGGATTTGGTACGCTGGAGCAGCGGGTGAACCAGCGCAGCCGTGATAACTATACACAGTTTGACGTGGCAACCAATCTGGAGCTGGGTAAACTGCTGCCCAAAAAAGCAGGCATGTCCATACCTGTATATGCCAGCCTGCAGCGCACCGTATCTGCTCCCGAGTATGATCCATATGACCTGGATATCCGTCTGAAAGATAAAGTGAAAAGTGCGCCTGCTTCGCAGAAGGATTCCATCCGTCAGGATGCAGTTGACCTTAAGACCATCAAGACCGTCAACTTCACCAATGTCAAGAAAACGAATACATCGGGCAAGAAACAGCAGATCTGGAGTCCGGAAAATTTTGATGTGAGTTATTCCTATTATAAGGAAACACAGCATAACCCGTTGGTGGAAGACAACTCGGTAACCCGTCATCGCGCCGGTCTTGGTTATAACTACACGTCATCTCCCAAATACTGGGAGCCGATGAAAACGGCGGTGAAATCAAAATCCAACTGGCTTTCGCTGATCCGCGATTTTAACATCAATCCGGTACCCACACTGTTAGGGTTCCGTGCGGATATGTACCGTCAGTTTGGTGCGTTCCGTCCACGTAATGTGGGTGGGCCAAAAGGCGGATTGCCGGAAACCTACGACAAGTTTTTCACCTTCGACCGGGTATATAACCTCCGCTGGGACCTGACCAAATCACTGAATGTGGATTATTCCGCAACCAATAAGGCCTGGGTGGATGAAGAAGCTGGCCGGCTGGACAAAACCCAGCGCAGCAAGATGTGGGATAATGTCTGGAAAGGAGGACGCACCATTTCTTACCAGCAGAATGCCACAGCCAGTTATACTTTGCCCACCAGCAAACTGCCGCTGCTCGACTGGACAACATTGCGGGCGAGTTATTCAGCCACTTATAACTGGCTCGGGGCTTCCTTGCTGGCACGCAGCCTGGGCAATACCCTTTCCAACACCCAGCAACGTAACCTTACCGGTGAGTTGGATTTCACCAAGCTCTATTCCAAGTCCCGCTTCCTGAGGGCCCTGGAAGAAGATGCACCGCCACCTTCTCCCGACCAGCCCAAAACCAATGCAAAGGATACTACAAAGAATAAAAAGAAGATCAAGCGCGACAAAAATGAACCGCTGGTACTCAGCCCTGGTGTGAAATTTATCGGCCGCATCTTTACCGCCATGAAACGGGTGAGCATGAATTACTCGGAGAATGCCGGTACCACATTATATGGTTACACCGACAGTACCCGCGCATTGGGTATGAACTTTAAAACGAATGGGCCGGGTATGGGGTTTGTATTCGGACAGCAACCCGACAGCAATTTTGTGAACCGGCTGGCACAACGGGGGATGATCACCGGTGATCCGGAATTCAATTTCCTCAACCGGCAGGATTATAACCAGAAACTGTCACTCAACGCCCAATTGACTCCCATCCGTGATTTTACGATCGATGTGAACCTGGATAAGACCTTTGGTAAAACCTATTCTGAGCTCTATAAAGACACGCTTGGTTTCAGTGGTAATTTCAACAGGCTGAATCCCTATGCAGGCGGCTCCTTCAGCATCAGCTTTATTTCTTTCCAGACCCTGTTTGAAAAGACGGCAACGAATGAAGTATCGGCAACTTTTAAGAAGTTTGAAGAGAACCGGATCATTATCTCACAACGTCTGGGACAGAAGAACGGATACAGTGGTGTACAGGGGGCAGATGGTTTTTATAAGGGTTATGGCAAGTATGCACAGGATGTGCTGGTGCCGGCCTTCCTGGCTGCCTATACCGGCAAGGATCCCAATACCATTGCACTCATTGAACAATCCAATCCCAAGACACGCAGCAATCCCTTCAGGGGCTACCTGCCCCGTCCGAACTGGAGGGTTACTTATAATGGCCTGACCCGTATACCGGGCATGGAAAAGATCTTTACCAGCTTTACCCTGTCGCATGCTTATAACAGCACGCTGGGCATGAACAGTTATAACTCATCGCTGCTGTTCCAGGACCCGCTGCGGATCGGTTATCCCGGATTTATTGATACCCTGACCGGTAACTTTGTACCATTTTTCCTGGTGCCGAACATCACCATCAGTGAACAGTTTGCTCCCTTGCTGGATGTGGATATGCAATTCACCAACCAGATCACGGCGCGCTTTGAGTATAAAAAATCCAGAACCCTCAGTCTGAGTCTGGTCGATTTCCAGTTGAGTGAAAACCGTTCTACGGAATTTGTGATCGGTGCAGGCTGGCGCAAGCGGGGCATCTTCTCATTCCTGAAATGGAAGGGTAAACCGATGGATAATGACGCGTCGTTCCGGCTCGACTTCAGTGTGCGGGATGATGCCACTTCCAACAGCCGTCTGGATCAGGCAACCTCATTGCCCACTGCTGGCTCTAAAGTGGTCTTCATCAATCCTTCCATAGACTATGTGATCTCCAACCGCGTCAACATCAAACTCTATTTCGAGCAAAGGCGTGTTGAACCCAAGATCTCCACCGCTCCGCCGATCACAAATACAAGGGGTGGGGTGCAGATACGGATATCACTGGCGCAGTAGTTATAGTAGCCGGTAGCCAGTAGCCGGTAGCCAGTAGCCAGTAGTCAGTAGCCAGTAGCCAGTAGCCGGTAGTCAGTAGTTTAAAATAAATAGGGGGAAGATCAAATAATAAATATTGAAGCCAGAAGAAGTAAGTTTAGGCGTACAGCTTCTGGCTTTTGTATTTTCTTCTGGCTACAGGCTACTGGCTACTGACTACAGTCTACTGACTTCTAACTGGTCTTTTTCAGCAACAACACATACCCGCATAATTTCTTCTTGTTCTTATTAACCTGTACGGGTTTGATCATGTGGTATTCGGAGAATTTGGGGACATAAGAGAAGCTGATGATATTGCCGTCTACATCACCCCACTGGTTCTTTTTATAGACTACCTGTTTTTCACTCCAGTCGAACATGCGGACTTCATAGAGTTTGGAACCAGGGTCGCCTACAAATATGAACTGGTAGTACGTGCCCTGGGTCATGGGCAGTACAATGGGCATTTCATATTCGCTTTCCATGGTAATGGATGCTTCACGCAATAGGGTAAAACCCTGAAGGGCGTAGACCCGTTTCAGACTGTCGATAGTGAACCCATAAGGGTTGGCATCGCAGTTTTGCGGAGCGTTATTCTGAGCAGTTACAATAAGGGATATGCCGGTGAGGGAGAATACAAGAAGTATTTTACACAGGATGCTTGGCATGATCGGGGTTTTTACGGCCTACGGATTATGGATCTTGGGCTAAGTTAACCCTTTTCCCTTGAATTCCAAATGGATAGGGACGTTTTAGCCAAATATTAAGTACCTGGTACTGAGTTGCTTAAGTGTTTTTTTGTAAGTAGAAGGAGTTGGCTTGCGCGGTACATGTAATTACCAGATCATTGATGCAGACATGCTCCGGTAATGTGGTGACATAATAGGCGGTTTCTGCAATATCGCGGGCGAAAAGCGGGGTATAGCCTTCGTAAATTTTGGCAGCGGCCTGCTCATCCCCTTTAAATCGGACCAGGGAGAATTCGGTTTCGGCGGCTCCGGGATGAATCGCCGTTACCTTGATGCGGTGACGGAGCAGGTCGATACGCATCGACTGGCTGAGGGCATTCACTGCAAATTTGGTGGCGCAGTAGGTGTTGCCTTTTTCATAGACTTCCTTGCCTGCAGTAGAACCGATATTGATGATATGCCCCGCTTTCCTGGCGGTCATGTAAGGCAGTACGGCTTTGGTGATATAGAGGAGCCCTTTGATATTGGTATCGATCATGGTATCCCAGTCGTCAATGCTCGCTTCATCAAAATAATCACGGCCTGCAGCCAGTCCGGCATTATTGATCAGTACGTCTATATGCTTCCAGTCTGCATCCAGTGAGGCAATGGCTGTATCGCAGGCTTCTTTATTACGGATATCAAAACAGAGGGGCAAAACAGCGCTGTTGTATTTTTTGCTGAGTTCTTTTTGCAGGGCTTCCAGCCGTTCCATCCGGCGTCCGGTGATAATAATGTCGTAACCGGCAGCTGCAAAGCGATGCGCCATGGCTTCTCCGAATCCGGAACTGGCACCGGTAATGAGTACGATACGGGGCATAAATTCTTGTTTGCCTGCAATCTACTTGATAAAAAGGGAACAGAAAAGGATGCTTAGCGGATGAGAAGGGCTGTGCCCCGGCGGATGATGTGTTTGCCCAGATAATCAATTCCGGTGGCGATCCAGACATAGGTGCCTGAAGCCTGTGCGTTGCCGGCTATCGTGCCATCCCAGCCTTTTCCGGTTTCCGCTGTTTTAAAGACCAGTTGTCCCCAGCGGTTATAGACACTGAAGGTTTCCAGCCGCGCAATACCTACCGGTATGGGCCTCAATACCCTGTTCTTTCCATTCGGTGCAAAGGCATTGGGTACGAAAATATCGGGAGGGGTTTTAAATACTTTGATATTGATCGTGTCAAAAGCGAAGCAACCTTCTGGAGTGTAGGCTTTCAATATATACCTGAAGTTGTCAGCAGGCAAGGATACCGGATCAGCAATATCGGTCCGGTTCAGATAAGTAGCCGGAATCCACTGGTAGAGAGGGGCTCCGGTGGCATGTAACTGAAGGGGCTGACCAGTCACCACTGCAGTATCATTTCCTGCAAAGGCCTTGATCCGGGGTTTGACATTTACGGTGATCCGGGAAATGCCGGGTTTGGGGCAACCCAGGGTATCCAATACTGTAAGGGTATAAACGGTAGTTTCCAGGGGCCAGGCCAGGGTTTGTAAGGCATTGGGGCGGCTCAGGGTTGTGACTGGCGACCAGGTGAACCCGCTTCCTTTGATGGTGGCATGCAAGGAGGCAGTGTCTTCAAAACAGATTGTTGTATCAGCACCTGCCTGTGAAAGCGGATAAGGGACGGTCCGTATGGTTACAAAATCGGAAGCAGAACATTTGCCGATTGTTGCGGTCAGCCTGTATGTGGTGTTATTCCCCGGGAAGGCCAGAGGCGATTTTGCTGCGGGATTATCGAGCGACTGTGTGGGTGTCCAGCTGAACCGCAGGCCATCTGTGCTGGGCCGCAGCCGGATGGTATCGGTGAGGCAGATCGTGGTATCGGGCCCGGCATCGAGGGTTACAAAATCAACCACTCGCACCTGTACCGAATCTGAGTTTACGCAGCCATTGTCATTCATGTCCACTTTATACCATGTGGTCTGTTTCGGGTATACAAACGGGTTTGCTGTTCCGGCGCCGCTTATATTATAGCCGGGAGACCATTGGTAAACCCCGGGTCCGTTTACCAGCAATTGAAGGGTATCCACACTGCAGATCAGGGTGTCGCGGAATGCCAGGTTCACCACGGGTTTATCGCGTACTTCCAAGAGGGTACTGACGGTATCCCTACAGCCTTTGCTGCTGCCTACAATTAAAGTGGCCAGTTTGAATGATGCGGTACTGTATTTCCAGGTGGTGGTTTTTACACCGGCATCAATATCGCTTTCTGTTGTTTCATCCCCGAAATTCCATTCCCAGTAATTTACAGTTCCATAACGGGCCTTGGTGGTATCGGTAAAACGGAAGGGTAATTGTACACAGGAACCCAGGGTTGTGAAGCCGGCATTAAATCCCGGATAGAGGTGGACCAGTGTTTCTGTGGAGTCTGCACAAGGGTCTCCGCGGTTGACCACCAGTTTTACTTTATAGATGCCGGTATCCGGATACGTATAAAATGGATTAGCCAGATTGGAGGTGTCGTTGCTCAGGTTGGTGACGCCGAAATCCCAGTTATAGGTACGGATCAGTGGTGAGAATGCTTCATTCTGGAAATAATGGGTCAGGGTATCGCAGTTAGTATAGTCGGGCTTCAACAGAGCCGCTGCAAGGTCGCATTGCTGGTCTACCTGCAGGTTAAAATCTTTCCGGTGTTCACTGAGAACTTTGCCATGGCGCCATTCTTTTACACATACACTGATCACATAATCGCCGCCAGCGGGTGCAATACCTGCAATCTTGCCAGTACTGTGATTGATCGTGACATTCGGCCCGAGGGGCGCTACTCCGGAAAACCCTCCGGCATAAGTGACAAAGCCGATCTGGCTGGGTGGTGAAGGGGGGATCTGCCCGCCACCGAATCCGCCTTGTGCAGCAGTATATGCGTCACAGAATTCGTAGGAGAGGGAATCACCATCGGGATCCTGCGCGCTGAAATCAAGTGTAAAAGGGCGGTTCTGGCAGATCAGAATGGTGTCTTTTACGGCAAAGGCCGGGCTCGAATTGGTTTCGGTACCTAATACGGATGATCCATACATCTTGCAGGTATAGGACGATCCGATATTGTTATTGGGAAACAGGTTCACCAGTCCATTGATTCGGCAACAACGTTGGAATACCATAGTATAGCCATCGGCGGATACAGGGAGTTCAACAACGGTACTGTAGGTCCGTAGCCGGTAACAAACCGGAGAGGGGTTGAATATGCAGGGATTCGGTGCGGAGAGGGTGATGAACTGGTCGCCCACCAGTGGAAATATAAAAGGTGAACCGGTAACGGCAACTTCAGTACCGTTACTGTAAATGCCCACATTGGCATCCGGGTCCAGTTGTTGACCGGCTGCTCCACATTCCAGGAAAAGCCGCAGGGTTACCTGAAAGCGATCGGTATTATTCGATCCCGGTCCGAGATATACATAGTTGAATTCTCCCCCCTTGATATGGCGGGCCATTACGGCCGGGAGCAATCCCAGCACCAGGCAGGTGAGCAGGGCAAGTTTTTTCATTCCGGGATGACCAATAAGATACGGACAATTCCCGGAAAGGGTTGTTGAAACTGGCTGGTAACTGCAATTACCGGATAAGGATGGCCGTGCCTCTCCTTACTACAATGCGTCCGGTATAATCCACACCTTGGGCCATCCAGACATAAGTGCCTGTGGCTTGGGGTTTTCCGGCGATCGTACCATCCCAGCCCCTTCCTGCGTCTGCAGTCTGGAAAACCAGTTGCCCCCATCGGTTAAAGACCCGGAAATAATCGATCCGGGCGATGCCTACTGGAATAGGCCGCAGGATCCGGTTCTTGCCATTCGGGGCAAAGGCATTGGGAACGAAGATATCCGGAGCTGTCTTGAAGACTTTAATATTGATCGTATCCAATGCAAAGCAGCCTTCCGGTGTATAAGCCCGCATCACATAGCTGAAGTTGTCGTTCAGGACTGCAATGGGGTTACGGATATTCGGGTTGTTGAGGTAAGTGGGAGGTGCCCAGCTGTAGAGCATTCCGCCCGAACCATTCAATTGCAGGTTTTGTCCCACAACAATGGATGTATCATTTCCGGCAAACGGAATGATGCGGGCGCGGACATTAACCGTTACCTGATCGGTTCCGGGTTTGGGGCAGCCTAAAGTATCGTATGCAAAAAGGGTATAGGTGGTTGTGGTGAGCGGGAACGCCAGCGGGGAGAGGCTGTTGCCGGTACTGAGTGTGCTCAGCGGCGTCCAGACATACCGGATCCCGTTGATCGTGCCATTCAGTGTTGCGGTATCATCGAAACAGATCGTGGTATCGGCACCGGCATTGGCAACGGGATAAGGTATGGTGCGGATCGTGATATCGTCTTCAGTATTACATTTTCCGATAATCGCCCTCACTCTGTAAGTTGTGGTAGTGAGCGGACTCACTAATGGATTCTTGACATTAGTATTATTGATCCGGGTATTGGGAGTCCAGATATATTGCAGTCCGTCACTTGCCGGATTGAGCCGGATCGTATCGGTTGTACAGATGGTGGTATCCGGGCCGGCATTCAATGTTACAAAATCAACTACCCGTATCCGTAAGGAGTCGGTGTTGATACAGCCGTTTTCATTCAAAGTGGCTTTATACCAGGTGGTCACTTTCGGATATACGGAAGGATTCGGCGTGTTCTCATTGAAGATATTATAGGCAGGTCCCCAGGAGTAAATGCCATTTCCGGTTGCCCGGAGTACCAGTGTATCCACACTGCAGATCAGGGTGTCTTTGAAGGGTAGTCCCATCGGCGGTTTGTCCCGCACTTCCACCTGGTTGGTGGCGGTATCTATACAGCCCTTGTCGCTTTCCACGATTAGGGTGACTGTCTTGAAGCCAATAGATCCATATTTCCAGGTCGGGTTTCGCAGGCGGGAGGTATCGGCCAGTGTGGTCTCATCTCCGAAATTCCAGTTCCATTTCACCGGACTGCCATAACGGGAGCGGGTGGTATCCGTGAACTGGATGGGGAGGAGGATACAGGTACCCAGGCTGCGGAAGCCGGGATAGAATCCGGGATACACTTTCGCTTTAGTTGTTGTGGAATCCACACACTGGCCACTGGCGAGGTATACTTTCAGCTTAACCGTATAGGTTCCGGTATCTGCATATTGATGAGATACTGCACCCTGGGGATCAGCTGTGGTGTCTGATTTAGTGCCATCGCCATAGGACCATACGTATTGGGCACCAGCCGGATTCAGTTGTTCATTCCGGAAGCGTACCAGGAAATCATCGCAATAGGCATAATCCGGTTTCAGGAAAGCTTTCAGGGGAATACAGTTGGAAACGGCCACGTGAATGTCTTTCCGGTGAATATTGATCAAAACGCCATTGCGGTATTCATATGCACAGGCTGTGAGTACGTACTGGCCGGTCACTCCCGGAGCTACCCCGGTAATGATCCCGGTTTTTTCATCGATCTGGGTTGTTTCCCCCAATGGGTTGCCTCCGCTGAACGGGCTCTGGTAACCGAGTTCCAGATAGGGTGGCGTGGCAGCCGTAGCTGGAGCCGGGTTGCTGGTGGAACCACCCCGGTAACCGCTGCAAAGCCGGTAGGCCACGGAATCACCATCACTTTCAGTAGCGGCAAAACTATATATGAAGCTGCTGTTTGCACAGATCGCGGCAGCATCCGTTCCCGCAAAAATGGGGCTGCTGTTTTTATACGCACCTGCCAGCACTTTAGTGCCTGGAATTTCCGCAGTATAGGTGGCGCCCACCGCATTACTGGGCTGTATCAGGTTTACGATATTATCGATGCGGCAACAGCGCTGGTAGGCGATGGTATAGCCCAGATCGGTATTACTGAGGGTCACCGTAGCCGAATAGGAGCGGACGCGGTAACAGACATCACTGGGTGGGTTGCCGATACAAGGGTTGGAGGCCGGATCAAAAGAAATGAAGCTTTCATTGCTCAGGGGGGCATCCACACTTTGTACAAAGGCATTATCCCCCTTGGTGAAAATGGTCAGGGGCACCCGGCTGTCGAGCTGGCCCGGGTTTGTGGCATTACAGTCGATATACAGCTTGAGGGTGATGGTATAGCGGGAGGTATTCGCTGCCGGACCGTCTCCCAGGTAAGTATATATCATTTCGCCCCCCTTGATATGTTCGGCAAACAGCGGGTATACCAAGGTCGTCAGGAGTACAACGGTAAGCAGGGATCTTTTCATGAATTCAATCAATAACGTCAATCACGTGATGGCATTTCACATTCGAGCAAAAACTTTTCCAAAAATGGGCCGGTTTCAGCCGTGGCCTCCATCATTCCCATATGTGCTGCATTTTCAAGCACTTGTACATGCGAGATGGCTGGCAATGGAACCTGGCTCAGGGCCTGTTGCGGATCGACCGCCTTATCCAGCAATCCGATCACGAACCCAACCGGAAAATCAGCTTTCCGGATCACTTCCAGGCGTTCCGGCCGGTTCATCATGGCTGCCGTATACCATACGAGCGCATCCGGAGAAAAGTTGGAATAAAAGGCAATTGTTCCGGCCAGTTTTTCCGGATTATTCTGACGGTAAGCTTCTGAAAAGAGGTTGGGGGTGGTCTGGGCTATAAAAGCAGCAGCGCCATGTTCCTGAATAAAGCGGATACTTTTGGCACGAAGCTCCTTTTTTTCGGCACTATCGGCCAATGCAGTGGAGTGGAACAGCATCAGGGCCTGTACTTTTTCGGGATATTTTTCTGCAAAAGCCAATGCCACATACCCCCCCATGCTATGGCCAATCAGGGTTACTTTGTCTGTTATCGATTTTTCTTCCAGTAAATGCAGGATGAAATAAGCCAACTGGTCGATGGAAGGATCAGCTTGCCCGATATCGGGCAAGGGTTCTTTGCCGGAACCCGGCAGGTCGGGGATCAGGTATTGAAAGCCTTCGGGTAAATAGGGGAGCAGGGGATCCCAGATATGGTGGTCTTCCCCAAAGCCATGTACCAGTACCACTGTGCCGCGCATTGTGCTCATACTGCTAAGATACTGATTCTGTGACGGCTTCACCGGCTGATCCGGTAGGCGCGCCAGGCTATCAATATAGCAATGGGCAGCATGGCCAGGGGCATTTGCTGAGGCAGGAAAAACCAGCTTAAACAGAGCAGCAGGCTCAGTATTGCAATAATGTTGAAATAACGTTGGCGGAGGCCAGATGAATTCCGGAACCAGATGTATACCGCATGCAGGGGGAAAGCCCAGAGCAGGTTATAGTTTGCGGCGCAGGACCAATGATCCGTGCCGAACCACATGAAGAGCAGCAAAAAGCCCAGCAGTCCCAGCAGGGTAAAAAACAGGTGGTCAAATCCACGCAGGATTTTTAATGCTGCAGTATGTTTTACGATTGAAAGTGCTGCGATAATTCCGGAAAGCAAGCCAAATACCAGGAGAGGATCCACAGGCTTTTCTGCTGAAACCGGAGGAGCGGTAACAAGTAACGCTGTACTACTGATGAATGGCTGTTTTCCTGCAATGCTGTTGTCCATTCCTTTCATCAGGTAATCGGGCAGAAACAGGATGGCTTCTTCATTGGTGACCTGGCGGTCGATCCGGCTGCCGAGGAGGATATCGATACCGGTTTCACTCCAGGCCTGATTCCCCTTTCTCAGGTAACTGTGGATCATGTCGCGGAAACTCAGTTTCTCCTTCGGTAAGATGTTTTTGAACTGGAGGGATGTTCCGGCATGGGCACGGATCATTTTTCCGGCCCTTGTGGTACAGTTATCAAAAAGGAAATCGTATTTGTAATTGCGGTTCGCTTCTTCGGAATTGATGATCAGGGCCCGGAACAACGCATCTTTTTCTTTGCAATCCAGGTTAAGGACCTGTTCGGTGATGCCCCGCTTATCGTAACGGTAGGCCAACTCAAAATCGGCATAGCGTTCTACCGACAGGAAGTAATTGAGCTTGCCTCGTACGAATTTCATGTAGAAGTCGGGGTCGTCAAAGCTGAACGTTCCGTAATTGAATACCCAGTCGTTCAGTGAATCCTTTACACGGATCGCGGTATGTCCGAAGGTGGAATAGAGTTCTTCTCCAGGTGTGCAGGTGAGCAGACTGATCTGCAAGGAACAGCTGTCGGTATAGGCGACTGCACGCAGTGAGCCCAACAGGCTGATGGCCAGTAATACCGGAAAGAGGATCTTTTTCATTGGCAGATTATCTGCTGTAATTGGGTGCTTCGCGGGTGATCTCGATATCGTGCGCATGGCTTTCTTTCATGCCCGCATTGGTGATGCGTACAAACTGGGCTTTCTGCAGGCTCTTGATATCGGGTGCTCCGCAATAGCCCATACCGGCACGCAGGCCTCCGCTGTATTGATAAACGATCTCGCTCAGGTTGCCTTTGAATGCCACACGGCCTTCAATGCCTTCCGGTACGAATTTCCTGATATCGGCTTCCACATCCTGGAAGTAGCGGTCGGCACTGCCCTGGTTCATGGCTCCGATAGAACCCATGCCCCGGTATTGCTTGAATTTGCGGCCTTCGTAAATAATGGTTTCACCGGGACTTTCTTCGGTACCGGCAAATACACTGCCCATCATAACAACGTTAGCTCCTGCTGCCAGCGCTTTTACCAGGTCGCCAGTATAGCGGATACCGCCATCGGCGATCAGAGGGATATTGCGCTGGTGTAAAACGGAGGCGGCTTCCATGATGGCAGTGATCTGAGGAACACCGGCACCGGCAACGATGCGGGTGGTACAAATGGAACCTGGACCTATACCAACTTTAACAGCATCTGCGCCTGCATCGGCGAGGGCTTTGGCTCCGGCTGCAGTACCGATATTACCGGCAATGACCTGAAGGTTTTTGAAATTCTTTTTCAGGCGTTTCAGGGCATCCAGTACACCTTTACTATGGCCATGGGCACTATCTAGCGTCACTACATCCACACCGATCTGCTGCAGTGCAGCAGCCCGCTCTTCCAGTTCCTTGGTGATGCCTAAGGCTGCACCCACCAGCAGGCGTCCGAAATTATCTTTCACCGCATTGGGGTGCGATTGCAGTTTCTGGATATCCCGGTAAGTGATCAGGCCGATCAGCGTGCCGTCTTTCTTCACGACCGGCAGCTTTTCAATTTTGTATTGGGAAAGGATCTTCTGTGCTTTTTTCATGTCGGTGCCTTCGGGGGCAGTGATCATGTTTTCCGAAGTCATCACTTCACGGACTTTCCGGCTGGCGGTATTTTCAAAGCGGAGGTCGCGGTTCGTAAGGATCCCTTTCAGTTTGTTGTTACGGTCAACTATGGGAATGCCGCCGATCTTGTTTTCCTTCATCAGGTTCAGGGCATCTCCAATGGTGGCATCTTCCAGTAATGTAATGGGGTCAATGATCAGGCCGCTTTCACTGCGTTTTACTTTCCGGACCTGCTCCACCTGTTTTTCAATGCTCATGTTCTTGTGCAGGATGCCGATACCGCCTTCCCGGGCCAGTGCAATGGCCAGATTGGCTTCGGTTACCGTATCCATGGCGGCACTCAGGAGGGGAATATTCAGCCGGATGGTTTTTGTCAACTGGGTACTGATATCCACTTCGCGGGGTAATACTTCAGAATACGCCGGAACGAGGAGTACATCATCGAAGGTCAGACCTTCACCAAAAAATTTATCGGAACGGGGATTTGTGCGGGAAGCGCTGTTTCTTGTTGCCATGTGCAAAGATAGCGCAGGCGGCAAATATGCTCCAAATGAAATTTTCAGGCACAGCGGAACTGTTTGCCGGGCAGCGCTTTAACCAACCCCTGCATCTCCAGGCTCAGGAGTGCTGCCGCTGTCTCGCCGGAACTGATCGTACCTGCAGCCAGGAGTTCTTCCAGATGGGTGATCTCTTTTTGCTGCAGCAGGGAAAGCAAGGCAGTTTCTGATGCGCTCAGGTGCAAGGGAAGTTGTTTGGGCTGGGGGCTGTTGTTGTTTGAATGGTTCCAGCCCATGGCATCCACCAGGTCGGCTGTGCGGGTGATGAGCTGTGCCTTTTGTTCCCGGATCAGCAGATTGCATCCGGCACTGCCACTATCGGTTGTTCTTCCGGGAAAGCAGAACACTTCCTTGTTATAGCCCAATGCCAGTTCTGCCGTTACCATACTCCCGCCTTTGGCTCCCGATTCAATGACCACCACCGCATCACTAAGTCCTGCAACAATGCGGTTGCGTACCGGAAAATGATGTTTGTCGGGTCCCTCATAACTGCAGAATTCCGACAACAAGCCTCCTCCTTCCTTGACCATCTGCCGGGCCAGGGGTTGGTGCTGCAAGGGATAGATATGGTCCAGTCCATGTGCCAGTACACCTATCGTGGGCAGTTGTTGTACCAGGGCCTGCCGGTGTGCGATGGCATCAATGCCGAAGGCCAAACCGCTGATGATGGTGATATGATATGGCTGCAACTCTGCCACCAGTTTTTCTGTGAGTTGTTTGCCGTATTCTGAGTTATTCCGGGTGCCGATAATGGCCAGGGTACGATCGGCATTCAGGTTTGCATTGCCTTTATAATAGAGCAGGGTAGGCGGGTCATAGCAATGCAGGAGTCGGGAAGGGTATTCCGGATCGGAGAGAAACAATGCCTGGATCCGGTATTTTTCCAAAAAGGCAGCTTCCGTTTCTGCAATACTGAAATCCCGGAAACCGCGGATCTGTGTGGCGCGTACCGATCCGATGCCTTCGGTCTGTTCCAGGCTGGAGCGTTTTGCTTCAAAGATGGCGGAGGCCGACCCGAATTTTTCGACGAGAATGCGGGCCTGTACGGTGCCGATCTGTGGTACCTGTGTCAAGGCAATGCGGTAAACCAGTTCGCTGGGCAAGTGAATTTTTGCTGCAAATTAGGAACTGTGCGTAGCAGTTGCAGCAGCTGAAGTGGTAGGCTACAACTACTGTCCGATCACTTTCAGTTCAGTGCGGCGGTTCTGCGCTTTACCTTCTTCAGTATTGTTCGATGATATCGGTTGTGTGGCACCGTAACCTTTGCTGACCAGGCGCGTGGCGGCAATACCTTTCGTAGTCAGGTATTTTACCACAGCATTAGCACGATTGGTGGAGAGTTTCAGGTTGTCTTCTGCCTTACCCACATTGTCCGTATGGCCGCTGATCTCGATCCGCAGGGTGGGATTGTCTTTCAGCAGCTGTACCACTTTATCCAGCTCGGAAGCGGATTCGGGTTTGAGTTCGAACAGGTTGGTGTCGAAGAATATGTTTTTCAATACCACGGCCGCATTGGCTTCAAGCGGCTGCAAGGGGATATCAATCTTGTAAGTGGAGTCCGGCGCTTTTTTGCTCAGCGGAAAATTCTCTGAATAAAACAGGTAGCCTTTGCGGTTCACATTGAAGGCATAATCCTGGCCCACGGGTAGTGTGATCAGGTAATTGCCGGTTTCATCGGTCTGCACTTTGCTGAGCACTTCGTTGGTAGACAGATCGGTCAGTTCCACTGCCGAGGGAAGTCCCTTGCCGGTTTTTTTATCGAATACCTTACCCTTGATCCAGAGCGTGCGATTGGGGCGGATATCGTTGCGCAATTCGAAAGAGTAGAGGTCCAGTCCGCCATAACTATCATTGCGGTCGCTGGCATAATAAGCTGTTTTTCCATCTGCAGCCACTACCATGCTGCCTTCGTTTTCGATGGTATTGATCGGATAACCCAGGTTCACGGGTTTGCTCCAGCTGCCCTTTGGCCCTTTTTTGCTGAGGAAGAGGTCGTCGCCGCCATAACCGATATGTCCATTTGATGTGAAATACAAGGTTTGGTTATCGGCATGGATGAAAGGGCAGCTTTCATCTCCCGGCGTATTGATCTCAGGGCCGAGGTTTTCCGGTGGACCAAACCGTCCATTCGGCAGACGATGGCTCACATAGATATCACTGCCGCCAATACCATCCATCCGGCGGCTGGCAAAATAGAGGTCGCGTTTATCGGGTGATAAGGAGGGCGCCGATTCCCAGGCTTCGGTATTGACCGGATAACCCAGGTTTTCCGGTGTACTCCAGCCTTCTGGCGTCAGGTAAGAAATGTAGAGATCACAATTGCCCACGCCATCGGGAAAATTGCAACCGGTGAAGATCAGCCATTCGCCATCCTGTGATATATTCTGCGCGCCTTCATTATTCCGGGTGTTGATATTGCCATTCAGGCTTTGTGCAGGAGCCCACTGGCCATTTTCCATGAGTTTGGAGCCGAAGAAATCTTCATTGAAATCATTCACCCTGCGGGTATAAATGAATTCACGGGAATCCAGGGTAAGGGTGGGGAAATATTCGGAGAAGCGGGAATTGATGGAGGGCCCCATATTCTTCGGTTCAAACAGATAGGCATTGAGTTGCTTGTCCTTTGCATAGTCCATCGCAAAGCGGTAGCTCTTTTTCCGGAAGCCTGCGGCCAGTATGCTTTTTTCGTTCAGGTCAGGAATGGTGAGGAAGGAGTCAATGGCTTCAATGGCGGTTTCAAATTTGCCGAGACCGGCGAGATTGATGGAATAGGGCAGGTTATAGTCTTTGAAATACCGGTTATCAATGCTGCGGGCTTTCTCGTAAAACAGTACGGCCGAATCATATACTTTCAATTCGCCATACATGCCGGCGATAGAGAGATAAGCATCTTCGAAGCGGGGATCGATTTTCGCAGCTTCTTTCAGGATGCGGATCCCTTCCCTGAACTCATCATTCTGTGCTTTTGCAATGGCCTGTTCATAGAGGGCCATGGCTTTTTTACTGACTTTATAGGGGTCATACGATTGACCTGAAGCAAATAAAACAGCCAACAATACGCACAATGAAGTAAAAACAGGTTTCATGCAAACAATTTACGGGCCTTCCGGAATAGTTTCCTGACAGACGCCAGAACCGGGCCAGCCGTGGTCAGGAAACTGTAAAACGTTTGTTATAGTTGTTTTATGCAGGTTCAGGGCACATTAATGTACTTGTGGACCTGCAGCGAGAGTTCCCAGCGGGGATGGGCTTTGATGTATTCAATGATCAGGGGGGTAACGGTATCGCGTTTGTCCCATTCGGGCTGGAGATAGAGCCGGCAACCGGGACTAACCTGGGCGGCATATTGTTCGGCCCAGTCGAAGTCCGATTTGTTGAAGACCACCACTTTCAGTTCCTGCGCCAGGGGCAGTATGCCGGGGAGCGGGGCTTTGAACTTTTTCGGAGAGAGGCAGATCCAGTCCCAGTGACCACTCACCGGATGGGAGCCTGAAGTTTCAATATGGGTTTTGAGTCCGGCGGCCTGCAGCGCATGGGTTAACGGATCTAAAGGGTGCATCAGGGGCTCTCCGCCCGTGATCACTACCAATTGGGCAGGAGTCTGTTTTACGAGATCCACCAGTTGATTTATGGAATACCGGGGATGTTTGTCTGCATCCCAACTGTCTTTCACATCACACCACACACAGCCCACATCACAACCACCAAGCCGGATAAAATAGGCAGCCCGTCCCTGATGGAATCCTTCCCCCTGCAGGGTGTAGAAATGTTCCATCACAGGATAAGTAGTGGCAGTATATTCAGCTGGTGTGATCATCTTCAGTTTTTATCGGCACAGGCGCGGAAGGTATTTTTCATCAGTGCGGCAATGGTCATGGGACCCACACCACCGGGAACAGGCGTGATCCAGGAGCATTTGGGCGCCACTTCATCAAACTTTACATCGCCCTTGATAGCATAGCCTTTCTTCTTTGTAGCATCTTCCACACGGGTGATCCCCACATCAATTACAATGGCGCCTTCTTTTACCATATCGGCTGTTACAAATTCGGGGCGGCCCAGTGCGGCCACAATGATATCGGCACTCTGGCAGAGTTCTTTCAGGTTTTTGGTATGCGAGTGGCAGATGGTTACGGTACAGTTGCCGGGATTGGTAGCCGCACTGAGGAGAATGCTCATCGGCCGGCCAACAATATTGCTTCTGCCGATCACCACGGCATGTTTGCCCCGGGTATCAATTTTATAATGCTCCAGCATCAGCATTACGCCATGGGGGGTGGCGGGAATGAAAGTGGGCAGTCCTTGTACCATTTTGCCGACACTGACCGGATGGAAACCATCCACATCTTTGGAGGCATCGATGGTATTGATCACTTTTTCATCAGAAATATGTGCAGGCAGGGGCAATTGAACCAGGATACCGTCGATATCAGGATCATTATTCAGTTCTTCGATCACATTCAGGAGTTTGAACTCGCTGATCGTGTCTTCCAGGCGGATCAGGGAGGAACGGAATCCGATCTCTTCGCAGGTCTTGACCTTACTGGCCACATAGGTTTCGCTGGCGCCATTATTGCCAACCAGCACTGCGGCCAGATGGGGTACTTTTTTACCTTCCGTTACCAGCTGGGCTACTTTGATCTTGAGTTCATCGCGGGTGGCTTTCGAAACCTGGTTACCATCTAATAATTGCATGGCGCAAAGGTAACTCTACAACCCGAGCCTCCCAAAAGGAGGAAGAAGGGGTTGTAAATATTTTATCCCCTTTATCTACCCGGTTACTTTTCCATTAAAAATGAAAAACCTGTTTTTTGTATGCTGTTTTTTCAGTTCATCGCTGTCAGCGCAATTGCTCTTGCCCGTACGGGGCATCGTTCCTTCCGGAGAGGAAAGTGCCAGTAAACAGTTCCGCGATCCCTTCGCGGCATTCCAGAATCCTGCTGCCTTATGCGGTCAGCTATCAGCCATAGCCCTGCGCAGTGAACGTGCCTTTCTGCTGAAAGAGCTGTCTCTGTTTCAGCTACAGGCTTTATGGGCACAGGAACATGCTGCCATTGGGTTCCAGGTGCAAAGTCTGGGGCACAGGGCCTGGCGAAGTTATACTGCCGGGTTACAGTATGCCCGGGAACTGGGGCAGGTAACGATCGGCATTTCGGTTCAATATACCGGTGTGCCAGCAGGAGCGGAAGGAACCGACGGCACTGTACATGCCACGGCGGGCATTCTTTTTCCGGTATCTCCATCCCTGCATTCAGGTCTACGGGTATCCAATTTCCTGGGTGGCCGTATGCTGAAAACACCCGATTTCCGGCTGGCCCGGGAGCTGGAATGGGGCTGGGGTTATACGCTTTCGGAAGCACTCTGGATGGGCCTGGCATTGCTGAAAACGGAAGGAAGGCCTGTTCGCCTATCAGCGGAGGTCGTGTACCAACCCGTACCGTCGCTGCTGACAAAAGCAGGGATCAACAGCCAGACGCGGAGCCCCTGGGTGGGTGCCGGCTGGCAAAAAGGAAAACTGCAGGTTTTTGCGGCCTGCGTCCTGCATCCGGAAGCCGGACTCACGCCTTCGCTACACCTGATCTGTTCATTTAAAGCCGAAGCCGAATGAAACGCTGTTTTTTTCTCTTTCTCCATCTCTTTCTCTCTCCTTTTCTGTTGCGGGCGCAGCAAACCATTCCTGATTCTCTTACCATTGATCCGGATGAACTGGAACGTTTGGTGGAACAGGAAATAAATGTAGACGAAGATCTGTTGCCGGCATCGGAGTCGGCAGCCTTTTTTGTACGGCATAAACTACCCTTGAACCGGGCATCGGAAGCCGACCTGCAGGCGCTGGGTATACTGCCGGATACTGCCATAGCGCAATTTCTCCGGTATCGCGCATTATTCGGAAAGCTGCTGAGTTTGTATGAGCTGCAGGCGATTCCGGGCTGGACGCCGGAACTGATCCGTTCCCTCCTGCCCTATGTAAAACTGGACGGAGAATGGAGTTTTGCCGAGAGCTGGCCCGAACGGCTGCAAAAAGGGAGTCATTTTTTACTGCTGCGGTATGGCAGGAGTTTACGGGCGAGAAGGTATATCGATACCGGTTCGCGATATGCCGGGAATAACGACCGGGTCTTATTCCGGTATTCCTATCAATATAAAAACCTGCTGGCCTGGGGGATCAGTGGTGAGAAAGATGCTGGAGAGGCATTTTTACGTAACCGCGGAAAGGGCTTTGATCATTATGGCTTTTATGCTGTGGTAAGAGGTATGGGTAAGCTGCAGGAATTGTTGCTGGGTGATTATACAGTGAACCTGGGACAGGGATTGGTGCAATGGCAGAACCTGGCTTTCGGAAAAGGAGGGGAGCTCAGTGGTGTTAAACGGCAAGGCCCTACACTAAAACCCTACCGGTCTAACGGGGAGTATAATTTTTTCAGGGGGGCTGCTGCAACCATACGGCATAAACGCCAGCAATGGGTGTTCTTTGCCAGTTACCGGAAACTGGATGCGGTATTGCACAATGACAGCAGTGGCGGAACCTGGTTCAGTACAATACAAACGGGGGGACTGCACCGGACTGAACAGGAATTGCGGTCAAGGGCTGCCGTGAGTTTACTTTCGGGTGGTATTCAATGGAAATACCGTTTCAGGCGGGGACATATTGCTTTCAACCATGTACAGTATGCGTTCAGTGATTCCCTGAAGAAAACCCCGGAGCCTTATAATGTGCGTTTGCCACAAGACAGGCTGTTCCGGTTCTACAGTATTGATTACAGTTATACCTGGCGGAACCTTCATTTTTTTGGGGAAGGCGCGATGAGCGGGTCGGGGGGAAAGGCGTTTACAGGCGGCTTACTGCTTAGCCTGCACAAGCGGATGCAGGGGGCCGTCCTGATCCGTTCCATTTCATCCAATTATATGAGTCTTTTCGGTAATGCGTTTGCGGAAAGCAGTACCCAGTCCAACGAACAGGGAATCTACAGTGGAATCAGTGTAGAGCTGAGCCGGAAGCTGAAGCTGGATCTGTTCACGGATGTTTTCCGGTTTCCCTGGTTGCGGTATCGGGTGGATATTCCCGGTTATGGGTATGATTATCAAGGAGTAATAACATATACACCGTCACGTAACTGGAGCCTGGCCCTGCGGTACCGGTATCGCATGAAAACCGGCAACCGGTCAGATACCGATGAGCCCTTCCATATTCCAGAACTAATTGGCAAACAACAATTTAGGATTCATTTTCAGGCCCAGCCCGAAAAAACCTGGGGTGTCCGTATGCGCATGGAATGGGTCAGGGCAGGGAAGGGGGAAGAGGGTTTTTTGGGTTTCGGGGACTGGTCCTGGCACCCGGAAAATTCTGGTATTGGTTTGATAATGAGAGTTTTGTATTATGAAACCGGAGGATATGCCAGTCGGATCTTTGTATATGAAAATGATGTGCAATACAGTTTTTCTACAGGGTCGTTCTATGGGCAGGGAATCCGGTGGGCGCTGAATTTATCGTGGAATCCGGGAGAAATCAGGGGATTAGCGGGAAAACAGCGGGTCAGATTCTGGCTGAAAATTGCGCAATCGGTTGAAAAAAGCGGGGGCTGGTATGGAGGAAGATATGTGCAACGCAATGATCCTCAGCCTCCTGATGCTAAGTTGCAGATTCAGATCGAGTTTTAAATGATAAAAAAAAATATTGCAGCATTTTAATGTGCAGTGTTGTCCTAAAAAGTTCAGGCAAGGGCCCGTTTTAACATTTTTTTTAGTTGTTCCATTTATCATACATTTACGCCTCAATTTTTTAAAAATTAACAGCAACATGAGAAAAATTCTATCCCTGCTTGCGGTGCTGGTACTCTGGTCAGTATTGGCATTTGCACAAAACCGGGTAATCACCGGTCAGGTGAAGGACGACAAGGGTGAACCTGTCCCTTTCGCTTCTGTAACGGTTAAGGGTACCAACCGTGGTACATCTACAGATGCCAACGGTAATTTCCGCATTGAAGCTGCTTCCGGCGAGGTCCTGGTGATCTCTGCAGTTGGTAGCAAGGAGCGTGAAGTTGCAGTAGGCAGCAGCACCACCTACAGCGTTTCCCTGGAGAAATCCGGTAACCTGCAGGAGGTTGTAGTGACCGCCCTTGGTGTTCAGAAACAGCCCAAGGAACTGGGTTACTCTGTAGCCCGGGTGGATAACAAAACCCTGACTCAGGCCAAAGTAACCAACCTCCAGAATGGTCTGGTAGGTAAAGTGTCTGGTCTGAACGTAACTACTGCCAACAACGGTGTGTTCGCTGATACCCGTATCGTACTGCGCGGTATCCGTTCACTGACTGGTAACAACCAGCCCCTGCTGGTGGTAGACGGATCTCCGATCAACCTGAACTTCATCAACTCTATCAACCCTAACGACGTTGAGAACGTGAACGTACTGAAAGGCGCAAACGCTGCGGCCCTGTACGGTCCCGAGGGTGTAAACGGTGTAATCGTTGTAACCACTAAAAGAGGTTCCGGCCGCAGCCGTCCCCAGATCAATGTCAGCAATACAACTTTATTTGAGAAAGTGGCTTTCATGCCCGACTTCCAGAACCGTTTCGGTTCCGGTTCTTCTTATGATGCCAATGGTGATGGTGTATACGATCCCATTGAGAACCAGACCTGGGGCCCCCGTTTCGATGGTACCCTGCGTACAATCGGCCGTGCTGATGAGAATGGTGAAGAGCAGAAGGTTCCCTATTCTTTCATTCCTGGTGAAAAGTTCCGTTTCTTTAACGAGAACAATGCCATGACCATCCAGAACGACGTTTCTGTGAACTCTGGTGATGAGCGTTCCAATTTCTATCTCAGCGTACAGGACCTGAAAACAAAAGGCATCATTCCTGATGACGAGCGCCGCCGTACTACGTTCCGCATCAATGCCGGTAAAACATACGGTAAAGTGCGTATCGGAACAAACCTGTCGTATACCGTAGGTAGCTATGATGTTACCACATCTTCTGTCTACTGGTATGTAGCCAATACACCCCAGCAGATCCCCCTGACACAGTATAAGGATTTCATTAATGATAAATGGAGTGACCATAACCATTACTTCAATGATTACTATCCCAATCCTTACGAGGACCTGTGGAGAAACCGTGGTACTGGCCGCAGTGATGATCTGGTGGGTAATTTCGAGATCAACTTCAAACCGGTTAAGTGGATCAATATCATGAACCGTTCGTCATTAACCCTGTCTAACGGATCTAACAAGAATTTCAGCCGTGCTGTAATCTACTCAGATTTTGCCCTGCACAATAACCGTTTCATTAGTGGTAACGGTAATGCCCGCGCATCAGTATCTGATGGTATGAGTCTGGGTAACCGTGTGCAGAATGAGCTGGTGATCACTGCCGATAAGGATTTTGGTGATTTCAATGTGAAGGCACTGGCAGGTAACCTGCTCCGCCAGACTTATTCCAAGAGCATTGGTATTTCCGGTAGCAACCTGGTTATCCCCACCCTCTTCAACGTAGCTAACCGTACTGGTGAACCCGGTGCCGGTGAGTCCAACTTCCGCAGCCGTCTGGTATCTGCCTTCGGTAGTGTGAGTTTGGGTTATAAGAACTGGGCTTTCGTGGAGTTCACTGGTCGTAACGACTGGGATTCCCGCCTCCCCCTGAATAACAATTCTTATTTCTATCCTGGTGTGAATGCTTCAGTAGTTCTGACTGATGCCATTCAGGGCCTGAGCGACAATAAGATCCTGAGCTACGCCAAACTGAAAGCCGCCTGGAACAAGGCTGGTAACGTTAACGTAGGTATCTATGGTCTGGAGTCTAACTTCGGTAGCGGCAGCGGTTTCCCTTATGGAACTGTTCCCGGTTATACCGCATCTAACCAGATCAATAACCCCACCATCCGTCCTGAGCTGGTTGAATCTTATGAGTTCGGCGCTGAGCTGAGCTTCCTGGAGAACCGCATCAGCCTGGATGCCGCTTACTACTATCAGAATAACAACGATCAGGTGATCGGTGTACAGATCTCTCAGTCTACCGGTTACACTTCTGCGATCCTGAACGCTGCCCGCTTCTATAATAAAGGTCTCGAGTTCGACCTCCGTCTGACTCCCTTCCTGAAGTTCGGCAAATTCAACTGGAATGTGAGTGCCAACCTGACCACCAACGACAGTAAAGTACTGTCTGTATATGGTGACCTGAATGAGCTCTCTATCGGTAATACTTCTTATGTAATCAAAGGCTATCCTGCTTATACGCACAAGCTGTTCGACTGGCTGCGCGATGACCAGGGCCGTGTGATCATCGACGAAGTAACCGGTTATCCCAAGCAGAATACTGCACAAACCATCTTCGGCCGTACCAACCCCAAATACATCGTGGGTGTGAACACCGACCTGAACTACAATGGTTTCACCCTGAAACTGGTGGCTGAATACCGTGGTGGTAACTTCATCTACAACAACGTAGGTGCCGACCTCGGCTTCACCGGTACAGACCGTCTGAGCGCTACCAACGACCGTCAGCGCTTTGTATTCCCGAACTCAGTATACTGGGATGGTTCCAAGTATGTGGAGAACACAGATATCGTAGTAACCAACGCACACTACGACTTCCTCCAGGCTGGCCGTTTCCGTAATACCCAGACCAACTATTATACCAGCGCTGCTTTCTGGAAACTCCGTGAAGTGGTTCTGAGCTATGATATCCCGAACAAATGGTTAGGTAATGGTAAAGTGATCAAGAAAGCCAGTGTTGCCCTCATCGGCCGCAACCTGTTGACCCTTCGTCCGAAGACCAACTGGTGGACCGATCCTGAGTTCTCCAACACAACCGGTAACGCCGTGGGTACTACCACTATTGGTCAGACACCGCCCACACGTATCTTCGGTTTCAACGTGAACGTTACTTTCTAAGCACCCATCCCCTAATTAATTAAAAAGAACTAGATATGAAACGAATCAATAAGCTGATGATCACGGGGGCGCTTCTGGTGGCTGTTTTAGGAAGCAGCTGTAAGAAGTCCTTCTTTGATATCAATAAAGACCCGAACAATGCGGTGGAGAGTAATATCTCTCCTGACCTCGTGGTAACACAGGCCATGGTGAACAGCGCCAACCGTACGGGTACCGGATATGCATTCCTGAACTTCTGGCTCGGCTACTGGGCTCCGTCCAGTGGTTTTGCCCCTGCAGTTGAAGAGCAGTCTTATAATATCAATACCAACTTTGCCTCCGGTATTTTCTCCGGCCTGCTGGATAATGCCTATGATTACCAGTTCATGGAGACTAAAGCTGCAGAAACCAACCAAACCTTCTATCAGGGTATTGCCAAGATCATGAAGAGCAACAACTTTGCTCAGCTGGTGGATGTGTACAACAATGTACCGTACTCTGAAGCACTTCAGGGTCTGGCTGCGATCCGTCCGAAATACGACGACGCCAAGACCATATACGAAGATCTGATCAAGCAACTCGATACAGCCATCACACTGATCAAGGCTGCCGATGTTTCTACCAACCTGAATATTGTAACTGCCGACCTGATGTTCGGTGGCAACAAGACCAGCTGGGTGAAATTCGCCAATACGCTGAAACTGCGCCTGCTGATGACCCAGAGCAACCGCTCCGACCGTCAGGCTTATGTAACAGCTGAAATTGCCAAAATCGTTGCTGAAGGAAGTGGTTTCCTCGGAAGCGGCCAGGATGCAGCTGTACGTCCCACGTATACCCCTGACAAGGCTAACGCTTTTTATTCAGCGTTTGGCTTTGCCTCTAATGGTAACGCAGCCACTACCTACTACCGTGCTAACGTGATCGCCATGAACTACATGAAAGTGATCAGCGATCCCCGTCTCGGTTATTATTACAAGGCGATCCTCGGCAACCCTGCTGCGGTGAACAAGGAGCCCCTGGCTACCCTGCCTCCGAATAACTACCGTGGTAATATGTATGGTCTGCCGATCGATAACTCTACTTATCCCTTCCAGGCTGGTGATTTCGTATCACAGGTTGGTGGTGTAGATGCTCCCGGCGCTTACTCCTCTTCCAGCAAGGGTCTGGCCAAAGGCTACAATCAGCCCATGTGGATCATGACTTCCATTGAAAGCATGTGGTTACAGGCTGAAGCGATCAGCCGTGGTTTCATGTCCGGCGATGCCAAGGCTGCCTACAAGGCTGCCATTCTGGAATCGTTCAAATGGCTGGCAGTTCCCAGTGCTGATGCTGCTTTCAACACCTGGTACGATCAGCAGGTAACCCTCGCCAATAAGAATGTGGATTGGGACCTGAACACAACTGCAGCTGAAAAGCAGCGCCTGATCATGTTCCAGAAATACCTGGCCATGAATGGTATTGATCCTTTACAGGTGTGGAATGATTTCAGGAGAAGCACAGGTGGTACACCTCAGGTGGATCCCGATCCGGCTAAGTATGCAAGCGGTAATCCCGGTACTGCAGCTTATCCTTATCTCGATCTGAGCTCTAACCCCGGCCGTTCTTCCCAGGTGATCCCGGTACGTATGTTGTATCCCCAGCGTGAGCTGGAGCTCAACAACGCAAACGTGCCCACCGCAGGTGTGAAATCCGGCGACCAGTTCACCGCCAAGATCTGGTGGATGCCTTAATGTACCCTGTATCACAGAAAATCATAAAACACAAGTAACATGAGAAATATTTTTAAGTTTAGCTTATCTGCCGCTGTCGCTTCAGTGATGCTTACATCCTGTCTGAAGGACACTCCGATAACAGACTATTCCGACACCAGTATCAAACCTGTGGTGTTGATCCCGAACGGCAACTGGCCGGCTGCCAACCAGGCGGCTACCATCGCTTTCGAAGCGTCTAATACGCCTTCCGTTATCAACCTGGTAGCCCGCGTATCCTGGAGCAAGCCCCTCGGTAAAGCCATCGATGTGACATTTACCAAGAATTCAGCTGCCATTGCTGAATACAATACCAAGTTCGGCACCAATTATGTGGAAATGAATGCGGATGCCTGGGCGCTGGCTTCCAACAAAGTGACCATCCCGGCTGATGCCAATGAAGCTTCTATTCCCCTTCAGGTCTTTTCTGCAAAAGTGGACCTCTCCAAGGAGAATATGCTTGCTTTCAACATTTCCGACGCATCCGGCGAAACCATCTCTTCCAACTTCAAGACCATCGTTTTCCCGATCGGTGTGAAGAACCGTTTTGACGGAGTATGGGACCTCACCAAGAATGCAACCGGATGGGGTGCTTATGGTATCCAGGACGGACAGACCTTCCATTGGGGTGAAATTGAACACATCACAGCCGGTGTGAACAGCTTTACCATCAACAACGGTTTCTCCAATCTGTTACCGGCCTTCACCAGCGGTGGTGGCCTGACCCAGTTTGGCGCTACAGCTCCCCGCTTTACATTCGATGCCAGCAACAAGCTTGTTGCTGTGCAGAATGATATTCCGGATGATGGCCGTGGCCGTGCACTGGTGATGAATCCTGCTGTTACCGACAGCCGTTTTGATCCCGCTACAAAGAAAATGTACCTGTCTTATATCATGAAGCAGAATGGTCGTCCCGACCAGCTGATCTATGATACACTGGTATTTATCAGACCCCGTTAATCAACGGACTGTACATAAAGAAAAGGGGTGCTGCACAGCACCCCTTTTTTTTCCTTCATTTAATTGCGTTTGTCAGCCTTTTAGACCGATTTAACAAAATCGGTTCAACAGCGAGGGAAAGCTGTTGTACCTTACATTCAAATTATCCGGCATGAAAAAAATGCTTTTCGCTTTTATGGGTCTGTTGGCCCTGCAATCCGCTTCCGCACAGCTTACCGGAGGGTCGCTGGCCGAGCAGTTCAATAATTTTGTTGTTAATGCCAATACCCAGTTCAATAAGGCTCCTTTGGTTGATTTTGTGAATGTGGGCGGCGACAACCGTTTTTTAAGCAACAAATGGATTCCAGGTGGAGTAGCTAATAATTACGGGTACATTCTGTCGAACGGGTTTACGTTTAACTATGATTTCATGAAGCAGGAGCTCTATGCCCGCTGGAAGGATACTTCCATTGCTGTAGATCCCCGGGCGGTGAGCTATTTCTATATGGATACGGAAAACGGACGTAAATACTTCGTGAAGAATTTCAAGCTGGATGGCAAAGGGAATAATTTTTACGAGGCCTTTGCCACGGAAAACCCGCTGAAAGACAGCAATCAGGTACAGCTGCTGAAATACCGTACCGTAAAGCGGATCCGCGCCAACCGGAACGACTATGCTGCCAATTTTTCGGGTGATTACAGTGATACGTATGATAATACCGAAGAATATTACCTGGTATTCCCTGATCAGACTGTAACCAAAGTAAAGCTGACTAAGAAGTCCTTCCAGTCGGCATTTGACAAGGCAAAAGTACAAGCCGACCTCAGCGGTCTGGCAGACTCTTTTAATGAGCTGGGCGCTGCGCTTTTCATTTCCCAGATCAGAAAATAATTCAAATAGCTTCGGATGCGGATCGTTGCCCCTGCAGCGATCCGCATTTTTATTGGTAGTTTTGTCCAAATTATACCTGATGGAACAGCAGAATCAACTGAATATAGAGATCTCCGAAGAAGTGGCCGAAGGCAGTTATGCCAACCTGGCGATCATTACCCATTCGCATGCCGAATTTGTGATCGATTTCGTGAATGTAATGCCCGGCACGCCAAAGAGCAAGGTGAAATCGCGCATTATCTTTACCCCCCAGCATGCCAAGCGCTTCATGAAGGCGCTGACTGAGAATATCCAGCGTTTTGAGGCGGCCAATGGCAAGATCCAGGACCTGGAGGATGTGGCGCTGCCGATGGCTTTCGGTGGTCCCACTGCCCAGGCTTGAGATTTCACCACAAAGGCACTAAGACACTAAGGAATTAATTATCATTAATTCAGGGAAGTAAAACTGGAATGAAGCATACTAATATTTAGTGTGCTTTTTTCTTATTCTACTAGTATACCGGATTTCAAAAATGAAGGGTTCCAGCCATAGAATGCTGCCAGCCGGTAATTGTTCATTGTGTCTTAGCGTCTTCGTGTCTTAGTGGTTCTAAAGCAAACCATCGTCGGCGAAGCTGAAATACCCCTGGTCGCTTACAATAATATGGTCCAGCACCCGGATATCGAGCAGAAGGGCGGCTTCCCGGATCTTCTGGGTCAGGAGCTCGTCGGCCCGGGAGGGCCTGAGGTTGCCGGAGGGGTGGTTATGGCAGAGGATCAGGCTCACGGCTTCCTGTTCCAGGGCTTTTTTCAGGATGATCCGGGGATCGGCTACAGTGCCTGTAATGCCTCCCTGGCTGATCAGCTCAAAATGGTTGATCTTATTGGCGCGGTTCAGGTAAATAACCCCAAACACCTCATGGGGAAGGTCCTGCAGCCGGCTTTTGAGGTACTGGGCAATATCCTGACTGCCGGTAACGGTGATCTTGTCCAGGGGCTGACTGAGCGCCCTGCGGCGACCCAGTTCCAGGGCGGCCGCCAGCGATACGGCTTTGGCTTCGCCTATCCCCTTGATTTTCATAAATTCGGTAAGACTGAGCCGGCCCAATTGGTGCAGGTTCTGCTGGCCGAGATCGAGCAGTTCCCGGGCCAGGTCTACCGCCGTTTTGTTGCGGGTACCGTGGTGGAGCAGGATGGCCACCAGTTCCGCATCGCTGAGGGCTTCCGGACTCTTACTAAGTAATTTCTCGCGGGGGCGGTCCAGTTTCCCCCAGCTGGGAATCGCGTAATTCTGCTCTTTCATAAGCGGAACTGTTTAGTATTTTTAAATAGTTAAAAAAACCCTTAAGGAGGCATAATTTTTGACTTATGTCAGCGTTAGTTTAAGGCGTTTTGATCCAATTACCTTTGAAAAACACAATCAATATCCCATGAAACGCAGATCCACATTCACCGCAATCGGCGGCTACCAGCCTTTCCTTTTTGCCATTGGCATGTATCTCGTGGCCCTTTTCTTCTCCATTTTCGTTTGCTCGGCTATTTTTTATGCCATCAATCCCAAGCGTACTATCGTGAAGGATGATAATGGAGCAGCTCAGAAAACAGCCATGCTCAGTACACCCAAGCCAGTTATATTGACGGTTACAGGTAAATAATCCGGACCGTTTTTTAATAGTTCCCCCTTACAGCCTGGAACCAGTTTGTACGGGAGGACTATTTTTTTATTCCCTGACCCGGAATCCTGTCCGGCATTTTTTATCTTCGCCGCACATAAACCGCGGCATGGAACACTCAGTCAAAATCTTCTCCGGAACCGGATCCCAGTATCTGGCCGAAAAAATCGCCAGCAAGTACGGCATTTCATTAGGAAAAGTGACCATTTCCAAATTCAGTGATGGTGAGATACAACCTGTTTTTCAGGAAAGCATCCGTGGCGACATGGTGTTTCTGGTACAGAGCACTTTTGCCCCGGCCGAAAACATCATTGAGCTGTTGCTCATGATCGATGCCGCCCGCCGGGCCTCGGCCTACAAAGTAGTGGCCGTGATCCCTTACTACGGCTATGCCCGCCAGGACCGGAAAGACAAGCCCCGGGTAGCCATCGGATCCAAGCTGCTGGCCAATATGCTGGTGGCGGCTGGCGCTGACCGGGTGATTACCATGGACTTACACGCCCCCCAGATCCAGGGCTATTTTGATATCCCTGTGGATCACCTTGACAGCTCGGCAATTTTTATCCCTTATATCCAGCAATTGCAGCTGGAAAACCTTACCTTTGCGGCCCCCGACGTAGGTAGTGCCAACAGAATCAGGGAGATCGCAAGTTATTTCAATGCGGAAATGGTGATCTGCGACAAGCACCGGAAAAGGGCCAATGAGATCGCCAGCATGGTGGTGATCGGTGATGTAACGGATCGTGATGTGGTACTGATCGATGATATCTGCGATACCGGAGGCACACTGGCCAAATCGGCCGGACTGCTGAAAGAGAAGGGGGCCAGAAGTGTACGGGCCATGTGTACACACCCTGTGCTGAGTGGAAATGCATACGCCAATATCGAGAACAGTGTGCTGGAAGAACTGGTGGTATGTGATACGATCCCGCTGAAACAGAATATCAGCAAGATCAAGCAGCTGAGTGTGGCGGAATTGTTTGCTGTGGCGATCCGGAATGCGTTTGAGAACCGGAGTATTACCGGACTTTTCATTCACAGCCAGAACCGGAACAAGTAAGGAAATTTTTTAAACCAAATAAGCAAATGAAATCAATTACCATCGAAGGACAACTGAGGACCGAAACCGGGAAAAAAGCCACCCGCCAATTTCGCTCTCAGGGACTGGTGCCTGGTGTAATTTACGGCGGTGCGCAGGAAGTAAACTTTATGGCTCCTGTGCTGGCTTTCAAACCGCTGGTGTATACTCCCGAGTTCCAGATCGCCGAAATCAAAGTCGGCGGCAAAAGCTATCGCTGCATCATGAAAGATCTGCAGTTTGATAAAGTAACCGATCAGCTGAGTCATATCGACCTGCTGGAACTGGTGGAAGACAAGAAAGTAATCGCTACCATCCCCCTGAAATTCACTGGTGCCTCCAAAGGCGTGAAAGATGGCGGTAAGCTGGTGATCAAGATC
This sequence comes from Chitinophagaceae bacterium, assembly GCA_044220945.1. GTDB lineage: Bacteria > Bacteroidota > Bacteroidia > Chitinophagales > Chitinophagaceae > Endoryza. The sequence continues at coordinate 7,063 of JBGAQC010000015.1, read as the reverse complement.
AAGAGCCTGAAGGTGAAAACCCTGCCCAAGCACCTGAAGGAGAATATTGAAGTGGATATCACCAACCTCGAGCTGCATGGCAACATCCGTGTGGAAGATGTGAAGGAACCCAACTATGAGATCCTGAACTCCCCCCGTATTCCCATCGCTTCTGTAGTGACTACCCGTCAGCTGAAGATCGAAGAATCTGCGGCTCCTGCTGCTGGTGCTGCTGCTCCGGCCGCTGCTGCAGCCAAAAAATAAGTGGACAGTATCGCTGTTCCGGACCCTCTGCACTCCGCAGAGGGTTTTTTGTTATTTTAGGTCAAAAGTTCTGAAAATGCCACTTAATGGGTATAGGTGGTTAACTGTAACTTTGTATTTTTCCACTTTATGCAAAAGTTTCTGATCTGTGGCCTGGGGAATATCGGCGCCGAATATGAGTTCACCCGGCATAATATCGGTTTTGAGGTGGCAGATGCTTTTGCAGCCAGGCATAAGGCCGTTTTTCAGCCGGGACGTTATGCGTCTGTGGCCCAGTTCAGCCTGAAGGGAAGGCCCATTACCATAATTAAGCCTACTACGTACATGAATCTGAGTGGAAAAGCCGTCAAATACTGGCTCGACCACGAAAAGATCCCGCTGGAGCAGTTATTGGTGGTGGTGGACGAGCTGGCCCTGCCGCTGGATAAGATCCGCCTGAGGCCGGGGGGGAGTGCTGCCGGGCATAATGGATTGACCCATATCCAGGAGACTCTGGGAACGGAGCAGTATCCAAGGCTGCGATTTGGGATCGGGAACCAGTATCCCCGCGGCGGACAGGTCGATTTTGTACTCGGGCGATGGACAACCGAAGAAGAGCCCCTGGTAAAGCTGAAAGTCTCGCGCTGTGTGGATCTGGTCGAAAGCTTTATCTTTCAAGGAATTGCGAAGACCATGAGCGAGTGGAATAAAATCGTGTTCGCTTTGTGAATTGTAGGTTTAAAGCATTATTTTCGCAGTATACCGATATTGATACAATATTTTGATATTCAATATTCCTATGGCCTCCGTCCCGTAGCCTTTCCAGGCTAAATGAAACTTGAAAACAAATTTTGATTTAAACCCTGATTGAATATGAAAATATTCTGTGTTGGCCGTAACTATGTGGCCCATGCCCAGGAACTGGGCAATGAGGTTCCCGACGAGCCGATCATTTTCATGAAACCCAAAAGTGCATTATTACAGGCACACACGCCGTTTTACTATCCCGAGTTTACGAATGAACTGCATTACGAGTGCGAGCTGGTGTTGCGGATCTCCAAGAACGGAAAGTATATCCAAGACCGGTTTGCCAGTAAATATTATGACGCTGTTTCAGTAGGAATTGATTTCACTGCACGCGATGTGCAGGATGAGCTGAAAGCCAAGGGCCTGCCCTGGGAAAAAGCCAAATCCTGGGATAATTCTGCCGTGATCGGCAAATGGATCCCTCTGCAGAATGTAAAGAACAAGAAAGACATCAATTTCTGTCTCTACAAGAACAAGGAACTGGTGCAGCAGGGTAACTCCGGTCTCATGATCAATAATTTTGACAAGATCGTTGCCTATATCTCCAACTATTTCTCCGTGAATATCGGCGACCTGATCTTTACCGGCACCCCCGCTGGCGTGGGTGAATGCGTCGTTGGCGATGAGCTGGAAGGCTTTATCGAAGACGAGAGCATGTTCCAGGTCGAGATCAAATAATAGTTTCAGATCACACTACAAGGAAGAGCTGTCCCGCTTAGCGGGATGGCTTTTTTTATTTTATACTAACGGGCGTTATCATAACTTCGCGCAGTCCAACTGCTTGCTATGGTGCATACCGAAACATTACTGAAAGCCTACCGGCTGATGTGCTACGCCCGCAAAATGGCGGAAACCTATGAGGCCAACCGTTCTGTTTGCCGTTATGTGCATTCCACCTCCCGCGGTCATGAAGCCATCCAGCTGGCTACCGCCTTCCAGTTATTACCCTGCGATTTTGTAAGTCCCTACTACCGGGATGAAAGCCTGCTCCTGGGCCTGGGCTTTGAGCCCTATGAACTGATGCTGCAGCTGCTGGCCAAGGGTACGGATGTTTTTACCGGAGGCCGCGAATATTATTCCCACCCCAGTTATAAAGGACCCGACAAGCCTACCATTATTCACCAGAGCAGTGCCACTGCCATGCAGGTGATACCGGCAACCGGAATTGCCCAGGGTCTTTCCTATATCGATAAGCATATGCCGGAGAAACTGGTGAAGGGACCGCAAGGTGAGTTGCCTGTAGTGGTCTGTTCACTGGGCGATGCCAGTGTTACTGAAGGGGAAGTGAGTGAGGCCTTCCAGTTTGCGATCCTGAAAAAACTGCCGGTGATCTATGTGGTGCAGGATAATAACTGGGGTATCAGTGCTTCTGCCGAGGAAATGCGGGCCATGGATGCTTATGATTATGCCGGCGGTTTCCCCGGATTGGAACGGGTGCGCGTCAATGGCAGCCGCTTTGAGGAGAGTTATGATATCATGCGCCGTGTAGTGCAATATGTGCGTACACACCGCACCCCCTATCTGGTACAGGCACAAGTACCGCTGCTGGGTCATCATACCAGTGGTGTGCGAAAGGAATACTACCGCAGCAGCATGGACCTGGAACAGCACAATGAGAAAGATCCCGGCCCCAAACTCCGCAAATACCTGTTGGAATCAGGTGTTCCGGAAGCTGAATTAATTGCCATAGAAACAACAGCTGCAGAAAAAATTGCTGCAGATTTTGCAAAAGCAGTAGCTGCCCCTGAGCCTGATCCCGGAACCGTGGCCGATCATGTTTTTGTACCCACACCGGTGCAAGAGGAGAAGGGCATCCGTACTCCTGCAGGAAAGGAAAAAGTAGTAATGGTGGATGCTGCCCTTTTTGCCATCCGGGAGATCATGGAGCAGTATCCGGAAGCTGTTTTATATGGTCAGGATGTGGGCATGCGGCTGGGTGGCGTATTTCGTGAAGCCGCAACACTGGCCGACCGATTCGGGGCACACCGGGTATTCAATACGGCTATCCAGGAAGCCTATATTATCGGGTCAACAGTAGGCATGAGTGCGGCCGGGTTAAAACCCATTGTAGAGATCCAGTTCGCCGATTATATCTATCCGGGCTTCAACCAGCTGGTGACCGAGATCTCCAAAAGTTGCTACCTCACCTGTGGCAAATTCCCGATTCATGCCTTATACCGTATCCCGGTTGGGGCTTATGGCGGAGGTGGTCCTTATCACAGTGGTTCCATAGAAAGTACCTTGCTGACCATCAAAGGACTTAAAGTCGTCTATCCTTCCAATGCTGCAGATATCAAGGGCCTGATGAAAGCTGCGTTCCTGGATCCCAATCCCGTTGTGATGCTCGAGCATAAGGGTTTATACTGGAGCAAAGTGCCCGGTACAGAAGCTGCAAAGACCGTGGAGCCGGATGCGGACTATATCATTCCGCTCGGTAAAGCCAGTACAGTACTCGATGCTGCACCGGAGCAGGTAAAGCAGGGAACATCCTGTTGTATCATCACCTATGGTATGGGAGTGTACTGGTCGCTGGCTGTTGCAGCGGATTTTCCAGGGCAGCTGGAGATCATCGACCTGCGTACGCTATTTCCGTTGGATGAAGACAAAATTATGGAAGCCGTGCGCCGTCACGGGAAATGCCTGATCCTGACGGAAGAACAGCAACAAAATTCATTTGCAGAAGCCCTGGCGGGCCGTATTGCGCACGATTGTTTCCGCAGCCTGGATGCACCGGTGGAAGTGCTGGGTGCCCTGAACCTGCCTGCAGTGCCCATGAATGCGGGACTGGAACAGGCTATGCTGCCGAATCCGGAGAAACTGCGTTTCCGTCTGCAGCAATTGCTCTCGCTTTGAGTAAAATCTATTTCTGCCTGACATTTATCATCTTTTTTCCGTGCGTGTGCAGATACTTTTGGTGCGGAAACGGAACACCCTGCTGTTGACTTTCCGCAGCCGGGATTTATTTTTTGAACAGGAACAGTAATGTTAGCCGGACGTGTAAAAAATGCTCCGATGAAACCGACCGGGAATGTGATTTTTGATTATATTGAAGGGCTGAAACTGAATGGACTGTTCTTAAACTCAATTGATTATGGGCGCTGCTTCAATGATCGTTCTGATACTGGCCGCTGTGGCCTTCTCCGTTATCGCCATTCTGATCGCAAAAGTACTGACCAAGGCTACCACCAATGCCCAGAAAGGGCAACCGTATGAGTGCGGTATTCCTACCCAGGGCACTACCTGGACCCAGCTGAATGTAGGGTATTATCTCTTTGCTATCATATTCCTGGTATTTGATGTGGAACTGGTCTTCCTCTATCCCTGGGCTGTTGTGGCCAAGGATTCGGGATGGCTGGCGCTGGTGGAAATCGTGATCTTTTTCCTGATCCTGTTTATGGGGTTTTTGTATGCACATCGGAAGGGGGCGTTGAAGTGGATGTGAGGAGTAGCCGGTAGCCAGTAGCCAGTAGCCAGTAGTCAGTAGTCAGTAGTAAGTAGTAAAGTATAAAGTAGAACCAAAAACTTATTCATGTCTGTTCCGGAATCATTAAAAAGTACTTTTCCTGGTGAGATCCATGAAACGCCGGGTGGAGGTATTGTGCTGAGTAAGCTGGATGATGTGATCAACTGGGCGCGGTCGAATTCCTTGTGGCCGCTGACTTTTGCCACCAGCTGCTGCGGTATTGAAATGATGGCTGTGGCTGCGGCCCGTCATGATTTCTCCCGCTTCGGATTTGAAGTGTACCGGGCATCACCCCGTCAGGCCGACGTGATCATTATTGCTGGCACCATTGTGAACAAGATGGCTCCGGTGCTGAAACGCCTGTACGATCAGATGGCCGATCCCAAATATGTTATTGCCATGGGTGCCTGCGCGGTAAGCGGCGGCCCGTTTTTTTATAATACCTATTCTGTGGTGAAAGGTGCCGATCACGTGATACCGGTGGATGTTTATATCGCCGGTTGTCCGCCCCGCCCCGAAGCCCTGCTGCATGGCATGATGGCCCTGCAGGAAAAAATCAAAGCGGGCATGACCCGGGAACAGATCCGTTCGGAAATGAATCCTGCGGCTAATACCCCTCAATAAACCGGTATGACACCAGAAGCACTGAAATCAGCGATCACCAACCTCCTTCCTCAGGCCCAACTGGAAGAAGGCGGCGAATGGCTGAATGTATTTGTTGCCCCCGGCGAATTGTTGCAGTCGGCCACCCTGCTGCGCGAAAACCCGGACCTGTATTTCGATTATCTATTCTGCCTCACCGCTGTAGACTTCAAGACCCACCTTACCATGGTGTATCATTTGTCGTCTACCCGTTTCCGTCATAATATAGTGCTCAAGGCCAAGCTCGACAGCAAGCAGCCGGAAATTGAAACGGTATGCCAGATCTGGCGTACGGCTGAGCTGCTGGAGCGGGAAGTGTATGAGATGTTCGGAGTGAACTTCCTGAACCATCCCGACCTGCGGCTGCTGATTTTGCCGGATGGCTGGGAGGGGAAGAATCCGTTGCGGAAGGATTTTGAGGATCCGGTGAATATGATCAAGCTATAAGGCAGTAGCCAGTAGCCTGTAGTCAGTAGCCAGAAGAAAGAAGAAAGGGGATGAATATTATAAGTGTAAAAAATAAGTAATGTTCGAAGAAGTAGGACATACGGAAGAAGGGGATCTGATCATCAATGTGGGGCCGCAGCACCCGGCCACGCACGGTGTATTGCACCTGGTGATCACCCTGAATGGGGAAACCATTAAAAAAGTGGAGCCGCACCTGGGTTATATCCACCGTTCGATGGAGAAAATGTGTGAGAGCCTCACGTACCGGCAGTTCATTTATGTTACCAGCCGGATGGATTACCTGAGCGCTCATATTAATAACCACGCCTGCGCCCTCTGTGTTGAGAAAGGACTGGGTGTAGAAATCCCTGCCCGTGCCCAGGTGATCCGTGTGATCATGGATGAGCTCACCCGTATTGCTTCTCATGAGCTGTGGTGGGGTGCCATGGCGATGGATCTTGGCGCTTTCACGCCCTATTTCTATGCCTTCCGTGAGCGCGAGATGATCAACGATATCATGGAAGAAACCTGCGGTGCCCGTCTTACCATGAACTATATGGTGCCGGGTGGCGTGATGGCCGATATCCATCCCAATTTCCAGCGCCGGGTGAAAGAGTTCATCGTAAAGTTTAAAAAACATATCGACGAGTATAATGAACTGGTTACCGGAAACATCATTTTTCAGAACCGGATGAAAGGGGTGGGATACATTTCTCCTGAAGATGCCATTTCCTATGGCTGTACCGGTCCTACTGCCCGGGGCAGCGGCGTGAGCTGTGATGTGCGCAAAGTATATCCTTATGAGATCTACGACAAGCTGCAGTTTGAAGAAGTGCTCGAAACCGCCGGCGACAGCTTTGCCCGTTACCTGGTGCGGATCCGCGAAATGCAGCAATCCATCAGCATCATTGAACAACTGATCGACAATATCCCCGAAGGTGATTTCCAGGCCAAGACCAAGGCCGTGCTGAAACTGCCCAAAGGGGAATTCTACAGTCGCGTGGAAACGGCCCGTGGAGAATTGGGTGTCTATATCGTGAGTGAAGGTGCTACCACACCGTACCGGATCAAGTTCCGTTCACCTGGATTTTCCAATCTGTCGATCCTCGACCGGATGGCAAGAGGCGGGAAGCTGGGGGATCTGGTGGCGGCGATGGGGACACTGGACCTGGTGATACCGGATATTGATCGATAAGCTAGAAGCAAGAAGGTAGAAGGTAGAAGGTAGAAGGGAGAAGGGAGAAGGGAGAAGAAAGAAGACAGAAGAAAGTAATTCGTTATAAGTAATACGTTTCGTAATGGCTGAATTCAGTTTAGCAAATTTAACCCGGATGCTGCATGAGTGGCTGAGCGGACTGTTGCCGGAGGTTTGGGTGACGGTGGTGGAAATGGTGCTGGCCGGTGTGGCGGTGATCGGTTTGTTTGCAGTACTGGGACTGGTGCTGGTGATCATGGAGCGGAAGGTAAGTGCCTGGATGCAGA
>JBGAQC010000030.1:0-16511 GCA_044220945.1 Chitinophagaceae bacterium | reverse complement strand
GTGCTATATATATGGCATACGTGCCGCCGGGTGTAATGGTGATCTGCGACACGGGGTCCAGTTTTGCCCCATATAGAAAAGCCGCTTTATCAGCCAGCGCTTCCCGCAAAGGCAGGTAGCCCTGCATGGGTACATACTGGTTAAAGCCCTGCTGCATTACTTCGGTCACTTTGTCGACCAGCGCCGGGCTCATCGGAAAATCCGGAAAGCCCTGGCCCAGGTTGATGGCCTTGTGTTCAGTGGCCAGTCCGCTCATTACCGTAAATATCGTAGTGCCAACATCAGGAAGCTTGGAGTGAATGGATGGTGTCATAGTAAGCCCCCTTGTTTTTTGGAGGAAAAATTACTTCTTCTTGAATACCGGTACTGTGCTGCAGGGCTCGCCATACATGATGCTTTTGGCTACCGGACGGAGTTTTTTGGTGATCTCCATATAGGCATATTCACCGATGGGTGTTTCGCCACAGCCCTTGATCACTACCCGCTTGTCTTCGTATTCGGCCACATCAATAGCGTCAATACTGCGGAGAAAGACCTGTTTCAATACTTCCTTTTCATCACCCAGCACCACATCAGCCGCCACGGGCTGCAGGTAAGTGGCTACCAGCATATATGCCCATACAGGAATAATAGCATCCGCACTGCAGGTCACCGCAACCCGCTTGCCGGCATACACCGACCAGTCATGCTGCTGCAGGGCCTGCCGGAAATCCTTTTCCTTCAGGATCAGCTCCATGAATAAAAAGGGCTTCAGGTCAAAAGTCAGGATCTCCCCGGCCGGATAAAAGGTTTCCAGATCGAGGGTGATCAGGCCGCTGTCGGCTACTTTATTGAGGATGGGTTCGCTCATCCCTGCAAAATTAGGAAGCTTTTCGGAGGCGCAAAGCCCCGGGGTTTTCGATTCCCGAAAATAAAAACGTCCCGCTACAGGTGCAGCGGGACGTCTTTTTAGCTGGATTTTTCTCAGAAGAATTTATAGCGGTTATCAGTCACCTTCGTGGCTTTGCGCTTGTTCTCGAAGAGGCTGCGCTGTACACCATTACGTAACTGCATCACCTGCACGTTCTGCTGTCCTTTCACATCCAGGTTGGTATTGGGAACAGCATATACATTTTCAGTCTTGATAAAGAAGGCGCCGAGTTCACCACTGATGGCGGCAGACATTTTCTGCTGGTTGGCCTTGTTCAGGGCGGCACCGATCACTTTAGGCTCAAAGCCCACATTGGGGATCTGGGGGTTGCCAAAGTTCACGCTGTCGGCGCGGAGCACCTGCGTGTTGAAGAGCTTGGCCACATCATCCAGTGAAGCTGCCTTGGCCGCTTTTTCAGCGATCTGGGCGGTTTTCTTCTGCTGACGGATCTTGGCTTCGCAGTTGGGGCGGGCTTTGTCGGCCGACTGCAGGCCTTCCTCAAATTTATTGGCCAGTACAGGAACCAGGAAAGAAGCACCGATCGTGAAGGGGCGCTCAGATACCTCGTCTTTCTTGGCATCGTTGAAGATCCACCGAACCAGTTCGCGGGCATTTCCGCTGATCCCGGGAACAGACACATCCAGGGGCTTGCTTTCGGCTACATTGAAAATATTCAGGTTCTGCTTTTTGGCAGCTTCTTCAAATTGCTTGCGGTCGCGGTTCTGGCCGGCAAACTGGGTGGCCTGTCCCATGGCGTTGTTTACGGTTTCATCGCTGGTCAGCACAGGGTGGCTGAGATAGGCAATTTTATAACCGGTAGAAGAGCCTTTCTGCGAGAGGATCTCTACATAATGGTAGCCAAACTCGGTTTTCACCACACCTTTGGCTCCAACAGGATTGTTGAAGATAAAGTCGTTAAAGGGAGCCACCATACGTCCGGTAACCACACCATCATAAATACCACCGGTAGATTTATTACCATCATCAGAGAATTTGGCGCAGAGGCTGTCGAAGTTGGAACCGCCGCGGATGGCGCCGGCCAGACTGTCGCAGAGTTTCTTAGCGTCGTCGTCGGTGCGGATGGCCATCATATTGCCGCTCTGGTCCTGCTGCTGGGTAGCGATCAGGATATGACGCACTTTCACAGAGTCAGCTACCGTTTTGGATCCCAGAACGCGGGCCAGTGAATAACTGCCGCCATCCTGATAGGGACCATAAACACCGCCGGCAGCGATGATAGAATCAATAGCAGCGATGCGTATCTCCTTTTTGGAAATATAGCTGTCATAGAATGGCATCTGGCTGTTTTCTGTCAGCAGGAAATTATTTACATCTCCCACCCGGCTGAAGCTGTCTTTAACATTCAGCAGTCCCTGGTATACTGCAGCGCTGTCGGCCTTGCTGGGGGCGCCGCTGAACAGTACATAATCAAAAGCAGCCGCTTTTTCCTGCTTGAAGGCAGACTTGTGTTTGCTTACATAATCATTGATTTCCGCGTCGGATACCTTTACAGAAGAATCCGGAATGGAAGCATAAGGCACGGCTACATAGGAGATGTTTACCGCCTGGCTGTTTTCGTTGCTCATCTTCTCGATCAGCCATTTGGGAGAGCATCACGCTGTTTACCAGCATGCAGTTCATATTTCTCCTTCTTTGCGGGGCTGAGTCGGAAGGGCAGAACATACTCACCAAAAAAGCTTTTATAGTCGGCGCTGTTTTTATTGGCGCGGATCTTTGAAATGGTCTGATAGGCGGCCTGGGCATCATAAAACCGGTTTTGGGATCGGTGAAACACTGGCGCAGGTCCTGGGGCGGATTGGCACCATATAATATATCACCGACTTCCTTGTCGGTTACATCCAGTCCGAGATCATCATACACCTCATCCATGATCGCATCTTCCACATACTCGTTCCAAAGCGCAGTGCGCTGCTGCGAACGGCTCATATCATCCATAGGATAACCCATGGCTGTATAGCGGTCTTCAATTCGCTTGAACTTCTCTTCAAATTCCTGGCGTTCGATCGTGGTGCCGTTTACTTTACCCAGCACATTCGATCCGCCAAACAGATTTATTACGGTCCTTCTTCAGCCACAAAAATAATAGAGCTGCAAAGGCGATCATGGAATGATCCGCATACGCTCTGTCACGAAGACTCTGAATAATAGACATAAAGGCTCTTTATTGGCTTTTTTAAATGGGTAGCAAAAATAGGGGTAAAAAAGGTTATGAACAAATTGTAGGCGGCATTGAAACTCACGTAAATACTGGATTCCTGAGCAGTAAATGAAATCCGGAATATCTGCCGGCAACCGTAATTTCCCATGAATCCGGGTAAATGGGCTTGTCGTGGTAACCACGGGTACTTGTGGATACCGGGTTTTTTTGGTGGAAAAGAGCCGGTTTTATCCTCCTCCGGGCGTGGATTCTTGGCGGATAAGTCCTGAGCCGGTGAGGTTGATCAGCTTCCTGTTTGTAATACGCATGTTGTGCAGGCTCCATTCACATCATTCCGTTGCCTTTCGGCCTTGTTATTATCCCCCGCCGTTTTTATCCGCAGCTGTTAATAAAACAGCTATTGCCGCAACCAGACTGCATTTCAGCACGTCAATAATTTGTGGATTGATGTGGACAAACGGAAAAGTTTACTTTTACAAATTCTTACAGAAAGGATTTATCCACGAATTCACAGCCGTAATAGTAATAGCTTATTTTAAATAATTATTTATATTATAAATACTATGGCAGTAATGCACATTGCTGAAGCAGAAAAAAATTTAGAGAAGAAAGGCTACCTTGACCTCGAAATCGATCCAACACTGGATCTGTTTTCGGAGATCGAAAAATTAAAAAAAGAAAAAAATGCCATTCTGCTCGCGCACTATTACCAGGAACCTGATATTCAGGATGTGGCTGATTTTATCGGCGACAGCCTGGGTCTGGCGCAGGAAGCAGAAAAAACCAATGCCGATATTATCGTTTTTGCCGGTGTGCATTTCATGGCTGAAACAGCCAAGATCCTTAACCCTGAAAAAAGGTTTTACTCCCTGATCTCCAAGCGGGCTGCAGCCTGGCCGACAGTGCACCGGCCGACCGGTTCCAAAAGTTCAAAGAGCAACACCCTGATCATCTCGTCATTTCGTACATCAACTGTACCGCCGAGATCAAGGCGCTTAGCGATATCATCTGTACCAGCAGCAATGCGGAGAAAATTATTGAAAGTTTGCCTGCCGATCAGAAAATTATTTTTGCACCCGATAAAAACCTGGGCGGTTATCTCAATAAAAAAACCGGCAAAACATGGTACTCTGGAACGGTGCCTGCATGGTGCATGAAATTTTCAGCCTGGAAAAGATCACAAAACTCAAAGTACGCCATCCTCAGGCTAAATTTATTGCCCATCCGGAATGTGAAGCAGATCTCCTGCAACTGGCCGATTATATCGGATCCACCACAGCTTTACTGAAATACACGCAGAAAGATTCCGCCACAGAATATATCGTCGCCACAGAAACCGGCATCCTGCACCAGATGCAGAAGGCAAGTCCCGAAAAAACCTTTATTCCCGCTCCCCCGAATAATAATTGTGCCTGTAACGACTGCCCATACATGAAACTGAACACATTAGAAAAATTGTATCTATGTATGAAGTATGAGCAACCTGAAATACAAATGGATGAAAACCTGCGACTGGCGGCATTGAAACCCATGAAAAGGATGCTGGAGATCAGCGCCAGATATGGACTTTGATCAACGTCCCATAAATACCATCAGGATCTGTACATCACTCGGATTTACGCCACTGATCCGGCTGGCCTGTCCAAGTGTGCGCGGACGGATCTTCTTGAATTTCTGCAGCGCTTCTGCCGAAAGTGAAGTGATCTTATCATAATTAAACTGATCCGGTATCACCAGGTCTTCCAATTGGCTCATCCGGTTTACAATTTCCCTCTCCTTTTCTATATAGGTATTATACTTGATCTGGGTTTCTGCCTGTTCTACGGTTTCTACATCATAAGTACCCAACTGTTCTCTCTGTGAAGGAAATGACCGATCATATCGGAGAGGGTGACATTTGGACGAACAACCAGCTGTACAGCTTTTTGTTTTTTGCGAAGAGGCGCACTTTGTATGGTATTCAGATACGGTAGTGCTTCTTCAGGTTCCAGGAAGTTTCTGCAAGTGCCTGTTTGATGGCGTCAACCGCCAATTGTTTGCGCTCTGCTTTTGCTATACGGTCGTCTTTTGCCAGTCCTATAGCATGGCTTAATGGTGTCAGCCGCAGATCTGCATTATCCTGCCGCAAAAGGGTACGGAACTCTGCCCGGGAAGTAAACATCCTGTAGGGTTCTTCTGTACCCTTGCTGATCAGGTCATCGATCAGTACACCGATATAGGCTTCACTCCTTTTTAATATGAAGGGTTCTTTTCCGGAAATTTTCTGGTGTGCATTGATACCCGCCATCAAACCCTGGCAAGCCGCTTCTTCATAAGGTGGTACCATTGATCTGTCCGGCGAAAAAGAGATTCTCCAGACCTTTTGTCTCGAGGGAATGACTGAATTGGGTAGGCGGGAAATAATCATATTCTATAGCATAACCCGGACGGAACACCCGGACATGCTCTAACCCCGGTATTCTACGAAGAGCTTCGTATTGAACATCTTCCGGCAGTGAGGTGGAGAATCCATTGATATAGATCTCGACAGTATTCCAGCCCTCCGGTTCAATAAAGAGCTGGTGTCGCTCGCGTTCAGCGAAGCGGTTGATCTTATCTTCGATACTGGGACAATACCGCGGGCCTACTCCTTCGATACGACCGGTGTACATGGGACTCCGGTCAAAACCAGTCTTCAGGATATCATGCACTTCCGTATTGGTATACGTTATCCAGCAGCTCCGTTGTTCTTTTGGTTTCGGTACATCCATAAAAGAGAACCAGCGGATCTCTGCATCACCCGGTTGTTCTTCCATCTTTGAATAATCCAGGCTGCGGCCATCGATACGGGGTGGCGTACCGGTTTTCAGGCGGTCGCTTTCAAAGCCAAACGCCACGAGCTGTTCAGTTATACCTGTAGCTGCTTTCAGCAACCCTGCCCCCGCCAAATCGCTTTTCTCCAATATGGATCACACCATTGAGGAAGGTCCCGCTGGTTACAACTACTGCTTTGGAATGAATCGTATGCCCCATACCCGTAACAACACCTGTCACCTTGCCGCCTTCAATGACCAACTCTTTGACCATATCCTGGTAAAACTCCACATTAGGTGTCTGTTCCAATAGCATCTCCGCCACTTGGCGGCAAAGAGCATGCGGTCGTTTTGGGCACGCGGACTCCACATGGCTGGTCCCTTCGACTTATTGAGCATCCGGAACTGGATCATGCTTAAGTCGGTCACAATTCCGGAATAACCCCCAAGTGCATCGATCTCCCGCACGATCTGTCCCTTGGCAATCCCACCCATGGCCGGATTACAGCTCATCTGGGCGATGGTCTGCATATTCATAGTGATCAGGAGGACCTTGTTTCCCAGGTTGGCGGCTGCAGCAGCAGCCTCACAGCCGGCGTGACCGGCACCCACAACAATTACATCATATGCTGGAAACATGCCGCAAAATTAGGTGAAGTATTGGGTGTTCCACATGGAACATTCGGCCTGCCGTTCCACGTGGAACAGGGATTATTTAAAATACCCCTTGAGCGCCAGGTCTTCCTGACGATTCATTTCAAGCTTGTCTTTAGGTGTTCTTGTCTTGTACCCGCAGAGGTGCAATACCCCATGGAAGATGACCCGGTGCAATTCCCGCTGGAATGATACCCCGAAGGAGGAGGCGTTCTCCCGGATCCGGTCGATACTGATGTAGATCTCCCCCACCAGGTCTCTCCTTTTTCGGAAAGGTCGAAGGTGATGATATCAGTATAGTCGTCGTGTTGCAGGAACTGCTGGTTAATGCCCAGCAAATAAGCGTCGGAACAAAAGATAAACTGAAGGGAGTCCAGCTTCCGGCCCTTACGCTTCAGGAGACGGAGCAGGTAGGTTTTCAGGGCCTTGCGCTGGCGCAGGGTAAATGGGCCATGGATCGCATGAAACTGTACTTTTGAAAGGGGACTGTTGGGCATTTCCTGAAAACGTAACGGGTTCTAAAAAGGCAAAGCTACATTTGTTTATTAGTGTATTATGAAAAGACTATCTGAATTAAAGACCGGAGCTGTTGCCCGTATCCTCTCCTTCGAAGACAACGAACTTTTCCTGAAACTGATGGAAATGGGTTGTGTGCCCGGCGAGCGGATAAAAGTGGACCAGGTCGCCCCCTTGGGAGATCCCATATCGGTTTCTGTATCCGGCTATCACCTCAGCCTCCGCCTGAACGAAGCAGAAACGATCTTTGTAGAAGAAGAATCTTTAGTTAGTTGATTGTCAATATTTTGAATGAAAATCGGCCTTTATTTCGGTTCATACCCCCATTCTGGCGGGCATGTCATCGATCCGTAATGTGCTGAATCATTGCGCCCTCGACCAGGTCTGGTTTGTTGTCTCTCCCAGAATCCACTCAAGCCGGCTGCCGGATTGCTCAATGAACTCTCGCCGCGCCTGGTACAACTTGCCGTGGAAGGCGAAACCAATCTCCGCGTCTCCGATATTGAATTCAAATTGCCCCGCCCCTCATTTACAATTGATACCCTCACCTATCTCGGCGAAAAATATCCGCAGCACGAATTCGCAGTGATCATGGGCAGCGACAGCTTCCAGAACCTGCCCAGCTGGAAAAACCACGAGCTGCTGCTGCGCAACTACGGCTTTATTATTTACCAGCGCGGGCCTGGGGCACCAGGATACCAGCGCCTGGCCCAATGTGCAAACCGTGAAAGCGCCTATTGGTTTCGACTACATATCCGTAATCTCGTTAAAACAGATCGAATCGATCCGCTGAAGGGCAGATCAATAATTATCGGGCAATCCCTGAAAGAAGGGCTTTTCAGATTGGCTAAAAGAATGGCCGGTATGATTATACATCAGGTCTTCCTGCATTACCGCTTTCGAATGCGCAGGACACTATGGAATGTGCGGAAACATTCGTACGGCCCCTAACCAGCCCGGCCGATATGGTCTTACTCCGTCTGTATCCAGAGGTCTTCCTACACTGCTTTCGGAATATAATTCATTCTGCCAGCTGCTACCCGGTGCATCCTCCACCCAGGTACTTACGCTCATTGGATTTAAACGGGGTGGTCCCATATTAGGGACACTAACCCTCCTGATCTGGATCCTGCCCGCCTGTGTGCTCATGGGTGCTTTTTCTTTTCTGCTGCGCTATTTCACCGACAGAAGTCTGCAGACCGACCTCTTTACATTCATCCAGCCGATGGCGGTGGGTTTTATCGTATACGCGGCAACAAGGAGTTATCAGGCCTCCATACATAATACAATAACAAGGATGATCCTGCTGGTCAGTATCGGATTGTCTTTTGCCTTGTTCAAAATGCCCTGGATCTTTCCATTGCTGATCGTGGCCGGTGGCTTTGTAACCAATCTCAGTGATAAACGGATCCCGCAAAAAGGCATACCGCCGCGCAAGATCAAATGGGGGAATATCTGGCTCTTTGCGATCATCTTTCTGGCGGCAGGGATCTGTTCAGAACTGGCGCGTAAAAACGACTGGCCCAATCGCCGGCCCATCAACCTTTTTGAAAACAATTACCGCTTCGGGAGTCTGGTATTTGGTGGCGGACAGGTATTGATCCCTATGATGTACGAACAGTTTGTGGAACGGCCGAAATCAGAAGCGGTGATCCGGAAAAACCAGAATAAAAAAGAATCAGTGGTCAGCATGGACCGCGACGACTTCTATACCGGCGCCGGAATTGTCCGTGCCATACCAGGCCCTGTTTTTTCGATTGCAGCCTATACCGGCGGTATGGCCATGAACGACAAAGGAGTCTACTGGCAGCTACTTGGCTGCCTGATCGGTGCTGTTGCGATCTTCCTGCCCAGCGCCTTGCTGGTCCTGTTCTTTTACCCCATCTGGCATAACCTGAAAAAATATGCGGTGGTCTACCGCTCTCTGGAGGGAATTAATGCCGTAGTGGTGGGCATCATGGTTGCATCCGTATTTTATATGATGAAAGACATCACGCTGACCAGCATGAATACGGTAAGCCTGTTGAATATCGGGGTGATCGCCGGCACGGCAGCCTTATTGAATTTTACCCGCATCCCCTCTCCGGTGATCGTGTTGATTTGTCTCGCTCTGGGATTTATCCAGCACATCATCTAAACCACTCGACTCCTGCCTCAGGCCTTTTGCCTCCCTTCAATCCAAAGCAGCATCTCATCGTGGATCAATCCGTTTGTGGCGAGGATATGCGGTTGATAGGGACTATAGAGATCACCCTTAAAATCCGTCACCTTCCCTCCCGCTTCTTCCACCAGTAAGAAACCTGCGGCGCTGTCCCAGGCATTGAGCTTGTGTTCATAAAACCCGTCAAATCGTCCTGCTGCCACCCAGCAGAGATCCATGGCTGCCGAACCCAGGCGTCGTACCGGAATTCCCTTCCGGATAAAACGGTCGAAGCATTGCAGCGGCCCATTGGGCTGGTCGAGGTATGTATAGGGAAAACCAGTCACCAGACAGGCATTGATCACTCTTGATTCGGCGCTTACCGAGATCCGGTTTTCATTCAGAAAAGCCCCCTTCCCCTTTTCGGCGAAATAGAATTCTTTCAGGAAAGGATTGTAAACAGCACCCATGATCATCTCCCCGTCTTTTTCCACACCAATGGAAACACAGCAAATCGGAATGCCGTGGGCATAGTTGATGGTACCATCGATCGGGTCAATGATCCATTTGAATTCACCCTCCATCACCAGCTCGCCCGCTTCCTCACTGAGAATATAATCATCCGGATAATTTCCGCGGATCGTATCAATGATCGCTTTTTCCGAAGCATGATCAGCTTCGGTCACCAGGTTGTTCACGCCTTCCTTGTGACTGAACTGCAGGTCTTTTTTATTGAAGAAATGCTGTAGCACGATACCGCCGGCTTCCGCGGCATTGATGAGGGTTTCTTTTAGCATGCTACAAAGCTAAGCGATTAGCCAATGAGCCGATATGCCGATGATTGGGTTTATCTGGTTGGAATTTTTCATCGGCTCATTGGCATATCGGCTAATCGGCTCATCTTCCACTATCTTTGATCATGCGCGTGTCTGTAATTCTCATCAGCTACCGGGTGCCGTTCTTCCTTGAACAATGCCTGGCATCCGTACGGGCCGCCATTGCTGCTGGTGACATTCCTGTAGAGATCATTGTGGTGGACAACGCCCCCGGCGACGGATCGCTGGATTACCTCAAGCCCCGGTTTCCGGAAGTACGTTTTCTCGAACCCGGCGAAAACCTGGGCTTTGGGAAAGCCAATAACCTGGCCTGGAAAGCAGCCGGCGGACAGCACATCGTCTTCCTCAACCCCGATACCCTGATTCCGGAGTCGTTTTTTAAAGCATCCATCGCTTTTTTGGAAAAAGCACCCAAGGCCGGGGCCTTGGGCTACCGGATGATAGACGGCAGTGGCCGGTTCCTGCCGGAATCCAAACGGGGTTTCCCGACCCTGTGGGCCAGTTTTTGCAAAATGAGCGGAATCGGGTCGATTTTCCCCAAAAACCGCCTTTTTTCGGGCTATTATCAGGGTTTTTTGCCCGAAAACAGCCCCAATCCGGTTCCCATCCTTTCTGGTGCAGCCCTCTGGGTGCGTCGGGAGCTGCTGGAAAAGACCGGCGGGTTCGATGAATCCTACTTTTTATATGCGGAAGATATCGATTTCAGTCACCAGCTGACCCTTTCGGGCTACCAGAACTGGTATTTTCCTGAAATCACCCTGCTTCACTTTAAGGGCGAAAGCTCCCGGAAAAGCCCGGTGCATTACCGGAATTTCTACGGTGCGATGTCGGTATTTGTAAAAAAATACCGGAAATCGCATTTTAAAGGAATACTGGCACCACTCCTGCTTTTGCTGATCGGGCTGCAGGGCTATTTTGCCCGGATTTTCGGAAAATCTGCCCAAAAACCAGTGATTTTCGATGAAAAATGGCCCATAATCAGGCGAAATCAGGCAGTTTCCACAACGGCCGGATGTTGTCTGGAGCCCGGACCGGAGCTTTCCTATAGTGATGCCATTGCGCTAATCGAAAAATATGGGCAAAACCGCTCCTGTTTTGTTCACGGAACTGGAACAAACAGCGTGGTAGGTAGCCCCGACCGGACGCAGCCCGGCTATTCAGCTCCATTTACAGCCTGATCCAATAAAGGAATCGGGTTCTGATAGACCATTTTCTTCCAACCCTGCGGACCTTTATCGGCTTTCCAGGGTTCCGGGATCATCCGGGCGATGGAATAATGCAGATGCGAGGGTTTTCCGGCAGCGTTTCCGGTATTCCCGACGGTTCCGATCTTTTCTCCGGCACTGACAAAGGAAAACCTCCGGCTCTCGACCCGGTCGAGATGCGCATAATAATGAAACCGCCAATGTGGCCCCAATATCACAACCGCATTACCACCCCGCTCCTTCACGCCGCTGAACACAACCAATCCGCCGGTAGCCGCAACCACATCGGTTCCTTTCTGCGCGAAAATATCGACCCCTTTATGCGTTACTGATTTGCCCCAGGGGTAAAACCAGAAGGAATTCCCGGCATAGCTGTTTTTGCCAGCCCCCTTCACGGGTACCAACCATTTGTCGGGCAGGCAATAGCCCGTGATCAGGATAACCAGCGCCGGAAGCAGGATCCAGCGGAGTGTGTTCAGGACTTTTTTTCGTTTCATATTATATATGGTATAGCATCCGAAACGCCGGGCAGCAGCGTATCGTTCAAGCGAAACGTTAAAACCGCCACATTGCCGTTATTCCCTTAATTTTGACCGGATCAAAATGAATCGCAAACTTGCTGTATGGCGCTGATTGAATTCTCATTACCCGCTTCCCTGGCTAAGGCCCTGCGATTGCCTACCAACTCACCCAGGCGGCAGCAGTTGAAGGTGCTCCGGAAACTGTTGAAAAAAGCCCGTTTTACGGAATTCGGCCAGGCCTATCATTTCGACGAAGTCCTCCTCGCCAAGCACCCCGGCAAGCGTTTCCAGCAGCTGGTACCCACTTACGATTACAACAAGATCTATAAAGAATGGTGGCACCGCACCCTCGAAGGACATAGTGATGTGTGCTGGCCCGGCAAGATCAAATATTATGCGCTGAGCTCCGGCACCTCCGAAGCCGCCAGTAAATATATTCCCATCACCAACGACCTGCTGCGGGGCAACCGCACCGTAATGGTGAAACAGCTCTTCACCCTCCGCACCTACCACGACCTTCCGGTGAAAAGTATCGGAAAGGGATGGCTGATGATCGGGGGCAGTACCGACCTGCAGAAAGGTCCGGGTTATTATGCCGGCGACCTCAGCGGGATCACCGCTAAAAAGGTGCCCTTCTGGTTTACGCCGTTTTACAAACCCGGCAAGAAAATCGCCAGAACCAAGGATTGGAGCAAGAAGATCGAAATGGTGATCGAGGAAGCCAAAAACTGGGATATCGGTTTTGTGGTGGGCGTGCCGGCCTGGATACAGCTCTGCATGGAAAAGATCATTGAGCGCTATGATCTCAAGACCATTCACGATATCTGGCCCAACCTCGCCTTCTTTGTACACGGCGGTGTAAGCTTCGAGCCCTATAAAAAGGGATTTGAAAAACTGCTGGGCAAACCGCTCATCTATATTGAAACCTATCTGGCATCCGAAGGGTTCCTGGCCTATCAGGACCGCCAGAATGCCCATGGCATGAAGCTGGTGCTGAACGAGCATATCTTCTTTGAATTTGTTCCCTTCGATGATAATCATTTCGATCAGGAAGGTAATATCCTTCCGGACGCGGAGGCCCTGATGATCCATGAAGTGGAAGAGGGCCGCGACTACGCCATCCTGATCAGCACGAGTGCGGGCGCCTGGCGTTACCTTATCGGCGATACGGTCCGGTTTACGGATAAGGATAAGTGTGAGATCATCATCACCGGACGGACCAAGCATTTCCTGAGCCTGGTAGGAGAGCACCTCAGCGTGGATAATATGAATAAGGCGGTGCAGCTGGCCAGTGAGGAACTCAATGTATCGGTTCCCGAATTTACTGTAGCTGGCGTACCCCATGGCTTGTTCTTTGCCCACCATTGGTATGTGGCCTGCGATGATCATGCAGATGCGGAACAACTGCGTGACCGGATCGATGCACACCTGAAAGACCTGAATGACGATTATGCCGTGGAACGGGGCAGCGCATTGAAAGAGGTGCTGCTTACGGTATTGCCGGAATCATCCTTCATGGGCTTTATGCAAGCCAAAGGCAAGATCGGCGGCCAGCATAAGTTTCCCCGGGTCATGAAAGGTAAGATGCTGGAAGAGTGGCAGCGCTTTGTCGAAACCGGAAGTATCTGATACCGGTCCGCTTTCCCGATTTCTTCCCCCGTTTTCTTCGTAAATTGTTGCCTGAACCGGCAATTAAATTCTCCTTGGCATTATGTGGCAGGCGGTCATCAGCGGACTTTCACTCGGATTCATACTGGCATTGTCGGTAGGCCCGGTCATTTTCACCATTATCAAGCAAAGCCTCAATAACGGCCATGCCGGAGGATTCAGTTTTGTGGCAGGGGTGTGGCTCAGCGATATATTAATGGTGGTGATCAGCAATGTGTTTTCTGAACTGATGCAAAGCCTGCTCGTGTATAAAACCGCTATCGGGATAATCGGCAGCATTTTCCTGATCGGCATGGGGGTTGTCTATATCTTCTTCAAGAAAGTGACCCTGCAGAGCGGCAAAGACGGGGCTTTCCCGAAAATGCGGAAAAGGGAAATGCTGAAAATTTTCAGCTCCGGCTTTCTGATCAATACCCTCAACCCGAATGTGATCATATTCTGGCTGGGCCTCGGCACGGCTCTGGCTGGCAAGTTTGACCTCAGCCAGCGGATCGTGGTGTTCTCGGTTTGTATCGGCATCAATGTGCTGGCCGATATCTTTAAAGTATTACTGGCAGGAAAGCTGCGGACCAAACTCACGATCCAGACCATCGGCACCGTCAACAAGGTTTCCGGAACCATACTCATCGGATTCGGAGTAGCCCTGTTTTACGGGGTGCTTTTCCTCAAAGAAATCTGAAGCTTTAACAAAAAAAACCGCCAATTCCAGTGCTGCGGGATTAATTTTGAAGCAGATGCGGAAAATTCTCCTTTTCATTTTATTTATCGGTTCTGGATACTGGTCCCTGGCCCAGAAGAGCGACTACCTGCAGATCCAGACCCGGAAGGGAATACCCATGAAAACCTACTATACCGGAGGTTTTATTTCCGCGGAAACCTGGGATGGCTATAAGATCAACGGTTATATTACGGCCATACGGAATGATTCCATCCTGATTCAACAGGAAGAGACCCGCCTGATGGGAACCGAATTCGGTTCCCGGGTCGACACGCTGCATTATCCGATCGGCTTGTATTATAACCAGATCAAGAAATTCAATTTCGGCAGCGGATATGTGGGGGGCAGAAAAAAAGGGTTTTCCAATATTACCGTACCCGGACTGATGGTAGTAGGAGGTGTGGGATTCGGCACATTGCAATTGGTGAATATGGCCTATCGCGGAGAATCTTTCAACCAGAACGGCAATCTCGCCACGATCGGGATATCATATGGCATTGCCGGAGCCGGTTTGCTCTGGAAGCATATAAAAAAGAAACGCAACAAAGTGGGCGGAAAATATAAGGCGGTATATATCCGTGCAAACACCTGAGTTGGACTGTTTTCCCTGCTGAACTCTCTGTATATTTGGAGCCCATGGCCGGCTCAAAGACTACTAAAAATTCAAAATTCCGTCGTTTTTTACGCATCCTCAAACGGGTATTCATCTTCCTGTTCCTGTTCCAGTTATTTTATATCCTCCTGCTGAAATGGGTGGATCCCCCGTTTACACTTACCCAGCTGGGTAGCCTGTTTACCGGTGACGGGCTGAAGCGCGATTATGTAGACATGAAGGAGATCTCATCCAATGCCAGGCTGGCGGTGATCGCATCTGAAGACCAGCTTTTTCCCGATCATGATGGCTTTGATTTCAAGTCGATCGAAAAAGCGATGAAGCATAACCAGAAAAGCAAGTCGCTGCGCGGCGCCAGCACCATCAGCCAGCAGGTGGCCAAGAATGTGTTTCTCTGGCAGGGGAGGAGTTACCTGCGCAAGGGACTGGAAGTCTACTTCACCTTCATGATTGAATTGATCTGGGGCAAAAAGCGCATTCTGGAAGTATACCTCAACGTAATTGAAATGGGAAAGGGGATCTATGGTATTGAAGCCGCCTCCCATTATTATTTCAGCAAGCCGGCTTCCAAACTTACCCGGTATGAAGCTTCGCTGATAGCGGCTTGTTTGCCGAACCCGGTAAAATTCACGATCAAACCCATATCAGCCCGAGTAGCCACCCGTGCTCCCTGGATCATGATCCAGATGAACCACCTGCAGGGTGATCCGGATATTCAGGAACTATTGCAATAATTTTTTCACCGCAGCTTCGGCTATGGCAAAGCGTTGCTCATTGGTGCCGCTCACTTCAACCCAAGGAACAGCCTGGTTGACCATAATATCTTTATAGATGGCATAGAGCTTCTCCCGGGTCTCCAGGTCGGGGTATTCGCGAAGCTCGTCTTTTACCCAGGGAAGATCCGTATTGCAGAGCAGGTAAAGATCATAAGGGCGGTTCACGATCTGGTCGATGATCCACTGGTGGCAGTTACCGAAAACAAATTCGCACCACACTTTCATCACATACATGTCGGTATCAATGAACAGGGGCCCTTTGCCGGCTGTAGCAAGATGCTGTTCTTCCAGTGTGATCTGTCCTTTTGCGATGGTGAGCAGGTCGGCATAACTGTACTGTGTACCGTGTTCGAGCAGGTACTGGCGTGCGAATTCCGGGCACCAGCTGCTGTTGAAATGTGCGGCCAGCTGGCTGCAAAGGGTGCTCTTGCCGGTACTTTCGGGGCCCAGCACAACAATTTTCAGCGGTCTTATTTCTTTTTCTGCTGCCATGCGGGTTTGGCTTTGCTCACTTTTTTATAAACCGGACAATCGGGATGATGTGCGCCGGGAAGATAGCCCGTGCTCATGAGAAATTCATTCACAATTTCACCACCGGTAAAACGGAAGGTCTGCTTAAAAAGTTTGGTCCATTCCGCTTTTGTTTTGGGATGGTGGCTGTCAAGCCAGTTTTTAAAAGAACCCGCTTCCTTTTGCAGGGATAATATGGTTTTTGCATTTTCAATGGCCGCAGCCACTTTCAGCCGGTTGCGGATAATGCCGGGATCGGCCAGGAGGCGCGCCACATCTTTTTCCTTATAAGCAGCTACTTTGCGGATCTCAAAATTGTGGTAGGCTTTGCGAAAGGTATCCTGTTTTTTCAGGATGGTGGTCCAGCTGAGGCCCGCCTGGTTGATCTCCAGGATCAGCCGGCAAAACAGCTCATTATCGTCATGAATCGGAAAACCGTACAAATCATCGTGATAAGGCTTGTGGAGGGCCTG